>NZ_CM165584.1:4800000-6335883 GCF_056782835.1 Pseudomonas sp. 20-5 | reverse complement strand
CGAAATAAGCGCCTATTGTAGCCGGACGGGCCGGACTTATCCACATGCCGATGCGCTGAGGCCCCAAGCAAATCAAGACCTTAATAAAAGCAGGCAGGCCGACGGACGGTCGTCCTGGACTTTGTGGATAACCCTTGCTTTGAAGGGGGTACATCCCTGCGCACAGCCGTGTGGAAAAAACCGCTGTGGATAACCATCTCGTTCATCCCCAGGCTTCGCTCAGGAAGGAAACAGCCTCGACACCGGTTCTCGACAACCTTTTGCCTGCCGGAGAAACACGCAATTGCTGGGCTTCATCGAGTTATGCACAGAAAAGCGCCGTCCCAAGAGCATTAACCGTTTCTATCCTTTAAAAGAAAAATGACTTCCTTGTATCTATCTATTACGTCATCGCTGGTTGGAAATTGACCTGCCCGTTCGATTTCACTAGAATCGCCGGTCTCTTTAAACGGGGTCACTGCGACCTCAAGTCGTCAACCCAGGTACCGAATCATGAAACGTACTTTCCAACCCAGCACCCTCAAGCGCGCTCGCGTCCACGGTTTCCGCGCCCGTATGGCCACCAAGAACGGCCGTCAGGTTCTGTCGCGTCGTCGCGCCAAAGGCCGTAAGCGTCTGACCGTCTGATTTATCCGGTACGGGTGGTGAGTCGGGACTTCGACCGGGACAAGCGTCTACTGACAGCCCGGCAATTCAGCGCAGTCTTCGACTCTCCGACCGGCAAGGTCCCCGGCAAGCACGTCCTGCTGCTGGCGCGCGAGAACGGTCTCGATCACCCCCGCCTGGGCCTGGTGATCGGCAAGAAGAACGTCAAGCTCGCCGTCCAGCGCAATCGCCTCAAACGCCTGATCCGCGAATCGTTCCGCCATAACCAGGAAACCCTGGCTGGCTGGGATATCGTGGTGATCGCGCGCAAAGGCCTGGGCGAACTGGAAAATCCGGAGCTGCACCAGCAGTTCGGCAAGCTCTGGAAACGCCTGTTGCGCAATCGACCTCGCACGGAAAGCCCTGCTGACGCCCCTGGCGTGGCCGACGGTACTCATGCATAGGTCGATGCCCGCGCATCCCGATCCCTGTAGTGTCATCCCCCCTTCGATGACCCGGCACCGTCGTTCCCAGCCAAGTTGTACTTCCCTAGCGTACGAGGCTATCGCGCAGCATGGCCCGCGACGCAATGGTCGCCCGAGTGCGGTTTCCTCCACTCGGCTCCATCACTGGCAATCCCGTAGCCGCGATCTGCTACTGTCAGTTTCCTTCAAGCACCGCCCTTTCTCGATGGCCGAGTAACCATGGACATTCAACGCTCGATTCTCATCGTCGCCCTTGCAGTCGTGTCCTACCTGCTGGTTCTCCAGTGGAACAAGGATTACGGTCAGCCTGAGCTGCCCGCCGCCAGCGCTTCGATGAACACCACGCAAGGCCTGCCGGACACTCCGTCCGCCTCGGGCACCAGCAGTGACGTTCCCACTGCCCAGAGCAGCGCGGCCGGCAGCGAAGCCGCCGACAAGCCGGTTGCGGTCAGCGACAAGCTGATCCAGGTGAAGACCGACGTCCTCGACCTGGCCATCGATCCCCGTGGCGGCGATATCGTCCAGCTCGGCCTGTTGCAGTATCCGCGCCGCCTGGACCGTCCGGACGTGCCGTTCCCGCTCTTCGACAACGGTCGCGAACGTACCTACCTGGCGCAGAGCGGTCTCACCGGTGCCGACGGCCCGGACGCCAGCAGCGCCGGCCGCCCACTGTTCCGCAGTGCGCAGAGCAGCTACCAGTTGGCCGACGGCCAGAACGAACTGGTCGTGGACCTGAGCTTCAGCCACGACGGTGTCAACTACATCAAGCGCTTCACCTTCCACCGTGGCCTGAAAGCCGATTGCTCGGACAAGGAAAAGGCCCAGAAGAAGATCGAGTGCATCAATGAAAACGCCTATCAGGTCGGCGTCAGCTACCTGATCGACAACCAGAGCGGCAAGACCTGGAGCGGCAACCTGTTCGCCCAGCTCAAGCGCGACGGCAGCGCCGACCCGTCCTCGACCACCGCCACCGGGGTGTCCACCTACCTCGGCGCCGCGGTCTGGACCCCGGATTCGCCGTACAAGAAGATTTCCACCAAGGACATGGACAAGGAACAGTTCAAGGAGTCCGTGCAGGGTGGCTGGGTCGCCTGGCTGCAACACTACTTCGTGACCGCCTGGGTTCCGACCAAGGGCGAGCAGCACCAGGTCATGACCCGCAAGGACGGCCAGGGCAACTACATCGTCGGTTTCACCGGCCCGACCCTGAGCGTTCCGGCGGGTAGCAAGGTGGAAACCGACCTGACCCTGTATGCCGGCCCGAAACTCCAGAAGCACCTGAAGGAACTCTCCCCGGGCCTGGAACTGACCGTCGACTACGGTTTCCTCTGGTTCATCGCCCAGCCGATCTTCTGGCTGCTGCAACATATCCACAGCCTGATCGGCAACTGGGGCTGGTCGATCATCGCCCTGACCGTCCTGATCAAGCTGGCCTTCTTCCCGTTGTCCGCCGCCAGCTACCGTTCGATGGCGCGCATGCGCGCGGTGTCGCCGAAGATGCAGGCGATCAAGGAACAGCACGGCGACGATCGGCAGAAGATGTCCCAGGCGATGATGGAGCTGTACAAGAAGGAGAAGATCAATCCGCTGGGCGGCTGCCTGCCGATCCTGGTCCAGATGCCGGTCTTCCTCTCCCTCTACTGGGTACTCCTGGAAAGCGTGGAAATGCGCCAGGCGCCGTGGCTCGGCTGGATCACCGACCTGTCGGTGAAGGATCCGTTCTTCATCCTGCCGATCGTCATGGGCGGCACCATGCTGATCCAGCAGATGCTCAACCCGACCCCGCCGGACCCGATGCAGGCCAAGGTGATGAAACTGATGCCGATCATCTTCACCTTCTTCTTCCTCTGGTTCCCAGCCGGTCTGGTGCTGTACTGGGTAGTCAACAACTGCCTGTCGATCGCACAGCAGTGGTACATTACCCGCAAGATCGAGGCAGCCGCGAAGACCGCCTGACGTCTATCGCGAAAACTGTCCACAACAAGACGCCCCCTCGAGGGGCGTCTTGCTATCCGGAGATATCCACATGCAAGCCGCCACCGAAACCATCGTCGCGATCGCTACCGCCCAGGGCCGCGGCGGCGTGGGAATCGTCCGCGTCTCCGGACCTCTCGCCGGACAGATGGCCGTGGCCGTGAGCGGACGCCAGCTGAAAGCCCGGCATGCGCATTACGGACCGTTCCTCGATGCCGGTGGGCAGGTGATCGACGAAGGCCTGTCACTGTATTTCCCCGGCCCGAACTCGTTCACCGGCGAAGACGTACTCGAACTGCAGGGGCACGGCGGCCCCGTGGTACTCGACCTGCTGGTGCAGCGTTGTCTGGAACTGGGCGCCCGCCAGGCGCGACCGGGCGAGTTCAGCGAGCGCGCGTTCCTCAACGACAAGCTCGACCTGGCCCAGGCCGAAGCCATCGCCGATCTGATCGAGGCCAGCTCGGAGCAGGCCGCGCGCAATGCATTACGTTCCCTGCAAGGCGAATTCTCACGCCGGGTACATGCATTGACCGAGCAACTGATTTCCCTGCGCATCTATGTCGAAGCCGCCATCGACTTCCCCGAGGAAGAAATCGACTTCCTCGCCGATGGCCATGTACTGGGGCTTCTGGAAAAAGTACGCACAGAATTATCCACAGTGCAGCGCGAAGCTTCCCAAGGCGCCCTGCTGCGCGACGGCATGACCGTGGTCATCGCCGGACGACCGAATGCCGGCAAGTCCAGCCTGCTGAATGCCCTGGCCGGTCGCGAGGCGGCCATCGTCACGGACATAGCCGGCACCACCCGCGATGTACTGCGCGAACATATCCACATCGATGGCATGCCCCTGCATGTGGTGGACACCGCAGGCCTGCGGGATACCGAGGACCATGTGGAAAAGATCGGCGTGGAACGTGCGCTGAAAGCCATCGGCGAAGCCGATCGCGTGCTGCTGGTGGTGGACGCCACCGCCCCGGAAGCAGCGGACCCGTTTTCCCTATGGCCGGAGTTTCTCGACCAGCGACCGGAACCGGGCAAGGTCACCCTGATCCGCAACAAGGCGGATTTGTCCACAGAGTCCATTGGCCTCGAGGAAAGCGCGGACGGCCACGTCACGATCACCCTCTCGGCGCGCACCGGCGCCGGCCTGGAGCTGCTGCGCGAACACCTGAAGGCCTGCATGGGCTTCGAACAGACCGCGGAAAGCGGTTTCAGCGCCCGCCGGCGCCACTTGGAAGCGCTACGCCTGGCAGGGCAGGCGCTGGAGCATGGCCACAGCCAACTTATCCACAATGGCGCCGGCGAACTGCTGGCCGAGGATCTGCGCCAGGCCCAGCAGCACCTGGGCGAAATCACCGGCGCATTCACCCCCGACGACCTGCTGGGTCGCATCTTCTCGAGTTTCTGCATCGGCAAGTAATGGGGCTCGGCCCACGCCGAGTTGTGGATAACCAGGGCAAGGTTCGCTCCGGTTCTGCGTACTTTCCTTTCACTGTGCCCTTGCCGCCGGCACTCAACCACGCAGGCATGGATTGCCGGCGCGCCGCTTCGTCCCCGAGAAAACCATCTGCGCCGATGTCGGTCTGCATGGGATGGATATCCACCTGGGAGAGGTTTATGCACAGGCACCGCGCTCCGATCCGGCGTCCGCGAAGGCGCTGCGCTGTGGTCAATCTCTATCTGCTCGCCCCTCTCGAACGGCGTATCTATCCCGTTGTCTCGCCTGGCGCTATCGCCACGCGCCGGGACGTTCCGTGCACGCAAGTCAACCCGGTAAGCGGTTTATCCACAAGCCTGGAAGAGATTCTGCGAAAAGAGCTGTTGCAGACCCTGGACTCCGTCGATACCGGCCAGGCGGGGCCCTCGCCTTCGGCTCCCAAGGCGTCCCACGGCGAGCACTCGGACACTACAGCATGGAGATCGTAGCCAACCTGGCGGTGTGGCTCGGCGGCGAATGCCAGGCCGGACAGATGATCAGTTACGACCGCACTAGCGGGCTCAGTGCTCGGCTACCGCTGCGCAAACCCGCTAACGAGGGCTCCGAGCGGGATTTCCAGGTCTCCGCCAAGCGCCGCTTCGAGCGCCTGTCGTCATCTATCGATACGCTGGAAAGCGGCAACGACTGAGCCTTTCCCACGCCTTTCCATCTCCTTCTTCCTACCTGGCTGCGGTCCTGCCGCGGCCCGGATACGCTCGCCTGAAACCTGTGGAAAACCCCAGGGACAGGAGGGTAGATAAACCCGCCGAAGCTCTGTGCATAACTCCACATGTTGATAACGAGCCATTCCATCCACAGCTAAAAAACGCTTATCAACAGGGCCCAGATAGGGTTTGGGACAGCCTTATCATTCGCTACAGGCTATGTCTTTACTGGGCTCGAAGTACTTATCAACAGAAAAGCCGCTGCTAAGTAATAAACACAAGTTCTAAAAAGATATAAACATTCCTTTCCTTTTATTTTTTGTAAGCCCGCCGAGCCGTTTTGCTCCCTCGATCTGGATTGGCTATTTTTTGTCCAGGAGTCTTCATTCAGGTTCGCTAAATCCTTATACTGTCCGGCTTTCCTGAATTCCTGCTTCTGAACAGGCCGAGGTGCGTGGTGGATTTCCCTACCCGTTTTGACGTAATCGTGATCGGCGGTGGCCATGCAGGCACCGAAGCCGCACTCGCGGCTGCGCGCATGGGTGTGAAAACCCTGCTGTTGACCCACAATGTGGAAACCCTGGGGCAGATGAGCTGCAACCCCGCCATCGGCGGCATCGGCAAGAGCCATCTGGTCAAGGAAATCGACGCCCTTGGCGGCGCCATGGCCGAAGCCACCGACAAGGGCGGTATCCAGTTCCGCATCCTTAACAGCCGCAAGGGGCCGGCAGTGCGCGCCACTCGTGCACAAGCCGATCGCGTGCTCTATAAGGCCGCTATCCGCCATACACTGGAAAACCAGCCGAACCTGTGGATATTCCAGCAGGCCTGCGACGACCTGATCGTCGAGCAGGATCAGGTCCGCGGCGTAGTGACCCAGATGGGACTGCGCTTCCATGCCGACAACGTGGTCCTGACTACCGGCACCTTCCTCGGCGGACTTATCCACATCGGCCTGGAGAACTACTCCGGCGGACGCGCCGGCGACCCGCCGTCCATCGCACTGGCGCGTCGTCTGCGTGAATTGCCGCTGCGGGTCGGCCGGCTGAAGACCGGTACGCCGCCGCGGATCGACGGGCGCAGTGTGGACTTCTCGGTGATGACCGAGCAGCCGGGCGACACGCCGATCCCGGTGATGTCCTTCCTCGGTTCGAAGGAACAGCATCCCGAGCAGGTCAGTTGCTGGATCACCCATACCAACGCCCGGACCCACGAGATCATCGCCGCCAATCTCGATCGTTCGCCGATGTATTCCGGTGTGATCGAAGGCATCGGCCCGCGCTACTGCCCTTCGATCGAAGACAAGATCCATCGCTTCGCCGACAAGGAAAGCCACCAGGTCTTCCTCGAGCCGGAAGGCCTGACGACCCACGAGCTGTATCCCAACGGCATTTCCACGTCCCTGCCGTTCGACGTGCAACTGCAGATCGTGCGTTCCATCCGTGGCATGGAAAACGCCCACATCGTGCGGCCGGGCTATGCGATCGAGTACGACTTCTTCGATCCTCGCGATCTCAGGTACAGCCTGGAGACCAAGGTCATCGGCGGCCTGTTCTTCGCCGGCCAGATCAACGGCACCACCGGCTACGAGGAAGCTGGCGCCCAGGGCCTGCTGGCCGGCGCCAATGCTGCGTTGCGTTCGCAAGGCAAGGACAGCTGGTGCCCGCGCCGCGACGAGGCCTACATCGGCGTGCTGGTGGACGACCTGATCACGCTCGGCACCCAGGAGCCGTACCGCATGTTCACCTCGCGGGCGGAATACCGCCTGATCCTCCGCGAGGACAACGCCGACCTGCGTCTCACCGAGAAGGGACGCGAGCTGGGCCTTGTCGACGATCGGCGCTGGGCTGCCTTCGAAGCCAAGCGCGAAGGTATCGAACGCGAGGAACAGCGGCTGAAGAGCACCTGGGTGCGGCCGAATACCCCGCAGGGCGACGCCATCGCCGAGCGCTTCGGTACGCCGCTGACCCATGAATACAACCTGCTCAACCTGCTGAGCCGCCCCGAGATCGATTACGCCGGCCTGGTGGAGATCACCGGCGACGCTGTGGATAACCCCCAGGTGGCCGAGCAGGTGGAGATTCGCACCAAGTACGCCGGCTACATCGACCGCCAGCAGGAGGAAATCGCCCGGCTGCGCGCCAGCGAAGATACCCGCCTGCCTGTGGATATCGATTACCTGGGGATTTCCGGCCTGTCGAAGGAAATCCAGAACAAGCTGAACCAGGCCCGTCCGGAAACCCTCGGACAGGCTTCGCGAATCCCCGGCGTCACGCCGGCTGCGATTTCGCTGTTGTTGATCCACCTGAAGAAGCGTGCCTCTGGCCGCCAACTGGAGCAGAGCGCTTGATGTCTGCGGTAACCCAACACCACGCCGACGAACTCGCGCGCGGTGCTGACGAGCTAGGCGTCGCCCTCGACGCCGACAAGCAACGCCAGCTGCTGGCCTACTTGGCCCTGCTGATCAAATGGAACAAGGCCTACAACCTGACCGCCGTACGCGACCCGGACGAGATGGTTTCGCGCCACCTGCTCGACAGCCTGAGCATCGTGCCTTACGCCGAGGCTGGGGATAACTGGCTGGATGTCGGCAGCGGCGGCGGCATGCCCGGCGTGCCGCTGGCCATCCTGTTCCCGGAAAAGCGCCTGACCCTGCTCGACAGCAACGGCAAGAAAACCCGCTTCCTGACCCAGGTGAAGCTCGAGCTGAAGCTGGCCAACCTCGAAGTCGTGCACAGCCGGGTGGAAGCCTTCCGTCCCGAGAGCCCCTTCGATGGCATCGTTTCCCGCGCTTTCAGCAGCCTGGAGGACTTCGCCAACTGGACCCGCCACCTCGGTGGCCAGGAAACCCGCTGGCTGGCGATGAAGGGCGTGCATCCGAACGAAGAGCTGGCGGCACTCCCGGAGGATTTCCGGGTCGAAGCCGAGCACGCGCTGGCGGTACCCGGTTGCCAAGGTCAGCGGCATCTGCTGATACTGCGGCGCACAGCATGAGGGGGAACAGGGATAACCATGGCTAAGGTATTCGCGATCGCCAACCAGAAAGGCGGTGTCGGCAAGACCACGACCTGTATCAACCTCGCGGCCTCCCTCGTGGCGACCAAGCGCCGCGTCCTCCTGCTGGACCTGGATCCCCAGGGCAACGCCACCACCGGCAGCGGCATCGACAAGCACAACCTGGAGCACTCCATCTACGACGTGCTCACCGGCGAGTGCAACCTCGCCGAGGCCATGCAGTTCTCCGAACACGGCGGCTACCAGTTGTTGCCGGCCAACCGCGACCTGACCGCCGCGGAAGTGGTGCTGCTGGAAATGGACATGAAGGAAAATCGCCTGCGCAACGCGCTGGCGCCGATCCGCGAGAACTACGACTACATCCTCATCGACTGCCCGCCGTCGCTGTCGATGCTCACCGTCAACGCGCTGACCGCCGCCGACGGCGTGATCATCCCCATGCAGTGCGAGTACTACGCGCTGGAGGGGCTGACCGACCTGATGAACAGCATCCAGCGCATCGGCCAGTTGCTCAACCCGACGCTGAAGATCGAGGGCCTGTTGCGGACCATGTACGATCCGCGCATCAGCCTGACCAACGATGTCTCCGCGCAGTTGCAGGAGCATTTCGGCGACACCCTCTACAGCACCGTCATCCCGCGTAACGTGCGCCTCGCCGAAGCCCCCAGCTTCGGCATGCCGGCGCTGGTTTACGACAAGCAATCCCGCGGCGCCATCGCCTACCTGGCGCTGGCCGGCGAGCTGGTCCGCCGCCAGCGCGCCAAAGGCCGCGCCGCAACCGCATAAGGAACCCGCATGGCAGCCAAGAAACGTGGACTGGGACGCGGGCTCGATGCCCTGCTGGGCGGCTCGAGTCCCGCCAAACTGCAGGAAGAAGCCGTACAGGCCGACCGCCGCGAGCTGCAGCAGATCCCCCTCGACCTGATGCAGCGCGGCAAGTACCAGCCGCGTCGCGACATGGACCCTCAGGCGCTGGAGGAACTGGCGCAGTCGATCAAGGCCCAGGGCGTGATGCAGCCCATCGTGGTGCGGCCGATCGCCAATGGCCGCTACGAGATCATCGCCGGCGAGCGGCGCTGGCGGGCCAGCCAGCAGGCCGGACTGGAAAAGATCCCGGCGCTGGTGCGCGACGTGCCGGACGAAGCGGCCATCGCCATGGCGCTGATCGAGAACATCCAGCGCGAGGACCTCAACCCGATCGAGGAAGCCGCTGCCCTGCAGCGCTTGCAGCAGGAGTTCCAGCTGACCCAGCAGCAGGTCGCGGAAGCGGTCGGCAAGTCGCGCGCGACCATTACCAACCTGCTGCGCCTGATCGGCCTGCCGGAAGAGATCAAGACCCTGCTTTCCCATGGCGACCTGGAGATGGGCCACGCCCGTGCGCTCCTCGGTCTGCCGGCAGAACGGCAGGTGGAAGGGGCGCGACATGTTGTCGCACATGGGCTGACCGTACGTCAGACCGAAGCCCTGGTTCGGCAGTGGACGCATGCCCCGGGCAAGCCTGCGGGACCGGTCAAGAGCGACCCGGACATCGCCCGCCTGGAACAGCGCCTGGCCGAGCGCCTGGGCGCTTCGGTGCAGATCCGGCATGGTCAGAAGGGCAAGGGACAGTTGGTCATCCGCTACAGCTCCCTGGATGAACTGCAGGGCGTTCTCGCCCACATCCGTTGACACACTTTGGGTTGTAGCGGGTAGTCGGAAATCACTACCAGCCAGTTGAACAGGGGGGACTCCCCCCCTATACTCTGCGCGCTATTTTGTGGGCACTTTTTATGCCAAGTCGTTGATTTGGCAGTGCCGACACCAGAAGACTGAGAGCGCGATGGAGTCCCGCATGCCAAGTCGCCTGCCGGCATTCAGATTGCTGCTCGTCCAACTGGTAGTAGTGCTTGTTGCTGCGATCTCCCTGTGGATTTCTTGGGGACCGGTAGCCGGATATTCCGGACTGCTGGGAGGGATGATCGCCTGGTTGCCGAATTGTTATTTCGCCTACAAGGCGTTCCGTTTCAGCGGAGCGCGGGCTGCCCGGGAAATCGTTCGCTCTTTCTATGCGGGCGAAGCCGGGAAACTGATTCTGACGGCGGTGCTCTTCGCACTGACGTTCGCAGGCGTGAAGCCACTGATGGCGCCGGCTCTGTTCGGTGTCTATCTGCTGACCCTGATGGTCAGCTGGTGCGCACCCCTGCTGATGGGAAAAACATTTACAAGACCTTAGAGCGATTGAGGCAAACATGGCAGCAGAAACCGCTTCGGGTTACATCCAGCACCACTTGCAGAACCTGACCTTCGGGCGTCTGCCTAATGGTGATTGGGGGTTCGCCCACACCGCCGAGCAAGCCAAGGAAATGGGCTTCTGGGCATTCCACGTAGACACCCTGGGCTGGTCGGTACTGCTCGGCGTGGTGTTCCTGTTCATCTTCCGCCTGGCGGCCAAGAAGGCCACCAGCGGCCAGCCGGGTGGACTGCAGAACTTCGTCGAGGTGATGGTCGAGTTCGTCGACACCAGCGTCAAGGACACCTTCCACGGGCGTAACCCGTTGATCGCGCCCCTGGCCCTGACCGTGTTCGTCTGGATCTTCCTGCTCAACCTGATCGACCTGGTACCGGTGGACTACCTGCCGATGCTGGCCGCGAAGATCACCGGCGACGAGCACCTGTTCTTCCGCGCGGTGGCCACCACCGACCCGAACGCCACCCTCGGCCTGTCGATCTCGGTGTTCGCCCTGATCGTCTTTTACAGCATCAAGGTCAAGGGCATCGGCGGCTTCCTCGGTGAACTGACCCTGCACCCCTTCAGCAGCAAGAACATCGTCGTTCAGATCCTGCTGATTCCGGTGAACTTCCTGCTCGAGTTCGTGACCCTGATCGCCAAGCCGGTTTCGCTGGCGCTGCGTCTGTTCGGCAACATGTATGCCGGCGAACTGATCTTCATTCTGATCGCCGTCATGTTCGGTAGCGGAATGTTCCTGCTGAGTGCCCTGGGCGTAGCCCTGAACTGGGCGTGGGCTGTGTTCCACATCCTGATCATCACCCTGCAGGCCTTCATCTTCATGATGCTGACCATCGTCTACCTGTCGATGGCGCACGAAGACAACCATTAATCGATTCGCTTCAACCTTTAACCAACACGACAAAAAGTCGGGAGGAAAAATGGAAACTGTAGTTGGACTGACTGCTATCGCCGTTGCTCTGCTGATTGGCCTGGGTGCCCTGGGTACCGCCATCGGTTTCGGTCTGCTGGGTGGCAAGTTCCTGGAAGGCGCAGCTCGTCAGCCTGAAATGGTTCCGATGCTGCAGGTGAAAATGTTCATCGTCGCCGGCCTGCTGGACGCCGTGACCATGATCGGTGTGGGTATCGCCCTGTTCTTCACCTTCGCGAATCCCTTCGTTGGTCAAATCGCCGGCTAATCACTCGAATCATTCGATTTGAGTGTTTGACGGACAACGAACGAGCGAGGTGTTGGCGTGAACATTAATGCAACCCTGATTGGCCAGTCCGTTGCGTTCTTCATCTTTGTGCTGTTCTGCATGAAGTTCGTGTGGCCTCCGGTCATCGCGGCTCTGCAAGAGCGTCAGAAGAAGATCGCTGACGGCCTGGACGCTGCCAACCGCGCGGCTCGTGATCTGGAGCTGGCTCATGAGAAAGCGGGCCAGCAACTGCGCGAAGCCAAGGCTCAGGCAGCCGAAATCGTCGAACAGGCGAAGAAACGCGCTAACCAGATCGTCGATGAAGCCCGCGACCAGGCCCGTACCGAAGGCGAACGCCTGAAGGCCCAGGCCCAAGCGGAAATCGAACAGGAACTGAACAGCGTCAAGGACGCCCTGCGTGCCCAAGTGGGTGCCCTGGCCGTCACCGGCGCAGAGAAGATCCTGGGTGCTTCGATCGACGCAAACGCGCACGAGCAGCTGGTTTCCAAACTGGCAGCCGAGATCTAAGCGAGGGCGCTATGGCAGAACTGACCACGTTGGCTCGTCCCTACGCAAAGGCGGCTTTCGAGTACGCCCAGGCTCATCAGCAACTGGCCGATTGGTCGGCTGCGCTGGGTGTGCTGGCCGCAGTGTCGCAGGACGACACCGTGCGCCAGCTGCTCAAAGAGCCTCAGCTGACCTCTTCGGCCAAGGCCCAGAGCCTGATCGATGTGTGCGGCGACAAGCTGAATGCACCAGCCCAGAACTTCGTCCGGACTGTGGCTGAGAACAAGCGGCTCGAACTGCTGCCGACCATCGCTGAGATGTACGAGCAG
Organism: Pseudomonas sp. 20-5; assembly: GCF_056782835.1. Taxonomy (NCBI): domain Bacteria; kingdom Pseudomonadati; phylum Pseudomonadota; class Gammaproteobacteria; order Pseudomonadales; family Pseudomonadaceae; genus Pseudomonas; species Pseudomonas sp. 20-5. Next base: position 6,323,441 of record NZ_CM165584.1, on the reverse strand, counting down.
TTGAAGGCCGAGCAGGAAAAGTCGGTCGAGGTAGAAGTCACCAGTGCCTTCACCTTGAGCAAAGAACAGCAGGACAAACTCGCCAAGGCTCTCAGCGCCCGGCTCAGTCGCGAAGTGCGGCTACATGCGTCGGAAGACGCGAGCCTGATCGGCGGCGTGATCATTCGCGCCGGTGACTTGGTAATCGATGGCTCGGTGCGCGGCAAGCTCGCGAAACTGGCCGAAGCGTTGAAATCTTGAGTTTGAAGGGGCAGCGGCATGCAGCAACTCAATCCTTCCGAAATTAGTGAAATCATCAAGGGGCGCATCGAGAAACTCGACGTCGCCTCCCAAGCACGAAACGAAGGCACCATCGTCAGCGTGTCCGACGGTATCGTGCGCATCTACGGTCTGGCCGACGTCATGTACGGCGAGATGATCGAGTTCCCGGGCGGCGTCTACGGTATGGCGCTGAACCTGGAGCAGGATTCCGTGGGTGCCGTGGTCCTGGGTGAATACCAGGGCCTCGCCGAAGGCATGAACGCCAAGTGCACCGGGCGCATCCTGGAGGTTCCGGTCGGTCCGGAACTGCTGGGTCGCGTAGTCGACGCACTGGGCAATCCGATCGACGGCAAGGGTCCGATCGACGCCAAGGCCACCGACGCGGTCGAGAAGGTCGCTCCGGGCGTGATCTGGCGTAAGTCGGTAGACCAGCCGGTACAGACCGGCTACAAGTCGGTCGACGCCATGATCCCGGTAGGCCGTGGCCAGCGCGAGCTGATCATCGGCGACCGCCAGATCGGCAAGACCGCCCTCGCGGTCGACGCCATCATCAACCAGAAAGACAGCGGTATTAAGTGCGTCTACGTGGCCATCGGCCAGAAGCAGTCCACTATCGCCAACGTCGTACGCAAGCTGGAAGAGAACGGTGCCCTGGCCAACACCATCGTGGTCGCCGCCAGCGCTTCCGAGTCCGCCGCCCTGCAATACCTGGCGCCGTACTCCGGTTGCACCATGGGCGAATACTTCCGCGATCGCGGTGAAGACGCCCTGATCGTCTACGACGACCTGTCCAAGCAGGCCGTGGCTTATCGCCAGATCTCCCTGCTGCTGCGCCGTCCGCCGGGCCGCGAAGCCTACCCGGGCGACGTGTTCTATCTCCACAGCCGTCTGCTGGAGCGCGCTTCCCGCGTTTCCGAAGAGTATGTCGAGAAGTTCACCAACGGTGCCGTGACCGGCAAGACCGGCTCGCTGACCGCGCTGCCGATCATCGAGACCCAGGCCGGCGACGTTTCCGCGTTCGTTCCGACCAACGTGATCTCGATCACCGACGGCCAGATCTTCCTGGAATCCGCCATGTTCAACTCGGGTATCCGTCCGGCCGTCAACGCCGGTATCTCGGTATCCCGCGTAGGTGGCGCGGCCCAGACCAAGATCATCAAGAAGCTGTCCGGCGGCATCCGTACCGCTCTGGCCCAGTACCGTGAACTGGCGGCCTTCGCCCAGTTCGCCTCGGACCTGGACGAAGCGACCCGCAAGCAGCTGGAGCATGGTCAGCGCGTTACCGAGCTGATGAAGCAGAAGCAGTACGCGCCGATGTCGATCGCCGAGATGTCGCTGTCCCTGTATGCCGCCGAGCGTGGCTTCCTGCAGGACGTCGAAATCGCCAAGGTCGGTAGCTTCGAGCAGGCGTTGATCTCCTACTTCCAGCGCGAGCATGCCGCTCTGCTGGCGAAGATCAACGAGAAAGGTGACTTCAACGACGAAATCGACGCGGGCATCAAGGCCGGCATCGAGAAGTTCAAGGCCACCCAAACCTGGTAAGCCGCAGCGGGAGCCGCGAGGCTCCCGCCTGCTAACCCGATAGGTGTCAAATGGCAGGCGCAAAAGAGATTCGCAGCAAGATTGCGAGCATCAAAAGCACGCAAAAGATCACCAATGCCATGGAAAAAGTGGCGGTGAGCAAGATGCGCAAGGCACAAATGCGCATGGCGGCCGGCCGTCCCTACGCGGAGCGTATTCGCCAGGTGATCGGCCATCTGGCCAACGCCAACCCGGAATACCGTCACCCGTTCATGGTCGAGCGTGAAGTCAAGCGCGTCGGCTACATCGTGGTGAGCAGTGACCGTGGTCTGTGCGGCGGTCTGAACATCAACCTGTTCAAGTCCCTCGTCAAGGACATGAGCGGCTACCGCGAGCAAGGGGCGGAAATCGACCTTTGCGTGATCGGTAGCAAGGGCGCTTCGTTCTTCCGCAGTTTCGGCGGCAACGTCGTGGCAGCTATCAGCCACCTCGGCGAAGAGCCTTCGATCAACGACCTGATCGGCAGTGTCAAGGTGATGCTCGACGCATACCTCGAAGGCCGTATCGATCGCCTGTTCGTGGTCTCCAACAAGTTCGTCAACACCATGACCCAGAAGCCGACCGTGGAACAGCTGATTCCGCTGGTGGCCGATGACGATCAGGAGCTGAAGCACCACTGGGACTATCTCTACGAACCCGACGCCAAGTCGCTCCTCGACGGGCTGCTGGTGCGTTACGTGGAATCCCAGGTGTACCAGGCCGTGGTTGAGAACAACGCCTGTGAGCAGGCGGCCCGGATGATTGCAATGAAGAACGCTACCGACAACGCCGGCGAGCTGATCAGCGATTTGCAGCTGATCTACAACAAGGCGCGTCAGGCGGCGATCACCCAGGAAATCTCGGAAATCGTCGGCGGCGCTGCCGCGGTGTAAGAACAGGTTCAAAATTCAGAGGAACCAGACATGAGTAGCGGACGTATCGTTCAAATCATCGGCGCCGTGATCGACGTGGAATTCCCGCGCGATGCCGTGCCGAGCATCTATGAAGCCCTGAAGGTTCAGGGCGTTGAAACCACCCTGGAAGTCCAGCAGCAGCTGGGCGACGGCGTGGTTCGTTCCATTGCGATGGGTTCCACCGAAGGCCTCAAGCGTGGCCTGAACGTGGACAGCACTGGTGCTGCCATCTCCGTGCCGGTCGGTAAAGCGACCCTGGGCCGGATCATGGACGTACTGGGCAACCCGATCGACGAAGCCGGTCCCATCGGCGAAGAAGAGCGCTGGGGCATCCACCGCGAAGCTCCGTCCTATGCCGACCAGGCTGGCGGCAACGAGCTGCTGGAAACCGGCATCAAGGTGATCGACCTGGTCTGCCCGTTCGCCAAGGGCGGCAAGGTAGGCCTGTTCGGCGGCGCCGGCGTGGGCAAGACCGTCAACATGATGGAACTGATCCGTAACATCGCCATCGAGCACAGCGGTTATTCCGTGTTCGCGGGTGTGGGCGAGCGTACTCGTGAGGGTAACGACTTCTACCACGAGATGAAGGACTCCAACGTACTGGACAAGGTAGCCCTGGTATACGGCCAGATGAACGAGCCGCCGGGCAACCGTCTGCGCGTCGCACTGACCGGCCTGACCATGGCCGAGAAGTTCCGTGACGAAGGCCGTGACGTTCTGTTGTTCATCGACAACATCTACCGTTACACCCTCGCCGGTACCGAAGTATCCGCACTGCTGGGCCGTATGCCGTCCGCGGTGGGCTATCAGCCGACCCTGGCCGAAGAGATGGGCGTTCTGCAGGAGCGCATCACCTCCACCAAGAAAGGCTCGATCACCTCGATCCAGGCCGTATACGTTCCCGCGGACGACCTCACCGACCCGTCCCCGGCGACCACCTTCGCCCACCTGGACGCGACCGTCGTACTGTCCCGTGACATCGCCTCGCTGGGTATCTACCCCGCGGTCGACCCGCTGGACTCCACCTCTCGCCAGCTCGATCCGCTGGTGATCGGCCAGGATCACTACGACACCGCTCGCGGCGTCCAGTATGTTCTGCAGCGCTACAAGGAGCTGAAGGACATCATCGCGATCCTGGGCATGGACGAACTGTCCGAAGCCGACAAGCTGCTGGTGGCGCGCGCTCGTAAGATCCAGCGCTTCCTGTCCCAGCCGTTCTTCGTAGCGGAAGTCTTCACCGGTTCGCCGGGCAAGTACGTTTCCCTGAAGGACACCATCGCTGGCTTCAAGGGCATTCTCAACGGCGACTACGATCACCTGCCGGAGCAGGCGTTCTACATGGTCGGCGGTATCGAAGAAGCGGTCGAGAAAGCCAAAAAACTGTAATCCTGTGCGCCCGGCGACGGGCGCTCATGTGAGGCAAGCGTATGGCCATAACAGTCCATTGCGACATCGTCAGCGCCGAGGCGGAGATCTTCTCCGGCCTGGTCGAGATGGTTATCGCGCACGGCGCTCTGGGTGACCTGGGTATCGCCCCGGGCCACGCGCCGCTGATCACCGACCTGAAACCGGGCCCCATCCGCCTGGTCAAGCAGGGCGGCGAGCAGGAGGTGTACTACATCTCCGGCGGTTTCCTCGAAGTCCAGCCGAACATGGTCAAGGTCCTCGCCGACACCGTGGTTCGTGCCGGCGACCTCGACGAAGCGGCCGCCCAGGAAGCCCTGAAGGCTGCCGAAAAGGCGCTGCAGGGCAAGGGCGCCGAGTTCGACTACAGCGCCGCTGCCGCGCGTCTGGCCGAAGCCGCAGCCCAGCTGCGCACCGTCCAGCAACTGCGCAAGAAGTTCGGCGGCTGATTTCCAGCCGGTACTTCTAGCGGTGTCAGGGAAAAGGGTAGCCTGTGGGCTACCCTTTTTTCGTTTTGCATCTTCACTCACAGGTTTTGCCTGTGACCACCAGGAACGGTAGTCCAGTCCATGTCCCTTGAAATCGTGATTCTCGCCGCCGGCCAGGGCACCCGCATGCGTTCGGCCCTGCCCAAGGTCCTCCATCCCATTGCCGGCAAGCCGATGCTCGGCCACGTCATCGACTGCGCGCGCCAGTTGCAGCCGGAACGGATCCACGTGGTGATCGGCCACGGCGCGGATCTGGTGCGTGAGCGGATGGCCGCCGACGACCTGAATTTCGTGCTCCAGGCCGAACAGCTCGGTACGGGCCATGCGGTGGCCCAGGCCCTACCGTTCCTCAGTGCAGACCAGGTGCTGATCCTCTACGGCGACGTGCCGCTGATCCAGCTGGACACCTTGCAGCGCCTGCTGGCGCAAGTCACCCCGGACCAGTTGTCGTTGCTCACCGTCGACATGCTCGACCCCACCGGCTACGGCCGCATCGTCCGTGACGACCAGGGCGCGGTGCAGGCCATCGTCGAGCACAAGGACGCGACCCCGGCGCAGCGCCAGATCGGCGAGATCAACACCGGCATCCTCGCGGTGCCGGGCAAGCGCCTTGCCGACTGGCTCGGCCGCCTGTCCAACGACAACGCCCAGGGCGAGTACTACCTGACCGACGTGATCGCCATGGCGGTCGGCGACGGCCTGGTGGTGGCCAGCGCCCAACCGCTGGACGCGATGGAAGTGCAGGGCGTCAATGACCGCATGCAACAGGCCCAGCTGGAGCGTCACTACCAGCGCCTGCGCGCAGAGGAGCTGATGCGCCAGGGCGTGACCCTGCTCGATCCGCAGCGCCTGGATGTCCGTGGCGAAATCTCGGTCGGCCGCGACGTGCTGATCGACGTCAATGTGGTGCTGGAAGGCCGCGTGGTGATCGAGGACGACGTGCGCATCGGACCGAACTGCGTGATTCGCGACAGCGTCCTGCGGCGTGGCGCGGTGATCAAGGCCAACAGCCACCTGGAAGGCGCGGAGCTGGGCGAGGGTAGCGATGCCGGTCCGTTCGCCCGCCTGCGTCCGGGCAGCGTGCTCGGCGCTCGGGCCCATGTCGGCAACTTCGTCGAACTGAAGAATGCCCGCCTGGGCGAGGGCAGCAAGGCCGGCCACCTGAGCTACCTGGGCGATGCCGAGTTGGGCGCCAACTGCAACATCGGCGCCGGCACCATCACCTGCAACTACGATGGCGCGAACAAGTTCCGCACCGAGCTGGGCGACGATGTGTTCATCGGCTCGAACAACTCGCTGGTGGCGCCGCTGAAGATCGGCGATGGCGCGACGACCGCGGCCGGCTCCACCATCACCCATGAGGTTCCGGCGAAGAACCTGGCCTTCGGCCGCGCCCGGCAGAAGAACCTGGAAAACTGGAAGCGCCCGGAAAAAATCAAGAAGTAACGGAGCGGCACGGATGCCGAAGCCTGCGAAACGGATCGTGCTGGGGCTGCTCATAGCCTGGGCGGTGCTGCCCGAATGGCCGCGGATACCCGTCGAAGGCGCCAGTGCCCGCGACTGGAATCCGCGAACCTTCTGGTTCGAGCCCTGGGGGCGCTCCGGAGTGCACAAGGGCATCGACATCTTCGCCCGCAGCGGCACCCCCGTACGCTCCGCCAGCTACGGCCTGGTGCTCTATCGCGGGGAGATCGCCCTCGGCGGCAAGGTCGTCCTGGTGCTGGCGCCCAAGTGGCGCCTGCATTACTACGCCCATCTCGATAGCCTCGACGCCTATCCGGGCCAGCCGGTCCTTGCCGGTTCCCGCCTGGGTACGGTCGGCACCACCGGCAACGCGCGCGGCAAGCCGGCCCACCTGCACTACGCGATCATCACCTTGCTGCCCTATCCCTGGCTGGCCGACGACAGCACCCAGGGTTGGAAGAAGATGTTCTACCTCGATCCCGATACGGTGCTGCCGAGCCGATGAAAAGTCATTGACGGGAAGCGCCGGATAAGTTTTGATTCGCACACTTTTCTTTCGAAACGAAACTTAAGTGATCTCGAAACGTAATACGCCGCAACGTCGCCATGCCATCCTCGCGCTGCTTTCCGAGCAGGGCGAGGTCAGCGTGGACGCACTCGCCAAGCGCTTTTCCACCTCGGAAGTGACCATCCGCAAGGACCTCGCCGCCATGGAAAGCCACGGCCTGCTGTTGCGTCGCTACGGCGGTGCGGTGCCGATGCCGCAGGAACTGATCGGTGAAGCTGCGCAGCCCGTCTCGCCCTACAAGCAGGCTATCGGTCGCGCCGCCGCGGCGCGCATCCGCGAGCATGCGCGGATCATCATCGACAGTGGCAGCACCACCGCGGCGATGATCCCCGAACTCGGGCACAAGCCGGGCCTGGTGGTGATGACCAACTCGCTGAACGTGGTCAACGCCCTGCGCGAACTGGAGCACGAGCCGGTGCTGCTGATGACCGGGGGGACCTGGGATCCGCATTCCGAGTCGTTCCAGGGGCAGGTTGCCGAGCAGGTGCTGCGTTCCTATGACTTCGACCAACTATTCATCGGTGCCGACGGCATCGATCTCGAACGCGGGACGACCACGTTCAACGAATTGCTGGGCCTGAGCCGGGTGATGGCCGAGGTCGCCCGCGAGGTGATCGTCATGGCCGAGGCCGACAAGGTCGGTCGGCGCATTCCCAACCAGGAATTGCCCTGGAGCAGCATCCATACCCTGATTACCGACGAGCGCCTGGAACCTTCCGCGCGCGAACAGATAACCGCCCGGGGCGTCACGCTGATCTGCGCCCCGGTCGAGGCCTGAAAGGAGAAAGACCCCATGTGTGGAATCGTAGGCGCGATCGCCGAGCGCAACATCACCCCCATCCTCATCGAAGGCCTCAAGCGCCTCGAGTATCGCGGCTACGACAGCGCCGGCGTGGCGGTCTTCGATAACGAAGGCAGGCTGCAGCGCTGCCGCCGGGTCGGCAAGGTCGCCAGCCTGGAGGAAGGCCTGGCCGGTACGCCGCTGCTCGGCCGCCTGGGCATCGCCCATACCCGCTGGGCGACCCACGGCGCGCCAACCGAAGGCAATGCCCACCCGCATTTCTCCAGCGACGAACTGGCGGTGGTGCACAACGGCATCATCGAGAACCACGAACCTCTCCGTGAGCGGCTCAAGGGCCTGGGCTACGTGTTCACCTCGCAAACCGACACCGAGGTCATCGTCCACCTGCTGCATCACAAGCTGCAGTCCATCGGCGACCTGACCCTGGCGCTGAAGGACGCGGTCAAGGAATTGCACGGGGCCTATGGCCTGGCAGTGATCAGCGCGGCGCAGCCGGACCGCATCGTCGCCGCCCGCAGCGGCAGCCCGCTGGTGATCGGCCTCGGGCTTGGCGAGAACTTCCTCGCTTCCGACCAACTGGCGCTGCGCCAGGTGACCGACCGCTTCATCTACCTGGAAGAAGGCGATATCGCCGAGATCCGTCGCGACAGCGTGCGCCTGTGGGATGTCCAGGGCAACGACGTGCAGCGCGAGACCGTGCAGTACCACGAAGGCGCCGAAGCCGCCGACAAGGGCGAGTACCGGCACTTCATGCTCAAGGAAATCCACGAGCAGCCCAGCGTCGTGCAGCGCACCCTGGAAGGCCGCCTCGGGCAGAACCAGGTAATGGTGGAAAGCTTCGGCCCGCAGGCGGCGGAGCTGTTCGCCAAGGTTCGCAACGTGCAGATCGTCGCCTGCGGCACCAGTTACCACGCCGGCATGGTCGCCCGTTACTGGCTGGAAAGCCTGACCGGGATTCCCTGCCAGGTGGAGGTCGCCAGCGAGTTCCGCTACCGCAAGGTCGCGGTGCAGCCGGATTGCCTGTTCGTCACCATCTCCCAGTCCGGTGAGACCGCCGACACCCTGGCTGCCCTGCGCAACGCCAAGGAGCTGGGCTTCCTCTCCAGCGTGGCGATCTGCAACGTTGCCACCAGTTCGCTGGTGCGCGAATCCGACCTGACCCTGCTGACCCAGGCCGGCCCGGAAATCGGCGTGGCCTCGACCAAGGCCTTCACCACCCAGTTGGTCGCCCTGCTGCTGCTGACCCTGGGCATCGGCCAGGTGCAGAAGCGCCTGGCCGATGGCGTCGAAGCCGAGCTGGTGGACGAACTGCGTCGCCTGCCGACCCGGCTGGGCGAGGCGCTGGCGATGAACCGGACGGTGGAGAAGGTTTCCGAGCTGTTCGCCGAGAAGCACCACACCCTGTTCCTCGGCCGTGGCGCGCAGTTCCCGGTGGCCCTGGAAGGCGCGCTGAAGCTCAAGGAAATTTCCTATATCCATGCCGAAGCCTACCCGGCCGGCGAACTCAAGCATGGCCCGCTGGCGCTGGTGGACAGCGACATGCCGGTGGTTACCGTGGCGCCGAACAACGAGCTGGTGGAGAAGCTCAAGTCGAACCTGCAGGAAGTCCGCGCCCGCGGCGGCGAACTGGTGGTGTTCGCCGACGAAGGCGCGGGCATCGAGGCTGGCGAGGGCACCCATGTGGTGGGCATGCCGCACATCGGCGACGTGCTCTCGCCGATCCTCTACACCATCCCGTTGCAATTGCTCTCGTACCATGTCGCCGTGCTCAAGGGCACCGACGTCGACCAGCCGCGCAACCTGGCCAAGTCGGTCACCGTCGAGTAACGCCGGCCGCGTGCCCGAGAAGCCGGGGCAGGCATGCGGCCCCGGCGCTCGCCGTCAATCGCGCAACGGCAGCGCCTCGTCGCTCCTGCGGCTGGCGAACCAGTCCAGCACGGTGAGCCAGGCGCCGATCCCCAGGCCGATGCCCAATACCCACAGGGTGGCGGGCGGCCCCTTCAGCTCCAGCAGTCGCACAGCCAGGGGCACGCTGGCGAGAATGGCGATGTTGTTGAACGTCTCGGCGAACGACAGCACCATGCCCTTGTCCGGCCCGGAGCGCGAGGCGAGTACCACCGTGCCCGCCGGCGCGCCCAGGCCCAGCGCGGCGCCCCAGGCGCCCAGGCAGCAGAGCGCCACGGGCAACGGTAGCGGCAGGAGCATGAAGGTCGACATCGATAGCACCAGGAGCGCCAGCACCAGCAGGAGCATGTCTTCGTCGCGCTTCAGATAACGTCGCAGGTAACCCGCGGCGAGGTTGCCCACGGCCAGGCCCACGCCGAAGGCGGCGATGCTGACGCCTATCTGCGCGGTGCTGAAGCCGTAGCGCTGGCGCAGCACCTCTCCCGAGAGAAGCAGGCCGGCGACCCCGGTGCCGTTCCAGGCACCCTTGGCGATCAGTGGCCTGAGGATGCTCCATTGCCTGCACCAGCCCAGCGCATGGCCCTCGGCGCGCGGTGCCACGGCTTGCACGGGAAGGCGCTGGCGCGCCATCAGGAAGACCAGCACGCAACCGCACGAGACCAACAGGAAGGGCGCCGCCCAGCCGAAGAAGTCCGAGAGGAGGCCGGCCAGTGCCGGGCCGGCGGCAATGCCGAGGGTCATGCCGAGCATCACCTGGCCCATGGCACCGGCCTGTCTTTGCGGGGCGACCACCTCCGCGACCAGGGCGAAGGTGGTCGGGATGATGATTGCCGAGGCGATGCCCCCGATCACCCGCAGGACGACGGCAATTTCCAGGGTCGGGGCGATGACGATGGCCAGAGTATCGACCGCGAAGAGGACCAGGGCGAGCAGCAGCAGCTTCCTGCGTTGCATGCGGTCGGAGAAGTAGCCCAGCAACGGCGCGGCGATCGCATAGGAGAACGCGTAGCTGGAGATCAGCCAAGCGGCGCCGCTGGTAGTGGTGTGGAACGCCTGCGCCAGCGGCCCGAGCATGGAGGACAGCATGAACTCGGTCACGCCGACGAAGAATACGGCCATCGACAGGGCCAGCAGGAACAGGCCGTCGAGCTTCTGTGAAGGCGGGGAAATTTTCTGGTTCATGATGTTCTCTTTGGCTGAATGAGCGGACGAACGCCAAGGGGGCGCCGGCTCGTGGAGCCGGCGCCAGGGTCAGGGATGAGTTGATCTGCCGAGGACTGGGGAAGGAAAGCCGACTTTGCGGCGGCTCTCCGGGGAATGCAGGTACTGCGGGGAGGAGGGTCAATATAGACCCTGGGTATTCTCTTGGTAAGTATTGTGCAGAATTTCGTTGAGGAACATTTCGAAATCTGCTTCCAGCACCAGGCCGTGGCCTGGAAGATAGCGAAACAGGCCAGGGCATGTCCGTGGGTCCAGGCTGCTATCCACGAACAGGGCATAGGAGAAGCGATCGGCTTGGCCTGGCAATTGTTCCTGCACTCGGTGAGCGACGGCGGCGACAGGAGTGGCCGAGTGACGGGTCAGTATCTCCATCGCGCAGCCGAAGTTGACGATGAATTCGCCGGGACGGGGCGAGACCGGCAGCCAGTCTCCCTCGCGAAGAACCTCAAGTCCAGGCTCCAGCGAGCGCAGGATGGTCACCCAACCCGAGTCCTTGTGCACATTCAGCCCGCGGGCCCGGACGTGGCTGCGGAAATGGTTAAAGGTCAGGTGATAGGTGCCTTGCATGGAGAGGCAGCGTCCCGTGGCCTCGTCCCACAGCTCTACCGGCAGGTCCAGTTCCGCGAGTACGGCCCGCAGCACCTCGAGACTGAAACTCCGCATCCGTTCGGCCTGCCGCAGCAAAGGGCCTGGGAACACTGTCTGCCAGAATCGGCTCTCGAGGAAGAACTGCTCGACCTGGTCGACGTCGCGGGAGAAATATCCTTCCCGGCGCGCCAGCCGATCTTCGGTCCACTGCGAGAAACCCTGGTAGGGCGCGCCGAGGCCCTCCTGGCGAGGCAGGTAGAAGTTGCGGGCGAAGGTATCGCCGGCTGCCAGGTCCAGGCTCGGTGACTTGACGAAGAAGAACCCGTCGGCGATGGCGCGGGCGAAGCCATCGCTGCTGTCGAAGCGTAGCTTTCCGTCGATCAGTTCGGCCGAAGCCAGAGCATAGGTGGCGTTTGGGTTCATCGTTTGTCATCCCCGGGACCGGTTGGGTGAACTCCTATGGCATGGGGTCAGAGGAGGATGTCGTCGTTGTAGGTCCGGCTGACCTCCTGTTCGGCGAATTCGAGGACCGTCTGTACCTTCTGGGCTCCGGCCGGACCGTATCGGTAGATGTCGCCGCCCAGATCGCTATCCAGGAAAACGACATAGGAGTAGCGTTCGTCCGGGCTCGCGCGCTCGGTGCGGGCTACCCCGTGGACATTAGCGTGGACCTTTCTCGACAGGTGTTCGGAAAGCACTTCCATGGAACTGCCGAAGTTGATGATGAGATGGCCAGGCAGTGGGTTGATCGAGCGGAGCTGGCCGTCGATATAGGCGATCAGTCCGGGTTCGGTGGAGCGCAGGACGGTGACCCAGCCCGAGTCTCGATGGAACTTGGAACCACGGATCGGCTTGCTGGCGCGGAAATGATTGAAGCCGAACATCTGGTGGCCCTGTCCTTCGGACAGGCCGCTGGTCAGGCGTGCCCATTCCGCGCGGGGGATGTCTAGCTCCGCGAGCACCGCGCGCAGGACGCCAATACCCAGCTCCGCCATTTGTACGCCCAGTGCAGCCACGGCCTCAGGTATAAGAGACCAGTTGCCTCGTTCGATGTAGACGTTCTCCCACTGATCGTGCTCCCTGTCGAAATAGCCTTGGTAGGCCCCTGGTATCTGGCATTCCTTGAACCCCGTATAGGTGGACAAGGCGCCCTCTGCTCGGGGAAGGAAGCAATTGCGGACGAATAGGTCGCCAGGGCAGAAGTCCATCCGAGCTGGAACTTCCAGCAGGAAGAAGCCGTGCCTGCGCGCCTGTTCGAAGCCGTCTGGATGATCGAAGACGAGTCTGCTTTCCAGCAGGCGCGATCGCGCCATCTCGATGGGTGGGTATTGGTGGACCTGGCTCTCCAGTGGCATTGCCGGAAGGTTGACCGGAGCGCGTAGCGTCGGAGAGCTGGCGGTTTTCGGTTTCGTGTTCACTGGCGCCTCCTGAAGGATGTATGGGCTCAGCGATGAGCCGTCTCCACCTTGGGATGGAATTCGTAACCCATTTCCGCGGCTTTGCGTTTCTGAAACTCGAGGAAGGATTGCACCGGCTTAACGGTCTCGCCGCTGATCTGGTACAGGTCCTGGTCCCAGCGCGGACCGATGTAGGAACCGAAGGTGAACCTGTCCGCTTTTCGCTCTTGCGGTTCCATTCTGCGGACGCGGTGATAGCTGGCCTGGACAGGGGTGGCGGACTTCTCGGTTAGGAGTTCGAAGGAGTGTCCAAGTACCAGGGTGAAATGGCCGGGCATGGGATCGAAAGGAATCCAGGAGCCATTTTCCAGCGACTCCAGCCCAGGCTCCGTGGTGTAGAGCAGGGTGGTAAAACCGCTGTCCTTGTGGGCGGTGAGACCCACCGGGTGGGCGCTGTCAGCGCGGAAATGATTGAAGATGCAGTACTGCAGCGCCTGGTTGGAAGACATGCCGCCGGCTATCAGGTCGAAATGTCTTTCCTCGATGCCGACCAGCGCGAACAGTTGCGAGAGAACACTGCGGTTCAGGTCGTTCATTGCCCAAAGCAGGTCGGCGGCGGGGGCGGGAAGATATTCCCGCCACAGGCCGCATTCGATCTGCAGCAGTTCGTCCTGGTCGGCACCTGTGCGGGAATAGCCCAGCAGGGACTTGCCGAGATCCTTGCGATGGAACCCCCGGAAGGCGTTGTCGGCGTCTACCTCGGGTTCCAGATAATAGCTCTGGGCCAGGGCGATGCCGGCCGAAAAGTCCCAGCCCCGTGGGTGCTCGAGGTGGAAGGCACCTAGCTTGCGCGCGCGACTGAAACCGTCTTCTTCCTTGAAGTGCAGCATGCCGTCGAGCATCCGGGCGGATGGAAGGATATTGCTCATCAAGCGTTCTCCATGACGTACAGGTTCACAGGGCGGCGGCCCTGGCAGTGAGGATGATGTTTCCCGAACGTCGGGGCCGCGGCATGGAACTGTGAGGTGCCAGCGTGGAGTCGGCTTCTGTCACGCAGACCTTGTAGAGGCGGTACAGCTCCGTCAGGATCAGCGCCTGTTCCCTGACGGAGAACAGGCGGCCTGGGCATTTGCGCGGGCTTCTATGGGTGTTGACCATGTTGAAGGAGTTGATTTCGTAGCGGTTCCTGGCCAGCAGCGACACGGCCTGGCCGTGGCTGGTCTGGTTGCGGATGAGCTGCCGGATGTTGTCCGTATCGAACCGCTCGGCGTGGGGGAACAGCGACGCGTCGCGATTGGCCCGCCGTCGATCGAGCCAGAGCATCGTATTGGCGGGAATCGTAACCTCGGTGCCGCGATGGCGGATGCGTATCGGCCGGTTGGTCCGGCGCCACAATGCAGTGGGGTTGCTGCCACCCAGGCGGATCGCTTCAAGCACCAGTAGGTAGGCCTCGTCCAGCGCTTGTTCCGGGTTGTCTACTACACCCAGCAGACGTTCTTTCTCGGCTGGATTGTCCTCCAGGTAGGTGAGCGTCCAGAGCAGACTGAGGGCCGTGGTGTCATAGGTCGCGACGATGATCGTACCCAGTTCCTTGAGTGATGCGGCATCCAGCGTTCGTATGGTTTCGCGTGTGAAGGGCCGGGAGAAGCAGTCGAACTGGGCGAGGATCATGTTCGTTGGAGGAGCCCGGACAATCGATTCGTAGTTCGAATCCAGCATGTCGCGCGTCATCTCGACGATCATGTCGGCGTTCTCGATCGATTCCGGATTCATCTTGCTGATGACCTCCGAGGCGATCTCGAAGAAGTCCCTGGCGATCACTCCGTATTCGGTGCTTTGCAGGTAGTGGGTCAGGGGCTTCTGATGAAAATCCAGGACGCCGGGCAACCCGCTGTCGATGCGCGCTACCATGTGCAGGCAGAAGTCCTGCAAGGGCAGCGAGCGACCTGCCACCTCTCGCAGGTAGTGTTGGGCCATTTCGCGTACATGCGGGTCCAGACTGGTAACGAACCGGTTGCTGCCGAGCACGCGTTCGACCACGGCGCGCTTGGCCTTGCGTCGCTCGTCCTGCGCGGGCAGGGAACCGAGGAAGGAACCGAAGAGCTCGGCGTTCGCATTGATCGAGGGCGCCAGATCCTCGTCGTCGACGAGGGGCGCGTTGGTCGTCTGGTAGAGCGCCAGGTCGTCTCCGAGCCAGAAGGTACAGAGTCCTTCGTTGTTCTCCGCCAGTTCCGCGATGCCGGAACGGGCGAAGTAGGTGGAGGCGTCCAGGCCCTGGCACACCGTGGCATGGTGGAAAGCCTCGGCGTGTCCGGTAGCCGGACAAGAGCCGGAATGATGGGCGATGAGGCCGGGGAAGGGAGCGCTATTCTCTTTGCTGTTCATGGGCGCAGGTACCGGTTTGCGTGGTCGTCGGCTGGGGCGGCGGCCCCAGGCCCTTCGGCGATGCCGAAATCGGTATAGCTGTCCTTCCAGGTCTGCTCGTTGAATTCGCGAAGGAAGGTCTCTACCGGAATGACCGGCTCGGCGCGCTGGCCGTCGGCGGTGAGGCTGTAGAGCGCGCCGGTCGCAGGTGGATTGAGGAATGCCGCGAAGGAGTAGCGATCGCCCCGCTCCACCGTCGATGAACTCTGTCGGACCTGGTGGAGAACCGCGGCGGCCGGGATTGGCAACCTGGCGGTGAGAAGTTCCAGGCTGCCCCCGAAATTGATCAGGAAATGCCCTTCCATGGGGGGGACCTCGACCCATCCTTCCTCGAGTCGCGCCTGCAGGCCTGGCTGGTCGCAGTACAAGACGGTGACGAAGCCGGTGTCCTTGTGCGCTGGAGCGCCCTGCATGTTGCGCTCGGGTCGGTAGTGGCTGACGGCGAACCAGGTGACGCCCTTCCCTTCGCTGGTCCCGCCGGTGACGTCGGGCCACAACCGTGGCGCTACGCCGAGGCTGCCGAGGATCTCACGCAGGATGAGCCGGGCGATCTCGTGCATCCGTTCGCACAGTCGGTTCACTTCGTCTGGAAACGACGCCTGGCGTTGTCTGGCGTCGGCAAGGATATGTTCGGTCTGGAAGTTCTCCCGGTCGAAATAGATGTCGGGAAGGTTCCTGAAACCCCGGTAACGGGCGTCTGCATGGGGCTCTTCCACGGCAGGTTGGTAGAACTCTTGGGCGAAGCGGATACCTGGTGCGAGATCCAGTTCTTCTGGAATACGCAGGGCGAAGAAGCCGTCGCGTAGCGCCCGCGCAAAGCCATCCGCCTGGTTGAAGACCAGGTGCCTGGAATCATCCAGATAGGCCTTGCAGGGATGGAACTGGGGAAGCCCGCTCATGGATTGTCCGTCTCCCTGATGACCGTACCCTGGTAGATCTCCTCGTCGTTCGCGTCGATGATGTCGCGCGAACTGCAGACTCTCCTGAGTCCCTCTCCCGTTGCATAGCTGTAGATGCCTGCCTCGGTGCCGGGAGTGCAGTGACTGGAGGTGAAATGAGCGAAGCTGCAGCGGTCGTGGGTCTGATGCCTGACCCTGTGCATGATGGCCCTGACGGGTGTGGAGGAGCCGCGAGTAAGCACTTCCATGGAG
Organism: Pseudomonas sp. 20-5; assembly: GCF_056782835.1. Taxonomy (NCBI): domain Bacteria; kingdom Pseudomonadati; phylum Pseudomonadota; class Gammaproteobacteria; order Pseudomonadales; family Pseudomonadaceae; genus Pseudomonas; species Pseudomonas sp. 20-5. The sequence goes on along the minus strand of NZ_CM165584.1, from coordinate 6,307,294 downwards.
AGACCAAAGTTGACCACGAAATGATCGGGTGAGGGCTCCAGCGCCTCCCAGCGATCATTGCGGTTGACTTCCAGCCCCGGTTCGGTGGTGCGTAACAGCGTCAGGAACCCATCGTCCTTGTGGGAAGCCAGCCCGACACCCGCGAAGCGCGGGCGATAGTGATTGAAGGTTAAATGGTAGGAACCCTGGGCGTCCGAGGCACCGCCGGTAGCCAGGCTCCAGAATTCCGGATCGATGTCGGTGAGCGACAGGATGGCACGCAGCAACTGCCGACTGTAAGCGGTCAGCTGTTCGCCGGCCTGGAGGATTTCCTCTGGGTAGTGGGTTTTCCAGAAGCGTCGTTCCAGCAGGAATTGCTCAATCTGGTTGATTCGTTCGTGAAAACCCAGCAGGGGATCGTCGAAGGTTTCCGCTGTGAGTTCGCGAAATGCACCGTAGGGGGCGATGGCCGGGCCCTTGAAGAAATTGCTGGCGAACAGGTCGCAGTCGCGGACCTGGAAATCGTCCGGTATCCGCAACAGGAAAACGCCATCTCTCAACGCCGCCACGCGGGTTTGTTCGGAGGGGAAGACCAGATGCTCGTCCTCCAGATAGGCCTCTTGCAGTTTTGCCAGGGTATCTACAGGACGTTTATCGATTCTCTTCTCGTAGACATCCTGGTAGATCGAACCTCGGTTCAATTGCCAGGCCACCGGCTTGGGAGAGGAACTCATTCCTATCTCCTTTTCAATTGCAGGGAAACCACGGTAAGTTTCTGCAATTCATCGAGCATTCCTGGAAAGTCACCCGCTGCTATTTCTGCCAACGTACTGAAAGCACCGGGATAGGCCATGACTTTGAAGCCTTTTCTTACTAGGCAGGCGAATACGGAAAACTCTTCGAGAAAATATCGCGAGGAAAAGTCGAGGCGATGCCTCTGCTGTTCTTCACTCAACTTCTCCCAATTATGCCGGTGGTAGTTTCTTCCAAACTTTTCCACCGAATCTCGGAATCCAGAGTGCTCCAGGAAATAGTTACGCAAACTTGAATAGAAGTCCTTGCATTCTGTACTGGCCTGGATCTCCGAACAGGTTATGTACTGGAAGTCCGTGGCGTGTCGGTAGGCATCGACGATGAGCCGGCTTTCCTCCATGAACGCGTCGCCCAGTCTGACGGCCTCGCGGCGGGCATCTTCCTCGGGCATGTCCCGCGTGGACTGCAAGGTAATCCGGTGAATATGGTCGCCTATCAAAATACTGCATTTCTCAAAGCGCCGAGCCGCCCACTCGACCATGGAGTGGAAGCGGTTGGGAGTGAAATTTCTATTTTCCAGGCTGACGCCCAGAAAGCACTTTGGCTCGTCCTCAAAACTGTTACGCCTGGTGTGTGGTGAAACGAAAGCGATCTTCGCTTTATACCGCTCACCCGCTAGAAGGCTTCGTGTGCTGAAATCTTCCGCTATCAGGTTCATTGGCTAATTCCAGAAATAATGAATTGTTCGAATTATTTGCGTAAATTGGTTTTCGCAACTTCTGGGCGTTGTGAGGGTAAGCGCTGTAGAATATCGAACAACTATTAATTTTAATGGGCGGAGAAGAAATCCAGATTTCCGGATATTGCCGGAAGCCCTATAGGGCAAATAGCCACCAATAGCCCTAAGTCCAAGCCAGACCGAGAATTTTCTTTTTCGCTGACTGCCGCTTCGAGATGACCGAAGAGGTTTCCGGCAGACCAGATTCCTCTTGCCGGTTCCGACCAAACGTCGATCTGGTTTTGGCCATCGGTTGATGGCGAAAGGCTATTTTTCTGCGGGCATCGGCTTTTTCGCAGGCGATGGTTTCAGGCCAGCCAGCTTTCTTCGGCTCCGAAGGGGGAGCGCTACCAGCAGTCCCGTTTCAAGTGGGTTACGGTGCCTTGAGGCGAACCGGTCAGCGGAACGGTTTCCAGAAGCGCTCCAGCGCCGCCGCCAGCAGTTCCGTATCGCCGCGCGAGTCGCCCCAGGCGCGCAGGGAGTATTGGGTCAGCGGACCGTAGTGCCGCTCCAGGCGGCAGACTTTCTCGTCGCGCCGGCAGTTGCGGCCGACGATCCTGCCGGTCAGTACGCCGTCTACCACTTCCAGCTCGGTGGCGATCAGGTGCACGCCGAGCTTCTCGGCGAACGGCCTGAGTAGCAGCGAAGGGGAGGCGGAACAGATGGTCACGGTGCTGCCGCTGCTGACCTGGTCGGCCACCGCGGTCAATGCGTGGGGACGCATCAGTGTTTCCCAGAAGCGGTTCTGGTAGGCCAGCGCCCGCTCTTCCAGCACATGTACGGGCACATCGGTGAGGAAGGTGGCGATCAGGCGCGCCTTCAGGTCGTCGCGGTCGATACGCCGGCAGAGATAGGCCAGGCTGGGTCCTGCCATGCGCAGCATGCGGCGGACGAACACCCGGTTGCCGAAGGCGAAACGCAGGAAGGGCACGAAGCTGTCTCGGTATGTCAGGGTACCGTCGAAGTCGAACACGGAGAGAAAGCGTACTTCGCGTGTTTCGAGGGATACGGTCTCGTTCATCGGCATTCCTTATGTCGCTTCCGCTTCCTTTGACAGGGTGTATGCGTCATTCCGTTATTGCAGCAAGGGAAAGTTTGTATATCAGAACTGTCAACTATCCATGGGCAGACTGGCTGCTAACCTGAATCGGAGTGCTCAGGGGTTTTGCATCGATAGATAGGAGGCTAAGTAGTCGATAGCAAAACTCTATCAGGTACTGGACTATAGTGTTCCCGTCTTGTGACCAGGAGGTTTGGCATGATTGCACAGCTCCCCTCTGAGTTGCTGTCCCTGCAACTGCCGTTGCGGATCCGCATCGGCGATGCTCAGGCGTTCGATCTGGGGCCGGATCCACAGGTAACCATGGTCATTCGCGACCCCTCGCTGCTAACCGAGATCACCCATCCCAGCCTCGATGCGCTGGGCAAGGCCTACGTCGAGAAGCGTCTCGACATCGAAGGACCGATCAGCCAGGTCATCGGTATCGGCGATGCCCTCAGCGAAGCGCTCGGCGAACCCGATGGCGGCGCGCCGCCGGTTCGCGAAAGCCATGACAAGGACACCGACGCCGAAGCCATCCATTACCACTACGACCTGTCCAACGACTTCTACCAGCTCTGGCTGGATCCGGAAATGGTCTATTCCTGCGCTTATTTCGAGACCGGCAAGGAAGACCTCGCCACCGCGCAACTGGCCAAGCTCCGTCACCTGTGCCGCAAGCTGCGTTTGCAGCCGGGCGAGAAGCTGCTCGATGTCGGTTGCGGTTGGGGGGGGCTGGCGCGCCTGGCCGCTCGCGAGTTCGGCGTCGAGGTCACCGGCATCACATTGAGCAAGGAGCAGCTGGCGCTCGGCCGGGAGCGAGTCAAGGCCGAAGGCCTGGAGGACCGAGTCACCCTCAAGCTGCTGGATTACCGCGACCTGCCGCGCGATGGCCGCTTCGACAAGGTGGTCAGCGTCGGCATGTTCGAGCACGTCGGGCACGCCAACCTGGGGCTGTACTTCCAGCAACTGTACGATGCGGTGCGTCCCGGCGGCCTGGTGATGAACCACGGCATCACCTCGCGCTACACCGACGGCCGCCCGGTTGGCAAGGGGGCCGGCGACTTCATCGATCGCTACGTGTTTCCCCACGGCGAGCTGCCGCACCTGTCGCTGGCGGTGGCGCGGATGAGCGAAGCCGGGCTGGAAGTAGTCGACGTGGAAAGCCTGCGTCTGCACTACGCCCGGACCCTGGATTTCTGGAGCGCCAACCTGGAAGCCAGGCTGAAGGAGGCGGCTCGCCTGGTGCCCGAGGAAACCCTGCGGATCTGGCGGCTGTACCTGGCCGGATGCGCCTACGGCTTCAAGCGCGGCTGGATCAACCTGCACCAGATCCTCGCCATTCGCCCCCACGAGGATGGCTCCCACGAGCTGCCCTGGTCGCGGCGCGACCTGTACGCCTGAACGCCGGCGACCGGCTCCCTTGCGGAGCCGGTCGCGCAATCGGTCCTTGCTGATTGTCCTGCGTGGCGGGGCGGTCTAGTCTGCACGAAGTCCTGCGCGGTCGAAGGAAGCCGGGACGCTTCCGCGACAGCGCGACAACAACGATAAGAACAGGAGACTTCCCATGTCGCTGAGCAGACGCTTCGGTCTTTTCACGCTTGCCGCAACGGTGACCTTCAGTACCGCGGTCTTTGCCGCGCCGACCTTCATCAATATCCTCACCGGCGGCACCAGCGGGGTCTATTACCCCATAGGGGTCGGCCTCTCGCAGATCTACGGGCACGATATCCAGGGCGCGAAAACCTCGGTGCAGGCCACCAAGGCTTCGGTCGAGAACCTCAACCTGTTGCAGGCCGGGCGTGGAGAACTGGCGCTGGCGCTGGGCGACTCGGTCGCCGACGCCTGGAACGGGGTCGCCGACGCCGGCTTCAAGGCGCCGTTGAAGAAGCTGCGGGCTATCGGCAATACCTATCCGAACTATATCCAGGTAGTGGCCAGCCAAGCCTCGGGCATCAAGACCCTGGCCGACCTGAAAGGCAAGCGCATTTCGGTGGGCGCGCCCAAGAGCGGTACCGAGCTGAACGCCCGGGCGATCTTCAAGGCCGCCGGCCTGAGCTACGAGGACATGGGCAAGGTGGAGTACCTGCCCTACGCCGAGTCGGTGGAGCTGATCAAGAACCGCCAGCTCGACGCTACGCTGCAATCCTCCGGCCTGGGCATGGCGGCCATCCGCGACCTGGCCTCGACCATGCCGATCACCTTCGTCGCGATCCCGGCGGACGTGGTGGCGAAGATCGACAGCCCGGCCTATCACGCCGCGAGCATTCCCGCCGGCACCTACGACGGCCAGGAGCAGGACGTGCCGACGGTGGCGATCGACAATATCCTGGTCAGCCACTCCGGGGTCAGCGACGAGCTGGCCTACCAGATGACCAAGCTGATGTTCGACAACCTGCCGCGCCTGGTCACCGCCCATGCTGCCGCCAAGGACATCGCCCTGGACAAGGCGGCGAAGAACCTGCCGATTCCGCTGCATCCCGGCGCCGAGCGCTTCTACAAGGAGAAGGGCGTACTGCCCGAGTGAGGCCCGTTTCTCCGTAGCCCCGGTCCGTGCGGCGGACCGGGTTCCCCGCGTTTCCGGCTGTAGGGAGTCGATGCATGAGCGATCATCAGAACGGGCTGCATCTTGAGGCGGAAAACTGGCCGCGCGCGTTGTTCGCCGTGGCCCTGGCCTTTTCCGTGTTCCAGGTCGTCACCGCGGCCTTTCCCCTGATTTCCACCCAGGTCCTGCGGGCAATGCACGTCGGACTGCTGTTGCTGGTGGTGTACATCAGCTATCCCGCCTTCGGCATAGGTCGCCCCTGGCAGCCGCTGGCCTGGTTGCTGGGCATGGCCGGCCTGGGCACGGCGGTCTACCAGTGGGTTTTCGAGGGCGACCTGATCCAGCGCTCCGGAGAGCTGACCCAGGCCGACATGGTCGTCGGCGTGGTGCTGATCGTTCTGGTCTTCGAGGCGGCGCGACGGGTGATGGGCATCGCCTTGCCGATCATCTGCGCGCTGTTTCTTGCCTATGGCCTGTTCGGCGAACACCTGCCGGGCGACCTGGCCCACCGCGGCTACGGCTTCGACCAGATCGTCAACCAGCTGTCGTTCGGTACCGAAGGTCTCTACGGCACGCCGACCTACGTATCGGCCACCTACATCTATCTGTTCATCCTGTTCGGCGCCTTCCTCGAGCAGGCCGGCATGATCCGCCTGTTCACCGATTTCGCCATGGGCCTGTTCGGTCACCGGGTCGGCGGGCCGGCCAAGGTCTCGGTATTCTCCTCGGCGCTGATGGGCACCATCACCGGCTCCGGCGTGGCCAACGTGGTCACCACCGGACAGTTCACCATCCCGCTGATGAAGCGTTTCGGCTACAAGCCGGCGTTCGCCGGCGGCGTCGAGGCGACCGCGAGCATGGGCAGCCAACTGATGCCGCCGGTGATGGGGGCGGTGGCGTTCATCATGGCCGAGACCATCAACGTCCCCTACGTGGAGATCGCCAAGGCGGCGCTGATCCCGGCCCTGCTGTATTTCGGCTCGGTGTACTGGATGGTCCACCTCGAGGCCCGCCGGGCCGATCTAAAGGGCCTGCCGCGCGATCAGTGTCCGAGCGCCTGGGGTGCCGTCCGCGAGCGCTGGTTCCTGCTGATTCCGTTGCTGGTGCTGATCGCGCTGCTGTTCTCCGGGCGCACGCCGCTGTTCTCCGGAACCATCGGCCTGGCGCTGACCGCCATCGTCATCCTCGGTTCGGCGATCATCCTGCGGGTGTCCTCGCTCGGCCTGCGCATCGCCTTCTGGGTGGCGCTGGGGCTGCTCTGCGCGGGGTTCTTCCGCCTCGGCATCGGGGTGATCTTCGTCGTGATCGCGGCCCTGGCCCTGGCCTGCTGGTTCGTCCGTGGCGGCCGGGAAACCCTGCGCATCTGCGTCCGCGCCCTCGCCGAAGGTGCGCGACATGCGATCCCGGTGGGCATCGCCTGCACCCTGGTGGGAGTCATCATCGGGGTGATTTCGCTGACCGGCATCGCCACCACCTTCGCCAGCTACGTGCTCGACCTGGGACGGGAGAACCTGCTGCTGTCGCTGGTCCTGACCATGGTCACCTGCCTGGTCCTGGGAATGGGCATCCCGACCATCCCCAACTACATCATCACCAGCTCCATCGCCGCGCCGGCGCTGCTGGAACTGGGGGTGCCGCTGATCGTCTCGCACATGTTCGTCTTCTACTTCGGCATCCTCGCCGACCTCACCCCTCCGGTGGCGCTGGCCTGTTTCGCGGCCGCGCCGATCGCCAAGGAAAGGGGATTGAAGATCAGCTTCTGGGCGGTGCGCATCGCCCTGGCGGGTTTCGTGGTGCCGTTCATGGCGGTGTATTCCCCGGCGCTGATGCTGCAGGAAGGCGGTTGGGGGGCGACGCTCTATGTCACCTGCAAGGCGGTGCTGGCCATCGGCCTGTGGGGCATGGCTTCCATCGGCTACCTGCAGGGGCCGCTGGCCTGGTGGGAGCGCCTGGTGGCGTTCGCCGCCGGGGCCAGCCTGGTCCTGGCCTTGCCGATCAGCGACGAGCTGGGCTTCGTCCTCGGCGCGCTGGTGATCGGCTGGCACCTCTGGCGCCAGCGTGCGCGCGAGGCGGTGGCGTGATCGCGCTGTGTCTGGGCATGGCCGGCAGCGTCTGGGCGACGCTGCCGCTGCAGTCGTTCACCCTGGCCTGGCAACACACGGTCGAGAAGGTGCTCTGGGAAGAAGACTATCGCCTGAGTGAGCGCGGCCTGCTGCTGGAAGAGGCCCGGGTGCGGGGCAGCGGGGCGGGGATGGAGATTCCCGAGGGCGCCGTGCTGCGTGACGGCGCCTGGCATTACCACCGTGGGGTGCCGCCGTTGCAACCGTTGCGGCTGGGGCGCACACCGGAGGCCGGCGACTACCGGATCTGCCGTCAGGGGCGCTGCGATGCGCTGGCGCGCTGGATCGGTCCGCCGGACCGTGAGCGCCCGGCGGTCGAACTCTGGGCGTGTCCGATACGGGACCCGAGCGACTGAACGTCCTGTGGATAACCCTGAGACGCCAGTCCACATCCATAAAAACGACGAAGCCGGAGCTGCTTCCGGTCATAAGGAAAACGTCCATGCGTAGCTGTATATCAGTCTTCCGGCCGGCCCTGCTGGCACTGTTCGTCTCGGCAAGCGGCTCGGCCGGCGCCGACGCGGCTGTGGAAAACCCGCGGATCGGCCGTGCCGCCGATCTCTATGAACTGATCCCGGAATACCAGCCGGACACCTACCGGAACATGGACAAGGTCTATCCGACCCGGGTTATCCACAAGGGGACCAAGGTCCGTCCGCTGCCGGCGGGTGTGGCCATCGCGCCGCGCTACCGGATCGGCGGCGAGGAATACGGCGTCGACGATTTCATGCGGCGCAACCGCGTTGGCGGGGTGCTGGTCCTCAAGGATGGCAAGGTCGCCCTGGAGCGCTACGGCCTGGGCAACGACGAACGCACGCGCTGGACCTCGTTCTCGGTGGTCAAGTCGATCTCCTCGACCCTGGTGGGCGCCGCCGTGCAGCAGGGCCTGCTGGCTCTCGACCAGCCTGTGGACAAGTACCTGCCGAGCCTGGCCGGCTCCGCCTACCAGGGGGTGACGGTGGAGCAGGTCCTGCAGATGAGTTCCGGGGTCCGCTGGAACGAGACCTATCGCGATCCGAAGTCCGACCGCCGGCAGATGTTCGACGCCCAGCTCGCCGAACGTCCCGGTGGCATCCTGCGGCTGCTGGCGAGCCTGCCGCGGCAGTACCCGAGCGGTACCCACTTCACCTACAGCACCGGCGAGTCGCACCTGCAGAGCGAGCTGCTGCACGCGGCGACCCGCATTCCGGTGAGCGACTACCTGTCCGAGCGGATCTGGGCGCGAATGGGCATGGAGAGCGACGGCTTCTGGCAACTGGAATCGCCGGCCGGGCAAGAGATCGGCAGCAGCGGCTTGAGCGCGACCCTGCGCGACTATGGCCGCTTCGGCCAGTTCGTCCTCGAGGACGGGGTGATCGATGGCGAACGTATCCTCCCCGAAGGTTGGGTCGATCGTGCCAGTCGCGTCGAGGCTACTTCCCACCTGGCCCCGGGCAAGCTCTACGATGGCGAATACGCGCTCGGCTACGGCTACCAGTGGTGGACCTTCCCGGTGGGCGCCAAGGCCCTGCCCGAGCATGACGGCGGGGCCTTCGAAGCCCAGGGCATCTTCGGCCAGTACCTCTACATCAACCGCAAGGAGAAGATCGTGGCGGTGGTCTGGAGCGCCTGGCCGAAGCCGGAGATGGACGATCGCGAGGAGGAGACCTATGCCTTCCTTGGCGCGGCGGTGAAAGCCCTGCGCTAGGGCCGTGGGCTAACGGATATCCACAGCAGGCTGTGGACAAGACTTCAGCGGGAAAACCGCAGGGGCAGTCCCTGGCAATCGTCGGACAGGCGTCCCGCGTGCCAGGCGAGTTGCCCGGAGACGATGGTGGTATCGATCCGATGGTGGAATGCCCGGTGGCGGAACGGCGTCCAGTTGCAGCGCGACAGCAGCGGCATGGCGCTGGCCAGCGCCGGGTGCTCCAGTTCGCTGACCAGCACCAGGTCGGCCCAGTAACCTTCGCGGAGGAAACCGCGATCGGCGATGGCGAACAGTTCGGCGACCCGGTGGCTGGTCTTCGCCACCAGGGTGGCCAGCGACAGCCAGCCTTCGCGGACCAGCTCCAGGAGTGCCGGCAACGCATGCTGGACCAGTGGCAGGCCGGCCGGCGCCTGTGGATAAGCCTGCTGCTTCTCGGCCCAGGCGTGCGGCGCGTGGTCGGTGCCGATCACGTCCAGGCGGTTGCCGGCCAGCGCCCTGCGCAGGGCGTCGCGGTCCTCGCGGCTCTTGATCGCCGGGTTGCACTTGAGCAGATGGCCGAGGCGGGCGTAGTCGCTGTCGTCGAACAGCAGATGGTGGACGCAGACTTCCGCGGTGATGCGTTTCTGGCACAGCGGCTTGTCCTCGAACAGGGCCAGTTCACGCGCTGTGGATAAGTGCAGGACATGCAGCAGCGTGCCATGTCGTTGCGCCAGTTCCACCGCCAGGGCGGTGGAACGGTAGCAAGCCTCGGCGTCGCGAATGCGCGGGTGGGCGGCTGCCGGAATACGTTCACCGAAGCGTTGTCGCCAGCGCGCCAGGTTGGCTTCGATCCGCGGCGTGTCTTCGCAATGGCTCAGCAGCAGGGTCGGAACGCTGGCGAACAGGCGCTCCAGGGTCGGCAGGTCGTCCACCAGCATGTCGCCGGTGGAGGCGCCCATGAACACCTTCACCGCGGCGACCTCGCGTGGATCGAGGGCGGCCACGGTGTCGAGGTTGTCGCGGCTGACGCCGAAGTGGAAACCGAAGTTGGCCACGCTATGGGCGGCGGCGAGGCGCTTCTTTTCCGCCAGCGCTTCGAGGCTCAGCGTCGCCGGGCGGGTATTGGGCATGTCCATGAAACTGGTGATGCCGCCCGCCACGGCGGCGCGGGATTCGCTGGCGATCGAGCCCTTCTGTGGATAACCCGGCTCGCGGAAGTGCACCTGGTCGTCGATCATTCCCGGCAGCAGGTAGCGTCCGGCGGCATCGATCTCCCGGCTGGCGCCGCAGTTTTCCAGGCAGCCGGCGATGCGTTCGATGCGACCGTGGCGGACCAGCAGATCGCCTTCGCGTACCTGCCCCTCGTTGACCATCCGGGCATTGCGGATCAGCAGGCTTTGCATGTTCAGAACTCGTTCTGCAGCGACTTGTAGCCGCGTACCAGGTCGACGTTGGTGCGCGCCACGTCTTCCGAGAACTCGCTGGCGGAAACGCTGACCCGCGGCATGCTCGCCAGGTCGGTGCGCGGACCGATGCGCTCGGTGGACGGTACGTAGAAACCCGCTGGCAGGTCGCAGCCGTCGACCACCGCGTTGTGGCGGACCACGCAGCCATCGCCGACCCGGCAGTTGAACAGCACGCTGTTGAAGCCGATGAAGACCCGGTCGCCGACTTCGCAAGGACCGTGGACGATGGAGCGGTGGGCGATGGAGCTGTGCTCGCCGATGGTCACCGCGGCACCCGACTTGGAATGGATCACCACGCCGTCCTGGATGTTCGAGTTGGCGCCGATCACGATCGGTTGCATGCCGCCGTCGGCGTCGACTTCGTCGGCACGGATCACTGCGTAGGGACCGACGAAGACGTTGGCCTGGATGATCACCTTGCCGCAGATGATCGCGGTCTTGTCCACATAGGCCGATTCGTCGATCACCGGCAGGTCGCCGGAGGGATTCTTGCGGATCATGCTGCACCTCGCTGCCAATGGCTTTCGGCGACGGCGTCATGGGCATGCAGGCTTTCCGCATGGACGACCCGTATGGAGAACCGGCTCGCCTGTGGATAACCCTGCAGGGCGCGGTGCAGCCGGCGCACCGCGTCCTCGCAGAACATCAGGTTCTGCCCGTTGGCGAGGGCGAAGGCCTGCTCGTCGGCGCGTTTCACCGCAGTCTGCACCGCGGTGCCGAGGGCGCTTTCGCCGAGATCCGCCAGCTCTTCCAGGGGCAGTCCGATGCAGTCTTCCGCCAGGCCGATGCGCAGGTGCGCGCTGCTGCGCTGGCTGTGCGGGGTGGCGACGATGCCGGCGCTGCTGCCGAGCCAGGCGAGCACGCTGGCATGATCGAGCGGCTGTCCGGCGAAGTCCTGGTCGAAGCGCTCCTGGATCAATTGCCGGGCCAGTGCCGCCGAACAGGGGCAGGTCGAGGAGTAGGTCAGCTCGAGATGGACTTCGGCCTGGAAGTCATCGCCTTCCAGGCGCGTGTCCAGCACCAGTGGATAACGTTTCCAGCCGCTCAGCGGGCTGACCAGCGCCGGACGCCGCAGCAGCGGCGCGAGGCGTAGGCGCAGGTAGGCGCGACGCGACAGGCCGGCGTGGCTGTCGAGGAAGCGTTGCAGGACGGCGCGCAGGCAGGAAAGGTCCAGCTCGCCCTGTTCCAGTTCGGCCAGCGCCAGGTAGAGGCGCGACATATGGATGCCGCGGGCCTGCGGGTCGTCCAGGCTGACACCGGCATCGGCTTCGGCGGCGACCCTCTGCCCGCCGATCTGCACGGGAAGGGCGATGCCCTGCATGCCGACCCAGTCCAGGGGAAGATCGGCGGTGGTGGTCTGGCGGGCGATATCGGGAAGCGTCAAGGCATTCATGGAGAACTCGAAGAAGGGTAGGCAAGGCCTGGAAATGGCTTGAATGTTATAATATAACGTATTAGCTAATGCCGACCCTTGCAATCGGGTATTTCGTCGATGAAGCGCCGTCGTCTCCTGCAAAGCCTGCTCGCCGGCCTGGCCCTCCAGCCGTTCCTGGCCGCCAGCGCCAATTTACGAATCCGCCAGGCCCGGGCCTGGAATTCCTCGGAAAGCTGGCGCCTGGTGCTGGAACTGGACGGCCCGCCGCGTTATCGAACCTTTTCCCTGCAGGCCCCCGAGCGGTTGATCCTCGACCTGCCCGACGCGCAATTGCTCGCAACGCTCTCCGAGCTACCGCTGGACGGCCCCGTGCGCGCCATACGCAGTGGCCAACTGGGTGGCGGCGGGACGCGCATCGTCCTCGATCTGCGCCAAGCGGTCAGGCCGCGCAGCTTCGCCCTGGAACCGCAGGCGGGAAAGGGCCATCGCCTGGTCCTGGACCTATATCCACAGGCGCTGGCGGCGCCCCCCGAGCCAATGCTGGCGCTGGCCCGCCCGCTACCCTCGACGGGCCGCGACATCCTCGTGGTGGTCGATGCCGGCCATGGCGGCAAGGACCCCGGCGCGGTCGGTAGCAAGGGCGAGCGCGAAAAGGACGTGGCGCTGGCCATCGCCCGCCTGCTGGCGCGGCGGATCGACCGTGAGAAAGGCTTCAAGGCGCGCCTGGTGCGCAACGGCGATGTGTTCGTCCCGCTGCGCAAGCGGCCGGAAGTGGCCCGGCGCTACAACGCCGACATGTTCGTTTCGGTGCACGCCGACGCGGCGCCGCGACTGACCGCCTCCGGCGCGTCGGTATATGCCCTCTCCGAGCATGGCGCCAGCTCGACCATGTCGCGCTGGATGGCCGAGCGCGAGAACGGCGCCGACCTGATCGGCAACAGCGGCAACCTGCCGCTACAGGGCCGCGACAAGGTACTCGCCGGGGTGATCCTCGACATGGCCCTGAGTTCGACCATCGCCAGCAGCCTGGACCTCGGCCACAGCGTTCTCGGCCAGTTGTCGGACGTCACCGCGCTGCACCAGAAGCGTGTCGAGCAGGCCGGCTTCGCCGTGCTCAAGTCGCCGGACATCCCTTCGATCCTGGTGGAGACCGGCTTCATCTCGAATCGCGGCGATTGTCGCCGGTTGATGGACGAACGCCATCGCCAGCGCCTGGCCGAGGCGATCTTCGCTGGCGTGCAGGGCTACTTCCGGCAACGCCCTCCCGCCGGCAGCTACCTGGCGGCGCTCAGCGCGCAGCCTCCCGGCTAGGGCCTTCGCTGCAGCCGCTGACCCGCCCGCAGGTCAGGCGTTGGCGCTGGCCCGATGAACTGCTCAGGCGGCTGATGCTGGTCCACCCGATGTTGCGGCTGAGGCCGACCCAGATTTCCCCATCGCTGGCGATGCCGCTGAAGAAGGTCAGGCGCCCGTAGCGCGTATTGGTCTGGGCCCAGCGTCGTCCGCTCGCCGCGTCGTAGCCGCGCAGCCAGGTGTCGTTGCCGCCGGTGGCGACGCTGTAGTGGTTGCCCAGCCGATCCATGCAGGCCAGAACGGTACGTAGGTAGGCGCATTCCGCCGGGCGGGTGCCGGGAAGAAAGCCCTGCGCCTGTGCCGCCGGAGCGAGCAGCAGGAGGGCCAGGCAGTAAAGGCGGAGGACGCGGCGCATCGGTGGATCCCGGGATGACGTGGGCCCAGGGTAGCCGGAAGGCGATTGGCGGGCCATCGATTGTGGTGTTAATTGTTATAGTATAACGTTTTAAATTTCCCAGGTTCAGCCCATGACCGAACAGGAACTGCTTGCCCAGCCCGACGCTGCCTACATGGACGAAGCCCAGCAGGACTTCTTCCGCGACCTGCTGCTGCGTCAGCGCCAGGAACTTCAGGCGCGCATCGAAGGCGAATTCGGCGAGTTGCGCGATCTCGAACGCCCCAGCGACGAGGCCGACCTGGCTTCCCGCGAGGAACAACGGCAATGGCAACTTCGCCTGCTGGAGCGGGAGAAGAAGCTGCTCGACAAGATCGACGAAGCGCTGGAGCGCCTGGCCCGCGGCGACTACGGCTGGTGCCAGGAAACCGGCGAGCCGATCGGCCTGCGCCGCCTGCTGTTGCGTCCCACCGCCACCCTCTGCATCGAGGCGAAAGAGCGCCAGGAGAAGCGCGAACGCCACGTGCGGCACAACTGAAGAGGTTACCAACCGTGAACCAACGCCTACCTGTCACCGTGCTGTCCGGCTTTCTCGGCGCCGGCAAGAGCACGCTGCTCAACCATGTGCTGAAGAACCGCGAGAACCGACGGGTTGCGGTGATCGTCAACGATATGAGCGAAATCAATATCGATGGCAGCGAGGTCCAGCGCGATGTCAGCCTGAACCGCGCTGAAGAACGCCTGGTGGAGATGAGCAACGGCTGTATCTGCTGCACCCTGCGCGAAGACCTGCTGGAAGAGGTCGGCCGTCTCGCCCGGGAAGGCCGCTTCGACTACCTGCTGATTGAGTCCACCGGGATTTCCGAACCGATGCCGGTGGCCGAGACCTTCACCTTCCGCGACGAGCTGGACCGCAGCCTGTCCGACGTGGCGCGACTGGATACCATGGTCACGGTGGTCGACGGGATGAATTTTCTCCGCGACTACCAGGAGGCCGCCAGCCTGGCCAGTCGTGGCGAAACCCTCGGTGAGGAGGATCAGCGCTCGATCACCGACCTGCTGATCGACCAGGTCGAATTCGCCGACGTGATCCTGGTCAGCAAGATCGACCTGATCTCCAGCGAGCAGCGCGAGGAACTGCTGGCGATCCTGCGCCAGCTCAATGCCGAGGCGGAGATCCTGCCGATGGTGATGGGTCAGGTGCCGCTGGCGAAGATCCTCGATACCGGTCGCTTCGATTTCGATCGCGCGGCGTCCGCGCCGGGCTGGCTGAAGGAACTGCGCGGCGAGCACCTGCCGGAAACCGAGGAATATGGCATCGCCTCCATGGCCTACCGGGCGCGCCGGCCGTTCCACCCCGCGCGCTTCCACGCCTTCCTGCACAATCCGCTGAAGCAGGGGCGGCTGCTGCGCTCCAAGGGCTTCTTCTGGCTCGCCAGCCGGCCCCGCGAGGCCGGCAGCTGGTCGCAGGCCGGCGGCCTGATGCGCTACGGCCTGGCGGGCCGCTGGTGGCGCTTCGTGCCGACCGGACAGTGGCCACAGGACGAAGAGGGCCTGCGGGCGATCATGCGGCACTGGGAGGAAGGCGTCGGCGACTGTCGCCAGGAGCTGGTTTTCATCGGTCAGAACCTGAACTTCGCGGCCCTGCGCGCAGCCCTGGACGCCTGCCTGCTGGATGACGCCGAGATGAACCTGGGCATCCCCGGCTGGCAGGGCCTGGACGACCCCTTCGAGGACTGGGGGCATGCCGCATGAGCGCACTGCCGCAGGAAAAACCGTTGCCGTGCCAGGCGTTCGATGACGACCCCCAGGTGCTGGCCGAGGTGCTTCGCGAGGGCGTCAACCTGGCGGTCTGGACACGCCGGTTGAGCCCGGCGCTGCGCGACTTCGCCGCCGCCCTGGTGCGCAACCGGCCGGGACTGGCGCTGAGCCAGACGCTGGAGATGGAAGAGGAACGGCTACCCGTCTTGGACGGCCTGCTCGACGCGCAGCAACTGCCGGGACAAACCGATTTCCTCGACGACCTGGGCTGGCTGGTCGAGGCCTTCTCCTGCCTGACCGGGGCGCGGCGTATCGGCCTGCGCCTGCGCGTTCTGGATAAACCGATGTGCCCGCGTTTCCACGTCGACCACGTGCCGCTGCGGCTGGTCACCACCTACCAGGGCGCCGCCAGCGAATGGCTGGACGAGTCCGGCCTGGACCGTCGGCTGCTTGGCGGAGCGCAGGCCGAAGTTGTCGACGAACAGCTTATCCACAGCTTGTCCACGGGCGACGTGGCGCTGCTCAAGGGCGAACGCTGGGAGGGTAACGAAGGTGCCGGGCTGGTGCATCGCTCGCCGCGAGCGGAGCCTGGGCTGGCGCGCCTGCTGTTGACCCTGGACTGGCTTGCCTGAGCCTGTGGACAAGTGTCTTTCGAGGAATAAAAAAAGGCCATCCGCAGATGGCCTATCACCAAAAAGTCGTCCTACCTTGGGGATGGGGACGAAGGGTGCTGAGGTACCCGACTCCCATTTAGCCCTGACGCTGTGACAGGCTGATGACGCGCTCAGGGCTTTTTCGCGGCGCTAGGCTCTTCCCAGCGACCTTGGCTCTGGCTGGCGCAGAACGGCTCCAGGTAGCGTGCGTCGGTCGCGATGCCGTAGTAGAAGATGTCCTGCCGATAGGGCGCGTTGGGTACCCTGGCGTCGCGGCAGACACCGAAGGCGCCCGTCGGACATTCCTCGGCGAACGTCACCTCGACCTTCTGGCCCTGCAGTTGTGGCTGGCAGAAGCCTTCGCGGAACAGCTTGGCCGGGATGCTGCGGTTCTGCTGGCAGACCTTCACGTCGAGATTCTTCGCCTGGCTATGGACGATGCAGGCTTCGGCCAGGGCCAGGCCCGGCAGGCAGGACAGGAAGAACAGGAACGGACGCATGCGAGGACTCCATTGCAGACGGGCGCGACTCTAGCACGGGGCCGGGCTCCCCGCAGGCAAGGACCGCATTGATCCACAGGCTTTCACATTCCGGTTGCGCAGATGCTTCGAGAGATACCCACACACCTGATCGGCGGCCCCCTGGGGGCCGGCAAGACCAGCCTGATCCGCTCGCTGCTGGCGCAGAAGCCGGCGGGCGAGCGCTGGGCGGTTCTGGTCAACGAGTTCGGCGAGATCGGCCTGGATGCCGCGCTGCTGGCCACGGACGTCGACGGCGTGGCCATCGGCGAGGTGGCGGGCGGGTGCCTCTGCTGCGTCAATGGCGTGCCGTTCCAGGTGGGGCTCGGTCGCTTGTTGCGTCGGGCACGGCCGGACCGGCTGTTCATCGAACCCTCCGGGTTGGGACATCCGCTGGCGCTGTGGAAACAGCTGCAGGCTCCTCCCTGGTCCGGCGTCCTGGCCCTGCAACCCCTGGTAGTGGTGCTGGATGCCGCGGCGCTGGCCTCCGGCCAACCGCTGCCGGAGGCACAGGAACAGGCGCTGGAAGCGGCCGGCATGTTGCTGCTGAACAAATCCGAAACGCTCGACGCGACGCAGCGCTGCGCTGTGCGCGCGCGCCTGCCGGTCCTGCCGTTGCGCTGGAGCGTGCGCGGTCACCTGGCATTGCGCGATCTGCCGACCAGCGTTGCCGGGGAAGGTAGCGCGACGACCTGGGCGGCCCTGCCGGAGGCGCCTGCTCAGTTGGGAACGGTGCTGCCTGCCGAGCGACCGCTGCGCGCCGTGCGCGAGCAGGACGGCCAGTTCGCCATCGGCTGGCGGCTGGCGCCGTCGGTGCGTTTCGATCGGGCCGCAGTGGACGCCTGGCTGAACCGTCTGTCCGGACTGCGGCGAGCCAAGGCGGTGCTGCATTGCGCGGACGGTTGGTATGCAGCGAATGCCGCGCCGTTTGTGGATAACTGGGGCAAGTCCTCGTGGCGGCGGGATAATCGGCTGGAACTGATCCTCGCCGCAGGCGCGGATGAAAAGGCGCTCGAAGAGGCGTTCCTGGCGTGTCGGATGGTCGCGGAATGATCCGCCAAGGTTGCCCTGAGGACGCGACTGAATGATAATAATTATCAGAAGACTCTACTTCCTTACCTTTCACTTCTCCGCAGGTCGCCCTCATGTCGCCACAGCCTTCACGGTCGCCTGACCGTTTTTCGCTGGCCGCGCTCGCCGAAGACCACCCCACCGCTCCCGCCCAGGGAGACGAAAGCGAGTCCCTGCCATGCGTGAATGCCCAGCGCGGAGAACCCAACCTGCGCGTGGTGGACTGCTCCGGCGCGCGCCGCGACGAGGAAGTGGCGGTCGAGGAAGTGCTGATCCCCTACGCCCATGGCAGCGATCCCGAAGACGTCCCCGGCGAGCCGCCCAAGTCGCGCTGGTGGTTGTCCTCCGGCGCGGCGGTGGCGATGCATGTGGCGATCATCGGTGCGCTGGTGTGGGTGATGCCGACCCCGGCCGAACTCAACCTTGGCCACGGCGAACTGCCGAAGACCATGCAGGTGAATTTCGTCCAGCTCGAGAAGAAGGCCGAGCCGACCCCGCAGCCGCCGGCTGCCGCGCCGGAGCCGACGCCGCCGAAGATCGAGGAACCCAAGCCGGAGCCGCCGAAGCCGAAGCCGGTGGAAAAACCCAAGCCCAAGCCGAAACCCAAGCCCAAACCGGTGGAAAACGCCATTCCCAAGGCCAAGCCGAAGCCGGAACCCAAACCCAAGCCGGAACCCGAGCCGAGCACAGAGGCATCCAGCCAGCCCAGCCCGTCCAGCGCCGCCCCGCCGCCGCCCGCACCTACCGTCGGGCAGAGCACGCCCGGCGCGCAGACCGCGCCCAGCGGCTCGCAAGGTCCGGCCGGCCTGCCCAGCGGCAGCCTCAACGACAGTGACATCAAGCCGTTGCGCATGGATCCTCCGGTCTATCCCCGAATGGCCCAGGCCCGGGGTATCGAAGGCCGGGTGAAGGTGCTGTTCACCATCACCAGCGATGGCCGCATTGACGACATCCAGGTGCTGGAGTCGGTGCCGTCGCGCATGTTCGACCGTGAAGTGCGCCAGGCCATGGCCAAGTGGCGTTTCGAGCCGCGTGTCAGTGGTGGCAAGATCGTCGCCCGCCAGGCGACCAAGATGTTCTTCTTCAAGATCGAGAAGCGCCGCTGAGGCGGTTTTCTGACAACGAAAAGAGCCGCGCCTTCGAGCGCGGTTTTTTTATTCCCGGTAGGTCTCGCAGACGGGGCTTCGCTGCCTGGGGACGGCAGGCCCCTTGCGCTGTTCCACCGTGGGAACGCGAGGAGATCGGCGTTTGCGCGCCAAGGTTCCAGCCCCGCCGGAATGACGAGCCGCAGGGCGAATAACCGCTTGCGGTTATCCGCCGTGGAACGCAGGGACACCGGATGATTACGCCGCCGGCGTTGCGCGCCCTAGGACTCCGGTCGGGATGCCGTGCCGTAGACCAACAGTCGGCGGGTGTGGGGGAGTCGGTTGCCGCGCCAAAAAGCAGGACGGCGACCCGAAGGTCGCCGTCCTGTGGATAAAAAGGCCCGGAGTGTGTCGGGGCCATGAGCACGAGGCTCAATCAATCGGTCGTGATCTTCGAGTGCTTCTGGGTGTCCTTCATGAACACATAGACCAGCAGCGAGCAGGCGATACAGGCGGTGACGTACCAGTAGAAGCCGCTCTCCAGGCCGACGCTCTTGAACCACAAGGCAACGTATTCGGCGGTGCCGCCGAAGATCGACACGGTCAGGGCATACGGCAGGCCGACGCCCAGGGCGCGGATCTCGGTGGGGAACAGTTCGGCCTTCACCACCGCGTTGATCGAGGTGTAGCCGCTGACGATCACCAGCGCCGCCATGATCAGGAAGAACGCTCCCCACCAGCTGTCGACGCTGTGCAGTGTGCTGAGGATCGGGTAGGTGAAGACGGTGCCGAGTACGCCGAAGGCGATCAGGATCGGCCGCCGACCGATCTTGTCGGAGAGGGCGCCGACGATGGGC
This sequence comes from Pseudomonas sp. 20-5, assembly GCF_056782835.1. Taxonomy (NCBI): domain Bacteria; kingdom Pseudomonadati; phylum Pseudomonadota; class Gammaproteobacteria; order Pseudomonadales; family Pseudomonadaceae; genus Pseudomonas; species Pseudomonas sp. 20-5. The sequence continues at coordinate 6,287,944 of NZ_CM165584.1, read as the reverse complement.
TGCAGCAGCATGAAGAGGAACAGGGTGGCAGCCGAGATCATGGTCGAATCGGTCTTGCTCATGCCTACCGTGTTCACCAGGTACTTCTGCATGTAGGTGGTGTAGGTGTAGAAGGCCAGGGTGCCGCCCATGGTCAGGCCGACCACGGTCAGCACTTCCTTCGGGTGGCGCAGCAGGGTGCGCAGCAGGCTTTCCTTCGGCTCTTCCTTCTTCTTCGAGAAGGACTCGGTCTCTTCCATGCCGCGACGCAGGAACATCGCCACCACTGCGCACAGCGCGCCGATGAAGAAGGGTACGCGCCAGCCCCAGCTTTCCAGTTGTTCTACGGTCAGGGTCTGTTGCAGGACGATCAGCACCGCCAGGGCGATGAGCTGGCCGGAAATCAGGGTCACGTACTGGAAGCTGGAGAAGAACCCGCGCTGTTCCTTGTTCGCCATCTCGCTCAGGTAGGTGGCGGAGGTACCGTATTCGCCGCCGACCGACAGGCCCTGGAGCAGGCGCGCGACCACCAGCAGGATCGGCGCGGCGACGCCGATGGTTTCATAGCTGGGGGTCAGGGCGATGATCAGCGAGCCAAAGCACATCAGCAGCACCGAGGCCAGCAACGCCGCCTTGCGGCCCTTGCGGTCGGCATAGATACCCATCAGCCAGCCACCGATCGGGCGCATCAGGAAGCCCACAGCGAAGATAGCTGCGGTGTTCAGCAGTTGGGCGGTCATGTCGCCCTGGGGGAAGAATGCCTTTGCGAAGTACAGCGAGAAGGCGGCGTAGACGTACCAGTCGTACCACTCGACCAGGTTGCCGACGGAACCGCTGAAGATCGACTTGATGCGTTGCGAAGTGGTGCGGGGCTGGGCAGACGCGGAAATGGCGTTGGCGCTTTCCATCGTGTTTCCTCTTTTCGTTGTTGTCTTGGATGTGCTGATCAGGGCGCAGCACACCGGCACATCGCGAGGGCGACGTATTGGATGGCTCGATAGCAGGTGCCGTGCCAACGCGGGAAAGCCGCGTGGGGACTGGGTTGGAAGAGGAGCGGGGTGGTCTTGGCCGAGCGGGAGTCCGCCGACCGGGAGAGTGGATAAGCGGAAATCCGCCGATCCTTCAGGGCAAAGGGTCCGATAGCGACACCAGATGCAGGCGAGGGCGAATAACCGCAGCGTGGTTATCCGCCGATTCGACGGCAGGCCGGGATCGCTTGGCTCTCAGTGGCTGCCCTTTTCCTGGTCGAGGGTTTCCATCAGCGCGATCTGCATCCGCGAATGCACGCGGATCAGCCAGCGCCAGAGCACTGCGATCACCAGGCCGGCGACCAGCACCACTACGACCAGCAACTCGCCCGGCGGCAGGATGCTCGAGCTGAGCGCCGCCAGCAGCACCATCATGCCGGCCAGCGACAGCAGCGGGATGATCTCGGAGATCACCCGACGTACCCGCGCCGTATGGCGTCCGGCTTTCTCCGGCTTGACCCCGAGTTCGGCCAGCAGCATCGACAGGGCCTTGAGCTTGCGGTACGCGGCGATCAGGAAGGCCAGCGAGACCAGCAGCGCGCCGCCCCAGATCAATGCCTTGTGTAGCCCGTCGTAGGCGACCCACTGGCTCATCCAGGCGGAAAGCGTATCGGCGAAATAACCGCCGGCGAGGAAGATCGCGATCACCAGCGCCAGGTTCACCCCGACCTGCAGCAAGATGCGCCGGATCATCGCCGCCAGCACCGCACGGTCGCCCTGCGGCTGGATGCTGCGCAGCCAGTCGCCGTAGTGGCCGAAGATCCTCGCCATGCGCTGCGGCATGGCGTTGGCCAGGTGCTGCGAGAGCGGGTCGGCGGCGCGGATCAGGTACGGGGTGAGCAGGGTGGTGATGGCCGAGACCGCTACCGCCACCGGGTAGAGGAAGTCGCTGGTGACTTTCAGAGTCATGCCCAGGGCGGCGATGATGAAGGAGAACTCGCCGATCTGCGACAGGCCCATGCCGACCCGCAGCGAAGTGCGTCCGTCGTTGCCGGCGATGAACGCACCCATGCCGCAGGAGAACATCTTGCCGAGCACTACCGCGACGGTGATCAGGGCGATCGGCCAGGCGTACTCGACGAGGATCTTCGGGTCGATCAGCAGGCCGATGGCGACGAAGAAGATCGCACTGAACATGTCACGGACCGGCTCGATCAATCGTTCGATCTGCACCAACTGGCGCGACTCGGCCATGATCGCGCCGATCAGGAAGGCGCCGAGCACCATGCTGTATTCCAGCTTCACCACCAGCAGGCAGAAGCCGAAGCACAGGCCGAGCACGGTGACCAGCAGCATCTCGTTGCTCTCGAACTTCGCCACGTAGGCCAGCAGGCGTGGCACCAGGAGGATGCCGACGACCAGCGCGACGATCATGAACAGGCTGAGCTTGCCGACCGTGGAGAACACCTCGCCGGTTTCCACCGAACCGCTCACGGCGATTCCCGACAGCAGGGCGATGATGCCTATGCCGAGGATGTCCTCGACGATCAGCACGCCGAAGATCAGTTGGGCGAAGCGCTCGTTCTTCATCTTCAGGTCGCCGAGCGCCTTGACGATGATGGTGGTGGAGGATATCGCCAGGATCGCGCCGAGGAACAGCGAGTCCATGGTGCTCCACTCGAAGAAGCGACCGATCTCGAAGCCGATCCAGATCATCAGGACGATTTCCAGGAACGCCGCGATGAACGCCGTGGCGCCGACCTGGAAGAGCTTGCGCAGGCTGAACTCCAGGCCGAGGCAGAACATCAGGAAGATCACCCCGAGTTCGGCCAGGGTCTTGATCGTGTCTTCGTCGTGGATCAGTCCGAAGGGCGGGGTGTGCGGGCCGATGATGAAGCCGGCGACGATGTAGCCGAGGACCACCGGTTGGCGCAGGCGGTGGAAGAGGATAGTGACCACACCCGCCACCAGCATGATCACGGCGAGGTCCTGGATGAAATCGACGGCATGCATGGCGGCGGTCCTCGCTCGGGGAATGGGTCGGCAGACGCGGCGACCGGGCGGCCTCGCAGACCCGCAGACTAGCATCCGCAAGTGCTTGATCGGTGGGCTGAAAAAAACTGTAACAGACGTTTCGGCGAGGCTCTGCGTTGTGCTTCCCGGGTCGCCGGGCGGATCTTCGCGCGCCGATCCGCGTGCATGCCTGTCGTCCCCGGCAACGAAGGTGTACCCTGGCGCCGACCCGCGAGCCAGACGCGGCGGGCGAAAAAACGGCGGCCGGGGAGCAATAGCCCGAAACAAAATCCGGCTGGTCCTGTCGCCCGTACCGCCGCAACATGGCGCGCGTCGATTCCCCCAAGAGAGAAAGACTACAATGCAGCGTGTTCTCAGCATCGCCCTCGCCTTCTGCCTGGCGCTGACCGTCAGCCTGGATGCCAATGCCAAGCGCTTCGGCGGCGGCAAGAGCCTCGGCTCGGCACCCAGCCACCAGACCCGCCAGGCGCAGCCGGCCACTGCGCCGAACGCCACTGCTGCCGCCTCCAACGCCGCTCGTCCCGCCGCTGCCGCCAGCGGTGCTTCGCGCTGGCTCGGCCCGCTGGCCGGTATCGCCGCGGGCGGCCTGCTCGCTTCCATGTTCATGGGCGACGGCTTCGAGGGCATCCAGATGCTCGACATCCTGTTGATCGCCCTGGTGGCCTTCATCGCCTTCCGCTTCATCGCCGCTCGCCGGCGCCAGCAGAACCAGGGCCAGCCTGCAATGGCCGGGCACGCGCCGATGCAGCGCGAAATGCCGGCCCAGGCGCCGATCTTCGGTGGCGCCGCCGCTGCTGCCGCTGCGCCGAGCCCGGTGATCAACGCGCCGAGCTGGTTTAACGAGGAGCGCTTCGTCGGTGCCGCTCGCGAACACTTCATGTCCCTGCAGCAGCATTGGGATGCCAACGAGATGGACAAGATCGCCGAGTTCGTCACCCCGCAGATGTTGCAATGGCTGAAGCAGGAGCGCGCCGAGATCGGCGACGCCTACCAGTCCACCTACATCGACAACCTGGTCGTGCAACTGGACGGCGTCGACGACCAGGCCGACAAGACCATCGCCACCCTGACCTTCAGCGGTGTGTCGAAGACCTCGCGCTTCGACCAGGGCGAAGCCTTCAGCGAAAGCTGGCGGATGGAGCGCGCCCAGGGCGAGAACCAGCCATGGCTGGTGGCCGGTATCCGGCAGAACTGATCCCGAGTGGTTGCGGTCCCTTCGGGGGCCGCCGAAACCCCCGCTTCCGCCAGGGAACGGGGGTTTTTTCATCTCCGTTGGCGGGTTGACCGACCATTCGTCCGGCGCCATGGCCGAAGGCCAGCCGCGACACTTGTCTTGCGCTCGGTGCGGCTACTGTATAAAAAGCGCGCCACCCGTTGCGAGAGAGCCTGTCGTGGAAGACGTCATCGAAAAACTGCGTGAACTCAACGAACCGGTTCCGGTGCCCCTGGAACTGCCGGAAGAAGAACTGCTGGTGGAAATCGAGGAAGAGCTGCTGATCGGCATTCCCGCCGAGTTCCGCGAATTCCTCCTGCTGGTCAGCGATGTGGTCTACGGCCGCCTGGAGCCGGTGACCGTGACCGATCCGCACTCGCACACCTACCTGCCCGAAGTGGCGGCCACTGCCTGGGACCTGGGCGTTCCGCGCGAGCTGATCCCGCTTTGCGAGGACGACGGCAGCTACTACTGCGTGGCGGAGGACGGCGAGGTGGTGCTCTGGGCCGATGGCGACCTCACCGATGAAAGCTGGGATTCGGTGTGGGTCTGGGCTCGCGACGTCTGGCTGGAGAGCTGAGCCTGAACCGCCGCAAAGGCTCTGCAACGCGCCTTTGCCGCTGACTTCCCGACGTCGCGCGAGGCTGCCTGGAGGCCCTGCGCGTCGCCGTCGGCGCTTCGTCTCCGACAAAGCGCCGCTGCGCTAAGGAATTTCCCTCGATTGCGACGGTCACAAGGGCAATTCCGCACTTGTCGCTCCGGATGTAGGCAAGTGCGCTGCCCCGTGTGGAGATTCTATGAAGTTCAAAGCTCTGTTCGCTGCATTGCTGCTGACCAGCCTGGCGGGTTGCGCCAACCAGGCGGTGGTCACTTTGCAAGATGGCAGCGAGGTCCTGGTCAAGGATCAGTCGGATTACGACAAATACAATGACTACTACGAGTTCGAACAGCTGAATGGCGACACCATCCTGATCAAGAAGGACAATGTGCGCACCATTCGCCCGCAGTAGCGGCGCTTATCTCCCGTCAGGCGTGCTCGCCGGAACGGTGTCGCTTTCGTGGCCGGGCCTCCAGCTCCAGGAGGTTCAGCAGGTACTGGCCGAAGTAGGCCAGGTCCTGTTCGATCGCCGCGCGCGCGGCCGGGCCGTCGCCGCGGCGTAGCGCGTCCAGGGCGTCCTCGTGGAAATCGTTCAGACGTAGGGAGAGGTCGGCCTCGGTGAACAGCCGGTTGAAGAACGGCCCGACCTGTAGCCAGAGCGTCTCGATGAGACGCAGCAGCACCGGGTTGCCGCAGGCGCGGTAGAGCGTCAGGTGGAATTCGCTGTTGGCTTCCAGGTAGGCCTGTACCTCGCGTCGGCGCAAGGCGTCCTCCATTCGCCGCAGACAACCTTCGAGTCCTTCCAGTGCCTGCTCGTCCAGCCGGCCGCTGGCGCTTTCGGCCGCCAGCCCTTCGAGGGACAGGCGCACCTGGAGGATCTGCAGGAAACGCTCGCGGGTCATCAGCGGCACCCTGAGCGAGCGTTGTGCCTCGCCCTCCAGCGCCCCTTCCGCCACCAGCCGTTGCAGGGCGGCGCGAACCGGCATCGGGCTGGTGCCCCACTGGTTCGCCAGGTCGCGGATCTTCAGTCGCTCGCCGGGCTGGAAACGTCCGGCCAGCAAGTCTTCCCGCAGTCGTTGGTAGAGTCGTTCCTGGAGATTCTCGGCCATGGTCAGCTCCGGGTCGCCGGTGGCGCCGGAAGCTGGGAAAGCGTCAGGCTGCAGTTGCGCATGTTCAGCTCCGTTTGTTTTCGATCAGGCAGTTGCCGCCATCCACCACCAGCAGTTCGCCGTTGACGAAGCTGGCTTCGGGCGAGGCGAGGAAGGCCACCGCGGCGGCCACCTCTTCGGGCCGGCCGGCACGTCCGCTGGGGCTGGCCAGGGCGGCCTGGCGTTCTTCGGCGGTGCTCGAGCCGGTGGCGATCCAGCCCGGCGCGACGCTGTTCACCGTGATGCCGCTCTTCGCCACCTCCAGCGCCAGGCCCATGCTCCAGCCGACCAGACCGGCCTTGGCCGCGCTATACGCGGCTTCGCCCGGGTTGCTGCCGCGGGTTCCGGTGGTGGAGGCGACGTTGACGATCCGCCCGTAGCCGCGCTCGCGCATGCCCGGCAGCAGGCCGCGGGTGAGCAGGAAAGCGCTGGTCAGGTTGCGCGACAGGGACAGTTGCCAATCCCGCAGCGAGGTCGCTTCCACTGCGCTGAAGGGCTCCGCGCTGTCCAACTGGGCCATGCCGGCATTGTTCACCAGGATGTCGACCCGTCCCCACTGGGCTTCGGCCCAGTCCAGCAGGCCCTGCACCTGGGCTTCGTCGGTCAGGTCGGCGCTCGCGGCGCGCACGTCGTGACCACATGCGCTCAGTTCCTCCGCTCGTTGCCTAATCCGCTCGCTGCTGGCGGTGATCAGCAGGCGCACGCCTTCGCGGGCCAGCCGCCGGGCAATGGCGAAACCGATGCCGAGTTCGCTGCCGGCGCCGCTGATGAGCGCGACCTGGCCTGTCCACTTCGAAAAGTCATTCATTTTTGTGATCACAAAATTGACATGGAAAACAGATTATCAGTGCTTTCAAATACTGTATTGACTTTTTTGTGATCACAAATGAAAGTTGTGCGAAATAAAAAACGAGGTGTTCGAAATGACCGCCAGTGGCATCGCCGAAGCCGCCGTGGAAACCTTCATGGCCCGCGAGCAGCAACGTTTCCTTGCGCAGAATCCACAGTCCGTCGCGCTCGCCGAGCGAGCCCGGCGCGCCTTGTTCGACGGCGTACCGATGCACTGGATGAGCGATTGGTCAACACCCTGTCCGCTGTTCGTGGCGCGTGCCCACGGCGCGCGTTTCCATGATGTGGACGGCCACGCCTACGTGGACTTCTGCCTGGGCGATACCGGCAGCATGTTCGGCCATTCTCCGGCGCCGATCGCCCGGGCGCTCGCCGAGCAGGGCGCGAACGGCCTGACCACCATGCTTCCGGGGGAGGATGCCATCGTCGCAGGCGAGCTGCTGGCGCAGCGCTTCGGCCTGCCGTTCTGGCAGGTAGCGACCACCGCCACCGACGCCAACCGCTTCGTCCTGCGCTGGGCGCGTGCGATCACCGGTCGCAAGGTGGTGCTGGTATTCGACGGTTGCTACCACGGCACGGTCGACGACACCCTGGTTCGCTGCCGCGACGGCCGCACCGTGCATCGCTCCGGCCTGCTCGGCCAGGCCCACGACCTCACCCAGTTCAGCCGCGCGGTGCCGTTCAACGACCTCCAGGCCCTGGAGCGGGCGCTGGCCGGCGAAGACGTGGCCGCCGTGCTCTGCGAGCCGGCGATGACCAACATCGGCATGGTCCTGCCGCAACCCGGCTTCCACCAGAAGCTGCGCGAGCTGACCCGTCGTCACGGCACGCTGCTGATCATCGACGAGACCCACACCATCTCCACAGGTCCTGGCGGCTGTACCCGCGCCTGGAAGCTCGAGCCGGACTTCATCACCCTCGGCAAGCCGATCGCCGGCGGCGTACCGTGCTCGGTGTATGGTTGCAGCGCGGCGATGGCCAGCGCCATGCAACTGGCCAGGGCACGTGCCAGCGAGCAGAGCGAAGGCCACGGCCACAGCGGCATGGGTACCACGCTGTCGGCCAACGCCCTGGCGATGCGCTGTATGCGCGCCAACCTGGAAGAGGTGATGACCGATACCGCCTACGCCCACATGCTGCCCCTGGCGGCGCGTCTGGCCGAGGGCTTCCGCAGGATTATCCACAAGCACGGCCTGGCCTGGTCGGTGACCGAGCTCGGCGCGCGCAGCGAGTTCCAGTTCTGCCCGCAACCCCCACGCGACGGCGCGGCCGCCGAGGCGGCGTTCCACGACAGCCTGCAGATGGCCTTGCACCTGTATCTGATCAACCGCGGCATCCTCATCACGCCGTTCCACAACATGACCCTGTGTTGCCCGGACACTCGCGAAGAAGATGTCGACCGCCTGCTCTCCAGCCTCGACGAGGCGCTCGGCGAGCTGCTCGCCATACCCGGCGCGCGGGAGGCCTGAGATGCATTTCGCCGATCCGCGGGAAGCCCGCGAGTTCCTCGCCGCACACCCCGAGGTGCGCAGCATCGAGCTGTTCCTGATCGACGCCAACGGCGTGCCGCGCGGCAAGCTGCTGCATCGCGACGAGCTGCTGGCGGTCTACGAAAGCGGGCGGCCGCTGCCGAGCACCATCCTCGGCCTGACCATCAATGGCGATGACGTCGAGGAGACCGGCCTGGTCTGGGACGTCGGCGATGCCGATTGCTGGACCTTCCCGCTGCCCGGCAGCCTGACCCTGCAACCCTGGCGGCAGTCACCGACCGGCCAGGTGCAGGTCAGCATGCATCCCGAACTCGGGCTACCGGCCGCGGCGGGCGATCCCCGGCATGTGTTGCAGCGTGTTATCCACAGCCTGCAGGCGGAGGATTTCCACCCGGTGATGGCGGTGGAACTGGAGTTCTACCTGCTCGACCGCGAACGCGACAGCGACGGCCGGCCGTTGCCGGCGTTGCAGATGAATGGCCAGCGGCCGCGGGCGACCCAGGTCTATGGCGTCTACGAGCTGGAGCAGTTGCAGCCATTCCTCGATGACTTGTATGCCGCCTGCGAGGCCCAGGGCCTGCCGGCGCGCACGGCGATTTCGGAGTACGCGCCGGGGCAGGTGGAAATTACCCTGCAGCATCGCTTCGACACGCTCCAGGCGATCGACGAAGGCGTGCGCTACAAGCGCCTGGTCAAGGGCGTGGCGAATCGCCATGGGTTGCAGGCCTGCTTCATGGCCAAGCCGTTCGCCGATCTTTCCGGCAGCGGCCTGCACCTGCACGTCAGCCTGGCCGACGCCGCTGGCAACAATCTGTTCGCCAGCGAGGACCCGGCCGGGACCCCGCTGCTGCGCCAGGCCATCGGTGGAATGAAGGCGTGCCTGCTGGAGTCTTTGGCGCTGTTCTGTCCGAACGCCAACTCGTTCCGCCGCTTCCAGGCGAACAGCTACGCGCCGCTGGCGCCGACCTGGGGAATCAACAACCGCACCGTGTCGCTGCGGGTTCCCGGCGGCCCGGCGTCCAGCCGGCACATCGAGCACCGCATCTGCGGCGCCGACGCCAATCCCTACCTGGCGGCGGCGGCGTTGCTCGCGGCGGTGCGCCTGGGGATTCGCGAGCGACTCGACCCCGGTGCGCCGATCACCGGCAACGGCTACGCTCAAGCCACCCAGGCGTTGCCGAGCGACTGGCTGACCGCGCTGCGCGCGCTGGAGGGCTCGGCCTGGGCGCGCGAGGCGCTCGGCGAGGATTTCCTGAAGATCTACCTGGCGATCAAGCAGGCCGAATACCGTGCCTTCATGGGCGAGGTCGGCGAGCAGGACTGGCGCTGGTATCTCAACCAGGCCTGAATGAACGGCTGCCGGCGTTGCCGGTCAGTCATTGAAGCGGGCGGCCGATTGGCCGTCGGTGTTTTCCACGCGGCACAGGAGTAAGGAAAAGCAGATGAGCACGCCCGTCGTTCTTATCACTGGTGCAGCCGGCGGCTTGGGCCGGGCAATCGCCAAGCGTTTCGCCCAGAGTCATTGGCGCATCGCCGCCACGGATGTGGATAAGGAGGGCCTGCACGCGCTGAACGCGCAGGTGCCGTTGGACGCCAGCGGGGTCGCCGACCTGCGCAGCGCGGATAACTGCCATACCCTGATGTCGAAGATTCTCGCCCGTACCGGACGTCTCGACGCCCTGGTGAATGCCGCGGGCGTCTGGCGCGAGGGGCCTGTGGAAAATTTCACCGAGGAGGATTTCGACCTGGTCCTGGGAGTCAACCTCAAGGCCTCCTTCTACATGTGCCAGGCCGCGATTCCCTACCTGAAGGAAAACCAGGGCAGCATCGTCAACATCTCCAGCGACTCCGGACGCCAGGCCTACCGGGGTTCGGCGGCGTATTGCGCGAGCAAGGCGGCGCTGACCATGCTGAGCAAGACCCTGGCGCTGGAACTGGCCGAGCAGGGCGTGCGGGTCAACGCCGTGTCGCCGGCGGATATCGCCACGCCGATGCTCGACTACCAGGCCGAACGCTATGGGATGGGCAATCCGGATGGCTACAAGCGCGCGCTGCTGAAGGATTATCCACAGGGCAAGGCGGCACGCTTCATCCGCCCGGAAGAAGTCGCCGAGCTGGTCTGGTATCTCTGCGGCCCTCAGGCCGAAGCGATCACGGGCGCTGACCTGGCGGTGGACTTCGGCCTGTCCGCTGGCCGCTGAGTGGATTTTCCACGGGTCGCTCCGCTGGAGCGGCCTGTGGAAAAGTTTCAGTCGTCCCTGGCCCGACTGGATATCTTCACCCAGTTACCGGCGGCGGCGATGCCCATGCCGCCGTAACCCTGGCAGTTCCCGCCAAGGCTCTCCACCACTCGCAGGTCGATGCCTTCCTGCCATACCAGCAGGCTGCAGCCGGCGCCCAGGCCTTCGCTGCGCAGCCGGTAGAGCGCGCCTTGCCCCTCCAGCCGACCGGACAGTTCGCCGACCGCCGCGGGCCCATATTCCATCAGTTTCTCCGGATTGCCGATGCGCATCAGGGCGAAGCTCGCCTGGTAGCCGCCCTTCACCGGTTCGATCTGCAGGCTTTCCCATTCGGCCTGCCCGGCGTAGCGCAGGTAGTGCCCGGCGAGGCCCTGGAGAGACGGATAGTCGACTTTCAGGGCAACCTGTTCCAGGTTGTAGCGCGTGGCCTTGCCGCTGTAGCCGCGATCCAGCGCCAGGTTCATCCAGGCGCGGGCGCGTCCCGGTTGCCCGGCCTTGAGGCTGGTCAGCGCGAGATTGTTCAGCGCCTGTTCCGAGTCGGCTCCGCCCTGTTCCTGGCGCTCGGCCAGGCGCAATTGCCAGGCGAAGGCGTCCAGCGCCTGTGGATAACTCCCCTGTCGATAAGCCTGGGTGCCGCGCGTGTTGCATTCCGCGGCGGTGGCGCAGGGCGTATCCTCGGCCTGGATGGCAGCGGCACCGATGCCGGCAAGCACGGCCAGGGCCAGGAGAAGGATGCGAATGGCGACAGGCATTGGAGCGATTCCCGGTGGAAAAGGGCCAGTCTAGAAAAGCCCGCGGATGTCTGCACGACCCGGCGCGATTTCGATCATGACGATTGAAAATTTGTGGCCGCTGCCGTCTTCGTTTGCGTCTATGGTGTCCCCCGCCCGTCCTGATGAGAGAAAAAGCGCTATGCAACCCGGAAACAACCAACTGTCGATGACCGTGCTGATGACCCCGGACATGGCCAATTTCTCCGGTAATGTCCATGGCGGCACCCTCCTGAAGTATCTCGACGAAGTCGCCTATGCATGCGCCAGTCGCTATGCCGGTCGCTACGTGGTGACCCTGTCGGTGGATCAGGTGATCTTCCGCGAGCCGGTGCATGTCGGCGAACTGGTGACCTTCCTCGCTTCGGTCAACTACACCGGGCGGACTTCCATGGAAATCGGCGTCAAGGTCATCACCGAGAACATCCGCGAGCAGTCCGTGCGTCATACCAACAGCTGTTTCTTCACCATGGTGGCCCTGGATGACGAGCGCAAGCCGGTGGCCGTCCGCCCGCTGGAGCTGGAAACCGCCGAGCAGAAGCGCCGCTTCGCCCAGGCCCAACAACGCCGCCAGCTGCGCGCGGAGCTGGAGGCCCGCTACCAGGCGATTCGCGAAGACGGATGAGGAAGGCTGCCGGTGTCCGGTCGAGCCCGCTTCGGACCTGCTGCCGTTTCGCGAATTTTCGCAGCTTTTCATAAGAAAACGCAGAGGTTTGCCTCTGCTGGCGTCCATTCCTGACATTTCTTGATAAGAAACCGGCGTGCCTGTTAAAACTCCAGCAACGTCAACGGGTTAACCTGTCGGTATCGCGCCGGGTTTCGCCAGGAACCATAGCCGCCGTCGGGTCGCTCGAATGCCATGGGCCGGTCGCTCTGCCCGGCTCCGTTGGCGGAAAGCCTTTCCGCCTTGCCGTCACGGGCGCGGGTCCGTGATCCATTTCGAACGTCGTCGTCCGCCGGCCAGGCCGCGGAGGACGCGTTCCCCGTGTTGCCGGGAGTCCTGATGCACCATACGCCGTTACTCACTACACTCGCCGCGGGGTTCGTCCTCGCCTTCCTCTTCGGGGCCCTGGCCAATCGCCTGCGCATTTCGCCGCTGGTCGGCTACTTGCTCGCGGGCGTCCTGGCCGGGCCGTTCACTCCCGGTTATGTCGCCGACCAGGCGCTGTCGCAGGAAATCGCCGAACTCGGCGTGATCCTGCTGATGTTCGGCGTCGGCCTGCACTTCTCGCTCAAGGACCTGCTCTCGGTGAAGGCCATTGCCATTCCCGGGGCGCTGGTGCAGATCGGCGTCGCCACGCTGCTTGGCATCGGCCTGGCCAAGCTGCTCGGCTGGAGCTTCGGCGGCGGCCTGGTATTCGGCCTGAGCCTGTCGGTGGCCAGTACCGTGGTGCTGTTGCGCGCCCTGGAGCAGCGCCAGTTGCTGGACACCAAGCGTGGCAGGATCGCCATCGGCTGGCTGATCGTCGAGGACCTGGCGATGGTCCTGACCCTGGTGCTCCTGCCGGCGCTCGCCGGCACCCTCGGCGGCAAGACCGACGGCGGCGACGCCGGTCTGCTCTGGCCGCTGCTGATTACCCTGGGCAAGGTCGCCGCCTTCGTCGCCCTGATGATCTTCGGCGGTCGCCGGGTGGTGCCCTGGGTGCTGGAGAGGATCGCCGCCAGCGGTTCGCGGGAACTCTTCACCCTGGCCGTGCTGGCCATCGCCCTGGGCATCGCCTATGGCTCGGCGGTGCTGTTCGGGGTGTCCTTCGCGCTAGGCGCCTTCTTCGCCGGGATGATCCTCAACGAGTCCGAACTCAGCCACGAGGCGGCGGAGAACTCGTTGCCGCTGCGCGACGCTTTCGCGGTGTTGTTCTTCGTCTCGGTGGGGATGCTGTTCAATCCGATGATCCTGTTGCAGGAGCCGCTGACGGTCCTGGCCACCTTCTTGGTCATCGTCTTCGGCAAGTCGGTGGCCGCCTACCTGATCGTCCGCGCTTTCGGCCATCCGAACAGCACCGCACTGGTGATCGCCGCCAGCCTGGCGCAGATCGGCGAGTTTTCCTTCATTCTCATCGGCCTGGGCATTGGCCTCGAACTGGTGCCGGAGCAGAGCCGCGACCTGGTGCTGGCCGGGGCGATCCTGTCGATCCTGGTCAATCCGCTGCTGTTCATCGCCATCGATCGCCTGCAGCAACGCAAGGAGCAGCGCCTGGCGGAGGCCGCTGGCGGGGTTCGCGAGATGCCGGCGCAGGACCTGCCGCCGCCGATCCTGGAGCGCGAGCATGCGGTGCTGATCGGTCATGGCCGGGTTGGCGGGTTGGTCAGCGCTCGCCTGCGCGCCGCCGGGACGCCCTTCGTGGTGGTGGTGGACAAGCGTGATAAGGCCGACGAACTGCGCGAACAGGGCTACAGCGTGGTCCTCGGCAACGCCGCCAGTCCCGGCGTGCTGGAACTGGCCAACATCGCCGAGGCGCGCTGGTTGCTGATCGCCATTCCCAACGGCTTCGAGGCCGGGCAGATCGCCAGCCACGCCCGCGCGGTGAACCCGCCGCTGGACATCGTCGCCCGGGCGCATTTCGACGCCGAGGTGGACTACCTGGAGCAGAACGGCGCCAACCTGGTGATCATGGGCGAGCGCGAGATCGCCTGCGGCATGGTCCATCGCCTGGGACTCGACCGTGACGAGCGCGGCGCCGACGCACCGCTGCCGCAGTCGGCCTGACATGTTGCGCCGTCTCTACGACTGGACCCTGCGCCTGGCCGGCCATCCCCGCGCGGAGCTGGCCCTGGGCGGGGTGACCTTCGCCGAAAGCTCGTTCTTCCCGATTCCGCCGGACGCCTTGCTGGTGCCGATGGTCCTGGCCAACCGGGCCAAGGCCTGGCGCTACGCGACGATCTGCGCGATCAGCTCGGTGCTGGGCGGCATCGCCGGCTATTTCATCGGCTTGCTGCTGTTCGAGAGCGTGGCCATGCCGATCCTGGCGTTCTACGGCTTGCTGGAGAACTTCGAACAGGTCGCCGAACGCTACAACGAACTGGGCTGGCTGATGGTGCTGCTGGGCGGCGGCTTCACGCCGCTGCCGTACAAGGTGATCACCATTACCAGCGGAGTGACCCAGCTCGACCTCTGGCTGTTCGTCGGCCTCAGCCTTGTCGCCCGCAGCCTGCGCTTCGCCGCTACCTGCGCTTTGCTGTTCTGGGCTGGCCCACGCCTGAAGACCCTGATCGAGCGGCGTCTGGGCATGGCTTTCGTGCTGATGGCGGTGATGGTGGTCGGTGGGTTGATGTTGGGGAAATACGTTCTTTAGCCAGCAGTCGGGTGACGGCCCAGGCGCTTGAGCGCCAGCATCGGTTTGCCCAGCAGAGCGCTGAGTTGTCTGGAGCGTTGCATGGCCGGACTTTCTATGAAACGGAAGGATAGATACGACGCGAGCACTACCAGGGGAGTGATCGCACCTATGACCAGCCAGTGTTCCAGAGCGGAAAACGCCTTGGCGTTGTCCCTGCCGATCAGCAGTTCGAAGCTGATGAATAGGATGCACCCGTGCAGCAGATACATGCTGTAGGTCATTTCGCCGAGGAAGCGGGACAGTGCTTGAGTCAGCAGGCCGAATAGGCTCGAACCCGCCGCAATCAGCAGGAAAGCCAGGCCGAGAATGAGGATCGCCGTTTCCTGATAGGCGCTGGGAAAGAGCACTCCGGGTAGGAGCAGGAGCGCCAGGCATAGGAGATTGCCGGGGATACTCGCGGCGAATCGCTGCAGGTGCGTCGAGCGTACCGCGAGCGCTGACAACCCACCAGCGACGAACATATAGGCGAGCGTCCAGTTCGGCTGCCAGGCTTTCAGTACCAGCCAGATCATGCCTGCCATGATGGCCATGGCTACTGGGGAAGGACGGTTCCCGAGCAGGACGCCGAGGAATGGCAGGCAGAAGTAGAACAACCACTCATAGGGCAGCGTCCAGGTCACCCCTGCCACGATGCGGAATGTCCCGATGAAACCGTTCATGTCAGGCTTGCTCGGTATCGAGAAGAGCAACCAGTCGAGCATCTTGCCAAGCAGGGCCGAGGGCGCCTCGCGTAGGGAAAAGCCGGTGGCCGTGAACACCAAAAGGAATAGCAGTGCCATTGCCAGGAGATAGGCTGGGAGCAGCCGGGCAATCCTCGATGCATAGACATCCAGCCATCTGATCGGCGTGCCGCGGCTGTGCAGGAGCTTGTGAGCGAAGAGGAAGCCGGTGACCATGAAGAACAGCGCGACGCTGGTCTGGCCGAAATGGGCGTAGAGCCGGGACGGCGGTAGTTGCCAGAGACCATCCTTCAGGTAGTAGTACCAGATGGACGAGTGATGGAGAAAAACGAAGAACGCCAGGTAACCGCGCAGGCCGTCGATGGTGACGAACCGGGAAGCGGGCAGGCGCGCGCTGCCAAGGCGACGAATGAACTCACAGGTGGCGAGCGCAACAGCCAGGCAGGCTAGGGCAGGTAGGGCGCTGGTGGGGCTCATTCGTCGGTCTATCTCTGTCGGAAGACCGAGAATGATATGTCAGATTCCTACATTGCGAGTGAGCGAGCTTCGAATTTGAGACGTGGATGTGCGATCCGATCCTGCGCCCGCACCAGCTCCAGCTCGTAGCTGCCGCAGGCCTGGGTTTCCAGCAGCACTTCATGGACCGCGGCGCCGGTGAATTCGAAGGCGTTACGCAAGTCGTCGCCGAGCAGCAGGCGAGAGAGGAACAGCCCCGAGGCCAGGTCGCCGACTCCGACCGGTTGCCGCGGGAAGGCCAGCAGCGGGCGTTGCAGGTGCCAGGCCTGATCGGCGGCCACCAGCAGCATCTCGAAGGTGTCGCCGGCCTTGCCCGGATAGTTCAGGTGCTTTACCAGGATTGCCCTGGGACCGCGTGCCAGCAGGCTCCGTGCCATTTCCACGCAGTCGGCGAGGGAGTCCGGCTGGCGGTCGCAGAAGCTGTCCAGCTCCAACTGGTTGGGACACAGGTAGTCGGCGACCGCGGCGGCTTCTTCCAGCAGGAAGTCGCTGACCTCCGGGGCCACGATGCAGCCTTTTTCCGGGTGGCCCATGACCGGGTCGCAGAGGTACAACGCCCGAGGGTTGGCCTGTTTGATCCGTGCCACCACATCGAGAATGGCGCGGCCCTGGGCGGCGCTGCCGAGATAGCCGGACAGCACCGCGTCGCAGTTGCCCAGTTCGCCGATGCCGGCAATACCGTCCACCAGCGCCGGGATCTGCTCCGGCGGCAGCACCTGCCCGGTCCATCGACCGTACTGGGTGTGGTTGGAGAATTGCACCGTGTTCAACGGCCAGACGTTGATTCCGATGCGCTGCATCGGGAACACCGCCGCGGCATTGCCGGCGTGGCCGAAGACCACATGGGACTGGATGGCGAGCAGGTGGGGCGTGCGTGGCATGAGACGACTTCCTACAGCTGAGTCGGCGCAGTATGGGGGCTAATTCACATGGCGAAAACACCCCCCACTCGCTGCCTGCCGGGAGAACGGGTAAGCTGGCCGTCCCCCTACACCGGATTCCGCTCGTGACCCTGGGTAACCTTTTCGTCATGCTCCTGTTGGGCGCCGCCGCAGCCTGGTGGTGGCGCGCCCATGGCGTGCGCGAGCGGGCGTTGCTGCTGGCCAAGCAGCATTGCGCCAAGCAGGGCGTGGAACTGCTCGACGAGAATGTCGCGCGCCGGCGCCTGCGCCTGGCCCGTGACCACCGTGGTCAGTGGCGGCTGAGCCGCGAGTTCGGTTTCGAATTCACCGTCAGCGGCGAGGAACGCTACGCCGGGCGCATCGTCATGTATGGCTATCACCTCGGCGCCATCGAATTGGCCCCGCATCGCTTCGAGGCGGCCGCCGAGGTCGACAACCCGCCGGTGCATAGCGCCGAGGTGATTCGCCTCGACGAGTGGCGGCAGTCCCGGCAGAAAAAGGTCGGCGACTGAGGCGGCAGAGCGTCAGGGCAGTATCCCGAGAGCCTTGAGACTGGCCTTGCCCAGTTCGACGCGCTTGCCGATGTCGGCCTCGCCGCCGGGCATGTCGATGTTCAGGGCGAAGCCGTAGAGCCGCTCGTTGCGCTTCACCCAGCCCACCCACCAGCCGAGTTCCGGCGTGCAGTCGAAGCACCAGCCTGTCTTGCCGTGCAGCTCCCAGCCCGGGCCGCTTTCCAGCAGGGTCATGGCGCGCACGGTGGACTGCACCGGGGCGGGGAATGGCAATTCTCCCTGCGCCAGTCGGAGCAGAAAGCGGGTCTGTTCCATCGCGCTGATCTTCAGCGGTCCCACCAACCAGAAGTTATCCACAACCTGGCCGATTTCCGCGTTGCCGTAACCCAGGCGCGAGACATTGGCGCGCATCCGCTCCAGGCCGATGCGCCGCGCCAGTTCCTGGTAGACCGGTACGTTCGATGCCTTGATCGCCTCGCGCAGGCTCATGTCGTGCTCCCAGGCCTTGAAGCGCTGGGGCTTGCCGCCATAGGGAAGAACCTCGTCGGCGGATCTAACCGCCCCTGTGGATAAGCCGATCAGGCTGTTCGCCACCTTGTAGGTGGAAGCGGGAACGAAGCGGGTTTCCGCGCGCTCCCGGTCATGGCCGACATAGCACTGCCGCTGCACATCGTAGAGGACGAAGGTGCCTTTCACCCCGGCCGCGCCGAATAGCTTGTCCACGGCCTGGCTGTCGTTCCATTCGCTGGCCTGGGTATGCCCGGAAAGCAGGAGAAGGGCACTGAAGAGGAGAGGGCGCATGGCTCGGTCCTGTGGAGTCATCCTCCCTGGGACCGATGGATGAGCGCCGGATTCCCCACGGAAGGAGCGTTCATGGATTGGGCAGGAGAAAGTCGCGTACGCGTTCGGCGGCATCGGCCGGGTCTTCCTGCATGAAGCAGTGGCCGCCGACCACCACGTGGGCGCTGACCTGGGGGTTGAGCGAGCACCAGCGCGCCACCGACTTGGCGACGAAAGGGTAGGTGCGGTCACCGTAGAGCACGCGGGTCGGCGTGGTGATCTTGCCCAGCGACGGCCACAGCCGCCTGGGGAAGGAGCTGAAGATCTCCGCTTCGCGGCTTGGCCGGCACTTCAGCTCGACTCCGCCGTCGCTCTCCTTCAGCGCATATTCCACGTAGGCCCACAGCGCCTCGTCGGTCCAGCCCTTGAAGATACCGCGGCCGCGCAAGCCGGCGTAGGCGGCTGCGCGATCGGGCCACTGGCTGCGGCGCAGGCGCGCCTTCTTCGCCAGGCTGCCGCGCAATTGCAGGCCGAGGGTCTCGGAAAGTGCCATCACGCCGATCATCGCCGGGGTGAACAGTACCGGGTCGAGCAGCACGGCGCGGGCGAACAGGGTGGGATGGCGGGCCAGGACGAGGCTGCTGAGGACGCCGCCGAAGCTGTGCCCGCAGGCCAGTCGCTGGACATCTCCATAGGGACCGCGCCCGGCCTCGAAGGCCTCCACCGCCATCTCGGCGTTGCGGTTCCAGCCGTGGAAGCGGCCGCCGTGGTCGCTTTCGCCGTGGCCCTGGATGTCGCACAGCCAGAGGTCGAAATCCTCCGCCAACAGACGCAGCATCGGTTCGTAGGTGCGGCCGCAGAAGCCGTTGCCATGGAGGAAATGCAGCAACGGCTTGCCGCTCGGTTCGCTGCGCCAGCCGCGCAGGGTGAAACCGGCCGAGCAGGAATGGGACCAGGGGGATAGCGACATGGGCGGACTCCTCGTACGGCGCGCAGTGTAACCGGGCGCCGTGCTATCGTCGCCGCTTCCCGCCGCCGTTTCGATCCGCCGATGTCCTTGTCCCGTCCGCTGCGCCTGTTCCTGCTGTTGCTGCCGCTGCTCGGCGGCCTGCTGCTGTCCATGGACTGGGCGGGTCGCCAGGCGCGGCAGCAGGCGCTACGCGCCGAGGGCGAACAGGTGCGCAAGCAGCTGGACCTCTACGCCGGCTCGCTGCAGACCCTGATCGAACGCTTCCGCAGCCTGCCGGCGGTACTGGCGCTGGATCCGGACCTGCGCGCGGCGCTGGCCGGGCCGATCGACGGCGAGTTGCAGCAGCGCCTCAACCTCAAGCTGGAAAGCATCAACCTGGCCGCCCGCTCCTCCACCCTGGAGCTGCTCGACCGTACCGGGCTGGCCGTGGCGGCGAGCAACTGGAACCTGCCGACCAGCTACGTGGGCCACAACTACGGTTTCCGTCCCTATTTCCGCCAGACCATCGCCCAAGGCTCCGGACGTTTCTATGCGGTCGGGGTGATCAGCGGGATTCCCGGTTATTTCCTGTCCCACGCGGTGCGCGCCGAGGACGGCAGCTTCCTGGGCGCAATCGTGGTCAAGCTGGAGTTTCCCGATCTGGAACGGCAGTGGAACCAGACCCCCGACCTGGTCCTGGCCAGCGACGCCAAGGGCATCGTGTTCCTCGCCAACCACGCCGGTTGGCGCTACCGCGAACTGGAACCGCTGGATACCGTGGACCGCTTCGAACTGGCGGAGACCCGGCAATACGATCGCCAGCCCCTGACACCCCTGCGCCACCAGACCTTGCGCAGCTACGGCGAAGACCGCCGTCTGGCGCGGGTGGAAAGCGCCGACGGCGAGAAGGACTACCTCTGGCAATCGCTGGACCTGCCCAACGACGGCTGGACCCTCCACTTGCTGCGCGACACCGCGAGCATCCAGGACGACGTCGCCACCGCGCGCCTGGCCGCCGCCGGCACCTGGCTGGCGCTGGTCTTCCTCGGCTTGTTCCTGCACCAGCGCTGGCGTATCGCCCGCCTGCGGCAACGTAGCCGGGAGGAGCTGGAGCGCCTGGTCGAGCAGCGCACCGCCGACCTGCGTACCGCGCAGGACGGCCTGGTGCAGGCGGCCAAGCTGGCCGCCCTGGGGCAGATGTCGGCGGCCCTGGCCCATGAGATCAACCAGCCGCTCACCGCCCAGCGCATGCAACTGGCCAGCCTGCGCCTGCTGCTCGACGCCGGACGCCACGACGAGGCGCGCCAGGCGTTGCCGCGCATCGACCAGATGCTCGAACGCATGGCCGCGCTCACCGGCCACCTGAAGACCTTCGCGCGCAAGAGCGCCGGCGGCCTGCGCGAGCGTATCGAGTTGGGTCACGTGGTCGAACAGGCGCAGCAGTTGTTGCTGCCGCGAATCCGCGCCGAACGGGTGGAGATCGAGCAGGCGCTGCTCTGGCCGGCCTGGGTGATGGGTGACGCGATCCGCCTGGAACAGGTGCTGGTCAACCTGCTGCGCAACGCCCTGGATGCCGTTGCCGGCCAGGAGCGGCCATGGATCCGCCTGGCCCTGCAACGGCTTGGCGGCGACTGGGTGCTGAGCGTCGCCGACAACGGCGGCGGGATTCCCGCCGAGCACCTGGGCAGCGTCTTCGATCCGTTCTTCACCACCAAGCCGGTGGGAGAGGGACTCGGCCTCGGCCTGGCGGTATCCTATGGGATCGTCCACGAACTCGGCGGCCGCCTGCAGGTCGCCAATGCCGAGGCGGGAGCGGTGTTCAGCCTGATCCTGCCGGCGGCCCCCGATGACACGAGCGTAACGACATGAGCGACCAGGTGATCTTCGTCGACGACGAAGCGACGATCCGCGAAGCGGTGCAGCAATGGCTGGAGCTGTCCGGCTTCGAGGTGCGCCTGTGCCTGCGCGCCGAGGAATGCCTGGGAGCATTGGACAAGTCCTTCGCCGGGGTGGTCATCAGCGATGTGCGCATGCCCGGCATGGACGGCCTGCAACTGCTCGCCAACCTGCAGGCGGTCGATCGCGACCTGCCGGTGATCATGGTCACCGGGCACGGCGACGTGCCGATGGCGGTGGAGGCCATGCGCCAGGGTGCCTACGACTTCATCGAGAAACCCTTCACGCCCGAGCGCCTGCTCGGCAGTTTGCGGCGCGCGCTGGAAAAGCGCCGCCTGGTGCTGGAGAACCGGCGCCTGAAGGAGCAGGCCAGTCTCAAGGACCAGGTCGATGCGCGTCTGCTCGGCGTGTCCAAGCCGATGGAAGCGTTGCGCCGGCAGGTTCTGGCCCTGGCGCCGACCCCGGTGAACGTCCTGATCCGTGGCGAGACCGGCAGCGGCAAGGAACTGGTTGCCCGCTGCCTGCACGACTTCGGGCCGCGCGCCGACAAGCCGTTCGTGGCGCTGAACTGCGCGGCGATTCCCGAGCAATTGTTCGAGAGCGAGCTGTTCGGTCATGAGAGCGGTGCGTTCACCGGCGCGCAGGGCAAGCGCATCGGCAAGCTCGAGCATGCCCATGGCGGCACCCTGTTCCTCGACGAGATCGAAAGCATGCCGTTGGCGCAGCAGGTCAAGCTGCTGCGCGTCCTGCAGGAGCAGCAACTGGAGCGGCTTGGCTCGAACCAGAGTATCCACGTCGACCTGCGGGTGATTGCCGCGACCAAGCCCGACCTGCTGGCCGAAGCACGTGCCGGACGCTTCCGCGAGGACCTGGTGTATCGCCTGAACGTCGCCGAGCTGCGCCTGCCGCCGATCCGCGAGCGTCGCGAGGACATCCCGCTGCTCTTCGAACATTTCGCCAGCGTTGCCAGCCAGCGCCTCGGCCGCGAGCCGCAGCCCGCCGCGCCGGCGGAACTGGCGCGGCTGATGGCCCACGACTGGCCGGGCAATGTACGCGAGCTGGCCAACGCCGCCGAGCGCCATGTCCTCGGCCTGGAGCGTGGGGACGCGGAGGAAGGCGGCGGCCTCACCTCGGGGCTGGCGGAACGCATGGAAGCCTTCGAGGCGGAGTGCCTGCGCCAGGCGCTCGGCCAGTGCCGCGGGGATATCAAGGCGGTGATGGAGTTGCTGCAACTGCCGCGCCGGACACTCAACGAAAAGATGCTGCGGCATGGCCTCAGCCGCAGCGATTTCGTCGGCGAAGAGCCGGCCTGAACCAGCCCTCGCGAGGCGTCAGAGATCCTTCGCCAACTCCGTTGGCGCCTGGCGCCCGCCGCGTTGCAGCAACGCCAGGTAGACCAGCCCCACCGCGATCCAGGCCAGTCCGAGCAACTGTGCGTCGAGGCTCATGCTGTACAGCACGTAGGCGATGATCGCCAGGCCCACCAGCGGGAACAGTAGATGCCGCAACCACTGGCCGGAGCGCTGGCGGCGGTAGTAGTGGTTGATCACGCTCAGGTGCAGCAGGCAGAAGCCGGTGAGGGCACCGAAGTTCACCAGTGAGGTGAGCACGTCCGGTGCGTCGAGGAAGGCCCAGCCGATTCCCAGCGACAGCACCGCCACCAGGTACAGGCTGACGTGCGGCGTCTGGTAGCGCGGATGGACCCTGGCCAGCGCGCGCGGCAGCCTGCCGTCGCGGGCCATCGAGTAGAGCAGGCGCGAGACCGCTGCCTGCGAGGTGATCGACACCGTGACACCCCAGGCCAGCGCGGTGGCTACCGCGGTCAGCATCGACAGCCACTGGCCACCGGCCGCTTCGGCGATCTCGTAGAAGGCGGTGTCCGCCGACTTGAAGTTCATCCCGGCGGCGAGGTCGGTGGCCAGCCAGGTCTGCGCGATGAAGATGCCGCCCATGATGAACAGCGCGATCAGCGCGGCGCGGCCGATCTGCCGGGCGGGATCGCCCTTGACCTCCTCGGCGAGGGTGGAGATGGCGTCGAAGCCGAGGAACGACAGTACGGCGATCGAGGCGGCCTTCATTACCAGGCCGAGATCGAAGGCTTCCGGGCGATACAGCGGTTCGAGGGTCAGCCGGCCGTTGCCCAGGCCGCCTTCCAGCGCCTGGTAGCCGACCACCAGGAAGATCGCCAGCACCACCAGCTCTCCGATCAGGAACAACAGGTTGGCGCGGGCGGCGAAGGTGATGCCGCGCAGGTTGACCAGGGTCGCCGAGACCAGGAACAGCAGCATCCAGGCCAGCTTGGGGATCGCCGGGAACAAGTGGTTCAGCGCCAGCGCGCTGAACACGTAGAGCAGCGGCGGGATCAGCAGGTAGTCGAGCAGCAGCACCCAGCCGGCGATGAAGCCGACATGGGGGTGGATGCCGCGCTGGGCGTAGGAATACACCGAGCCGGCAATCGGAAAGGCCTTGGCCATGGCTCCGTAGCTGAGGGCGGTGAAGAGCATCGCCAGCATGCCCACCAGGTAGGCCATCGGCACCATGCCGTGGGCGTCGGCATGGACCCAGCCGTAGACCCCGAACGGGGCGATGGGGATCATGAAGATCATCCCGTAGATGATCAGGTCGCTCAGGGACAGGCTGCGGCGCAGCTGTTGCCGGTATCCGAACTGTTCGATGGCCATGACGGGCTCCTCGGGAAAAGGCAGCGTATTGTCGTTATCGGCGCCGCACGCGAAGCGGGCCTCTTTCTCGTTGTTGGCGACCGGCGGCGCCGGTCATCGCATCAGAGCCAGGGATACAGACGCTCGGCCCAGGCGTACACCGCATCCGGCGTGCGCAATCCATCGTTGCGGATCTCCAGCAGCACCGCTTCCAGACCGCGTGCGTCGCCATGCACCGGAACGGTAGTGTCTTCCGCCGGGTCGATCGCATAGGGCTGGTTGCCGGCGACTTCCAGGCCGTGCCGGCGCAAACCGTCGAGGATGCGCCTGGCGTAGGCGCCGGCGTTGCGATAAAGCACCCCGGCAACCAGCGGGCGGGGTCTGCCGTGGTACACCGGGGTAAAACTGTGCACGCCGACCACACGGGTCGGCACGCCGGCGGCCTGGCGCTCGTCGAGCAGTTGCGTCAGGCGCTGGTGGAACGGATGGAACAGGCAATCCTGGCGATAGCGGCGCACCGTCTCGGACAGCTCGCGGTTGCCGGGAACGGGGTAGACCTCGCTGTGCGGCGGAATGCTGTCGGGCGCCTCCAGCGGTCGGTTCAGGTCGATCAGCAGACGCGAGTAGCCGGCCGCCAGCAATGGCGCGTCGAGTCGCCGGGAAAGCTCTTCGGCCAGCGCCAGGGCGCCGATATCCCAGGCGATGTGTTCTTCCGCCGCGGCCTGGTCCAGGCCGAGGCGCTGCAACTCCAGCGGAATGTGCCGGCTGGCATGCTCGCAGACCAGGACCACCGGGCTGCGCCCTTGGGGATTGAGCAGGTGGTAGGGCGGCAGCTGGTAGATGCCGAGTTCGGGGTTGTCAGTAGAGCTCGGCATAGTGGCGGCACAGGTCGTCGTCGGAAAGGCCCGCCGTCAGCGCCAGTTCGTGGCGCTTCATGGCGAGGTAGGTGTCCAGCAGCGGCTTTGGCAGCTCGGCACAGAGCGCCTCGTCGCGTTGCAGGCAGTCGAGCGCATCGCCGAGGGTCGCCGGCAGGGCCTGGATGCCGCGGGCCTGGCGCTCTTCGTCGCTGAGGCCGTGCGGATCGATATCGGCCAGGGCGCGCAGCGGCAGGCGTCGTTCGATGCCCAGGCGGCCGGCGATCAGCACCGCGGCCATCGCCAGGTGCGGACAGGCGGTGGCGTCCATCGGCCGGAATTCCAGGTTGTACTGCTTGCCCAGCGGCTTGCCGCCGACGCTCACCACCGGGCAGATGCGCAGCGCCGCTTCGCGGTTGCGCAGTCCCAGGCAGGCGTAGGCGGCGCTCCAGTGGTGGGGTTTCAGGCGCAGGTAGGAGGCGGCGGTAGGCGCGGTCAGCGCGCACAGCGCTGGCAGGTGCGCGAGCACGCCGGCGGCCCAGTGCTCGCCGAGTTCGGAGAGATCGTTGGGTCGACCGGGCTCGTACAGCAGCGGGCTGCCGTCGGCATGTTGCAGGCTCAGGTGCAGGTGCACCCCGTTGGTCACCGCGCCGGGTGCCGGCAGCGGTGCGAAGCAGGTACGCAGGCCCATCTGTCGCGCCACTTCGCGAGTGACCTCGCGGACGTTCACCGCGCGGTCGGCGGCGGCCACGCCCTGCGCCGGGCGGCAGGTGACCTCGTACTGGCGCTGGCCGTATTCGGGGAGGAACATCTCCGGCTCGGTGCCAGCCTGGGCCAGGGCGCTGACCAGCCAGCCGGGGAACTGCCCGGCGGCACGCTGGGCCTGCAGCGAAAACGCCGCGGCCGGACGCTCGCCGGGCAGGCCGAGCAGGCTGAATTCGTGTTCGAACGCCGCGATGACCTGCAGGCCGCTGTCGCGATAGCGTTCCACCTCGGCCCGCAGCAGGCTGCGCGGGCAGGCCGGCCACGGCGTGCCGTCGGTTTCCACCAGGTTGCCGTGCAGGTAGTCGAGCGCCGGCGCAGCGGCGTCGGGACCCTGCTCGACGCGCACCCGGCTGTTCGGGTCGGGCAGCAGGCGCAGGTCGCCGTGGCTGCCCCAGGGGCTGCTCTCGTCGATCAGGTCCTGCGGGGTCAGCGAGCTGTTCGCCGGTACCCAGCCGCAACCGCTGGCCAATTGCTCCTCCAGGGTCGCCAGGGGCAGCGAACGCCCGCGGGTGATGCCGGCCAGGTCGGTGGTGACGAAGCTGACCAGGCGTACCGGCTGCAGGCGGTTCACAGGTTGCTCCGGCCGAGGGCGGCGATGCGTTGCAGGACGGTCTCGGTGTCGCTGATCCAGCAGTAGCCCTTGATCGCTTCCAGGCAGGCCTGGTGGCGTTCCGGGGTATGGGTGGCGCAGGCATCCTCGACCAGGGTGACCAGGTAACCGCGGTCGGCGGCATCGCGCACGGCCATGTCCACGCACTGGTCGGTGACCACCCCGCAGACGATCAGGTGGCGGGTGCCGAGGTTGCGCAGTACGTAGTCGATGGCGGTGGAGTTGAAAACGCCGGAAGAAGTCTTCGGCAGCACGATCTCGTTGGCGGTCGGCTCCAGGGCGTCGATCACCCTGGCGTCCGGGCTGCCCTTGGGCAGGTGCATCTCCGACAGCTTGTGATCCAGCGAGCGGTCGCGACCGTCGGCGGTGAGGCTCTCGATGACGGTGTGCAGGACGTTCTCGTCCACTGCGCGCATGGCCCTGAGCAGGCGCTGCTGGTTGGGGATCACCTGGTTCTGCACGCGCTCGTAGAAGTAACCGGCTGCCTGCGGATCGACGTGCGGGTCGCGCCCCGGCTCGACCCAGGCACGCTGCATGTCGACGAACAGGATGGCGGTCTGCCGGCGGCCGAATGGCAGGTCGCGCGGCGAGTGGTGGGGCAGGCTGAACATCGGGTCATTCCTCCAGAATATGACTGCTGAACGCGTTGCGGAGCTGGTCGATGCCCTCCAGGCGTTCGTCGAGCGGCGCGCCCATGCGCGCCACCAGGGTCGCTACCAGTGCCTCGACCTGGGCCATGGCCGGCACCAGCGAGTCGAAGGGCGAGGCGGATTCCACTGGCGAACTGACGATCAGGTCGGCGTGTTCGCGCAGCGGCGAGGCGTAGATGTCGGTGAACAGCACCAGCCGTGTGCCGCGTGCCTTGGCGGCCTGGGCCACGTGCTGGGCCTGGCTCTGGTAGCGGCGATAGTCGAACAGGACCAGCAGGTCCTGGCGGCCGAGGTCGTAGAGCTGGTCGGGGAGCAGGGCGCCGTCGTCGAGCAATCGGCACTGCGGGCGCAGCAGGCGCAGATGGGTGACCAGGTAGCCGGCGAGGAAACGGCTGAAGCGTCCGCCGTGGCAGTGCACGCGCAGGCGGCTGTCGAGCAGCCAGTCGGCGAGGCGCTGGATGTCATCGGGGCGGGTCAGGCCGAGGGTCTGTTGCAGGCTCTGGCCAGCCTGGTCGAGGTAGCGCGCCCAGGTGTCGTCGCGGCCCATCCGCTCGCGGCGTTCGGCGAGCAGGGTGCGCGGCGAGCGCAGGCGGTCGTCGACGTCGGCCAGCAGCGCTTCCTGGAAGTCGCCGTAGCCGGCGAAGCCGAGCTTTTTCACCAGGCGCATGATCGTCGGGTCGCTGACTCCGGCGTGCCGGGCCAGGCGCGTCATCGGACCGAGGCCGAGGCGCGGGTAGTCATCGAGCAGGGCACGCACCACCTTGCGCTCCGCGGGCGTCAGTTCGGCGGGCGGGGAGGCCAGGCGTTGTTTTAGTTCTTGCATGGGGCATCCTCGAAGGTGGGTCGATTGTGTAGTGAATTTTTCAGATTGTTCAATATGTGACGGAATGTTTTTTTCACTACATTTCCCGCAAACGGCCGAATGACCTCTGTCGTGGCACGGCAGGCAGACGTACGGCCGGGACGGAAACGAAAAAGCCCGGTCGAAGACCGGGCTTTTTCCAGGGGCGGTTACGCGGCTTGGCTCAGAACGCCGGTACCACCGCGCCTTTGTATTTCTCCTGGATGAACTGCTTGACCTCGGCGCTGTGCAGGGCCTTGGCCAGCTTCTGCATGGCGTCGCTGTCCTTGTTGTCCGGCCGCGCGACGAGGATGTTCACGTAGGGCGAGTCGCTGCCTTCGATGGCCAGCGCATCCTTGGTCGGGTTCAGCTTGGCTTCCAGGGCGTAGTTGGTATTGATCAGCGCCATGTCGACCTGGGTCAGCACGCGCGGCAGGGTCGCGGCTTCCAGTTCGCGGATCTTGATGTTCTTCGGATTGTCGACGATGTCCTTCGGCGTGGCGGTGATGCTCTTGTTGTCCTTGAGCTTGATCACCCCGGCCTTGTCCAGCAGGAGCAGGGCGCGGCCGCCGTTGGTGGCGTCGTTGGGGATCACCACGGTAGCGCCGGAAGGCAGTTCGTCGAGCTTCTTGTACTTGCTCGAGTAGGCGCCCAGCGGCTCGATGTGTACGCCGGTCACGGCGACCAGGTCGGTGCCCTTGGCCTTGTTGAACTCATCGAGGTACGGCTGGTGCTGGAAGAAGTTGGCGTCCAGGCGCTTTTCCGAGACCTGCACGTTCGGCTGCACGTAGTCGGTGAACTCCTTGATCTTCAGGTCCACGCCTTCCTTGGCCAGCAGCGGCTTGACCACGTTGAGGATCTCCGCGTGCGGCACCGGGGTGGCCGCGACGGTGAGGGACTCGGCGGCCTGGGCGGCGGTGAGGCCGAGCGCCGCGACAGCGGAGAAAGCAGCAAGCAGTTTTTTCATCTTCAACTCCTTTCGAGGTGTTCCTGGCGGCTGTGGATAACCGCGGCGCTCAGGGTTTTGGGCTTGGCCGGCAAGCTTACTTGCGCGAGAAGTGCACCACCAGCTTGTCGCCCACGGTTTGCAGAATCTGGACGAGGATCAGCAGCATCACCACCGTGACCACCATCACGTCGGTCTGGAAGCGCTGATAGCCGAAGCGGATCGCCAGGTCGCCCAGCCCGCCGGCGCCGACCACTCCGGCCATCGCGGTGTACGAGACCAGGGTGATGGCGGTGACGGTGATGGCGGCGATGATGCCCGGCCGGGCTTCCGGCAGCAGGGCGTTCCAGATGATCTGCCGGGTGCTGGCGCCCATCGCCTGGGTTGCCTCGATGATGCCCTTGTCGACCTCGCGCAGCGCGGTTTCCACCAGGCGCGCGAAGAACGGCGTGGCGCCCACCACCAGCGGCGGGATGGCCCCGGCGACGCCCAGCGAGGTACCGGTGATCAGTACGGTCAGCGGGATCATCACGATCAGCAGGATGATGAACGGCAACGAACGGAGGATGTTCACCACTAGCGAGAGCAGGGTGTAGACCGCCTTCTGCTCGAACATCTGCCGTGGCCCGGTAAGGAACAGCAGGACGCCGAGGGGCAGGCCGAGGACCACCGTGAACAGCAGCGAACCGCCGAGCATCCAGAAGGTGTCGACGCTGGCCAGCCAGATTTCGTACCAGTCGATGTTGGCGAAGCTCATGGTTTCGAAGAAGTCCATCAGCGCAGTACCTCCACATGTACGTCAGCGGCGTTCAACTGGCTCATGGCGGCTTCCAGGTCACCGCCGACCAGGGCCAGGGTCAACTGGCCGTAGGGCGTGTCCTTGATGCGGTCGATGCGTCCGGAAAGGATGCTGTAGTCGACCCCGGTCTGCCGAGCCACGGTGCCCAGCAGTGGCGCATAGGTGGCTTCGCCGCGGAAGGTCAGGCGCAGGATGAGACCCGGCACGTGGGCGAAATCGTCGTGGCGCTCGTCTTCGTCGACCCGTTCGGCCTCGAACACGAAGCGGCGTGTGGTCGGGTGCTGCGGATGGAGGAAGACATCGGCGACATCGCCCTGCTCGACGATGGCGCCGCCGTCCATGACCGCGACCTGGTCGCAGACACGGCGGATCACGTCCATCTCGTGGGTGATGAGGACGATGGTCAGCTTCAGCTCGCGATTGATTTCCGCCAGCAGTTGCAGGACCGAGGCGGTGGTCTGCGGATCGAGGGCGCTGGTGGCCTCGTCGCAGAGCAGGATGCTCGGCCGGCAGGCCAGGGCGCGAGCGATGCCGACGCGCTGTTTCTGTCCGCCGGAGAGCTGGGCCGGATACTTGCGCGCGTGGTCGGACAGGCCGACCCGCGCGAGCAGCTCGGAGACCCGCGCATCGACTTCGGCACGGCTGAAGCCGCCGGCCAGGCGCAGGGGCATGGCGATGTTGTCGGCGACGGTCTTCGAGGACAGCAGGTTGAAGTGCTGGAAGATCATCCCGACGCGCTGGCGGAAACGGCGCAGGCCTTCGGCGTCGAGGGCGGTGACGTCTTCGCCCTCGACCAGGATGCGGCCGCCGCTGGGCTCCTCGAGGCGGTTGATCAGGCGCAGCAGGGTGCTCTTGCCGGCACCGGAATGGCCGATCAGGCCGAAAATCTGCCCGGCCTGGATGTTCAGGCGGGTCGGTTGCAAGGCGGGGATTTCCCGACCGGCAACTCGATAGGTCTTGTGGACGTCGTGGAATTCGATCACTGGGCGAACCTTGTGGGTGCGGCGATGCTGTTACGGCTGGAGCACGGGCTTGGCGGGAAGCATGGGCGGTCAGCTAAACCGAGCATTTTACCTTGCTTTCTTATGCATTATTAATATTTATTGGTGATGAAAAATCATTGAAATGGAATAAGCGTCTGGTGCGCTCCCGACAAGCGCTTTCTGCTGCGGCCGGGGCAGGACCGGTCTCAATTCCGGGGGGTAAGTATCAATCGGGTTGGCTTGTCGGCCTGTACGACATGGCTGAGATGCAGGTCGAAATCGGGTGAGAGCTTCTTCACCCGCGCCAGGAGCTGGTCGGAAACCAGCGGATAGTCGCTGTCCCGGCGCACTTCGATATGCACCCTGCAACGGTAGGCGACGACATCCGCGGCCACCGCGTCGAGCACCGCACCGAGGCCGCCCTGGCCGGTGCCGTCGAGCATCGGCAGGGGCACGGCGCTGCTGGCCGCTTGCGGATCGATCAGGTGGGGAGCGCCGGGCAGCGGCTTCAGCTCGCCGCCGGGCGGCGTCTGGATGATCTGCTGCATCTGCTGCTGGGCCGCCTGCTGCATGCGTCGGGCCTGCTCGGCGCGGGCGGGATCGACCTTGGCGCGGTTGATCGCACCGTCCAGCCCGGCGGTCAGCGCCGGCGCTTTGGGCATCAGTCCGCGGGCATGGCCGAGGGCGCTGGTGGCGGTGTTGAGGTCTCCTTGACGCAGCGCGGTTTCCCCGCGCTGCATGTAGGCCTCGGCCAACTGGCGGCGGAACGCTTCGACGCGCTCGTCGCCGGCGGCTGCGCTGCGCAGGGCCAGCCATTGTTGCTCGGCCTGTTCGAGCTTGCCGGCGGCCAGGGTTTGCTGCAGTTCGGCATAGGGATCGGCGGGCTGCGCCTGGGGCGCGACCACCGGCGTCGGTTGCGACGACGCATTGCCCTGGCAGGCGCTGACCAGCAGCGCCGCCGCCAGGACGGACAGCAGGCGAAAGAAGGACGACATCATTCCTGCGGGTTCTCGTTTGGTCAAAAAATCGCCAGATTCTACACCGTGCGGCGGGGCAGGACAAAACTCAGCAGGAACAGGCCGGCGGCGCTGACCACGATCGAGGGGCCGGCGGGGGTATCCTTGAACCAGGACAGGGCCAGGCCGGCGCACACCGCGACCAGTCCCAGCAGGCTGGCGCCGACCGCCATCTGCTCGGGACTGCGGGCATGGCGCTGGGCGGCGGCGGCGGGAATGATCAGCAGCGAGGTGATCAGCAGTACGCCGACGATCTTCATCGCCACGGCGATGACGATGGCGATCAGCAACATCAGCGCCAGGCGGATCGCTCCGACCGGCAGGCCTTCCACCTTCGCCAGTTCCTCGTGCACGGTGATCGCCAGCAGCGGCCGCCAGAGGAAGCAGATCAGTGCCAGGACCAGCGCGCTGCCGGCGATTATCCACAGCAGGTCGCTGGCGCTTACCGCCAGCAGATCGCCGAACAGGTAAGCCATCAGGTCGACCCGCACTTCCTTCATGAAGCTCAGGGTGACCAGGCCCAGCGACAGGGTGCTGTGGGCGAGGATGCCCAGCAGGGTGTCGGCGGCCAGCGGCTGGCGCTGCTGCAGGGTCACCAGCAGCACTGCGAGCAGCACGCAGCCGACGGTCACAGCCAGGGTCGGGCTGACATCGAGGAGGAAACCCAGGGCTACCCCGAGCAGTGCGGCGTGGGACAGGGTATCGCCGAAATAGGCCATCCGCCGCCAGACCACGAAGGAGCCCAGGGGGCCAGCCACCAGGGCCAGGGCGAGGCCGGCGAGGAGGGCGTTGAGCAGGAAGTCAGCCATGGTTGCAGTCGGGGCCGTGCTTGTGGACAGGAGTGAAGCGGGTGCCTGGAGGCAAGGCGCCGGGACCGGCCTTGACCACCTCGCCGTGGAGGTCGTGGGCGTGGTCGTGATGGTGGTGGTAGATCGCCAGGCTGCGAGCGTCCTGGCCGAACAGCTCGACGAAGGCCGGGTCGCCGCTGACCTGCTCGGGGTGCCCTGAGCAGCAGACATGGCGGTTCAGGCAGACCACCTGGTCGGTGGCGCTCATCACCAGGTGCAGGTCGTGGGAGACCATCAGCACACCGCAGCCGTAGCGGTCGCGCAGTTTGCCGATGAGGCGGTAGAGTTCGGCCTGGCCGGCGACGTCGACGCCCTGCACCGGCTCGTCGAGCACCAGTAGCTCGGGCTTGCGCAGCAGAGCGCGGGCCAGCAGCACGCGTTGCAGTTCGCCACCGGAAATGCTTTGCAGCGGGCGCTCCAGCACGTGCGCCGCGCCGACCTCGCGCAACGCCGCCAGCGCCTGCTCGCGCCTGACCCCGGGTACCAGGCGGAGGAAGCGCAGTACGCTGAGCGGCAGGGTGGCGTCGACGTGGAGTTTCTGCGGCATGTAGCCGATGGTCAGCCGCGGCCGTCGCCAGACCTCGCCGACGTGCGGCTTGAGCAGGCCGAGCACGCTGCGTACCAGGGTGGTCTTGCCGGCGCCGTTGGGGCCGATCAGGGTGACGATCTGGCCGGGCTCGATGGCCAGGTCGACATCGCTCAGCACCGCCTGGCCGTTGAAGGACACGCCGACCTGGGTCAGCCGCACCAGCGCGTTGTCCATCAGGCGTCCTTCTGGTCCCGGCAGGTGCCGCAGAGGCCGACCACCTCGACGGTCTGGCTTTCAACGGCGAAGCCGACGCTGTTCGCTCCGGCGACGATGGCCCGGCTGATATCCGGCTGTTCCAGCTCGATCGCGGTGTGGCAGGTGCGGCAGATGAGGAACTGGCCCTGGTGGCTGTGCTCCGGGTTGTTGCAGCCGACGAACGCGTTGAGCGAGGCGATGCGGTGCACCAGGCCGTTCTCCTGGAGGAAGTCCAGCGCGCGGTAGACGGTCGGCGGCGCGGCGCGGCGGCCGTCGGTTTCGCTGAGCACCGCGAGGATATCGTAGGCCCCCAGCGGCTTGTGGCTCTGCCAGACCAGCTCCAGCACGCGCCGCCGCAATTCGGTCAGGCGTACGCCCTGGCGCGCGCACAGCGCATCGGCCTCGGCCAGCGCGGTGCTGACGCACTGGCTGTGGTCATGGGGCTGGCAGGCCAGCGGGGTCTTGGGCGCAATCTTGTACATGGGCTGCGACGCTCGAGGGTAGAGACGTTATTATATTACCCGCTAACCACCTTTCATGTGAGTGCCGCCGTGACCCTGCGTCCCTTTGCCCTGCTGTCCGCCTGCTTCGCCCTGTTCCTGCTGGCTTCGCCGGCGCGCGCCGAGGTCAGCGTGCTGACCAGCATCAAACCGCTGCAACTGGTCGCCGCGGCCATCCAGGACGGCGTCGGCCAGCCGGACGTACTGCTGCCGCCGGGCGCCTCGCCGCACCAGTACGCCCTGCGTCCTTCCGACGTACGGCGGCTGCGCGAGGTGCAATTGTTCTACTGGATCGGCCCGGACCTGGAGAACTTCCTGCCCAAGGTGCTCGCCGGCCGCCAGGGCGCCAGCGTCGCGGTGCAGGACCTGCCGGGCATGCACCTGCGCAAGTTCGTCAATTTCGAGGAAGAGGAGCATGCCGGGCACGACGAGCACGACCATGACCATCGTCCCGGCATGCTCGACGCCCACCTCTGGCTGTTGCCGGCCAACGCCCGCACCATCGCCGCGCGGATGGCCGAGGACCTGGCCCAGGTCGACCCGGCCAACGCCGGGCGCTACCGGGCCAACCTGAAGGCCTTCGAGGAGCGCCTCGGCGGGCTCGACGGCAAACTCCGCGAACGCCTGGGCAAGCTTGCCGGCAAGCCTTTCTTCGTCTTCCATGAAGCCTTCGACTATTTCGAGGAAGCCTACGGATTGCGCCATACCGGCGTGTTCGCGGTATCCGCGGAGGTCCAGCCGGGAGCACGCCATGTCGCCGCCATGCGCGCCCAGCTGAAGGCCGCCGGTCCGGCCTGCATCTTCAGCGAGCCGCCGCTTCGACCGCGGCTGGCCGACACCCTCAGCGAAGGCCTGCCGGTGCGCCTGGCCGAACTGGACGACCTGGGCGTGAACGTGAGCGTGGACGCCAACGGCTATGAGAATCTTCTGAACAACCTGGCAGGCGAATTTGCCGGCTGTCTGGAAAAGCTCTGAAAACCCGTGACCGATGGCCGCGCCCTCTTGCGCGCGGCGTCCCGATGACTAAGGTTGTCTGTTGCTGCCTGACACAAGATATTGATTCCCGTCAGGTACGGATAACTAGATGTTGCGTACGGTGGCCGGCTTCGGACGCCCCAACAACCATCGGGAGGTTAATCAGCGGATGGCCAAGACAGACGCACGCAGTCCCCGCACCGAACGCGGGACCATCGCCCTGCAGGACGCGTCGCAGGATATCTGGGACAAGAAGTACCGGCTCAAGAGCAAGGACGGTACGCCGGTGGATGCCAGCGTCGACGGTACCTGGCAACGCGTCGCCCGCGCCCTTGCCGATGTCGAGGAAAAGGCCTCCCGCGAACACTGGTACGGGCGCTTCCTCTGGGCCCTGCGCAACGGTGCCATCCCGGCCGGCCGGATCATCTCCAACGCCGGCGCCCTGGGGCACAAGCCGGCCACCTCGACCATCAACTGCACGGTGTCCGGGACCATCCAGGACTCCATGGACAACATCCTCGAGAAAGTCCACGAGGCCGGGCTGACGCTCAAGGCCGGCTGCGGCATCGGCTATGAGTTCAGCACCCTGCGCCCGCGCGGCGCCTACGTTTCCGGTGCCGGTGCCTACACCAGCGGGCCGCTGTCGTTCATGGACATCTACGACAAGATGTGCTTCACCGTCAGCTCCGCAGGCGGCCGCCGCGGCGCGCAGATGGGCACCTTCGATGTCAGCCACCCGGACGTCCGCGAATTCATCCGCGCCAAGCGCGAGGACGGGCGCTTGCGCCAGTTCAACCTGAGCCTGCTGATCACCGACCAGTTCATGCAGGCGGTGGAACAGGACGCCGACTGGCCGCTGGTATTCCCGGTGCACGTGAAGGAGCGCGACGAGATCGACCTCGACGACCCCAACGCGGTGGTCTGGCGCGAATGGCCGATCCAGGACGACTACGTTCAGCGCGCCGACGGGCTGGTCGCCTGCAAGGTCTACGGCCAGGTCCGCGCCCGCCACCTGTGGGACATGATCATGGTCTCCACCTACGACTATGCGGAGCCGGGCTTCATCCTCATCGACCGGGTCAACGAACTGAACAACAACTGGTGGTGCGAGGCGATCCGCGCCACCAACCCCTGCGGCGAGCAGCCTCTGCCGCCGTACGGCTCGTGTCTGCTCGGCTCGGTCAACCTCACCTGCTTCGTCGAGCAGCCATTTGGCGACGAGGCGCGCTTCGACTGGGACCGTTTCCGCGAAGTGGTGCGGGTGTTTACCCGGATGCTCGACAACGTGGTGGAAATCAACGGCCTGCCGCTGGAACAGCAACGCCAGGAAATCCTTGGCAAGCGCCGGCATGGCATGGGCTTCCTCGGCCTGGGCTCGACCCTGACCCTGCTCAAGCTGCGCTACGGCAGTCCCGAGGCCTGCGTATTCACCGAGGAAGTGGCGCGGGAAATGGCCCTGGTGGGCTGGGAAGTGGCCCTGGAGCTGGCCAGGGAGAAGGGCCCGGCGCCGATCCTGGCGCAGGACTACGAAGTCACTGCGGAAATGCTTCGCAAGCGTCCGGAAATGGCCGCCGATGGCTATAAGGCCGGCGACCGCATCCGCGGCAGCGTGCTTCACGCCAAGTATTCCCGCTACATGCAGCGGGTCGCCGAACATGCTCCGGAACTGATCGAGGCGTTGGCTGAAACCGGCGCGCGCTTCACCCACCACAGCTCCATCGCGCCGACCGGGACCATCAGCCTGAGCCTGGCCAACAATGCCTCCAACGGTATCGAGCCGAGCTTCGCCCACCATTATTCGCGCAACCTGATCCGCGAAGGCCGCAAGACCAAGGAAAAGGTCGAGGTCTACAGCTACGAGCTGCTGGCATACCGGACCCTGGTCAACGCCCAGGCCCTGCCGGACAGCGACGACCCGGCGCGACGCCTGCCGGACTACTTCATCACCGCCGACAGCGTCACCCCGGCGCAGCACGTGGACATCCAGGCGGCGGCGCAGAAGTGGGTCGATTCGTCGATCTCCAAGACCGCCAACGTGCCCACCGACTACCCGTTCGAGGACTTCAAGGACATCTATCGCTACGCCTGGCACCAGGGACTCAAGGGCTGCACCACCTTCCGCTTCAATCCCGAGGCGTTCCAGGGCGTGCTGGTCAAGGAGTCCGACCTGGAGAAGACCCGCTACCGCTTCGAACTGGAGGACGGCAGCGTGGTGGAGTTCAAGGGCAACGAGCAGGTCGAGTACGACGGTGAGATCCATACCGCCGCCAACCTCTTCGACGCCTTGAAAGAAGGCTATTACGGCAAGTACTGAGGCCGGGGGAATCGATATGTCAGCAGTCAAGATCACGCAGAAGATCAAGGGCTTCAAGGTCGTCAACGAAGCCGAGGAGCAGGCCCTTGCCGCCGCCGCGGAAGCCGCGTCGGTGGTGCAGATGGACGAGACCCTGGAGCGCCCGGATACCCTGATCGGCGCCACCTACAAGATCAAGTCGCCGCTGTTCGAGCACGCGCTCTACGTGACCATCAACGACATGGTCCTCAATGCGGGCACGGCGCACGAGCAGCGGCGTCCCTTCGAGATCTTCATCAACTCGAAGAACATGGATCATTTCCAGTGGATCGTCGCACTTACCCGCATCATGTCCGCGGTTTTCCGCAAGGGCGGCGACTGTACCTTCCTTGTCGAGGAGCTCAAGGCGGTATTCGACCCGCGCGGGGGCTACCTGAAGAAAGGCGGCATCTACATGCCTTCCATCGTCGCCGAGATCGGCGGCGTGCTGGAGCGCCACCTGACGGCCATCGGCTTGTTGCGTGGCCCTGAACTGGACGAGGAACAGCGCCTTTTCCTCGCGGAAAAACGCGCCGCCTACGAGGCCGCCCAGGGCACCAGCAAGGTCGAGCCGGGCGAAGGCTTCCCCGCCGGCGCGCAACTGTGCGGCAAGTGCAACAGCATGGCGGTGGTACAGATGGACGGCTGCGCCACCTGCCTCAACTGCGGACACTCGAAATGTGGGTGAGCACTTGAAAAACGCATGCGTTTTTCAATGCGAACGACCGGCCAGGATGGCCGGGCTGGGGGTGGGCTGAACGACGAAGCCTCGACAGGATGTCAGCTCGGCCTTACCCAAGACGCCGAACCGCATGCGTTTTTCAATGCGAACGACCGGCCAGGATGGCCGGGCCGGGGGTGGGCTGAACGACGAGGCCTCGACAGGATGTCGGCTCGGCCTCACCCCAAGACGCCGAACCGCATGCGTTTTTCAATGCGAACGACCGGCCAGGATGGCCGGGCCGGGGGTGGGCTGAACGACGAGGCCTCGACAGGATGTCAGCTCGGCCTTACCCAAGACGCCGAACCGCATGCGTTTTTCAATGCGAACGACCGGCCAGGATGGCCGGGCCGGGGGTGGGCTGAACGACGAAGCCTCGACAGGATGTCGGCTCGGCCTCACTCCAAGACGCCGAACCGCATGGTTTTTGAAGGGCGAACGGCCGCAGGACGGCCGTGCTCCTGTGGTTCCTGCCTACAACGCAAACGGCAAATGAATCTCCACGTTCTGCCGTTGCGCCAGGCGCATCTCGAACTCCGCCGGATCATGGATCAGCACGTCCTGTCCGGCGAACGCCTCGGCGGCGATCAGTCGCGACAGCCAGAAGCGCACGCAGGCGACCCGCAGCATGCTCGGCCAGTGCTCGGCTTCCAGCGCGGTGAACGGCCGGCGGTTGGCGTAGGCGGCGAGCAGGGCGCGGGCGCGGGCCGGGTCCAGGCTGCCGTCGGTATTGGAGCACCAGTCGTTCAGGGTGATCGCCAGGTCGTAGAGCATCCAGCCGGAGCAGGCGTTGTAGAAGTCGATCAGGCCGGCCAGGTGCGGGCCGTCGAACAGCACGTTGTCGCGGAACAGGTCGGCATGCAGGTTGGCGCGCGGCAGCGCTGGACGCTCGGCATCCAGCGCGGCGATCTCCGCCAGGGCCGGGGCGAGCAGGGCGCGGGCCTGTTCCGGTAGTCGCGGGGCGAGGTTGGCACCTTGTTCCAGCATCCAGGGCAGGCCACGGTCGCTCGGGCGTTCGAGGATGCGCCCGCGGGTGGCGGCGTGAAGGTGGCCGAGCAGATCGCCCACTTCCTGGCAGTGGTGGGCGTTCGGCTGCCGCTCGTGGCGGCCGGCCAGGCGCGGTTGCAGCAGCGCCGGCTTGCCTTCGAGACGGCGCAGGGCCTCGCCGTCGCGGGTGCGCAGGGCGTAGGGCACCGGCAGGCCGTCCTCGTGGAGCACGTCGAGCAGTTCGATGAAGAACGGCAGGTCCTGCACCGGGCCGCGCTCGACCAGGGTCAGGACGAACTCGCCGTGTTCCAGGCTGACGAAGAAGTTGCTGTTCTCGGAGCCTTCGGCGATGCCACGGAAATCCCGCAGGCGGCCCAGGTCGTAGGGGGCGAGGAAGGCTTCCAGGGTCGAGCGTTCGAGTGGGGTGAACACCGACATGTCAGCGCGGCCTCGCCCGGTTGGAAATGCACATCACCAGCTGAAGATCTCCCATTGTGGAATCAGCTTGTCCGGCTGGTCGGAGCGAATGAAGTTGCCATCGCTGCCGTCGGCGCGGACCAGGAAATAGGGTTTGCCATGCTTGGGAACCACCTTGATGGCGTAGAGGAAGCCATTCACGCGGTATTCCTGGATGGTCTTGTCGCCCTCCTGGCGGATGGTTACGTCGGGCTCGCCGGAGGGCGCGTCGTCGTCCGCCGCCATCGCGACGAGCGGGGCGAACGCCAGCAGTCCGGCGAGCATCAAGCGGTTCAGCGTACGCATGGTAACCTTGCTCCTTTATCGAATCGTCCAGGGTTCATTCTACACGCCCTGGTCTCCGGAAAAGGTTGATTCCCCTCATGAGCCAAGCGCCCCTCGTCCTGGTGGACGGTTCCTCGTACCTGTACCGCGCCTTCCATGCCCTGCCGCCGCTGACCACCTCGACCGGCAAGCCCACCGGTGCGGTGAAGGGCGTGCTGAACATGCTCCTGAGCCTGCGCAAGCAGTACCCGGACAGCCCGTTCGCGGTGGTCTTCGACGCCAAGGGCCCGACCTTCCGCGACGAGCTGTTCGCCGAGTACAAGGCCAACCGGCCGTCGATGCCCGACGACCTGCGGGTCCAGGTCGAGCCGCTGCATGCCAGCGTCCGCGCCCTCGGCCTGCCGCTGCTGTGCGTGGAGGGGGTCGAGGCCGACGACGTGATCGGCACCCTGGCGCGCAGCAGCGCCGCGGCTGACCGCCCGGTGGTGATTTCCACCGGCGACAAGGACATGGCGCAACTGGTCGACGGGCACATTACGCTGGTCAACACCATGACCGGTAGCCGCCTCGACGTGGATGGCGTGAAAGAGAAATTCGGCGTCGGTCCTGAGCTGATCATCGATTTCCTCGCCCTGATGGGCGACAAGGTCGACAACATCCCCGGCGTTCCGGGTGTCGGCGAGAAAACCGCGCTGGGCCTGCTGACCGGCGTCGGTGGCGGCCTGGAGGTGCTCTACGCCAGCCTGGACAAGGTGCCCGAGCTACCGATCCGCGGCGCCAAGGGTTTGCCGGCGAAGCTCGAGGAAAATCGCGAGCAGGCGTTCCTGTCCTATCAGTTGGCGACCATCAAGACCGACGTCGAACTGGACGTGGAGATCGACAAGCTGTATCCCGGCGAGCCGCAGCGCGAAGCGCTGATCGCCCTGTACCGCGAGCTGGAGTTCAAGAACTGGCTGGACGACCTCCTGCGCGAGGCCAAGGAGGCCGGCGAGAACGGCGAGGCGGAAACGCCTATCCAGGCCGAGGTCGACTACGACGTGGTGCTCGACCAGGCCGGATTCGACGCCTGGCTGAAGAAGCTGGAGGAGGCCGAGCTGATCGCCTTCGATACCGAGACCACCAGCATCGACGCCCAGCAGGCGCAGGTGGTGGGGGTGTCCTTCGCCGTGAAGGAGGGCGAGGCCGCCTACGTGCCGCTGGCCCACAGCTACATGGGCGTTCCGGAGCAACTGGACCGTGACGCGGTGCTGCGTGCGTTGAAACCGCTGCTGGAGGATCCGAAGAAGCTCAAGGTCGGCCAGCATGCCAAGTACGACATCAATGTCCTGGCCAATGCCAGCACCCCCATCGCGCTGCGGGGCGTAGCCTACGACACCATGCTCGAGTCCTATGTGCTGGACTCCACCGCCACTCGCCACGACATGGACAGCCTGGCCCTGAAGTACCTCGGCCACAGCACCATCCGTTTCGAGGACATCGCCGGCAAGGGCGCCAAGCAACTGACCTTCGACCAGATCGCCATCGAACAGGCCGGGCCCTATGCGGCGGAGGACGCCGACGTGGCCCTGCGCCTGCACCAGGCCCTGTGGCAGAAGCTGGAGGCGATCC
Organism: Pseudomonas sp. 20-5; assembly: GCF_056782835.1. Taxonomy (NCBI): domain Bacteria; kingdom Pseudomonadati; phylum Pseudomonadota; class Gammaproteobacteria; order Pseudomonadales; family Pseudomonadaceae; genus Pseudomonas; species Pseudomonas sp. 20-5. The sequence continues at coordinate 6,247,465 of NZ_CM165584.1, read as the reverse complement.
CGTCCCTGGCCAGGGTCCTGACCGACATCGAGATGCCGCTGGTACCGGTGCTGGCGCGGATCGAGCGCAACGGCGCGCTGGTCGACGCCAACCTGCTGGGCATCCAGAGCCACGAACTGGGCGAGAAGATGGTCGCCCTGGAGCGCCAGGCATACGACCTGGCTGGGCAGGAATTCAACCTCGGTTCGCCCAAGCAGCTCGGCGCGATCCTCTACGACAAGCTCGGCCTGCCGGTTCTGAGCAAGACCGCGACCGGCCAGCCGTCCACCGCCGAGGCAGTGCTCGCCGAACTGGCCGAGCAGGACTTCGAGCTGCCCAAGGTGATCATGCAGTACCGCTCCATGAGCAAGCTCAAGAGCACCTACACCGACCGCCTGCCCGAGCAGATCAACCCGCGTACCGGACGCATCCATACCTCATACCACCAGGCGGTGGCGGCTACCGGGCGGCTGTCGTCGAGCGACCCGAACCTGCAGAACATCCCGATCCGTACCGCGGAGGGCCGGCGCATCCGCCAGGCGTTCGTCGCGCCGCAGGGCTACAAGCTATTGGCCGCGGACTACTCGCAGATCGAGCTGCGGATCATGGCCCACCTGGCCAAGGACGATGGCCTGCTGGATGCCTTCCGCCACGACCTGGACGTACACCGCGCCACCGCGGCGGAAGTCTTCGGCGTGCCGCTGGAAGACGTCAGCGGCGACCAGCGACGCAGCGCCAAGGCGATCAACTTCGGATTGATCTACGGCATGAGCGCCTTCGGCCTGGCCAAGCAGATCGGCGTCGAGCGCAAGGAGGCCCAGGCCTACATCGACCGTTACTTCGCCCGCTACCCCGGCGTCCTGGCGTACATGGAACGGACCCGCGCCCAGGCCGCGGAGCAGGGCTTCGTCGAAACCCTGTTCGGCCGTCGCCTGTACCTGCCGGAGATCCATTCGAAGAACGGCGCCATGCGCAAGGCCGCCGAGCGCACCGCGATCAACGCGCCGATGCAGGGCACCGCGGCGGACATCATGAAGCGCGCCATGGTCGCTGTGGATAACTGGCTGCAGGAAAGCGGCCTCGATGCCCGGGTGATCCTCCAGGTGCACGACGAACTGGTGCTGGAAGTGCGCGAGGAGCTGGTCGAGCAGGTGTGCGAGGGAATCCGCCCGCTGATGAGCGGAGCGGCGACCCTGGACGTACCGCTGGTGGTCGAGGCGGGTGTCGGTTCGAACTGGGACGAAGCCCACTGATGAACGGTTGCGAGGCCCGTGTGGCGGGCCTTGCGAGCAGGTCCGGAGGGCCCGGGGAGGGTGCCGTGGAAAAGTTTTTCGCGGCGCGCTGAACTTTCCCGTTTTGCCGACAGTCAGAACACACGAATGGCTTCTTGAGCCCTTCGATGCTCCTTTGCAGTGTTTAGTGTTGGCAGATTCCTGGACCCCGCCCTAGCGGTCCGGACTTGAACCCCGAACTTCCCCCTCCCCATACGAAGCTCGGGGTTTTTTTTGCCTGGAATTCAGGCTTCCTCGAACGCCTCTTGTTCCTCGTCCAGCAGGCCCAGCCATTGCGCCAGGACCATTTGCGCCTCGTCGACGCCCTGGCGCTTGGGCGCGGAGAACAGTTGCAGAGTGGCGACGTCGCCCCAGCCTTGCTGGACTTCCCGGCGTACCTTGAGCAGGGCGTTCTTGGCCGCGCCGAAGGCCAGCTTGTCGGCCTTGGTCATCAGTACATGGATCGGTAGCTGGCTGGCCTGGGCCCAATCCAGCATCAGTCGGTCGAAGTCGGTGAGCGGGTGGCGGATGTCCATCATCAGGAACACCCCGGCCAGGCTTGCGCGGCTGCTCAGGTAGGCTTCCAGGTGGCGCTGCCAGTGCTGCTTCAGGGGGATCGGCACCTTCGCGTAGCCGTAGCCGGGCAGGTCCACCAGGCGCCGCGAGTCGTCCAGGGCGAAGAAATTGAGCAGTTGGGTACGTCCCGGGGTTTTCGAGGTGCGCGCCAGGTTGGCGTGGGTGAGGGTGTTCAGCGCGCTCGACTTGCCGGCATTGGAGCGCCCGGCGAAAGCGACTTCCAGGCCTTCGTCGGGGGGGCACTGGTCGACCTGGGCGGCACTGATGAGAAAGCTGGCCTTCTGGCACAGGCCGACGATGGGGTTCTTCTCTGACATGGGTTATCCACAGGGGTGCGACTCGGTGTCGCGGGGGGCTGTTTCGTTTCCGTTTCGGTATCGGAAGTATATAATGCCGCGGATTTTGTGTGCGCTTTATCCCCCAGGGTCGAGCGCGCGCGGGAACGGACAGAGCATTTTCCGCGCGGTAGAACGCGGGCGTTCCCCCTGATGAGGACGATCATGAAGAAACTGCTGCTCGCAGCGACAGTCGTTGCGGTGGCCGTTACGGCGCAGGCGGCGCAGGACCCGGAAGCAGTGTTCAACCGGACCTGTGGCGCGTGTCACGACGGCCAGCTGCCGATGGCGCCGAAAAAGGGCGACCATGCCGCCTGGGAGCCGCGGCTGGCCAAGGGCATGCCGACCCTGGTCCAGCATGTGACCAACGGATTCAACGCCATGCCGCCCCGCGGCCTGTGCACCGACTGCAGTGCCGAAGACTACCAGGCAACCATCCAGTGGATGGTGAAGAAGTAGCCGAAGCCCACTATCTTTCACCCTTAGCCGTAATTGGATTAGCTGATGAACAAACTTCTCGTGAGTCTGCTGTTGACCCTGGGTCTGACCGGCCTTGCCCATGCCGCTGGCGATGCCGCCGCGGGCCAGGCGAAAGCCGCGGTGTGCGGCGCCTGTCACGGTGCGGATGGCAACAGCCCGGCGCCGAACTTCCCGAAACTGGCCGGCCAGGGCGAGCGTTACCTGCTCAAGCAGATGCATGACATCAAGGACGGCAAGCGTACCGTGCTGGAAATGACCGGGCTGCTGACCAACCTCAGCGACCAGGACCTGGCCGACATCGCCGCCTACTTCGCCAGCCAGAAGATGAGCGTCGGCATGGCCGATCCGAACCTGGTGGCCCAGGGCGAAGCGCTGTTCCGCGGCGGCAAGATCGCCGAAGGCATGCCGGCCTGCACCGGTTGCCATTCCCCGAGCGGCGTCGGCATCGCAACCGCCGGTTTCCCGCACCTGGGCGGCCAGCACGCGACCTACGTGGCCAAGCAGCTGACCGACTTCCGCGAAGGCACCCGCACCAACGACGGCGACACCAAGATCATGCAGTCCATCGCCGCCAAGCTGTCGAACAAGGACATCGCCGCGATTTCCAGCTACATCCAGGGGCTGCACTGATCGCTGCGTAGCACGGCAAAAAAGATGTATGAAAAAGGGTGGCCTCGGCTGCCCTTTTTTGCGTCCGCCATCGCTACAATGCTGGAACCCGTGACCGCTCCCCCCGGTCGAACTGACCGGGCCGAACCCGGCCGGAGAGCGGCACTGACCTCGCCTAGGAGTGAACGATGCGTAACCTGATTCTCACCGCCATGCTGGCCATGGCCAGCCTGTTCGGCATGGCCGCCCAGGCCGACGACTATACCGCCGGCAAGGAATACGTCGAGCTGAGCAGCCCGGTGCCGGTGTCCCAGCCGGGCAAGATCGAAGTGGTGGAACTGTTCTGGTATGGCTGCCCGCATTGCTACGCGTTCGAGCCGACCATCGTGCCGTGGAGCGAGAAGCTGCCGGCAGATGTCCATTTCGTGCGCCTGCCTGCCCTGTTCGGCGGTATCTGGAACGTCCATGGGCAGATGTTCCTGACCCTGGAAAGCATGGGCGTCGAGCATGACGTACACAACGCCGTGTTCGAGGCGATCCACAAGGAGCACAAGAAGCTCGCCACTCCGGAAGAAATGGCCGATTTCCTCGCCGGCAAGGGCGTGGACAAGGAAAAATTCCTGAGCACCTATAATTCCTTTGCCATCAAGGGCCAGATGGAAAAGGCCAAGAAGCTGGCAATGGCCTACCAGGTCACCGGCGTACCGACCATGGTGGTCAATGGCAAATACCGCTTCGACATCGGCTCCGCCGGTGGTCCGGAGGAAACCCTCAAGCTGGCCGACTACCTGATCGAGAAAGAGCGCGCAGCGGCCAAGAAGTAGGCAAGGTGATTCGGCATGTTGCGCCGCTGGCAGCGTGAACCTCGGGTCGCAGGTAGCTGCGACCCGCGAGTGAACCCCTCCTGTGACGATTCGCGGGAGTTGCCCGACGACGGCCGCCTGCGCCTTCTCAGCTTCAACATCCAGGTCGGTATCAGCACCGAGCGCTACCGCCACTACCTGACCCGCGGTTGGCAGCACCTGCTGCCCCACGCGGGGCGGGCGACCAACCTGAAGCGGATCGGCGAACTGCTCGCCGACTACGACCTCGTCGCCCTCCAGGAAGCCGACGGCGGCAGCCTGCGTTCCGGCTACGTCAATCAGGTCGAGCACTTGGCCCAGTTGGGGGCGTTCCCCTACTGGTACCAGCAGCTCAACCGCAACCTCGGGCGTATCGCCCAGCACAGCAACGGCCTGCTCAGCCGCTGGCGGCCGACCCTGCTGGAAGATCATCCGTTGCCCGGTCCGCCGGGACGCGGCGCGATCTTCGTGCGCTTTGGCGAAGGCGCCGACGCGCTGGTGGTAGTGATGATGCATCTCGCTCTCGGCGCTCGCACCCGCACCCGCCAGCTCGCCTATATCCGCGAGCTGATCGGCGACTACCGCCACCAGGTGCTGATGGGCGACATGAACACCCACGCCGTCGATCTTCTGGAAAACTCGCCCCTGCGCGACCTCGGCCTGATGGCGCCGCAGGTCGAGGCGACGTTTCCCAGCTGGCGGCCGCAGCGCAATCTCGATCACATCCTGCTCAGTTCCGATCTCGCTCTCGAGCGGGTCGACGTACTCGACCAGCCGATCTCCGACCATCTGCCGGTATCGGTGGAGATTCGCCTGCCGGACAACCTGCGCGACAAGGCCTTGGTCGTGCGCGGGGATGCCGGGAGTCCGCCATGAGTCGCGACGACGTCCAGCGCTGGAAAGACAAGTACCTGGAGAACATCGAGCAGCAGGAGCGCCTGCAACGGCGCTGGGATGCCCGGATCGACCTGCTGCGTCGCGGCCTGGTGCGTAGCAGTCTGGCGGCCGAAGGCAGCGACAAGGCGGTCGACCAGTGCATGAAGGAGCTGCGCGAGATCCTCCGTCGCGACGACATGGACGCCGGCCTGTCGGGCCTGATTCCGCGCCTGGAAAAGGCCGTGCTCGACTCCGAACAGCGCCGCCAGCAACGCACCCAGCAGAACATCGATGCTCTCGGCGAACTGGCCCAGCAGTTGCTGGCCCTGGACCTGCCGCGGGAACTGCGCAAGCCGCTGAAGCAGTTCGCCCGCGATATCGAGGAGCGCGCCCGGCAGTCGCGCGAGATTCCGATCCTGCTCAGCGAGCTGAGCAGGCTGCAACGCCAGGCGCTGGCCGAGCGCAAGGGCGGCGATGCCGAAGACGGTCGCCCGAGCCTGTTGCAACGCCTGTTCGGCGGCAAGGAGTCGGAAACCACCGCGGAGCCGAGCGCATCGGTGCCGTCCGTTGTGGCGGCAAGCAATACACCGATCCAACCGGCGGCGGCCGCGCCGTCCCTGCCGGTCGCCGAGCACGACGAGGCGCCAGGCGGTCCGCCGCAGCCGTTGCCCGCCCGCACGGTCGCCGCCATCGAAAGCGCGCCAGCGGGTTGGGTCGGGGTCGCCGAGCGTGGCGAGCCGAACCAGATCCTGCTGGATGAGCCCCGGGAAATCTGGCTCGACAGCCTGCCGCTACCGGCCGGCCTGAGCTTTAGCGAGACGCTGGAAGAAGCGGGTGCGGAGCCGTCGCCCGCAATGCCGGCGGACGTAGAAAGCGCGCCCGAAGCTCCGGCCACCCCTGTGGATAACCTCGACGGGCAGGCGGTAGACGAGGCCTATGAACTGCCGCCGCCGATACCGGAGCCCGGCTACAGCGCGGTGGCGCCGCACATCGAGGCCAGCCTGCTGCGGCTGCTCGACGGCCTGTCCCTGCCGAGCAGCCACCAGCCCCAGGCCGAGGCGCTGCGGGAGCGGATCGATGGCAGCCTGAACTGGTATGAGCTGGTGCCGGTACTCGACGACCTGGCGGTGCTGGTGCTGTCCCTGGCGGACAGTGGCCAGCGCGACTTCGAGGAATACCTGCGGCAACTCAACGAGCGCCTGGAAAGCTTCCTCGGCCACCTGGGCGACGCCCACGCCGGCTATACCGACGTGCTGGACAACGCGCGCGGCTTCGACCAATCGCTGCGTGAGCAGGTCAGTGGCCTGCAGGCCAGCGTGCAGCAGGCGACCGACCTGAACAGCCTCAAGCTGGCGGTGGACAGCCGGCTGAACGGCCTGCTTGCCTCCATGGACGAACACCAGCGCGAACAGGCCGAGCACGAACAGGAGGTGTCCGGCCGCCTGCAGGCGCTGATGGAGCGGGTCAACAGCATGGAGCAGGATGCCAAGGCGTTCCACAGCCACCTGGAGGACCAGCGACAGAAAGCCCTGACCGATCCGCTGACCGGCCTGCCCAACCGCGCGGCGCTCAGCGAGCGCCTGGAAAAGGAAGTGGCGCGCCGGCACCGGGACGGCGGCGATCTGCTGCTGGCGGTGCTGGACATCGACCACTTCAAGCGGATCAACGACGACTTCGGCCACCTGGCCGGGGACAAGGTGCTGAAGATCATTGCCGGCGAATTGCGCAAACGGTTGCGCCAGGCCGATTTCATCGCCCGTTTCGGCGGCGAGGAGTTCGTCGTCCTGCTCCCGGCCACGTCCCTGGAAGCCGGCCGGCAACTGCTCGAACGGCTGCGCGCGGCGATCGCCGCCTGTCCGTTCCATTTCAAGGGCGAGCCCCTGAGCATCACCTGTTCCGCCGGCATCACCGCGTTCGAAGGCAACGAGGCCGGCGAAGCGGTTTTCGAGCGTGCCGACCAGGCGCTGTATCGAGCCAAGCGCGCCGGCCGGGACCGCCTGGAAGTGGCCTGAAGGGCGACCAGCGCACATTCCGACGACTCGGGACGGGCTCGCCTGCAGGTGTTGCCGCGGCTCGCTAGAATGGTCCCGCCCGGTAGAATGACCGGCTGTCCCGCTCTGGAAACTCCCATGGATATGTTCGGCGTCGCCGTCCTGATCTTTCTGGTCACCGACCCCTTCGGCAACATCGCCGTGTTCCTCGCCGCGCTGAAAGGCGTCGCACCTGGGCGCCGCCTGCGCGTGGCGTTTCGCGAGCTGGCTTTCGCCCTGGGCCTGCTGCTGCTCTTCCTCACCCTCGGCGAGCACATCCTCAGCGGCCTCGGCCTGTCCCGCGAGGCGACCGGGATCGCGGGTGGCATCATCCTGTTCGTGATCGCCATGCGCCTGATCTTCCCGTCGCCACAAGGGCTGCTCGGCGAAGTGCCCGACGGCGAGCCGCTGCTGGTACCCCTGGCCACCCCGGCGGTGGCCGGGCCCTCGGCGCTGGCGATGCTGATCACCCTGCGCACCACCTTCGACGGTCCGCTGTGGGAGCTTTACCTGGCGGTGGTGCTGGCCTGGGCCGCTACTGCGCTGATCCTGCTGCAGGCGGCGTTCCTCCAGCGTTTCCTCGGCCCGCGCGGGCTGACCGCCATCGAGCGGCTGGCCGGCATGCTGCTGATCATGCTCAGCGTCGATATGCTGTTGGACAACCTGCGCAGCGTGTTGCACATCGCCGCCTGACCGCGCTGCCCATTTTTTTCGGAGTCATCATGCGTTCGTTCGTTCTACTGGCTTTCACCCTGTCGCTGCTGGCCGGCTGCTCCAGCGGCCCGCGCCTGAACACCGACTACACCTCGGCGAACCAGGACAGCCGCGTCCAGTTCATCGTCCTCCACTACACCTCCACCGATCTGCCGCATTCGCTGGGCATCCTCACCCACGGCGGCGTCAGCGCGCACTACCTGATCGGCGACGACGAGCCGGCCACCGTCTACCGCCTGGTGGATGAGAACCGCCGCGCCTGGCACGCCGGGGTCAGTGAATGGCAGGGCCGGACCTGGCTGAACGCCACCTCGATCGGCATCGAGATCGTCAACCAGGGCTATCGCGATACACCCCAGGGGCGGGTCTGGTATCCGTTCAGCGAAGCACAGATCCAGGCGCTGATCCCCCTGCTGAAGGACATCGCCAAGCGCCACGGCATCACCCCGGACCGGATCATCGGACACAGCGATATCGCGCCGGGCCGCAAGGTCGATCCGGGTCCGCTGTTCCCCTGGAAGCGCCTCGCCGACGCCGGCCTGGTGCCCTGGCCGAAGCCCGGCGAATTGGCGCGCCGGCTCGCCGAACTGAACGGCCAGCTGCCGGATGTGCGCTGGTTCCAGCAGCAGTTGGCGCGGCACGGTTACCTGGTGCCGCAGACCGGCGAGCTGGAGAAGGACACCCGCGACGTCATCGGCGCTTTCCAGATGAAATACCGTCCGGCCCGCTTCGATGGCGAGCCGGACCTGGAAACCGCCGCCCTGCTGCTGGCGGTGCCGACTTCCTGAGGCCTGTGGAAAAGCCTGCCGGGAGCGGCCCCGGTCACACCGGCAGCAGCATGTAGAAGCGCGCGCCCTGGCCCGGTTGCGAGCGCACCGCGATGCGCCCGCCATGCAGCTGGATGATTTCCTTGCACAGCGCCAGGCCGAGGCCGGCGCCGCCCTTCTTGCGTCCGACCTGGACGAAAGGCTCGAAGATCCGTCCTTGCTGGCTGAAGGGAATGCCTTCGCCATTGTCTTCCACCGCGATCAGCACCCGGTCGCCCTGGCGCCGGGCCTGCAGGTGGATCTGCCCGCCTTCGCTGCTATGGCGCAGGGCGTTTTCCAGCAGGTTGTCGATCACCCGCTCGATCTGCAGGCGATCGAGCTGCAGGCGCGGCAGCTCATCGCCCAGCTCCAGTTGCAGCGAGACCCGGCGGGCCTCGCCCTTGGGAATGAAACGCTGCTGCGCCTGGGTGAGCAGGTCGACGAGGTCGCAGGAAGCCAGTTCGAGCTTCTGCATGCCGGTCTGGTAGCGCGAGAAGTTCAACAGGTCGTTGATCAGCAGGACCAGCCGCGACATCTCTTCGTCCACCGTCTGGATCAGGTCCGCTTCCCGTGACTCCGCGGGGAAGTCCAGGCGTTCGCGGAGCAGGCTGAAGGCCATCTGCATGCCGGTCACCGGCGTACGCAGTTCGTGGGAGGCGCGCAGGACGAATTCGCTGCGGACCCGTTCGAAGGCGCGCTGCTCGGTCACGTCGCGGACCACCAGCACCGCGCCGACGCTATGCCCGCCGGGATGGGTGACCGGATACAGCGACCAGGCCAGCAGGCGCGACTCGCCGGCGACGTCCACCACCAGGTCGGGCATCGCCTCGTCCTGGACTTCGCCGAGCAGGGCCTTTTCCACCGCCTCCTGGACATCGACATCGCTGAGTATTTCGTCGATCCGCTTGCCATGGGGGTCGTTGGAGACGAACAGCTGGCGGATTGCGACCGGGTTGGCGTGTTCGATGCGTCCCTGGTTGTCGAAGATCACCAGGCCGTCGTCGATGCTGTCGAGTACCGCCTGCAGGCGCCGCTCGCCGGAAAGCACCTCTTCGACGCTGGTCTTGCGATACTGCCGCAGGGCCTCGGCCATCAGGCCGAAACGCCGGGTCAACTGGCCGACCTCGGCGACGTTGGTCATCGGCAGGGTCACGTCGAAATCGCCTTCGCCGATCCTGTCCGCCGCCCGCGCCAGGGTTTCGATCGGCGCGCCGAAGCGCCGGGCGATGCTGTGGGCGGTGACGAAACCGATCAGCAGGATGGCGACGCCCACCAGGCCAAGCAGGCCGGCGACCAGGTAGGCACGATGGCGGGCGCTGGTCTCGGCTTCGCTGATGCCGGCCAGCGCCAGTTGCTGCAGGTCCTGCAGGCGCAGGCGCAGGCCATTGAAGGCTTCGCTGAAGCCGTCGTTGTCGGCCATGGGCGCTTCGAGCAGGGCCGGGGTGTGCGCCTGCAGTTGCAGGTAGGCGTTGCGGACGCCATCCAGGGCGGCCTGCTCGGCGCTGTCGACGGTATTCGCCCGGCCCTGTTCCAGGACTCGTCGGAAGTCGTTTTGCGAGCGCTCCAGGGCCTGCCCGTCGGGGGTTTCGCGGAGCAGTATGACCAACTGGTCGCCGAGCAACTGGCGCAGTTGCTGGCTCACCTCGATGGTCGCGTAGTGGTGCGACATCCGTTGTTCCTGGGCGCGGCCGAGCTGCATCACGCTGAACAGCCCGAGCAGCAGGCCGAACAGCGAGACGGTGATCAGCGCGGAAATGCTGAGGAACAACCGGGTCCGGAGCTTCATCGGCAGCGGCATGCTCATAGGCCGTACTGCTTGCGCTTCCGGTACAGGGTCGAGGCATCGATACCGAGGGTCTTGGCGGCCTGGTCGAGGGTCGCGCTGGAGGCCATCACCGCCGTGATATGGGCTTTCTCCAGGTCTTCCAGGCTCAGCGATTCGCCGATCCGCGGCGCGCTGCTGGCAGATTGCGCAGCGCTGAAACCGAGGTGGTCGACATCCACCAGTTCCTGGTTGCAGATGATGCTGGCGCGTTCGATCACGTTGCGTAGCTCGCGTACGTTGCCCGGCCAGGGGTATTGCCGCATGGCCTCGCGGGCGGCTTCGCTGAAGCCGCGGGCGGGGCGGCCGTAGTCCTTGACGAAGCGGGCGAGGAAACGTTCGGCCAGGCCGAGGATATCCTCGGCGCGTTCGCGCAGGGGAGGCAGGTTGAGCACGATCACGTTGAGGCGGTAGAGCAGGTCCTCGCGGAACTGGCCCTGGGCGACCATCGCGCCCAGGTCGCGGTTGGTCGCGGCAAGGATGCGTACGTCGGCGCGGCGGGTCACCGGATCGCCGACGCGTTCGTATTCCTTGTCCTGGATGAAGCGCAGCAGCTTGGGTTGCAAGGTCAGCGGGAAGTCGCCGATCTCGTCGAGGAACAGGGTGCCGCCGTCAGCCTGGCTGACCCTGCCCAGGGTGCTTTCGGTGGCACCGGTGAAGGCGCCGCGACTGTGCCCGAACAGTTCGCTTTCCATCAGTTCGGCGGTCAGCGACGGGCAGTTGATGGTGACCTGGGGCTTCTTCGCGCGTTTGCTCCAGGTGTGGATGGCGCGTGCCAGTTCGCCCTTGCCGGAGCCGGATTCGCCGAGGATGAGGATGTTGGCGTCGGTCGCCGCTACCTGGCGCGCGGTCTCCAGTACCGCGGCCATGGCCGGGCTGTGCGATTCCAGGCCGTCGCCCTGGCGGCGCACTTCGTCCTCCAGGGCCTCCAGGCGCGCGGTCAGTTGGCGCACCTCCAGTTGCTTGGCGGCGGCCAGGCGCAGTTGGTCCGGGCTGCAGGGCTTGACCAGGTAATCCACCGCGCCGGCCTGCATGGCGTCGACCGCGGTATCCACCGCCGAATGCGCGGTGACGATCACCACGCGCATCCATGGCGCCTGGACGCGCATCTGGGCGAGAACGTCGAGCCCGTTGTCTTCGCCCAGGCGCAGGTCGAGGAAGCACAGGTCGAATACCTGGCGCTGCAACAGGGCCTCCGCCTGCGGCGCGCTGCTGGCGGTGGCCACGCTGTAGCCTTCGTCTTCGAGGCAATAACGGAAAGTGCGCAGGATCGCCGACTCGTCATCGACCAGCAGGATGCGCCCCTGTTTTTCGGAAGTGGTTTCCATCGTTGCTTTTTATCCTCTAGGGAATTCACTGCCATTCGGCTTCTGGGTTAGTCCCCGGAAAGCCCATGCAAGTTGCAGAGCGCCCCGCCGCCCATCCGGGCGGCCAGGGCGGCGTGCAACCTGCCGATGTCTGTTCTTGGGTTTTCGGGAAGCCGTGGCGGCTCCACGGATGGCTCCGGGTAGCAGGTGCCGGGTCGCTTCCCTGTTGCATGTGACAGCGTACCGCGCCGATCGTGCAAAACGCCCGGAATAATTTGTCGCGTCGTGCAGGATGAACTGCGCAGACTACCTGGGTTGTTTTATAACTTATTGAATTAAAAGTGTTTTTATTTTTCAGAAAGGCTGGCATGCGGCGTGCAATGAGGTAGTCACGGTCTCCCTGAAGAAAAAATGGACACAGGCCGGTTCGCTACCCCGATGGGCCTGGCCCCGAGGCGGTACCGACAGTTCCGAAGGCACACAGGAGAAAACATCATGCTTAGTTGGGCTATCACCTTTCTGATCATCGCCATCATCGCTGCCGTCCTCGGGTTTGGTGGCATCGCAGGTGCCGCCACCGGAATCGCGAAGATCCTCTTCGTGCTGTTCCTGGTGCTCTTCGTGGTCTCGTTCTTCTTCGGACGCCGTCGCGGCTAACCGGATGCCAAGGAGAAAGCGATGCGACTCATGCGTAACCTGATGAACGCACTGCTGCTCGGTGCCGCCGCCAGTTCGCTGGCGGTGGCGGCCGACAGGGACGGCGAATACCGCTTGAACGAACTGCAGAGCACCGATGCCGGATACCGCAAGGCCTGGCAGAACCTGGTGGAAGACGAGAGCCGCTTGCCCGACTGGGTGATGAATCTCTCGGGAACCGCTACGCCGATGCATGCCGTCGACGACCAGGGCGACAAGTATCTGGTTGGCGGTCTCTGCGAGAAGTCCGATTGCAAGGGCCAGCGCCTGCTGGTCGCCTTCGATTGGGACAAGAGTCATGCCTACGGGCTCTACGTGCAGGTGCCCGAAGGGCTGCCGCAGGACAAGTCGCCGAGCAAGCACGCCAGCTTCCGCTGGCTGGGCAAGCCGGAACCGGCGGTACAGAAGATCCTCGACGAACAACTCAAGGCCGATCCGAACTGGTACTGAGGCGGAACGGGCTTGCGTGACACCGCCCCGCCCGCAGCGGGGCATGGCCAGGGGACCGGGATGCGCTGGGTGAGGTCGATCCGGCGGGTTCCAGGGGTACAGGGAGTACCTCCTTCGGGGTCGGGCCAGGCGAAAACGCGCCGGAGGGGAGCCACCGATGTCTCGCTGCCTTCCGGCGCGCTTCTATATATAGAAGGGGTACGATGCTCCGCCGTCCGGCGGAGCGTCGGCTTCCGCAGCGATACTCCGCGAACTTCCCTGATATCGATCAATGCCTGTGGATGGCGGAGTCGTTTTACAATCGACCGCCCGCGCGTTCCGAGGCGCCCTCCCAGAAGGGCTTTACCGCGCGGTTATCCACAGAATGCCGCTTATCCACAGCCGGCGATGGCGTGCCGGACGGCCTTGCGTGTCCTGCGACCATGCATCGCAGCGATGATGAGCGACTTTCAACTTCCCAGGATGGGCACGAGGCTCCCGGGCCTTGCACGGAGTGCCTTCCGCTCCCTGTTCTTGTACGAAAATCAAGGGCAATTTCCTGTGGGACGGACGTTTCATTAGTGATTTCTCATGCCGATTCGGCATGGGGCAGTCACTTACGGCATTAGACGGGGTAGGGGAGCGCATGAATCATTGCGCCCTTTCGCCTGTCGGGAGCGACTCTCCCGTTGGAGCGACTCCCGACTTCCACAAGAATTAAGGGTGACGAAACATGGGTAAAGCCAAGCTAAGCCTCGCCTGGCAGATCGTGATCGGTCTGGCACTCGGTATCGCCGTCGGCGCAGTGCTCAACCATTTCAGCGCCGAAAAGGCCTGGTGGATCGCCAACGTGCTGCAACCGGCCGGCGACATCTTCATCCGTCTGATCAAGATGATCGTGGTGCCGATCGTGATTTCCTCGCTGGTGGTCGGCATCGCCGGCGTCGGCGACGCGAAGAAGCTTGGCCGCATCGGCCTGAAGACCATCATCTACTTCGAGATCGTCACCACCGTCGCCATCGTCGTCGGCCTGCTGCTGGCCAACCTGTTCCAGCCCGGCACCGGCATCGACATGAGCACCCTGGGTACCGTGGACATTTCCCAGTACCAGAAGACCACCCAGGAAGTGCAGCATGACCATGCGTTCATCGCGACCATCCTCAACCTGATTCCCTCCAACGTCTTCGCCGCCATCGCCCGTGGCGAGATGCTGCCGATCATCTTCTTCTCGGTGATGTTCGGCCTCGGCCTGTCGAGCCTGCCCAACGACCTGCGCGAGCCGCTGGTGAAGGTGTTCCAGGGCGTTTCCGAGACCATGTTCAAGGTCACCCACATGATCATGAAGTACGCCCCTATCGGTGTCTTCGCCCTGATCGCGGTGACCGTCGCCAACTTCGGCTTCGCCTCGCTGCTGCCGCTGGCCAAGCTGGTGATCCTGGTCTACGTGGCCATCGTCTTCTTCGCCCTGGTGGTGCTGGGCCTGATCGCGCGGATGTTCGGCTTCTCGATCATGCGCCTGATCCGCATCTTCAAGGACGACCTGGTCCTCGCCTATTCCACCGCCAGCTCGGAAACCGTGCTGCCGCGCATCATCGAGAAAATGGAAGCCTACGGCGCGCCGAAGGCGATCAGCAGCTTCGTGGTGCCCACCGGCTACTCCTTCAACCTCGATGGCTCGACCCTGTACCAGAGCATCGCGGCGATCTTCATCGCGCAGCTCTACGGCATCGACCTGTCCATCGGCCAGCAGATCATGCTGGTGCTGACCCTGATGGTGACCTCCAAGGGTATCGCCGGCGTGCCGGGCGTATCCTTCGTGGTGCTGCTCGCCACCCTGGGCAGCGTCGGCATCCCGCTCGAGGGCCTGGCCTTCATCGCCGGCGTGGACCGCATCATGGACATGGCGCGCACCGCCCTCAACGTGATCGGCAATGCCCTCGCGGTGCTGGTCATCTCCAAGTGGGAAGGCATGTACGACGCGGCCAAGGGCCAGCGCTACTGGGATTCGCTGCCGCACCTGCGGCAGGCGGTCGGCGAAGCCAAGGGCAAGCAGGCCACCCTCGAATAAGGCGGCTTCCCGCCCAGGAGGCCCCGGCATCGTCCGGGGCCTCGGCGTTTCTGGCGCCGGCACCGCCTGCGCCGCTATCATCCGCGCAACGCGGGGGATTCTGAATGCTGAACGGCTTGTGGTTGGGTTTTTTCCTGGTGGCGGCGGCGAGTGCGCTGGCGCGCTGGTTGATCGGCGGCGATGCGACGGTGTTCGCGGCGATGGTGGAGAGCCTGTTCGCCATGGCCAAGCTGGCGGTCGAGGTGATGGTCCTGCTGTTCGGCACCCTGACGCTCTGGCTCGGTTTCCTGCGCATCGCCGAGAAGGCCGGGCTGGTGGAGCGCCTGGCGGTGCTGCTCGGACCGCTGTTCCGCCGGCTGATGCCGGAAGTGCCGCCGGGGCATCCGGCGATCGGCCTGATCACCCTGAACTTCGCCGCCAATGGCCTGGGTCTGGACAACGCCGCCACGCCGATCGGCCTGAAGGCGATGAAGGCGTTGCAGGAGCTCAATCCCAGCAGCACCACCGCGAGCAATGCGCAGATCCTCTTCCTGGTGCTCAACGCCTCGTCCCTGACCCTGCTGCCGGTGACTATCTTCATGTACCGCGCGCAGCAGGGCGCGGCCGATCCGACCCTGGTATTCCTGCCGATCCTCCTGGCCACCAGCGCCTCGACCCTGGCCGGCCTGTTGTCGGTGGCGCTGATGCAGCGCCTGCGCTTGTGGGACCCGGTGGTGCTGGCCTACCTGATCCCCGGCGCGTTGCTGCTGGCCGGCTTCATGGCGGTGCTCGGCACGCTCTCGGCCACCGCGCTGGCGCAGCTGTCCTCGCTGCTGGGCAACCTGACGCTGTTCAGCCTGATCGTGCTGTTCCTGATCGTCGGCGCGCTGAAGAAGGTGCCGGTCTACGAGAGCTTCGTGGAGGGGGCGAAGGAAGGTTTCGACGTCGCCAGGAACCTGTTGCCGTACCTGGTCGCAATGCTTTGCGCGGTTGGCGTGTTGCGCGCCTCCGGGGCGCTGGAAGTGGTACTCGGCGGGATACGCTGGGCGGTCGAGGGGCTGGGCTGGGACAGCCGCTTCGTCGAGGCGCTGCCCACCGCGCTGGTCAAGCCGTTCTCCGGCAGCGCGGCGCGGGCGATGCTGCTGGAGACCATGCAGACCCACGGCGTCGACAGTTTCCCGGCGCTGGTCGCCGCCACCGTGCAGGGCAGTACCGAGACCACCTTCTACGTGCTCGCCGTCTATTTCGGCTCGGTCGGCCTGCAGCGCGCGCGCCACGCGGTGGGCTGCGCGCTGACCGCGGACCTGGCCGGGGTCATCGCCTCCATCGGCGTGTGCTACTGGTTCTTCGCCTGAAGTCGCCAGGCTTCGACGTCACTGGGTGACGTCGAAGCGCAGGGTACCGATCATCTGTCCGGCCTCGGTGAGTACCTTCACCTGCCAGTGGCCGACCGGGTCGCCGGGGAAGTTCTGCTTGTGGGTCCAGGCCCGGTAGCCCTCCTTGCGGCCGCCGTGGATATCCAGGGCGATGCGGTCGAACTCCTTCCCGTTGAACATCCACACGTGATAGATGCGCTCGTCGAGGCCGCGCGGCGCGTTGATCGCGGTATAGGCGAACAGGCCCTGGCTGCGCAACTGGCTGGCGCCGACCTGCTCCAGGCTGTCGCCGGGCGTGCGGCTCTGGTCGTCGAACTGGCTGCTCACCGCCACTTCGGTCAGCCACAGGGTGGCCGGCGGCACCCAGGTACGGCCGAACCAGCCGGCCAGGCCCACTGCCAGGGTCAGGCCGAGAAGCAGGAAGCCGCGCCACCAGTGCTGTAGCGGGAAGGTCACGAGCAGGCTGGGGAAGGACAGCACGACGGCGATGCCCAGCGACAACCGGTAGCTTTCCGGGGTGGTCAGGTGCAGCAGGATCGGCAGCGAGGTCAGCAACACCGCGAACAGGGTCAGGGTGTGGTAGGCGAGGAACACCCAGCGACGCCTGGACAGCCAGCGATAGTAGAGCGGATCGGTGATGGAGATCAGCGCCGCGGCGGCCAGCGTCCCTGTGAACAGCGCCTGGCCGCTGTTCCAGGTGGTGGTGATGAGAAAGAACGGCAGGACGAAGAACAGGCTTTCCTGGTGGATCAGTTGGGTCGCGTAGCGCAGCAGCGGTGCCGGGATCTCCCAGCCGAAGCGGCGGGCGAAGGTCTCCCGCAGGAGGTTCTCGAGGATCAACCAGACCCAACTGACCAGCATGATGATCGCCAGCACCTGGGCGAAGCCCTTCTGCCGGTCGACCATGATGAAACTGAACACGCCCGAACAGAAGCCGAACAGGGCGATGGTGCGCGGATAGCGGGCCATCAGGCCGCCGACCAGGGCGATCAGTTGCTCCAGGCGGGCCTTGAGGACGGGGCGTTGTTGGTTGGGCATGGGGACCAGCGGGTTCTCGATCGGAGCTGCTCGGCCAGCCGGCCGGGGCGCGCAGCATAACCCCGGCCGGGTTTCCTGGGTATGAACGAAGGACAGCTGCCGCGTGGCGAATGTTTCCTTCGCCCGACAGAGGCTCCGCTCTCCTTTCTGGAGGTCGACCAGGGAAAAAGGCGTCGCTTTCCCGACCGATGGTCGCGAAGCTTTCGACAGTCTTTCAAACCCCTTCCATTCGCACCTTTCGGGCAATTTTAGATTGTTCGACAGGAGTTTTTACACATATGGTTACAACTCGGTCGATGGATGACGTACCCGCCTGCGTGGCCATCGACGCCGCCATGGACCGCTTCCCCGTGTCTGCCTGAGTGTGTGTCCCATGGCCTCTAATAAATCCAAAGGTGTCGCCATTTTCCGTGTGGTCAGTGGCAACTTCCTCGAGATGTACGACTTCATGGTGTATGGCTTCTACGCCACCGCCATCGCCAAGACCTTCTTCCCCGGCGACAACCCGTTCGCCTCCCTGATGCTGTCCCTCGCCACCTTTGGCGCCGGCTTCCTGATGCGGCCGCTGGGTGCGGTGTTCCTGGGCGCCTACATCGATCGCCACGGCCGCCGCCAGGGCCTGATCATCACCCTCGGCCTGATGGCCATGGGGACCCTGCTGATCGCCTTCGTTCCCGGCTATGCCACGCTGGGCGTGGCGGCGCCGTTGCTGGTGCTGTTCGGCCGGCTCCTGCAGGGTTTTTCCGCCGGCGTCGAGCTGGGAGGGGTTTCGGTCTACCTGTCGGAGATCGCCACGCCAGGACGCAAAGGCTTCTTCGTCAGTTGGCAGTCGGCCAGCCAGCAGGTCGCGGTGGTCTTCGCCGGCCTGCTCGGCGTGCTCCTCAACCAGTGGCTGAGCCCGCAGGACATGGGCGAATGGGGCTGGCGCGTGCCGTTCTTCATCGGCTGCCTGATCGTTCCGGCGCTGTTCGTCATCCGTCGCTCGCTGGAGGAAACGCCGGAGTTCGAGGCGCGCACCCACCGACCGTCGCTGTCGCAGGTGCTGCGCTCCATCGGGCAGAACTTCGGCGTAGTGCTGGCCGGTACCGCGATGGTGGTGATGACCACCGTATCGTTCTACCTGATCACCGCCTACACGCCGACCTTCGGCAAGAACGAACTGCAACTGTCGGACCTCGACAGCCTGCTGGTGACCATGTGCATCGGCCTGTCCAACTTCATCTGGCTGCCGGTGATGGGCGCGTTCTCCGACCGCATCGGGCGCAAGCCATTGTTGCTGGGTGCCTCCGCGCTGGCACTGCTGACCGCCTACCCGGCGCTGTCCTGGCTGGTCCGCGAGCCGAGTTTCGCCGGCCTGCTCGGCGTCGAGTTGTGGCTGTCGTTCCTCTACAGCAGCTACAACGGCGCGATGGTGGTGGCGTTGACCGAGGTGATGCCGGCGGACGTGCGCACTACCGGTTTCTCCCTCGCCTACAGCCTGGCTACGGCGACCTTCGGTGGTTTCACCCCGGCGGTCTGCACCTGGCTGATCCACACCCTGGACAACCGCGCGGCCCCGGGCATCTGGCTCAGTGGCGCGGCGCTGCTGGGGCTGCTCGCCACCCTGGTGCTGTTCCGCCGGCGCGGCAAGGAGATCGCCGAGGCCGAGCTGGCCAACGCCTGAGGCGTTTCGCCGCATGCCGTGCGTCGGCTCCCGCCGGGGCTGCGGCGGCGGCGTTGATGTCGATCAACCGGAGCTGCGCCAAACCGCGTAGACAGGAAGGAAGTGGTTGTACCGACTTCCTTCCCTTCCTGGAGATCGCATCATGTCCAATGTACAAAATGCCAGCCGGTCTTCCGCGTTCGCGGCGGTAGAGGGCGACCATTGGGTCGAGTCCCTCGACGATGGCCGCCACGTGCTGATCCGTCCCCTGCGCGAGGAGGACCGGGAGCGCGAACGCCAGTTCATCAACCGGCTGTCCCCGGCGACCCGCCACTTCCGCTTCCTCGGCGAGATCAAGGAAGCCAGCCCGGCGCTGCTCGATCAACTGATGGACATCGACTACCAGCAGAGTATGGCCTTCGTTGCCCTGGTGCACGAGGACGGTGAGCTGCGCGAGGTCGGGATCAGCCGCTACGCCGCCTGCTGCGAGGAAGGGCAGTGCGAATGCGCGGTAACCATCGCCGACGACTACCAGGGTCTGGGCCTCGACGCCGTGCTGATGCGCCATCTGATCGACGTGGCGCGGCGCAACGGCTTCCGCCAGATGTATTCGGTGGACTCGGCGGCCAACCGGGCGATGCGCGACCTTTGTTGCGCACTGGGCTTCGTCGGCCAGCGCGACCCGGACGACTCGACCCAGGTCATCCACCGCCTGGCCCTGTAGCCCGGTCAGGCGCGCCGGCGGCGCAGGCCGAACCAGAGCAGGCCGCTGGCCAGGAGACCGGCGGCGAGCAGCAATGGGTAGAGCATGTCGTCGTCGAATAGCGGCTTTTCGATGCGCAGGTAGCCTTCGCCGTCGAACAGCCGCTTCGCCAGCGCGTTCGCCTGTTGCAGGCTGACCTTCGCCAGGCGGCGCTCCTCATTGGGGAAATGGCCGTCCTCGTAGTCGGCCAGCGAGCCCCAGTAATAGTCCGCCAGCGCCGCGTTGCCCTGGGTGCTCCAGGCCAGCCTGGCGCGCTCGGCGAATTGCACCCGCTTGAAACGCCCCGGGTCCAGGCCATGCTGGCGGATGCCGCCGAGCAACTCGCGCAGGGCGGCCTCGGTGGCGGGTAGGTCGCTGCGCTCGACATCCGCGTCGAGGCTGAAGAAGCCCTGGTTGGCGAACACCTGGCGATCGGTCGATGGCCCGTAGGTGAGTCCGCGACGCACACGCAGGTCGGCGTACAGCGCGTCGTTCATATAGGCCTGGAGCAGGACCATGGCGTCCGGGTCGGCGTCGTCCGGCTCCGGATAGATCCAGTGCAGCATCGCACCCTCGCCGAATGGCCGGGTGATCAGGGTGCGCCTGGCCTCGGCATGCCCGTTGGCCGCCGGCAGCTCGCGGCGCTCGGGGAGCTCGTGGTCTTCCAAGGTGCCGAAGGTCCGGGTCAGATAGGCCGGCAGGCGCGGATCGAGGTCACCGACCAGGATCAGGGTCATGTTGCCCGGTACGTACCAGTCGCTGCGCAGCCGCTCCAGCTGCTCCGCGCCAAGCGGCGCCAGCGGCGCGCGCTGGGAGCAGGCCAGGCCCAGTTCCACCGCCAGTTGGTCCATGGCGCCACGGCCCAGGTTCTCGCGGTCGAGCCAGCGCTGCAGGTGCGAGTAATGGCCGCCGCCTTCGCGCTCGATCACTCGCTTGGCGGCGGCGATGCGCGGCTCGTCCAGTTCGGTGCGGGTGATGGTGTCCAGCAGCAGGTCTAGGACCTGCCGCTGGGTGGCGGCAGGTGCCTCGATGACGAAGGTGGTGTCGCCTTCGCTGGTGTAGGCGTTCCATTGTCCGCCGAGGGCCTGCATGCGGGCTTCCAGGTCGGCCTCGTCGCCGCCGTCCAGGCCGCTGAAGAACAGGTGCTCGAGCAGGTGCGGCAGCTGCTTTTCACGGCACGAGAAGTCGGCGAAACCGACCCCCACCACCAGCCGGATCGAGACGTGTCGGTGCTGCTCGGTGGGCTTGAGCAGCACGCCCATGCCGTTTTCCAGCTGGAAGGCTTCGACCTCGCTGCGCTGGTCGGCGTACGACCAGGGGCAGAGCAGGCAGAACAGCAGCAGGGTGGACAACGAACGCATGGGCCGAGCCTGGAACTAAAAATACCGAGAATAGCGGATGCTTCATGACGAACCTACCCGCAGAACGGCTAATGTCGCGAACGGCGCGTTTCCGCTCGCTCCTCGGCGAGCGCTGGCTCGGCCAGCGGCGCCGAGGTCATGTCGTCGACTTCGTCGGCCCAGTCGTCCTCGTCCCGCCGAGTGCCCTCGTCGGCCGCGCTGCTCGGCGCGTCTGGATTGTCCAGCACGGCGTAGGCGATGGCGCAGAACAGCGAGTTGAGACGCTTCATGTCGCTGATCAGGTCCAGGTGCAGCGAGCTGGTCTCGATGCTCTGTACCACCTGCTGGTGCAGGCGGTCGACATGGGCATGGGCGTAGCGCCGTTCCTGCAGACGGAAGCGCTGCTTGGCCCGGCGCAGGCGCTTGGCGCTGTCGAGGTCGCCGTTGAGGAACACCGAGAGACCCAGGCGCAGGTTGGAGACCAACTGCTGGTACAAGGTGCCGATCTCTTCCAGGCCGGTGTCGGAGAACGAGCGGCTGCGCGAGGTCTTCTTGTCCTGCACGGCGGCGAGCATGTGCTCGATGATGTCGCCGGCCTGCTCCAGGTTGATCGCCAGCTCGATGATCTCCGCCCAGCGCCGGCTGTCGCGTTCGGACAGGTCCTCGCGCGGCATCCTTGCCAGATACAGCTTGATCGCGGTGTAGAGGGCGTCGACGTCGTCGTCGAGCTTGCGGATGTCCTTGCCGAGCAGCGGATCGCCGCCGCGGATGATCTGCATCAGATTGTTCAGCATCTGCTCGACGGTGTCGCCCATGCGCAGGGTCTCGCGCACCGCGTTGGCCAGCGCCAGGCTCGGCGTGTCGAGGGCGGCGGGGTCGAGATGGCGCGGCCGGGCGACGTCGTCGGGAAGGGCACGGTCGGGCATCACACGGGTGCAGAAGCTGGCCATGGCGTTGGTCAGCGGCAGGCAGGCGAGGCAGCGCGCGGCGTTGTAGAGCACGTGGAAGGCGATCACCAGTTCGGCTGTGCTGAACTGCCAGTGATCCATCCAGTCCGCCAGCGGCCCCACCAGGGGCAGCACCAGCAGGCAGCCGGCGACCTTGAACAACAGGCTGCCGAGGGCCACCCGGCGACCGGCGGCGTTTTGCGCGGTGGCGCTGAGCATGGCCAGGATGCCGCTGCCGAGGTTGGCGCCGACCACCAGGCACAGCGCGACTTTCAGCGAGATCACCTTGGATGCGGCGAGGGTCGCGGTAAGCAGCACGGCGGCCAGGCTGGAATAGGAAATCATGGCGAACAACGCGCCGGTCAGCGCGTCGAGCATGATGTCGCCGGTCAGGCTGGAGAACAGTACCTTGACGCCCTTGGCTTGGGTCATCGGCTCGGCGGCGGCGACGATCAGCTGGAGCGCCAGGATGATCAGGCCGAGGCCGATGAATACCCGGCCGAGCTGGCCGAGGCGGGTCTGTTTGCGGCTGAGGAAGAAAATCACGCCGAAGAAGATCAGCAATGGCGAAAGCCACGACAGGTCGAGGGTCAGCACCCGCGCCATCAGCGCGGTGCCGACATCGGCGCCGAGCATGATCGCCAGGGCCGGCGCCAGTGCCATCAGGCCCTGGGCGACGAAGGAGGTGGCCAGCAGGGCGGTGGCGTTGCTGCTTTGCACCAGGGCGGTGACGCCGATGCCGGCGGCGAACGCCAGCGGGCGTTTTTCCACGCTGCGACTGAGGATGCGCCGCAGGTCGGCGCCGTAGACCCGGAGGATTCCGGTGCGGACGATATGCGTGCCCCACACCAGCAGGGCGACGGCAGAGAGCAGGTCGAGCAGTTTCAGCATGGCGTGGCCCCCCTGGCACTACGACGAATGGCCAACCTCGCGCCAGGTTCCGCGTGCGTTGCGCCGCGGAGCCCGGACAACGGCGCCAACGGCCACGATGGAAAGGCAGCGTTCAGGCGAGTTGTAACACGAACGTCATATTTGGACAGGCGCCCCCCGCGGGAGTTCGTCTCGGCAGCCCGAGCGGCAGGGCGCCTACCCTTCATTCAAGCGTGCGCGCCGCGAAACGGCGAGGATTTTTTCGCCTTCCGTTCGATGCATGCGTTTGCGCCACAGGCCATGGAATTAGCCGACAGGAAGGGTATCCTTTGCACCTTTTAAAAAGCCCCGGTCTAGAGGGATACAGAGGAGTGGTGCGGATGCGATTTTCGGGGATCAGTGGCTGCCTCTCGGCAGCGGTGTTGGCGCTCGGGGTAGGGGGAGCGCCGGTGGTTCAGGCCGATGCGCTGGGCGATAGCCTGGAGCAGGCGCACATCCGCAAGGCGACCTTCGCCGCGCCGGCCTGGGAAGGCTATACCAACGCCGACGGCAGCGGTCTGTACTGGGACCTGCTGAAGCAGGTCTATGCGCCCTACGGGCTCGACGTGAAATTCATCAACATGCCCTGGAACCGCGCCAACAAGCTGATGACCGCGGGCTCCATGGTCGATGGCGTGCCGGGCGAGATCCCCGGCGTTGAGGGCAAGCTGTACGCCCAGTTGCCGATCGACATCGAGTACCACGGCGTGATGCATGCGGCGAAGACGCCCTTTTCCGGCCGCGCCAGCCTCACCGGCAAGCGCGTCGGCTGGCGCCACAGCTACAACCTGATCCCCGCGGAGCAGCGCGACTTCACCCTGGTCGAGTGCGTCCGCCCCGAGCGTTGCACCGAGCAGGTCCAGAACGGCGAGCTGGATTTCTTCCTCGACGAGCCGGACGAACTGGAAAAGCAGCGCAGCGAAGCGCATCTGCCGGCCGACGCCTACCCGATCGCGCAACTGCCGCCCGGCAAGGAGTCCTTCATGACCTTCGCCGACAGCGCCAGCGGCCGGCTCCTGCGCGAGGTCTACGACGCGCGGGTACGGCAGATGGCGGCGTCCGGCGAGCTGCGGGCGCTCTACCAGCGCTGGAACAGCGAGGTGCCCGGCGCCGTGCAGGCTCTTTCGGCGCAGTGATGCGCCGCTCATTTCCATCGCGAAGCCTTTCCGGGGCTTGCGCGGTGGGAATGAAACGCCTAGGATTCGCCCTTCATTTCCCCCACTTACGCACCGCAAAGGAGGTTACATCGATGATTCAGTTCTCTACCCTTTGCAGGCTGCGCCTGGCCTAACGGCCACCGAAACCTACCGCTCGACCCCCTGCACCGCTGAACGATTCCCGCCCTTGCGTCCGCGCAAGCTTCCGGCGAGAGGTCATCGGCTGCCGCGGTCACCGCTCCCCAGGTTTTCACTTCTCCGTTAGACGCCCTTCGCCCTTCCGCGAGTGCCCGCTCGGCTTCGGTCTGCCCCCCGGATCTACCGTTTCAATCACATGGATTGGATTATGGGCAACTACATCAAGCCTTTGTCCGCGGGCGTCGCACTGATCGCCTCGGACAGCACCTGGATCGAAGGCAAGGCGATCCAGCAACTGCAAACCACCGCCGAACTGGACGGCATGTGCCGCGTCGTCGGTCTCCCGGACCTGCATCCCGGCCGCGGCTATCCGGTCGGCGCGGCGTTCTTCTCCGTCGGTCGCTTCTATCCGGCGCTGGTCGGCAACGACATCGGCTGTGGCATGGCCCTGTGGGAAACCGGCCTGGCCCCCGGCAAGCTGTCGGCGGACAAACTGGAAAAGCGCCTGGGCAATCTCGACCTGCCGCTGGACGAGACCTGGAGCGACTGCATCGAAGCCCTGGATCTACCGGCCCGCGAGCACTGGCGCGCGCTCGGCACGATCGGTGGCGGCAACCACTTCGCCGAGCTACAGCAGGTCGAGACCGTGTTCGACCAGGCCGCCCTGCACGCCCTCGGCCTCGATGCCGGCCGCCTGCAACTGCTGGTGCACAGTGGCTCGCGCGGTCTCGGCCAGGCGATCCTGCAAGAGCAGGTCAGCCTGCATGGCCACGCCGGCCTGCTCGACGGCAGCCTGGAAGCTTCCGCCTACCTGGCGCGCCACGCCGATGCGCTGCGCTTCGCCGAGGGTAACCGCCAGCTCATCGCCCGGCGCATTCTCGAACGCTTGCGCTGCGACGGCCTGGAACTGCTCGACATCAACCACAACCTGGTGGCGCCGGCACAGGTCGATGGCGTCGACGGCTGGCTGCACCGCAAGGGCGCCACCCCGGCCGACCAGGGCGTGCTGGTGATCCCCGGCTCGCGCGGCGACTACAGCTACCTGGTGGAGCCTGTGCCGAGCGCGCAGAGCCTGTTCTCCCTGGCCCACGGCGCCGGTCGCAAATGGCAGCGCGGCGAGTGTCGGGAGCGTCTGGCGGCGCGCTTCAGCGTCGACCAGTTGGGCCGTACGCGCCTTGGCAGCAGGGTGATCTGTGGCGACCGCCAACTGATCTACGAGGAAGCGCCGGAAGCCTACAAGGGTATCGACTCGGTGGTCGGCGCGCTGCTCGAAGCCGGCCTGCTGCGCCTGGTCGCCCGCCTGAAGCCGGTGCTGACCTACAAGACCCGTGGGGAGTGCTGCCGATGATCCTGCTGCAACTCTCCGCGGCCCAGGGGCCGGCGGAATGCTGCCTGGCGGTGGCGAAGGCGTTCGAGCGGCTGTGCCTCAAGGCGGCGCAAGCCGGCGTCGAGGTCGAGGTAATCGAGGAGGTGGCCGGCGAGCGTCCGCGCACCTGGCGTTCGCTGCTCCTGGGGCTGCGCGGCACTGCCGCCGAAGCGCTCGCCGAGCGCTGGTGCGGCGGTATCCAGTGGATCTGCCCCAGCCCCTACCGGGCAAGGCATGCGCGCAAGAACTGGTTCATCGGCGCGGAGCGCTTCGCCGCGCCGCCGGCCAGTCTGGAGGGCGAGATCCGTTTCGAGACCCTGCGCTCTTCCGGCCCCGGCGGCCAGCATGTCAACACCAGCGACTCGGCGGTGCGCGCCACCCACCTGGCCAGCGGCATCAGCGTCAGGGTGCAGAGCCAGCGTAGCCAGCACGCCAACAAACGCCTGGCGATCCTGCTGATCGCCCGGCGCCTCGCGGACCAGGCGAGCAGCGCGGCCGACGCGCTGCGCGCGGAGCGCCGCCGGGCCCACGGTCGGATCAGTCGCGGCGCGGCTCGCCGGGTATTCCGCGGCGAGCGTTTCGAGCCGGCCTGAGCGGCTCAGTCGCCGAGCACTTCCTTGCGCAGCTTCACTGGCTCTTCGCCCCGCTTGCGCGCGGCAGCGCCGCGCATGCGGATGTTCAGCGCCTCCACGGCCAGGGAGAAGGCCATGGCGAAGTAGACGTAGCCCTTCGGCACATGGACTTCGAAGGCTTCGGCGATCAGCACCGTGCCGACCACGATGAGGAACGACAGGGCGAGCATCTTCAGCGACGGGTGCTTGTCGATGAAGTCGCTGATGGCGCCGGCGCAGAGCATCATCACCAGTACCGCGACGATGATCGCCGCGACCATCACCGGCACGTGGGAGACCATGCCGACGGCGGTGATCACCGAGTCCAGGGAAAAGACGATGTCGATGATCGCGATCTGGATGATGGTGCCGATGAAGCCGCCCGCCGACCCCTTCGGTTCATCGCCGCTTTCTTCCTCGCCTTCCAGGCCCTGGTAGATCTCCGAGCTGCTTTTCCAGAGCAGGAACAGGCCGCCGAAGAACAGGATCAGGTCGCGTCCGGAGATGCCCTGGCCGAACAGGTGGAAGAGGTCGGCGGTCAGGCGCATGACCCAGGTGATCGACAGCAACAGCAGGATCCGCGTCACCATCGCCAGGGCCAGGCCGAAGAAGCGGGTGCGTGGCTGCAGGTGCTTCGGCATGCGCCCGACCAGGATCGAGATCATGATGATGTTGTCGATGCCGAGGACGATCTCCAGGGCGGTCAGGGTGAAGAACGCAATCCAGATTTCCGGGCTGGTCAGCCATTCCATGAAGCGGTCACTCGTCTCGGTCAGTTACTGAACAGGGGGAACAGGCCCAGCAGCAGGGCCATGGCGAGGATTGCCAGGCACACCAGCACGGCCCATTTCAGGGTGAAGCGCTGGTGGTCGCCGAAGTCGATCTTGGCCAGCCCCACCAGCAGGTAGGTGGAGGGCACCAGCGGGCTGAGCAGGTGCACCGGCTGGCCGACGATCGAGGCGCGGGCCATTTCCACCGGGGTGATGCCGTATTCGGCGGCGGCCTGGGTGAGGATCGGCAGGACGCCGTAGTAGAAGGCGTCGTTGGACATGAAGAAGGTGAACGGCATGCTCACCAGCGCGGTGATGGTCGCCAGGTATGGGCCCAGCGCCGGCGGGATCACCGCCAGCAGGCTCTTGGACATGGCGTCGACCATCCCGGTGCCGGAGAGGATGCCGGTGAACACCCCGGCGGCGAAGATCAGCGAGACCACTGCGAGAATGTTCTCGGCGTGTGCGCCGATGCGCTTCTTCTGCTCCTGGATGCACGGGTAGTTGACGATCATGGCGATGCCGAAGGCGATCATGAACAGCACCGGCATCGGCAGCAGGCCGGCGATCAGGGTCGCCATCAGGACCACGGTGAGAATAGCGTTGAACCACAGCAGCTTGGGCCGGCGCGCCTCCGGATACTGCGACACGCTGATCTCCGCCAGGTCCTCATGGTCGGTGGGCAGGTGCAGCTCGCCGAGGCGGGCGCGCTCGCGCTTGCCGTAGATCCAGGCGATGGCGAAGATCGCCAGCAGCCCGGCGATCATCGCCGGGATCATCGGCACGAAGATATCCGCCGGGTCGACGTGCAGGGCACTCGCCGCGCGGGCGGTGGGGCCACCCCAGGGGGTCATGTTGAGCACGCCGCTGGAGAGCATGATCAGGCAGGCCATCACCAGCGGGCTCATGCCCAGGCGGCTGTACAACGGCAGTACGGCGGCCACGCAGATCATGTAGGTGGTCGAGCCGTCGCCGTCGAGGGAGACGATCATCGCCAGCGCCGCGGTGCCCAGCGAGACCTTCAGCGGGTCGCCCTTGACCAGCCGGAGGATCTTGCGCACCGCCGGGTCGAACAGCCCGGAGTCGATCATGATGGCGAAGTAGAGGATCGCGAACATCAGCATCACGCCGGTCGGCGCCAGGGTGCGGATGCCGTCGAGCATCATCGGGCCGAGGCCGGCGGCGAAACCGCCGATCAGGGCGAAGGCGATCGGGACCAGGATCAGCGCGATCAGCGCGGACAGGCGCTTGGTCATGATCAGGAACATGAAGGTCGCCACCATGGCGAAGGCGAGCAGGGTCAGCATGGGTTCACTCCGGGGAAGACGGCGGACGGGCGTGCGGCGTGCGGTCAGCAGGCGGCGGGCGGGTGGCGTCGCGCGGACGGAGTGCGGCTGTAGGCGTGTGCGGAACGGGGCATGGCAATCACCATTGTTGTTTTTGTACGGGTAAGCGGGCGTCTCGTGGGCGCGCCGTCGTGTCCGGTCTTCTGCCGGTGGTGGGCGGATGCTACGGCGGGAAGCTTTCAGGCAGCTTTCGCTGGATAACGGCGGGAAACGTGCGGGTAATTTCGGATATATGGTCGATCAGGGCTGCCGCGCGAGGAGCGCCGCGGCCAGTTGCAGGTCGCTGTACCCGGCGTATTCCGGGGCTTGGCGCAGGACCTGCAAGGCTGCCTGGAGGTACGCGCCACGGATCGCACCGTCGCTGGCGACGAAGCTGGCGGCGTCGTCCCGCGCCTGGACGAGCTTGTCGCCCTCGTCAGCGCTGGACTCCTGTGCGCTGACGGTGCTGCCGATGAACGGGCCGACGGTGGTGACGGCCGCCCAGAAGAAGGTGGCGGCGCCGGGTTCGTCGTCGAATTCGGGAAACACCTTGATGAAACCGAAGGCCGGTTGGCAGAGCAGGCAGAGCGCCGTGAGGGCGGCGGCGACGCGTCCTGTCGTCATGGGCTTCCTTGCAGCACGAGGAGTACGCCGACCAGAGTGGCGCCGGAAAGCAGCGTTTGCAAGGTAATGATGCCCGCCATCAGGTGGCCGTCGCCGCCCAGTTGGCGGGTCAGCACATAGGCGGTGGGCGCCGTCGGCAGGGCGAAGAACAGTACCAGCACGGCGCTTTCCATGCTCGGCAGGCCCAGCCCGCGAGCGATGGCGAAGGCCAGCAGGGGCATCGCCAGCAGCCGCGCCGCGCAGTTCCAGCCAAGGGCCGCGACTTCGCCGCCGAGTTCCTGGGGTTTCAGCGCCGCGCCGACGCACAGCAGGCCCAGCGGCAGGCTGGCCACCGCCAGCAGGTTGAGCAGGCGATCGCTGCCGCCGGGCAGGCCGACGCCGGCCAGGTTGACCAGTGCGCCGGCGAGGCAGGCGAGGATCAGCGGGTTCTTCAGGATCGGCAGCAGCAGCGCGCGCAGGCTGATGCCGCGCTCGGCGGTCAGCGCCCAGACCGACATCACGTTCACCGTCGGCACCATCAGCGCCAGCATCAGCGCGGCCAGGGTCAGGCCCGGCTTGCCGTACAGGCTGCCGACCGCGGCCAGGCCGAGATAGGTGTTGAAGCGCAATACGCCCTGGGCGATGGCGCCGAAGCGCCCGGCGTCCCAGCCGCGCCAGCGCTTGCAGAGCAGCAGGGCGAGCCAGGCGACGCCGAGCCCGAGCAGTACGGCCAGGGCCTGGCGGGCCAGGCCGGGGTCGTCCAGCGGCGCGGTCGCCAGGTTGCTGAACAGCAGCGCGGGAAACAGGATGAAGTAGTTCAGGCGTTCTGCGGCAGGCCAGAAGGCTTCGCCGGGAAAGTCCCAGCGGCGCAGGGCGTAACCGCCGACGATGAGGGCGAACAGCGGCCAGAGGGAGTAGAGCAGAGCGGTCACGGGCACCCCCGGATAGTGGAATCCGCTCATCTTGCGAGGTGGCTGCGGCACAGGGCAAGTCCGGCTTATGCTGGCACTCCCGCGAGGAGGATTCGCCATGCCCGAGACCCATACCGGCGGTTGCCATTGCGGCTATCTGCGCTACGCCGTCGCCGCGCCGCTGGACGATGTCGCTCACTGCCACTGCTCGATCTGCCGGCGCACCACAGGCGGCATCGTCACCACCTGGGCCACGGTGCCGCGCGCGGCGTTCCGCTGGCTGGCGGGCGAACCGGCGGAATATGCCTCGTCGGCCAGCTGCACGCGCTACTTCTGCCCGCGTTGCGGGGCCAACCTGGCGTTGTTCACCCGGCTCAGCGCCGATACCCTGGACTTCACCGTGGCCAGCCTCGACCATCCCGAGCGCGCCCCCGCCAACCGGCACATCTGGGTCGGCAGCCGCCTGCCATGGCTACACCTCGACCCGCAGTTGCCCGAAGAGGACGAGGAGTTCATCGCCGGAGCGGACGACCCGTGAGCGAAGACCGGAGGTGGCACCTGTAGGGCGAATAACGCAGAGCGTTATCCGCCGTCTGCGAGGCGCTGAAAGAGCGCTCGGGACCATGCGTCCTGCAGGCGCCTCCCTCAGGGCAGCATCAGCCCGCCGGCCGCCTTGTGCAGCTCGCGCAGGTGCGCGCCGACCTCCTTGATGTTGGCCTCGTTGGCTTCCAGCTCGGCGCGGCGCTCGGGATCGAGCAGGGCGCGGACCTCGCGGTCGAGGTCGTCGCTGAGCCGGCGCAGGCGCGCCTGGCGTTCGCGGGTCTGCTCTTCCAGGTGCTTCCACTCGGCGGCCTGCGGCAGGCCGTAGCCGCCCTCCAGGAGTTCCGCCGGACGACTGAGGAAGCCGCTGTCGTCGAGGATCTGCTGGAAGGTCTTGCCGGCCACTTCCAGGCGCTGGTCGCCGGCCGGCTTGTCCAGGTGGCCGAGGTACAGGCGCTTCAACTCGTCCTGGGCGAGCAGCAGCTGGCGCCGCAGCGAGGCCTGCTCGAGCAGCAGCAGCGCCGCGCTGGCGCGCAGGTCGGCCTTGGCGAACCAGGGCTGGCGCTCCCTGGCCGGCAGCGCCAGCCAGTCCTCGACCTTGTCCTGGGGAATGTGCAGGCGCTGCTTGAGCACGTCGAACATCGCCTGGTAGCGGTCGCGGAAGGAGTCGAAGCGGTAGCCCAGGCGCAGGGCTTCCTTGGGGTCGTCGAGCACACTGGGATCGGCCAGCTTGCGGTTCTCCAGCATCTCGAGCACGCCGTAGGGGGTGATGCTGTCCAGGCTTTGCAGCGGTCGCCGGGGGATGCCGCTGCGCAGAAGCTTGAGGGTTTCCACCGCGCAATTGTTGGAGATGAAGTAGTACTGGCCGTCGTAGCTCCAGTGACTCTGCGCGGCGCGCTCGACCAGGCTGGCGACCTCCTCGCGGTCCAGCTTCAGCGGCACCGAGGCGAGGCTGCGCAGCTCGACCTTGGTGTATTCCTCGATCACCTGCGACAGCGGCAGGACGAACAGGCGCGACGGATAGGCGCCGGTCAGGCCGTCCCAGCTGGACAATTGCAGGTCGCCGACGAAGGCGCGGTAGGACAGCACGAGATGCTGGTCGAGGTCCAGCCGGCAGTCCGGACCACGCGGCCGGCCGGGGGCGCAGATCACCAGGCGGAGCATGGTGTGGCCCCAGCGGCTGACCAGGTTGTCGTTGGCCTCGGCCAGCAGGTAGTCGACCTCGTAGACCCGCTCGGGGTCGAGCTGGCCCAGCGGCTGCTGGCCGAAGTCGCGGCCGGCGTTGAGGTAGGCGAAGCTCTGCGCACAGGCACTGTGTTCCGGCGCCCAGCCGAAGCGTTGCTGGTAGTAGCGGTAGAGCGCCGGGCGGCGGCAGGCGTAGCTGGGATCGAGGAGGAAGTACTCCATGTTCACCGCGACGAACTCGCGCGGATTGCTCAGCTCGTAGACGTCCGGGCTGCGCAGTACGAAGCCATTGTGCGCCTCGCGCCGCCCGCGCTGGCCGGCGCGCTGCGGCCAGCCGGCGAGATCGAGCAGGCGCGGGTCGTCGGAGAGCGTGAAGCGGCGACCGCTCTGCCCGCGGCAATCGGTGGGCTGGGCGATCCGGCCGAGGGTTTCTTCCTGGCGCGTGCAGCGGCGGATCTCGCGTTTTTCCTCCGCCGACCACAGGCGCGCGCGATCGTAGACGTGGGTCAGCTCGTGCAGCAGGGTCGCCAGCAGCTCGCGCCGCTCGGTGCCGTGCACGCGCCCGGTCTGGCGGCTGGCGGCGCTGCCGTCGGTGAGATCGGCCAGGTACTTGCGGTTCAGCGCGATGCGCTGCGGGCCACGGGCCTGGCCCATGCCGTTGGCGGGCAGGTCGTCGCGCCACTCGACCTCGATCTCGCGGTCCAGGCGTTCGCGGAAGGCCGGCGGCAGCTTGTCCGCGGCATCGTCCAAGAGTTGCTGGCTGGCCTCGCGCTGCGCAGGGTCCAGCCCAGGCGCGTCGAGTTTCAGGCGCAGGGCCGCCGTCGCGTTGCCGGCTCCGCAGAGGGCCAGCGCCAGCAGCCAGGCGCAGGCCTTCCTCACAGGGCGAGAATGGCTTCGGCAAGTACCTGGTCGGAGGCTTCACGGGCTTCCGGCAGACGGCTGCGCAGGGTCCGCATCGCGGCTTCCAGCTGGGCGCCGCGAATGGCGCCGTCGCTGGCGACGAAACTGGCGGCGTCGTCGCGCGCCTCGGTGACCACTTTCATGTCGCGCACGGAAGTGGTGGTGTCGGAAGTGAAGTCGATGCTGCGGTCGAGGGCGCGGACGATGATATTGCTGGTCGCGACCACCGAGCGTGCTTCCGCGGCCGTGGCGCAGAGCGCCAGCAGCAGGGCGGCGAACAGGGGGCTATGACGCATGGAGCTACGGCGCATGGAGGTTCTCCGGAACGGTGGTGATCGCCTATTGGGCAAGAATTGCTTCGGCCAGTTCCTGATCGCTGGCCGCCAGCTCGGGGTGCGCGACACGCAACCAGCGCAGCGCCGCTTCCAGGCGCGCACCACGGATGCTGCCATCGCTGGCGACGAAGCTGGCCGCATCGCCCCGGGCATCGCGTAACAATTTGTTCTCGAACGGCGTGCTGGTCAGCTTGCTGGTGACGTAAAGGGACTTCGCGGTGAACGCCGTCGTGGTATCGAAGGCGTGCGCAGCGGGCGCCAGCAGGCAACAGAAGAGCAACGAGAACCGGTAACGCATGGGGTTGGGCGGAATAGGACTGGAACAGCCGCCAAGGCTAACGGAATGTGCGGCGCGGAGCCAGTGTGGCCGGTCGGCCAGGTCATCGCCGCAGCCGGGCGGCTGCGGCGGCGGGGCGGGCGACTCAGATGGTCAGGATCGCCTGGGCCAGTTGCATGTCGTTGGCGGCCAGGCTCGGCAGCTTGCCACGGATGTGGCGCAGTGCGGCTTCCAGGTGCGAACCGCGGATGTCGCCCTGGCTGGCGACGAAGCTGGCGGCGTCGTCGCGCGCTTCGAGGACGATCTTGTCGTCGCGGAAGGAATTGGTGATGTCCGAAGTGGCATTGGAGGTCATGCCGGTGGCGCGGACCAGAGTATCCGTGGTGACCACGAAGCTGCTGGCGAACGCGCTGGAGGCGCAGGCGAGCAGGGCAGCGGCACCGATCAGGCGCAGACGTTTCATGTGAGTTGCTCCGAACGAAGTCAGCGTAGACGGCCGCATCCGCGCGGCCGTGTCAACGCTGAGACTAACCAACTGTGCGCCACGTCACCAGCGGCTCAGCGCCAGAAAGGTTTCGAAATCTCTACGTAGCGTTCGCTCGGGCTGATCGCCAGGTCGGCGAGGTCGTGTTCGGACATTTGCGCAAGATGCTTGCGCGATTGAGCGTTTTGTCGCCAGGAATTCAATTTTTCCAACAGGGCGGCGAGATGTGGATGGGCGGCCGGGAGACCGCTGGAACTCCCGGCGTGCGGGTGCGGGGATGTCCTCATCGTGCGTTCCTTCCCATCCCGGGGATGGGGGCGGGGTGTGGAACCTCATGATGCGCCGGGACCGCTGGCTTGCTCAGGGGCAACCACGCGGGAGTTGGACGGAACAGTTCGGTGGCCCCGGCAACTGTTCCGCCCGGCTGTAGCGGAACTGTTCCGGTGGTTCTACGCCTGGGCGGGCTTGCGCGCGATGATCATCTGGCTCTTGGCGACCACGGCGTCCAGGGCCTGCTTGATGGCCGGGCCGCGCGGCGAGTCGAGCAGCGCCTGCCAGGTCCTGGCCCAGTGTTCGAGGAGGGGATGGTCGGGATTGCCGAAATCGACCTTGGCCTCCCAGAACAGCAGCATCCACAGCGACCAGTAGAAGCCGTAGCGGCTGTGGCTGAGGATTTCCAGGCCGGCTTCGCGCACCAGTGCGGCGAACTGCTCCTCGCCGAGCACGCGGATGTGGTTGGGCTTGCGGAAGTATTCGTCGGCGGCGAAGTCTTTCTGCAGGTCTTCCGACGTGGGATGCGGCACGCTGAGCAGATAGAGTGCGCCGGGCTGGCCGACCCGCACCAGCTCGGCGAGGAACTGCCGCGGATCGTCGACGTGCTCGATGACCTCGGTGGAGACCACCCGGGTGGCCGTGGCGTCAGCCAGGGGCAACGGGTCGCAGTCGCTGACCAGGCATTCCAGTTCGCGGGCCGGGGTATCGGCCAGGCGCTCGCGGGTCCTGGCGATCTTTTCCGCGTCGATGTCGGCGATGATGATGCGAGCGCCGCGCATGGCGCAGAAATGAACGTTGCCGCCGTCGCCGCACCCCACGTCGAGCACGGTGTCCTCGGCGGAAATCGGAAAGCCGCTGAACAGCTCGTCGGTCTCCTGGTTGAACCAGCCGCTGAGCACCGCGTCGCGCAACCCGAGCATGTACGGGTCGACCGGCGCGGGTGCGGGTGGCGCGGCGACGGGCTCGGTGGCGGGGCTGGGCGGCGAGACGATCTTCTTGAGGAAGTTCAGCATGAGGTGGCTCCGGAAGTGGTGGCGACGCGGCGGGCGGCGCTCAGGCGCTTGACCAGGCGGGAGCCCAGGTCGCGGCAGGGGCTCTCGACGAAGCGGTAGTTGAGCTCGCTGAGTACGACGATCAGGACCAGGCTGATGGCGAGCAGCGACAGGGGCCGCTCGCCGGCGTCCCAGCCCAGGCGGAAGCAGAGTTCGCGACTGAGATAGAACGCCGGGATGTGGATCAGGTAGATCGCATAGGAGCGCGCGCCGACCCAGACCAGCAAGCGCTTCAGCGGCCCGTTGGAGAGCAGGTAGTCGCGGTCGTAGGAGGCTATCCACACCAGCAGTCCGCACAATAGCGCGATGGCGCCGATCCGCACGGTGACCAGGCTGTACGCTTCGCTGGCCAGCACGCCCAGGGCCGCGGCCACGGCGGCCAGCAGCAACGGCCCGCTCCAGGCGCGGCCCAGCAGGGTGGGGTTCCAGCGGGCATAGCCAGGCTGCAGGGAGGCGAGGGCGAGCAGTACGCCGATGGCCAGGGCGTCGGTGCGCAATACCATCAGCAGCGGCGTGCGCAGGCTGAAGAACTGGACCAGCACCAGCGCCAGGAGGGCCCAGCCCAGGTAGCGACGCAGGCAGAGGATCAGCAGCGGCAGCAGGAGGTAGAACTGTTCCTCCAGGGAAAGGCTCCAGTAGACGAAGCTGGCACCGTATTCGTAGCGGTAGAAACTGTCGGCGAAGCGGAAGTTGGCGACCTGGAGGAAACCGGCGAGGCTCGCCGCGAGGTTGGCCGACAGGCTGCCGAAGGCTCCGGAGCGGTTCAGCAGCAGGCAACAGGCCAGGATCAGCGCCAGCCACAGCCAGGCCGAGGGCAGCAGGCGGAAGGCGCGGCGGATCCAGAAGTACCGCGCCTGTTCCCAGAATGCCTGGCGTGTGGGCGCCTCGCGCAGTTGCGGGATGAGGGTGCGGGCGATGACGAAGCCGGAGATGGCGAAGAACAGGTCCACGCCCCACCAGAACTGGACGCGCTGGTTGATGCCGTCCAGCAGTGCCGGGGAGCCGCTGAACAGGTTGCCGTGCAGATGGTGGAATACCACGCCGAGCACGGCCAGCCCGCGCAACAGTTCGATGTCGAGGATGCGTTTGCCGCTCATGTCCGCGACGATCCGGGGTCGAGCGGCTTGCGCGCGATGATCACCTGGCTCTTGGGCATGAAATGGTCGAGCAGGTGCTTGATCTCCAGACCGTCGGGACGGGCCAGGAGGTTTTCCCAGAGCCGTGCCCAGTCTTCCATCAGCGCCGGGTAGGGCGGCTGGATACGGTCGCGGACGGCGCCGCCGAGCTCACGGCCGGCGGCCCGTTCGCTGGCCCAGAAGAAGATCATGCCCATCACCCAGAAGAAGCCGCTGGCCTGGCGGTGCTCGATGACCAGCCCGGCGTCCTGCACCAGGCGCGCGAAGTCGTCACGGGAAAAGATGTGGATGTGGTTGGGCGCCCGGAAGTAGTCGGCCGGGGCGATGCCCTGCTGCAGGTGTTCGCCGACCGGGTCCGGCACGCTCAGCAGGTACTGCGCGCCAGGGCGGCCGAGACGCACGAGTTCGGCCATCACCCGCGCTGGGTTGGCCACGTGTTCGAGCACTTCCATGCACACCAGCTTGTCGGCGCAGGCGTCGCGCAGCGGCAGCGGGTCGCTGTCGCTGACCAGGCCGGTGAAGGGCCGCCGGGCCACCGCCTCGACCTGCTGCGCCAGGCTCCGCACCTTGTCCTCCTCGCTGTCGGTGAAGATCACCGAAGCGCCCTGGCGGGCGGCGAAGAGGGTGGCGACGCCTTCGCCGCAGCCGAGATCGAGCAGGGTGTCCTGGGCGCCGATGGCGAAGCCGGCGAGCAGTTCGCCGGTTTCGCTGCGGAACCAGCCATCCAGCACCGCATCGCGCAGACCGCACATGCGTGGCGACACCGGTTCGCTCGCCGCAGCGGGACGGGAACGCCAGCGTTGGAGCAGGGCGCGGATCATGCCGGGATGCTTTGCAAGGCGGAGGGGTCGCCTTGTGCCGCTTCGTCGAGGAAGCGACGCAGGCGCTCCACGGCCAGCTTGCGGCTGCAGAAGCGTTCGAGGCTGGCGCTGGCATGCGCGGACATGCGTGCGTAGCGCTCCGGCTCCTGGCGAGCGACCTCGAAACTGGCCCGGTAGGCCCGGCACAGCGACTCCCAGTCGGTGATGTAGCGCAGCGTGCGGTAGGCCGCGCGCGGGTCGTGGGGCCAGGCGGTGGCTTCTTCCGAGGAGTCGACGATGAAGGCGTTGTCGGCGTCGATGTAGTCGATCATCGCGGTATTGCGCGGAGCCACGGCCGGCTTGCCGCTGGACATGAATTCCATCAGCGGCAGGCATTGGCCTTCGCCGTAGGAGGTGTTCACCACGTAGCTGGTGGCCTCGACCAGCCGCTCGTAGTCCGGGTCGGCGAGGTAGCCGTGGATCAGCACGATGCGGCAGCGGTAGGACTGGTTCTTGTACAGGTGGTGAAGCATGTCGGCCAGCGCTTCGCCGACGTTGTGGTGGGTCAGTTTCAGCACCAGGGTGGCGTCGGGCTCGTCGCGGAAGGTGGCGCAGAACGCGCTGATCATGTCCTGCCAGTTCTTGCGCCCGTCGTAGGGGTTGAACACCGAGGTGTAGATGACCCCGTCGAGGCTCAGCTCGACCTGTTTCGCCGCGCGGTCCGGCAGGGCCAGGACCTCCGCCGACGGCTCGGGGTCGGCATGGACGGCCAGGTCCAGCTGGCGGCTGTCCACCAGCAGGCCGTCCAGGCGCAGGCGCACATCCCGGGCTTCGGGACGGCCCGCCTGCTGCGAGGCGCGGTTGGCGAAGCGATCCCAGACCGGCGCCGGCACGCTCAGTACCGGGTAGTCGCGACCCATGGCGGCGCGCACCACGTCGACCGTGAAGCTGGAGTGGGTGATGGCCCGTCCGCTGTGGCGCAGCACATGTCGCCAGTCGTGGCGCGGTTCGCCGTGCCAGGTTTCGCTGGGGAGGGTGCTGAACTCCCAGGCGAACACCGGGATGGTCGGGCAGGCATGGTGGATCGGCGTGCGATGGGGCGGCGAGAAGGAGAGGAAGACGCAGGGTTCGCCGCGCTTGCGGCAGTCGTGGTAGAGGCGGTCCACCAGTTCGTCGGGATCGCTGACTTCGACCACCTGGCCGATCTCTTCCAGCAGCGGACGGAATTCCTTGAGGACGAAGTAATAGCTGTACTCCGGGCGCCCGAGGTTCTGCCGGATGGTGGTCTTGTTGGTCTCGGAGTGGATGATGATCAGCATGGAACGTTGCCTGTGGCGGTGGCCGCCAGTTCGACGCCGGGCGCAGGGGTTGCCTTGCGGGCGGAAAGGAAGGGTTCCAGGCGCTGGCGGACCACGTCGCCGGCGCAGTAGCCGCGCATGCGTTGGTTGGCCGCGGCGGACAGTTGCCGATAGCGCTCCGGCTGTTCCCGGGCTACCCGGTAGCTCTCCAGGTAGGCCTCCTTCAGGGACTCCCAGCTCGGCCGGTAGCGCCGGGTGCTGTACAACCGGCGCGAATCCTGCGGCCAGGCCGCGGGCTCCTGGCTGGAGCGGACCACGAAGCCCACCTGGGCGTCCATGTAGTCGGCCATCGCCGAATGGTCCGGAGCGATCGCCGGAGTGCCGCAGGACATGAATTCCATCAGCGGCAGGCACAGGCCCTCGCAGCGCGAGGCGTTCACGTAGTAGCTGGCGGCTCCGTACAGGCGGGCGTACTCCGCGGCATCGAGATAGCCGTGCAGGGCGATGACCCGGCAGGCGAATGGCGACAGTTGGGAAAGCAGGGTGAGCAGTTCGACGTGGTAGGTCGTCAGGTCGCTCTGGGTCATCTTCAGCACCAGCGTGGCATCGCTGGTGTCGCGGAATGCCCAGCAGAAGGCGGTGATCAGGTGATGCCAGTTCTTGCGCCCGTCCAGCGGATTGAACACCGAGACGTAGACCACCCCGTCCACGACGACCTGCTGGTGCTGGTCGACGTCCGGCAGCAGCGCCGGCGGATGCTCGGGCTCGGCGGGCGGTATCGGCTCGATGGCCTGGGGCAATGGCTCCGGCAGCGTTTCCAGCGCCGTTGGCGGGGGCGGCAGCGGCCGGCGCAGGTGACGGAACAGCCAGCGGCGTACCGGTATGGGTAGCAGGTCGCTGACGGCTTCCCGGTACCACAGCAGCAGGTAGTGCTTGCTGATGACCAGTCGGCGCCTCCAGTCGAGAGGAACCGGCTCTGGCTCTGGTTCTGGCTCAGGGACCGGTTCGGGCTCGGGCTCGGCGGGCGTCTCGGGGAGGACCTCGAAGATCTCATCCTCGGTCTCTTCCCTGATCGGTGCGATGAGGCCGTCGGCGGAAAGGCCCAGCAGGCGGCTGTCGATGACGCAGCCCTTGAGTTGCAGGGTCTCGCCGGACTTGACCGGATTCCGTTCGCCTTGCTGGCGGATCGCGGCGAAGTCCTCCCAGATCGGCGTCGGCAGCGCCAGCACCGGAAAATCTTCGCCCAGCACCCGGCGAACCGCGCGGGCAGTCTGCTCGGAGAGGGTGATGGCTGCGCCATGGCCGGCCAGGACCTGGCTCCAGTCCTGCGCCGGATCGCCGTCCCACGCCACGTCGGGAATCGACTCGAACTCCCAGGCGACCACGCACAGCATCGGGCATTGCAGGCCCCGCGCCGCCTTGTGCGGCGGGGTGAAGGAGAGGAACAGGCAGTCTTCGCCCTGTTCATGCAGTTGCCGGTAGAGCGGGTCGACTTCGTCCGTGCTCTGTACCAGGTGGACCTGTCCCAGCGATTCGAGGATTGGCCGGTAGGCCTTGAGGACGAAGTAGTAGCTGTATTCGGGGCGACCGAGGTTGTGGCCGATCGAGCGCTCGTTGATATCCGAGTAAAGGATGAAATTCATGGCATCTCGTGATGAAACTGCCCGTTCGACAGCTTGGTGGTGATGAGCGAGGCCAGGCGCTGCTTCGTTGTCCGGAAGCCTTCCCGGCGGACTGGTCGACCCATCGTGTTCTTGTTCTGTTATCGCGACCGCGACCTCTTCGATCAACAGAACAGGAGGCAGTCAAGCACGAAATCGAGAGGCATTCTAAACATACCTTTCGCAAAAACGTGAAGGCTGACGGAGAAAACGTCATGCCGTTCGAATGAGAACCTACCGGTCACGAATAAGCGGTTGAAATCGGCGCATTCTTGGCACAGATTGGAGCGCGATAATCAGAACAACACGCTATCCGGCATGACCTCTTGAACGTCGTATTCCTAGGAAGAGCGTCGCCGAGCGTAGCATCAGATAAAAGGCCCGCTTCCTTGACTCAGCGTCTGTTCGTCACCGGGCTCTCCGGTTTCGTAGGCAAGCATCTTCAAGCTTATCTGGCAGCGGCCCACACGCCGTGGGCGCTCCTTCCCGTACCGCATCGTTACGACCTGCTGGAGCCGGATTCGCTGGGCGACCTCTGGCCGGAGCTGCCGGATGCGGTCATCCACCTGGCCGGGCAGACCTACGTGCCGGAGGCCTTCCGCGATCCTGCGCGGACCCTGCAGATCAACCTCCTTGGCACCCTGAACCTGCTCCAGGCGCTTAAGGCGCGGGGTTTCTCCGGTACCTTCCTGTACATCAGCTCCGGCGACGTCTACGGCCAGGTGGCCGAGGCGGCGTTGCCGATCCACGAGGAACTCATCCCCCACCCGCGCAATCCCTATGCGGTCAGCAAGCTGGCGGCCGAGTCGCTGTGCCTGCAGTGGGGTATCACCGAAGGCTGGCGGGTGCTGGTGGCGCGACCGTTCAACCATATAGGGCCGGGGCAGAAGGACAGCTTCGTGATCGCCAGCGCCGCGCGGCAGATCGCCCGGATGAAGCAGGGCTTGCAGGCCAATCGGCTGGAAGTGGGGGACATCGACGTCAGCCGTGATTTCCTCGATGTCCAGGACGTGCTGTCAGCCTATCTGCGCCTGCTCTCCCACGGCGAGGCGGGCGCCGTCTATAACGTCTGTTCCGGGCAGGAGCAGAAGATTCGCGAGCTGATCGAACTGCTGGCGGACATCGCCCAGGTCGAGCTGGAAATCGTTCAGGACCCTGCCAGGATGCGCCGGGCGGAACAGCGGCGGGTTCGCGGCAGCCATGCGCGACTGCACGACACCACGGGCTGGAAGCCTGAAATAACCATAAAACAGTCCCTGCGGGCGATCCTGTCCGACTGGGAGTCACGGGTACGAGAAGAATGACAAGAAGTGCACTGGTAACTGGGATCACCGGTCAGGACGGAGCGTACCTGGCCAAGCTGCTGCTGGAGAAGGGCTACCGGGTCCACGGCCTGGTGGCGCGGCGCAGCAGCGACACGCGCTGGCGCCTGCGCGAACTGGGGATCGAAGGCGATATCCAGTACGAGGACGGCGACATGGCCGATGCCTGTTCGGTGCAGCGCGCGGTGATCAAGGCGCAGCCGCAGGAGGTCTACAACCTGGCGGCACAGAGCTTCGTCGGGGCCTCCTGGAACCAGCCGGTGACCACCGGCGTCGTCGACGGCCTGGGCGTGACCCACCTGCTCGAGGCGATCCGCCAGTTCAGCCCGGAAACGCGCTTCTACCAGGCTTCCACCAGCGAGATGTTCGGCCTGATCCAGGCCGAGCGCCAGGACGAGAACACGCCCTTCTACCCGCGCAGCCCCTACGGCGTGGCCAAGCTCTATGGCCACTGGATCACCGTCAACTATCGCGAGAGCTTCGGCCTGCACGCCTCCAGCGGCATCCTGTTCAACCACGAATCGCCGCTGCGCGGCATCGAGTTCGTCACGCGCAAGGTTACCGACGCGGTGGCCCGCATCAAGCTCGGCAAGCAGCAGGAATTGCGCCTGGGCAACGTCGACGCCAAGCGCGACTGGGGCTTTGCCGGGGACTACGTCGAAGCCATGTGGCTGATGTTGCAGCAGGACAAGGCCGACGACTACGTGGTGGCCACCGGTGTCACTACCACCGTGCGCGACATGTGCCAGATCGCTTTCGAGCATGTGGGCCTGGACTACCGCGACTTCCTCAAGATCGACCCGGCGTTCTTCCGGCCCGCCGAGGTCGACGTGCTGCTGGGTAATCCGGCCAAGGCCCAGCGTGTGCTCGGCTGGAAGCCCAGGACCAGCCTGGACGAGCTGATCCGGATGATGGTCGAGGCGGACCTGCGACGCGTTTCCCGGGAGTAAGCCATGCTGATTCCCGTGGTGCTTTCCGGCGGCGCCGGTACCCGCCTTTGGCCGGTGTCGCGTGAAGGACAGCCGAAGCCGTTCATGCGCCTGCCCGATGGCCAGACCCTGCTGGGCAAGACCTACCGACGTGCCGCCGGGCTCCTGGCCGGGCATGGCGAAATCGTCACGGTGACCAACCGCGAGCATTACTTCCAGAGCAAGGACCAGTTCCAGGCGGCCCGCCTGGGGCGGCATCGGGGACATTTCATCCTCGAACCGACCGGACGCAACACCGCTCCGGCGATTGCCGTCGCCGCCCTGGCGCTGCAAGCCGAACATGGCGACGCGGCGGTACTGGTGGTGATGCCGGCGGATCACCTGATCCGCAACGAGGAGGCCTTCCGCGAGGCGGTGGGGCATGCCGCGCGTCTCGCCGTCGCCGGGCACCTGGTTACCTTCGGCGTGGTGCCGGACGCAGCGGAAACCGGTTTCGGCTATATCGAGCTGGGCGACCGGCTGGACGAGCAGGGGGCGGCCAAGGTGCGCCGCTTCGTCGAGAAACCCGATGAGGAAACCGCCCGTCGCTACGTGGAAAGTGGCGGTTTCCTGTGGAACTCCGGGATGTTCTGTTTCACGGCCTCGACCCTGGTCGACGAGCTGGCGCAGCATGCCCCGGCCCTGCTGGAGCAGGCCAGGGCCTGCCTGGCCGCCAGTGCGGCGGTGAAGATGGCCGATGGCATCCAGCATGAGCTGGCGTGCGAAGCCTTCGCCGCGCTGCCGGACATTTCCATCGACTATGCG
This sequence comes from Pseudomonas sp. 20-5, assembly GCF_056782835.1. Classification (NCBI taxonomy): domain Bacteria; kingdom Pseudomonadati; phylum Pseudomonadota; class Gammaproteobacteria; order Pseudomonadales; family Pseudomonadaceae; genus Pseudomonas; species Pseudomonas sp. 20-5. The sequence continues at coordinate 6,204,775 of NZ_CM165584.1, read as the reverse complement.
CTGATGGAGCGCTCCGCGCGGGTCGCCGTGGTGCCGGCGGCCTTCGACTGGAGCGATATCGGTTCCTGGGGCGCGATGAGCGCGCTGCTCGACGCGGACGCAGAGGGCAATCGCGGCAGCGGCGACACCCTGTTCGTCGACACCCGTAACACCTTCGTGCAGAGCGACGGGCGCCTGGTCGCCACGGTCGGGGTCGACGACCTGGTCGTGGTGGATACTTCCGATGCGCTGCTGATCGCCCGCGCCGACCGGGTCCAGGAGGTGCGCAGGGTGGTGCAGCGGCTGAAGGACGAGCGGCACGAGGCCTATCGGCTGCATCGGACCGTCAACCGTCCCTGGGGCAGCTATACCGTCCTCGAGGAGGGGCCGCGCTTCAAGATCAAGCGAATCGTGGTCAGGCCGGGAGAGCGCTTGTCGCTGCAGATGCACCATCACCGCAGCGAGCACTGGATCGTGGTGCAAGGCATGGCCAGGGTCACCAATGGCGATGGCGCGCGGCTGGTCAACAGCAACGAGTCGACCTACATTCCCGCGGGCCACCGGCATCGCCTGGAAAACCCGGGGGTCATCGACCTGGTGATGATCGAGGTGCAGAGCGGCGAATACCTGGGAGAGGACGACATCGTCCGCTTCGAGGACCAGTACGGCAGGGTGGTCTGATGCTTCTTGGCTTGTCTCGTTCCTTGTGGGGCTATCGTGGCTTCGTTCTCGGCAGCGTCAAGCGCGAGTTCCAGTCGCGCTACCGCGGGTCGTTGTTCGGCGCGTTGTGGACGGTGCTCAATCCGCTGTCGATGATCGTCGTCTACACGGTGATCTTCTCCCAGGTGATGCGCGCGCGCCTGCCGGGGGTCGACGACGGCCTGGCCTACAGCGTCTATCTCTGCGCCGGCCTGCTGACCTGGGGCCTGTTCGCGGAAATCACCTCGCGCAGCCAGAGCATGTTCATCGAGAACGCCAACCTGCTGAAGAAGATCAGCTTCCCGCGCATCTGCCTGCCGGTCATCGTACTGCTCAACGCCGGGGTCAATTTCGCCATCATCCTCGCCTTGTTCCTCGGCTTTCTCGCCCTCAGCGGGCGCCTGCCGGGCGCGGCATTGCTCGCGCTGGTGCCGCTGCTGGCGATCCAGGTGCTGTTCGCGGCGGGACTGGGGATGATCCTCGGGGTGCTCAACGTGTTCTTCCGCGACGTCGGCCAGTTGTTCGGCATCTGCCTGCAGTTCTGGTTCTGGCTGACGCCGATCGTCTATCCGATCGGCATCCTGCCCGAGGGTATCCGCTCGCTGATCGAACTCAACCCGATGACCGCGCTGATGCGCAGCTACCAGCAGCTGTTCCTCCACGGGCAATGGCCGGACTGGCCTTCATTGCTGCCGATCACCCTGCTGGCGCTGCTGCTGTGCGCGCTCGGCCTGCGTCTGTTCCGCCAGCGGGTCGGCGAAATGGTGGATGAACTCTGATGGGACAGATACGCGTATCCGGCCTCGGCAAGGCCTACAAGCAGTATCCCAATCGCTGGAGCCGGTTGTTCGAATGGCTGGTGCCTTTCAGTCCTTCGCGCCACCACCTGCACTGGATCCTGCGCGAGGTCGAGTTCACCATCGAGCCGGGCGAAGCGGTCGGCATCGTCGGGGTCAACGGCGCCGGCAAGAGCACCTTGCTGAAGATGATCGCCGGCACCACCCAGCCGACCTGCGGCGAGATCCGCGTGGCCGGCCGGGTCGCCGCGCTGCTCGAGCTGGGCATGGGCTTCCACCCGGACTTCACCGGCCGGCAGAACGTCTTCATGGCCGGGCAACTGCTGGGCATGCAGGTCGAGGAAATCCAGGCGCTGATGCCGGATATCGAGGCCTTCGCCGAAATCGGCGAGGCCATCGAGCAACCGGTGCGCACCTACTCCAGCGGCATGCAGATGCGCCTGGCGTTCAGCGTGGCGACTGCCCGGCGGCCGGACATCCTGATCGTCGACGAGGCCCTGTCGGTCGGCGATGCCTATTTCCAGCACAAGAGCTTCGAGCGCATCCGCAGTTTCCGCAAGGCCGGCACCACCCTGCTGATCGTCTCCCACGACCGCTCGGCGATCCAGTCCATCTGCGACTCCGCGATCCTCCTGGAGCAGGGACGGATGGCCATGCGCGGGCGGCCGGAAGAGGTGATGGACTACTACAACGCCCTGCTCGCCGAGCGCGAGGGGCAGACCGTGCGCCAGGAAATGCTCGCCGACGGCCAGGTGCGGACGATTTCCGGCACCGGCGAGGCAGCGATCCTCGACGTACGGATGGTCGACCAGCGGCAGCGTGCGCTGGAGGTGGTCGAGGTAGGCCAGGCGGTGACGCTGGAAGTCGAAGTCGAGGTTCGCCAGGACATCGAGCGGCTGATCCTCGGCTTCATGATCAAGGACCGCCTCGGCCAGCCGATGTACGGGATCAATACCCACCGCCTGGACAAGGCCCTCACCGACCTGAAGGCCGGCGAGCGCATCACCTACCGCTTCGCCTTCGACATGCGCCTGGGCAAGGGGCACTACTCGGTGGCGCTGAGCCTGTCGCGGCTGGACTCGCACCTGGACCGCAACTTCGAATGGCGCGACTACGGCCTGGTCTTCCATGTCATCAACAACCGCCAGGAAGACTTCGTCGGTTGCTCCTGGCTGGGCGCCGAAACCCATATCAGCCGCTCCGGCGAGGCGGCTCTGGACCCCACTTCCGCGGAGAGCACTCCATGACGCGTCTGTTGGTCGAATGCACCTATGTGTTCGAGCATCCCAAGGTCAATTCCGGTATTCAGCGGGTGGTGCGCAACGTCATCCGCGAGTTGCCGGAAGCCGACGAGACGGTGGAGTGCATCCCGGTGGCAATGCTCGACGGCACCCTGTATCAGGTCCACAGCCTGGCGCCGCTGGACCCACGGCCGCATTCGCCGCTGGTACGCCTGCGCATCCTGGTGGAGCGAGCCGCCAACTACTTCTGGCTGGGCCAGCGCACCCTGGAACAGCGCCGCCCGTTCCGTTCCTCGCCGTGGGCCCGGCGCCTTCTCTATGTAGCCTGCCGCCTGTTCGCCTTCGCCTTCCTCAGCATTCCGCTGCGCCTGCTCGACCGCATCCTCGGCAAGCAGCAGCCTGCACCCGTGCGCGCGACCCCGCTCGAACATCGGGCCGGCGACCAACTGGTCTTGCTGGACTCCTCCTGGCACGCCGATTTCTTCCCGCTGGCGGAACGCCTCAAGAGCGAGGGCGTGGGCATCGTCTCGGTGATCTACGACCTGATTCCCCTGACCCATCCGCAATTCTGCGATGCCGGCCTGGTCAAGGTGTTCAACCACTGGTTCGACTGGATCGCGGCCACCGCCGACGGCTACGTCGCGATTTCCGAGACCATCCGCGACGAAGTGCGCGCGGAGATGCTGCGGCGCATCGGCCCGGAGAAGGTCGCGCAACGCTGGTTCGATTATTTCCACCTGGGTTCGGAGCTGGACCTGGTGGAGGACGGCGCCTCCGTCGAGCCCGATCTGCTGCGCATGTTCAAGGCCAAGGCGCCGGTATTCCTGATGGTCAGCACCATCGAGCCGCGGAAGAACCACGGTTACCTGCTGGATGCCTTCGAGCGTGCCTGGGCCCAGGGTTCGCAGGCGCGGTTGTGCATCGCCGGACGCATCGGCTGGAAGTGCGAGGCGCTGGTGGAACGGGTGCGGCAGCATCCGGAGCTGAACAAGCGCCTGTTCATGTTCAACGACCTCTCCGACAAGAGCCTGGAGTACGCATACTCCCATGCCGCATCGCTGGTCTTCCCGTCCTATGTGGAAGGTTTCGGCCTGCCGCTGGTGGAGGCCATGCAGCGCGGCCTGCCGGCGATGGGCAGCGACATCCCGGTGTTCCGCGAGATCGGCGGCGAATTCATGGCCTACTTCGACCTCGCCGATCCGCAGACCCTGGCGAACCTGGTCACCCGCTTCGAAGCCACGGGCGAGTTCCCGGCCGAGCGACCGGTCGGCGAATGGCGCTGGATCGGCTGGCACGAAGCGAGTCGGCAACTGATCGCGCGGATCCTGCTCGCCCTCGGCAAGGCCCCGACGCATGGCGAGGCAGTACATGCGGATTGCGGTTAACGCGCGGATTCTCCAGGCGCCGCGGACCGGCATCGGACATTACCTGGTCGAGTTGTTGGGCGCGTTGCAGGCGCACGCGGACTTCGAGTTTTCCCTGTTCCATGGCTGGGGCTGGAGCGGCGACCTGCCGGCGGCGGCGCTGCCCGGCTATTCGCGTCTGTCGCCCTGGCTGCGCAACCTGCCTGGAGCCTACCGGGCACGACGCTGGCTGGAGCAGCGGCGTTTCGATAGCGGTCGGCCGCCGGTCGATCTCTACCATGAGCCCAGTCTCTGGCCGCTGGACTTCGACGGGCCGATGCTGATGACCCTGCACGACCTGACCCACCTGCATTATCCGGCGACGCAACCCGCCGCCCGCTTGCGCGAAATAGAACGCCGGCTGGCGCGCGGGATGGAAAAGGCGCGGTTGATCCTGACCGACTCGCAGGCGATCGCCGACGAGGCGCAGGCGTATTTCGGCCTGCCGCGCGAGCGCTTCGTGGTGGCGCCCCTCGGCCATGCCGCGCGGTTCCGTCCGCGGGACCGGGAGTCCCTGCGCGAGCCCTTGCGCGCGCATGGCCTGGTGCCGCGCGGGTATTTCCTCTGCGTAGGAACCCTCGAACCGCGCAAGAACCTGTCGCTGGCCCTGCGCGCCCATGGGCAACTGCCGGCGGCGGTCCGCCAGCGTTTTCCGCTGATGATCGTCGGCATGCCGGGATGGGAAAGTCGCTCGCTCGACGACGAACTGCGCCAGGCGCTGGCTTCGGGAACGGTGCGGCTGCTCGGCTACCTGCCGGACGAGCGGGTCGCCGAGTTGATGTCGGGCGCTCGGGCGCTGGTCTTCCCCTCGATCTACGAAGGCTTCGGCCTGCCTGTGCTGGAAGCCATGGCCAGCGGCACGCCAGTATTGCTCACGCGACTCTCCGCAATGCCGGAGGTGGCCGGCGAGGCGGGCAGCTATATTGACCCGGATGATGCCAATGGGCTATCTGACATGCTGGTCCGCATGACCGAGGATACCGTCTACTGGGAGTGCTGCCGGGAAGCCGGCCTGCGACGGGCGGAGCAGTTTTCCTGGAAGCGTTGCGCGAATCTCACCGCTGCAGCCTATCGTCGTGCCGTGGAGGGCTGAATGCGGGTACTGCACTTCTACAAGACCTACCTGAGCGAAACGGTAGGCGGGATCGAACAGGTGATCTTCCAGCTTTGCGAGAGCAGCGGGTCGTGGGGGATCGACAACCACGTCCTGACCCTGAGCAGCGACCCGCATCCGCCTGTCGTGCCCTTCGGCGGACATGTGGTGCATCGCGCCAGGCTCGACCTGCAGCTCGCTTCCACCGGGTTTTCCCTGAGCGTGTTCAAGCAGTTCCGCGAGCTGGCGGCGGAGGCGGACGTGGTCAACTACCACTTCCCCTGGCCGTTCATGGACCTGGTGCATTTCCTCACCGGTATGAACAAGCCGAGCGTGGTCACCTACCATTCGGACATCATCCGCCAGCGCGTCCTGTTGAAACTGTACCGGCCGCTGATGGGGCGCTTCCTTCATAGCGTCGATCGGATCGCGGTGGCGTCGCCCAACTACTTCAGCACCAGCGACGTGCTCCGCCAGTACCGGGAAAAGACCCGGGTGATCACCTACGGCCTGGACAAGGCCTGCTACCCGAAGCCTGCGGCACAGCGTCTGGAGCACTGGCGAGAGAAACTCGGGCCGCGGTTCTTCCTGTTCGTCGGGGTGATGCGCTACTACAAGGGCCTGCATATCCTGCTGGATGCGTTGCAGGGCACCGATTACCCGGTGGTGATCGTCGGTGCCGGGCCGTTGCAGGCCGAGCTGTATGCCCAGGCCGCGGCGCTGGGGTTGCGCAACGTGCACTTCCTCGGGCGGGTGGACGACGAGGACAAGGTCGCCCTGCTGCAACTCAGCTACGCCATGGTCTTTCCGTCGCACCTGCGTTCCGAGGCGTTCGGCATTTCCCTGCTGGAGGGTGCGATGTACGGCAAGCCGATGATCTCCAGCGAGATCGGCACCGGCACCAGCTACATCAATATCCATGGCGAGACCGGCCTGGTCGTGCCGCCCAGCCAGCCGGCCGCGTTTCGCCAAGCGATGCGCTGGCTCTGGGAGCATCCGCAGCAGGCGGAGGATATGGGCAGGAACGCGGAGGCCCGCTATCGGCAACTGTTCACCGCCGAAGAGATGGGGCGTCGCTGGAGCGAGCTGTACCGTGAACTGCTGGAGGAAAAGGCTTCTTCCAGATACGTGAAGGCCGCTCGGTAAGGAGCGGCCTACGGTACAGTTCAGGCTGGGCCGAACCGGGGCGTTACAGTATCGCTTAGCGCCAGAACGGCTTGTTCAGCTCGGCGTAGCGCTGGGCTTCGCTGATGCCGGCGTCGGCGAGCAGGCGGGAGTCCAGACGGGCCAGCTGGCGACGGCTCTGGATGCGGCGCTGCCACAGTTTCATGGTGCCCAGCAGGCTGCTGCTGCGGCGGTTGGAGCGAGCGATGTCGAAAGTGTTGGAACCGAGGGTACGTTCCATGATGTGTCGATCCTTCCCACTTGTGGTGGGTAGTCAGGTTGCTAGTGATTAACTGAGCAATATGATCTGACTAACAGGTCAACAAGAATAGGAACAGTTGCGGAGAATTGCGTTGGATCACCGGGGTGTGTTTCCGAACTGTATGGGTTGTTTCGGTGCGTAACTGTACCGCTCTGCACCGTCATGGTGCGTTACCGAAAGAAACAACGAAGTGTTACAGCAGGAAAAGCGGAAGGGCTGGGTAGGCGTGTTGCGATGGCGGCAAGAGAAAAGGCCGCCGAAATATGTTTTTACGTGGTTTTTTCTGCCCTGTCCAGACGCCCGGAAGAATTAGTCGTCCGGGCGCTGGGAATAGTTGCGGATGAAACGGTTCAGCCTCAGCCGGCCAGCATGTGTCCGCGTTCTTCCAGGTTCAGGTGCCAGGCCAGCGCCTCGCGCAACAGATGCGGCGTGTGGCCGCCTTTCGCGCAAGCCGCCTCGAAGTAGTCCAGCAGCGGTGCCTGGTAGGACGGGTGGACACAGTTCTCGATGATCACCCGGGCCCGTTCGCGAGGCGCCAGGCCGCGCAAGTCGGCGAGGCCCTGCTCGGTGACGAGGATGTCGACGTCGTGCTCGGTGTGGTCGACGTGGCTGACCATCGGCACCACGCTGGAAATGTTGCCGCCCTTGGCGATCGACTTGGTGACGAAGATCGCCAGGTGCGCGTTGCGGGCGAAGTCGCCGGAGCCGCCGATGCCGTTCATCATCTTGGTGCCGCCGACGTGGGTCGAGTTGACGTTGCCGTAGATGTCGAACTCCAGCGCCGTATTGATGCCGATGATGCCCAGGCGACGGACCACCTCGGGGTGGTTGGAGATTTCCTGCGGGCGCAGCACCAGCTTGTCCTTGTAGCGCTCCAGGTTACCGAACACGTCGGCGTTGCGCCGCGGCGACAGGGTGATCGAGCTGCCCGAGGCGAAGCGCAGCTTGCCGGCGTCGATCAGGTCGAAGGTCGAGTCCTGCAGCACTTCGGAGTACATGGTCAGGTTCTCGAACGGCGACTCGATCAGGCCGCACATCACCGCGTTGGCGATGCTGCCGATACCGGCCTGCAGCGGGCCGAGGCTGTTGCTCATGCGCCCGGCGTCGACCTCGCGCTTGAAGAAATCGATCAGGTGGTTGGCGATGGCCTGGGTCTCGCCGTCCGGCGGCAGCACGGTGGATGGCGAGTCCGGCTGGTCGTTGATGACGATGGCGACGATCTTCTCCGGCGGGATCGGGATCGCCGTGCTGCCGATGCGGTCGTCGACGCGGGTCAGCGGGATCGGCGTGCGGGTCGGCCGGTAGGTCGGGATATAGATGTCGTGCAGGCCTTCCAGGTTGGTGCTGTGGGCCAGGTTGATCTCGACGATGACCTGCTTGGCGAAGATCGCGAAGCTCGCCGAGTTGCCCACCGAGGTGGTCGGCACGATGTGGCCCTGCTCGGTGATCGCGGCGGCTTCGATGACGGCGATGTCCGGCAGCTTCAGCTGGTGGTTGCGCAACTGCTCGACGGTTTCCGAGAGGTGCTGGTCGATGAACATCACTTCGCCGGCGTTGATCGCCTTGCGCAGGGTGCTGTCGACCTGGAACGGCATGCGCCGGGCGAGCACGCCGGCCTCGGTGAGCTGCTTGTCGAGGTCGTTGCCGAGGCTGGCGCCGGTCATCAGGCTGATACGCAGCGGACGTTCCTTGGCGCGCATGGCCAGCGCCTGGGGTACGGCCTTGGCCTCGCCGGCGCGGGTGAAACCGCTCATGCCGACGGTCATGCCGTCCTGGATCAGGTCGGCGGCTTCGGCCGCACTCATCACCTTGTCGAGCAGGGAGGGCAGGCGCACGCGATCACGGTACATGGAACGAACCTCAGACGACGAATTATTAGAGGCCGCCAGTCTAGGGTTTCCGCGATTTTTCGCCTTTATACCAAGGTCGAAGCGCCATTCAGCGGGCTTATGGGCGGATTGCCAGGACCACCACGCCCGCTGTCACCAGGGCTACGCCGAGCCATTGGCGCAGGTCCAGGCGTTCGCCGAGGAAGGCCACGCCGAGCAGTGCCACCAGCACCACGCTGAACTTGTCCAGCGGCGCCACCAGCGACGCCGGGCCGAGCTTGAGGGCGCGGAAATAGCAGATCCAGGAGGCACCGGTGGCCAGCCCGGAGAGCACCAGGAACAGCCAGCTGCGCGGCAGGATGCTGCCCGGGGCCTGGAACTTGCCCAGGACCGCGAGGATGCCGCCGAGGGTGACGAGGATCACCAGGGTGCGGATGAAGGTGGCGAAGTCCGAATCGACCCGGTCGAGGCCGATCTTGGCGAAGATCGCGGTCAGCGCGGCGAACAGCGCCGAAAGCAGTGCCCAGAAGGCCCAGGATGCCAGCATGTCGTCCTCCTCCGGGCCTTCTCCACGGGCTGCGCCGCTACAGGGCTTCCAGCTTGGCGTAGCCGAGCATCAGCCACTTGCTGCCTTCGCTCTCGAAATTCACCTGCACCCGGGCCTGGGCGCCGGCGCCTTCGAAGTTGAGGATAGTCCCTTCGCCGAACAGCGCGTGGCGCACCCGCTGGCCGAGGGAGAAGGGCGTCTCCGGCACCCCGGCGCCGCTGAAGAGGTTGCCGCCGGCACTGCGCGAGGTGCCGCCGTAGGGGCGGCTGACGGTATTGGACAGGCGCACTTCCTGGATCAGCGCCGGCGGGATCTCGCGGATGAAGCGCGAAACCTTGTTGTAGGTCTCGCTACCGTAGAGCCGGCGGGTCTCCGCGTAGGTCAGGACCAGTCGCTGCATGGCGCGGGTGACGCCGACGTAGGCCAGGCGGCGTTCCTCTTCCAGGCGGCCGGATTCCTCCAGGCTCATCTTGTGCGGGAACAGCCCTTCCTCCATGCCGACCAGGAACACCAGCGGGAACTCCAGGCCCTTGGCGCTGTGCAGGGTCATCAGCTGGACACTGTCCTCGTGGGCGTCGGCCTGGGTTTCCCCGGCCTCCAGGGAGGCGTGGCTGAGGAAGGCCTGCAGCGGGGTGAGGTCTTCCTCTTCCTCGCTGTTCTCGAAGGCGCGGGCGGCGCTGACCAGTTCCTCGAGGTTCTCCACCCGGGCCTGGCCTTTCTCGCCTTTTTCTTCCTTGTGGTAGCTGATCAGTCCGGACTGCTCGATCACCGTCTGGGTCATCAGGTGCAGCGGCATGTCCATGACCTTCGCCGAAAGATTCTCGATCAGCTCGACGAAGCCGGTCAGGGCGCTGGCGGCGCGGCCGGGCAGGACCTTGTTGGCGATCATCAGGCGGATCGCCTCCCACATCGACACATCGTTGCCGCGGGCGAATTCGCGGATGCTCTCCACGGTCTTCTCGCCGATGCCGCGTGCCGGCACGTTGACCACCCGTTCCAGCGCCGCGTCGTTGCCGCGGCCGTCGAGCAGGCGCAGGTAGGCCATGGCGTTCTTGATTTCGGCACGCTCGAAGAAGCGCTGGCCGCCGTAGATGCGGTAGGGAATCTTCTCCCGCAGCAGGGCTTCCTCCAGCACCCGCGACTGGGCGTTGGAGCGGTAGAGGATGGCGATCTCGCTGCGCGCCAGGCCGCCCTTGAGCGCGCTCTCGATCGATTCGACCACGTAGCGCGCCTCGTCGTGCTCGTTGAACGCGGCGTACAGGCTCAGCGACTCGCCGTCCTCGCCGTCGGTCCACAACTCCTTGCCCAGGCGTCCCTGGTTGTTGGCGATCAGGGCGTTGGCGGCCTTGAGGATCGACGCGGTGGAACGGTAGTTCTGCTCCAGGCGGATCACCTCGGCGTCGGCGAAGTCGTCGCTGAACTGTTGGATGTTCTCGATCCGTGCGCCACGCCAGCCGTAGATCGACTGGTCGTCGTCACCGACCACCATCAGGCTGTCGCCGCCCTTGGCAAGAATCCGCAGCCAGGCGTATTGCACGGCGTTGGTGTCCTGGAACTCGTCCACCAGGATATGGCGGAAGCGCCGCTGGTAGTGCTCGAGCACGCCGGGATGGTCGCGCCAGAGGTCCAGGGCGCGCAGCAGCAGCTCGGAGAAGTCGATCACCCCGGCGCGGGCGCAGGCCGCCTCGTAGGCTTCGTAGATCTTCAGCATGGTGGCGAGGAACAGGTCGCCGCCGGGCTGGATGTGTTGCGGCCGCAGGCCCTCGTCCTTCTGCCCGTTGATGAACCACTGGGCCTGGCGCGCCGGCCAGCGCTGCTCGTCGAGGCCGAGTTCGCGGATCACCCGCTTGACCAGGCGTTGCTGGTCGTCGCTGTCGAGGATCTGGAAGTTCTCGCTCAGCCCGGCCTCGCGCCAGTGCGCGCGCAGCAGGCGATGGGCGAGGCCGTGGAAGGTGCCGACCCACATGCCCGCCGGATTGATCCCGAGCAACTGCTCGATGCGGTGGCGCATCTCCGCCGCCGCCTTGTTGGTGAAGGTCACCGACAGGATGCTGTAGGGCGAGGCGTGCTCGACCTGGATCAGCCAGGCGATCCGGTGCACCAGCACGCGGGTCTTGCCCGAGCCGGCGCCGGCGAGGACCAGTTGGCGGCCCAGCGGCGCGGCCACGGCCTGGCGCTGCGGGTCGTTGAGGGAGTTCAGCAGGAGGGAGAGGTCGTCGTTCATCGCGGCATTCTACCGGGGCGGGGAAAAGCCGGGCAAACCGGGCCGCCATTCGGCGCAGGCCGGCGCAGCGTCGGGCCTGGCTGCGGAAAAATGCTCTATCCCGGCCTTGGGCAGCCTGCCCCTGCTCGGTTATGCTCCGGCCACTTCAAGGCAAACCACTACAAGAACAAGCGCCTATGACCGTCCATGTCGAGCCCTTGGCGCTGCCGGGCGGCAGCACCGATGTACTGCGGCTCTACGCCCGCGAAATCGCCATCGAGCGTACCCGGCTCCTTTATCTCGGCTCGCGCACGCCGACCCTGCTCATGCTGCTCGGCGGCGTGACCAGCGCCTGCCTGGTGTGGGGCAAGGTCAGCAGCTGGCTGCTCGGCGGCTGGCTGGTCTGGCTGGTGTTGCTCGCCGTCCTGCGCCTGCTGCAGGTCGCCGCCTTCCAGCAGGCCGACAGCCGTCGCCAGGCCAGCCGCCACTGGCGGCGGACCTTCCTGTGCGGCGCCGGCGCCTCGGGCCTGACCCTGGCGTTCGCGGTGATCATGCTGGTCCCGGCCGATGCCTTCCTCCAGCAGGTGCTGGTGTTCGGCCTGGTGGCGGCGGCGATCCTCTCCGCCAGCGTCGCCTATGCGGTGAGCCTGCCGGCCTTCCTCACCTTCGCCTTGCCGGGCCTGCTGCCATCCATCGTTTTCCTGCTGTTGCAGCCGCATAGCCTGTTGCAGGGCTGGGGCGTGCTCGGCCTGATCCTGCTGGTGGCGCTGCTGGTGGTCGCCGGGCAGATCCACCGGCTGGTGCAGGGCGCGCTGCTGCGACGCTTCCAGACCCAGGCGCTGAACCTGCACCTGGAACGCGTCAACGCCGAGGCCGAAGCGCTCAATCGCAAGCTCGCCCAGGAGGTCGGCCAGCGGCGCCTGGTCGAACGCGAGCTGCGCGCCGCCCGCGACGCCTTGCAGCGCCGGGTGGAGGCGCGCACCGAGGAGCTTGGCGCGACCAGCCAGGCGCTCAGCCAGAGCGAGGCGCGCCTGGCCATGGCCCTGGAGGCCAGCGAACTGGGGTTGTGGGACTGGGACCTGGAGAGCGGCCGGGTCCAGCATTCCTATCTCGAGGCGGTCTTCAGCGACGCCGGGGACGGTCCCGAGGACTATCGCAGGCTGATCGAAAGCATCCACCCCGGCGACCTGCCGCGCATCCGTCGCGCCCTCGCCGAACATCTCAAGGGGCGCAGCGAGCTATACCGGGTGGAGTACCGCGTGCGCGACCGGGAGGGCGGCTGGCGCTGGCTGGAGGATCGTGGCCGGGCCATGGCTCGCGACCCGCGGGGACGGGTGACGCGGATGCTCGGCACGCGCAGCGACATCAGCGCGCGCAAGCGCCTGGAAGAGCAGCAGCAACTGGCCGCGACAGTGTTCGAGGCGGCCAGCGAGAGCATCGTGATCCTCGATCCGGCCTACAACCTGCTGGCGGTCAACCAGGCCTTCAGTCGCATCACCGGCTATCGCCGCGAGGACGTGGTCGGGCGCAACGCCAGCCTGCTGGTGAATACCCCCGAGGCCCAGCGCCACTACCGGCAGATCCGCGCCGAGCTGCGCCAGCACGGGCAGTGGCAGGGCGAACTGGTGGATACGCGGAAGAATGGCGATCCCTATCCCCAATGGCTGCAGCTCAACCTGCTGCGCGACGGCAATGGCGAGGCGACCCACATCGTCGGTTTCTTCACCGATCTCAGTGCCCGCCGCGACGTCGAGGAGCGCCTGCGTCACCTGCTGCACTACGACGAACTGACCGGCCTGGCCAACCGCCGGTTGTTCCGCGAGCGGCTGCACGAGGCGGCCCAGCGGGCGCGCCAGGAGGAGGGCGGGCTGGCCCTGCTGCTGATCGACCTGGACCGCTTCAAGCTGCTCAACGACAGCCTCGGCCACGAGGTCGCCGACCAGTTGCTCAGGGAGATGGCCCAGCGCCTGCGGCGCACCGCGCCGGAAGCCAACACCCTGGCGCGTCTGGCCGGCGACGAGTTCGCCATTCTCCTCGATGGCGGCACCGGCACCGCGGCCCTGTCGCGCCTGGCTGAACGCCTGCTGGTCCAGTTGCGCCAGCCGGTGAGCGTGCTCGGCCACGAGCTGATCCTCGGCGCCTCGCTGGGGATCAGCCTGTTTTCCGAGCAGGCACGGGAAATCTCCGTGCTGATGAGCCAGGCGAACCTGGCGATGCAACATGCCAAGCAACTCGGCGGCAATACCTTCCAGTTCTTCCGCGACAACCTGCAGGACAGCACCCTCGAACGCCTGCGCCTGGAAACCCGGTTGCGCAAGGCGGTCGAGGAGGGCCAGCTGGACGTGCATTACCAGCCCAAGCTGTGCCTGGCCAGCGGCTGCGCGGACTCGGTCGAGGCGCTGGTGCGCTGGCACCATCCGGAGGAGGGCATGATCCCGCCGTCGACCTTCATCGGCCTCGCCGAGGAGTGCGGGTTGATCGGCGAGATCGGTGAATTCGTCCTGCGCCGGGCCTGCCTGCAGGCCGCCGAGTGGAGCCAGCGGGGCCTGAACCTGCGGGTCTCGGTGAACCTCTCGGTCCACCAGTTGCGCCAGGGCGACCTGCTCGACGTAGTGCGCTCGGCGCTGGCCGACAGCGGCCTGCCGGCGGCGCAACTGGAGCTGGAGTTGACCGAAAGCCAGTGGCTGGACGCCCTCGATAGTGTCCTGGCGACCTTCCGCCAGTTGCGCGAGATGGGGGTGAAGCTATCGGTCGACGACTTCGGCACCGGCTATTCCTCGCTCAGCTACCTGAAGCGCCTGCCGCTGGACTACCTGAAGATCGACCAGTCGTTCGTCCGCGACCTGACCCAGAACAGCGAGGATGCGGCGATCATCCGGGCGATCATCGCCATGGCCCACAGCCTCGACCTGAAGGTGGTCGCCGAAGGCGTGGAAACCATCGAACAGCGGGACTTCCTGGTGGCCCAGCGTTGCGACGAGCTGCAGGGCTACCTGATCGGCCGGCCGTTGCCGGCCCATGCCCTGGAGGAAGGTTTGCGCCAGGCTCGTTGAACGCGATCCGGCGGAGTATGCTGTAGCACTTTCGACTCCCACGAATTAAGGACGATTCATGCGCTCGAAGCCGCTTCTTCCCGCCCTCCTGCTGGTGGGCGCCGGTCTCTCCCCGCTGGCCCAGGCCAGCAGCGACGACTCCTGCTATCCCGATTGGTCGCTGGTCGGCGGCGGTGTCTGCGATACCCTGCCGTTCCTCGCCCCGGGCAACGACACCCGCGCCAACCTGCGCCTGCTGCTGGCCGACGCCGGCCACTGGCGGCTGGTGGAGGCGCCGCCGTCGGAGGAAGAGAAGCTCGAAGGCTACGGCCTGGTACCGTTCGGCCTGTTCCGCCTGCTGCCCGGCGACGGCAGCCAGCCGCCCGCGCTGCCGGCGGCGAGCGAGGCCGAGACACCGCCGCCTGCGCCAGCGCCCTCGCCGCTCGCCGAACTGGCCCGGCAGATGGGCGCCGAAGCGCTACCGGAAAAGATCGCCGGCGCCGAATTCTTCGAGGGCGAGGGCAGCCGCTGCCGCAGCAACGACCAGGACAGCGCGCTGGCGTTTCTTCGCCAGGTGCGTGACGCCGGGCTGGGCGAGGCGGAGACCAAGGCCCTGGCCAACAGCCGCCTGGACCTGCTCGGTGCCTGCGGCTGGGAACAAGAGGAACTGGGCGGTGTGCTCGCGCAAGGCGTCGAGTCGGCCGCAGGCAAGGCCTTCGCCACGTACCTGGAGGCTGCGGCCAACTTCTACAGCGGTCGCTTCGACGAAGCCGAACAGGGCTTCAAGGCGTTGCAGGACGTGTCGCAGCCCTGGCTGAAGGAAACCGCCCTGTACCTGCAGGCGCGCACCCTGCTCAACGCCGCCCAGCAGAACGCCTTCGACGACATGGGCTTCCCCGAGCTGCAGAATGTCGACAAGGCTCGCCTGGAACAGACCCGCAGCGCCCTCGAGGCCTACCTGCAGGCGTATCCGAAGGGGCTCTACGCCGCCTCGGCCAAGGGCTTGCAACGGCGCGTGCATTGGCTGGCCGGCGACCAGAAGCTGCTGGCCCAGGACTATGCCGCGCAATTCGCCGAAGCCGAGCAAGGGCAGCGCAACATGGCCCTGGAAGACCTGGTCCAGGAGGTCGACAACAAGCTCCTGACCGGTATCCAGCTCGGCGACATCCAGACTCCGCTGCTGCTGGCGGTGGCCGACCTGGTGCAGATGCGCGCCCACGATCCGTCGACCCCGCGCAGCTTCACCTGGGAAACGCTGCAGGCCCAACAGGCCAGCTTCGCCGCGCATCCCGAACTGTTCGCCTACCTGCAGGCGGCCTATCGCTTCTATGTCGACCAGGATCCGGCGAAGACCCTCGAAGCGCTGCCGCAAAAGGTCGGCAGCCTCGACTACGTCGGCTTCAGCCAGCAGACCCTGCGCGGGCTGGCGCTGGAGCAGCAGAAGGACTGGAAAGCCGCCGAGGCGCTCTGGCTGGAACTGTTGCCGCAGGCCGCGCAGCCGTACCAGAAGGGCCAGTTGCAGCTGGCCCTGGCGCTCAACTACGAGCGCAGCGGCCAGTTGGAAAAGGTCTTCGCCGAAGGTTCGCCGGTCCAGGAGCCGCTGCTGCGCAGCATCCTCCTGCGCAACGTCGCCGACGCCGCGCTGTTGCGCCGCCAGGCCAAGCAGGGCGCGACGGCGGAAGAGCGCGATACCGCGCTGTTCACTCTCCTTTACAAGGACCTGCGCCGCAGCCGCTTCGCCGACTTCGGCAAGGACTTCGCGCTGCTCGGCGAAACCCCCTCGCAGACCAAGCTGGGCACCAGCCTCGGCTATGTCTACGGCGCCGGCAACAGCCTGGAGCTGTTCCGCTGGAAGGGCGACAAGGCCGAGTCCGGCTACGTTTGCCCGGCCATCGCCGAGTCGGCCGCGGCGCTGGCCGCCGATGACAAGGACCCGAAGGGCCTGAACTGCCTGGGCGAATTCATCCTGCGCAACGGTCTCGACGGCATGCCGCTGGACAGCCAGCCCGAGGCCAACGAGCTGGGCGGCACCCCGAGCGGCTTCAAGGGCGAGGTGTACTCCCGGCTGGATGGCTATCGCCTGGTCATGGACAACCCCAAGGCTCCGCGCGAAGACAAGGCCTACGCGCTGTTCCGCGCGATCAACTGCTTCGCCCCGGCCGGCTACAACACCTGCGGCCAGCAGGACATCCCGCAGGCCGAGCGCAAGCAATGGTTCCGTACGCTCAAGTCGACCTACGCCGACAGCTCCTGGGCCAAGGAACTGAAGTACTACTGGTGAGGCGCTGGCGAGCCTGGCTGGCGGGCCTGTTGCTGGGCCTGCCGCTGTTGCCGTCCGTCGAGGCCGCGGTGCGCGCCGAGGACTACGGCGCCTTCTGGCTGTGGAGCGGCGTCGCGCCGCAGCCGGTGCTGGCGCGGGCCGAGACGCTGTACATCCTGCAGGGACAGATCAGCCAGTCGCGCCGGCGCCCCGGCGAGGGCGTGCGGCTGATCGCCCAGGGCATCTCGGTGCCGCGCCTGGCGCGGGGTGAGGTCTGGGTGGTGTACCGCGCCCATACCCTGCGCTGGACGCCGCAGATCTACCAGGCCGTGCTGAACCAGGTGCAGCGCTGGAAGCGTGCCGGCAACCCGGTGGTCGGCATCCAGATCGACTTCGATGCGCGTACCCGCTACCTCGACGAGTACGTCGATTTCCTCCGCGACCTGCGCCGGCGCCTGCCCCGCGAATACCGCTTGAGCATCACCGGGTTGCTCGACTGGGGCAGCAACGCCGAGCCGGCGGCGATCAACCGGCTCAAGGGCGTGGTCGACGAAGTGGTGGTGCAGACCTACCAGGGGCGCCACAGCATTCCCAACCACGCCGCCTACCTCCCGCGGGTCAGCCGCCTGCAACTGCCGTACCGGATCGGCCTGGTCCAGGGCGGCGACTGGCAAGCCCCCGACTACCTGGAAAAGAGCCCCTGGTTCAGGGGCTACGTGGTGTTCCTGCTCAACCCTCAGTGAGCGCAGCCGCAAGCGCCCTTGCCGGCACACCCGCCGCTGCGTTCGGCCTGCGGCTGGCGGGTATCCTGGCCGGGCTGGAGATCGCGCATCAGTAGCGCGTAGCACAGGTCCAGGCCTTCCGGCAGCGCCAGGTAGACCACGTGGCCATTGCCCGGCGCCACCTCGATGGCCTCGCCGGCGGCGTTGCGCAGGTCCTCCACGCGCAGGCTCAGGTTGCCTCGCGGAGTCATCAGTTCGACGCTGTCGCCGCGCTGGAAGCGGTTCTTCACCTCCACCTCGGCCAGTCCGTCGCGGCGTTCGCCGGTGAGTTCGCCGACGAACTGCTGGCGCTCGGACAACGAATGGCCGTGCTGGTAGTTCTGGTACTCGTCGTGCACGTGGCGGCGCAGGAAGCCCTCGGTGTAGCCGCGGTGGGCGAGGGACTCCAGGGTGTCCATCAGGCCGCGGTCGAACGGCTTGCCGGCCGCCGCGTCGTCGATCGCCTGGCGGTAGACCTGGGCGGTGCGCGCCACGTAGTAGTGGGATTTGGTGCGGCCCTCGATCTTCAGCGAGTGCACGCCGATCCGCGCCAGCCGCTCGACGTGCTGCACGGCGCGGAGGTCCTTGGAATTCATGATGTAGGTGCCGTGTTCGTCCTCGAAGGCGGCCATCGGTTCGCCGGGACGGTTGCCTTCCTCGAGGAGGAACACCTGCTCGGTCGGCGCGCCGCGTCCCAGGGTCGGCTCCCGCGCCACCACGTTGCCCAGCTCGTCCTCGCGGCCCTCCACCGCCTTGTATTCCCAGCGGCAGGCATTGGTGCAGGTGCCCTGGTTGGGGTCGCGGCGGTTGATGTAGCCGGACAGCAGGCAGCGCCCGGAATAGGCCATGCACAAGGCGCCGTGGACGAACACTTCCAGCTCCATGTCCGGCACCTGCTGGCGGATTTCCTCGATCTCCTCCAGCGACAGCTCGCGGGAAAGGATCACCCGGGTCAGGCCCTGCTGCCGCCAGAATTGCACCGCGGCCCAGTTCACCGCGTTGGCCTGCACCGACAGGTGGATGGGCATCTGCGGGAAATGCTGGCGAACCAGCATGATCAGGCCGGGATCGGACATGATCAGCGCATCCGGACCCATGGCGACCACCGGCTCCAGGTCGCGCAGGAAGGTTTTCAGCTTGGCGTTGTGCGGGGCGATGTTGACCACCACGTAGAAGCGCTTGCCAAGTGCGTGGGCCTCGGCGATGCCTTCGGCCAGTTGGGCGTGGTCGAAATCGTTGTTGCGCACCCGCAGGCTGTAGCGCGGCTGCCCGGCGTAGACGGCATCGGCGCCGTAGGCGAAGGCATAGCGCATGCTTTTCAGGGTGCCGGCGGGGCACAGCAGTTCGGGGCGGAGGGTGGTGGCGGTCATGGTTCGGGCTCGCAACGACGTGGGCGCGCGACTCTAGCCGAGCGCGCGCCGGGCGATCCTGAGCCGGATCAATGTCCGCGTCATTCCAGCCAGCGTCGACCCTGCAGTTCCAGCAGCAGTTGCGCCTGTTCCGGGCCGTTGCTGCCGGCCGGGTAGGGCCGCGGGCTCTGGTAGTGCTCGCGCCAGCCGGCGAGGATCGGGTCGACCCAGCCCCAGGCGGCCTCTACCTCGTCGCGGCGCATGAACAGCGTCGAGTCGCCCTCGATCACGTCCAGCAGCAGGCGCTCGTAGGCGTCCCAGCGCCGCTTGTTGCGGCTGAGGGCCTCGGCCAGGTTGAGGTCCAGCTCCACCGGTTCCAGTTGCATGCCCTTGCCCGGGGTCTTGGCCATCAGTTGCACGCTGATCCGCTCCTCCGGCTGCAACCTTATCCACAGGCGGTTGGCCGGCCCGCCGCCGCCGTCGATCAGGCTGTGCGGCACCGGCTTGAACTGGATGACGATTTCCGAGCACTTGCGCGCCATGCGCTTGCCGGTGCGCAGGTAGAACGGCACCCCGGCCCAGCGCCAGTTCTCGACCTCGGCCTGGAGCGCGACGAAGGTCTCGGTATCGCTGTCGTTGTCGACGTTCTTCTCGAAGTAGTACGCCGGCACCTCCTGGCCGCCGATCCTGCCGGCGGCGTACTGGCCGCGTACCGTCTTGTCCTGCACGTCGAGCCCGGAGATCGGCTTCAGCGCCTGCAGCACCTTGAGCTTCTCGTTGCGCACAGCCTCGGCGTCGAAACGCACCGGCGCCTCCATCGCCACCAGGCAGAGCAACTGGAGCAGATGGTTCTGCACCATGTCGCGCATCGCCCCGGCGTGGTCGTAGTAGCCGCCACGGTTCTCCACGCCAAGGGTCTCGTTGACGCTGATCTGCACATGGTCGATGTGCGCCGCGCGCCAGACCGGCTCGAACAACGCATTGGCGAAGCGCAGGGCCATCAGGTTCTGCACGGTTTCCTTGCCCAGGTAGTGGTCGATGCGGAACACCCGCGACTCGTCGAACACCCGGCCGATGGACTGGTTGATCGCCCTCGCCGAGTCCAGCGAATGGCCCAGCGGTTTTTCCAGCACGATGCGCGCTTGCGGCCCGGCGAGGCCGGCGATGGAGAGGTTCTGCGCGATCGGCGCGAACAGGCTCGGCGAGGTCGCCAGGTAGTGCACCAGCACCCGGCCCTCGCTGCTCTTCAGGTGCCGCGCGAGACGGCCGAAGTCGGCGCTCTGCGAGGCGTCCATGGCCAGGTAGTCGAGGCGCGCGGCGAAGCCTTTCCATTGTTCGGCGGCGAACTCGCTGCGCGCCACCACCGCGCGGACGTTGCGCTCGGCGAGGGCGAGGAAGGCGGCGTTGTCCAGCGCGCTGCGGGCGAGGGCGAAGATCCGTGTATCGGCCGGCAGGCGGTCCTCCCGGTGCAGGCGATAGAGCGCCGGCAGCAGCTTGTGCAGGGCCAGGTCGCCGGTACCGCCGAAGACCAGGATGTCGCAGGACGTTGGAGTGGCTGGTGTACTCAAGGCAAGCTCCCGACGGCGTTGGCTGGGCGTGGCTGACTGTTTGTAGTATAACTACAAGGTTACTACAGAGAATCGAGCCCAGCCTGTGAACCTGCTGCAGCACATAGCCCAGTCCCGCCAACAGCTCCGCAAGTCGGAACTCAAGGTCGCCGATCACGTTCTCAACGATCCGGCGTCGGTCATGCACAGCTCCATGGCCGAACTGGCCCATGGGGTCGGGGTCAGCGAGCCGACCATCGTGCGCTTCTGCCGCGCCATCGGCTGCAGCGGCTTCCAGGACCTCAAGCTGAAGCTGGCGCAGAGCCTGGCGGCCGGCGCCAGCTTCGGCCAGTTCTCGATCCATGAGAGCGACTCGGTGGCCGACTTCAGCCTGAAGATCTTCGACACCACGCTGCACAGCCTGATGGAAGTCCGCGAGCACCTGGACACCCACGCCCTGGAGCGCGCCATCGCCGCCATCGCCCACGCCCAGCGCGTGGAGTTCTACGGCTTCGGCGCTTCCGGCGCGGTGGCCTCGGATGCCCAGCACAAGTTCTTCCGCCTGCTGCTGTCGGCGGCGGCCTACTCCGACCCGCACATGCAGGCGATGTCGGCGGTGACCCTCAAGCCCAGCGACGTGGCCATCTGCATTTCCCAGTCGGGTCGCTCGAAGGACCTGCTGATCACCGCCAACCTGGTGCGCGAGGCCGGCGCCACGCTGATCACCCTGTGCCCGAGCCAGACCCCGCTGGCCGACCTGGCCACGGTCAACCTGGCGATCGACGTGCACGAGGACACCGACATCTACACCCCGCTGACCTCGCGCATCGCCCACCTGGTGGTGATCGACGTGCTGGCGATGGGCGTGGCCATGGCCCGCGGCCCGGACCTGGTCAACCACCTCAAGAGCGTCAAGCGCAGCCTGCGCAGCCTGCGCCTGTCGCCGAAGGTGATGAAGAACCAGGAAGAGCGCGGCGAGCCGTCCTGAGGCGCCGCCGGGAAGGCATAACGCAGTCTTCACCGGCTTGCCGCCAAACCGTCACATTGCTGCGCGATGCTCGCGACTCCAGCCAGTCGGCCATGGGAGACGCGAGATGCCCCGTCATAGCGATGCCAATGCCCAGCACGTGGATTCGAAAACCCGCCGCAAGCTCGAAGACCAGCGGCGCATGCAATTCCGCCGGGCGATCGAGGACCACTGCGAAGAACTGCGCCTGCGCCAGGAACTGGCCGACTACCCCGAGCTGGTAGCCGCCGCCTACCTCAGCTCGAACCGCCAGGGCCGGCGAAGCGCCCAGCGAGCTGGCTGATCAGCGCCCGCTCCTCGCGGACGAAGGCGACGAACGCCTGGGCCACCGGGCTCAGGCGCTTGCCCTTGGCGTGCACCAGGCACCAGCTGCGATAGAGCGGCAATTCCTCCACCGGTAGTTCGCGCAGCAGGCCGTTGGCCAGTTCCTGGTGCGCCGCATGGCGCGGCAGCAGGGCCAGGCCGAGGCCGGCGATCACCCCTTCGCGCAGGGACTCCAGCGAGGCGATCTCCTGGATCTGCGAGAAGTGCGCGCGGCGTTGCTGGAAGAACTCCTCGCAAGCCTTGCGGGTGCCGGAGCCCGGTTCGCGGACCAGTAGCGGGAAGGGCTCCAGGTCCTTCAGGGCCAGCTTCGCGGCGTTGCACAGCGGATGGTCCGGCGGCGCCACGGCGATGATCGGGTTGTTCAGGAAGGGCAGGAACTCCAGGGCCATGTCCTGCGGTACCAGGGACATGATCACCAGGTCGTCGCGGTTGTCGGCCAGGCGCTTGATCACCTGGGTGCGGTTGACCACCGTCAGGCTCAGGCTGACTTCCGGATGCAGGTTCTGGAACGCCTTGAACAGGTGCGGGGTGATGTACTTGGCGCTGGACTCCACCGCCAGGCGCAACTGGCCCTGCAGCGAGCCCTTCAGGTCCGAGAGCTGCATGTCCAGGCTTTCCAGGCGCTGGAACAGGTCGGTGCTGGTCTTCAGCAGGGCTTCGGCGGCATCGGTCAGGTAGAGCTTCTTGCCGACGTACTCGAACAGCGGCTGGCCGACCAGCTCTTCCAGTTGGCGGATCTGCAGGCTGACCGCCGGCTGGGTCAGGGCCATTTCCTCCGCCGCCCGGCTGTAGGAGCGGCTCTCGCATACGGCACGAAAAACCTGAAGCTGCCGTAATGTCATACGCATCAACGACTTACGCATTCCAGTCACACTCTGACCGAGATCGGTCGGGCGACTATAAAGCTTTTCTAATGGCTATCCCAATAATTATTGATTTTTGTTAATCACCCTCACGGGGGTAGGGTAAAAGCGCGACCGGGAGCTGCCTGCCGGTCATGCAGCGACCGGAATATCCGGATCGACCGTACCAGGTTCCCAACCCCGAAGAGGGAGACCTCCGTGATCAAGAAGATCCTGATCGCCAACCGCGGCGAGATTGCCGTCCGCATCGTGCGCGCCTGCGCCGAGATGGGCATCCGCTCGGTGGCCGTCTACTCCGAGGCCGATCGCCACGCGCTGCACGTCAAGCGCGCCGACGAAGCCCACAGCATCGGCGCGGACCCGCTGGCCGGCTACCTCAACCCGCGCGCCCTGGTGAACCTGGCGGTGGAAAGTGGCTGCGACGCCCTGCACCCCGGCTATGGCTTCCTCTCGGAAAATGCCGAGCTGGCGGAAATCTGCGCCGAGCGCGGTATCAAGTTCATCGGCCCGTCGGCGCAAGTGATCCGCCGCATGGGCGACAAGACCGAAGCCCGCCGCAGCATGATCGCCGCCGGCGTGCCCTGCACCCCCGGCACCGAAGGCAACGTCGCCGATCTCGCCGAGGCCCTGCGCGAAGCCGAGCGGATCGGCTACCCGGTGATGCTCAAGGCCACCTCCGGCGGCGGCGGTCGCGGCATCCGTCGCTGCAACAGCCGCGAGGAGCTGGAACAGGCGTTCCCGCGGGTGATCTCCGAGGCGACCAAGGCCTTCGGCAGCGCCGAGGTATTCCTCGAGAAGTGCATCGTCAATCCCAAGCACATCGAGGCGCAGATCCTCGCCGATTCCTTCGGCAACACCGTGCACCTGTTCGAGCGCGACTGCTCGATCCAGCGCCGCAACCAGAAGCTCATCGAGATCGCCCCGAGCCCGCAGCTCACCCCCGAGCAGCGCGCCTATATCGGCGACCTGGCGGTGCGCGCGGCCAAGGCGGTGGGCTACGAGAACGCCGGCACCGTGGAGTTCCTGCTCGCCGACGGCGAGGTGTACTTCATGGAGATGAACACCCGGGTCCAGGTGGAGCACACCATCACCGAGGAGATCACCGGCATCGACGTGGTCCGCGAGCAGATCCGCATCGCTTCCGGGCTGGAGCTGTCGGTCAAGCAGGACGACATCGTCCATCGCGGCTACGCCCTGCAGTTCCGCATCAACGCCGAGGACCCGAAGAACAACTTCCTGCCCTCGTTCGGCAAGATCACCCGCTACTACGCCCCCGGCGGCCCCGGCGTGCGTACCGACACGGCGATCTACACCGGCTACACCATCCCGCCGTACTACGACTCGATGTGCCTGAAGCTGATCGTCTGGGCGCTGACCTGGGAAGAGGCCCTCGATCGCGGCCTGCGCGCCCTCGACGACATGCGCGTGCAGGGGGTCAAGACCACCGCGCCGTACTACCAGGAAATCCTCCGCAACCCGGAATTCCGCAGCGGCCAGTTCAACACCAGCTTCGTCGAAAGCCACCCGGAACTGACCCAGTACTCGATCAAGCGCAACCCGTCGCACCTGGCCATCGCCATCGCCACCGCCATCGCGGCCCACGCCGGCCTGTAAGGGAAGGAGCAGAACATGAGCAACACCATCCAAGCGAAGAAGACCGGCGTCACCGATACCATCCTGCGCGATGCCCACCAGTCGCTGCTGGCGACCCGCATGCGCACCGAGGACATGCTGCCGATTTGCGACAAGCTCGACCGCGTCGGCTACTGGTCGCTGGAAGTCTGGGGCGGCGCCACCTTCGACGCCTGCGTGCGCTTCCTCAAGGAAGACCCGTGGGAACGCCTGCGCAAGCTCAAGGCGGCGCTGCCCAACACCCGCCTGCAGATGCTCCTGCGCGGGCAGAACCTGCTCGGCTACCGCCACTACAGCGACGATGTGGTGCGCGCCTTCGTCGCCAAGGCGGCGGTCAACGGCATCGACGTGTTCCGCATCTTCGACGCGATGAACGACGTGCGTAACCTGCGCGTCTCCATCGAGGCGGTGAAGGCCGCCGGCAAGCACGCCCAGGGCACCATCTGCTACACCACCAGCCCGGTGCACACCATCGAGGCCTTCGTCGCCCAGGGCAAGGCGATGGCCGACATGGGCGTCGACTCCATCGCCATCAAGGACATGGCCGGCCTGCTCACCCCCTATGCCACCGGCGACCTGGTCAAGGCCCTGAAGGACGCCCTGCCGCTGGACGTGGTGGTGCATTCCCATGACACCGCCGGTGTCGCCAGCATGTGCCAGCTCAAGGCCGTGGAAAACGGCGCCGACCGTATCGACACGGCGATCTCCAGCATGGCCTGGGGCACCAGCCACCCGGGCACCGAGTCGATGGTCGCGGCGCTGCGCGGTACCCCCTACGACACCGGCCTGGACCTGGAGCTGATCCAGGAGATCGGCATGTACTTCCACGCGGTGCGCAAGAAGTACCACCAGTTCGAGAGCGAATTCACCGGCGTGGATACCCGCGTGCAGGTCAACCAGGTGCCGGGCGGGATGATTTCCAACCTGGCCAACCAGCTCAAGGAGCAGGGCGCGCTGAACCGTATGGGCGAGGTGCTCGAGGAAATCCCGCGGGTCCGCGCCGACCTCGGTTTCCCGCCGCTGGTGACGCCGACTTCGCAGATCGTCGGCACCCAGGCGTTCTTCAACGTGCTCGCCGGCGAGCGCTACAAGACCATCACCAACGAAGTGAAGCTGTACCTGCAGGGCCGTTATGGCAAGGCCCCCGGCGAGGTCAACGAGCAACTGCGGCGCCAGGCCATCGGCAGCGAGGAAGTCATCGACGTGCGCCCGGCCGACCTGATCAAGCCGGAGCTGAACAAGCTGCGCAGCGAGATCGGCAACCTGGCCAAGTCCGAGGAAGACGTACTCACCTACGCGATGTTCCCGGACATCGGGCGCAAGTTCCTCGAAGAGCGTGAGGCCGGCACCCTGAAGCCCGAGGAACTGCTGCCGATTCCCACCGGCAAGGGCGTCGCCGCCGCTGGCGCGGAAGGCACCCCGACCGAGTTCGTCATCGACGTGCACGGCGAGACCTACCGCGTCGACATCACCGGGGTCGGCGTGAAGAGCGACAACAAGCGGCACTTCTACCTGTCCATCGACGGCATGCCGGAAGAAGTGGTGTTCGAGCCGCTCAACGAATATGTCGCCGGCTCCGCCAGCGGCCGCAAGCATGCCAGCGAGCCGGGCCACGTCAGCACCACCATGCCGGGCAACATCGTCGACGTGCTGGTGAAGGAAGGCGATAGCGTCAAGGCCGGCCAGGCGGTGTTGATCACCGAGGCGATGAAGATGGAAACCGAGGTCCAGGCCGGCATCGCCGGTACGGTCAAGGCGATCCACGTGGCCAAGGGCGACCGGGTCAACCCGGGCGAGATCCTGATCGAGATTGCGGGCTGACCGCGACAGACGGTTAAAGTCCCTGGGGGAGCATGATGCTCCCCTTTTTTTATCGGCATCGGTTGCCGCGTCGGCCGGCTGTTCGCCCTGCCAGGGTGCGCCCGGCGCGCGCGCCGCCTAGAATGCCGCCTCTGCCCAACGGCGCGTCGCGCCGCAGGCGCTGACTATCGGGAAGTCCAGGTGTCGTCCTCTCCAGCTCAAACGCCCAGCCGCCGGCCCTCGCTGCTCGGCGGTTCGATGATCATCGCCGGCACCGCCGTCGGCGCCGGAATGTTCTCCCTGCCCATCGCCATGTCCGGCATCTGGTTCGGCTGGTCGGTGGCGGTGTTCCTGCTCACCTGGTTCTGCATGCTGCTGTCGGGGATGATGATCCTCGAGGCCAACCTCAACTACCCGGTGGGCTCGAGCTTCTCGACCATCACCCGTGACCTGCTCGGCCAGGGCTGGAATGTGGTCAACGGGCTGAGCATCGCCTTCGTCCTCTATATCCTCACCTATGCCTATATCTCCGGCGGCGGCTCGATCATCGGCTACACCCTGTCCAGCGGCCTCGGCGTGACCCTGCCGGAAAAGCTCGCCGGGCTGCTGTTCGCCCTGGCGGTGGCGCTGGTGGTGTGGTGGAGCACCCGCGCGGTGGACCGCATCACCACGCTGATGCTCGGCGGCATGATCATTACCTTCGGCCTCTCCATCAGCGGCCTGCTCGGGCGCATCCAGCCGGCGATCCTGTTCAACAGCGGCGAGCCGGACGCGGTCTACTGGCCCTACCTGCTGGCGACCCTGCCGTTCTGCCTGACTTCCTTCGGTTACCACGGCAACGTGCCGAGCCTGATGAAGTACTACGGCAAGGACCCGCAGCGGATCAGCCGTTCGCTGTGGATCGGCACCCTGATCGCCCTGGCCATCTACCTGCTGTGGCAGGCCAGCACCCTGGGCACCATCCCGCGCGAGCAGTTCAAGGGCATCATCGCCGGCGGCAGCAACGTCGGCACCCTGGTGGAATATCTGCACCGGATCACCGCGTCGGATTCGCTGAACGCGTTGCTCACCACCTTCTCCAACCTGGCGGTGGCCAGCTCCTTCCTCGGCGTGACCCTCGGCCTGTTCGACTACCTGGCCGACCTGTGCAGGTTCGACGACAGCCACTTCGGGCGCTTCAAGACCGCGTTGCTGACCTTCGTCCCACCGACCATCGGCGGGCTGCTGTTCCCCAACGGCTTCATCTACGCCATCGGTTTCGCCGGGCTGGCCGCGGCGTTCTGGGCGGTGATCGTTCCGGCGCTGATGGCGCGGGCCTCGCGCAAGCGCTTCGGCAGCCCGCTGTTCCGCGCCTGGGGCGGCACGCCGGCGATCGTGCTGGTGCTGCTGTTCGGCGTGGCCAACGCGGTCGCGCACATCCTGGCCAGCCTGCACTGGCTGCCGGAGTACCGTTGAGCGACCGGCAGTCCCTGCCAGGGGCTAGTCGCGCAGCGCCTCCAGCGTCTGCCGCTGGCGGCCTTCGGCGTCGAAGTTGGAAGGATCGAGCCAGCGCTCGAACGCCGCCTGTCGCGCCGGCCATTCGCTGTCGAGCAGGGAGAACCAGGCGGTGTCGCGGTTGCGCTGCTTGACCACCATGTGCTGGCGGAAGGTGCCTTCGTAGGTGAAGCCCAGGCGCTCGGCGGCGCGCATCGAACGGGCGTTGCCGGCATTGCACTTCCACTCCAGGCGGCGGTAGCCGAGGCGGCCGAGGGCGAGTTCGGCGAGCAGGTAGACCGCCTCGGTAGACCCCGGTGTGCGCTGCATAGGCGCGCCGAAGGCGATATGGCCGATTTCGATGACGCCATCCTTCGGCGTGATCCGCAGGTAGCTGAGCAGGCCGACGGCGCGCTGCGTGCGCCGCTCGCGCACGGCGAAGAACAGCGGGTCGCGGCTGGCCGCCTGGCCGGCCAGCCAGGCGTCGAACGCCGGGCGCTCGGCGAACGGGCCGTAGGCCAGGTATTCCCACAGCAACGGGTCGGCGCCAGGCCCTTGCAGGGCGTCCCACAGGTCGTCGCCGTGGCGTTGCGGATCGAGCGGTTCGAGCTTGACGAAGCGGCCGTCGAGCGGGGCGTGGGGTGGAGTGGCGACGGGGCGCCAGTTCAAGGGTTCGCGCATGGTGGGCCTCAGAGAATCCTGCGGTACTGAAGGAAACCGGACTTGTCGGCGATGCGCTCGTACAGCTTCATCGCGTCGCTGTTGCTCTCGTGGGTCAGCCAGTGCACCCGCGAACAGCCAGCGGCGCCGGCCTCGGCGTAGACATGCTCGATCAGCCGGCGCCCTATGCCTTCGCCGCGCAGGCCCTCGGCGACGAACAGGTCCTGCAGGTAGCAGTAGTCGCCGACGGTCCAGCAGGAGCGGTGGTAGATCCAGTGCACCAGGCCCACGGCGCGCTCGTCGAGCCAGGCGAGGGCGGCGTTCATCGGTTCGTCGGCGTCGAGGAAGCGCTGCCAGGTGGCGTCGCTGGTAGCGGCGGCGATCTCGGTCTTGTAGAAGCGCTGGTAGCCCTCCCACAGCGGCAGCCAGGCGGCGTGGTCGCCGGCGCCGACGGGACGAATCTGCAGGGATGTGCTCATGGCTCGGTTCCATGTCCGGGTAAAGGTGCCTCCAGACTAGGCCGGGAAATGGTCCGCTAGAAGATCCATTGCTGGTCAATTCCACAGGTCCAATCCACACTGGCGCTTTCTTCCCTCCGAGACCGCCATGGCCACCGTACTGCCCTTCGACGCCGCCGGCATCCACCTCGACCCCGCCCAGGGCCTGGCCCGCCAGCTCTACGCCGCGCTGCGCGAACGGATCCTCGACGGCCGCCTCGGCAGCCGCACGCGGATGCCCGCCAGCCGCGAGCTGGCCCAGGCCCTGAAGGTCTCGCGCAACACCGTGGTGCGGGCCTATGAACAGTTGCACGCCGAGGGCTATATCGACGGGCGCACAGGCGACGGCACCTACGTTGCCGAGTTGCAGGAAATCCCAGGCAGGGCCCCCGCCGTCGCCCCGAGCGCTCCCGCGCCGCGCGGCCCGGCGGCCCTGGCGCCGCCACCGGAAGGCGCGCCGCGAGCGTTCCGCGTCGGCGTGCCGGCCTTCGACCTGTTCCCCTTCGACACCTGGGCGCGGCTACAGGCGCGCTTCTGGCGCAACCCGCCGGCGGACTGCCTGGGCTACGGCGACCCGGCCGGCGAGGCGCGCCTGCGCGAGCTGATCGCCGCCTACCTGCGCAGCGCGCGCGGCCTGCGCTGCGAGGCGGAACAGGTGATCGTCACCCATGGCGCGCAGCAGGCCATCCGTCTGTGCGCCCAGGTGTTGCTCGAGAACGGCGATCCGGTGGCTGTGGAAAACCCTGGCTACCGCGCGGCGCGCCTGGCCTTCGCCGCGACCGGCGCGGTACCGCACGGGATCGACCTCGACGCCGAGGGGCTGCGCAGCGACCGGCTCGCGGGCATTGCCGGCTGCCGCCTGGCCTATGTCACGCCGTCACACCAGTACCCCACCGGCGTCACCCTGTCGCTGGCGCGGCGCCTGGAGCTGCTGGAGTGGGCCGAGCGCGCCGACGGTTGGATCGTCGAGGACGACTACGACGGCGAGTATCGCTACAGCGGTACGCCGCTGGCGCCGCTGGCCGCGCTGGACCGACAGGGCCGGGTGCTCTACGTCGGGACCTTCTGCAAGATCGCCTTCCCGGCGTTGCGCCTGGGCTATCTGGTGGTCCCGCCGGCGCTGGTCGAGCGCTTCCGCCAGCGGCGGGCCATCGAGGTACGCCATTCGGAGGTGGGCACCCAGCGGGTCATGGCCGACTTCATCGCCGAGGGGCATTTCCAGCGCCACGTCCGCCGCATGCGCCGCGCCGCCCGCGCCCGCCGCGACGCCTTGCTGCGGGGCTGGCCAGAGGCGCCGGGTTGCCAGCCGTTGCCGGCGGTGGAGGCGGGGCTGCACCTGTGCGTGCGGGTCGACAGCCTGGCGCGGGAGCGGGCCCTGATCGCCGCGGCGGCAGCCGCCGGGGTGGAAGTCAGCGCCTTGAGCGACTACTGGATGGACGACTCCAGCGTTGCGCCAGACGACCGCGCGGGCCTGGTGCTGGGCTTCGCGGCAGTACCCGAGGCGCGTATCGATGAGGCGCTGCGGGCGTTGCGCAAGGCCTGGCGGCGGGAGGCCCTGGTTGGACCCGTCGTCGCGACTGACTAGAATGCCCCCGGATCACCCTCGCGCCCAGGAGTAGCCATGAGTGTCGCCCTTTCCGCCGCGCCCGAGCGCAAGCTCGCCGCCCCCCTGATCGCCTTCGCCCTGCTGGTGCTCGGCGGGCTGTTCCTGTTCAACGCGGTCAGCGCGCGCCAGGCCATCCTCTTCATCGTCGGCGGCGCCCTGGGCCTGACCCTCTACCATGCCGCCTTCGGCTTCACCTCCGCCTGGCGGGTATTCATCCGCGAACGGCGCGGCGCCGGGCTGCGTGCGCAGATGGTGATGCTGGCGCTGGCGGTGCTGCTGTTCTTCCCGGCGCTGGCGGCGGGCAGCCTGTTCGGCCAGCCGGTGAGCGGTTTCGTCTCGCCGGTTGGCACTTCGGTGATCGTCGGCGCCTTCATTTTCGGCATCGGCATGCAACTGGGCGGCGGCTGCGCCTCCGGCACCCTGTTCACCGTCGGCGGCGGCAACGCGCGGATGCTGGTGACCCTGCTGTTCTTCATCCTCGGCTCGCTGATCGCCACCCAGCATGTCGGCTGGTGGTTCGCCCTGCCGTCGCTGCCGCCGATCTCGCTGGTCGCCGAACTGGGCCTGGCACCGGCGCTGGTGTTGAGCCTGGCGGTGTTCATCGGCATCGCCGGGGTCACGGTACGCATGGAGAAGGCCCGCCACGGCACCCTGGAAACCCCGCCGAGCGCCGAATGGCGGGGTTGGCGGCGCTTCCTCCGCGGCCCCTGG
Organism: Pseudomonas sp. 20-5; assembly: GCF_056782835.1. Taxonomy (NCBI): domain Bacteria; kingdom Pseudomonadati; phylum Pseudomonadota; class Gammaproteobacteria; order Pseudomonadales; family Pseudomonadaceae; genus Pseudomonas; species Pseudomonas sp. 20-5. The sequence continues at coordinate 6,174,016 of NZ_CM165584.1, read as the reverse complement.
CCGCTGGTCTGGGGCGCGTTGGCGCTGGCGCTGCTCAACTTCCTCACCCTGTACCTCGCCGGACGCCCCTGGGGCATCACGTCGGCCTTCGCCCTGTGGGGCGCGAAGATCGCCCAGGGCGTGGGCCTGGACGTCGGCGCCTGGGCCTTCTGGCAGACGCCGGCGAACGCCAAGGCGCTGGCCGCGCCGCTGTGGGAAGACATCACCAGCGTGATGGACATCGGCATCGTCCTCGGCGCGCTGCTCGCCGCCGGCCTGGCCGGACGCTTCGCGCCGAACCTGGACATCCCGCGCCGTTCGCTGGCGGCGGCGGTGATCGGCGGGCTGCTGCTCGGCTACGGCGCGCGCCTGGCCTATGGCTGCAACATCGGCGCGTATTTCAGCGGGATCGCGTCCGGCAGCCTGCATGGCTGGTTGTGGTTGGTGGCGGCGTTTGCCGGCAACAGCGTCGGGGTACGGGTATTGAGGCCCTATTTCTTCCCGGAGGAGCGGCGGGAGCAAGGGTTGACGGGGTGTTGAGAGGGGATATGCCTTCGTAGGACGTATGACGCGGACGTTATCCACAGGTGAGCGCAGCCACACAACACCTCGGCAACGGGGAAGATCTGCGGGCCGTCTTGAGCGGTGAAAAAAAGAAGGGACACCGCAGGTCGCCGTGTCCCTCAGAGTGTAGAGAGGGAAAGTTGGTATCCCTCTCGACCGGTGAGCGTGGCGCCGCGGCTGGGCCGGGGCGCCGGGTATAAAAGAAGGGATGAAGGGTATCCATCCCTAAAGGTCGAGGGGGTAGTACTCCCCCTCTACCGGTGAGCCTTCTTCGATCGGCTGCGCTGCGGCCCGGCTGCGTCGATAGCCGGACCTGGGCGCGCTCGATCTCGTATCGGATCAGGCGCGCAGTGGAATCAGGCGCGGCGCGATCATGTTTTCCGGCAGCAGGATGTCGGCCAGGGTGGCTTCGTCCAGCAGCTTTTCCTCGCGTACCAGTTCCAGTACGCCGCGGCCGCTCTCAAGGGCGGTCTTGGCGATCCGCGTGGAGTTCTCGTAGCCGATGTACGGGTTCAGCGCGGTGACCAGGCCGATGCTGTGCTCGACCAGTTCGTGGCAGCGCTCGACGTTGGCGGTGATGCCGGTGATGCAGTGCTCGCGGAGCATGTCCATGGCGCGTTGCAGCAGGCGGATCGAGTCGAAGATCTTGTAGGCGATCAGCGGCTCCATCACGTTCAGTTGCAACTGGCCGCCTTCGGCCGCCAGGGTCAGGGCGAGGTCGTTGCCGATCACTTCGAAGGCGACCTGGTTGACCGCTTCCGGGATCACCGGGTTGACCTTGCCCGGCATGATCGAACTGCCCGGCTGGCGCGGCGGCAGGTTGATCTCGTTGATGCCGGTGCGCGGGCCGCTGGAGAGCAGGCGCAGGTCGTTGCAGATCTTCGACAGCTTGACCGCGGTGCGCTTGAGCATGCCGGAGAACAGCACGAAGGCGCCCATGTCGGAGGTGGCTTCGATCAGGTCGGCGGCCGGCTTCAGCGGCTGCCCGCTGATGGCGGCCAGGCGCTCGACGGCGAGCTTCTGGTAGCCGGGGTCGGCGTTGATGCCGGTGCCGATGGCGGTGCCACCGAGGTTCACTTCGGTGAGCAGCTCCGGCGCCAGGCGACGCAGGCGGTCGAGGTCTTCGCCGAGGGTGGTGGCGAAAGCGTGGAATTCCTGGCCGAGGGTCATCGGCACGGCGTCCTGCAACTGGGTGCGGCCCATCTTCAGTACGCCGGCGAATTCGACGCCCTTGGCGGCGAAGGCCTGGATCAGGCTGTCGAGGCTGGCCAGCAGGGTGTCGTGGCCGAGCAGCAGGCCCAGGCGGATGGCGGTCGGGTAGGCGTCGTTGGTCGACTGCGCCATGTTCACATCGTTGTTCGGGTGCAGGTACTTGTACTCACCCTTGGTGTGGCCCATGGCTTCCAGCGCGATGTTCGCGATCACTTCGTTCGCGTTCATGTTGGTGGAGGTGCCGGCGCCGCCCTGGATCATGTCCACCACGAACTGCTCGTGGAAATCGCCGCGGATCAGGCGGGCGCAGGCCTCGCTGATGGCGGCGTGCTTGTCTTCCGGGAGATGGCCGAGCTGACGGTTGGCGTCGGCGGCGGCCTGCTTGACCATGGCCAGGGCAACGACCAGCTTCGGGTAGTGCGACAGCGGCACCCCGGAGAGGCGGAAGTTGTTCACGGCGCGCAGGGTCTGGATGCCGTAGTAGGCGTCAGCGGGCACTTCGAGGGTGCCGAGCAGGTCTTTCTCGATACGGGAAGATGCAACGGGGGACATGACGGGATTTGTCTCAGAGGGACACGGCCAGTGCCGCGATGCCCACTAGACTAAGGATGTGACGATTTCGTGGCCAATGCTGTTAAACGCTGCCTCATGCACAAACGGCATAATGTTGGATGTGACGCTGGTATGATGGCGGACGTGTCATCGCATTACCGGAGCCTTTCCCGTCGTGAACCTCGAACTGAAGTGGCTGGAGGATTTCATCGCCCTGGCCGGCACCCGCAGCTTTTCCCAGGCGGCGGAGAAACGCTTCGTCACCCAGCCGGCCTTCAGCCGGCGCATTCGCAGCCTGGAGGACGCCCTCGGCCTGACCCTGGTGAATCGCCAGCGCACGCCGGTGGAACTGACCGAGGCCGGGCAGTTGTTCCTGGTCACCGCGCGCAGCGTGGTCGAGCAGCTCGGCCAGGTGGTGCGCCACCTGCACCACCTGGAAGGCGGGCAGGGCGAGGTGCTGCAGTTCGCCGCCGCCCACTCGCTGGCGCTGGGCTTCTTCCCGCAGTGGATCGCGCGGCTGCGCAACGAGGGGCTGAACATCGCCAGCCGGCTGATCGCCACCAACGTCGGCGAGGCGGTGCATTCCCTGCGCGAGGGTAGCTGCGACCTGATGCTGGCGTTCTACGACCCTGACGCCGCGTTGCAGATGGACCCGGAGATCTTCCCCTCGCTGCACCTGGGGCGCACCGAGATGCTGCCGGTTTGCGCGGTGAACGCCGAGGGCCAGCCGCTGTTCGACCTGGAGAACGGCCAGAGCGTGCCGCTGCTCGCCTACAGCGCCAGCGCCTTCCTCGGCCGCGGGGTCAACCTGCTGCTGCGCCAGCGCAACCTGCGCTACACCACGGTCTACGAGACGGCGATGGCCGACAGCCTGAAGAGCATGGCGCTGCAAGGCATGGGCGTGGCCTGGGTGCCACGGCTGAGCGTGGTCAACGAACTGGAGCGCGGTGAGCTGGCGATCTGTGGCGGGCCGCAATGGTTCGTGCCGCAGGAAATCCGCCTGTACCGCTGCGCGCTGGTACGCAAGGCGGCGATCCGCCTGCTCTGGCGCAAGCTGGAAGGCGGGCTGGGCAGCGTCGAGTAGACAGGCAAGGGCGGCGCCGGGACGCCGCCCCGCAGGTCACATCTCGAGGACGATGCGCCCCTCGATCTGCCCGGCGCGCATCTGGTCGAGGATCTGGTTGATGTCGTCCAGCTTGCCCGGATGGATGGTCGCCTTGACCAGGCCTTCGCCGGCAAAGTCGAGGGCTTCCTGAAGGTCCGCGCGGGTGCCGACGATTGAGCCGGCGATGTGCAGGCCCTTGAGCACCACGTCGAAGATCGGCGTCGGGAAGTCACCCGGCGGCAGGCCGACCAGGGCGATGGTGCCGCCGCGGCGCGCCATGCCGATGGCCTGGCCGAAGGCGCTGTTGGATACCGCGGTGACCAGCACCCCGTGGGCGCCGCCGATGTCGCGCTGGAGCACCTCCACCGGGTCTTCCTGCCGGGCGTTGACCGTCAGGCTGGCACCGAGCTTGCGCGCCAGTTCCAGCTTGGCGTCGTCGATGTCGATGGCGGCGACGTGCAGGCCCATGGCCCTGGCGTACTGCACGGCGACGTGGCCGAGGCCACCGATGCCGGAGATCGCCACCCACTGGCCGGGGCGCGCGTTGGTCTGCTTGAGCCCCTTGTAGACGGTGACGCCGGCGCAGAGGATCGGCGCGATTTCAGCGAATTCGACGTTTTTCGGCAGAATTCCGACGTAGTTCGGGTCGGCCAATACGTATTCGGCATAGCCGCCGTTCACCGAGTAGCCGGTGTTCTGCTGGCTCTCGCAGAGGGTCTCCCAGCCGGTCAGGCAGTGCTCGCAGCAGCCGCAGGCGGTGTACAGCCAGGGGATGCCGACCCGGTCGCCTTCCTTCACCCGGGTCACTCCGCTGCCCACCGCGGCGACGTAGCCGACGCCTTCGTGACCGGGAATGAACGGCAACGGCGGCTTCACCGGCCAGTCGCCCTCGGCGGCGTGCAGGTCGGTGTGGCAGACGCCGGAGGCTTCGATCTTCACCAGTACCTGCCCGGGGCCGGGCAGCGGAACCTTGACTTCCTCGATCCGCAGCGGCGCGCCGTAGGCGTGCACGACTGCGGCTTTCATGGTCTGTGGCAGGGTCATGGTCATCTCCTTGGACGGGGCTGAGCGCCTGTCGCGGCGCCTTTGACGGGCACCGCGACAGGCTGCGGAACCGGCGCGGCCGCCGCTCCCTCGGAGCGCGCCGCGACAACCAGTCTGGCCGCTCGTGGCAGGCGCGCATTGAGTTGCGGCAAGTTTCCCGCCATGGCGCGAAAAAACGGGACGGACGGTAGCCCCCGGCGCGCGCCCGGCCTGCCTTTGCGGTATACTGCGCCGCCTTCGAACCGGCACTGCCCGCCGGCTCGGCCCAGTACAAGCCACGCCCCTCGACGAAGCGTGGCTTGTTGGTTTCTGACGCGCCGGACGGCGCATTTGAGAGAGGCACGACGATGAGCGCACTGGTTGGCGTGATCATGGGTTCCAAATCGGACTGGAGCACCCTCAGTCACACCGCGGACATGCTGGACAAGCTGGGCATCCCCTACGAAGTGAAGGTGGTTTCCGCCCACCGCACCCCGGACCTGCTCTTCCAGTACGCCGAGGAAGCCGAAGGCCGCGGCCTCGAAGTGATCATCGCCGGCGCTGGCGGCGCCGCCCACCTGCCGGGCATGTGCGCGGCCAAGACCCACCTGCCGGTACTCGGCGTGCCTGTACAGTCGTCGATGCTGTCGGGTGTCGACTCGCTGCTCTCCATCGTGCAGATGCCCGCCGGCGTACCGGTCGCCACCCTGGCCATCGGCAAGGCCGGCGCGGTCAACGCGGCGCTGCTCTCGGCGAGCATCCTCGGCGCCAAGCACCCGCAGTACCACGAGGCGCTGAAGCAGTTCCGCGCCAACCAGACCGAAACCGTGCTGGACAATCCCGACCCGCGCGATGCGTGAGACAGGCTCTGAGAAGGTAAGGCTCGAACCATGAAAATCGGTGTCATCGGTGGCGGCCAGCTGGGCCGCATGCTGGCCCTGGCGGGAACCCCGCTGGGCATGAACTTCGCTTTCCTCGACCCGGCGCCGGACGCCTGCGCGGCCTCCCTGGGCGAGCACATCCGCGCCGACTACGGCGACCAGGAGCACCTGCGGCAACTGGCCGACGAGGTCGACCTGGTGACCTTCGAGTTCGAGAGCGTGCCGGCGGAAACCGTGGCCTTCCTCTCCCAGTTCGTGCCGGTCTACCCGAACGCCGAGTCGCTGCGCATCGCCCGCGACCGCTGGTTCGAGAAGTCGATGTTCAAGGACCTCGGCATTCCCACTCCGGACTTCGCCGACGTCCAGTCCCAGGCCGACCTCGATGCCGCCGCAGCCGCCATCGGCCTGCCGGCGGTGCTCAAGACCCGCACCCTGGGCTACGACGGCAAGGGCCAGAAGGTCCTGCGCCAGCCGGCCGACGTGCAGGGCGCGTTCGCCGAACTGGGCAGCGTGCCGTGCATCCTCGAGGGCTTCGTGCCGTTCACCGGGGAAGTCTCGCTGGTGGCGGTGCGCGCTCGCGATGGCGAGACGCGTTTCTACCCGCTGGTGCACAACACCCACGACAGCGGCATCCTCAAGCTCTCCGTGGCCAGCAGCGGGCATCCGTTGCAGGCGCTGGCCGAGGACTACGTCGGCCGCGTGCTGGCCCGGCTCGACTACGTCGGCGTGCTGGCCTTCGAGTTCTTCGAGGTGGACGGCGGCCTGAAGGCCAACGAGATCGCCCCGCGCGTGCACAACTCCGGGCACTGGACCATCGAAGGCGCCGAGTGCAGCCAGTTCGAGAACCACTTGCGCGCCGTCGCCGGCCTGCCGCTGGGCTCGACCGCCAAGGTCGGCGAGAGCGCGATGCTCAATTTCATCGGCGCGGTCCCCCCGGTGGCTCAGGTGGTCGCTGTCGCCGACTGCCACCTGCATCACTACGGCAAGGCCTTCAAGAACGGCCGCAAGGTCGGCCACGCGACCCTGCGTTGTGCCGACCGTGCGACGCTGCAGGCGCGCATCGCCGAGGTCGAGGCGCTGATCGAGGCGTGAGCGATTGCCGTCCGCCCATCCTTGGGTTGGCGGGCGGCACTGAACCCAAGGCTTTTCTACACTGTCCCATGGCAGGCGCAATACATGCGCATACACCCGTAAGGAGGGACTGTCATGGGATTAATCGGAACCATCATCGTCGGACTGATCGTTGGTCTCGTTGCACGCTTTCTGAAGCCAGGTGACGACAGCATGGGCTGGATCATGACCATCCTGCTCGGCATCGGCGGTTCGCTGCTGGCCACCTACGGCGGCCAGGCGATCGGCTTCTACCAGGCCGGTCAGGCGGCCGGTTTCATCGGCGCGGTGGTCGGCGCCGTCGTACTGCTGGTCATTTACGGCCTGATCAAGAAGAATTGATGGCTCTGGCCGGCCCCCGCGGGGGCCGGCGTTTCCTCACTTCGCCGGTATTCCCGCCATCATGCGCCGCTTCCCGTTCGCCCGCCTGTTGCTGCTCGCCCTGTTGTCCTCACCCCTGGCCCACGCCGAACTGCCCGAGACCGACTGGCTGGAACTGATGCCGCCGGCCGACCGCAAGGCGCTGGAAGAAATGCCCGACATCGTTCACGACACCCCGGAGGCCGCCGGCACCTTCACCAGCAAAGGGGGCCTGAAGCAGTCGGACCGGAAGATGCCGGCGGTGATGTATTCGGCCAAGACCGTCGCCAGCCTGGATGGCAAGGCGATCCGCCTCGGCGGCTACCCGGTGCCGCTGGAGAACGACGCCAAGGGCCGCGTCACCGAATTCTTCCTGGTGCCCTATCCGGGCGCCTGCATCCACGTGCCGCCGCCGCCGCCGAACCAGATCGTCCTGGTGCGTTATCCACAGGGGCTGAAGCTGACCGATATCTACACCCCGCTGTGGGTCAGCGGCACGCTGAAGATCGAGCAGGTGAGCAATGACCTGGCCGATGCCGCCTACGCCATCGACAAGGCGCGGGTGAAGGTGGTGGAGGAAGCGGACCTGTAGGGCCGGCACCTGCGCAACGGTCCATGGCGGACGATGCGAGCCGCGCCGTCCGCTCGCCGACCCGCTCAGGGTCGTTTCAGCGGCTCGCTCCAGATCTGCACGCCAAAGCTTTCGCTGCGCCCGGGGGCGACCACCATGAGGTCGTCCCAGACCCGCCCGGTCTCGATGCAGAGCATCTGCTGCCAGGCGTCGTCGGCGAACTGTGAGAGACGCCGGGACTTGTCCACCCAGGGGTTCCAGACCACCGCCGAGCGCGAGTCGAGGGCGTGCAGGTGGATGCTGCGTTCCCAGCGCGGGTCCTTGATCAGCAGGTCGCGTTCGAGACCGAGGTAGATGCGATCCAGTTCGCCCTTGACCCGTACCGCGCCGTGCTGAGTGCGTTCTTCCCAGTTCTCCAGGGTCTCGATGTAGCGCGCGCCTTCCAGGCCCTCGATGGCGATCTCGCGGCTGTCGCTGACCGCGAAGTAGGTGTGCAGTGCCTGGCTGAGCACCAGCGGCTTGCTGCCGAGGTTCTCGCTGGTGAGTCGCAGGGTCAGGCGCTCGCCGAAGCGGAACAGCATGCGCAGCGCCGCCGGGTGCGGCCAGCCGGGGAGGCCATCGGGGGCGTCGAGGCGGAAGCTGACGCAGAGGTCGCCGTCCTCCTCGGCGATGTCGTCGATTTCCCAGTCGACTGCCCGGACCAGCCCGTGGGCGGGCGCCTTCAGGCCATCTTCCACCTGGCCGCGGACTTCCTGCGGGTTGCGCTCCAGCGGACCGAACCACGGCCAGCACACCGGCACCCCGCCGCGTACCGACTGCCCGCGCCGGTAGCCGGCCTCGTCGCTGAGCCAGACCAGCGGCGGCTGTTCGTGGGGCTGGTAGCTGAGCAGTTGCGCGCCCTGCTGGGCGATCAGCGCCTCGCCATGGGCGGTGTGGATGCGCCAGCAGGCCAGGTCGTCGACCTGTACCTGTTCGACGCGGTTGATCGGGCTATCGGTGTTCATGGCGGTCTCCGGGAGGCGAATGGATGGCAGCAGTATCACCGATCCATTTTATCGCCGGCAGTTCCCCCGGATAGCGCCAACGACGACGCGGCCCGTGGGCCGCGTCGGTTGTTGCCGGAGGTTCAGGCCGCGCGGAACAGGTTGTGTGGGTCGATGACGAATTTCTTCGGCACCCCGGCGTCGAACTCGCCATAGCCTTTCGGCGCATCGTCGAGGGTGATGACTTCCACCCCGACGATGTCGGCGATCTTGATCCGGTCCCACATGATCGCCTGCATCAGCTGGCGGTTGTACTTCATCACCGGGGTCTGGCCGGTATGGAAGCTGTGCGACTTGGCCCAGCCCAGGCCGAAGCGGATGCTCAGGGCGCCGTGCTTGGCGGCCGCGTCCACCGCGCCCGGGTCTTCGGTGACGTACAGGCCGGGAATGCCGATCTTGCCGGCGACCCGGGTGATGCCCATCAGCGAGTTGAGCACGGTGGCCGGGGCTTCCTGCTGCGAGCCCGAATGGCCGTGGCCGCGCGCCTCGAAACCGACCGCATCGACCGCGCAGTCGACCTCCGGCTCGCCCAGCAGAGCGGCGATCTGTTCGTGCAGCGGGGTGTCCTTGGACAGGTCGGCGATCTCGAAGCCCTGTTTCTTGGCGTGGGCCAGGCGGGTCGGGTTGACGTCGCCGACGATCACCACCGCCGCGCCGAGCAGGCGTGCCGAGGCCGCCGCGGCCAGGCCGACCGGACCGGCGCCGGCGATGTAGACCGTGCTGCCCGGGCCGACGCCGGCGGTGACCGCGCCGTGGTAGCCGGTGGGGAGGATGTCCGAAAGGCAGGTCAGGTCGCGGATCTTCTCCATCGCCGCTTCGCGGTTGGGCAGTTTCAGCAGGTTGAAGTCGGCGTAGGGCACCAGCACGTATTCGGCCTGGCCGCCGACCCAGCCACCCATGTCGACGTAGCCGTAGGCGCCGCCGGCACGCGCCGGATTGACCGTCAGGCAGACGCCGGTGTGCTGTTCCTTGCAGGTACGGCAGTGGCCGCAGGCGACGTTGAACGGTACCGAGACCAGGTCGCCGATCTTCATGGTTTCCACGCCACGCCCGATCTCCACCACCTCGCCGGTGATCTCGTGGCCCAGCACCAGGCCTTCCGGCGCGGTGGTACGGCCGCGCACCATGTGCTGGTCGGAGCCGCAGATGTTGGTGGAGACCACCCGCAGGATCACCCCGTGGTCGATCTGCCGGCCCTGCGGGTCCTGCATCTTCGGATAGGGAATGTTCTGCACCTCGACCTTGCCCGGGCCGAGATAGACCACACCACGATTGCCAGACATACGCGTTTCCTCTTTGTCGTTGTGGGTACAAATGCGCGGCGTCCACGGCCGCGCGGCTTTGCACTGGAAAGTCGTCTGTTGCGCGACAGGGCCGGAGAATGCTGGCAGCCGGCGGGCTGTCGGTGTTGCTCGGGACGCGAGGCCGTGGGAAGCGCCCCTCTCCCTGGCCCTCTTCCTTCAGCGAGGGTTGGGAAGAGAGGGCGCGCTTACAGCACCACGGTCCGATTGGCGTTGAGGAATACCCTCCGCTCGATGTGGTAGCCCACCGCCCGCGCCAGGGTCAGGCACTCGATGTCGCGGCCCTTGGCGATCAGGTCCTCGGGGTAGTGGGCGTGGTCGACCGTCTCGACGCCCTGGGCGATGATCGGCCCTTCGTCGAGGTCGTTGTTGATGTAGTGGGCGGTGGCGCCGACCAGCTTCACGCCCTTCTGGTAGGCCTGGTGGTACGGCTTGGCGCCCTTGAAGCCGGGCAGCAGGGAGTGATGGATGTTGATCGCCCAGCCGTCCAGGCGCCGGCACAGTTCCGGCGACAGCACCTGCATGTAGCGAGCGAGGATCACCAGCTCGGCGCCACTCTCTTCGAGCACCTGCCAGACCCTGGCTTCCTGGGCCGGCTTGTCGTTCGGGTCGAGCGGGAAGTGGTGGTAGGGAATGCCGTGCCAGCGCGCCAGCGGCTCCAGGTCCGGGTGATTGGAAATCACCGCCACCACGTCCATCGGCAACTGGCCGATGCGCTGGCGGTAGAGCAGGTCGTTCAGGCAGTGGTCGGCCTTGGAAACCATGATCGCCACCTGGCTGCGGTAGCCCGGCGCGGTCAGCTCGGTACGCATGCCGAACGGTGCCACCCGTTCGGCCAGTCCGGCGCGGAAGGAGGCTTCGTCGAAGCCGTCGCCGGCGCGGAACTCCACGCGGATGAAGAAGCGTTGCGCCAGGCGGTCGTCGAACGAGTGGTGCTCGGTGACGTAGCAGCGCTGCTCGAAGAGGTAGCGCGTCACCACGTCGACGGTGCCCAGCAGGCTGGGACTGTCGGCGGTGAGGATCCAGGTGTCGGGGGTACGGCTCATCGCGAGGCTCCGGGTCCGGTATCCCCTCTCGGGGAGAGGGGAAGGCTGCTCATGCCGCTACCTGCAGGCCGTATTCGGCGCTGGCGTCCTGCAACCAGAGCCAGAAGTAGTCGGCGAAGCTGCGGCGCACGACCAGCTCCCAGGTGTCCTCGCCGGTATGGCGGATCACGCATTGCGACTTGGCGAAGATGCTGCCGACCGCCTTGCCCACCGGGAAGTTGCTCGGATGCACGTCGTAGCTGGTGGATTTCATCAGCAGTTCGCGGACGTTCGCTCCGCTCAGTTCGAGCAGCGTCTGCCCGCCGCTGACGTTGACCACCGCGTAGTGCAGCTCCTCGCCCAGGGCCTGGCGCAGGCGCTGTTCGACGGCGTATTCCTCGCCGCCGGGGACGATCAGCAACCATTCGTCCGGGGCCAGCCATTGCAGCGAGGTCTCGCCGCTGGCGACCAGGGTCAGGGCCACCGGCAGTTCCAGGCCGAGGGCCTGGTGCACGGCGGCGGCGAAGGCCGGGTCGGCGGCATCGCCGCGCAGCACCAGGTGGCCGAGCAGCTTCTTCTCGCGCAGGACGATACCGGCCTTCGCGGCGGTCTTGCCGGCGAGCTTGTGCAGCTCGGCATGGTGCAGCGGCGATTCGGCGTGGACGCCGGGTTCGGGGCGTTGCTGGTAGACGTTTGCCTTGCTCATTCGTTTTCACCTTGGGGCGCCGCGCGCCTTGGTAGCCTGTCTGCCTTCTCCCTTCGGGAAGAGGGCCGGGGAGAGGAGCGCATCCCTCTCCGGTCAATCCACGTTCTGCCGCTCCCCTTTGGGGTCGTAGAACACCGAGGAGCAGATCTCCGCCTCGATGAAGCGGCCGTCCGCCAGCGGCGCGTAGACCTTCTGGCCCATGCGCTTGAGGCCGCCTTTCACCACCGCCAGGGCGAAGCCGTGGCCGAGGCTGGCGCTCATGTAGCTGGAGGTGACGTGGCCGACCATCTTCATCGGGATCGCCTGCTGGGTGTCGAACACCAGTTGCGCGCCTTCGGGCAGTACCTCCTGCGGGTTGCTCGGCCTGAGTCCGACCAGTTGCTTGCGATCCTCGCGCAGGCAGTCGGCGCGGTTCATGCCGCGCCAGCCGATCCAGGAGAACGGCTTGCTGCGGCCCACCGCCCAGCCCATGTTGAGATCGTCCGGGGTGACCGAGGCATCGGTGTCCTGGCCGACGATGATGAAGCCCTTCTCGGCGCGCAGGACGTGCATGGTCTCGGTGCCGTAGGGCGTCAGGCCGTACTTCGTGCCGTGCTCGGCGAGCGCTTCGAGCACGCCCATGGCGTAGTCGGCCTGGACGTTCACCTCGTAGCTCAGCTCGCCGGTGAAGGAGATGCGGAACACCCGCGCCGGCACCCCGGCGACCTTGCCTTCCTTCCAGGTCATGAAGGGGAAGGCATCCTTGTCCAGGTCGATGTCGGTGACTTCGGCGAGCAGCTTGCGGCTGTTCGGGCCGGACAGGGTGAGGGTCGCGTAGTGGTCGGTGACCGAGGTGAAGTACACCTTCAGCTCCGGCCATTCGGTCTGGTGGTACAGCTCCAGCCACTCCAGTACGCGGGCGGCGCCGCCGGTGGTGGTGGTCATGACGAAGTGGTTGTCGGCCAGGCAGGCGGTCACGCCGTCGTCGAAGACCATCCCGTCTTCCTTGCACATCAGGCCGTAGCGCGCCTTGCCGACGTCGAGCTTGGTCCAGGCGTTGGTGTAGACCCGGTTGAGGAACTCCCGCGCGTCCGGGCCCTGGATGTCGATCTTGCCCAGGGTCGAGGCGTCGAGCAGGCCGACCGCCTCGCGCACCGCGCGGCATTCGCGGGCCACGGCGGCGTGCATGTCCTCGCCGCGGCGCGGGAAGTACCACGGCCGCTTCCACTGGCCGACGTCTTCGAACTCGGCGCCGTTCTTCACGTGCCAGGCGTGCAGGGCGGTGAAGCGCACCGGTTCGAACAGGTGCCCGCAGTGGCGGCCGGCGACGGCGCCGAAGGTCACCGGGGTGTAGTTCGGACGGAACATGGTGGTGCCGGTGTCGGCGATGCTCTTGCCCTGGGCCCGCGCGGCGATCGCCAGGCCGTTGATGTTGCCCAGCTTGCCCTGGTCGGTGCCGAAGCCCAGCGCGGTGTAGCGCTTGACGTGCTCGATGGACTCGAAGCCCTCGCGGCAGGCCAGTTCGATGGCGGCGGCGGTGACGTCGTTCTGCGGATCGACGAACTGCTTCGGCGCGCGCGCCGTGGGCTTTTCGTGGGGCACCTGGAACAGCGCGACGGGTGCTTCCTCGCGGCGCGGCTGGACCTTCGGCAGGCTGCCGGCGGCGGTCTTGTAGCCGGCGTCGAGGGCGGCGCGGCTCCCGGCCTGGTAGCCGTCGGCGAGCACCTCGGCGAGCCCGAACACGCCGTTCACGGCGCCGGCGCAGATGCGTTTCTGCAGGCCGTCGCCGGGGACGAAGGCGAGGATTTCCTCGCGCCATTCCGGCTTGCCGCCCAGGTGCGAGGCCAGGTGCACGACCGGGCTGTAGCCGCCGGAGCTGGCGATCAGGTCGCAGTCCAGCCATTCGCCGCCGCTGGCGCGCATGGCCTGCAGGTCGATCCGGGCGACCTTGGCGCCGCTGACCCGCTTGCCGCCGCGAGCCTCGATCACCGAACTGCCGGTGATCACCCGCATACCGCGTTGGCGTGCTTCCTCGACCCACTCGCCGCGCGGATTGGCCCGGGCGTCGGCGATGGCCACCACTTGCAGGCCGGCTTCCTGCCAGTCGAGGGCGACGCGGTAGGCGTAGTCGTTGTTGGTGGCCAGCACCAGTTTCTTGCCCGGTGCCACGCCGTAGCGCCGTACATAGGTGGAAACCGCGCCGGCGAGCATGTTGCCGGGCAGGTCGTTGTTGCCGTAGACCAGCGGCCGCTCATGGGCGCCGGCGGCCAGTACCACGCGCTTGGCGCGCACGCGGTGCACACGCTGGCGGACCTGGCCGAGCGGGGCGACCTCGCCGAGGTGGTCGGTGCGCCGCTCGTGGATGGTGAGGAAGTTGTGGTCGTGGTAGCCGTTGACCGTGGAGCGCGGTAGCAGGATGACTTCCGGCAGGCCTTGCAGCTCGGCCACGGCGTCCGCGACCCACTCGGCGGCGGGCTTGCCGTCGAGGGTCTCGCGGGTGTCCAGCAGGCTGCCGCCGAACTCTTCCTGCTCGTCGGCGAGGATCACCCGCGCGCCGCTGCGGGCGGCGGCGAGGGCGGCGGCCAGGCCGGCCGGGCCGGCGCCGACCACCAGCACGTCGCAGTGGTGGTTCATCCAGTCATAGCTGTCCGGATCGACCTCGGTCGGCGCGCGGCCCAGGCCGGCGGCCTTGCGGATGTACTTCTCGTAGGTCATCCACATCGACTGCGGGTACATGAAGGTCTTGTAGTAGAAACCGGGCGGCATCAGCTTGCCGCCGACCTTGCCGAAGATTCCCATCAGGTCGTTCTGCACGTTCGGCCAGCCGTTGGTACTGGTGGCCACCAGGCCGCCGTAGAGCGCCTGCTGGGTGGCGCGTACGTTGGGGATCTGGGTGGCTTCGCGGGAGCCGATCTGCAGGATCGCGTTGGGCTCCTCGGCGCCGGCGGCGACGATGCCGCGCGCCCGCGAGTACTTGAAGCTGCGGCCGACGATGTCGACGCCGTTGGCCAGCAGCGCGGCGGCCAGGGTGTCGCCGGCATAGCCCTGGTAGTGCTGGCCGTTGAAGCTGAAGGTCAGCGGGCGGTTGCGGTCGATGCGGCCGCCGCTGGACAGGCGATTGATCTGGCTCATGCCGGTTCCCCTTGTACGGCGGGTTTCTTCTCACCGTCGGCGACGACGCTGGGCTGCTCGCCGATCAGGTAGGTCTCGAGGATCTCGTAGGTCACCGTATGGCGGGTGACGTTGAAGTACTTGCGGCAGCCGGCGGCATGCACCCACAGCTCGTGATGGAGGCCGCGCGGGTTGTCGCGGAAGAACATGTAGTCTCCCCATTCCTCGTCGCTGCAGGCGTTCGGGTCGAGCGGGCGCGGGATGTGGGCCTGACCCTTGGCGTGGAATTCCTCTTCGGAACGCAGTTCGCCGCAGTGGGGGCAGAAGATATTCAGCATTTTGTAGCCTCCGGAAACTGTTCTTGCCGGTTGACCGGCACCCTCTCCCTGAAGGGCGAGGGGCAGCGGATTTCGCCCTTCGGGCGGCTTTTGTCAGTGCGCCACTGCCGCCGCGCCGTGCTCGTCGATCAGCGCACCGCTGTGGAAGCGTTCGATGGAGAAGGGCGCGGCCAGCGGATGCGGTTCGCCCTTGGCCAGGGTGGCGGCGAAGACGTTTCCGGAGCCGGGAGTGGCCTTGAAGCCGCCGGTGCCCCAGCCGCAGTTGAAGAACAGGTTCTGCACCGGAGTCTTGCCGATGATCGGGCAGGCGTCCGGGGTGGTGTCGACGATGCCGCCCCATTGGCGGTTCATGCGTACCCGCGAGAGCACCGGGAACATCTCGACGATGGCTTGCAGGGTGTGCTCGATCACCGGGTAAGAGCCGCGCTGGCCGTAGCCGTTGTAGCCGTCGATGCCGGCGCCGATGACCAGGTCGCCCTTGTCCGACTGGCTGATGTAGCCATGCACGGCGTTGGACATGATCACGCTGTCGATGATCGGCTTCAGTGGCTCGGAGACCAGCGCCTGCAACGGGTGCGACTCCAGCGGCAGGCGGAAGCCGGCGAGCCTGGCCATGTGCCCGGAGTTGCCGGCGGTGACCACTCCGACACGGCGCGCGCCGATGAAGCCGCGGTTGGTCTCGACGCCGATCACCGCGCCGTCCTGCTTGCGGAAGCCGGTGACTTCGGTCTGCTGGATCAGGTCCACGCCGAGGGCATCGGCGGCGCGGGCGAAGCCCCAGGCCACCGCGTCATGGCGGGCGACGCCGCCGCGACGCTGGATGGTCGCGCCCATGATCGGGTAGCGGGTGTTCTTGCTGCAGTCCAGGTAGGGAATCTCCTCCGCCACCTGCTGCGCGTTCAACAATTCGCCGTCGACGCCGTTGAGGCGGTTGGCGCTGACCCGGCGCTCGCCGTCGCGCATGTCCTGGAGGGTGTGGCAGAGGTTGTAGACCCCGCGCTGGGAGAACATCACGTTGTAGTTGAGGTCCTGGGACAGGCCCTCCCACAGCTTCATCGCGTGTTCGTAGAGCAGCGCGGACTCGTCCCACAGGTAGTTGGAGCGCACGATGGTGGTGTTGCGCGCGGTGTTGCCGCCGCCCAGCCAACCTTTCTCGACTACCGCCACGTTGCTGATGCCGTGTTCCTTGGCCAGGTAGTAGGCGGTGGCCAGGCCGTGCCCGCCGCCGCCGACGATGACCACGTCGTAGACCGGCTTCGGCGTGGGCGTGCGCCACATGCGTTGCCAGTTCTCGTGATGGCTCAGTGAATGCTTTAACAGGCCGAAGCCGGAGTAGCGTTGCATGTGGATGCTCCTGAACTGTTGCTCCCTCTCCCGCGGAGAGGGTTGGGCCGGGGCGCGTCGGGCTCCCCGACCGTCTTCGGGGGGCTCAGCGATAGACCGGGAAGTCCGCGCAGAGACCGGCGACCTGGGTGGCGACCTTGGCTTCCACGTCGGCATCGCCGAGGTGGTCGAGGATGTCGCAGATCCAGCCGGCCAGCTCGCGGCTTTGCGCTTCCTGCAGCCCGCGGGTGGTGATGGCCGGGGTGCCGATGCGGATGCCGGAGGTGACGAACGGGCTCTGCGGATCGTTCGGCACGGCGTTCTTGTTCACCGTGATGCCGACCCGGCCGAGGGCGGCGTCGGCTTCCTTGCCGGTCAGGCCCTGGCGAACCAGGCTGATCAGCATCAGGTGGTTGTCGGTGCCGCCGGAAACCACGTCGTAGCCGCGGCCGATGAACACCTCGGCCATCGCCTTGGCGTTGCGGATCACCTGCGCCTGGTAGTCCTTGAAGCCCGGCTCCAGCGCTTCCTTGAAGCACACCGCCTTGGCCGCGATCACGTGCATCAGCGGGCCGCCCTGGGCGCCGGGGAATACCGCGGAGTTGAGCTTCTTCTCGATCTCCTCGTTGGCGCGCGCCAGGATCAGGCCGCCGCGCGGGCCGCGCAGGGTCTTGTGGGTGGTGGTGGTGACCACGTCGGCGAAGGGGATCGGGTTCGGGTAGAGGCCGGCGGCGACCAGCCCGGCGACGTGGGCCATGTCGACGAACAGCAGCGCGCCGACCTTGTCGGCGATGGCGCGGAAGCGCGGGAAGTCGAGGGTCTTGGAGTAGGCGGAGAAGCCGGCGACGATCATCTTCGGCTTATGCTCCACGGCCAGGCGCTCGACTTCGTCGTAGTCGATCAGCCCGGTAGCGGTGTCCAGGCCGTACTGCACGGCGTTGTACAGCTTGCCGGAGGAGGACACCTTGGCGCCGTGGGTGAGATGACCGCCGTGGGCCAGGCTCATGCCGAGGATGGTGTCGCCGGCGTTGAGCAGCGCCAGGTACACCGCGGCGTTGGCCGAGGAACCGGAATGCGGCTGGACGTTGGCGTAGTCGGCGCCGAACAGCTGCCTGGCGCGGTCGATGGCCAACTGCTCGACCTTGTCGACGTGTTCGCAGCCGCCGTAGTAGCGCTTGCCCGGATAGCCCTCGGCATACTTGTTGGTCAGGCCGCTGCCCTGCGCCTGCATGACCCGCTTGCTGGTGTAGTTCTCCGAGGCGATCAGTTCGATGTGGTCTTCCTGGCGGGCCTCTTCGGCGTCCATCGCGGCGAGCAGTTCGTCGTCGTAGCCGCGGATCTGGTCATGCTTGCTGAACATCGCTGGGTCTCCCTGCGGCGCCGGAACCGCGCCGGAATGGCTGCAACGGGACACGCGGTCCCTTTGCCAGCGATGGTATGACCGGCCCTGCCGGCCCAGATGCCTATGCACGCCACGGGGAGGTGCGTTTGCGACATGGCGGTGGGAATCGGCAACCGATGCGGAACGCCCCGGGCTGGCGCTAAACTGCGTGCTCTTCGTCCTGCGAGAACACCATGAAACGCCCGCTGATCTTCCTTTCCGCCGTGCTGCTCGGCGCATCCCTGCAAGGGTGCGGGGGCGGCGATGAAAAGCAGGCCGCCGCGCCTGCGCTGCCGGCCGATTCCTGCACCGGCCATGAACTCGAAGTGGCCTTGCCGCCGGCCGGCAAGCCACTGTTCGGCTACGACTTCCTCTCCCGCCAGTGCGGCTACAACGACGCCACCGTGGTCTTCGGCGCTGCCGACGGCAGCAAGCGCCTGGAGATCGTCCTCACCGACACCGGCCTGCCGGCGCCGCCGACCGAGGGCGACGCGGTGGCCTATCGGGCGGCGCAGGACAAGCTGCGCGAGATGACCCAGACCAACCTGACCCTGCTCCACAAGACCCGCGAGACCGCCCTTAAGAACGGCACCGCCGAGCGCTTCGGCGGCGAGGACTACCTGCCGCTGATCGATACCACGCGGATGGGCGACCCGCTGGGAGTGATGGTCCCGGCCAAGGGCGAGGAGGGCGTCTCGACCCTCAGCGGAGTGATCAAGAACCGCTACGTACTGACCCTCAGCACCCGCGACACGCCCAATGGCGGCAGCGCCACGGCGATGCGCCAGGTGCTGGTGCCGTTCGTCGAGCAGATGAAGCTGACCAAGCTACCCTGACAGACTGTGCCGGCACGTACCCGTGCCGGCACGACCGCATGGAGCCCCACAAGGGCTCGGCAACCGTTCCAGAGGCCCACATGACCGATCACACCCAACAGTTCGCCAGCGACAACTATTCCGGCATCTGCCCCGAAGCCTGGGCGGCGATGGCCGAAGCCAACCGCGGCCACGAACGCGCCTATGGCGACGACCAGTGGACCGCGCGTGCTTCGGACTACTTCCGCCAGTTGTTCGAGACCGATTGCGAAGTGTTCTTCGCCTTCAACGGCACCGCCGCCAACTCCCTGGCCCTGGCTGCGCTGTGCCAGAGCTACCACAGCGTGATCTGCTCGGAGACCGCCCACGTCGAGACCGACGAGTGCGGCGCGCCGGAGTTCTTCTCCAATGGCTCCAAGCTGCTGCTGGCGCAGACCGAGGT
Source organism: Pseudomonas sp. 20-5 (assembly GCF_056782835.1). NCBI lineage: Bacteria > Pseudomonadati > Pseudomonadota > Gammaproteobacteria > Pseudomonadales > Pseudomonadaceae > Pseudomonas > Pseudomonas sp. 20-5. Next base: position 6,155,195 of record NZ_CM165584.1, on the reverse strand, counting down.
CGGCAAGCTGACCCCGGCGTCGATCCGCGACATCGCTCTCAAGCGCCAGGATATCCACTATCCGAAGCCGCGCGTGGTGACTCTCACCCAGGCCACCGAGGTCGGCACGGTGTACCGCCCGGACGAGCTGAAGGCGATCAGCGCCACCTGCAAGGAGCTCGGCCTGCACCTGCACATGGACGGCGCGCGCTTCTCCAACGCCTGCGCCTTCCTCGGCTGCTCGCCTGCGGAGCTGAGCTGGAAGGCCGGGGTCGATGTGCTCTGCTTCGGCGGCACCAAGAACGGCATGGCGGTGGGCGAGGCGATCCTGTTCTTCAACCGCGACCTGGCCGAGGACTTCGACTACCGCTGCAAGCAGGCCGGCCAACTGGCCTCGAAGATGCGCTTCCTCGCCGCGCCCTGGGTCGGCGTACTGCAGGACGATGCCTGGCTGCGCTACGCCGATCACGCCAACCGCTGCGCGCGCCTGCTGGCCGAGCTGGTGGCCGACGTTCCCGGCGTCAGCCTGATGTTCCCGGTAGAAGCCAACGGCGTGTTCCTACAGCTTTCCGAGCCGGCGATCGAAGCCTTGCGCGCGCGCGGCTGGCGCTTCTACACCTTCATCGGTGAAGGTGGCGCGCGTTTCATGTGTTCCTGGGATACCGATATCGAGCGGGTCCGCGAACTGGCGCGGGACATCCGCCTGGTGATGGGCGCCTGAGTCCGCTCTCGGTCGCCCCCATGGCGCGGGGCGGCCGCTCTTTCCTCAAATCCTGTGGATAACTCTGTGGGCTAACTGTTCGGGAGCTATGCAAAAGTGCCCCCGGCAACACCCTCCCTATCTCCGCCGGGGGTGTTGAAAGCCTTTATCCACGCGGTTCCACTCCCATGCCAGGAGAACCTGGCCAATCCACAAACACTGTGGAGTCGAATGTGAATAACGTGTTCGCAGTCGCTTCCGCGCGGCGCCCTGCCGGGCTCTTCGGAGGTTGGTCGGTTTTTGAGCGAAAACAGCCGTTTGTGAAAGGACGATGAAGGTTCAGGTGAAAAGCGCTGACGAAACGGTGACGGGCATTGTCCCTGCGGGACCCAGACAGGCCTGTGGATAGAAAAGCAAGGAGCGAAGTGGGGGCAAATGCCGCAAACCCCCTGCGCGGACGTAACGGCTTGAGGAAAAAGACAAAATTCTCCCGCTCCGATGGCGCTGGAACAGCGGTTGCGGCCGCCGCCGGGAATTTCCCCCAATTCCTGTTGAGGTCAGTGTGCAGAGCCTGTTTATAGAATGCTGGGAGCCAGAGGGCCCGCGCCTTCCAGGCTATTGGTCAAGAATTGAGCGGATTTTCTGTCAACAGGCTGCCGGCTTGCTTTAGGGGGCATGTGCACAAACGCAGGGTTGCTCACAAAAGGCCTGGAAAGCCTTGTGGACAACCTGTATGGATAGTTCTGTAAGCCTTATAAGGTAAGGCCTGCATGGAGTTGGTCAATAAATGGTCAGGCCGGGCGGGAAGGGATGAAGAGCCAGAATAGGCCAGGTTTTTTCTTCATCCTGTGAATATTTTTCTGGTTTTCCCCAAGGGGAGTGTAAAGCCCTGTGGAAAAATTGTTCGCTCACGCTTGGGGCGGCCGGACGGCGGGGTCTCTGGCGGATTGATCGTTAAATGAGCAGGAGACTGCGCCTAGCGCGAGCGGAGGAGAAGCGCGATTTACCCGGAGGGGTAGCCGGATGTGTTGGCGGAGCCCATGCGCCAGGGCGAGTGGACATCGTCGGTATAGCGATCGTTAACCCGCGGGGTATCAGGGGGGTCTCATGGACCACACGGTCTGTGGATAAGTCTGTGATCAACCTACCCTCGAAAGGCCTCTCCAGAGATCGGCAAGGGCTTTGTTCCTGGAGCCTGAAGCCAACTTGAAGTTGTCGTTTTTACCTTTAACTTCAAATGCTTACAATCGATCGTCGAGAACGCCAAGGTGGCGAGAAGACACCTGTATGGAATTCCAGTCCGAATGTGGACAACCTTGGCGCCCTGGTGTTTTCAAGTATGAGAAGGTCAGCTTCGCCGTGGCTCTGGTGGTTGGCCGGAGCCTTGATTACCCTTGGCTTTTGCCAGGAAAGTGGGATGGATCATGGATGATCGGATGTCAGACAAGCCGCTCGGCCGCTTGTTGCTCGAAGGCCTCGGCGAGATCGCCTGGATCGCCGTGCTGGTGGCCCTTGGCGTCCTCCTTCCGTTGCCGCTGGTAGCGCTGGGTTGGGTGCTGCTGCTGGGCGCCGAGTGGGCCACGGATCGTTGGCGCGGCAAGGTGCCGTATCGCCTGCAACAGGCGCTGTTCTTCTGGGTTCTGGGTGGCGGCATCGCCCTGGGCCAGGCACTGCCGGGCTTCTGGCTGGGACTGGGCGGTGGCTTGCTGGCGGTGATCGGCGGCGTGCTGTTGCAGATCCGCTTCGAGCGCGGCCTGCGCCTGGAGCGCCAGGCTCCGCAAGCGCTGGACGTACCCCTGCCGGCCGGAGGTAGCGCATGGGGCGGCGAAGCGCCCGAGCGGACCCCCGAGGGCGAGGCGATCCGCCTGTTCGACGGCGGCGAGATCGCCATGGGCGGCCCGCTGGTATGCCACTACCTGATGCCCGACGGCTGTTTCATCCCCGACTGCAATCCTTCGGCACGCTTTTCCAGCGATGGCCGCCACTTCGTTTCGCCGATACCGAGCCGAGGCGCGTGGGGCCTGGCGATCTTCGACCGGCAGGAGCGGTTGCTCTACCGCTGTGCCGTGGACAACTTCTGGGAGCTGGACAGCGTCACCGAGCGCGAGGTGATCGGCCGGCACAGTCCGCTGACGTCCAACGCACCGCAGCGCCTCGAGCTACAGATGCTCAAGGCCGGTAGCGAGGCCGAGTCCTTCGTTGCCATCGGCGACCTCTGGCTGCCCGAGAGCGAATGGCAGCGCTGGAGCAGGGATCTGCGCGCGCAACCGTTACCGACCCCGCTTGGCGGACCCGCGCTGGAAATCCGCCCCTGGCTGCCGGACAGCCTGCTGGCCCTGGACGATCCTTTCGCGCCGCTGCGCGCCAACCGCGGCGAGCTGTGGATAAACGACGAGGCCAGCGGCCTCTACCTGTCCCGTGAAGCGCCGCCATTGGCTTGGAACGATGACGGCCGGGCGCTGGCGCTGCAGGCAGCAGGCGAGCCGCTGGGGCAGGATGCCTACTGGCTTTGGCGAGAGGACGGCGGTCTGCGTGCGCTGGGCGCGCCGTGGTCGGCGTTGCCCGCCGAGCCCCATGCCGGCGGGCCCGAACTGCTCGGGCTGGAGGATGGCTGGCTGCGTTTCGGCCTGGACCTGGCGCAACCCTGCCTGACCTACGAACGCTACGGCACGCTGGGTTCGTACAGCCATTCCAGCCTCTACCTTCTGCACGCTCGCGATGCGGACGACCGGCCGCGCTGGCGCGAGGCCGACATGCCGCGCCTGGACCTGTTGCTGCCCCTGGATGGCGCGGCCGGCAGGCCGGGATGCCTGTTGCAGAGCGCACCGCTGGCCGATGGCAGCCGGGCCGTCTGGGAGTGGTTGCGCGACGATCAGGAGGCGGAGCGCGGCGCCTATGCCTTGCGCCTGGGCGACTGGCGCCTGGATGGCGAGTGGACGCTCGACCACCGCGTGTCCGATTGCGGTCGCTACCTGGCCGTGGTGGCCTTCGCCGAGGCGCCGACCCTGCCGCAGCGCCTGGCCATACTCGATAGCCGGGAGCGGCGCCTGGAGTGGCTCGCCGAGCCGCTGGCCGATCTACACCTGCAAGGTTTCATCGATGGCCAGGTGCATTTGCTCCACCTGCTCGGCCGCAACGCCTACCAGCCGCCGGGCGGGCCGGGCGAAGGCGACCCCGGCCTGTTGCGCCGCTTCGACGAAGGCTTGCCCGAGCCCGGCGCCTGGCACGCATTCGGCCGCTTCCACGACGACTGGCGGCATTACTACGAGCAGGCGCGGGTGGCGTTCGATGGCACGGCCTGGCGGCTGTGCCCCACGTCGCGCTGGCTGGACGCAGCGCCGCGGCCCTGGAGCGACGGCGACTTCGTCTTGCCGTCGGTGGGCGCGGAGGACGCCGCCTGGGGCTTCGGTTTCCACTACGAGGGCATGCACCGCGACGAGGACGTGCGCGCCGGGTTCAGCCGCGACGGCTACCTGCTGACCGCGTCGGGCATCGGCTTGGGCAACCTGGCGGCGCCAATGATCTGGTCGGCGGACGGTCGCTACCTGGCGCTGACCCGGCACGTCCAGCGCTACGAGGAAAGCGACCTGGAACGGGACCAGTGGCGCCTGCTGCTGCTCGACGTGCAAGAGCGGACGTTGCGTCGCTACCGCGACGACCTCGGCGAGTACCCGTGCTTCGACAGCTTCGACGACGACCTGTGCTTCCGCTGCGCGGGGACGGGGCGCTACGTGCTGGCCCTGGACTCGCTGCTGAAGGCTCCCGCCGAGCCGCTGCAGGCCTGCGCCGGACGCTGGCTGCCGGCCGAGGAACTGCCGCGGCGGCGCTACTGGGAGCGCCTGGCGTTTCCCTCGCGCCCTCAGTAGTCGATGACCACGTCGCCCTTGGGCACGCTGCAGCAGGAGAGGATGTAGCCTTCGGCGACATCCTCGTCGGTGATCCCGCCGTTGTGCTCCATCTCCACCTCGCCGGCGGTCTTCATTACCTTGCAGGTGCCGCATATGCCCATCCCGCAGGCCTTCGGAATGTGCAGGCCGAGCTTGGCGGCGGCGGCGTGCACGGTTTCCCCGGGGCTGACGCGGATGCTCTTGCCGGTGGCGGTGAATTCCACCTGGTGCTGGTCGGCGACCGGTACCTCCGGCGCCTCGGCGGCTTCCGCGGCCAGTTCCCTGACGTCGGCGCGGACCTCCGGCGGAGTCGGCCCGAAGGCTTCCTCGTGGTAGCGGCTCATGTCGTAGCCGTGGCCCTGCAGCAGGTGCTTCACCGCGCTCATATAGGGCGTCGGGCCGCAGCAGAAGATTTCCCGCTCGAGGAAGTCCGGGGCGATCAGTTCCAGCATGCGCAGGTTCAGGTAGCCACGGTAGCCGGCCCAGGCTTCGCCGAGGCCGTGGCGCTCGCAGATGATGTGCAGGCTGAAGTTGTCGATCCGCGAGGCCATGTGCTCCAGCTCGCGGTGGTAGATGATGTCCTTCGGCGAACGGGCGCTGTGGACGAAGACCATGTCGACGTTGGCGTTGGTGTCGAAGAACCAGCGCGCCATGGACATTACCGGGGTGATGCCGACCCCGCCGGAGAGGAACAGCACCTTGTCGGCCGGGAAGTCGATGGCGTTGAACAGGCCGACCGGACCGTGCACCGGTAGCTCCTGGCCTTCCTTGAGGTTGTCGTGCAGCCAGTTGGAAACCCGCCCGCCCGGCACCCGCTTGATGGTGATGGAGAAGCTGTAGGGCACCGAGGGCGAGCTGGAGATGGTGTAGGAGCGCATCACCGGCTCGCCGTCGATCTCCAGCTCCAGGGTGACGAACTGGCCCGGCTTGAAGAAGAACAGGATCGGCTGGTCGGCCATGAAGCAGAAGGTGCGCACGTCCCAGGTTTCCTGGATGACCTTGACGCAGCGCACGAGGTGCCGGCCGTTGGCCCAGGTCTGGGTGGTGACCGGATTGAGGAAGTTGCTCGACATGATGATCTCTCCGTGCGCACGGGGCCGAACGATGGCCTGATGGGGCGGATTGTGCGCATCGCCGTGGCCGCTCATTTACCTGCCAGCGACATTTACATGCTTATCGCGACCTGCCTGCTGGGACGCGGCCCGGAGCGTCGGAAACGGATGCGGTCATGTCGCCCATGGATAAGGTCGGCGGCGGGCGCGGGCCCACACTCCAGACCAGCCGAGACGAGGGTTTGCATGAACCCCGGGAGGGTAGAGCCCGGACGTGTAGAGCGACTGACCTTCATTCCCGCCACGGCGGGGCCCGTCCATCGGCAGGGCGGGATTCCGGACGCCGCGCCGGGATGAGGAAGGCTGTGAACGCCACCTTGCGTAGCAACCGTATCAGCCACTTTTTCCGCCGCCACCCGCGCGGGGGCGGCATGAGGAGTTACCGATGGACGTCACTTCCACCCTGAGTCTCGGCGATCCCCTGGAACCGGCCCGCAAGGTCACCGCCGACATGCTGCGCAGCCGCGACCACAGCTTCTCGCTGCCGCAGCCCTTCTACTGCGACCAGCGCCTGTTCGAGATCGACATGCAGGAGATCTTCCACAAGGAATGGCTGATCGCCGGCATGACCTGCGAGATTCCCGCCAAGGGCAATTTTCTCACCCTGCAGATCGGTAAGAACCCGGTCCTGGTGATCCGTGGCGCCGAAGGCCAGGTGCATGCCTTCCACAATGTCTGCCGGCACCGCGGCTCGCGCCTGTGCGTGAGCGAGAAAGGCAAGGTGGCCAAGCTGGTCTGCCCCTACCACCAGTGGACCTACGAGCTGGATGGCCGCCTGCTGTTCGCCGGCACCGAGATGGGCGCCGACTTCGACATGAAGGAGTACGGCCTGAAGCCGATCCAGGTGAAGACCGCCGGCGGCTACATCTTCATCAGCCTGGCGGAGAACCCGCCGGCCATCGACGACTTCCTGGCGACGCTCGAGCACTACATGGAGCCGTACGACATGGAGAACGCCAAGGTGGCGGTGCAGACCACCATCCGCGAAGCCGCCAACTGGAAGCTGGTGATCGAGAACAACCGCGAGTGCTACCACTGCAACGGCTCCCACCCGGAACTGCTGAAGACCCTGCTGGAGTGGGACGACGTCACCGACCCGCGCGCCAGCCAGGCGTTCAAGGACCAGGTGGCGGCCTGCACCAGCGCCTGGGACGCCGAGAAGATCCCGTACGCCCATGCCAGCTTCGGCCTGCGCAATCGCATCGTGCGCATGCCGCTGCTGGACGGCACGGTGTCGATGACCATGGACGGCAAGCAAGGCAGCAAGAAGCTCATGGGCCGGATCAAGAACCCCGACCTCGGCTCGATGCGCATCCTGCACCTGCCGCACTCCTGGAACCACTGCATGGGCGACCACCTGATCGTCTTCACCGTGTGGCCGATCAGCGCCCAGGAAACCCTGGTCACCACCAAATGGCTGGTGCACAAGGACGCGGTGGAAGGCGTCGACTACGACGTGGCGCGCCTGCGCGAGGTATGGGACGCGACCAACGACCAGGATCGTCGGCTGGCCGAGGAGAACCAGCGCGGGATCAACTCCGACGCCTACCAGCCTGGTCCATACTCGAAGACCTACGAGTTCGGTGTGATCAATTTCCTCGACTGGTACAGCGAGCGCATGCTGAACAACCTCGGCGAGGAGTCCGCCCACGTGCGCAAGGTGGCCGGCAGCTGAGCCGGACGAGGCGCCCCCTGGCGGGGCGCCGCTGCGGAGGAAAGGTCATGGACAACCTGCTGTTCTACGTCAGTTCCGCTTTCGTCAGCCTGCTGCTGGCCTGGAACCTGTTCGCCTGCTGGCGCCGCCAGCGGCCGCCGGAGAAGTCCCGGCCCTGAGCCCGCGCACACGCCTTGCCTCCCGCCTCCGCCCCCTGACAGCCTCCCGGCAAAAGGACTAAGGTGGGAGGACTCAACCTGAACGGGCCGCTCAAGGGCGGCCTCTGGAGGCAAGCGTGGAAAACAATCCCCTGTGGGCCGAACTGGGCAAGCACTGGAAACTGGTGGCCCTGCGCGGCGTGGCGGCGCTGGTGTTCGGCGTCCTGACCCTGCTCTCGCCGGCCCTGGCGCTGACCGTGCTGGTGCTGTTCTGGGGCGCCTACGCGCTGGTGGACGGAGCGTTCGCCCTGATCGCCGCGTTCAACATGCGCAGCGATGGGCAGTTCAACTGGCCGCTGGCGCTGGTCGGGGTGATCGGCGTGGCGGCCGGCCTGGTTGCGTTCTTCTGGCCGCAACTGACCGCCATCGGCCTGCTCCTGATCATCGCCGGCTGGGCGCTGGCGATGGGCATCTTCCAGATCGTCGCGGCGATCCGCCTGCGCAAGTCGATCCAGAACGAATGGTGGATGATCCTCTCTGGTGCCATCTCGGTGCTGTTCGGCGTGCTGATGATCGCCAACCCCGGCGCCGGGGCGCTGGCGGTGGTCTGGGTGATCGGCGCCTACGCGGTGTTCTTCGGCGTGTTGCTGGTCATGCTCGCGCTGCGCTTGCGCAAGACTTCGACCCTGAAGGCCTGACGCGGTGGCGGCGAAGCCGGCGGAGGAAACGCGCTGGTGCCTGTGGCGCCAGGACGACAACGGTAATGCCTTCGTCATGCGCCGCGACCTGACGCGCGACGAGGCCTGCGCGCTGGTCAAGGACTACCAGGCGCGCGGGCATCGGCAGCTGTATTGGGCGAGTCCGCAGGCGCGCGACTAGCCGGATGCCCCGGCGATCCGCTCGACCAGCGCCTCCAGGCGCTGCTCCACCGCCCGCAGGCGCGGCGACTCGCCGTCGTTCGCGCCGAGCTGGCGGGCGCAGAGATTGAGCGCGGAGAGCACCACCAGCTCGTTGCTGGTGACGTAGGGAAACTTGCGCTTGTTGGCGTCCACTTCCGCTTGCAGCAACGCGGCGGCGTCCGCTAGGGCACTCTCCTCGCCGGCCGGCACGCGGATCGAATAGTCCCGACCGAGGATCGACAGGACCTGGACGCCGTCGCGGCTCATGCGCTAACCGGTTGCTGCGCGCTGAGGCGCTCGACCAGGGCTTCCAGGCGGGCCTGGGTGCCGCTCTGCTTTTCTTCCTGCTCGAGCATGGAGAGTTGCAGGGTTTCGTTTTCCTCGGTGGCCTGGCGCAGCTGCTGCTGAAGCTGGTCGTGGCTGTCGCGCAGGGCCTGGTTCTGTTGCAGCAGCTCGGCTACCAGGGTTTCCAGGCGTTCCAGGGTGTTCTCCAGCATGATCTCGTCCCAGTCGTTCAAAGGGCGCGCAGGATAAAGAAAAGCGCCTGCCGAAGCCAGGTCCGTGGTCGGTTGCCAGGCTTCGGCACCCGGCTTCACCAGTGAAAGCTGCCGCCCAGCGAGTAGTGCCCGGGGTCGGCGACGAAGGGATCGCGATCGGTGGCTGGCGGGCAGTTGCGCCGTTTCAGGCAGTCTTCGGCGCGCTCGGCGTAGCTGCGTTCGTCGCCGCTGACGCGGACGTCCGGAAGGATGCCGGAGAAGGAGGGATAGCCCTGGGCGCAGCCGACCAGGAACAGGAACGGCAGGAGAGGGAAGAGGCGTCGGCTCATGGGGATACTCCGATCATTGAGGTTGCTCGACGATGCGGCGGATGGTGCCGCCGCAGATGTCGGTGAAGCAGCGGTCGTAGTCGGAACTGCAGTTGAAGTTGCCGGAGCCGCCGAAGCCGTTGTAGCCGAACGAGGAGGAATAGCCTGGCGCCAGGCATTCCTTGCGCGCCTGCTTCTTGCTCTTGCCCTGGCTGCAATAGTGGTAGCTGCGCCGTTCCGCTTCGCGCAGGCGGTTTTCGTTCTGCCATTCCAGGCGCGCGAGGCTTTCGCACTGGCTCTGTTGCGTGCGGCACTGGGCGACGCAGGTGCGTCCCGCTTCGCTCGGCGGCATCACGTACTGGTAGCGGACGGAGGGGCCGCAGCCCGAGATCAGGGCGAGCGCGAGCGCAACGCCCGAGAGGTTCAGGTGTCTGTTCATGGTTTCTGGTTGGGAAAGGGTGGAGCGGGGATCAGTCGTCCGCGACGTATTCCAGGATGTCGCCCGGCTGGCAGTCCAGGAAGGCGCAGATCTTCTCCAGGGTGTCGAGGCGGATGCCCTTGACCTTGCCGTTCTTCAGCAGGGACAGGTTCTGTTCGGTGATACCGATGGCTTCCGCCAGCTCCTTGGAGCGGACCTTGTTCTTCGCCAGGATGACGTCTAGTCGGATGATGATCATGAGGTCGTCATATGAAGGCTCTTACTTCTTCGTCCAGTTTCCTGGCTTCGCTCATCATCAGGCCGAACGAGCAGAGAAAGATCGCCTTGAGAAACTCGTAGGCCGCTTCGGAAGTGAGTCCTATCGAAACGCTCAGGACACGCTCGCCGTCGGGCAGGTCGAGAGATAGTACAAGACCTTGCAGCGTATTGATAAATGGCTGGAGCAAGAGTGCCAGGAAGGACAGCAGGCCGATGTGCACCAGGGTCCTGGCGTTGCGCTGCGACCAGCGTTCGCCCTTGGCCAGGCGGCGGAAGAACAGGCCGGTGAGCGCCAGGCCGAACGCGGAAAGCAGGGTCGGCAGGTAGTCCAGCAGCATCAGCAGCGCCCGGCTGCTCCAGGACAGGACGAAGCCGTCGCTGGCCAGGCGCGGCATTTCATCGCTCCAGGCCTGCAGGTAGCCCTGCTCGCTGAGGCCGGAGAACCAGAGGTGGGTGTTCGCTCCGAGTTCGATGCAGGCCATGCCCCAGGCCAGGATGGCGCAGAGCATGCCGAGCAGATAGAGCTTGTGGTTGCTGAGATGCGTGGACAGCGCCATGCCGGGTTCCCCTGTGTGTTTCGCGTCTGGATGGCGAAACTAGGGAATAAATTATCGTAATACAATAATTTATCGTCACCACGTCATAACTTGTGATCTGGCGCACAGTGCGTTCTGACCCGCTTCAGCGGATCACGCCTTCCTCGCGCAGGAGCTTGAAGATGGCTTCGGCGCCGGCTTCCGCCGAAAGATCCTTGAGTACCTGCCCGGTACCGCCGGAGGCCTTGGCGGTGGCGGCTTTCATTCGCTCGGCGCCGGTCTTCGCCTTGATTACCTTGAGCCGCTTCGGTCGCGGCCGGGCCGGTTGCAGGCTGTCTTCGGCGAGCAGCGGGTCGTCGACCACCTCCACCTCATGGGCCTCGATCTCGCCACGCCTAGCCGGGCCGAAGGCGCTCTGCCGGGCCACCGGCGCGGCATTGTCGACGCTGGCGACGAACGGCAGGCGTACCCGCAGTCGGCGTCGCTGGCCGCGAGGCAGAGCCTGGAGGACCTGAGCGCTGCCGTCTTCGACCTTCTCGACCTCGGCCAGGCCGACCACCAGTGGCCAGCCCAGGCGCTCGGCGAGGAGGAAGGGCAGCATCCCGGAGCCTTCCCCGGTTTCCGCCTGGCTGCCGGTGAGCACCAGTTGCGCGCGAGAGTCGCGCAGGTGCTCGGCCAGTGCGGGCAGGGCGTCGGCGCCGGCCGGCTGTTCCAGCACGGACAAGCGTTCCAGGCCCATGCCGAGATAGCCGCGCAGCGCCTCGGCGTGCGGGTCGCCGGCGTGCAGCACCTGTAGGCGTGGGCCGCTCAGGCGCAGGCCGAGTTCCACCGCGCGGGCGTCCTGTTCGGCACGGCGCGGGCGTCCGGAGGCGGGATGGGCGCCGATGGAGACCAGCGCGACGATGTTCAGCTCAGTCATGGTTCGATACCGATGAAAGGTACGTGGAAGCGGGTTCAGGCCGCATCGCGGGCGGCGCCGTTGCGGTGTGCCTCGGCCAGGCGGATCAGCGCGCGGAGGATTTCCGTCGAGTCGCCGATCACCGAGAGATCGGCGCGCTTGATCATGTCGCAGCCGGCGTCGCGGTTCACCGCCACCACCTTGTCGCAGGCGCCTATGCCCTGCAGGTGCTGGATCGCCCCGGAGATGCCCACCGCCAGGTAGACCCGCGCGGTGACCCAGGTACCGGTGGCGCCGACCTGGCGGTTGCGCGGCATGTGCCCGTCGTCCACCGCCACCCGCGAGGCGCCCTCGGTGGCGCCGAGGACGGCGGCGGCCTGGTGGAACAGCGTCCAGTCCTGCACGCCGTTGCCGCCGGAGAGAATGAATTCGGCCTCGGCCATGGGAATCCGCGCCGGGTCCACGGCCACCGGGCCGAGGTCCTCGATGCGTGGCAGGTTGCGCGCCACCTGCTCGGCCATGTGCAGTTCGCGAACCTCATGGCGGGTCTCGCTGACCGGCTCGGCGCATTCCGCCGCGGCCAGCAGCAGGCGCGGCAGGGCGCGCTGGATGTCCTCGCGGCCGGCGCCGGCGCGGCCGATGCAGCGGCCGTCCTCGACCTGCCAGACGCGACCGGCCGGCCGCTCGCCGAGCGCGGCGGCCAGGCGCCGGCCCAGTTCGCCGCCGCCGTTGCGACTGTCCGGGAACAGCCAGTGGCGCGGGGCGAGCTGGTTCTCCAGGTTGCGCAGGGCGAGTATTCGCTGCTCGGGCGCGTAGCCGTCGTACTCGCCGCCGGAGAGGTGCAGCAGGCGGTCGACGCCGGCGCTGTCGAAGGCGCTTTCCTTGTGTTCGCCGAACACCACGGCGAGCACCGCGCCGTCGTTGCCGGCGAGCTTGCGGGCCAGTCCGAGGAGGTCCTTGTCGTGGCTGGAGAGACGGCCGCCGACCATGTCCGGGACCACCGCGACGAGGAATGCCGGTTGCTCGACCACATGCAGCGGCAACTGCGCTTCCTGCGCTACGCTGGCGCGGCGCACGCCGCTGCCCTGCTGGCCGCCGGAGCGATCGATGCGGCGGATGCCGTTGGGGCCGAGGAAGCCGACGGCGTGCGGGTTCTTGCGGATCACGCCGTGGGGGCCCATCCAGCGCACCTCGCCGCCTTGGGCGGACTGCATGGCCGCATGCAGCGGATGCAGGCGGTTGCGGGCGATCCATTCGGCGCGTGGATCGCGACGGACGATATCGTTCATGCGGAATGCTTCCTGTGGCTGCGGCTACCCGATCCTGCGGCCCCCTCCCTGGAGGGAGAGGCCGCTATCCGTGCTGCCCCGGTTAGCAGCGGGTTCGATGTGAAGCTCGACACTCTCATCAATGCACCTCCGCCACGGCTTCACGCCGCAACGGCTTTTTTGCCGGCGCTTCCGCCTGTTCTATCAGCGCTTCCGCTACCAGCTCGGCGATGTCCTTGATCTCCGGCCGCGGCGCCACTACGCCTTCGAGCATCGCGGTGCACTGCGGGCAGCCGACGGCCACCAGCTCGGCGCCGGTCTCGCGGATGTCGGCCATGCGCATGTCGGGAATCCGTTGCTTGCCGGGGATGTCGGTGATCGGCGCGCCGCCACCGCCGCCGCAACAGCGCGAGCGGAAGCCGGAGCGTTGCATTTCCTTGACCTCGATGCCGAGTGCGCGCAGCACGTTGCGCGGCGCCTCGTACTCGCCGTTGTAGCGGCCCAGGTAGCAGGGGTCGTGGTAGGTGACGCTGCCGGCCTTGCTGCGGCCCGGTTGCAGCGTGCCGGCGCGCAGCAGTTCGTCGATGAAGGTGCTGTGGTGCAGTACCTGGTAGTCGCCGCCGAGGGCGCCGTATTCGTTCTTCAGCACATGGAAGCTGTGCGGGTCGCAGCTGACGATGCGGGTGAAGCGGTATTTCGCCAGGGTCGCGATATTGCGCCTGGCCAGGTTCTGGAAGGTCGCCTCGTCGCCCAGCCGGCGCGCCACGTCGCCGCTGTCGCGCTCCTCCAGGCCGAGCACGGCGAAGTCCACCGCGGCTGCCTTGAGGATCTTCACGAAGGCGCGCAGGGTGCGCTGGTTGCGCATGTCGAAGGCGCCATCGCCGACCCAGAACAGCACGTCGGCGCTCTTCTTCTCGCTCATCAGCGGCAGGTTCAGGTCGGCCGCCCAGTTCAACCGGCCGCCGGGGGCGAAGCCGCCGGGGTTGTCGGTGGCGATCAGGTTGTCCAGCACCTCGGCGCCCTTGTTCGGCGTGGCGCCTTTCTCCAGGGTCAGGTGGCGGCGCATGTCGACGATGGCGTCGACGTGCTCGATCATCATCGGGCACTCCTCGACGCAGGCCCGGCAGGTGGTGCAGGACCACAGGGTGTCGGCGTCGACCAGGGCCTTGCCATCCAGCGCGACGATCGGCTGGTGCGGGCCGCCGCCGTGCTCGCCCAGCGGTTTGCCTGGATAGGGGCTGCCGGCGAACTTCGCGTCGTTGCCTCCGGCCAGGCCGATGACCATGTCCTGGATCAGCTTCTTCGGGTTCAGCGGCTGGCCGGCGGCGAACGCCGGGCACATCGCCTCGCACTTGCCGCACTGCACGCAGGCGTCGAACCCGAGCAACTGGTTCCAGGTGAAGTCGCTGGGCTTTTCCACGCCCAGCGGCGCCTGCGGATCGGCCAGGTCGAGCGCCTTGAGGCCGGTGGAGCGGCCGCCGCCGAAGCGTTCGGCGCGGCGGTGCCAGGCCAGGTGCAGGGCACCGGCGAAGGCGTGCTTCATCGGCCCGCCCCAGGTCATGCCGAGGAACAGCTCGGACACGCCCCAGGCCACGCCAATGGCGAGGAGGCCGGCGAGGAACCAGCCGCCGAAGCCTTCCGGCAGGATCCCGGCCACCGGCAGGGTGGCGAGGAAGAAGCTCGCGGCGAACGCCAGCAGGCTCTTCGGCAGGCGCATCCAGGGGCCCTTCGACAGCCGCGACGGTGGGTCGAGGCGGCGGCGGGCGACGAACAGCGCGCCGACGAACATCAGCGCCGTGGCCGCCAGCAGGGCGAAGCCGAGGATCCGGCCGTGCAGCCCGAAACCGTGTACCAGGATCGCCAGCAGCGCCGCCAGGACGAAGCCGCCGGCGGTGGCGACGTGGGTCCTGGACATGTACCTGTCGCGCTCTACCACATGGTGCAGGTCCACCAGGTAGCGACGCGGCATCTGCATGAGGCCGCCGATCCAGTCGACCTTGGCGGGTCGGCCGCGGCGCCACATGAGGAAGCGCTTCGCGGCGCCGAGCACGGCAAGTGCCAGGGCGGCGAAGAGCAGGACGGGGAGGAGGGTGTCGAGCATTTCTGGTCTCCCTGCGGGACGTCAGGCGGCGCTGGATCGGCCTCCTCTCCCGCTTGCGGGAGAGGGGGGCCGGCCGTGCCGGTCGGATGCCACGAGGCGTGTCTTAGAAATCCTTGCACAAGCGCAGCGCGTCATAGATCGCCGCATGGGTGTTGCGCTGGGCCACGCAGTCGCCGATGCGGAACAGCAGGTAGCCTTCTCCGGACTGGCTGAGGCAGGGCTGCGGCTGGATCGCGAACAGCGCCTCGACGTCGATCTGGCCCTTGTTCCGCGAGCCCTGCTTGAGCGCGTAGTAGAGGCTCTCGTCGGGGCGCACGCCGTTTTCCACCACCACCTGGTCGACCACCCGCTCTTCCCGCGCGCCGGTGTATTCGTTCTCCAGCACCGCCACCAGCTTGTCGCCCTCGCGGTAGACCTTCTCCAGCATGAGGTCGCCGGTCATGATCACTTCCTTGGG
This sequence comes from Pseudomonas sp. 20-5, assembly GCF_056782835.1. Taxonomy (NCBI): domain Bacteria; kingdom Pseudomonadati; phylum Pseudomonadota; class Gammaproteobacteria; order Pseudomonadales; family Pseudomonadaceae; genus Pseudomonas; species Pseudomonas sp. 20-5. The sequence goes on along the minus strand of NZ_CM165584.1, from coordinate 6,140,044 downwards.
ATACATGCTGCGGTAGTAGGTGGGGAAGGTGGTGCCGCCGATGGCCACGCCCGGCTTGATGTCGTCGGTGACGATCTCCACCTGGGCGCCCTTGTCGGCGAGGAAGTCCGCCACCGACATGCCGCTGAACTCGCAGATGGTGTCGTAGACCAGCACGTTCTTGCCTGGCTCGACCGTGCCGTCGAGCACGTCCCAGCTGCTCACCACCAGGCCTTCGGCGGCGCCCCAGTGTTCGTTCTGCTCGAGGAACGGATGTCCGCCGTTGGCCAGCACCACCACGTCCGGGCGCAGGTCGAGGATGGTCTCGGGGTCGGCCGCGGTGCCCAGGCGCAGGTCGATGCCCAGGCGCGCCAGCTCCAGCTGGTACCAACGGGTGATGCCGGCGATCTGGTCGCGTTGCGGCGCCTTGGCGGCGGTGGTGATCTGGCCGCCGAGCTGCTCCTTCTTCTCGAACAGGGTCACGTCGTGGCCACGCTCGGCCGCCACGCGGGCCGCTTCCATCCCGGCCGGCCCGCCGCCGACCACCACCACCTTGCGCTTCGGTCCGGCGGACTTCTCGATGATGTGCGGCACGCCCATGTATTCGCGGGAGGTCGCGGCGTTCTGGATGCACAGCACGTCCAGGCCCTGGTACTGGCGGTCGATGCAGTAGTTGGCGCCGACGCACTGCTTGATCTGGTCGACCTGGCCCATCTTGATCTTGGCGATCAGGTGCGGGTCGGCGATGTGCGCGCGAGTCATGCCGACCATGTCCACGTAGCCGCCTTCGAGGATGCGCGTGGCCTGGTTCGGGTCCTTGATGTTCTGCGCGTGTAGCACCGGCACGTCGACCACTTCCTTGATGCCGGCCGCCAGGTGCAGGAACGGCTCCGGCGGGAAGGTCATGTTGGGGATGACGTTGGCCAGGGTATTGTGGGTGTCGCAGCCGGAGCCGACCACGCCGATGAAGTCGAGCATGCCGGTATCGCTGTAGTACTTGGCGATCTGCTTCATGTCCTCGTGGGACAGGCCGTCCGGGTGGAACTCGTCGCCGCAGATGCGCATGCCGACGCAGAAGTCCTCGCCGACCTCGGCGCGCACCGCCTTGAGCACCTCGAGGCCGAACTTCATGCGCCCCTCGAAGCTACCGCCCCATTCGTCGGTGCGCTTGTTGACCCGTGGGCTCCAGAACTGGTCGATCATGTGCTGGTGCACGGCGGACAGCTCGACGCCGTCCAGGCCGCCTTCCTTGGCGCGGCGGGCGGCCTGCGCGTAGTTGCCGATGACCCGCCAGATCTCCTCCACCTCGATGGTCTTGCAGGTGGCGCGGTGCACCGGCTCGCGGATACCCGACGGCGACATCAGGGTCGGCCAGTGGTAGCCGTCCCAGCGCGAACGGCGCCCCATGTGGGTAATCTGGATCATGATCTTGGCGCCGTGCTTGTGCATGGCGTCCGCCAGGTTCTGGAAGTGCGGGATGATCCGGTCGGTGGACAGGTTCACCGAACTCCACCACTGCTGCGGGCTGTCGATGGCGACCACCGAGGAGCCGCCACAGATGGCCAGGCCGATGCCGCCCTTGGCCTTTTCCTCGTAGTACTTCACGTAGCGCTCGGTGGTCATCCCGCCGTCGGTGGCGTAGACCTCGGCGTGGGCGGTGGAGAGCACGCGGTTGCGGATGGTCAGCTTGCCGATCTGGATCGGCTGGAACATTGCTTCGAAGGCCATGACCCTTTCCTCGGCTTACAGGGGTTTGACGACGAACAGGCCGTCTTCGTGACCGTCCTCGGCGCCGCTGTAGACCTGTTCGGCCACGGTGCGCAGGCTGCTGCCACGGGCGGCGAGGATCTGGTCCATGGCGCCGGCGAACCAGCCGGTGAACATGTAATCGACCTTGCGATTGACCTTGCCGTAGACGTAGACGAAGGCGGAGTGCCGCAGGCGGACCTCGGCGGTGCCTTCCTCGAGGTTGATCCGCTCGATCTCGAACAGGCCCCAGCCGCGCTGGGACAGGCGCTTCATGTAGTGCTCGAACACCGCCACGCCCTCCAGGCCGTGACATTCGGCTTCCTTCTCGCACCAGTGCCAGGCGGACTTGTAGCCGGCCTTGTAGAGGATCTCGGCGTAGGCGTCGGCGCCCAGCACTTCCTCGATGCCCATGTGGTTGTTGACGAAGAAATGTCGCGGTACGTAGAGCATCGGCAGGGCGTCAGTGGTCCAGACGCCGGTCTCGCTGTCGACCTCGATGGGCAGTTGGGGGGCATGTTTGGCCATGGTGTAAGCTCCGATTCTTTTGACTCCCTCTCTCCCTTCAGGGAGAGAGGCGGGGAGAGGGAAGGTGGGTGCGATGCAATGCCGCTCCCTTGAGGAAGAGGCGACGAGTCGGGAGTGGGCCGGGAGTTACTCGCCCCAGACGTCGCGCAGGACCCTTACCCAGTTCTCGCCCATCACCTTGCGCACCACGCGCTCGGGCATGCCGCGCTCGAGCAGGGTCTCGGTGAGGTTGGGGAATTCGCCGACGGTGCGGATGCCCAGCGGGTTGACGATCTTGCCGAAGTTGGTCAGGCGCCGGGCGTAGCCCTTGTCGTGGGTCAGCCACTCGAAGAAGTCGTGGCCGTGGCCCTGGGTGAAATCGGTGCCGATGCCGATGGCGTCCTCGCCGACGATGTTCATCACGTACTCGATGGCCTCGGCGTAGTCGTCGATGGTCGAGTCGATGCCTTTCTTGAGGAACGGCGCGAACATGGTCACACCGACGAAGCCGCCATGATCGGCGATGAACTTCAGCTCCTCGTCGGACTTGTTGCGCGGGTGTTCCTTGAGGCCGGACGGCAGGCAGTGGGAGTAGCAGACCGGCTTCTTCGATTCGAGGATGACCTCTTCGGAAGTCTTGCTGCCGACGTGGGAGAGGTCGCACATGATGCCGACCCGGTTCATCTCCGCGACGATCTCCCGACCGAAGCCGGAGAGCCCGCCGTCACGCTCGTAGCAGCCGGTGCCGACCAGGTTCTGGGTGTTGTAGCACATCTGCACGATGCCCACGCCGAGCTGCTTGAACACCTCGACGTAGCCGATCTGGTCCTCGAATGCGTGGGCATTCTGGAAACCGTAGAGGATGCCGGTCTTGCCCTGCTCCTTGGCCTTGCGGATGTCCGCGGTGCTGCGCACCGGGATCACCAGGTCGCTGTTGTCGCGGATCAGCTTGTTGCTGGCGACGATATTGTTCACCGTCGCCTGGAAGCCTTCCCATACCGATACGGTGCAATTGGCGGCGGTCAGGCCGCCCTTGCGCATGTCCTCGAACAGTTCGCGGTTCCACTTGGCGATGATCAGACCGTCGATGACGATGCTGTCGGCGTGCAATTCGGCTGGGCTCATCTGGCATACCCCTTTCAGGCTGGGCGCGCCGGGACTTGTGCCGACGCTTTGGGGGCAGCATATCGTCGGGGCCCGGCGCGACCCGGCCCGAAAACGACCAGGGTCGTGCCGAAAGCGTCAAGCGTGCGACCGCAACGACGGAGGGCAATGTCGCGGATGGAACAGGCGCTGGCCGCCCGGGGCCGGCAACGGGGAGTGCGCGCGCCCCTGCCGGCGCGGGTTCAGAGGCCGAGTTCGCCGAGCGACGGATGGTTGTCCGGCCGGCGCCCCAGCGGCCAGCGGAACAGCCGCTGGTCCTCGCGGATCGGCAGGTCGTTGATGCTGGCGTGACGTTCGTACATCAATCCCTGCTCGTCGAACGCCCAGTTCTCGTTGCCGTAGGAGCGGAACCAGTTGCCCGAGTCGTCGTGCCATTCATAGGCGAAGCGCACGGCGATGCGGTTGCCGGTAAACGCCCAGAGTTCCTTGATCAGCCGGTACTCCTGCTCGCGCTGCCACTTGCCGCTGAGGAATTCGACGATCCGCTCGCGGCCGCGGACGAAGGTCGAGCGATTGCGCCAGACGCTGTCGGGACTGTAGGCCAGCGAGACGCGCTGCGGGTCGCGGCTGTTCCAGCCGTCCTCGGCGGCGCGGACCTTCTGCGCGGCGGTTTCGGCGGTGAAGGGGGGAAGCGGGGGACGGACGTCGCTCATGGCGGGCTCCTCGGTCTGCGGTGGTTTTCGATGGGAACAGCGTAGGGCAGGGCGAGCGCGGCCGAATGACGTCGATCCCACGGATCCTGCCAATCCCGCCTCGCCCCCCTGGCTGTTTGCCAGGCTGGCCAGACCTACCCCGGAGAGGGCTATGATGGCCGCCACCGGAGTGGACAAGGATCGACCTCGCGCAATGACCTCCACCACCTACCTCGGCCTGCTGCTGGTCGGTATCCAGGTACTCGGCTTCGTCGCCGCCATCCATGCCGTGCTCACCGTGCGCACCGCCCAGGGCGCGATCGCCTGGGCCACCTCGTTGGTATTCATGCCGTACCTGACCCTGCTGCCGTACCTGGTGTTCGGTCGCAGCCGTTTCGACGCCTACATCGAGGCGCGGCGCCAGGCCAACCGCGAGATGCACCTGGCGGCCGCCGAGCTGGACTGGCGTCCCTGGGTCGAGGAGGCCCTGGCGGCCCGCCAGGTCAGCGGCTACAAGGGGCTCAAGGCGCTGGTGCGGATGACCCGCACGCCGACCCTGGCGAACAACCGGGTGCGCCTGCTGGTCAACGGCGAGGCCAGCTTCGAGGCGATGTTCAAGGCGATTTCCGCCGCCCGCCAGGTGATCCTGGTGCAGTTCTTCATCGTCCGCGACGACGCCCTCGGCCAGCGCCTCCAGCAACTGCTGCTGGAACGTGCGGCCAACGGCGTCGAGGTGTTCTTCCTCTATGACGCCATCGGCAGCCACGCGCTGCCGCACCGCTATGTCGAGCGGCTGCGCCAGGGCGGCGTGCAGATGCATGGCTTCAGCACCGGCAGCGGCATGCTCAACCGCTTCCAGGTGAATTTCCGCAACCACCGCAAGGTCGTGGTGGTGGATGGCGAGTGCGGTTTCGTCGGCGGGCACAACGTCGGCGTCGAGTACCTCGGCGAGAAGCCGCCGCTGGCGCCCTGGCGCGACACCCACATGGAACTGCGCGGGCCGGCGGTGGCGTGCCTGCAGGAAAGCTTCGCCGAGGACTGGTACTGGGCGACCCACAGCCTGCCGCCGCTGATCCTGCCGCCGCAGTACGACAGCGAGGGCGCGCTCTGCCAGGTAGTCGCCAGCGGTCCGGCGGATGCCCAGGAAACCTGCTCGCTGTTCTTCGTCGAGATGATCAACGCCGCCCACGAGCGGGTCTGGATCACCTCGCCGTATTTCGTTCCCGACGAAGCGGTGATGGCCGCCCTGCGCCTGGCGGTGCTGCGCGGCGTCGACGTGCGCCTGCTGATACCCTCGCGCCCGGACCACCGCACGGTGTATGCCGCGTCCAGCCTCTACGCGCTGGAGGCGATCCGTGCCGGGGTCAAGGTGTTCCGCTACCAGCCCGGCTTCCTCCACCAGAAGGTGGTGCTGGTGGACCGCGACACCGCCGCCGTCGGCAGCGCCAACCTGGACAACCGTTCGTTCCGGCTGAATTTCGAGGTGATGGTGGTGACCGTCGACGAGGGCTTCGCCGGCGAGGTGGAGGCGATGCTCGAGGCGGACTTCGCCGAGTCGCTCGAATTCACTCCGGAAGACCGCCGCAGCGTGCGCCGCCTGCAGCAACTGGGGATGCGCGTGGCGCGGCTGGTCTCGCCGATCCTCTGAAAACCTTCGCGAACTCTGTACGTCGGCAAAACCGCGTTGGAAACGGCTTCGGAAAGCTCGGTTGCCGTTCGGGGACTCCGCTTCCCCGTCCGCTTTCGCCCGGTTTCTCCAGCTCGCCAGATCGTCGGCAGGTCCTGAGCGACGCCTCTGCCGCCCGCCGACCGCGCGGGCGTGCAGCTTTTCCCTAGCCAGCGACTACAAAAATCATAATTTCGCTATTCCCCGGCTCTGAACAGAATGCGGCCATCACGCAACCGCAGAACAAGAACGACCAGAGTCCGAGGAACCGAGCCATGACCGACCTGAATCGCACCGCCTTGCCCTCGCGCACGGACGGGACCGTGGAAAAGACCGACACCCTCGTCGTCGGCGCCGGCCAGGCCGGCGTGGCGATGAGCGAGCACCTGAGCCGGCTCGGCGTGCCGCACCTGGTCCTGGAGCGCAACCGCATCGCCGAGGCCTGGCGCAGCGGACGCTGGGATTCGCTGGTGGCCAACGGCCCGGCCTGGCACGACCGCTTCCCGGGAATGGAATTCGACATCGATCCCGACGGTTTCCCCGGCAAGGACCAGGTGGCGGCCTATTTCGAGGCCTACGCGAAGAAATTCGACGCGCCGATCCGTACCGGCGTCGAGGTGAGGAAGGTGGTGCGCAATGTCGGCCGCCCCGGCTTCACCGTGGAAACCTCCGCCGGGACCATCGAGGCCAACCGCGTGGTCGCTGCCACCGGCCCGTTCCAGCGTCCGGTGATCCCGCCGATCGCGCCGCGCGACGAGCGTATCCGGCAGATCCACTCGGCCCACTACTACAACCCGCAGCAGCTGCCCGAAGGTGCGGTACTGGTGGTCGGCGCCGGTTCGTCGGGGGTACAGATCGCCGACGAGCTGCAACGTGCCGGGCGCCAGGTCTACCTCTCGGTGGGCGCTCATGACCGTCCGCCGCGTTCCTACCGCAACCGCGACTTCTGCTGGTGGCTGGGCGTGCTCGGCGAATGGGATGCGGAAGTCGCCAAGCCCGGGCGCGAGCATGTGACCATCGCCGTGAGCGGTGCCCGCGGCGGACATACCGTGGACTTCCGCGCCCTGGCGCATCAGGGCGTGACCCTGGTCGGACTGACCGAATCCTTCGTCGACGGCGTCGCGACCTTCCGGCCGGACCTGGCGGAGAACCTGGCGCGCGGCGACGAGAACTACCTGGCGTTGCTCGACGCCGCCGACGCCTATATCGCCCGCAACGGCCTTGACCTGCCGGAAGAGCCCGAGGCGCGCCGCCGGCTGCCGGACCCGCAGTGCGTGACCGATCCGATCCTCGAACTGGACCTGGCCGAGGCCGGGGTGGGCAGCATCATCTGGGCCACCGGCTATGCCGTCGACTTCGGCTGGCTGCAGGTCGATGCCTTCGACCGCGACGGCAAGCCGCGCCACCAGCGTGGCGTGTCCAGCGAACCCGGCGTGTATTTCATCGGCCTGCCCTGGCTGTCGCGGCGCGGCTCCTCGTTCATCTGGGGCGTCTGGCACGACGCGCGCCATGTCGCCGACCACATCGCCATCCAGCGCAAGTACCTCGCATACCGCGACGCTGCCCAGCGCCAGGAACAGGACCGCGCCTCGCAAGCTCCGCAAACCAGCCTCCAGGAAGTCAGCTGATGCCTACCCATACCCGCATTCGCATGTTCAACACCAAGGACACCTACCCCAACCAGTCCCTGGACAACGATCTCTGCCAGGCCGTGCGCGCCGGCAACACGGTGTACGTGCGCGGCCAGGTCGGCACCGACTTCGACGGCAACCTGGTCGGCCTCGGCGACCCGCGCGCCCAGGCCGAGCAGGCGATGAAGAACGTCAAGCAACTGCTGGAGGAAGCCGGCAGCGACCTCTCGCACATCGTCAAGACCACCACCTACCTGATCGATCCGCGCTACCGCGAGCCGGTCTATCGCGAGGTCGGCAAGTGGCTCAAAGGGGTGTTCCCGATCTCCACCGGACTGGTGGTCTCGGCCCTCGGCCAGCCGCAGTGGCTGATGGAGATTGACGTGATCGCGGTGATTCCCGACGACTGGCAGCAATGAGGAGGCGCGCGCCATGACCTTTTCCATCGTCGGCCGCTGCGCCGAAACCGGCCAGCTGGGCATCGCCATCAGCTCGTCGAGCATCGCCGTCGGCGCCCGTTGTCCCTGGCTGCGCGCCGGCACCGGCGCGGTGGCTACGCAGAACATCACCCTGCCGGCGCTCGGCCCGCAGATCCTCGACCGCCTCGACCAGGGCCTGGCCCCTGGCGAAGCGCTGGACCAGGCGCTGAGCAGCAACGGCTATGGCCAGTATCGCCAGGTCACGGTGATCGACCAGCACGGCCGCACCGCGTTGTTCACCGGCCGCGAGGCGCTCGGCGTCCACCATGCGCGGGCCGGCGAACAATGCGTGGCGGCCGGCAACCTGCTGGCCGCGCCGGAAGTGATCGAGGCGATGGTGGATGCCTTCGAGAACGCCGAAGGCCTGCTCGCCGAGCGCCTGCTGGCGGCGATGCGTGCCGCGCTGGCCGCTGGTGGCGAAGCCGGGCCGGTGCATTCGGCGGCGCTGTCGGTGGTCGGCGACCTGCTCTGGCCGGTGGTCGACCTGCGCGTCGACTGGGCCGAGCACGACCCCATCGGCCAGCTCGAGCGACTGTGGCTCGCCTACAAGCCGCAGATGCAGGACTATGTGACCCGCGCCCTCGACCCGACCCGTGCGCCGAGCTACGGCGTGCCCGGCGACGAGTGAGCGGGTCGTTCCCTTCCTCGACGGCGCAGCGCGAGACCTGCGCCCTGGAGCCCGACATGCCCGGCAGCCGCGACATCCTCGCCGACCTGGTGGCCTTCGACACCGTCAGCCGCGAGTCCAACCTGGCGCTGATCGACTACGTCCGCGACTACCTGGCGGGTTTCGGCGTCGACAGCGAACTGTTCTTCGACGCCGACGGCCGCAAGGCCAATCTCTATGCCACCATCGGCCCCAGCGACCGTGGCGGCGTCTGCCTTTCCGGGCATACCGACGTGGTGCCGGCGGACGGCCAGGCCTGGAGCGTGCCGCCGTTCCGGCTCAGCGAGCGCGATGGCCGCCTCTACGGGCGTGGCACGGCGGACATGAAGGGCTACCTGGCCTGCGTGCTGGCGGCCGTCCCGGCGTTCCTCGCCGCGCCGTTGCGCCTGCCGGTGCACCTGGCGTTCTCCTACGACGAGGAAGTCGGCTGCCTGGGCGTCCGTTCGCTGCTCGCGGCGCTGGAGCGGCGTCCGCACAAGCCGTTGCTGTGCATCATCGGCGAGCCCACCGAGCTGAAGCCGGTGCTCGGCCACAAGGGCAAGCTGGCCATGCGCTGCGAGGTGCACGGCGCGGCCTGCCATTCGGCCTACGCGCCGCAGGGGGTGAATGCCATCGAATACGCCGCGCGGCTGATCGGCCGCCTCGGCGAGATCGGCGCGCGCCTGGCGGTGCCGGAGCGCCACGACCGGCGTTTCGACCCGCCCTATTCGACGGTGCAGACCGGACTGATCCAGGGCGGCCGGGCGCTGAACATCGTGCCCGCCGAGTGCCGCTTCGACTTCGAGGTCCGCGCGCTGCCGGCGGACGACCCGCGGCAGGTCGCCGAGGAACTCCGCGACTATGCCGAAAGCGAACTGCTGCCGCGGATGCGCGCGGTGGAGCGAAGTACCGATATCCGCTTCACGCCGCTATCGGCCTATCCCGGCCTGCTCACCGCAGACGACAGCCAGGCGGCGGAGCTGATCGGCCTGCTCAGCGGTTCGACGGATTTCTCCACCGTGGCCTTCGGCACCGAGGGCGGGCTGTTCCACCAGGCCGGTATCCCGGCGGTGATCTGCGGTCCCGGCAGCATGGACCAGGGCCACAAGCCGGACGAGTTCGTCAGCCTCGCTCAGCTCGAGGCGTGCGATGCCCTGCTGGCGCGCCTGGCGGCGTGGCTGCGGGAGCCTTGAGCGGCAGCACCGCGCGATCCTGGCTGGGACTGGCGGCGAAGCGCGCGCGGTAGCTGCGGGAGAAGTACGACGGCGACTCGAAGCCGCAGGCCAGGCTCACCTGTAGCACGCTGAGGTCGGTCTGGCGCAGCAACTGGCGGGCCTTGTCCAGGCGCAGGCCGAGGTAGAAGTTCGAGGGCGTGTCGTCCAGGTGCACGCGGAACAGCCGTTCCAGCTGGCGGCGGGTGACCTGGATGCGCTCGGCCAGCTCCAGGGTGGTCAGTGGCGGCTCGGTATGCCGCTCCATCTCGCCGATCACCTGCACCAGCTTGCGGTTGCTCACGCCATAGCGGGTCGCCACCTGCAGGCGCTGGTGGTCCTGGCGCGGGCGGATGCGGCCGAGCACGAACTGCTCGGAAACCTGCACCGCCAGTTGCGGACCGTGGGCCTGGGCGATCAGGTCGAGCATCAGGTCGATGGAGGCGGTGCCGCCGGCCGAGGTGATGCGCGGACCGTCGATCTCGAACAGCTCCTGGGTCACGCTCAGTTGCGGGTAGGACTCCTGGAAGGCGTCGATGGCTTCCCAGTGCAGGGTCGCGCGGCGCCCGTCGAGCAGACCGGCCTCGGCCAGCACCACGCTGCCGGTATCGATGCCACCGAGGGTCACGCCGTTGCGATCGAGCTTGCGCAGCCACTGCACCAGTGCCGGGGTGACCGCCCGCAGCGGCTCGAAACCGGCCACCACGAACAGCAGGTCGCCTTTCTTCAACGGCTCCAGCGCGCCGTCGCTGTTCACCGACATGCCATTGCTGGCCAGCACCGGACCGCCGTCGGCGCTGAGCACGTGCCAGCGGTAGAGGTCGGCGTGGAAGCGGTTGGCCACTCGCAGTGGCTCCACGGCGGAAACGAAGCCCATTACCGAGAAGCCGGGCAGCAGGAGAAACCAGAAGTCCTGGGACATGGGGCGCTCCGGGGTTGAGGTTGCGCAGCCTGTGTGTAGCGCAGGCCCGCCGCGCTTGGCAATGGCCAGGTCGCTGCAGTGCAAGAGCTGGTCGCCGCAGTGCGCTTCGCCGCCGTCCCGGCTGCGTACCTTGGTCGCCAGGGTCGGTCTCGCAAGGGGCCGGCGCCCACCTCGCAGAAAAACAATCAATAGCCGCACGAGGGGAGACCGATGAAGACGACGATTCGCCAGCTGGGCTGCGCCCTGCTGATCCTGGCCAGTGGCGCCGCCCTGGCCGCCGAACCCGAGCAGTGCCGCACGGTGCGCCTGGGCACGGTGAACTGGACCGACGTGGTCGCCAGCAGCGCCGTGGCCGAAGCCTTGCTCGACGGCCTGGGCTACCAGGTGAAGCAGACCAGCGCCTCGCAACAGATCGTCCTGGCCGGCCTGGCCGACAAGCAGCTGGACCTGTTCCTCGGCTACTGGCAACCGACCATGCAGCCGGTCGCCAGGCCTTACCTGGACAAAGGCCGGATCGAAGTGATCGAGCCGCCGACCCTGGCCGACGCGCAGTCCACCTATGCGGTGCCGAGCTACGTCGCCGAGGGCGGGCTGAAGACCTTCGCCGACATCGCCCGCTTCAAGGACAAGCTTGGCGGCCGCATCTACGCCATCGAGCCGGGCAGCGGCTCGAACCGCATCACCCGGAAGATGATCGACGACAACCGTTTCGGCCTGAAGGGCTTCCAGCTGGTGGAGTCCAGCGAGGCCGGGATGCTCACGGCGGTGAAGCGGGCGATCAAGCGCAAGCAGTGGGTGGTGTTCTTCGGCTGGAAGCCGCATCCGATGAACCTGCAGATCGACATGACCTACCTCACCGGCAGCGAGGATGTGTTCGGTCCCGACGAAGGCGCGGCCACCGTCTCCACCATGACCGCCGCCGGCTACCAGGCGCAGTGCGGCAACGTCGCCCGGCTGCTGCACAACCTGCGCTTCAGCAGCGCCCAGGTCAGCCAGGTGATGGCGCCGATCCTCGATCGCACCCAGCCCCTCGACGCCGCGCGGCAGTGGCTGAAGGCCAACCCCGAGCCGCTGAAGGCCTGGCTGGATGGCGTGAGCACCTTCGACGGCAAGGACGGCCTGGCCGCGCTCCAGGCCTCGCTGAAGTAACCCGCACCTATCCGTTCCGCCCGGCGCGGCCGGGCGGGGCTTCGTACACCCCGAATACAGGAAGCTACCACCGTGAACCATGAAGTCATCGTCACCTGCGCGGTGACCGGCGCCGGCGATACCGTCGGCCGGCATCCGGCGATCCCGGTCACTCCGAAACAGATTGCCGAGGCCGCCATCGAGGCGGCCAGGGCCGGCGCCACCGTCGCCCACTGCCATGTCCGCGACCCCGCCACCGGCAAGCCCAGCCGCGACGTGGCGCTGTACCGCGAAGTGGTCGAGCGTATCCGCGAAAGCGACACCGATGTGATCATCAACCTCACCGCCGGCATGGGCGGCGACCTGGAGATCGGCAAGGGCGAGCAGCCCCTGGAGTTCGGTGCCGGCACCGACCTGGTCGGCCCGCTGGAGCGGCTCAGGCATGTCGAGGAGCTGCTGCCGGAAATCTGCACCCTGGACTGCGGCACCCTCAATTTCGGCGACGGCGACTACATCTACGTCTCCACCCCTGCGCAACTGCGCGCCGGCGCCCGGCGCATCACCGAGCTGGGGGTCAAGGCCGAGCTGGAAATCTTCGATACCGGCCACCTCTGGTTCGCCAAGCAGATGCTCAAGGAAGGGCTGCTGGAGGATCCGCTGTTCCAGATCTGCCTGGGCATTCCCTGGGGCGCGCCGGCCGATACCACGACCATGAAGGCGATGGCCGACAACCTGCCGCCGGGGGCGACCTGGGCCGGCTTCGGCATCGGCCGCACGCAGATGCCGATGGTCGCCCAGGCCATGTTGCTGGGCGGCAACGTGCGGGTCGGCCTGGAGGACAACATCTGGCTGGACAAGGGCGTGCCGGCGAGCAACGGCAGCCTGGTGGAGCGCGCCATCGAGATCATCGAGCGCCTCGGCGGGCGCGCCCTGAGCCCGGCGGAAGGGCGCCGCAGGATGAACCTGAAGCCGCGCTGATTTCTTCCTCCCCGCCCCGTCGGGGGCGGGAACAACTTCTGGAGATGTCCATGTCCTTCGTCACCGAGATCAAGACCTTCGCCGCCCTCGGTAGCGGCGTCATCGGCAGCGGCTGGATCGCCCGCGCCCTGGCCCACGGCCTCGACGTCGTCGCCTGGGATCCGGCGCCGGGCGCCGAAGCGGCGTTGCGCGCGCGCGTCGCCAATGCCTGGCCGGCCTTGCGGAAACAGGGCCTGGCGCCCGGCGCGGCGCAGGAGCGCCTGCGCTTCGTCGCGAGCATCGAGGAATGCGTGGGCGACGCCGATTTCATCCAGGAGAGCGCCCCCGAGCGGCTCGACCTGAAGCTCGACCTGCACGCCAGGATCAGCGCCGCGGCGCGGCCCGACGTGCTGATCGGTTCGTCCACCTCGGGCCTGCTGCCCAGCGAGTTCTACGCCGAGGCGAGCCACCCCGAGCGCTGCCTGGTCGGCCACCCCTTCAATCCGGTCTACCTGCTGCCGCTGGTGGAGGTGGTCGGCGGCGAACGCACCGCTGCCGAGGCCGTGCGGGCGGCGATGCGGGTCTACGAGTCGCTGGGCATGCGTCCGCTGCACGTACGCAAGGAAGTGCCCGGCTTCATCGCCGACCGCTTGCTCGAGGCGCTCTGGCGCGAGGCGCTGCACCTGGTCAACGACGGCGTGGCCACGACCGGCGAGATCGACGATGCGATCCGCTTCGGCGCCGGCCTGCGCTGGTCGTTCATGGGCACCTTCCTGACCTACACCCTGGCCGGTGGCAACGCCGGCATGCGCCACTTCATGGCGCAGTTCGGCCCGGCGCTGCAATTGCCCTGGACCTACCTGCCGGCGCCGGAACTCACCGAAGCCCTGATCGACCGGGTGGTGGAGGGCACCGCCGAGCAGCAGGGCGCGCGCAGCATCGCCGAGCTCGAGCGCTACCGCGACGACTGCCTGCTGGCGGTGCTCGGGGCGATCAGGGAAACCAAGGCCCGGCACGGCTTCGCCTTCGCCGAGTGACATGACGCGCCTTCCGCCCCGCCGGGCGGAGCGCAACCACGGAGCCTGCCATGAGCCAAGCCCTGACGACCTACGAGACGCCGGTCCTGCCCGAGTGGGTGGACTACAACGGCCACTTGCGCGATGCCTTCTACCTACTGGTGTTCAGCTACGCCACCGATGCGCTGATGGCGCATATCGGCCTGGACAGCCAGAACCGCGACGCCAGCGGACACTCGCTGTTCACCCTGGAATGCCACCTGAACTTCCTCCACGAGGTGAAGGAGGGCGCCAGGGTCGAGGTGCGCACGCAACTGCTCGGTCACGATCGCAAGCGTCTGCATATCCACCATGCCCTGTACCTGCCTGGCAGCGGGCAGGCGCTGGCGCTGAGCGAGCAGATGCTGCTCCACGTCAGCCTCGACGGCCCGCGCTCGGTACCGTTCGCAGGCGAGGTGCTGGCGCGGGTCGAGGCGCTCGCCGAGGCACATCGCGCGCTCCCCGTGCCGGAAGGTGTCGGTCGGGTGATCGGCCTGCCGCCGGTGCGCTGAGCGCGATGGCTGCGAAGTATCCGCTGTCTCCGGCGATGTGGCGCTTCGTCGAGCACAGCCGGGCGTTCGCCAGCGACAGTCCGCGCCTGGATGCGCAACGTGCGGCCTACGCGCGGATGTGCCAGGCGTTCGCGCCGCCGCGCCCGGCCGGTTTGCGGGTGCTCGACTCCTGCTTGCCGGCCGCGCCGCCGGTGCGCGTGCGCCGCTATCGCCCCGACCGCCCGGCACCGCCCGGCGGTTGGCCGGCGCTGCTCTACCTGCACGGTGGTGGCTGGATGCTCGGCGGCCTCGATTCACACGATTTCATCTGCGCCGACCTGGCGGCGCGCCTGGGCCTGCTGGTGCTGGCGGTGGATTACCGACTGGCGCCGGAGCATCCGTTCCCGGCGGCATTGCAGGATTGCCTGCGTGCCTGGCAGGCGCTGAGCCTGGGCGAGCTGGACGAAGCGCTGGATGGGCGACGCCTGCTGGTGGCCGGCGACAGCGCCGGCGGCAACCTGGCGGCGGCGCTGTGCCTGGCCCTGCGCGATGGCGGCGCGCCGTCGCCGGCTGCGCAGATATTGCTCTATCCCTTGCTGTCCGCCGCGCCATCGCCCTCGCGGATCGACTGCGTCGACGCGCCGTTGCTCGGCCTCGGCGATGTGCAGGCGTGCCTGGACGCCTACCTGCCGCTGGCGGCGCTGCACCGACAGCCGCTGGCGCTGCCCCTGGAGGCCGCTGATTTCACTGGCCTGCCGCCGGCCTTCGTGGCGGTCGCCGAATTCGATCCGCTGCGCGACGACGGCGAGCGCTATGGCGCAGCGCTACGCGCGGCGGGTGGCGAGGCAGGGTTCTATCCGGGAAACGGGCTGGTCCATGGCTGCCTGCGCGGCCACGGCATCGACGAGGTGGAAGCCCTGCACGAGGCCTTGCGGCGGGCCGTGCAGGGCTTCCTGGCGGAGGACTCAGGCGAGCGCCAGGCGGGTGAGTAATCCACCGCCGAGCACCAGCCAGGCGAATAGCAGGGCGGCCAGCAGCAGCGGTTTGAGGCCGGCGCGGCGGATCGCCGAGAGGTGCGTGCCGAGGCCGAGGCCGGCCATCGCCATGGCCAGGAGGAAGGTGTCGAGGTCGTTGACGTGGCTGACCAGCGCCGGCGGCAGGCTGACCAGCGAGTTGAGCCCGGCGACCAGTACGAAGCCGACGGCGAACCAGGGAATGGTGATCTTGGTCGCGCCGCTGTGCTGCCGGCGGTGCGCCTTGTCGCGTGCCAGCCAGGCCGAGAGCAGGATCAGGAAGGGCGCCAACATCATTACCCGGACCATCTTGGCGATCACCGCGGTATCCGCTGCCTCGATGCCGATCGAACGACCCGCGGCGACCACCTGGGCCACCTCATGCACCGTGGCACCGATGTACACGCCCCAGGGGCCAGGGTCGCGCGGTAGCAGCCCCCAGTCCTGGTCGAGCTGGAACAGCGCCGGATAGAGGAAGATGCCCAGGGTGCCGAACACCACCACGGTGGAAACCGCCACCGCGACCTGTTCGGCGCGGCCACGCACCACCGGCTCGGTGGCCATCACCGCGGCGGCGCCGCAGATCGAACTGCCGGCGCCGATCAGCAGGGTGGTGGTGCGGTCCAGGCCGAACAGCCGGGTGCCGAGCAGGCACGCCAGGCCGAAGGTGCTGGCGAGCATCAGGGCGTCCAGCAGCACGCCGTGCAATCCGACGCCGGCGATGTCCTGGAAGGTCAGGCGCAGGCCGTAGAGGATGATCCCGGCGCGCAGCAGGATCTGCTTGGAGAAGCCGACGCCGGCGGCGCTGCCGGCGGCGATCCGAGGGTACAGGGTGTTGCCGACGACGATGCCGAGCACGATGGCCAGGGTCAGCGCGCTGATGCCGTTGTGCTGCAACCATTGCGAACGACCCAGGAGGATCGCCGCGCCGGCCAGGGCGGCGCTGAGCAGCAGGCCGGGGATGAGTTTCTGGACCTGGGCCAGGGGTCTGGTACCGGTCTTGACGGGGAGGGTGTGCATCCTTCGCTCCTCAGGTGAGGTCACGGGACGCAGGTTAGGTAGCGGGAATGAATTTGTGAAACGAATAGTTTCTGTATTAAATACCTGAAAAACAGGTAGGTGAGTCCATGGCCCTCAGTTTCCGTCAGCTCCAGATCTTCTGTGCGGTGGCTCGCTGCGGCAGTACCACGGCGGCGGCGGAATCCATCTCGCTGTCGCAGTCGGCCACCAGCGCCGCGCTCAACGAGCTGGAGTCGCAGCTTTCCACGCGCCTGTTCGACCGGGTCGGCAAGCGCCTGCAACTGAACGAGGTCGGCCGCCGCTTCCTGCCCCAGGCATTGCGCCTGCTCGACGGGGTGGCGCAACTGGAGCAGCAGTTCGCGGTTTCCGCCGCGCCCCAGGCGAGCCTGACGGTGGCGGCCAGCAGCACCATCGGCAACTACGTGCTGCCACGCCTGCTGGCCTCCTTCGAGCGGGAGCAGCCGGGCGTGAGGGTCAACGCCAGCATCGGCAACACCGGTTCGGCGGTGCAGGACGTGGTGACCTTCGCGGCGGACATCGGCCTCATCGAAGGCCCCTGCCACGAGCCGGGCCTGCGGGTGGAGCCCTGGCTCGAGGACAGCCTGATCGTGGTGGCGGCGCCCGGCCACCCGCTGGCCTCGCGCACCCAGGTCTCCCGCGAGGCCCTGCGCCGCGCGCGCTGGCTGCTGCGCGAGCCCGGCTCGGGCACGCGCGAGGAGGTCAGCCACGCCCTGCTGGGCCACCTGCATTACCTGGAAGACAGCCTGGACCTGGGCAGCTCCGAGGCGATCAAGCACAGCGTCGCCGCCGGGCTGGGCATCAGTTGCCTGTCGCGCTGGGTGGTCGAGGAACAGTTGGCCTCCGGCGCGCTGGTCGAACTGCGCAGCAGCCTGCCGCCGTTGCGCCGGCGCTTCTACATGCTGCGCCAGCGCGACAAGTTCCTCTCGCCGGGCTTCGAGCGTTTCTGGGAACACTGTCGGGCGGGACTCGGCGCCGGCTAGCTGGCTTCCGGCAAAAAAATCCCCCTGCCGCGCCCGACGCGCGGAGGGGGATGAAAAAGGAGCCAGGAACGGCCCTCAGTGTGAGTCTGGCGTTTTCCGGAAGCCGTCCGCTGCATTCCGCAAGCCGCTGGAGGCGATTGTGGCGGTGTCGCTGGCGGTCGAATTAGCCGAAAACGACCTGCCCATGTCCAGGCGGGACAGCCCCCTTGCCGGGAGCGACGTGGGCTCAGCAGAATCGATGGCAATCCCCATCGAAGGAGCTGCCGCGATGATGCACGCCGATCTGATCGACCAGGACGATTTCCGCGAACGCCTGCAGGCGCTGGGCTTCAGCGTGCCGCCGGACTCGACTCCGGAGCAGGCCTGCGAATACGCCGTGCGCGGCCTCAGCCCGGAGCGCGCCCAGGCGCTGCGGCGGCTGGTGGAGGACATGCTCGGCGGGCACGCCACGCTGCTCCCGGCGGTGCGCGAGGCGATTTCCCGGCAATTGCTGCCGGCGCTGGTGCCGCGGGGCTGACAAGGCCCTGCCCGCTCCCGTGGACGGGGCGGGCAGGGACGCGCCGTCAGATCCGCACGCTGGCGAAGGTCGACTCGCCCTGCGCCTGGCTCAGGGCCGACAGCGCCGAGGAGTTGGGCATCAACGCCAGGTCCTGCGGGATCGGCATCAGCACCACCGGCTGGCCCAGCGGCTGGCCCTGGCGCTCGTCGCGCGGCGGGATGCCGAAGTACTCGCGGTAGCACTTGGAGAAGTGCGGGGTGGAGACGAAGCCGCAGACCGAGGCCACCTCGATGATCGACATGGACGTCTGCTTGAGCAACTGGCGGGCGCGGATCAGGCGCAGCTTCAGGTAGTAGCGCGACGGCGAGCAGTGCAGGTACTTCTGGAACAGCCGCTCGAGCTGGCGACGCGAGACGTTGACGTAGACCGCCAGTTCGTCGAGGTCGATCGGTTCCTCCAGGTTGGCCTCCATCAGCGCGACGATCTCCTGCAACTTCGGCTGGTTGGTGCCGAGCATGTGCTTGAGCGGCACGCGCTGGTGGTCCTGCTCGTTGCGGATGCGCTCGTAGATGAACATCTCGGAGATCGCCGCCGACAGCTCGCGGCCATGCTCGCGGCCGATCAGGTGCAGCATCATGTCCATCGGCGCGGTGCCGCCGGAAGAGGTGAAGCGGTTGCGGTCGATGGAGAACAGGCGGGTGCTCATGGCCACCCGGGGGAAGGCTTCCTGCATCGCCGCCAGGCATTCCCAGTGCACGCTGCAATCGTAGCCGTCGAGCAGGCCGGCGCGGGCCAGCGCCCAACTGCCGGTGCACACCGCGCCGAGGCGCCGACCCTGGCGGGCCTGGGCCTGGAGGAAAGTGACGTGCTCGCGGGTGACGCTGCGCTGGATGCCGACGCCGCCGCAGACGATCACGCAATCCACCGCCGGGGCGTTGTCGGTACCGGCGTCGGGGGTGATCTGCAGGCCGTCGCTGGCCCAGACCTGGCGGCCGTCCAGGCTCAGCGTATGCCAGCGGTAGAGTTCGCGTCCCGAGAGCTGGTTGGCCATGCGCAACGGTTCCACCGCCGAGGCCAGGGAGATCAGGGTGAAGTTGTCCAGCAGCAGGAAGCCGATGGACTGCGGATTTCGGTTCTGTGGTGGGACTCCGGGCGCGTACGTGGTCATGGGTGTATCTCCTCACGCTGAGCAAGCAGGCCTCTCACGAGGCTTTTTTTATGATTGTTGGAATTTCCGGGTGGCTGCTTGGGCCACGCCGTCGGCGTTGCTTGTAACCAGAGCAAGGCAAATGCCATGCCTATATTGATTGGGCGTTCAATCAAAAAAGCCGGAAGGCTTTAGCCCGGTATTTCCCCTCGGACCTGGCACAACGACAGCATGGGCGACGGCTGGCGGCGCGCCGCGCGCCTGGGCATTTCGGTAGCACCAGGGCGGCCCCCGGCGAGAAGGCGGGGCAGCGGCCGTGGCGACAAAGGTAACGACGGGCGGCGAGCCGTTACTCCGCAGTGTGACGGATGACGACCGCCCGGTCACGCGTCATATGCGCCAAAAAGTGGCGTCTCGATCGTTTCGTGAGCAATTCCGGTTCAGCACTCGATGGCGTTCACCGCCAGGCCCCCGCGCGAGGTTTCCTTGTACTTGTCGTGCATGTCGGCACCGGTGTCGCGCATGGTGCGGATCACCTTGTCCAGCGAGATGAAATGCTGGCCGTCGCCGCGCAAGGCCATTTGCGCCGCGTTGATGGCCTTCACCGCGGCGATCGCGTTGCGCTCGATACAGGGCACCTGGACCAGCCCGCCGACCGGGTCGCAGGTCAGCCCGAGGTTGTGCTCCAGGCCGATCTCGGCGGCGTTCTCGACCTGCGCCGGGGTGGCGCCGAGGACTTCCGCCAGTCCGGCGGCGGCCATCGCGCAGGCCGAGCCGACCTCGCCCTGGCAGCCGACCTCGGCGCCGGAGATCGAGGCGTTCTTCTTGCACAGGATGCCCACCGCGGCGGCGGCCAGCAGGTAGTCGACGACGTCGCGGTCCTGGGCGTCGGGATTGAACTTCATATAGTAGTGCAGCACCGCCGGGATGATCCCCGCCGCGCCGTTGGTGGGCGCGGTGACCATGCGCCCGCCGGCGGCGTTCTCCTCGTTCACCGCCAGGGCGAACAGGTTGACCCATTCCATGGCGCTGAGGGTCGAGCCGATCACGTTGGGCTTGCCGATCTCCTGCAGGTTGCGGTGCAGGCGCGCGGCGCGGCGTTGCACGTTGAGCCCGCCGGGAAGGATGCCTTCGTTGCGCAACCCGTTGTCGACGCAATCGCGCATCGCCTGCCAGATGCGCCGCAGGCCTTCGCGGATGTCGGTCTCGCTGCGCCAGATGCGTTCGTTGGCCAGCATCAGCTCGGATACCCGCAGGTTGTGGCGCTTGCACAGCAGCAACAGTTCCTCGGCGCTGGAGAAGTCGTAGGGCAGCACCGTGTGGTCCTGGTCGAGCTGTCCCGAGGCGGCCTGTGCCGCATCGACCACGAAGCCGCCACCCACCGAGTAGTAGGTCTCCTGGTGCAGTTCGCCTTGCTCGCCGTAGGCGACCAGGGTCATGGCGTTGGGGTGGTAGGGCAGGTTCTCGTCGAGCAGGCGCATGTCGCGCACCCAGTCGAACGGTACCGCCACGCGGCCGTCCAGTTGCAGCAGGCCGCTATCGAGCAGCGCGGCCATGCGTGGGGCGATCTGGGTCGGGTCGATACGATCCGGCCATTCGCCCATCAGGCCCATGATCACCGCGCGATCGGTGCCGTGGCCGACGCCGGTGGCGGACAGCGAGCCATACAGGCGCACTTCGAGACGCCGCACCGCCGACAGCGCCTGGCGTTGGCGCAGGGCAGCGGTGAACAGCGCGGCGGCGCGCATGGGGCCGACGGTATGCGAACTGGACGGGCCGATACCGATCTTGAAAAGGTCGAACACACTGATAGCCATGCCGGCCTCCGGGATTGCCGCGGCATCCGTGCCTGCGTAGTGGGGGTGGCGGCTCCTCCGCCCGCGATTCCTGCGCATCATCGGGCTTTCCCCGGGGCGGGCCGCATCCGCCACCGACCCGGCCATGTCCAAAAGCGCCGCGTCCGCGCCCGGATCGGGGAACCTCTGCGGCCGAGGGGCGTCTGCACCTGCACGGCGTCGGAATGAGAACGGGCTCGCGCCGCTCCGAAAACGGCATCCGCTGGTCGCCGGCAAAGACCACTATGATTGAATGCGACACAGCGGGTACTGAATGCGACCCCGCCTGCACTGGTTGCGACCCACCCTGTAGGCGACGGATGCGTCCTGTTTCATGATCGTTCACGAATTGCCCGCTGAGGGCCGCTACCGGTCGGCCCGATACAGACAGACCGCCGCGCCCTTCGGGGTAGCGCCGGCGCCTTACCCTGCAGAGGAGTTCGCTATGAAAGGTTGCAAGTCTTGGCTGCTGGCCGTGTCTCTGTGCGCACCGCTGGCAGCCCAGGCCGCGGAGCCCGAATCCTGTGCGTCGGTGCGTTTCGCCGACGTCGGCTGGACCGACATCACAGTGACCACTGCGGTCACCCGCCAGGTCCTCGAGTCCCTCGGCTACAAGACCAAGGTCAATCTGCTCTCGGTGCCGGTGACCTACCGCTCCCTGGCCAACAACGACCTCGACGTATTCCTGGGCAACTGGATGCCCACCATGACCAACGACATCAAGCAGTACGCCGAGAAAGGTACGGTCGAGACACTGCGCGCCAACCTGGAGGGCGCCAAGTACACCCTGGCGGTTCCCCAGTACGTCTACGACGGCGGCCTGCGCAGCTTCGCCGATATCGCGAAGTTCTCCGACAAGCTGGGCAACAAGATCTACGGCATCGAGCCGGGCAACGACGGCAACCGCGTCGCCCAGAGCATGATCGACAAGAACGCCTTCGAACTGGGCAAGTTCAAGTTGGTGGAATCCAGCGAGGCGGGCATGCTCTCGCAGGTGCAGCGGGCCATCCGGCGCAACCAGTGGGTGGTGTTCCTCGGCTGGGAGCCGCACCCCATGAATACCCGCTTCCAGATGAAGTACCTGGAAGGCGGCGACGACTTCTTCGGCCCCAACTATGGCGGCGCGACCATCTACACCAACGTGCGCAAGGGCTACGCCCAGGAGTGCGCCAACGTCGGCCAACTGCTGAAGAACCTCAGCTTCACCCTCGAGATGGAGAACAAGCTGATGGACGCGGTACTCAACGAAAACAAGAAACCCGAGGAAGCCGCTAAGGCCTGGTTGAAGGATCACCCGGAACAGCTGGATGCCTGGCTGGCCGGTGTCACCACCCGCGACGGGCAGCCTGCCGCAGCCGCGGCCAAGCTGGCGTTCGCCAAGTAGGCGACCGGTCGTTCATTTCCCGCTCTTGATGGACCCTGATTATGTTCCTGACTGATCACAAGCTCCCGCTGGGAGAGCAGATCGCCGGTTTCGTCGACTGGCTGACCCTGCATGGCGCATCGTTCTTCGACAAGATCTCCGACACCCTTGAGTTCCTCATCCATGGCGTCACCAACGGCTTGCTCTGGTTCAACCCGCTGGTGCTGATCGCCTTGCTGGTAGGGCTGGTGCATTTCATCCAGCGCAGCTGGGGGCTGACCGTGTTCGCCCTGGCCTCGTTGCTGCTGATCCTCAACCTGGGCTACTGGCAGGAGACCATGGAAACCCTCGCCCAGGTGATATTCGCCACCCTGGTGTGCATCGCCGTAGGCGTGCCGCTGGGCATCGTCGCCGCGCACAAGCCGTGGTTCTACACCGCGCTGCGGCCGCTGCTGGACCTGATGCAGACGGTGCCGACCTTCGTCTACCTGATCCCGACCCTGACCCTGTTCGGTCTCGGCGTGGTGCCGGGCCTGATCTCCACGGTGATCTTCGCCGTCGCCGCGCCAATCCGCCTGACCTGCCTGGGTATCCAGGACGTTCCGGCGGAGCTGCTCGACGCCGGCAAGGCCTTCGGCTGCTCGCGCTGGCAACTGCTGACGCGCATCGAGCTGCCGCACGCGATGCCGAGCATCGCCGCCGGCATCACCCAATGCATCATGCTCTCCCTGTCGATGGTGGTGATCGCCGCGCTGGTCGGCGCCGATGGCCTCGGCAAGCCGGTGGTGAACGCGCTGAACACCGCCGACATCTCCCTCGGCTTCGAAGCCGGCCTGGCCATCGTCCTGCTCGCCATCCTGCTCGACCGGGTGTGCAAGCAGCGCGCCGTGAAGGGGAAATAAGCCATGACCGCGATCCGATTCGACCATGTGGACGTCATCTTCGGCACCCACACCAAGGAAGCCCTGAAGCTCCTCGACCAGGGCCTCGGCCGCGCCGAGATCCTCAAGCGCACCGGCCAGGTGCTCGGCGTCGAGGACGCCTGCCTGGACGTCAACCGCGGCGAGATCTGCGTGCTGATGGGACTTTCCGGCTCCGGCAAGTCGAGCCTGCTGCGCTGCATCAACGGCCTGAACAAGGTCAGCCGCGGCAAGCTGCTGATCGAGCACGAAGGTTCGCAGGTGGACATCGCCAACTGCTCGCCGGCGACCCTCAAGGCCATGCGTACCAAGCGCATCGCCATGGTGTTCCAGAAGTTCGCCCTGATGCCCTGGCTGACGGTGGCCGAGAACGTCGGCTTCGGCCTGGAGATGCAGGGCCGCCCGGCCGCCGAGCGGAAGAAGCTGATCGACGAGAAGCTCGAGCTGGTCGGTCTCTCGCAGTGGCGCGACAAGCGTCCCGACTCGCTCTCCGGCGGCATGCAGCAGCGCGTCGGCCTGGCTCGCGCGCTGGCGATGGATGGCGACATCCTGCTGATGGACGAACCGTTCTCGGCCCTCGACCCGCTGATCCGCCAGCAATTGCAGGACGAACTGCTGGTGCTGCAACGGCAACTGCACAAGACCATCGTGTTCGTCAGCCACGACCTCGACGAGGCGCTGAAGATCGGCACCCGCATCGCGATCATGAAGGACGGCCGGATCATCCAGCACGGCAAGCCGGAAGAGATCGTGCTGAGCCCCGCGGACGACTACGTGCGTACCTTCGTCGCCCATACCAACCCGCTCAACGTGCTGTGCGGCCAGAGCCTGATGCGTGGCCTCGACCAGTGCATCCGGCAGAACGACGAGATCTGCTTCGACCAGGGCCGCGACTGCTGGATCGGTCTCAGCGAAGGCGACGTGCTCAAGGGCGCGCGCCAGGGCAGCAACGTCATCGACCTGCAACGCTGGCGCCAGGGCGACCCGGTGGAGAAGCTGCGCCGCGAACCGACCCTGGTGGATGTCAGCATCCGTATGCGCGATGCCCTGCAGATTCGCTACCAGACCGGCCACAAGCTGGTCCTGCAGGAGCAGGACAGGGTGGTCGGGGTGCTCGGCGACAGCGAGCTGTACCACGCGTTGCTGGGCAAGAACCTCGGCTGATCCCCCTCGGCCCGCTCGGGGCCGCTGCGAATGCCCGGCGCTGCCGGGCATTCGCGTTTATCCTCCGCGCTTTTTCCGTCTGTTCTTCCTTTCGCACGCTCCTGCGCGCCGGTTCCTGCGGCATGCGCCGGGCGCCGGGTGGCAGAAAAGAAAGGCCCGGCGAAACGCCGGGCCAAGTACGCACCTGATTGGCGAGGGCGCCCTAGCGGCGCCGGGTTCAGGTCTGGGGCTGGGTTGGCGCCGGCACCGGCTGGTAGGTGCGGCGGTCGCCGACCTGGGCCTCGTAGTCGGCGCGCATGGCCTTGTGCAGGCCGAACATGAACAGGATCAGCACCGCCGAGAACGGCAGCCCGGCGAGCACCACGACGGTTTGCATTGCCGTGAAGTTGCCGGCGAACAGCAGGCCGATGGTGACTAGCGTGACGACGGCCGACCAGAGGATACGCAGCCAGTTCGGCGCGTCCTCGTCCAGCTCGCCGCCGCTGCGCGAGAGATTGGCCAGCATCACCGAGCCGGAATCCGCCGGGGTGAGGAACAGCACGAAGCCGACGAAGATCGACAGGCCGATGACGATCTTCGACAGCGGATAGTGTTCCAGCAGCAGGTAGATCGACATCGACGGCTGTTCCAGCGCGGCCTTGCCCAGGTCGGTCGCGCCGTGGTTCATCACCAGGTCCAGGGCGCTGTTGCCGAATACCGACAGCCAGGCCAGGGTGAAGCCCAGCGGGATCAGCAGCACCCCGCAGACCAGTTCGCGCACGCTGCGACCGCGGGAGATGCGGGCGATGAACATACCGACGAAGGGCGCCCAGGAAATCCACCAGGCCCAGTAGAACAGGGTCCACAGGCCCAGCCATTCCTCGCTCTTGCCGGCGCCGGCACCGGTGTAGACGTAGAGGTCGAAGGTCTTCAGCACCAGGCCGTCGAGATAGTCGCCGAGGTTCTGTACGAAGCCGTTGAGCAGTTCCAGGGTCGAACCGCAGACCAGCACGAACAGCAGCAGCGAGCTGAACAGCACGATATTCAGGTTGGACAGCCGGCGGATGCCTTTCTCGACACCGGAGACCGCCGCCAGGGTGGCGACCAGGCTCATCGCCAGGATCACCGCCAGCAGGGTGCCTTTGCTGTGCGGCATGCCGGTCAGGTACTCGAGACCGGACGACACCTGCAAGGCGCCGATGCCCAGGTTGGTCACCAGCCCGAGAAGGGTGACGAAGATGCCGAAGCAATCCACCGCGTGGCCCGCGGCGCCTTTCACCCAGCGCTCGCCGAGGATCGGATAGAGCGCCGAGCGCAACGCCAGCGGCTGGCGATGGCGGTAGGCGAAATAACCGACGGCGAGGCCGACCAGGGCATAGATCGCCCAACCGTGCAGGCCCCAGTGGAGGAAGGTCAGTTGCAGCGCCTGGCGCGCCGCCTGAGGACTGCCGGGAACGCCTTCGGGTGGATGGTAGAGGTGGTCGATCGGCTCGGATGCGGCGAAGTAGAGCAGCGAGATGCCGATCCCGGAGGAGAACAGCATGCCGGCCCAGGCGCCGTAGCTGAAGTCCGGCTTTTCATGCTCCTCGCCGAGCTTGAGGGTGCCGAAGCGCGAGAAGGCCACCCAGGCGACGAAGAACAGGTAGGCGCCGATGGCCAGCATGTAGTACCAGCCGAAGCTGTGCGACAGCCACGCCTGGATGCGGCCGAGCAAGGCTCCGGCGCTGTCGGGATAGAGGATGAGGGCGGCGGTCAGAACCAGGATCAGTGCGGTCGAGCCGAAGAACACGATCGGATTCAGACGTACCTGCTCGTTTGTTTTTATTGGCGAAGCAGTACTCATTGGAGGATGACCCCATGGCAGTGAAAGCATGGCGGCTTATGGCCGCGGACTACAGACACAGCATTGCCACCCCACTTGAAGCCCGGATTCTGCGATCCTTGGCGGACTTCGGCGACGAGGTGATGAACGGCGCGGGCCAGGTTGCACGCAGGCTGGGAGCCGCTCATGGACGCCGAGCTTATTCTTAGTTGATTGAACGTTCAATAAAAACAAAATAGACTGGCCACCAATGACGTCGGTCGGTGCCCGCACGCACCCATCGACGAGAGGAGATAGCAATGCCCAAGGTCGGTATGCAGCCCATCCGCCGCTCGCAACTGATTCACGCCACCCTGGAGGCGGTCGATCAGGTCGGCATGGGAGACGCCAGCATCGCCCTGATAGCCCGCCTGGCGGGTGTTTCCAACGGCATCATCAGCCACTACTTCCAGGACAAGAACGGCTTGCTGGAAGCGACCATGCGGCACCTGCTCAGCGCCTTGAGCAAGGCCGTACGCGAACGCCGCGCGGCGCTCTACGACGACAGTCCGAGGGCGCACCTGCGAGCGATCGTCGAAGGCAACTTCGACGACAGCCAGGTCAATGGTCCGGCGATGAAGACCTGGCTGGCGTTCTGGGCGACCAGCATGCACCAGCCGGCACTGCGTCGATTGCAGCGGGTCAACGACCATCGCCTGTATTCGAACCTGTGCTACCAGTTCCGCCGCCAGCTCTCGGCGGACGACGCCCGCGCCGCGGCACGCGGCCTGGCGGCCCTGATCGACGGCCTGTGGTTGCGTGGCGCGCTGACCGGCGACGCCTTCGATACCGACGAGGCCCTGAACATCGCTTACGACTACCTCGACCAGCAGTTGGCAAAACAGTCGGGGTAGGGACGAAAACCCCCGCGGCGCCGCCTTGCGCCTGCGATACCGATAAGAGAGGACTGCAACATGGCCCGATTCGAAGAACAGAAGCTCTACATTGGCGGTCGCTACGTGGAGGCCAGCAGTGGCGCCACCTTCGAGACCATCAACCCGGCCAACGGCGAAGTGCTCGCCAAGGTCCAGCGGGCTTCCAGGGAGGACGTCGAGCGGGCCGTGCAGAGCGCCGTCGAGGGGCAGAAGGTGTGGGCGGCGATGACCGCCATGCAGCGCTCGCGCATCCTCCGTCGCGCCGTCGACATCCTCCGCGAGCGCAACGACGAACTGGCCGCCCTGGAAACCCTGGATACCGGCAAGCCGCTGGCGGAAACCCGCTCGGTGGACATCGTCACCGGCGCCGACGTGCTCGAGTACTACGCCGGCCTGGTCCCGGCCATCGAAGGCGAGCAGATTCCCCTGCGCGAAACCAGTTTCGTCTACACCCGCCGCGAGCCGCTGGGCGTGGTCGCCGGCATTGGCGCCTGGAACTACCCGGTGCAGATCGCCCTGTGGAAATCCGCCCCGGCCCTCGCTGCCGGCAACGCGATGATCTTCAAGCCCAGCGAAGTCACCCCGCTGACCGCCCTCAAGCTGGCCGAGATCTACACCGAGGCCGGCGTGCCGGACGGCGTGTTCAACGTGCTCACCGGCAGCGGACGCGAAGTCGGCCAGTGGCTGACCGAGCACCCGCTGATCGAGAAGATCTCCTTCACCGGCGGCACCTCCACCGGCAAGAAAGTCATGGCCAGCGCTTCCAGCTCGTCGCTGAAGGAAGTGACCATGGAGCTGGGCGGCAAGTCCCCGCTGATCATCTTCCCCGACGCAGACCTCGACCGCGCCGCCGACATCGCCGTCATGGCCAACTTCTTCAGCTCCGGCCAGGTCTGCACCAACGGCACCCGGGTGTTCATCCACCGTTCCCAGCAGGCCCGCTTCGAAGCCAAGGTACTGGAGCGCGTGCAGCGCATCCGTCTCGGCGACCCGCAGGACGAGAACACCAACTTCGGCCCGCTGGTCAGCTTCCCGCACATGGAAAGCGTGCTCGGCTACATCGAGTCCGGCAAGGCGCAGAAGGCTCGCCTGCTGTGCGGCGGCGAGCGTGTGACCGATGGAGCGTTCGGCAATGGCGCCTACGTCGCGCCGACCGTGTTCACCGATTGCCGCGACGACATGACCATCGTCCGCGAGGAAATCTTCGGCCCGGTGATGAGCATCCTGGTCTATGACGACGAAGACGAGGCGATCCGCCGCGCCAACGATACCGAGTACGGCCTCGCCGCCGGCGTCGTGACCCAGGACCTGGCCCGCGCCCACCGCGCCATCCATCGCCTGGAAGCCGGCATCTGCTGGATCAATACCTGGGGCGAGTCGCCGGCGGAAATGCCGGTCGGCGGTTACAAGCAATCCGGTGTCGGTCGCGAGAACGGTCTCACCACCCTGGCTCATTACACTCGCATCAAGTCCGTGCAAGTGGAGCTGGGCGACTACGCCTCGGTGTTCTGAGCCTCGACGCAGCGCTCGAACCCCTAACCAGGCCGGTCCCAGGCAACGCTCCCTGACACCGGCCATTCCGAACTTCCAGACACCGGCGCGCCAGCGTCGCGGCCGGTGTCATGCCGATAAAAGAGGAAGGCCTGCATGTCCCAGGAATTCGACTACATCATCATCGGAGCCGGCTCTGCCGGTAACGTACTCGCTACCCGCCTCACCGAAGATGCCGACGTCAGCGTCCTGCTGCTCGAAGCCGGCGGTCCCGACTACCGCTTCGACTTCCGCACCCAGATGCCGGCGGCCCTTGCCTTCCCGCTGCAGGGGCGGCGCTACAACTGGGCCTACGAGACCGACCCCGAGCCCTACATGAACAACCGCCGCATGGAGTGCGGTCGCGGCAAGGGCCTGGGCGGCTCCTCGCTGATCAACGGCATGTGCTACATCCGCGGCAACGCCCTGGACTTCGACGGCTGGGCCAAGGAGCCGGGCCTCGAGGACTGGAGCTACCTCGACTGCCTGCCGTACTTCCGCAAGGCGGAAACCCGGGACATCGGCCCCAACGACTACCATGGCGGCGACGGCCCGGTCAGCGTGACCACGCCGAAGGCCGGCAACAACCCACTGTTCCATGCGATGGTCGAGGCCGGCGTGCAGGCCGGCTACCCGCGAACCGATGACCTCAACGGTTACCAGCAGGAAGGCTTCGGCCCCATGGACCGGACCGTCACCCCGGAGGGCCGTCGCGCCGCCACCGGGCGCGGCTACCTGGACCAGGCCCGCGGCCGGCCCAACCTGACCATCGTCACCCACGCCCTGAGCGACCGCATCCTGTTCAGCGGCAAGCGCGCCATCGGCGTCTCCTACCTGGTGGGCAACGGCGACAACCCGGTCACCGCCCACGCCCGCCGCGAAGTATTGGTGTGCAGCGGCGCGATCGCCTCGCCGCAATTGCTGCAACGCTCCGGCGTCGGCCCGGCGGCCCTGCTGCGCGACCTGGACATCCCGGTGGTGCATGACCTGCCGGGCGTTGGCGCCAACCTGCAGGATCACCTGGAACTCTACCTGCAGTACGCCTGCAAGCAGCCGGTGTCGATCTACCCGGCGACCAAATGGTGGAACCAGCCTGCCATCGGTGCCCAGTGGCTGTTCCTCGGCAAGGGCCTCGGCGCCAGCAACCAGTTCGAGGCCGGCGGCTTCATCCGAACCCGCGAAGCGTTCGAATGGCCGAACATCCAGTTCCATTTCCTCCCGGTGGCGATCAACTACAACGGCAGCAAGGGCGTGCAGGAGCACGGCTTCCAGGCGCACATGGGCTCGATGCGCTCGCCGAGCCGCGGGCGCATCCACCTGAAGTCCAGGGACCCGCGCCAGCATCCGAGCATCCTGTTCAACTACATGTCCCACGAGCAGGACTGGCAGGAGTTCCGCGACGGCATCCGGCTGACCCGCGAGATCATGAACCAGCCGGCGCTGGACCCCTATCGGGGCCGCGAGTTGAGCCCTGGGGTGAGCGTGCAGTCGGACGCCGAACTCGACGAGTTCATCCGCAACCATGCTGAGACCGCTTTCCACCCATCCTGCTCGTGCAAGATGGGCAGCGACGACATGGCGGTGGTCGATGGCCAGGGACGGGTCCATGGCATGGAAGGACTGCGAGTGGTGGATGCGTCGATCATGCCGCTGATCATCACCGGCAACCTCAATGCCACCACCATCATGATGGCCGAGAAGATCGCCGACAGGATCCGCGGTCGCCAGCCGCTGCCGCGCAGCACGGCGAAGTACTACGTGGCCGGGGATGCGCCGGTACGCGGCAACCCCGTGCGGGCCTGAGGAACGCGCAAACAAGAACGCCGGCGATAGCCGGCGTTCCTGCGTCTAGCCCCGGCGTGGCGGGACCGGGCGGGTGCGCCCGCTGCCATCGATGGCGACGAACACGAACACCGCCTCGGTGACTTTGCGCCATTCGCTGGACAGCGGGTCGTCGCTCCACACCTCGACCAGCATGCGGATCGAGCTGCGGCCGACTTCCAGGGTCTGGGTATAGAAGGAAAGCTGGGCACCTACCGCGACCGGCACCATGAAGGCCATGCGGTCGATGGCGACGGTGGCGATACGGCCGCCGGCGATCTTGCTGGCCATGGCGGTTCCCGCCAGGTCCATCTGGGATACCAGCCAACCGCCGTAGATATCGCCGAAACCGTTGGTTTCGCGCGGCAGCGCGGTAATCTGCAAGGCCAGGTCTCCCTGGGGAATGGGGTCTTCTTGTTCAAGCTCGATCATAGGTAAGGGCCTCGTGCCCCCCGGATTTCTTGTTCAAGCGCGGTTTAGGGGAAAACTCTCCCAAAACGCCTGCCGGTGCAAGGTCTTGGGACAGCTTTCAGAGGCGCCCGGGCATTATATAGAGGAGTAGGGCAGCCGACGACCGCCCGGTTCTCTCTTCGACCGACTGTGTGGACATTCGTCGATTTGCTATGGTTTCGCTCCTGCGTCCCCGGGTCGCAGGTCGACACGCCTGCCGGTCGAACCCCGCTCATGCTTGCTGAACGAATAAAGAGAACAATCCCGACATGCCATCCGCGAATGCTCCCGAGGCGCCGGCCCAGCGTCCATTGACCCGCAGCGACTACAAGACCCTGTCCCTCTCCGCCCTGGGTGGAGCGCTGGAGTTCTACGACTTCATCATCTTCGTGTTCTTCGCCACCGTGGTCGGCAAGCTGTTCTTCCCGGCGGACATGCCGGAATGGCTGCGTCAGCTGCAAACCTTCGGCCTGTTCGCCGCCGGCTACCTGGCGCGGCCGCTGGGCGGCGTGATCATGGCCCACTTCGGCGACCTGCTCGGGCGCAAGCGCATGTTCACCCTGAGCATCTTCATGATGGCGGTGCCGACCCTGATCATGGGCCTGCTTCCGACCTACGCGCAGATCGGCATCTGGGCGCCCCTGGCGCTGCTCCTGCTGAGGGTGATCCAGGGCGCCGCGATTGGCGGGGAGGTGCCGGGGGCTTGGGTCTTCGTCGCCGAGCATGTACCGGCACGGCATGTCGGTTATGCCTGCGGGACGCTGACTTCCGGCCTGACGGCGGGCATCCTGCTGGGCTCGCTGGTGGCTACTGCGATCAATAGCTTCTATAGCGCGACAGAGGTGCAGGACTACGCCTGGCGGATTCCCTTCCTGCTCGGCGGGGTGTTCGGCCTGTTCTCGGTCTACCTGCGCCGCTGGCTGCACGAGACGCCGGTATTCGCCGAGCTGCAGCAGCGCAAGGCGCTGGCAGAGGAAGTGCCGTTGAAAGCGGTGGTCCGCGATCATCGTGGCGCCGTCCTGGTGTCGATGCTGCTGACCTGGGTGCTGTCGGCCGCGATCGTGGTGGTCATCCTGATGACCCCTACCGTGCTGCAGAGCGTATACGGCTTCGATGCCGCCACGGCGCTCAAGGCCAACAGCCTGGCGATCGTCTGCCTGACCCTTGGCTGCATCGTCGCCGGGCGCATGGCGGATCGTTACGGCGCGGGGCTGACTTTCGTTGCCGGTAGCGTGCTGCTGGCGCTGGTGTCCTGGAGCTTCTACGGCAACCTCAAGGCCCACCCGGACTGGCTCTTTCCTTTATATGCACTGACCGGCTTCTTCGTCGGCATCGTCGGCGCCGTTCCCTACGTGATGGTCAATGCGTTCCCACCGGTTGTGCGTTTCTCCGGCCTGTCCTTTTCCTACAACCTGGCCTACGCCATCTTCGGTGGGCTGACGCCGATGGCGGTGGCCCTGCTGCTCAAGCAGAGCCCGATGGGGCCGGCTTACTACGTGGTCACTCTGTGCCTGGTCGGCTTCCTCGTCGGGCTCTACCTGCTGGCGCAGAAAAAGCCGGCTGGCGAGGCGGTTTCGGTGGGCTGAAAGCGCTTCCGGCGGTTATTTGAATTATTTTTGAAATAATCGTTGACGCCAGTTTCTATCTCCCTATAATGCGCACCACTCCCGGCGACGAAGAAGAGTAAATGCTTGAGAATCAAGGATTTACGGATTCTCTCCCAGGGTGGTGAAGCGCTCCGGCAGGCTGTTCGCCGCAGCGGTTCGGTCCCGAAAGGGGCTCGAAACGAAGCTTCATCGAGGTGCTTGACAGCGAATTTGAACGCTGTAGAATGCGCCTCCCGCTGATCGGAAGATGGTTTGAAGGTCGGCGCAAGCGGTTGAGTAGAAAAGAAAATTTTCGAAAATAACGCTTGACGGAACGAGAGGTTGCTGTAGAATGCGCGGCCTCGGTTGAGACGAAAGCCTTGACCAACTGCTCTTTAACAAGTCGAATCAAGCAATTCGTGTGGGTGCTTGTGATGTAAGACTGGTGATCGCAAGATTATCAGCAACGCAAGTAACACTCGTGAATTCGAGAGTTTTATCTCTTTTTAAGGGAATGCGATTGCTGAGCCAAGTTTAGGGTTTTCTCAAAACCCAAGCAGTATTGAACTGAAGAGTTTGATCATGGCTCAGATTGAACGCTGGCGGCAGGCCTAACACATGCAAGTCGAGCGGATGAAGGGAGCTTGCTCCTGGATTCAGCGGCGGACGGGTGAGTAATGCCTAGGAATCTGCCTGGTAGTGGGGGATAACGTCCGGAAACGGGCGCTAATACCGCATACGTCCTGAGGGAGAAAGTGGGGGATCTTCGGACCTCACGCTATCAGATGAGCCTAGGTCGGATTAGCTAGTTGGTGGGGTAAAGGCCTACCAAGGCGACGATCCGTAACTGGTCTGAGAGGATGATCAGTCACACTGGAACTGAGACACGGTCCAGACTCCTACGGGAGGCAGCAGTGGGGAATATTGGACAATGGGCGAAAGCCTGATCCAGCCATGCCGCGTGTGTGAAGAAGGTCTTCGGATTGTAAAGCACTTTAAGTTGGGAGGAAGGGCAGTAAGTTAATACCTTGCTGTTTTGACGTTACCAACAGAATAAGCACCGGCTAACTTCGTGCCAGCAGCCGCGGTAATACGAAGGGTGCAAGCGTTAATCGGAATTACTGGGCGTAAAGCGCGCGTAGGTGGTTCAGCAAGTTGGATGTGAAATCCCCGGGCTCAACCTGGGAACTGCATCCAAAACTACTGAGCTAGAGTACGGTAGAGGGTGGTGGAATTTCCTGTGTAGCGGTGAAATGCGTAGATATAGGAAGGAACACCAGTGGCGAAGGCGACCACCTGGACTGATACTGACACTGAGGTGCGAAAGCGTGGGGAGCAAACAGGATTAGATACCCTGGTAGTCCACGCCGTAAACGATGTCGACTAGCCGTTGGGATCCTTGAGATCTTAGTGGCGCAGCTAACGCGATAAGTCGACCGCCTGGGGAGTACGGCCGCAAGGTTAAAACTCAAATGAATTGACGGGGGCCCGCACAAGCGGTGGAGCATGTGGTTTAATTCGAAGCAACGCGAAGAACCTTACCTGGCCTTGACATGCTGAGAACTTTCCAGAGATGGATTGGTGCCTTCGGGAACTCAGACACAGGTGCTGCATGGCTGTCGTCAGCTCGTGTCGTGAGATGTTGGGTTAAGTCCCGTAACGAGCGCAACCCTTGTCCTTAGTTACCAGCACCTCGGGTGGGCACTCTAAGGAGACTGCCGGTGACAAACCGGAGGAAGGTGGGGATGACGTCAAGTCATCATGGCCCTTACGGCCAGGGCTACACACGTGCTACAATGGTCGGTACAAAGGGTTGCCAAGCCGCGAGGTGGAGCTAATCCCATAAAACCGATCGTAGTCCGGATCGCAGTCTGCAACTCGACTGCGTGAAGTCGGAATCGCTAGTAATCGTGAATCAGAATGTCACGGTGAATACGTTCCCGGGCCTTGTACACACCGCCCGTCACACCATGGGAGTGGGTTGCTCCAGAAGTAGCTAGTCTAACCGCAAGGGGGACGGTTACCACGGAGTGATTCATGACTGGGGTGAAGTCGTAACAAGGTAGCCGTAGGGGAACCTGCGGCTGGATCACCTCCTTAATCGAAGATCTCAGCTTCTTCATAAGCTCCCACACGAATTGCTTGATTCACTGGTTAGACGATTGGGTCTGTAGCTCAGTTGGTTAGAGCGCACCCCTGATAAGGG
Source organism: Pseudomonas sp. 20-5 (assembly GCF_056782835.1). Classification (NCBI taxonomy): domain Bacteria; kingdom Pseudomonadati; phylum Pseudomonadota; class Gammaproteobacteria; order Pseudomonadales; family Pseudomonadaceae; genus Pseudomonas; species Pseudomonas sp. 20-5. The sequence continues at coordinate 6,105,560 of NZ_CM165584.1, read as the reverse complement.
TGAGGTCGGCAGTTCGAATCTGCCCAGACCCACCAATTGTTGGTGTGCTGCGTGATCCGATACGGGGCCATAGCTCAGCTGGGAGAGCGCCTGCTTTGCACGCAGGAGGTCAGGAGTTCGATCCTCCTTGGCTCCACCATCTAAAACAATCGTCGAAAGCTCAGAAATGAATGTTCGTGAATGAACATTGATTTCTGGTCTTTGCACCAGAGCTGTTCTTTAAAAATTCGGGTATGTGATAGAAGTAAGACTGAATGATCTCTTTCACTGGTGATCATTCAAGTCAAGGTAAAATTTGCGAGTTCAAGCGCGAATTTTCGGCGAATGTCGTCTTCACAGTATAACCAGATTGCTTGGGGTTATATGGTCAAGTGAAGAAGCGCATACGGTGGATGCCTTGGCAGTCAGAGGCGATGAAAGACGTGGTAGCCTGCGAAAAGCTTCGGGGAGTCGGCAAACAGACTTTGATCCGGAGATCTCTGAATGGGGGAACCCACCTAGGATAACCTAGGTATCTTGTACTGAATCCATAGGTGCAAGAGGCGAACCAGGGGAACTGAAACATCTAAGTACCCTGAGGAAAAGAAATCAACCGAGATTCCCTTAGTAGTGGCGAGCGAACGGGGATTAGCCCTTAAGCTTCATTGATTTTAGCGGAACGCTCTGGAAAGTGCGGCCATAGTGGGTGATAGCCCCGTACGCGAAAGGATCTTTGAAGTGAAATCGAGTAGGACGGAGCACGAGAAACTTTGTCTGAACATGGGGGGACCATCCTCCAAGGCTAAATACTACTGACTGACCGATAGTGAACCAGTACCGTGAGGGAAAGGCGAAAAGAACCCCGGAGAGGGGAGTGAAATAGAACCTGAAACCGTATGCGTACAAGCAGTGGGAGCCTACTTGTTAGGTGACTGCGTACCTTTTGTATAATGGGTCAGCGACTTATATTCAGTGGCAAGCTTAACCGTATAGGGTAGGCGTAGCGAAAGCGAGTCTTAATAGGGCGTTTAGTCGCTGGGTATAGACCCGAAACCGGGCGATCTATCCATGAGCAGGTTGAAGGTTAGGTAACACTGACTGGAGGACCGAACCCACTCCCGTTGAAAAGGTAGGGGATGACTTGTGGATCGGAGTGAAAGGCTAATCAAGCTCGGAGATAGCTGGTTCTCCTCGAAAGCTATTTAGGTAGCGCCTCATGTATCACTCTGGGGGGTAGAGCACTGTTTCGGCTAGGGGGTCATCCCGACTTACCAAACCGATGCAAACTCCGAATACCCAGAAGTGCCGAGTATGGGAGACACACGGCGGGTGCTAACGTCCGTCGTGAAAAGGGAAACAACCCAGACCGCCAGCTAAGGTCCCAAAGTTGTGGTTAAGTGGTAAACGATGTGGGAAGGCTTAGACAGCTAGGAGGTTGGCTTAGAAGCAGCCATCCTTTAAAGAAAGCGTAATAGCTCACTAGTCGAGTCGGCCTGCGCGGAAGATGTAACGGGGCTCAAACCACACACCGAAGCTGCGGGTGTCACGTAAGTGACGCGGTAGAGGAGCGTTCTGTAAGCCTGTGAAGGTGAGTTGAGAAGCTTGCTGGAGGTATCAGAAGTGCGAATGCTGACATGAGTAACGACAATGGGTGTGAAAAACACCCACGCCGAAAGACCAAGGGTTCCTGCGCAACGTTAATCGACGCAGGGTTAGTCGGTTCCTAAGGCGAGGCTGAAAAGCGTAGTCGATGGGAAACAGGTTAATATTCCTGTACTTCTGGTTACTGCGATGGAGGGACGGAGAAGGCTAGGCCAGCTTGGCGTTGGTTGTCCAAGTTTAAGGTGGTAGGCTGAAATCTTAGGTAAATCCGGGGTTTCAAGGCCGAGAGCTGATGACGAGTCGTCTTTTAGATGACGAAGTGGTTGATGCCATGCTTCCAAGAAAAGCTTCTAAGCTTCAGGTAACCAGGAACCGTACCCCAAACCGACACAGGTGGTCGGGTAGAGAATACCAAGGCGCTTGAGAGAACTCGGGTGAAGGAACTAGGCAAAATGGCACCGTAACTTCGGGAGAAGGTGCGCCGGCTAGGGTGAAGGATTTACTCCGTAAGCTCTGGCTGGTCGAAGATACCAGGCCGCTGCGACTGTTTATTAAAAACACAGCACTCTGCAAACACGAAAGTGGACGTATAGGGTGTGACGCCTGCCCGGTGCCGGAAGGTTAATTGATGGGGTTAGCGCAAGCGAAGCTCTTGATCGAAGCCCCGGTAAACGGCGGCCGTAACTATAACGGTCCTAAGGTAGCGAAATTCCTTGTCGGGTAAGTTCCGACCTGCACGAATGGCGTAACGATGGCGGCGCTGTCTCCACCCGAGACTCAGTGAAATTGAAATCGCTGTGAAGATGCAGTGTATCCGCGGCTAGACGGAAAGACCCCGTGAACCTTTACTGTAGCTTTGCACTGGACTTTGAGCCTGCTTGTGTAGGATAGGTGGGAGGCTTTGAAGCGTGGACGCCAGTTCGCGTGGAGCCATCCTTGAAATACCACCCTGGCATGCTTGAGGTTCTAACTCTGGTCCGTGATCCGGATCGAGGACAGTGTATGGTGGGCAGTTTGACTGGGGCGGTCTCCTCCTAAAGAGTAACGGAGGAGTACGAAGGTGCGCTCAGACCGGTCGGAAATCGGTCGTAGAGTATAAAGGCAAAAGCGCGCTTGACTGCGAGACAGACACGTCGAGCAGGTACGAAAGTAGGTCTTAGTGATCCGGTGGTTCTGTATGGAAGGGCCATCGCTCAACGGATAAAAGGTACTCCGGGGATAACAGGCTGATACCGCCCAAGAGTTCATATCGACGGCGGTGTTTGGCACCTCGATGTCGGCTCATCACATCCTGGGGCTGAAGCCGGTCCCAAGGGTATGGCTGTTCGCCATTTAAAGTGGTACGCGAGCTGGGTTTAGAACGTCGTGAGACAGTTCGGTCCCTATCTGCCGTGGACGTTTGAGATTTGAGAGGGGCTGCTCCTAGTACGAGAGGACCGGAGTGGACGAACCTCTGGTGTTCCGGTTGTCACGCCAGTGGCATTGCCGGGTAGCTATGTTCGGAAAAGATAACCGCTGAAAGCATCTAAGCGGGAAACTTGCCTCAAGATGAGATCTCACTGGGAACTTGATTCCCCTGAAGGGCCGTCGAAGACTACGACGTTGATAGGCTGGGTGTGTAAGCGTTGTGAGGCGTTGAGCTAACCAGTACTAATTGCCCGTGAGGCTTGACCATATAACACCCAAACAATCTGATGATTGTGTGTTGTAAGGTGAAGTCGACGAACCGAAAGTTCGCATGAACCGCAAAACACCTTGAAATCACATACCTGAATCCGGATAGACGTAAGCCCAAGCGAACGGATATCCAACCGAATTGCTTGACGATCATAGAGCGTTGGAACCACCTGATCCCTTCCCGAACTCAGAAGTGAAACGACGCATCGCCGATGGTAGTGTGGGGTCTCCCCATGTGAGAGTAGGTCATCGTCAAGCTCCTATCCCAAAACCCCTGGTCAGCGATGACCGGGGGTTTTGCTTTTGCGCGCGGAAAAAGGCGTGCTTCCTCGCTTCTTTTCTCGACTGCGAATGCCGGCGGCGACTGTCACAATTGCCCTGGAAACTACCCATCCTGCATGAAACGGATGGACGGCTACCTCCCCCAGGCGGATCGAAAACGCGCTCCAGAGGGCCTCCCGGGCCCCTCCGTGAAAGGCTGGAGCCCTTGTGTTTCCAGGCTTTTAGGGGTGTGGCAGGGCTTCTCCCAAGGCTTGCGGAAAAATGTCGGAAGGCTGATGGCATTTCATCCAACTGTCACATTCCTTTCATAGAGTCTTCATGCGGCCTGACGATACTGGCCCCCGTTCCATCCAACCCCATCCTGTCCAAGGAGCAAGGCATGAAACTCAAGCGTTTGATGGCGGCCCTGACGTTCGTCGCCGCAGGCGTAGGCGCCGCTTCCGCGGTAGCCGCGATCGACCCGGCGCTGCCGGAATATCAGAAAGCCAGCGGTGTGTCGGGCAACCTGTCGAGCGTCGGCTCCGACACTCTGGCCAACCTGATGACCATGTGGGCCGAGGAGTACAAGCGCCTCTATCCGAACGTGAACATCCAGATCCAGGCTGCCGGTTCTTCCACCGCGCCGCCGGCCCTGACCGAAGGCACCGCCAACCTGGGCCCGATGAGCCGCAAGATGAAGGACGTCGAGCTGCAGGCTTTCGAGCAGAAGTACGGCTATAAGCCGACCGCCGTCCCGGTCGCTGTCGACGCCCTGGCGATCTTCGTGCACAAGGACAACCCGATCAAAGGCCTGACCATGCAGCAGGTCGATGCGATCTTCTCCGCTACCCGCCTGTGTGGCAGCAAGCAGGACGTGAAGACCTGGGGCGACCTGGGCCTGACCGGTGACTGGGCGAAGAAGCCGGTGCAACTGTTCGGCCGCAACTCGGTTTCCGGCACCTACGGCTACTTCAAGGAAGAAGCCCTGTGCAAAGGCGACTTCCGTCCGAACGTCAACGAGCAGCCGGGTTCGGCTTCCGTGGTGCAGTCGGTCAGCCAGTCGCTGAACGGCATCGGCTACTCCGGTATCGGCTACAAGACCGCCAGCGTGAAGACCGTGGCCCTGGCCAAGAAGGAAGGCGCTGCCTTCGTCGAGGACAACGAGCAGAACGCCCTGAACGGCACCTATCCGCTGTCGCGCTTCCTCTACGTCTACGTGAACAAGGCGCCGAACAAGCCGCTGGACCCGCTGGAGGCTCAGTTCCTCAAGCTGGTTCTGTCCAAGACCGGCCAGCAGGTCGTGGTCAAGGACGGCTACATCCCGCTGCCGGCCAAGGTGGCCGAGAAGGCGATCAAGGAACTGGGCCTGTAATCCAGTGACTTGAGCGGATGGCCCAGCGATGGGCCGTCCAGGCATGAAGGCTCTGCCGGCGGGCGCTAGGATCCGCCGGCCTTTCCCGCCAGCGAGGCTCTGCTGGCGGGCTTTGTTGCGTCATGTTGCTGTCATCTGTCTGTCATACAGAGCCTTTAGGGTGTCACCCCATGAACGACATGGCCAACTCCCCGATGAACTCCTCCCTTGCTCCCGAGCGGATTGACTTCAATACGCCAGCCCTGCAACGCAAGCGCCGCATCCGTGCCCTCAAGGACCGCCTGACCCGCTGGTACGTGCTGGTCGGCGGCCTGGCCGTGCTGGCGGCAATCACCCTGATTTTCTTCTACCTGGCCTACGTCGTGCTCCCCCTGTTCCGCGGCGCCGACCTGGAGACCCGCGAAGCGCTGACTCCGGCCTGGATGCAGCAGGCGCAGGTGCCCCTGCTGCTCAGCATCGAGGAGCAGAACCAGGTGGCCATGCGCGTCGGCGGCCAGGGCGAGATTCTCTTCTTCAACGCCAAGACCGGTGTCGAACTGAAGCGTGTCGCTCTGCCGCTTCCGGCGGGCAGCGAGATCCGCTCGATCGCCCAGGACCAGCCGGGCAGCCCGACGGTCGCCCTGGGCCTGTCCAACGGACAGGTGCTGGTGTTCCAGCACACCTACAAGGTCACCTACCCGGACAACAAGAAGACCATCACCCCGGAGATCGCCTTCCCCTACGGCGAGACCCCGATCGGTCTCGATCCGCAGGGCCGCCCGCTGGAGCATGTGAGCATCAATGCCGGCGACGACAGCCTGCTGCTGGCTGGCTCCGTCGACAAGCAACTGCTGCTGTTGAGCATGACTCGCGAAGAGAACATGCTGACCGGCGAAAGCACGCTGGACGAGGAGCGCATCGAACTCCCGCAGATCGCCGAACCGGTGAAAGCCATCTACCTCGACCCGCGCAAGCAGTGGCTGTACGTAATCAACGGACGTGCCACCGCCGATGTGTTCGACCTGCACAGCCGCCAGTTGAACGGTCGCTACAAGCTGCTGGAAGACCCCAACGCCGAGGTCACCGCGAGCACCCAGCTGCTGGGCGGCATCTCGCTGCTGGTGGGCGACTCCAAGGGTGGCATCGCCCAGTGGTTCATGGCTCGCGATACCGACGGCGAACCGCGCCTGTCGCACGTTCGCGACTTCAACCTGGATGGCGCGCCGATCAGCGCCATCGCTCCGGAACAACGGCGCAAGGGCTTCATCGCCTTGGACGAGAAGGGCAACCTCGGCGTCTTCCACAGCACCGCGCACCGTACCCTGCTGGTCCAGCCGGTCGCCGACTCTTCCGGGGTCATCACCCTGTCGCCGCGGGCCAACCGCCTGCTGCTGGAGCAGGGTGGCAAGATCCACCGCTTCGCCCTGAGCAACCCGCACCCGGAAATCTCCTGGAGCGCGCTCTGGGGCAAGGTCTGGTACGAGAGCTACGACAAGCCGGCCTACGTCTGGCAGTCCACCGCCGCGACCACCGACTTCGAACCGAAGCTGAGCCTCTCGCCGCTGACCTTCGGCACGCTCAAGGCCGCCTTCTACGCGATGATCCTGGCAGCTCCGCTGGCCATCGCGGCCGCCGTCTACACCGCCTATTTCATGGCTCCGGCGATGCGCCGCAAGGTCAAGCCGGTGATCGAGCTGATGGAAGCGCTGCCGACGGTGATCCTCGGCTTCTTCGCCGGCCTGTTCCTGGCGCCCTACGTCGAAGGCCACCTGCCGGGTGTGTTCAGCCTGCTGTTGCTGACGCCGCTGGGCATCCTTCTTGCCGGCCTGCTCTGGAGCCGCCTGCCCGAGCGTATCCGTCTGAGCCTGCCGGCCGGCTGGGAAGCCGCGCTGCTGATCCCGGTGGTGCTTGCCGTCGGCGCCTTCGCCCTGTGGCTGAGCCCGCACCTGGAGACCACCTTCTTCGGCGGCGACATGCGCCTCTGGCTGAGCCACGACCTGGGCATCACCTACGACCAGCGCAATGCCCTGATCGTCGGGCTGGCAATGGGCTTCGCGGTGATCCCGAATATCTTCTCGATCGCCGAGGACGCCATCTTCAGCGTGCCGCGCAGCCTCACCTACGGCTCCCTGGCCCTGGGCGCCACGCCCTGGCAGACGCTGACCCGCGTGGTGATCCTGACCGCCAGTCCAGGCATCTTCTCGGCGCTGATGATCGGCATGGGCCGCGCCGTCGGCGAGACCATGATCGTGCTGATGGCGACCGGCAATACCCCGGTGATGGAAGTGAATATCTTCGAGGGGATGCGCACCCTGGCGGCCAACGTCGCGGTGGAGATGCCCGAGTCGGAGGTGGGCGGCAGCCACTACCGCGTGCTGTTCCTCTCGGCGCTGGTACTGCTGACGTTCACCTTCGTGATGAACACCCTGGCAGAGCTGATCCGTCAGCGTCTGCGCAAGAAATACGCGTCGTTGTAAGCGGCGGAGGTATAGCTCTGTGAAACAGAAACAGGAAACCGTCAAAGCCTGGTTCGGCAGCGGCTCGCCCTGGGTGTGGATGAACGCCGGCGCGGTGTCGATCGCGGTGATCATGACCATCGGCCTGCTGGCGGTGATCGCGGTACGCGGCCTCGGCCACTTCTGGCCGGCGAACGTCATCGAGGCGACTTACCAGATCCCTGGCGAAGCCGCCAAGACCGTGATCGGCGAGGTGGTCCAGGCCGAGGAAGTGCCGCGCGCGCGCCTGCGCAGCGCCGGCATGCCGGTCCCGGAGGCCGGCCCCGAATTCATGACCCGCGAGCTGCTCAAGCTGGGCAACCGCGAGCTTTACGGCAGCGATTTCTCCTGGGTCGTCGGCGAGTGGCTGCAGGACATCAAGCGTCCCGAAGCGCTGATGGTTCTCGAACGCCGCGAGTGGGGCAACTTCTACGGCTACCTGCTGAGCGTCAAGGAGAACGGCCAGGTGGTCGCCGAAGGCGACGCCGCGGTAGGCGAACTGCAGAAGCGCATGCAGCGGGTGGATGACCTCTACGCCAAGCTCTACAAGCTGGAGAAGGGCGACATCGGCGGGATCAACCACGGTCTCGAGCGCCTGCGCCTGAAAGAGCGCAAGTTGCAGTTGGACGGCAAGCTGGACGCCGCCGCCCAGGCCGACCTGGCCGCCGAGCGCAGCGAGTTGCAGGCGCGCTACAAGGTCCTGGAAGAGCAGCTCAACGGCCTGCACCAGGAGTTCAACCGCGACAGCGTGGTAATGCGCGACGCCAGCGGCCGCGAGAGCGAAATCACCCTTGGCAAGCTGGTGCATGCCTACCAGCCCAACGCCATGGGCCTGGGCACCAAGATGACGGTGTACTTCAAGAAGCTCTGGGAGTTCCTCAGCGACGATCCGCGCGAGGCCAATACCGAGGGCGGTATCTTCCCGGCGATCTTCGGCACCGTGATGATGACCCTGGTGATGGCGCTGATCGTCACCCCGTTCGGCGTGATCGCTGCGGTCTACCTGCGCGAGTACGCCAAGCAGGGGCCGCTGACCCGGGTGATCCGCATCGCCGTGAACAACCTCGCCGGCGTACCGGCGATCGTCTACGGCGTGTTCGGCCTGGGTTTCTTCGTCTACGTGCTGGGCGGTTCCATCGACCGGCTGTTCTTCCCCGAGGCCCTGCCGGCGCCGACCTTCGGTACCCCCGGGCTGTTCTGGGCCTCGCTGACCCTGGCGATCCTCGCCGTGCCGGTGGTGATCGTCGCCACCGAGGAAGGCCTGGCGCGGATTCCGCGCGCGGTCCGCGAAGGCTCCCTGGCGCTCGGCGCGACCAAGGCGGAAACGCTGTGGAAGATCGTCCTGCCGATGGCCAGCCCGGCGATGATGACCGGCCTGATCCTCGCCGTGGCTCGTGCCGCCGGCGAAGTGGCGCCGCTGATGCTGGTCGGCGTGGTGAAACTGGCACCGTCGCTGCCGGTCGACGGTAACTATCCGTACGTGCATCTCGACCAGAAGATCATGCACCTCGGTTTCCATATCTACGACGTCGGTTTCCAGAGCCCCAACGTCGAGGCCGCACGGCCGCTGGTATACGCTACGGCGTTGCTGCTGGTCGTGGTGATCGCCCTGCTGAACTTCTCCGCCATCGCGATCCGCAATCGCCTGCGCGAGAAGTACAAGGCCCTGGAAAACTGATTGAGGGAGCTTCCCATGCAAAACGAGACCGCCAGCCACGGCATCAACTTCGATGCGCTCGGCCGCGACCGCCAGAGCCTCGACCTGGCTTCCGAAAGTGTCGAACTGGAAGTGCCCGGGCTGAACCTGTTCTACGGCGCCAAGCAGGCCCTGTTCGACGTCCGGATGAACATTCCGAAGCAGCGCGTGACCGCCTTCATCGGCCCGTCCGGCTGCGGCAAGTCGACCCTGCTGCGCTGCTTCAACCGGATGAACGACCTGGTGGATGGCTGCCGCGTCGAAGGCGAGATTCGCCTCGATGGCCACAACATCTTCGCCAAGGGCGTCGACGTCGCCGAGCTGCGCCGTCGCGTCGGCATGGTGTTCCAGAAGCCCAACCCGTTCCCCAAGAGCATCTACGAGAACGTGGTCTACGGCCTGCGTATCCAGGGCATCAACAAGAAGCGCGTACTTGACGAGGCCGTCGAGTGGGCGCTGAAGGGGGCTGCGCTGTGGGAGGAGGTGAAGGATCGCCTGCACGAGTCCGCCCTCGGCCTGTCCGGTGGCCAGCAGCAGCGCCTGGTGATCGCCCGGACCATCGCGGTGGAACCGGAAGTGCTGCTGCTCGACGAGCCGTGCTCGGCGCTGGACCCGATCTCCACGCTGAAGATCGAAGAGCTGATCTACGAGTTGAAGTCGAAGTTCACCATCGTCATCGTTACCCACAACATGCAGCAGGCCGCGCGGGTTTCCGACTATACGGCGTTCATGTACATGGGCAAGCTGATCGAGTTCGGCGACACCGATACGCTGTTCACCAACCCGGCGAAGAAGCAGACCGAAGACTACATCACCGGCCGCTACGGCTAGCGGCGCGTCCGGAGGCGCGGCGATACCGCTGCCTCCGGCGCTCTCCGTAGCTCGTTGATGTCACCGGTCGCAGCGGCTCCAGAAGGATTCCCCACATGATCAACAAAGACAGTCTCACCCATCACATCTCCCAGCAGTTCAACGCCGAGCTGGAGGATGTGCGCAGCCACCTCCTGGCCATGGGCGGGCTGGTGGAAAAGCAGGTCAACGACGCGGTCAACGCGCTGATCGACGCCGACTCCGGCCTCGCCCAGCAGGTCCGCGAGATCGACGACCAGATCAACCAGATGGAGCGCAACATCGACGAGGAGTGCGTGCGTATCCTCGCCCGGCGTCAGCCGGCGGCCTCCGACCTGCGCCTGATCATCAGCATCTCGAAGTCGGTGATCGACCTCGAGCGGATCGGCGACGAGGCCTCCAAGGTCGCCCGCCGCGCCATCCAGCTGTGCGAAGAAGGCGAGTCGCCGCGCGGCTACGTCGAGGTTCGGCACATCGGCAGCCAGGTACAGAAGATGGTGCAGGAGGCACTGGACGCCTTCGCCCGCTTCGATGCCGACCTGGCGCTGTCCGTGGCGCAGTACGACAAGACCGTCGATCGCGAGTACAAGACCGCCCTGCGCGAGCTGGTCACCTACATGATGGAAGACCCGCGGGCGATATCCCGCGTGCTCAACATCATCTGGGCCCTGCGCTCGCTGGAGCGCATCGGCGACCATGCGCGCAACATCGCCGAGCTGGTGATCTACCTGGTTCGCGGCACCGACGTTCGCCACATCGGCCTGACCCGCATGAAGGAAGAGGTCGAGAACAACCGCGGCGAGTGATCTTCCGCAGGCAAGGCTCCCTTGACCTGGAGCCTTGTTTCTTCGCGCGACTGCAGCAAGGCTTGGCATCCTGCCAGCAGGGGAGGCTATCCTAGGCGGACCTGTCCAGGAGAAGTCGATGAGCAAAGTCAGCGCGCTAGTGGTGGATGACGCCCCCTTCATCCGAGATCTGATGAAGAAAGGGTTGCGCGACAACTTCCCCGGCCTTCATATCGAGGAGGCCGTGAACGGCCGCAAGGCCCAGCAACTGCTCAGTCGGCAGAACGTCGACCTGATCCTCTGCGATTGGGAGATGCCGGAGATGTCCGGCCTCGAACTGCTGACCTGGTGCCGTGCCCAGGAAAACCTCAAGACTACCCCGTTCATCATGGTCACCAGTCGCGGCGACAAGGAGAACGTGGTCCAGGCGATCCAGGCCGGGGTGTCGGACTACATCGGCAAGCCATTCTCCAATGACCAACTGGTGGCCAAGATCAAGAAGGCCCTGAGCCGCAGCGGCAAGCTGGAAGCCCTGGCGGCCCACGCGCCGCGCCGGGAGATCGCCAGCGGCATGGCCAACGATTCGCTGGCCGCCCTGACCGGTGGTCGCGCCGAGGTGATCAAGCCCGCCGCCAGTCCGGCAAAACCGGCCCCCGCGCCGAAGCCGGCTTCGGCTCCCCAGGCCAGCGCGCGTCCCGCCGGCAGCGGCAACCCGCTGGGGCAGGCGCAATTGCGCCTGCCGCAGAGCAGCATGCCCTGCGTGATCAAGGCGGTCAGTCTGAAGGAAGCGCAACTGGTGGTGAAGCGCGCCGACCCGTTGCCGCAGGTGCTGGAAAGCGCGGTGCTGGACCTCGAGGAAAACAGCGACGTGGCGCGCCTGAACGGCTACCTGCACGCCATCGCCGCGCTGGAGCCGAAGCCGGATAGCGATTGGCTGCTGTTGACCCTGCGTTTCGTCGACCGCGACCCGCAGAAGCTCGACTACCTGTCGCGCCTGATCGCCCGCGGAAGTACCCAGAAGCACTACGTTCCCGGCGCCTGAGCGGTTTTTTCCCGACGATCCGTTCACAGCCCGCTCGCTGTCGTCTCGCCCTGGCAATAAAGCGCTGCTAGTCTTGCCGATTCGGGATAACCAGAACGACACGATCCGTGCAGTCATGCTAGGGCGCCTTCTCCTTCTCTGTGGCCTGTTCGCCGCGGCAGCTCCGGCTGCGGCCCTGACCATCTACAAGTACACCGACGCCAATGGCGTGGTGACCTACTCCGACCGCGCCGTGGCCGGGGCGCAGGTGTTCGTCTTCCGCGACCGGATGGTCGAGCACCTGGAACGGGAAGTGAAGCTGGAGACGAAGAAGCACGCGGGTGGCGAGACCCTGCAGGTGCGCAACGACCTCTACGCGCCGGTCGAGGTCGAGTTGCGGATCCGCAACCCGCGCAATGCCGTCGGGGTGCCCGACGGGCCGATTCGCTGGGTGGTCCCGGCGCGCAGCCAGGTGCGCCTGGCGACCCTGGCGCCGCGCAAGGCCGGCAAGCCGATGAGCTACACGCCGAAGCTGCGCTATGCGCTCGGCGACCCGCGCCAGCAGCCGCTGCTCTATCGCTATCCGTTGCCCTGGCGCGGCGGGCCGTTCCGCCTGTCCCAGGGCGCCAATGGCAAGTACAGCCACTTCACCCCCAAGGGCCGCTACGCGATGGACATCGCCATGCCCGAGGGCACGCCGATCATCGCCGCCCGCGGCGGCACCGTGGTGAAGATCGAGAACAACCAGAGCGGGCGCGGCAACAATCCCTCGGGCAACTTCGTCCGCATCCTGCACGACGACGGCACCATGGGCGTCTACCTGCACCTGATGCGCCATTCGGTACTGGTCGCCGAGGGCCAGCGGGTCCAGGTCGGCACGCCGCTGGCGCGCTCCGGCAACACCGGCAACAGCAGCGGGCCGCACCTGCACTTCGTGATCCAGCGCAACGTCGGCCTGGCGCTGGAGTCGATTCCCTACGACTTCGCCCAGCCGGTCGACAGCCTGCCGAACTTCGCCATCGTCCGCGAGCCTTGAAAAGTCGCCGGCGCCGTGGCGGCGCCGGCTCGTCTCAATCGAGCTTGACCACCTTGGCCAGGACGATCTTCGGACCGCGCATCTTCTTCACGATGATCCGCAGGCCCTCGGTGTCGAGGACTTCCTCTTCCTCCGGCACCCGCTTCAGGGTGTCGTAGACCAGCCCGGCGAGAGTGTCCGCCTCGACATGATCGAGGTCGATGCCGAGCAGGCGCTCGAGCTTGAACAGCGGTGTGTCGCCGCGCACCAGCAGCTTGCCCGGCTGGTAGGCGAGGATGCCGCGCTCGGTCTTGCGGTGTTCGTCCTGGATGTCGCCGACCAGCACTTCCAGCACGTCCTCCATGGTCAGGAAGCCGACCACCTTGTGATCGGCCTCTTCCACCACGGCGAAGTGCGCGCCGCCCTTGCGGAACTGCTCCAGCAGGCGCGACAGCGGGGTGTGCTTGGTGACGATCTCCAGCGGGCGCACCAGTTCGTCGAGGTCGAAGGTCTCCGGCAGGCTGTCCAGGGCGGACAGCGCCAGCAGCAGGTCCTTGATGTGCAGCAGGCCGATGAACTCGCCCTTGTGGCTGTCCCAGACCGGGTAGCGGCTGTACTTATGGCGGCGGATCACCGCGAGGATGTCCGCCAGCGGCGCGTCGTGCTCGAGGTAGACCAGGTCTTCGCGGGAGTTGGCCCAGTCGACCACCTCCAGCTCGCCCAGCTCCACCGCCGAGGCCAGCACGCGCATGCCCTGGTCGCTGGGGTCCTGGGCGCGGCTGGAGTGGAGGATCAGCTTCAGTTCGTCGCGGCTGTAGTGATGCTCGTGGTGCGGGCCGGGCTCGCCCTGGCCGGCGATCTTGAGGATGGCGTTGGCGCTGGCGTTGAGCAGCCAGATCGCCGGGTACATCAGCCAGTAGAAGAGGTACAGCGGCACCGCCGTCCACAGCGACAGCAGTTCCGGTTTGCGGATCGCCCAGGACTTGGGCGCCAGCTCGCCGACCACGATGTGCAGGTAGGAAATGATGAAGAACGCGGTGAAGAAGGAGATCCCGCGGATCAGTTCGTCGGAATGCACGCCGATCATCGCCAGCAGCGGTTCCAGGAGTTCGGCGAAGGCCGGCTCGCCGACCCAGCCCAGGCCCAGGGAGGCCAGGGTGATGCCCAGCTGGCAGGCGGACAGGTAGGCGTCCAGCTGGTTGTGAACCTTGCGCAGGATGGCGCCGCGCCAGCCGTGCTGCTTGGCGATGGTTTCCACGCGGGTGGCGCGGAGCTTGACCATGGCGAACTCGGCGGCGACGAAGAAGCCATTGAGTAGGACGAGGAAAAGCGCGAAGAGGATCAGGCCGGCATCGGCGAAATAGGTGGCGATGCTGGTACTAGGAGAAGGGTCCATGGGGGTGTGCGGTAGCCAAAAGGCCCTTAAGAATGAGGGGCTGTGTCGTCGCTTGCAAGCCTTGGCCGTGCCGACGCCGGCGGCGCGGCACCGCGACGAGGCTCACTTCGGCGCCTTGCGCTCGGCCTCGGCGACCTGCGCCGGGGCGAAATGGCAGGTGAAGGTGCTGCCCTTGCCGGGCACGCTGCTGATTTCCAGGCGCGCGCGGTGGCGGATCAGCACGTGCTTGACGATGGCCAGGCCGAGGCCGGTGCCGCCGGTGTTGGAGGCGCGGCTGGAGTCCACCCGGTAGAAGCGCTCGGTCAGGCGCGGCAGGTGCTTGGGGTCGACGCCGATACCGGTGTCCTGCACCGACAGGTGCGCGCCCTGTTCGTCGGCCCACCAGCGGATGCGGATCTCGCCTTCGTCGGGGGTGTACTTCACCGCGTTGAATACCAGGTTGGAGAAGGCGCTGCGCAGTTCCGCCTCGCTGCCCTTGAGCTGCACAGCGGGTGCGGCGTCCAGGCTGATGCGGTGGTTGCGCCCGGCGGACAGGGCCTGGGCGTCGTTACGGATGCTGGCGAGGAGAGCGTCCACCGCCACCGGCTTGTTGTCGCCGGGGTAGTCGGTGGCCTCCAGCTTGGCCAGCAGGAGCAGGTCGTTGAGCAGGTTCTGCATGCGTCCGGCCTGCTGCTGCATCTGCTGCAGGGCGCGCAGCCAGCGCGGGTTCACATCCTCGACGTTGTCGAGGAGGGTCTCCAGGTAGCCGGCGATCACCGTCAGCGGCGTACGCAGCTCGTGGGAGACGTTGGCCACGAAGTCCTTGCGCATCTGCTCCAGCTGGTGGACGCGGGTGACGTCGCGGACCAGCATCAGGTGCTCGCGGTTGCCGTAGAGGGTGATGTGGAATTGCAGGCGCAGGCGCTCGTTGATCGGCGAGGGGATTTCCAGCGGCTCGCGGTAATCCTCCTGGTCGAAGTATTCCTTGAAGCGCGGATGGCGGATCAGGTTGCTCACCGGCTGGCCACCGTCCTGCGGGGTCTTCAGGCCGAGCAGGTTTTCCGCGGCGAGGTTCCACCATTCCAGGTTGCCGTCGCTGTCGAGCATGATCACCGCGTCACGCAGGGCCGCGGTGGACTCCTGGATCCGGTCGATCACCGCCTGCAGGCGGCCACGGGCGCGCTGGTTGCGGCGTTGCAGGTGGTAGATATTGTCGAAGACTTCGCCCCAGAGGCCGTAGCTGTCCGGCGGTGGCTCGTCTGGCTGGTGGTTGCGCAGCCACTGGTGCAGGCGCAGTAGCTGCCAGAGGGTCCAGCCGAGGTAGAGAGCCAGGCCGAGGGCCAGGGCCCAGCCGTAATGGCCGCTGACCACGCCGAGCACGAGGCTGGCGGCCAGCACGAGAAGCAGGTGGCGGATCAGCGCTCCACGCCAGTCTTGGTTCACGACGGATTGCATCCTGTCCAGTGGCGGTCCGTCACGGACCGTCCAGGGGAAACGACTCCGGCCGCTGGGCGGCCGGGAGCGGGGTCAGCTCTTGGTGGAGAAACGATAGCCGGTCCCGCGGACAGTCTGAACCAGATTTTCGTAGACCTCGCCGAGCGCCTTGCGCAGGCGGCGGATATGCACGTCGACGGTGCGCTCCTCGACATAGACGTTGCCGCCCCAGACCTGGTCCAGCAGTTGGCCGCGGGTATAGGCGCGTTCCTGGTGAGTCATGAAGAACTGCAGCAGGCGGTACTCGGTGGGGCCCATCTCGGCCGGCTTGCCGTCGATGGTCACGCGGTGGCTGATCGGGTCCAGCAGCAGGCCGCCGACCTCGATCGGCGCCTCGCTGTCGCCAGGCCCGGTGCGGCGCAGCACGGCCTTCAGGCGGGCGACCAGCTCGCGGGGCGAGAACGGCTTGGTGATGTAGTCGTCGGCGCCGACCTCCAGGCCCTGGATCTTGTTGTCCTCCTCGCCCTTGGCGGTGAGCATGATGATCGGGATGTCGACGGTCAGTTCGTCACGCTTCAGGCGTCGCGCCAGTTCGATGCCGGAAGTGCCGGGGAGCATCCAGTCGAGCAGGATCAGGTCCGGCTTGCGGTCGACGATCACCGCGTGCGCCTGCTGGGTATTTTCCGCCTCCAGGCACTCGTAGCCGGCCATCTCCAGGGCCACGGCGATCATCTCGCGAATCGGTGCTTCGTCATCAACGATGAGGATTGTCTTGCCAACCATGGTCTTGCCTCGGGTCGATCTGTCTTGCGCCGCATTAGATAACGAAATTGTGTCAGGTATGTGACACAACGGCGTAGTTTCCGCCGACTGCCCGCGGCGGGGCTATGCTCAACAGGTTCCGGTGCCGTCCCTGCGGGCGGCGAACGCTCCACCTGAAGACACAGGAGAGAGATGCGATGAACAGAATCCACCTGGCGCTGGGTCTGGCGCTGGCCCTGCCGGCGTTCGCCGCGCTGGCCCAGGAAACGGTGGCGCCGGCCACCGAAAAGGACGGCGTGCTGGTCGATGGCAAGGGCATGACGCTCTATACCTACGACAAGGACAGCGAAGGGCAATCCGCCTGTTCCGGGCAGTGCGCGAAGAACTGGCCGCCGCTGGCAGCGGCCCAGGGAGCGCAGGCCAGCGGCGACTGGAGCCTGGTCGCTCGCGAGGACGGCACCCAGCAGTGGGCCTACTACGGCAAGCCCCTTTATACCTTCATCCAGGACAAGAAGCCTGGCGACAAGAACGGTGACGGCAAGATGGGCGCCTGGCACGTCGCCCAGCCGGACATGGACTAGACGGTCGCCGGCCTGCGCGCCGCTCAACGCAGCGCGTAGTCGGCGACCGTGCCGAGGAAGATCGCCAGGCCAGCCCAGTGGTTGTGCAGGAAGGCGCGGAAGCAGGCCTGCGGGTCGCGGTCGCGGGTCGACCAGGCTTCCCAGACGAAGCAGGCCGCCGCCACCGCCAGGCCGAGGTAGAAGCACAGGCCCAGTTCGAAGCGGTTGCCGGCCAGCGCCAGCAGGAGCAGGGTCAGGCCCTGCAGGCTGCCGATGATCAGGCGGTCGGCATCGCCGAAGAGGATTGCGGTGGACTTGATGCCGATCTTCAGGTCGTCCTCGCGGTCGGTCATCGCGTAGTAGGAGTCATAGGCGACCGTCCACAGCACGTTGGCCAGGAACAGCAGCCAGGCGCTGGCCGGCAATTCGCCGCGCTCGGCGGTGAAGGCCATCAGGATGCCCCAGGAATAGGCGGCGCCCAGCACCACCTGCGGATAGTAGGTGTAGCGCTTCATGAAGGGGTAGAGCGAGGCCACGGCTACCGCGCCGAACGACAGCCAGACGGTCGTTGCGTTGGTCAGCAGGACCAGGCCGAAGCTCAGCGCGACCAGGACGGCGAAGGTGATCCAGGCCTCGCGCACGCTGATCTTGCCGGTGGCCAGCGGACGCGCCTTGGTGCGTGCGACATGGCCGTCGAAATTGCGGTCGGCGAAATCGTTGATCACGCAGCCGGCTGCGCGCATCAGGATGACGCCGAGGACGAAGATCAGCAGGTTCTTCAGTTCCGGCACGCCGTCCGCGGCGATCCACAGCGACCAGAGGGTCGGCCAGAGCAGCAGGTAGATGCCGATCGGCCGGTCCAGCCGCACCAGTTGGACGAAGTCCCAGGCGCGGGGGTGCAGGCGGGCCAGCGGCTTGATCAGGGTGACGAACATGGGGACCTCCGGAGTCGACCGGGGGATTATACGTCGGCGATTCCCGCCTGGTCCCACAGGCGCGGTAGGTACACCTCCGCCACCAGCACCCCGAGCGCGCCGCGGGAAAACCGTGAGCGACGGCCCCAGAGACCCTCGGCGCGGACCTCGGCGGGCAGACCGGCCGCCGGATAGCGGCAGACTTCGATGGGCCCGCGCTCGAAGGCGCTGTCGCTGAACAGCAACTCGCCCAGCGAGCGGGTGCCGAGCAGCGCCAGGTCGAAGCCCGAGCCTTCCAGGGCGCTGCGCGCCGCCACGCTGCGGGCGAACACCCAGGGACGGTCGTGGCCATGCAGGTAGACCTCGCGGACCCAGCCGCTACTGCCGGTAGGGACGTCGAGCCCCTGGCATTCGTCGTCGCGCAGGGTCTGCCAGCCTTCCAGCAGGGGTTCGACGCGGAACGCGCCGTCGGCCAGGGCGGTCAGGCGCCGGGTCAGCGACCCCTCGTCGAACAGCCAGTCGAGGACGGCGGGGGAGACGCTGGACAGTTGGTCGGCGCGAAGCCAGAGCGCATTGCTGGGCATGACGGGACTACGAGACGGCGGCAGAAGGCGGCGAGGGTAGCACGTTCGGTCGGCGGCCGGTCTGCGACGCGGTGGCGCGTCACCCCCAGCCGTTCAGGCGCAGGGTGGCGCGGACCAGGCGCTGTTCTTCCTGCTCGATCTCCCGCAGGTTGTCGCGGATGCTGTGGATATGTTCGCGCGCCGCCCGTTGCGCCTGGTCCGGCTGGCGCTCGCGGAGGGCCGCGTAGAGGCGCGCGTGCTGGCGGTCGATCTGGCGTTTCTGCGGCGGCCGGTGATAGAGGTTGTTCACTGAGGCGAACACCGTGCTCAGCAGCAGTTCGTTGAGCGATTGCAGGGTATGCACCAGCACCGGATTGTGCGATGCCTCGCTGATCGCCCGGTGGAACGCGTGGTCGCGGCGGGCGTGCTCGCGGGGATCGATCGGCTGGGTTTCCTCGTGGCTGGCGAGCATCTCTTCGTAGCGCCGGGCGAGCAGGACGAAGTCTGCCTCGGTGCCGCGTAGCGCTGCCAGGCGGGCCGCCTCGCCCTCCAGCAGGGCGCGGACTTCGAGCAGGTCGTAGAGGGTGCGCGGCTGGGAGCCGAACAGGTGCATCAGCGGGCTGGCGTCGGCGTTGCAGTTGAGATCGGCGATGAACGACCCACGGCCATGCTCGGTATCGATGATGCCGCGCCCGCGCAGCGCCCGCAGGCCCTCGCGCAGGGCCGAGCGCGAGCAGCCGAGCTTGGCCACCAGGCGCCGCTCGGACGGCAGTGCCTGGCCGACCTTGAGCACGCCGTCGACGATCAGCCGCTCGATACGCTCGGCGACCTGGTCGGCCACCCGCTGTTTCTGCATGGAAGCTCCCGTTGCACTGGTAGGACCAGTTGGCTGTCGTTATTCACTATAGAAGCTCACGGGCTTTCTAGCATGCGCCTCATGCCCATGGCTCCTGGCGATACTGGTAGGACCAGTTCGACGCCTGCTGGACCCCGGCCGTCCGCGCGGTACAGGCTGTGGACGCTTGCTGATCCCGCCGACAACCACAACAAGGACAGCCGCCATGAACATCCTCTACGACGAGCGTCTGGACGGTCCGCTGCCGCAGGTGGACAAGGATGGCCTGCTGGCCGAGTTGCGCCTCCGCCTGCCCGACCTCGAACTGCTGCACGCGGCGGAAGACCTGCGTCCCTACGAGTGCGACGGACTCTCGGCGTATCGCTGTACGCCGTTGCTGGTGGCATTGCCGGAACGCATCGAACAGGTTCAGGGCCTGCTCGCCCTCTGCCATCGGCTGAAGGTACCGGTCGTGGCGCGCGGTGCCGGCACCGGCCTGTCCGGCGGCGCGCTGCCGCTGGAGAACGGCGTGCTGCTGGTGATGGCGCGTTTCCGGCGGATCCTCGAGATCGATCCGCTGGGTCGTTTCGCCCGGGTCCAGCCTGGCGTGCGCAACCTGGCGATCTCCCAGGCCGCTGCCCCTCATGGTCTGTACTACGCACCGGACCCGTCCTCGCAGATCGCCTGCTCCATCGGCGGCAATGTCGCGGAGAACGCCGGCGGCGTGCATTGCCTGAAGTACGGCCTGACCGTGCACAACCTGTTGCAGGTGGACATCGTGACCCTGGAAGGCGAGCGCCTGAGCCTGGGGTCCAGCGCCCTGGACAGCGCCGGCTTCGACCTGCTGGCGCTGTTCACCGGCTCCGAAGGGCTGCTCGGCGTGGTGGTGGAGGTCACCGTCAGGCTGTTGCCGCGCCCGCCGGTGGCGAAGGTCCTGCTGGCCAGCTTCGACGATGTGGAAAGCGCCGGGCGGGCGGTGGCCGACCTGATCGGTGCCGGCATCGTCCCGGCCGGGCTGGAAATGATGGACAACCTGTCGATCCGCGCCGCCGAGGACTTCATCCATGCCGGCTATCCGGTCGATGCGGCGGCGATCCTGCTCTGCGAGCTGGACGGCGTGGAAGCCGACGTGCACGAGGATTGCGAGCGGGTCCGCGAGCTGTTCGAGGCGGCCGGCGCTACCTCGGTGCGACAGGCCCAAGACGAGGCCGAGCGCCAGCGCTTCTGGGCCGGGCGCAAGAATGCGTTTCCGGCGGTCGGGCGGATTTCCCCCGATTACTACTGCATGGACGGCAGCATCCCGCGCCGCGAGCTGCCGCGGGTGCTGCATGGCATCGCCGAGCTTTCGCGCGAATACGGCCTGCGGGTGGCCAACGTATTCCACGCCGGCGACGGCAACATGCACCCGCTGATCCTCTTCGACGCCAACCTGGCGGGCGAGCTGGAGCGCGCTGAAGCGCTGGGCGGCAGGATCCTCGAGTTGTGCGTAGCGGTAGGCGGCAGCATCACCGGCGAACATGGCGTCGGCCGCGAGAAGATCAACCAGATGTGCGCTCAGTTCAATGCCGACGAGCTGACCCTGTTCCACGCCGTGAAGGCGGCGTTCGACCCGGCCGGGCTGCTCAATCCCGGCAAGAACGTGCCCACCCTGCATCGCTGCGCCGAGTTCGGCGCCATGCACGTCCGCCACGGTCGACTGCCGTTCCCCGAACTGGAGCGTTTCTGATGAGCCAGCCGTATTTCGATCCGGACGCTGGCGCCGACCATGCCGGCGCGCTGCTCGAGCGGGTCCGCGACGCCCTGGCGCGGCGCGCGCCGCTGCGCATCGTCGGTGGCGATAGCAAGGCGTTCCTCGGCAGGCCGGTTGCGGGCGAACCGCTGGCGCTCGCCGAACACCGTGGGATCGTCGCCTACGATCCCTGCGAACTGGTGATCACCGCCCGTGCCGGTACGCCGCTGGACGAGCTACAGGCCGTGCTGGCGCGCGGCGGGCAGATGCTTGCCTGCGAGGCGCCGGGTTTCGGCGGCCGGGCGACGGTCGGCGGGGTGCTCGCCAGCGGCCTGTCCGGACCGCGCCGGCCCTGGGCGGGAGCGGTACGCGATTTCGTCCTCGGGACGCGGCTGATCAGTGGCCTGGGCACCCACCTGCGCTTCGGCGGCGAGGTGATGAAGAACGTCGCCGGCTACGACCTGTCGCGGTTGCTGGCGGGCAGCTTCGGTTGCCTCGGGGTGGTCACCGAAGTGTCCTTCAAGGTGCTGCCCATGCCGCGCTGCCAGGCCGGCCTGAGCCTGGACCTGCCGGTGGCGACGGCGTTGCGCAAGCTGGCCGAGTGGGGAGGCCAGCCATTGCCGATCAGTGCGGCCTGCCACGACGGCGAAGCCCTGCGCCTGCGCCTGGAGGGCGGCGAGGGCTCGGTACGCTCGGCGCGCGACCGCCTCGGTGGCGAAGCGCTCGAGGACGGCTTCTGGGCCGACCTGCGCGAGCAGCGCCTGCCGTTCTTCGACGACCCGCGACCGCTCTGGCGCCTGTCGCTGCCGGCGCTGGCGCCGGAGACGCCGTTGCCCGGTCGTCAGTTGCTGGACTGGGGCGGGGCGCTGCGCTGGCTGAAAAGCGACGCGCCGGCCGCGGACATCCGTGCGTGGGCCGCCGCCCATGGCGGTCACGCCACCTGCTACCGCGCCGGCCATCTCGATGCGCCGTTCCAGCCGCTACCGCCTGGACTGCTCGGCCTGCACCGGGCACTCAAACGCCAGCTCGACCCGCAGGGCATCTTCAATCCCGGGCGGATGTACGCCGAACTCTGAGGAGGCGCGATGCAAACCAACCTCTGCGATTCCGCCCGGCAACGCGCCGAGGCCGCCGAAGCCGAGCGCATCCTGCGCAGCTGCGTGCACTGCGGTTTCTGCAACGCCACCTGCCCGACCTACCAGGAGCTGGGCGACGAACTCGACGGCCCGCGCGGACGGATCTACCTGATCAAGCAGTTCCTCGAGCGCGACGAGGCCAGCGAGCGCACCCGCCTGCACCTCGATCGCTGCCTGAGCTGCCGCAACTGCGAAACCACCTGCCCGTCCGGAGTCGAGTACCACAAGCTGCTGGATATCGGCCGCGACCTCCTCGCCGAACGCCTGCCGCGCGGCTTCCGGCAACGCCTGCTGCGCGACGGGCTGCGCCTGCTGGCCCCGCGCCCGGGGTTGTTCGGCGCGCTGGCCGGCGCTGCCGGGCGGCTGAGGCCTCTGCTGCCTGAGGCGATGCAGGGCAAGCTGCCACGTCGGGTCGCGGCGCCGGGCAGGCGGCCGCAGCTCCGGCATGCGCGGCGCGTGCTGCTGCTCGAAGGTTGCGTGCAGCCGGCGCTGTCGCCGAACACCAACGCCGCCGCCGCGCGGGTTCTGGACCGCCTGGGAATCAGCGTGACGCCGGCGGCCGCGGCCGGCTGCTGCGGCGCGCTGGATTTCCACCTGGATGCGCAGGAGCGCGGCCGCCAGCGCGCGCGGCGCAATATCGACTCCTGGTGGCCGTTGCTGCGCGAGGGTGCCGAGGCCATCGTGCAGACCGCCAGCGGCTGCGGCGCCTTCGTCAAGGACTACGCCTACCTGCTGCGCGACGACCCACGGTACGCGGACAAGGCGCGCGAGGTCGCCGCCGCTGCCCGCGACCTGGTGGAAGTGCTTCGCGACGAGCCGCTGGAGTCCCTCGGCCTGCGCTGCGACCAGCGCCTGGCGTTCCACTGCCCATGCACACTGCAGCACGCGCAACGACTGGGCGGGGCCGTGGAGGCGGTGCTGCGGCGACTGGGCTTCCATCTCACCGAGGTGGCCGACGGTCATCTCTGCTGCGGGTCCGCCGGCACCTACTCGCTGACCCAGCCGGCGCTGTCCCGGCGTCTGCGCGACAACCGCCTGGACGCCCTGGAAAGCGGCGCGCCGGATGTCATCGCCACGGCCAACGTCGGTTGCCAGGCCCATCTCGACGGGGCCGGACGGACCCCGGTACGCCACTGGATCGAGCTGCTCGACCAGGCCTTGCCCGGAGGAGAGTGAAACCATGCACAGCAAGCCGGTACTCGGCCGCGAGGAGGTCGCCCGCGTCCTTGGCGCGGCCCGCGAGGAGGCACAGCGCCAAGGCTGGGCGGTGAGCATCGCGGTGGTCGACGACGGCGGCCACCCGCTGGCGCTGGAGCGCCTCGACGGCTGCGCGCCGATCGGTGCCTACATCGCGACGGAAAAGGCCCGCAGCGCCGCCCTGGGACGCCGGGAAACGAAGCGCTACGAGGACATGATCAACGGCGGACGCAGCGCCTTCCTCTCGGTGCCGCTGCTGCAGGCCACCCTGGAGGGCGGTGTGCCGATCCTGGTGGACGGACAGGTGGTCGGCGCGGTCGGGGTTTCCGGCGTACGCGCCGAAGAGGACGCCCGGGTGGCGCGGATCGGAGCCGAGGGGTTGTGAGGCGACCGGTGGGCACCACCCATCTTTGGTTGGCCCGTTCGGCACCACCTTGCCTTTCGGGCAGGTTGGCGGACAGGGTGGATTTGTTATAGGTTGCCGGCGCTGAACCGTGGTAACCCGCCCGAGGTAAACAATGAAGAAGTGGCAATGCGTGGTGTGTGGACTGATCTATGACGAGGCCAAAGGCTGGCCGGAAGAAGGCATCGAGGCGGGAACGCGCTGGGAAGACGTGCCTGAAGACTGGCTGTGCCCCGACTGCGGCGTCGGCAAGCTGGACTTCGAGATGATCGAAATCGGCTGAGCCCCGCTCGCCGGCGAAGAAGGCGGCCCTGGCCGCCTTTTTTCATGCCTGGCCAGCGGCCGTCCAGGAGTTATCCTTGGGACTTGGGTCCGGTCATTGACTGTCCTGCCGGGAACGCCCGGCAGCCTTGCCGTTGGCCGGCCACCGACGCTGAGCTAGGTTCGACGAACGAGGAGGGTGGCTATGCGCAAGTGGCAATGCGTGGTCTGCGGCTTCATCTACGACGAAGCCCTGGGCCTGCCCGAAGAAGGCATTCCGGCGGGAACCCGTTGGGAAGACATCCCGGCGGACTGGGTCTGCCCGGATTGCGGTGTCGGCAAGATCGATTTCGAGATGATCGAGATCGCCTGAGCGAAATCCACAGAAGCGGCGCCCGGCGCCGGCAATCACAGAGGAACGGAAATGAGCGAGCGTGCGCCCCTGGTAATCATCGGAACCGGCCTGGCGGGCTACAACCTGGCCCGCGAGTGGCGCAAGCTGGACAGCGAGACGCCGCTGCTGATGATCACCGCCGACGACGGCCGTTCCTATTCCAAGCCGATGCTCTCCACCGGCTTCTCGAAGAACAAGGACGCCGACGGCCTGGCCATGGCCGAACCGGGCGCCATGGCCGAGCAACTGAACGCACGCATCCTGACCCATACCCGGGTCACCGGTATCGATCCCGGCCATCAGCGGATCTGGATCGGCGAGGAAGAGGTGCGTTATCGCGACCTGGTCCTGGCCTGGGGCGCGGAGCCGATCCGGGTGCCGGTCGAGGGCGATGCCCAGGACGCGCTCTACCCGATCAACGACCTGGAAGACTACGCGCGCTTCCGCCAGGCGGCTGCCGGCAAGCGCCGGGTACTGCTGCTCGGTGCGGGGCTGATCGGTTGCGAATTCGCCAACGACCTCTCCAGCGGCGGCTACCAGCTCGACGTGGTGGCGCCTTGCGAGCAGGTCATGCCGGGCCTGCTCCACCCGGCCGCGGCGAAGGCCGTGCAGGCAGGCCTGGAAGGCCTCGGCGTGCGCTTCCACCTGGGGCCGGTGCTGGCCAGCCTGAAGAAGGCCGGCGAGGGGCTGGAAGCGCATCTTTCGGATGGCGAGGTGATTCCCTGCGACCTGGTGGTCTCCGCCGTCGGCCTGCGTCCGCGCACCGAACTGGCCTTCGCCGCCGGGCTGGCGGTCAACCGCGGGATCGTCGTCGACCGCTCGCTGCGCACCTCCCACGCCAACATCTACGCGCTGGGCGACTGCGCCGAAGTGGACGGCCTCAACCTGCTCTATGTGATGCCGCTGATGGCCTGCGCACGCGCGCTGGCGCAGACCCTCGCCGGCAACCCCAGCCAGGTGGCCTACGGTCCCATGCCGGTGACGGTGAAGACCCCGGCCTGCCCGCTGGTGGTGTCGCCGCCGCCCCGCGGAATGGATGGCCAATGGCTAGTGGAAGGCTCTGGAACGGACCTCAAGGTCCTGTGCCGGGATACCGCTGGTCGAGTGATCGGTTATGCCCTGACCGGAGCGGCGGTGAACGAAAAATTGGCCCTGAACAAAGAGTTACCCGGCCTCATGGCTTGAATGCCATTGGTTCCGGCCGTTATGCCGTCGAGACTTGCGGCAAAATTGTCGGACGATACTGGCGCAGTCCTCGGGAGCATGCCATCCTCCATCGCGTCTACCGCAGTCTAGAGCCTATGGTTCCGGTGGACTGCGGTGCCTTTGAGCGCTGCTGGGAAGACAGCACGGACACAAAAACAACAAACCGTCAAAGAGGCAACTATGCGTAAACCAGAACTAGCCGCCGCTATCGCCGAAAAGGCCGATCTCACCAAGGAACAGGCCAATCGCGTTCTCAACGCCCTGTTGGATGAAATCACCGGCGCGCTGAACCGCAAGGACAGCGTGACCCTGGTCGGTTTCGGCACCTTCCTGCAACGCCATCGCGGAGCCCGCACGGGGAAGAACCCGCAGACCGGCCAGCCGGTGAAGATCAAGGCCAGCAACACCGTCGCCTTCAAGCCGGGCAAGGCCCTGCGCGACGCGGTCAACTGACCGCCGAGAGCCCGGAGTCAGAGCGGCTCCGGGCTTCGTCGAAGACGCTTCCGCGCTCATCGAAAGGACAGCTGTAGTCCTCCTCGCGAACAGCTACAATGCGCCGCTCATCTCCCCGGATATCGAGGCGCGTGCATGAAATTTCGTCTTCTCCTGTGGATGCTTGGTCGCCTGATGGCCAAGGCCAGCCGCGACAATCCCGCTTTCCAGAAGCAGCTCGAGGGCAAGGACCTGGTGTTCCAGTTGCATACCCTCGACGGCAAGGTGGCGCGCCACTACCTGGTCAGGGACCTGCGCGTCAGCAGCAAGCGCGGTACCCATCCGCAACCGGCATTTTCCCTGGGGTTCAAGGACGGAGCCTACGGTTTCGCCGCGATGACTTCGAAGAACCCGCAGTTGGCCTTCATGCAGGGCATCCAGAACAAGGACATCCAGATACAGGGCAATCCGGCGCTGGTGATCTGGTTCCAGGGTCTGGTGAAGTACCTCAAGCCGAAGAAGAAGGCTCCGGAGAAGAAAGCCGCCTGAGGGCGGCTTTCGATCTCATCCGGGCTGCGGCCGCAGCCTTTCGGTAGTGCGTTTCGCGGCGGACTACCCGGTCACCCCGGCAAGCGATTGAACTGGGCCGCCAGTTCGCGCAGGGCCGCTTCCGCTTCCAACACCTTTTTCACGGCGTCCCCGGCCTTCTCCGGGGTGATCCCCAGGCGCTCGTACAATGCCGCCGGAATCGCTTGCTGCGGGCCATCGCCGATGCCGCTGTTGCGCAGCAACCGGTTGGTCAGGCAGATCAGGTTGGCGTAGACCGCGTTCGGCCCGGTGTAGCTGGGGTCCTGCTGGAAGCGCAGGGCGCAATAGAGGTCGTCAGGCATGTCCCAGACGCGCATCAGCCAGGCGCCGATCTGCTCGCGGGTGATCCCCAGCAGGTGCTGTTCGATATAGGCATGGCCGAGGTGCGGGTTGACCTCCAGGTGCCGGCAGATCAGCGAGAAATGCGGCGGGAAGACATGCGCCAGGACCAGGTAGCCGAAATTGTGCAGCAGGCCGCCCAGGTAGCTCAGGCCGGACTCCGGGCGCAGCTCGCGCGGCATGGCGCGGGTCAGGCCCTCGATCACCGCGGCGGTGTAGATCGCTTGCTGCCAGTAGGGCGTGGCCTGCTGTGGCTGGTCCTTGGGCAGGCTCAGGCTCTTGCCCAGGGCGAGGCCGAGGGCCAGGTTGATCACCAGGTCGAAACCGAGGACGCGGACGATCGCGTCTTCCACCGAGCGGATCTTGCCCGGAGCGGCGTAGTAGGGCGAGGCCGCCCAACTGACCACCTGGGCGGCGAGCGCCGGATCGGTTTCCACCAGACCGGTGATGTCGTCGACGCTGGCGTTGGGGTCGACCCGCAGCTTGATGATCTTCTGCGCCGTCTGCGGCAGCGGTGGAATCTCGATGGTCTGCTCCAGGCGCTGCTGGATGCGCCGGGCGGTGAAGGCCTGCACGGCCTGGCTGATTTCCGCGCGGTCGTCGTCCGGGCGGTCAAGGTTCAGGTTGATGTTTTCCAGCGGTTCGCCGAAGCGCGCGGCGCTGGCCTTGCCCAGCAGGCCGCGGAAGTCGTTGCTGGCGATCTCCAGGAGGATGCCGGGCTGGCCGGACTCGATCAGCAGGCGCGGTTCCTGCAACAGGCGCTCGTCGTACAGGCAGGGCGAACTGGTCAGGGGCGGCAACGCCGGCAGGCGGTGCAACTCGTGCTTGCCGAGCATTCGTTCCAGGCGCTCGGGCTTGATCGCCAGCAGCTTGCGGCCGGTCAGTTCGGTGAGCCGGGCGAGGTCCAGCAACTGGCTCTGCGGGAACAGCACCAGCAGGGTGCCGACGGCGTCGTCCAGCAGCACCGCCTGGACCCGGCGGGCGGCAGGCAGCTCCGCGCTGTCGCTGACCTCGCGGCAGGCGATGCCTAGCTTGGCGAGCAGCTGGAGGATGACCTGGGGGGCGTGAGGAGCATCG
The DNA here is from genome assembly GCF_056782835.1 of Pseudomonas sp. 20-5. Classification (NCBI taxonomy): domain Bacteria; kingdom Pseudomonadati; phylum Pseudomonadota; class Gammaproteobacteria; order Pseudomonadales; family Pseudomonadaceae; genus Pseudomonas; species Pseudomonas sp. 20-5. The sequence goes on along the minus strand of NZ_CM165584.1, from coordinate 6,077,624 downwards.
GCGGAGGCCAGGGCGGCTTCTGTCATGACGAGACCATGCGAGCTGGATTTTCCCTCAGTATAACCAGAGCTGCTTCAAGACTGAGACCTACGCCGGTCAGCGAGAGCGAAATAGATCACACTTGACCGTATTGCTGGCCGTGGCGCAACCACCGTTCGAGCAGCGGGCTGACATGCTGCGGCCAGTGCGCCAGGAGGGATTGGGCGGCATCGCGGACCGCCGGCAGCAGGTCTGCGTCGCGCATCAGGTCGGCGACCTTGAATTGCAGCAGGCCGGTCTGGCGGGTGCCGAGCATTTCGCCGGGGCCGCGCAATTCCAGGTCCTTCTCGGCGATGACGAAGCCGTCGCTGGTTTCGCGCATGATGCCCAGCCGCTCGCGGCCGATCTGCGACAGCGGTGGGTGGTAGAGCAGCACGCAGTGGCTGGCGGCGCTGCCCCGGCCAACCCGGCCGCGTAGCTGGTGCAGTTGGGCCAGGCCAAGGCGCTCGGGGTTCTCGATGATCATCAGGCTGGCGTTGGGCACGTCGACGCCGACCTCGATCACCGTGGTCGCCACCAGCAGTTGCAACATGCCTTCCTTGAAGGCCTCCATCACCACGGCCTTGTCCGCCGGCTTCATGCGCCCGTGGATCAGGCCGACACGCAGTTCGCCCAGCGCCGAGGAAAGCTCTTCGTAGGTGGTCTCGGCGGCCTGGCAGGTAAGCTCCTCGGACTCTTCGATCAGGGTACACACCCAGTAGGCCTGGCGCCCTTCGCGGCAAGCCGCGCGGACTCGCTCGATCACCTCGATACGGCGGCTGTCGGCCACCAGCACGGTATTCACCGGGGTACGCCCGGGCGGCAGCTCGTCGAGGATCGAGGTGTCGAGGTCGGCATAGGCGCTCATCGCCAGGGTCCGCGGGATCGGCGTGGCGGTCATGATCAACTGGTGCGGGCAGAGCCTGCCGTCCACGCCCTTCTGGCGCAGGGCCAGGCGCTGCTGCACGCCGAAGCGGTGCTGTTCGTCGATGATCGCCAGTGCAAGGCGCTTGAATTTCACTTCATCCTGGAACAGCGCGTGGGTGCCGACCACCATCGGCGCGCCGTCGCCGATGCGTTCCAGTGCCGCCGCGCGGGCCTTGCCCTTGAGCTTGCCGGCCAGCCAGGCGACTTCGATGTCCAGCGGCTGGAGCCACTTGCTGAAGTTGAGGAAATGCTGCTCGGCGAGGATCTCGGTCGGCGCCATCAGCGCCACCTGGTAGCCGGCCTCTATGGCTTGCAGGGCGGCGAGGGCGGCGACCACGGTCTTGCCGGCGCCGACGTCGCCTTGCACCAGGCGCAGCATCGGTTCGTCCTGGGCCAGGTCGTAGGCGATCTCCGCGCCGACCCGGCGTTGCGCGCCGGTCGGCTGGAAGCCGAGGTTGGCAAGGAAGCGTTTCGGCAAGCGGCTGGCCGCCGGCAAGCGCGGCGCTGCCTGCGAACGCACGGCTTCGCGCAGGCGCTGCAGGGATAACTGGTGGGTCAGCAGTTCTTCGAAGGCCAGGCGCAACTGCGCCCAGTGCCGGCCTTCGGCCAGTTCCTCGATGTCGGCATCCGGCGGCGGCCGGTGCAGGTAGCGGATCGCCTGGTCGAGCGGGCCAAGTTGGTAATCGCGGGCCAGTTCCGCCGGCAGCCAGTCGGGCAGGCTGCTGGGACCGAGCATGGCCAGGGCCTGTTGGCTCAACTGGCGCAGGCGCTGCTGGGTGAGGCCCTCGGTAGTCGGGTAGATCGGCGTCAGGGTCTGCTCCACCGGAATCGGCTCGTCGCCGTTCAGCGCGCGGTATTCCGGATGGTAGATCTCCAGGCCCGAGGCGCCCGGCCGGACTTCGCCGTAGCAGCGCAGGTGGGTGCCGCGCTTGAGACCGTCCTTCTGCGCCTGGCTGAAATGGTAGAAGCGCAGGCTCAGGGTGCCGCTGCCGTCCTGCAGGCGCACCAGCAGGCTGCGGCGGCGCCCCATCACCACGTCGGCGCCGGCCACCACGCCCTCGACCACCGCGTCGGCCCCTGGCCGCAGGGCGCCGATGGCGGTGACGCGGGTACGGTCCTGGTAGCGCAGGGGCAGGTGGAACAGGATGTCCTGCAGGGTTTCCAGGCCTACCCGAGCGAGCTTCTCCGCCAGCGCGGCGCCTACGCCCTTTAGCGCGGTGACCGGGACCCTGGACAGCTCGGTCATGCGATTTGCGGTTGTTCCTGGGTTTGCGGGCGGGCCACCGAGCACAGGCGGATCGAGTCGGCCAGCACTTCGATGGCGCGTGGACGCGGGAAGCTGGCGCGCCAGGCGATGGCAACGGTACGGAACGGCACCGGCGCGCTGAACGGGCGCACTTCGATGACGCCCGGGGCGTAGTGGTGGCTGTCCACCGCGGAGAACGGCAGCACCGAGACGCCCAGTCCGGAGGCGACCATGTGGCGGATGGTCTCCAGCGACGAGGACTCCACCGTGGTGTGCTTGTTCTCGTCGCCCTTGCGCACGGTCGGGCAGGCTTCCAGCACCTGGTCGCGGAAGCAGTGGCCTTCGCCGAGCAGGAGCAGGCTCTTGTCGTTGAGCAGCTCGGAATCGATGCTGGCCTTGGCGGTCCAGGGGTGGTCGGCCGGCATCAGCACATAGAAAGGCTCGTCGAACAGCGGCTTGGTCAGGACGTCGGCTTCCTGGAACGGCAGGGCGATGATGATCGCGTCGAGTTCGCCGGTGCGCAGCTTGTCGCGGAGGATATGGGTGAAGTTCTCCTCGATGTACAGCGGCATCTGCGGCGCGACCCGGTGCAGCTGGGGAATCAGGTGCGGGAACAGGTACGGTCCGATGGTGTAGATGGCGCCGACCTTCAGCGGCGCGGCCAGCTGGTTCTTGCCGGCCTGGGCCAGCTCGCGGATGCCCTGGGCCTGTTCGAGGACCTTCTGCGCCTGGGCGACGATGCCTTCGCCCACTGGCGTCAGGCGCACGGCGCTCTTGCTGCGCTCGAAGATCAGCACCCCCAGCTCGTCCTCGAGCTTCTTCACGCCGACCGAGAGGGTCGGTTGGCTGACGTGGCAACGCTCGGCGGCGCGGCCGAAGTGTTGTTCCTGGGCGAGGGTGACGATGTAGCGCAGTTCGGTGAGGGTCATGGCTGCTCATCCGTTAAGATCGGCCAAGCATAGCGGCTGCACCGCCGCGAACCAACCTCCGGGGGCATGATCGGGCGTGCATTGCAGACGATTCGACGCCTACACTGCCCGCCTTGTTGTAGGAAGGAGACGGCTTCATGTCGCAAACAGTGATGATCGCCGGCTGCGGCGATGTCGGCGGGCGCCTCGGCGAGGCTCTGCTGGCCGATGGCTGGCGGGTCCATGGCCTGCGTCGCTCGGTGGACGCCTTGCCGCAGGGGATCCTGCCGGTGGCTGGCGATCTGCAGGCTCCGGAGTGTCCCGCGCAGTGGCCGAGCGAGCCGCTCGACTACCTGGTGTACAGCGCCGCCGCCAGTCAGCACGACGAGGCTGGCTACCGTGCCGCCTACGTCGACGGCCTGCGCCATGTGCTGGGCTGGTTGCAGGCCCACGGCCAGCGGCCCAGGCGCCTGCTGTTCGTCTCCAGCACCGGGGTCTACGCGCAGACCGATGGCGGCTGGATCGACGAGGAGTCGCCGGCGCTTTCCCAGGCCTATTCCGGACGGATCATGCTCGACGCCGAGCAGGTCGCGCTGGACAGCGGGATACCGGCTACCCGCGTGCGCCTGGCCGGCATCTACGGTCCGGGGCGGGAATGGCTGCTCAACCAGGTGCGCCAGGGTTACCGGGTGGTCAGCGAGCCGCCGCTGTATGCCAACCGGATCCACGCCGACGATGCGGCCGGGCTGCTGGCCTTCCTGTTGCGCGCCGATTCCGGCGGCCAGGCGCTGGAGGACTGCTACATCGGTGTCGACGACGCGCCCGTGGCGATGCACGAGGTGGTCGACTACCTGCGCCAGCGCCTGGGCGTCAGCCAATGGGCCGACGAACATTCGGTACGCCGCGCCGGCAGCAAGCGTTGCAGCAACCGCCGCGCCCGGGCGCTCGGCTGGGTGCCGCGCTATCCCAGCTACCGCGAGGGCTATGCGGCGGTGCTCGGGGACGCCTGATGGCTGCCAACCGGTTGTTGGCGCGTCCCTGGCTGCCTGGCGTGGAGCTGTTCCATGCGGACTTCTCCGGCCAGGCATTCGGCCGCCACAGCCATTCGGCCTTCGCCATCGGCTCGATCCTCCACGGCGTCGGCGGCTACCAGTGCCGCGGGCGGCGCCATGCGCTGCCGGCCGGCACCCTGTCGCTGATGAACCCGGAAGAGCCGCATACCGGGCACGCCGAATCCGAGCGGCTGGTCTACCGGATGCTCTATGTCGAGGAAACGCGCCTGCTCGGCCTGCTCGGCCGCAAACAGTTGCCGCGCGGCTTCGGCGAACTGAACCCGGCCGACGACGGCAGCGTGGCGGTTGGCCTGGCGCGACTGGCCGAGGACTTCCAGCGCAGCGACGCATTGGGGTTGGAAAGCCGCCTGCTGGCCTTGCTCGAACAGGTCTTCGTGCGCCACGGCGGCTTGCGCCCGGCGGCCGCGGCGCCCCGCGACGGCGGAACCACCGCACGCCTGCGCGATTACCTGGAAGCGCATGCCACCGAGGCGCTCGGTCTGGACCAGCTGGCGCAGTTGCTGCAGCGCCACCCGCGCCACCTGATCGAGGCTTTCCGGCGTGCCTACGGCGTGCCGCCGCATACCTACCAACTGCAATGCCGGGTGCGCCAGGCCAAGCGCCTGTTGCTGGAAGAGCGGCCGCTGGCGGAACTCGCCCAGCACCTCGGCTTCTACGACCAGTCGCACTTCTCCACGACCTTCCGGCGTTTCACCGGGGTCACTCCGGGGCAGTTCCGGCGCAGCGCCAAGACCTGAGTTTTTTCCAATACGGCGCCCGCCGCGCTGCACAGACTGGAGACCTTCGCGTTTCGAGGGGCCTTCATGTTCGCCGCGTTCGTCCTTGTCGCCAGTACCCATTTCGCTGCCCTGCTGTCGCCGGGGCCGGACTTCTTCCTGTTGGTGCGCGCCGCCCTGCTGCGCGGCCGGCGCCAGGCCGACGGGGTGGCCGCCGGCATCGCCCTGGCCAACCTCCTGAGCATGCTGCTGGTGCTCGGCCTGCTGGCCAGCGTGCCGGACTCGGTGCACAGCGCCTTGCGCTGGCTGCAGGCGCTCGGCGGACTGTACTTCCTCTGGTTGGCGGGCCAGGCGCTGCTTGCGCAGAGGCGACTGGAAATGCCGGCGCAGCGCGACGTCCCGTCCCGCGGCGGCTATCTGCGCGGGCTGCGCGACGGCCTGCTGGCGAGCAGCCTGAATCCCAAGCTGCCGATCTTCTATGCGGGGCTGTTCGGCGTGCTGGCGCGCTTCAGCCTGCCGGGCTGGGCGCTGGCCCTGTGCCTGGCGTGGATGAGCCTGGCGGTGCTGTGCTGGGACATGGCGCTGGTGCGCCTGCTGGACAGGCCGCGCTGGCGCGGCTGGTTGCAACGGCGGGTAGGTGCGCTGGACCGGCTGTGCGGCGTCCTGCTGCTGGCGCTGGGCGGCTGGCTGGTGCTGGCCGCCCTCTGAGAGGCGTCAGCGCTCCAGCAGCCAGACGCGCTTGCCGGGCACGTAGCTGGGCATCTCGTTGGCGCCGGCGGTGTTGACCGCCTCGAACAGTTGCAGCTCGTCGTCGTCGAGGCTGAACAGCAGTTCGCGGCCGCGGTTGCCTTGTTGCAGCCAGATGCTGTCGTTGTCGCCGCTCATCGCCGCGCAATCGCCGGCCAGGCACAACGCGTAGCGTTCGGCGCCGGGCAGACCGCTGACCAGGCCATTGGCCTGGAACTCGACCTTGCCGCCCTGGCCCTGGCCTTCGCGGATCTTCCAGCTGCCCTTCAGATAGCTGCCGTACAAGGCCCGCTCGAAACCGCTGCCGGCAGGGCTGTTGGCCGCGGGTTGCGGGTCGAGACGGCGGAAACGCTGTTCCGGGCCGTTGGCGCTGGCCTGCTGGATCAGCTCCTTGCCGTCCAGTTCGAGGCTCTCCTGGTTGTCGTCGCCATAGAAGGCAACCTTCCAGTGCTCGTCATCGCTCTTGCTCAGGGTCCCTTCGCCCAGTTCGAAGCCGTTGCTGAAGGTGGCTTCGCCTGCCTTGCTGTCGAGCTTCCACTCCAGGTTCGGGCCATAGGCGAGCAGGGCCTCGCGCAGCTTGCCGTCCTTGCTCGCGGCGTCGATGGCGGCCTGGTTGATCCAGGTGCCGGACGGATCGGCCGTGCCGGCGCAGCCGGCCAGCAGGGTGGCGGCTGCGGCGAGGAAAATCACGCGGCGCATCGTGCTACTCCATGCAGAGCGACGGGGCCTTGGGCCCCGTCGCGAACATCCGGCTTATTCGAGGACGACGATGGCGTCCATTTCCACCTGTGCGCCCTTCGGCAGGGCGGCTACGCCGATAGCGGCGCGCGCCGGGTAGGGCTGGGTGAAGTAGCGGCCCATGATCTCGTTGACCTTGGCGAAGTGCGACAGGTCGGTGAGGAAGATGTTCAGCTTGGCGACGTCGTGCAGGTAGCCGCCGGAAGCCTCGATCACCGCCTTGAGGTTCTCGAACACCTGGACGGTCTGCTCCTCGAAGCCCTCCACCAGTTCCATGGTCTTCGGGTCCAGCGGGATCTGCCCGGACACGTAGACGGTATTGCCGGCCTTGATGGCCTGGGAGTAGGTGCCGATGGCGGCCGGGGCGTTGTCGGTGTGGATAACGGTCTTGGTCATGGGAACTCCTTGCTGAAATCGAGTGGGCGCGGGGGCGCCGGATGACACAGGAAAAAGCGGGTCAGCTACGCAGGCGGGTGATCCGGATCACTCCCTTGAGGGCGCGCAGCTTCTTGATGACGCGGGCCAGGTGGACGCGATCGTGCACGCTGACGACCAGCTGGACCACGCTGATGCGACCGTCGCGCTCGTCCATGCTGATCTTCTCGATGTTGCCGTCGGCCGCGTTGACGCTGGTGGCGAGCAGGGCGATCAGGCCACGCTGGTGCTCCAGCTCGACGCGCAGTTCGACATTGAATTCGCCGGTGACATCCTTGGCCCAGCTGAGCTGGATGCATTTTTCCGGGTTGTGGCGTACTTCGCTGATGTTCTTGCAGCTTTCCAGGTGCACCACCATGCCCTTGCCGGCGGACAGGTGGCCGACGATCGGGTCGCCGGGAATCGGCGTGCAGCACTTGGCGTAGCTCAGGACCAGGCCTTCGGTGCCGCGGATCGCCAGCGGACCCTCGGCGCTCGGCGCTTCCTCGCCCTCGCTGGACAGCAGGCGGCGGGCGACCACGTAGGCCATGCGGTTGCCCAGGCCGATCTCTTCCAGCAGGTCCTCGAAGACTTCCATGCGGTACTCGGCGAGCACGGCCTGGATGCGTTCCTGGGGAATCTTCTCGAGGTGGCTGTCGAAGCCGGTGAGGGTCTTGTTCAGCAGGCGCTCGCCGAGGTTGATCGACTCGGAGCGGCGTTGCAGCTTGAGCGCATGGCGGATATGGGTGCGCGCCTTGCCGGTGACCACGAAGCTCAGCCAGGCCGGGTTCGGCCGGGCGCCCGGGGCGGTGACGATTTCCACCGTCTGGCCGCTCTGCAACGGCTCGGAGAGCGGCGCCAGGCGGCGGTTGATGCGGCAGGCGATGCAACTGTTGCCGACGTCGGTGTGCACCGCGTAGGCGAAGTCGACCGCGGTGGAACCCTTGGGCAGTTCCATGATGCGGCCCTTGGGCGTGAACACGTAGACCTCGTCCGGGAACAGGTCGATCTTCACGTTCTCGATGAATTCCAGCGAGTTGCCGGCGCGCTGCTGCAGTTCCAGCACGCCCTTCACCCATTGCCGGGCGCGGGCATGGGTGCCCTTGGGCGTCTCGTCGTTGGACTTGTACAGCCAGTGCGCGGCGATCCCGTGGTTGGCCATCTCCTCCATCTCGCGGGTACGGATCTGGATCTCGATGGGCACCCCGTGCATGCCGAACAGGGTGGTATGCAGCGACTGGTAGCCGTTGGCCTTGGGAATCGCGATGTAGTCCTTGAAGCGTCCGGGGAACGGCTTGTACAGGCTGTGCACGGCGCCCAGTACGCGATAGCAGGTATCGACCTTGTCGACGATGATGCGGAAGGCGTAGACGTCCATGATCTCGTTGAACGCCTTACGCTTGCCGCGCATCTTCTGGTAGATGCTGTAGAGATGCTTCTCGCGGCCGATCACCTGGCCTTCCATGCCTTCGCGGGCGAGGCAGTTGACCAGCGACTCCTGGATCTTGCCGACGATCTCGCGGCGGTTGCCGCGGGCCTTCTTCACCGCCTGGCGGATGCGCTCGGCGCGCATCGGGTGCATGGCCTTGAAACCGAGGTCCTCGAACTCCACGCGCATGGTGTGCATGCCCAGGCGGTTGGCGATGGGCGCGTAGATTTCCAGGGTTTCCTTGGCGATGCGCCGGCGCTTCTCGCCGGACAGCACCTCGAGGGTGCGCATGTTGTGCAGGCGGTCGGCCAGCTTGACCAGGATCACGCGGATATCGCGGGCCATGGCCATGGCCATCTTCTGGAAGTTCTCGGCCTGGGCCTCGGCCTTGGTCTCGAAGTTCATCTGGGTCAGCTTGCTGACCCCGTCGACCAGTTCCGAAACCGTCTCGCCGAACTGCGCGGTGAGCGCTTCCTTGGCGATGCCGGTGTCCTCGATCACGTCGTGCAGCATCGCGGCCATCAGGCTCTGATGGTCCATGTGCATGTCGGCGAGGATGTTGGAGACCGCCAGCGGGTGGGTCACGTACGGCTCGCCGCTGCGGCGGCGTTGCCCGTCGTGGGCCTGCTCGGCGTAGTAGTAGGCGCGGCGGACCAGGTTGACCTGGTCCGGTCCGAGGTAGCTCGACAGTCTGTCGGCGAAGGCGTCTATGCCCGGCAAGGGTTCACCCCCTGCCCGTAGGCGGGTTGCGGCGCTCGCAGGCGACGTCGAGCCGAGGCCATGGCTTACAGGGCCTCGGTGTTGGCCTCGTCGTCGAACGCTGCGAACAGCGGTTCGTCCTCGACGATGTCTTCCTGCTGGACGACGTTCTCATCGACCAGGCCGGAAGCGATCTCGCGCAGGGCGACGACGGTCGGCTTGTCGTTTTCCCAGGCCACTTTCGGCTCCTTGCCGCCGGTAGCCAGCTGACGGGCGCGCTTGGTGGCGAGCATGACCAGCTCGAAACGGTTATCGACGTTGTCCAGGCAGTCTTCAACGGTGACGCGGGCCATGGTGTTCCTCGTAACGAAAAGTGAGCCCGACGTTTGCCGGGCGGACTGAATAGTCTAAAAAATCGCCAATCTTTATGGAAGAGCCGATTTAGGCGAGCAGACGACCGAGCAGTTCGGCGTGGCGTTGCTGCTGGGCGTCCTGGCGCAACTGGCGGGCGCGGAAGATCGCCTTGAGGTCGTCCAGGGCGTGGGCGAAATCGTCGTTGATCACCAGGTGATCGTACTCCACGTAGTGGCTCATTTCGCTGACGGCTTCGCGCATGCGCCGCTCGATCACCTCGTCGCTGTCCTGGCCGCGGTTGGTCAGGCGCTGGCGCAGGGCTTCCTGGCTCGGCGGGAGGATGAAGATCGATTGGGCCTCGGGCATCAGCCGGCGCACCTGCTGGGCGCCCTGCCAGTCGATCTCGAGGATCAGGTCGAGGCCTTCGGCGAGGGTTTTCTCGACCCAGCGCTGCGAGGTGCCGTAGAGGTTGCCGAAGACTTCGGCATGCTCGAGGAACTCGTTGCGCTCGAGCATGGCGAGGAATTCCTCGCGGCTGGTGAAGTGGTAGTTGACCCCGTCCACCTCGCCCGGACGCATGCCGCGGGTGGTATGGGAGACGGACACGCGGACCTCGGGGGCGGCGTCGAGCAGGGCCTTCACCAGGCTGGTCTTGCCGGCGCCGGAGGGAGCGGAAACGATGTACAGGGTGCCGGACATGAGGTGTTCCTGGTGCTTCGTACGGGTTGGAAAGAGATCGGGCGGAGGCGCCCGCGGGTCATTCGATGTTCTGGACCTGCTCGCGCATCTGCTCGATCAGGACCTTGAGGTTGACCGCCGCCTGGGTCGAGCGCGGGTCGAACGCCTTGGAGCCTAGAGTGTTGGCTTCCCGGTTGAGTTCCTGCATCAGGAAGTCCAGGCGCCGACCGGCGGCGCCGCCGGCCTTGAGGACCCGGCGGACCTCGCCGACGTGGGTGGCGAGGCGGTCCAGCTCCTCGGCGACATCGCTCTTCTGCGCCAGCAGGACCAGTTCCTGCTCCAGGCGCTGCGGATCGAGTTCGGCCTTGAGTTCGGCGAAGCGGTCGAGGATCTTCTGCCGCTGGTTGGCCAGCATGGTCGGCACCAGTTCGCGCAGGTTGCCGACTTCCACCAGCATCGCGTCGAGCCGATCGTTGAGCAGCTTCGCCAGCTCCTGGCCTTCGCGCGAGCGGCCGGCCTTGAGTTGCTCCAGGGCCTGGCCGAAGGCTTCCAGGGCGGCGGCGTTGAGTGCCTGCGGATCGGCCGAGTCGGCCACCAGTACGCCGGGCCAGGCCAGCACGGCGAGCGGATCGAGCGGCGCCGGCTGGCGGATCAGGGCGGCTACGCCTTCGGCGGCGGCGACCAGTTGGCGGGCGCGCTCCTGGTCGACCTGCAGGCTCTTGCCGGCGGTTTCCTCGGCGAAGCGCAGGGTGCATTCCACCTTGCCACGCGACAGGCCCTGGCGCAGCGCCTCGCGCACCGCGCCTTCGAGGTCGCGGAAGGCGTCGGGCAGGCGCAGGTGGGGCTCCAGGTAACGGTGGTTGACCGAGCGCAGCTCCCAGCTCAGGGTGCCGTGGGTACCGGCCTGCTCGACGCGGGCGAAGGCGGTCATGCTGTGCACCATGGGTCTACCTCGATAGTCGTGTGGGGAGTGCGTTCGGCGCCGGACGCGCGCGGCTGCCGTGATTCGAGCCGGGCATTGTAACCCACGTCCGGCGGGGCCCGCACGCCGACGGTGGTTGAGAGCCCGGGCTGGCCTCTATAATGGCGGCCAATTCCGCTTTCTCAGTACAGGATATCCACGATGAATCGTCCCAGTGGCCGTGCCGCCGACCAGCTGCGCCCGATCCGCATCACCCGCCATTACACCAAGCACGCAGAAGGTTCGGTGCTGGTCGAGTTCGGCGATACCAAGGTGATCTGCACCGTCAGCGCCGAGTCCGGGGTGCCGCGCTTCCTCAAGGGCCAGGGCCAGGGTTGGTTGACCGCCGAGTACGGCATGCTGCCGCGCTCCACCGGCGAGCGTAACCAGCGCGAGGCCAGCCGCGGCAAGCAGGGCGGTCGTACCCTGGAGATCCAGCGCCTGATCGGCCGCTCCCTGCGAGCGGCGCTGGACCTCAGCAAGCTCGGCGAGAACACCCTGTACATCGACTGCGACGTGATCCAGGCCGACGGCGGCACCCGCACCGCCTCGATCACCGGCGCCACCGTGGCGCTGATCGACGCCCTGGCGGTGCTGAAGAAGCGTGGCGCGCTCAAGGGCAATCCGCTGAAGCAAATGGTCGCCGCCGTTTCCGTGGGCATCTACCAGGGCGTGCCGGTCCTCGACCTGGACTACCTGGAGGATTCCGCCGCGGAAACCGACCTGAACGTAGTGATGACCGATGCCGGCGGCTTCATCGAGGTGCAGGGAACTGCCGAAGGCGCGCCGTTCCGTCCCGCCGAGCTGAACGCCATGCTCGAACTGGCCCAGCAGGGCATGCAGGAGCTGTTCGAACTTCAGCGCGCCGCGCTGGCCGAATGAGCAGACGCCCGGCACTGCCTGCCGGGCCCCGGAGAAGGAGCGCTACATGAACGATGTATCCGAAGAGGTCGCCGCGACCCCCGGCCAGGAAGCCCGGCAATGGGCGATGTTCTGCCATTTCGCGGCGTTCATCGGCCTGGTGTTTCCCTTCGGCAGCCTGCTCGGGCCGCTGATCGTCTGGCAACTCAAGCGCGAGAGCGATCCGTTCGTCGACGCCCAGGGCAAGGAAGCGCTGAACTTCCAGATCACCGTGGCGCTGGCGATGTTCGTCAGCTTCCTGCTGATGCTGGTGGTGATCGGCTTCTTCCTGCTCGGCCTGGTCTGCCTGGCGGCGCTGGTGTTGACCATCATCGCCGGCATCAAGGCCAACGAAGGCAAGGCCTATCGCTATCCGTTCTGCCTGCGGCTGATCAAGTAGGCCGCACGGGAAATAGAAAAGCCGGCGCATGCGCCGGCTTTTTCGTGTCTGACAGGGCTCAGATGCTCAACTGCCAGTCGTAGTCGACGATCAGCGGCGCATGCTGGGAGAAGCGCGGCTGGCGCGGCAGCTTGGCGTTGCGCACGAAGCGGCGCAGGCCGGGGGTCAGCACCTGGTAGTCGAAGCGCCAGCCGAGGTTGAGCATCTCGGCCTGTTCGCTGTCCGGCCACCAACTGAACTGGTCGCCTTCGCGGCTGACTTCGCGCAGGGCGTCGGCATAGCCGAGGTTGCCGAACACTTCGTCCAGCCAGGCCCGTTCGGGCGCGAGGAAGCCCGGCATCTGCTGACATTCGCGCCAGTTCTTCACATCCATCTTCTGATGGGCGACGTACAGCGAGCCGCAGTAGATGTATTCGCGGCGCTTGCGACGCTGCTTGCTCAAGTAATGGGTGAAGTCGTCCATGAACTTGAATTTCTGGTTCAAGCTCTCGTCTCCGCTCTGCCCGGAAGGCAGCAGCAGGGTGGCGATACTCACCTTGTCGAAGTCGGCTTGCAGGTAGCGCCCGTAACGATCGGCCGTTTCGAAACCTAAGCCGCTGATCACAGCTTTGGGCTGCAAACGGCTGTAGAGTGCGACACCGCCCTGTTCGGGTAGCTCGGCATCGCAGGCATAAAGGAAGTAGCCGTCCAGTTGGAAGGACGGGTCATCCAGATCGAAGGCGGAGGCTCGGGTGTCCTGCAAGCAGATCACGTCGGCATTCTGTGCTTGCAGCCAACTGAGCAAACCGCGCTCGGCCGCAGCCTGAATACCATTCACGTTCACACTGATGATCCGCATAAATGGCCCCCAAAATCACGTGCGTGTATGATACCCGAGCTCAAACGGTTTAGCTAAATTCATGCGGCTTGGTGTCATTCATGCAGGCGTATCAGCGCGATTTCATTCGTTTCGCCATCGAGCGCGGGGTTCTGCGCTTCGGTGAGTTCACCCTCAAGTCCGGGCGCACCAGCCCCTATTTCTTCAATGCCGGCCTGTTCGACAGCGGCCTGGCGCTGGCCCGCCTGGGACGCTTCTACGCCGAGGCGGTGATCGACAGCGGAATCGACTTCGACGTCCTGTTCGGCCCGGCCTACAAGGGCATTCCCCTGGCCGCCACCACCGCGGTGGCCCTCGCCGAGCAGCACCAACGCGACCTGCCCTGGTGCTTCAACCGCAAGGAAGCCAAGGACCACGGCGAAGGCGGCACGCTGGTCGGCGCGCCGCTGAGCGGCCGGGTGCTGATCATCGACGACGTGATCACCGCCGGCACCGCGATCCGCGAAGTGATGCAGATCATCGACGCCCAGGGCGCCAGGGCGGCGGGCGTGCTGATCGCGCTGAACCGCCAGGAGCGCGGCAAGGGCGAGCTGTCGGCGATCCAGGAGGTCGAGCGCGACTTCGGCATGCCGGTGGTGAGCATCGTTTCCCTGGAGCAGGTGCTGGAATATCTTGCCGAAGATGCTGAACTGAAGAAGCATCTGCCGGCGGTAGAGGCCTATCGCGCCCAATACGGTATCTGAACCTTTCACAAGGGACTGGCATGGTCGGACAGGATGTAATGCGTTGCCTGATGGCCCTGGGGCTGGTGCTCCAGGGGATTTCCTTCGGCGCCCAGGCGGCGCCGGGCGGAGCGGTGGAGCTGTACCGCTACGTCAACGACAAGGGCGTGGTGGTGCTCGACCGCCAGGGTGTGCCGCCGCAGTACATCGGCAAGGGCTACCAGGTCCTCAACGACCAGGGCCGGGTTATCCGCACCGTACCGCCGGCGCCGACCGCCGAGGAACTGCGGCAGCGCAAGGCGGCCCAAGCCCAGGCCAGCTCCGATGCGCAGCTGCTGCGCCTGTATTCCAGCCTCGAGGACGTCGACCGCGCTCGCGAACGGCGCCTGGCGGAACTGGACGGGCTGAGCAGCGTAGCGCGCGGCAACCTGCAGTCGCTCAAGCTGCAACAGGCCAACCTGCAAGGCCAGGCGGCCAACCAGGAGCGTGCCGGACGTCCGGTGGCGCAGGCGCTGGTGGACCAGTTGGACGATCTCAAGCAGGAGGAAAAGCGCCTGCAGGGCGAGATCGGGCGTTTCCAGAAGGCCCGCGAAGACGCGGAAAGAACCTATGCCGCCGACCGCGCGCGGCTCTCCCAGCTACTCGGCGTGAGTCCCTGATTCCACTGGCGACTGTCGCTCGAACGCCCTGATCTTCTCGCGCAGCCAGTCCGGCAGGGGCTGGCTCTGTCGCTCGTTCGCATCCGCATAGACGTAGACCAGCTCGCCGACGGTGAGCAACTGCTCGTCGCGCCAGATGCCCAGCTCGAAAACCAGGCTGCTGCGCCCCAGCCGCGCCACGCGGGTGCCGATGTCCAGCCAGTCGTCGAAATGCGCCGGGGCGCGGTATTCCAGGGTGCTCTTCACCGCGAACAGGTCGCCTCCGCCGCGCAGCAGGTCGGCCGGGTAGGACATGCCGAGCTGGCGGTAGTACTCGGTGGTGGCGACGTCGAGATAGGTCAGGTAGTTGCCGTTGAAGACGATGCCCTGCGGATCGACCTCCGCCCAGCGAACCCGCAGGGAATGGAAGAAGGTGTAGTTCTGGCGCTGTGCTGCGCTGCTCATGCCGGCTCCTCGACGCTGCTGCAGACATCGACTCTAGACCGCCATCGCGCGGTGCGAAAGGGCTGGCCGCAGAACCCCCCGTCGCTGGCCCGCATTGCCCTCATCCTCGGGGCGTCGCGGCCTTAGTGTTGTTCGACGAGAACGCACGCCGTGCGCAACGAGAGAGGAACACCATGTCGTCCACGCTCCGCCCCGGACCGGACAACTCGCGCCTTTGCCGCCCGGGGTTGCTGCTTGCCCTGGGCCTGATGCTGGTGGCCTGCGGAGAATCCACGGAGCCACCGGCGCGGGCCGCCGATTCCCAGCATGTCCCTGCGGACCCTGCGTTGGCGCAGGTGTATTCCGCCAGTTGCAAGCTCTGTCACGCCAATCCCGCCTCCGGCGCGCCGCTGACCGGCGATGCCGCTGCCTGGGCGCCACGCCTGGCGCAGGGCATCGACACCCTGCTGGACCACAGCATCAACGGCTACAAGGGCATGCCGCCCATGGGCATGTGCATGCAGTGCTCGGAAGAGCAGTTCCGGGCTTTGATCGATTTCATGTCCGCAGCGCAGGACCGATAGGGGATACCGGCATGCCAAGTCATCTGTCGCGACGCCAGCTCCTGCAACGGGCGGGAGCGCTCGGTGCGTTCGCCGCCATGGTGGGAAACCCCGCGCTGGCGGAGTTGCTCCGCGCACCGCGCCTGATTCCCTGGCGCAACTGGTCCGGCGCGCAAAGCTGCCTGCCCCTGGCGCGGGAGGCACCGAAAGACCTCGACGAACTGGTCCGGGTCATCCGCCAGGCGTCCGGCAGGATCCGCCCGGTGGGCTCCGGCCATTCGTTCAGCGCGTTGGTCCCGACCGACGGCACCCTGCTCTCGCTCGCCTACTTCAGCGGCTTGCTCAGCCACGACAGTGCGACCCTCCAGGCCGAGTTCGGCGGCGGCACGCCGATGTCGCAGATGGGCGCTCCGCTCAAGGAGATCGGCCAGGCGCTGGTGAACATGGCCGACATCGATTACCAGACCCTGGCCGGCGCCATCGCTACTTCCACCCATGGCACCGGGGTCGGCTTCGGTTCCTATTCCGCCCAGGTTCGCGGTCTGCAACTGGTCACCGCGAGCGGCGAGGTGCTCGAGTGCGACGCCAAGCGCAACGTGGAGGTGTTCGATGCCGCGCGGGTCTCGCTGGGGGCGCTGGGCGTCGTGACCCGGGTGCGCCTGCAGAACCGCGCGGCCTACCGCCTGCGTGAACGGCAGTGGATCGCCCGGACCGAGGAATTGCTGGAAGACGTGGAGAAGAATACGCGCGAGAACCAGCACTGGGAGATGCTGGTGGTGACCCATTCCGACTACGCCCTGTCGATCGCCCTCAACGAGACCGACGAGCCGAAGACCCCGCCCCTGGACCCGGCGAAGGAAGGCGGCAACGAGTTCGTCGGCCTGATCGAAGGTCTCGACAAGTACCTCAGCGACTTCCCGGAGACCCGCCGCACCCTGCTCAACAGCCTGCGCCATTTCGCCCGCTTCGACGAGCGGGTCGACGATTCCTATGCGGTCTACGCCAACGTGCGCAACGTGCGCTTCAACGAGATGGAGTATTCGGTCCCCGCCGAGCATGGTCCCGCCTGCCTGCGGGAGATCCTCGCGCTGATCCGCGACAAGGACCTGCGCACCTGGTTTCCCATCGAGTACCGCTACGTGAAGGCCGACGACATTCCCCTGAGCATGTTCGAGGGCCGCGACAGTTGTTCCATTTCCGTGCATCAGCACTACAGCATGGACCACCACAACTTCTTCGCCGCGGTGGAACCGATCTTCTGGAAATACGCCGGGCGTCCGCACTGGGGCAAGCTGCATGGCCTCAACGCGCACCAGTTACAGGAACTCTATCCGCGCTGGAAGGCGTTCGCCGAGGTGCGCCAGGCGCTGGATCCTCGCGGGCGTTTCCTCAATGCGCACCTCTCTTCCATCCTGGGCGTGACCTGAAAGGAGCGACGCCGTGAATCGACGCAAGTTCATGTTCGCCGGCCTCGGGGCCGGCGCGCTGCTGGCGGGAACTGCCGCCTGGATGCGTCCCGCCGACCGTGGCGGGCCGTACGACGACTATTTCCGCGCGCTGAACCGCGAACTCAAGGCCAATGGCCCGATGTGCCCGGTGCTGCTCATCGACCTCGATCGCCTGGACCACAACATCGATGTGGTGATGCGTTCGGTCCGCCGCGGCGGCAAGCATCTGCGGCTGGTGGAGAAATCGCTGCCTTCGCCCGGCCTGCTGGCGTACATCGCCAGGCGCGCCGGCACCCGGCGGCTGATGTCCTTCCACCAACCGTTCCTCAACCACGACGCGGTCGCTTTTGCGGATGCCGACATCCTCCTCGGCAAGCCGTTGCCGGTGCGTTCGGCGGAACTGTTCTACCGCGAGCACAAGGGTGCGTTCGACCCGGCGCGGCAGCTGCAATGGCTGATCGATACGCCGCAGCGCTTGCGTCAGTACCTGGCGCTGGCCCAGGGGCTGGGTACCCGGATGCGCGTCAACATCGAACTGGACGTCGGCCTGCATCGCGGCGGGGTGGCCGACCAGGCCGCGCTGGGCGAATTGCTGGCGCTGATCGCGGCGCATCCGCAGTACCTGGAGTTCGCTGGCTTCATGGGCTACGACCCCTTCGTCGGAATGGGGGTGCCGGGCATCCTCGGTTCGCCCGAGGAGCTGTTCGCCAAGGTCATGGCGCTCTACCAGGGACATGTCGACTTCGCCCGCCAGCGCTTCGCCGCGCTGTGGACACCACAGCTGACCCTGAATACCGCCGGCAGCCCCAGCTATCGCATGCACGAGAAGGAAACGCTGAGCAGCGAGGTCTCGGTGGGCACCGCCATGCTCAAGCCGAGCCACTACGACCTGGCGTCCCTGGCCGAGCATGTGCCGGCCGTCTACATCGCCACGCCGGTACTCAAGAGCACCGGCGCGGTGCAGATCCCGGCGCTGGACGGCAAGTCCCGGCTGTTTTCCTGGTGGGACCCCAACCAGCGCGGCACCTTCTTCATCTACGGCGGCAACTGGATGGCCGACTTCGCCTCGCCCGAGGGACTGCGCAGCAACGGCATCTACGGGCGCAGCTCGAACCAGGAAATGGTCAACGGCTCGCCTTCGGTGGGCCTGGAGGTGGACGACCAGGTCTTCCTGCGGCCGACCCAGAGCGAGTCGGTGCTGCTGCAATTCGGCGACCTGCTGGCGCTGCGCGGCGGGCGGATCGTCGAGCGCTGGCCGGTTTACGCCTAGGACGCCTGGCGCTTTTCCTCGTCGATGGCGGCAGCCCGCGGATACCGGGCTGCCGCTTCGTTCCGATGCCTCAGAGTTCGAACGGAATGGTCAGCTTGGCCCAGAGCATGTCGCCCTCGGGGCGGTTCTCCACGTCGAATTCCTTGGCCCAGCGGATCTCCGCGCTGGCGTACTTGAGGAAGGTCAGGTGCACGGCCGGGCCGATGGCGAAGACCTGGCCGCGTACGCCGTCGTCGACTTCCTCGCCGAAACCGAACACCCGTACGGTCTCGCCGTTCTGTTTGTCGTCGGTGGTCTGCTTGAGGTAGTAGCCGTTCAGGCCGAGGCGCAGGTTGTCGGTCACCCGGTAGCTGGCGGAATAGTCGAAATGGAAGATCTGCCCCGAGCGATAGTCGGTGTCGTGGTTTTCCATGTTGAAGCTGTAGGTGGCCTTCAGCGACAGCTCGGTGCGTTCGGTGGGCAGCCAGGTGAAGGAGAACAGCGGCTTGTAGGTGTAGAAGTTGTTGCTGGTGTTGGCCAGCCGCTCGGCATCGTACTTGCCGGTGGGCACGGTGACCTCCACGGCGGCGGCCAGGGTCAGGTCCTTGCCCATGTCCCAGAGGATGATTGGCGCGAAGGTGGTGTCGCCCATGCTTTCCCGTTCGTCGCTCAGGCCGAACGCGGCCACCCGTTGGCGGAGATAGGGCTGGGCGATGTAGCCGCCCAGGCGCCCGCCGAAGATCCGCAGCGGGCTCAGGTAGTCCAGGCGAGGGATGATCGCATCCGAGCTGATCTTCACGTCGGACACCTTGCCGCCGAAGGAGCTGATGTTCAGCTTCCTGGCTTCGTAGTGGTTGTAGTAGACGTTGAAGGCGAACATGTGGTCGGGGAGGTTGTCGACGTCCAGTGGCAGGGTGAAGAAACCGTCGGTTCCTGGACCAATGTTGTCCACGCCGCCTTCGCTGGCGTGGGTGCAGCAGCTGACGGCGAGGGTGACGCAGGCGGCCAGGCGCAGGGGCCTGTGGGGGCGGATCGGGTTCATGGGCGGGCTCTTATTATTGTTGGCGTGGCTCGGGGCACGGCATAGGAATAAGCCCTAACGGCAGGCCGAGGCAGGGCATTGACGGTCAGCGAGGGGGGGATTTGCGGACACTGCGCAATGCTTTGTTACATCTGTGCGGAACGCTATATGATGGGACGCTCATCCCATGTCGCGATCCACCGCCAGAACAAGAACGAAGCCGAGACCGGCTCAGGATTTCGCCCATGCACAACAATGCCGCCGATGCGCGCTACGAACTCGCCCAGGTATCCACCTTCCTGCTGCAGACGCTGGCCGAGGTGGTCGAAGGCCATGGTGTCGATCCCGCGCGGCTGTGCCGGGGCCTGGGCTTCACCGTCGAAGACCTGCAGGACCCTACCCAGCGCATCTCCTACCGCCAGGCCGTGAGCATGATCCAGCGTGCCCTCCAGGCCCTGCCGGAGCGGGGACTGGGGCTGTGGGTCGGACACCAGAACGTGCTCGGCACCCTTGGCCTGCTGGGCCATGTGCTGTCGCTGTGCCGGACCCTGCGCGACGCGTTCGACATCGGCGTGCGCTACCAGCACAGCTCGGGCGGTATCGTCACCTCCAGCGTCTACCAGCAGGGCGACACCTTCTTCGTCGAGGTTGAATGCCACCTGCCCAGCAGCGAGGTGCAGGTGTTCGCCATCGAGGAGTTCTTCGCCAGCCTGCTGGTGTATGGGCGTGCCCTGGTCAGCCCGGCGTTCGAACCGCTGGGCATCGAACTCATCCATGCCGCTCCGCCCTACGCGGGCGAATACCTGCGCCTGCTGGGGCCCCAGGTACGCTTCGGCTGCCTGCACAACCGCATGGCGATCGCCAGCCACTGGCTGGACATGCGCCTGCCCAACCACAACCTGCCGGCGTTGCGCCAGGCGCTGGCCCTGCTGGAGCAGGAAAGCACCCAGGTGCACCGGAAACTCGACTTGGTCCAGGCGGTGGAACGGGCCATCGCCCGCGACCTAAGCCTGGGCAGCCAGATCGAAAGGATTTCCGCCGAACTGAACATGAGCAGCCGCACCCTGCGGCGCCGGCTGGCCGAACACGGGCTGACCTTCGAGGCGTTGCTGGAACAGGTGCGACGAGGGCGGGCGATGAGCCTGCTGGGCAACCCCGGGATGTCCATCGAACGCATCACCGAGGAAGTGGGATACCGTGACATCCGCAGTTTCAGGCGCGCGTTCAAGCGCTGGACGGGAGTGAGCCCGGCGACCTTCCGTAGCGAGGGCACGAGCCCGTTGGACCAGGTCTTCACGCTGGCCGCGCGACGCTAATGGAGGAACCGCCATGGCGCGCCGGAGCGCGCCGTGGCGGGCGATCAGTGACGCTTGCGGTTGCTGATCAGGGTGCCGACGCCGCTGTCGGTGAAGATTTCCAGCAGCACGGCATTCGGTACCCGGCCATCGATGATGTGCGCGCTGGTCACGCCGCCCTGCACCGCTTCCAGGGCGCAGCGGATCTTCGGCAGCATGCCGCCGTAGATGGTGCCGTCGGCGATCAGCTCGTTGACCTGTTCGGTGGACAGCCCGGTCAGCACCTGGCCCTGCTTGTCCATCAGGCCGGCGATGTTGGTCAGCAGCATCAGTTTCTCGGCCTTCAGCGCTTCCGCCACCTTGCCGGCCACCAGGTCGGCATTGATGTTGTAGGACTCGCCGTTGCTGCCCACGCCGATCGGCGCGATCACCGGAATGAAGTCGCCCTTGACCAGCATGTTCAGCAGCCCGACGTTGACCCCGGTGACTTCGCCCACATGGCCGATGTCGATGATCTCCGGCTTGGTCATCTCCGGGGTCTGGCGGGTCACGGTGAGCTTCTTCGCGCGGATCAGCTCGGCGTCCTTGCCGGTCAGGCCGATGGCGCTGCCGCCGTGGCGGTTGATCAGGTTGACGATGTCCTTGTTCACCTGGCCGCCGAGGACCATCTCCACCACGTCCATGGTCGCCGCGTCGGTGACGCGCATGCCGTCGATGAAGTGGCTCTCGATCGACAGGCGCTTGAGCAGGTCGCCGATCTGCGGGCCGCCGCCATGCACCACCACCGGGTTGATGCCGACCGCTTTCATCAGCACCACGTCGCGGGCGAAGCCGGCCTTCAGCTCCTCGCTCTCCATGGCGTTGCCGCCGTACTTGATCACCAGCGTCTTGCCGACGAAGCGGCGGATGTAGGGCAGGGCCTCGGAAAGGACCTTGGCAACCTGGGCGGCGTCATCGCGACTCAGGGTCATGGGGAGCTCCGACATGTCAGAAGGGCACGGGCAGCGAGGAATCCACTGCCTTCAGTTGGTTACGGAAGACGGTCTTGATGCGCTCCAGCTCTTCCTCGGTGTCCGCTTCGAAGCGCAGGACCAGCACGGGAGTGGTGTTGGAGGCGCGTACCAGGCCCCAGCCTTTGGGGTAGTCGACCCGCACGCCGTCGAGGGTGGTGATGTTGCCTTCGCCCCATTGGGCGTCGCGTTGCAGCGCCTCGATGATGGCGAACTTGCTGTCCTCGGTGACGGTGATGTTGATTTCCGGGGTGGAAATGTCGCTCGGGAAGGCCGAGAACACGTGCTCGCTGTCACGCTGGTCCTGGCTGAGGATTTCCAGCAGGCGGGCGGCGCTGTAGATGCCATCGTCGAAGCCGAACCAGCGCTCCTTGAAGAACACGTGGCCGCTCATCTCGCCAGCCAGCAGGGCGCCGGTTTCCTTCATCTTCTTCTTGATCAGCGAGTGGCCGGTCTTCCACATCACCGGACGGCCGCCGTAGCCGCTGATCAGGGCGATCAGACGGCGGGTGCACTTGACGTCGAAGATGATGTCGGCCCCCGGGTTGCGCGAGACCACGTCCTTGGCGAACAGCATCAGCAGACGGTCCGGATAGATGATGGTACCGGTATTGGTGACCACGCCGACGCGATCGCCGTCGCCGTCGAAGGCCAGGCCCAGGTCGGCGTTCTCGGCCTTGACCTTGGCGATCAGGTCCTTCAGGTTCTCCGGCTTGCCCGGGTCCGGATGGTGGTTCGGGAAGTTGCCGTCGACCTCGCAGTACAGCGGGATCACGCTGCAGCCCAGGGCCTCGATCAACTGCGGGGCGATCACCCCGGCCACGCCGTTGCCGCAGTCGACCACCACCTTCATCGGCTTGGCCATGGCGATGTCGTCGCGGATCTGCTTGAAGTAGCGCGGCAGGATGTCGACCTGCTCTACGCTGCCGACGCCGGATGCCAGGTCGTTTTTCTCGATGCGCTCGCGCAGGGCCTGGATCTGCTCGTTGGCCAGGGTCTCGCCGGCGACCACGATCTTGAAGCCGTTGTAGTCCGGCGGGTTGTGGCTGCCGGTCAGCATCACCCCGGACTTGCCCTCGAGCACGTTGGCCGCGTAGTACAGCACCGGGGTAGGCACCATGCCCACGTCGCTGACCTGGCAACCGCAGTCCACCAGGCCCTGGATCAGCTGCTTGACCAGCTCGGGACCGGACAGGCGGCCATCGCGGCCGACAGCGACGCACGGTTCGCCGCGGGCGAGGCTTTCCGAGCCGATGGCGCGACCGATCCAGTAGGCGGTCTCGGCGGTGAGGGTATCGCCTACCACGCCACGGATGTCGTAGGCGCGGAAGATGCTGGCGGGCAGCGTCGGTGCTTTTGCAGTGCTCATGATGGGGGTTTGCTCCAATCCCAGGAGGTCCTGGTCTTCATCGAGAATGTCGATATCCAGAATGTCGGTGTTCTGGAACAACGGATCTGCCAATGCCGGCTCCTCGCGAGGAGGCGCTTTCGCCACCGCCACCGGCGCCACCGGCGCTGCCTTGGCAGGGCTGGGCACGCTGGTCGGCTCCGGCTTGCGCCGCGGCTGGCGGGCCAATGCCTGGATCAGCGGGGCGAAGCCCGGCAGGCTAGGCACAGGGGGTTTGGCAGTGCGTTGCCCGCCGAGTTCCTGAAGATACTGACCGAGGGTCAGGACATCCTGATGCAGGCGGCGCAACAGCGACGAACGGGTGAGGTAGGTGCCGAGGATGCCGCCGAGCAGCGCCAGCAGCGCCGCGAGTGCCAGCAGCAGCGGCGAGGCCTGGGTCGAAGCGACGCTGCCGGGCGTGTAGTTCAGTTTCCAGTTCGGATTGCCGCTGTCCAGCGCTTGCGCACCCTTGCCCGGCGCCGGCGTACCGCGTTGCAGCAGCACCTGGGCCGGTGCGCCGGAGAACTGCTGGACCAGTTGTACCTGGCCGGCATCGCCCGGCAAGGGCGGCAGGGCGCGCAGCAGCCGTTGCAGGTCGACCGCCAGCAGCAGCGTGCCTTGCAGGCTCTGGTCGGCGCCGCGCACCGGCGCGGCGCTGTACAGCAGCCAGCGCTGGCCGACCTTGTAGGCTTCGGCGGCGACGTTCTGGCCACTTTCCACCCGGTGCAGGATATCCAGGGCGGCGAAGCTGACCGGGCCGGGGCTGTCGTTGTCCTGGGTGGCCTGGCCGGGCGCGTTCAGGTGGGCATCGACCACGCCGTCCCAGGCCAGCAGGCTGCGCTGGGCGGCCTCGATGCGGGTGGCGTCGCCGCTTTGCAGGGCTTCGAGGGCGAGGGGGCTGGCCGCGGCGGCGCGGGTGTCGGCGGCGAGTTGCTGCAAGGCCTGGCGCAAGGCGCCGGCCTGGCCTTCGGCCCAGGCCGCGTCCAACTGGCGCTGCTGCGCCTCACCGGCGCCGCCGAAGACGCCGAACCAGAGCAGGGCGCCGGCGGCCGCCACGCCCAGTAGGCTGGCGCCTATACCGGGCAGCAGGTCCTTGCCGTCAGCGCGTTCGGACGCTGCCTTGCGCGGCTTCTTTTCCGGTTCGAGCAGGTCGCCCAACTCGTTCCCATCCTTGGCGGTGCGCTGGAAAAGCTTCATGCCGCGTCTCCTCGGCGTCTCGTCCTGTGTTCGGGGTCAGTGGCTGCCGGAATGGCCGAAGCCGCCGGCGCCGCGCTGGCTTTCGTCGAACGCTTCGACCAGCTCGAAATGCGCCTGCACCACCGGCACCAGTACCAACTGCGCGATGCGCTCGCCGACGGCGATGGTGAACGGCGACTCGCCGCGGTTCCAGCACGACACCATCAGCTCGCCCTGGTAGTCCGAGTCGATCAGGCCGACCAGGTTGCCCAGCACGATGCCGTGCTTGTGCCCCAGGCCGGAGCGCGGCAGGACCAGGGCGGCGAGGCCGGGATCGGCGATGTAGATGGACAGGCCGGTGGGAATCAGCAGGGTCTGGCCCGGGCCGAGGACGCTGTCTTCCTTGAGCATGGCGCGCAGGTCCAGGCCGGCCGAGCCCGGCGTGGCGTACTGCGGGAGCGGGAAGTCGGAGCCCAGGCGGGGGTCGAGGATCTTGGCTTGGAGAGAGTGCATCAGTAACTCATTGCTGGTTGAGGCGGTCGGCGATGAAGGCGATCAGCTGGCGAGCGATCTTGCCCTTGCTGGTCTGGGCGAAGGTGCTCGGATGCAGGTCGCGGTCGATCACCGTGATCGCGTTCTCGTCGCTGTTGAAGCCGATCGAGGGGTTGGCCACGTCGTTGGCGACGATCAGGTCGAGGTTCTTGTCCTTCAGCTTGCGTGCAGCATAGTCCAGCAGGTTTTCGGTTTCTGCGGCGAAGCCCACGCTGAAGGGACGATCCTCGCGCTGTGCGAGGGTGGCGAGAATGTCGGGATTGCGCACCAGCTGCAAGAGCAAGCCCTCGCCGCTGGTAGGGTCTTTCTTCAGTTTGTGCGCGGCGACCACTTCCGGGCGGTAGTCGGCGACCGCCGCGGAGGCGATCAGCAGGTCGCAGGGCATCGCCGCCTCGCAGGCGGCCAGCATGTCGCGGGCGCTGACCACGTCGACGCGCTGCACCCGGTCGGGCGTGGGCAGGTGCACCGGGCCGGTGACCAGGGTCACCCGTGCGCCGGCTTCCACCGCCGCCTCGGCGAGGGCGAAGCCCATCTTTCCGGAACTGTGGTTGGTGATGTAGCGCACCGGGTCGATGTTTTCCTGGGTCGGGCCGGCGGTGATCAGCACATGCACGCCGGTCAGCGCCTGGCGCTGGAAGCAGTCGGCGGCGCGCTGCGCCAGTTCCTCGGCTTCGAGCATGCGTCCGAGGCCGACGTCGCCGCAGGCCTGGCTGCCCGCTGCCGGACCGAACAGGTGGAAGCCGCGCTGGCGCAGCAGCTCGGCGTTGGCCTGGGTCGCGGTGTCGCGCCACATGGCCTGGTTCATCGCCGGTGCCAGGGCGATTTGCGCGTCGGTGGCCAGCACCAGGGTGGTCAGCAGGTCGTTGGCCACGCCCTGGACCAGGCGCGCCATGAGGTCGGCGGTAGCCGGTGCGATCAGCACCAGATCGGCCCAGCGGGCCAGTTCGATGTGGCCCATCGCGGCTTCCGCCGCCGGGTCCAGCAGATCGGTATGCACCGGATGGCCGGACAACGCCTGGAGGGTCAGGGGCGTGATGAACTCGCGGCCGCCCTGGGTCATCACCACTCGGACTTCAGCGCCCTGGTCGCGCAGGCGGCGGACCAGTTCGGCGCTCTTGTAGGCGGCAATGCCGCCGCCCACGCCGAGGACGATGCGTTTCCGATAGAGCCGCTGCATAGGCTTGCCTTAATAAGGAAATGGATGACATGCGCTTCGGCAAACGCGCCTCCCCAGGTCGTCTGCCGCGCAAAAAGGATGGGCTAAGATAGCACAGCGTCCGCACGGGAACAGCGGGCGGGCTCGATGGGGAAAGCGAATGAGCATCCGCGATTGGCCCGAAGCCGAACGGCCTCGGGAGAAGCTTCTGGAGCAGGGCGCGGCGGCCCTTTCCGATGCCGAGCTGTTGGCGATCTTCCTGCGCACGGGAGTGACCGGTTGTAGTGCGGTCGAGCTGTCGCGGCGGCTGTTGAGCGAGTTCGGCGGGCTGCGTGCCCTGCTCGAGGCGGACCTCGCCTCGTTCTGCGGCCATCTCGGGCTCGGCGTGGCCAAGTATGCGCAATTGCAGGCCGTGCTGGAGATGGGCCGGCGCCACCTGGCCGAGCGCCTGCGTCGCGATTCGATACTGGAGAGCCCGCAGGCGGTGCGCGACTATCTCAAGGCGCGCCTGCGCCACGAGCAGCACGAGGTGTTCGCCTGCCTGTTCCTCGACACGAGGCACCGGGTCCTGGCGTTCGAGGTGCTGTTCCAGGGCAGCATCGATGGCGCCAGCGTCTACCCGCGCCAGGTGGTCAAGCGCACCCTGGCGCACAACGCGGCGGCGCTGATCCTGACCCATAACCACCCCTCCGGCGACGCCCGTCCGAGTCTCGCCGACCGCCAGCTCACTGCGCGCCTCAAGGAAGCCTTGGCGCTCATCGACGTGCGGGTGCTCGACCACTTCATCATCGGCGACGGCGAGCCGCTGTCGCTGGCCGAATACGGTTGGCTGTGAGCGTTCGACGAAGGGCTCAGCCCAGGCGCCGCTCGATGCCCGCCAGCAGGCGCCGGCGGATCAGCCCGCTGACCGGGCGGATCGCCAACCAGTAGGGGGTGAAGCGCAGGCGGCTGGCGCGATCGGGGCAGAACACCCGGGTTTCCGTGTGCAGCAGGGTACCGCTGGCGCTGGGCGTGCAACGGAAACACAGCACGAGCTTGGCCACTCCGGGCTGGTCGTAGCAGCGGAAATGCTCGCCGTCCGCGATGCGTTCCAGGGCGAAGTCGGCGCGCCAGAAGCGGCCGACCAGGCCGTAGGCGATGGCCTGGTCGGCGCGGCGCTCCAGGCGGGTGAACTCATGCAGGCCGAAGCGTGGGCGGCCGGCCAGGTCGTTGCGCCGGCCCAGCAGGCCGGCCAGCCTTCCCGGCGCTTCGCGCAGGACGAGGAAGGCGCGCACCAGCGGGTCGTCGAAGCGCAGCAGGTCTTCCACCGCGTCGAGTACCGCTGCGGCCGGCGCGTCGATCAGCCGCTGGTGGTGTTCGCTGAACTGCCAATGCGGCAGGTAGAGACGGTCGAGATCCATCGCTGGGTTCTCCCGGGCGTGGCCTTCAGCGTTTCACGGCGACCCGAGAGAAATCCTGGCGACCGAACGGATTGACCTGGTAGCCCTGCACCTCCTGGCGGGTAAGGGCGAAGGCGGTCGGGTGGGCCAGGGGCAGCCAGAGCGCCTGTTCGTGGATCAGTTTCTGCGCCTGGTGGTACAGGCCGGTGCGTTGTTCCTGGCTGCTGGCGGCCTTGCCGTCGGCAATCAGCTTGTCCAGGCCGGGGTCGCAATAGCGCGCGAAGTTGAGCCCCGACTTGACGCTGGCGCAGCTGAATTGCGGAGTGAGGAAGTTGTCCGGATCGCCGTTGTCGCCTGCCCAACCCATGAACAGCAGGTCGTGTTCGCCGTTCTTGGCGCGACGGATCAACTCGCCCCATTCGATGACGCGGATGTTGGCCTTGATCCCGGCCTCCGCCAGGTCGGCCTGGAGCAGTTGGGCGCCGAGGCTCGGGTTGGGGTTGAGCAGGCTGCCGGACGGGCGGGTCCAGATGTTCAGCTCGGGAAGCTGCTTGCCGGCCAGCAGCTTGCGCGCCTGTTCGGGGGCGTGCGGGTAGGCGGGAATATCCCTGGCATAGCTCCAGGTGTTCGGCGGATAGATGCCGGTGGCGGCACTGGCGCTGCCTTCGAATACCGCCTGCAGGTAGCTGGTGCGGTCGAAGGCCAGGTTGATCGCCTGGCGCACCTTGGGATCGTCCAGCGGCGGATGCTGGGTATTGAGGGCGACGAAGGCGGTCATGAAGGCCGGCGTCTGCTCGACCTTCAGGCTGGCGTCCTTGCGCGCGCTCTCCACGTCCAGCGGCTTCGGCGACAGGGCGATCTGGCATTCGCCGCGGCGCAACTTCTGCAGGCGCACGTTGGCGTCCGGGGTGATGGCGAAGATCAGCGCGTCGACCGCCGGCTTGCCGGCGAAGTACTCGGGGTTGGCGGCGTAGCGCACCACCGCGTCCTTCTGGAAGCGCTTGAACACGAACGGGCCGCTGCCGATCGGCTCGGCGTTGAGCTTTTCCGGGGTTCCGGCCTTCATCAACTGGTCGGCGTATTCCGCCGAATAGATGGAGGCGAAGCCCATGCTCAGCATCGGCAGGAAGGTCGCGTCGGGGTGGTCGAGAACGAACAGCACCTGGTGGTCGCCGCTTTTCTCCACCCGCTTGATCAGCTCCGGCAGTTGCATCGACTGGGCGTGCGGGAAGCCGTTCTGCGCCACCTTGTGCCAGGGATTGGCCGGATCGAGCATGCGCTGGAAGCTGAACACCACGTCGTCGGCGTCGAGCGTACGGCTCGGCTTGAAGTAGGCGGTGCTGTGGAAGTGCACACCCTGGCGCAGGTCGAAGCGATAGCTCAGGCCGTCGTCGGACACCGACCAGCGCTCGGCCAGCGAGGGCACCACCGTCCCCTTGCCGGCGTCGAACTCGACCAGGCGATTCATCAGCACATCGGCCGAGGCGTTGGTGGTGGTCAGCGAGTTGTACTGGACCACGTCGAAGCCCTCGGGGCTGGCTTCGGTGCACACGCTCAAGGCGGCAGCGGCGGCGGGCTGGGCGAGCAGCAGGGGGGCGAGGAACAGGGAGAAAGCGGCGAGGCGCATGACGGGCTCCATTCGAACGGTTAACATGCCCATCCGCAGCGGTTGGGCGCAGTCATGCAAGGCCGTTGGCGACCTTGAATCGCTACCCTAGACCATGCGGCGGGCAGCGACAACGAGGCAAGGCGACGAACGGCCGCGGTGCGAAGCCCGCAGTGAGGCGGGCCGCGGCTGCGCCATGGTCTTCACCCTTGCGGCGCGGGGCGCCTTTCTGATATAAAGCTGCGCTCTTTTCTGGGGCCACGCTCTCCTTCGTCGGGATGCAGCGGGTAAGACCCCGGTGAAACTGAGTATCGAACTTGAGTTAAAGCAGCCAACCCATGCCGGGTTGGGCATGAGGTTATAGAGGGCTGAGGCATGTCTAGAGTCTGTCAAGTAACCGGTAAGGGTCCGGTTACCGGGAATAACATTTCCCACGCACACAACAAAACCCGCCGCCGTTTCCTGCCGAACCTGCAGCACCACCGTTTCTGGGTCGAGTCCGAGAAGCGCTTCGTACGTCTGCGCGTTTCCGCCAAGGGCATGCGTATCATCGACAAGCGTGGCATCGAGGCCGTCCTGGCTGACCTGCGTGCCCGCGGCGAAAAATTCTAAGGAGCTGAATCATGCGTGAATTGATTCGTCTGGTGTCCAGCGCCGGTACCGGCCACTTCTACACCACCGACAAGAACAAGCGTACCAAGCCTGAGAAGATCGAGATCAAGAAGTACGATCCGGTTGTTCGTCAGCACGTGATCTACAAGGAAGCCAAGATCAAGTAATTGATCCGGCACCTTGCGAAAAGCCCGCCCCTGGCGGGCTTTTTCATTTCCGGCGTACGAACCCCGGGCCGCGCACAAAAAAGCCCGCCAGGTGGCGGGCAAGGGTAACAAGCATTCTGGATGAAGCCGGGGCTCAGGCCTTGGCTTCGAAGATCACATACACCTTGCGACAGGCTTCGAGCACTTCCCAGGTGCCCTGGAAGCCGGCAGGGATCACGAAGCGGTCGCCGGCGCGCACGGTCTTGGCGTTGCCGTGCCGGTCGCGCAGCACCGAGACGCCCTGGATGATCTCGCAGTACTCGTGTTCGGTGTAGTTCACCGTCCACTGGCCCACGGCGCCTTCCCAGATACCGGCGTTGAACTGCCCGCAGGGGCTGCCATAGTGGTTGCGCACGCTCTGTTTCGGGTCGCCCTTGAGGATTTTCTCCGGCGCCGGGCTGTAGTGCTCCGGGGCGCTGTTGGCCTGGGCGAAGTCGACGATCTGTTCGATGTTCATGCTGACTCTCGGTTCTTGTGGTTCTGGCCAGTTGGGGGCAGGGCGGCGCCAGCCGCCCGCCTGGATCAGACGCTGGCGCGGATGGCCTGGGCCAGGCGCTCGACGATCTGGTCGATGTGGGGCTTGTCGATGATCAGCGGCGGCGACATGGCGATGATGTCGCCGGTCACCCGGACCATCAGGTCGTGCTCCCAGAAGCAGCGCTCGAAGACGTCGTAGCCGCGCTTGCCGGGGCCGTCCGCGTGCGGCGCCAGTTGCACGCCGCCGACCAGGCCGATGGCGCGGATGTCGACCACGTTGGGCAGGTCGCGCAGGCTGAACAGCGCGTCCTGCCAGTAGCCTTCCAGTTCGACGGCCCGCTGGAACAGGTCGTCGTGACGGTAGATGTCCAGGGTCGCCAGGGCGGCGGCGCAGGCTACCGGATGGCCGGAATAGGTATAGCCGTGGAAGAACTCGATGGCGCCCTGCGGGCCTTGCATGAAGGCAGCGTGGATCTTCTCGTCGACGAATACGGCGCCCATCGGGATGCTGCCGTTGGTCAGCCCCTTGGCGCAGGTCAGCAGGTCCGGGACGACGCCCCAGCGCTGCGCGGCGAAGGCTTCGCCGACGCGGCCGAAACCGGTGATCACTTCGTCGAAGATCAGCAGGATGCCATGCTTGCGGGTTATCTCGCGCAGCCGCTGAAGGTAGCCCTTGGGCGGCAGCACCACGCCGGCCGAGCCGGACATCGGCTCGACGATCACCGCGGCGATATTCTCGGCGCCGTGCAGGGTCACCAGGCGTTCCAGCTCCTCGGCCTTTTCCACGCCATGCTCGGGCAGGCCGACGGTGAAGGCGTTGCGGGCGACGTCCAGGGTGTGCGGCAGGTGGTCGACCCCCGGCAGCAGGTTGGCGGAGAAGGCCTTGCGGTTGTTGACCATACCGCCTACCGACAGGCCGCCGAAGCCGACCCCGTGGTAGCCCAGTTCGCGGCCGATCAGGCGGGTGCGGGTGCCCTGGCCGATGGCGCGCTGGTAGGCAAGGGCGATCTTCAGCGCGGTGTCCGCCGATTCCGAGCCGGAGTTGGTGAAGAATACTTTGTTCAGGCCCGGCGGGGCGATTTCCGTCAGCCGCGCGGCGAGTTCGAACGGCAGCGGGTGACCCATCTGGAACGGCGGGGCGTAGTCGAGGGTGGCGATCTGCCGGGCCACCGCTTCGCTGATCTCGCGCCGGCCGTGGCCGGCATTGCAGCACCAGAGGCCGGCGGTGCCGTCGAGGATGCGGCGCCCGCCCTGGGCGATATAGTGGATGCCTTCGGCGCTTTCCAGCAGGCGCGGCCGCGCCTTGAACTGGCGGTTGGCGGTGAAGGGCATCCAGAAGTTGTCGAGGCTGCTCGACTGCGGCTCGTTATTCATTGTCATAGGGCCACCCAGGTTGCACGCGAGGGATGAAGACGCTAGTCCGGGCGAGTCTATGTTTAAAATAATGAACGTGACAAGGGAGTTAGAGGGGTTCCTGTCAAATATATTGAAAACAGGCGCTGCTCTGGTTTAGGGTGGCGGACACCACGGGCCGCGCGCCCGCCTTGCAGAATCTGACAGCGCGCCTGTCTCCCAGGCGCCCAGAACACCAATAAGAGGACACGTTGTCATGACCACCCTGACCCGCGCCGACTGGGAAGCCCGCGCCAAAGACCTGAAGATCGAAGGCCGTGCCTTCGTCAACGGCGAATACAGCAACGCCGCCTCCGGCGAGACCTTCGATTGCCTGAGCCCGGTGGATGGCCGCTTCCTGGCCAAGGTCGCCAGTTGCGACCTGGCCGATGCCGAGCAGGCGGTCAAGGTCGCCCGCAATGCCTTCGATTCCGGCGCCTGGTCGCGCCTGGCGCCGGCCAAGCGCAAGCAGACGATGATCCGCTTCGCCGATCTGCTGCTGGAGAACGCCGAGGAGCTGGCACTGCTGGAAACCCTGGACATGGGTAAGCCGATCAGCGACTCGCTGCACATCGACGTCGCCAGCGCCGCCAACAGCCTGCGCTGGAGCGCCGAGGCGATCGACAAGATCTATGACGAAGTCGCCGCCACTCCCCATGCCGAGCTGGGCCTGGTGACCCGCGAGCCGGTCGGCGTGGTCGCCGCCATCGTGCCGTGGAACTTCCCGCTGCTGATGTCCTGCTGGAAACTCGGTCCGGCCCTGGCCACCGGCAACTCGGTGATCCTCAAGCCCTCCGAGAAGTCGCCGCTGACCGCCATCCGCATCGCCCAGTTGGCCGTCGAGGCCGGCATTCCGAAAGGCGTGTTCAACGTGCTGCCGGGCTATGGCCACACGGTAGGCAAGGCGCTGGCATTGCACATGGATGTCGACACCCTGGTGTTCACCGGTTCGACCAAGATCGCCAAGCAACTGATGGTCTATGCCGGCGAGTCGAACATGAAGCGCGTCTGGCTGGAGGCCGGCGGCAAGAGCCCGAACATCGTCTTCGCCGACGCCCCGGACCTGAAGGCCGCCGCCGAAGCCGCTGCCGGCGCCATCGCCTTCAACCAGGGCGAAGTCTGCACCGCCGGTTCGCGCCTGCTGGTGGAGCGCTCCATCAAGGACAAGTTCCTGCCCCTGGTGATTGAGGCCCTCAAGGGCTGGAAGCCGGGCAACCCGCTGGATCCGGAAACCAACGTCGGCGCGCTGGTGGACACCCAGCAGATGAACACCGTGCTGTCCTACATCGAGGCCGGTCACAACGACGGCGCCAAGCTGGTCGCCGGCGGCAAGCGGACCCTGGAAGAAACTGGTGGCACCTACGTCGAGCCGACCATCTTCGACGGCGTGACCAATGCGATGAAGATCGCCCGCGAGGAAATCTTCGGCCCGGTGCTCTCGGTGATCGAGTTCGAGGATGCCGAGGAAGCCGTGCGCATCGCCAACGACACGCCCTATGGGCTGGCGGCGGCGGTCTGGACCAGCAACCTGTCCAAGGCGCACCTGACTGCCAAGGCCCTGCGCGCCGGCAGCGTCTGGGTCAACCAGTACGACGGCGGCGACATGACCGCTCCGTTCGGCGGCTTCAAGCAGTCGGGCAACGGTCGCGACAAGTCGCTGCACGCCTTCGACAAGTACACCGAGCTGAAGGCGACCTGGATCAAGCTCTGATCGCCTAGGTCGGCCCTTCCGGGCCGGCTCTCTCGAGCCACACCCGCGGCCGGGTTTCCTTCTGGAAGCCCGGCCGCTGTGCTTCGTGCGCCGGATATATCCGCTCGCCCCGGCAAGGCTTCCGGGGTGCCAACGGGAGAATCGCAATGCGTTGGGGAAGCTATTTCGCCGTCTGTTCCGCAGTCATCAGCATCGGCCTCGCCCTTGGCCTGACCATGCCGCTGGTCTCGTTGCGCCTGGAGAGCTGGGGCTACGGCAGTTTCGCCATCGGCGTGATGGCCAGCACGCCGGCAGTGGGCGTGCTGCTCGGCGCGATGATCGCCGGGCGCCTCGCCGCGCGCGTCGGCACGCCGCGGCTGATGCAGTTGTGCCTGCTCACCGGGGCAGCCTCCGTCGGCCTGCTGGCGCTGCTGCAGAGCTACCCGGTATGGCTGTTGCTGCGCCTGCTGATCGGCGTGCAGCTCACCGTGGTGTTCATCCTCGGGGAAAGCTGGATCAACCAGTTGGCAGTGGAGAAGTGGCGTGGCCGGCTGGTCGCGCTGTACGGCACCGGCTACGCCCTCAGCCAACTGTCCGGGCCGGTACTGCTGACCTTCATCGGTACCGCCGACGACCGTGGCTTCTGGTTCGGCGTCTGCCTGCTGATTGCTGGCTCGTTGCTGCTGCTGGGCCGCAGCGGTGCGCCCAGGGTCGATCCGCACAGTGCCTCCGGGCGCGGTTTGTGGGCCTTCTGCCGGGGCCTGCCGGCGATCGCCTGGGCGGTGGTGTTGTTCGCTGCCTTCGAGGCGATGATCCTCACCCTGCTGCCGGTATACGGGTTGCGCCAGGGCTTTCCGCAAGCGGTGGCGCTGGCCATGGTCAGTACCGTGGTGGTGGGCGATGCATTGTTGCAGCTGCCGATCGGCTGGCTCGCCGACCGGGTCTCGCGCAGCGGCCTGTTCGGCGGCTGCGGCCTGGTGCTGCTGCTGAGCAGCCTGGCGATTCCCCTGCTGCTGCAGACGCCGTTGATCTGGCCGCTGCTGGTGCTGTTCGGGGCCAGCGCCGGCGGGTTGTTCACCCTGGCGCTGATCCTGATCGGCGAGCGCTACCGAGACGATGCCCTGGTCCGGGCCAATGCCCATGTCGCGCAGCTATGGGGCATCGGCTGCCTGCTCGGCCCGCTGGCCACCGGCGCCGCCAGCCAGTGGATCAGCGGTCACGCCCTGCCGTTGATGATGGCGCTCGGCGCGGCGGGCTTCGTGGTGCTGGTGCGGCTGCGCGGGGCGATTCCGGCGGACGACGAGGCGACCGGCCTGGAAGCCTCCGAGTGACCCTCAGAGCATCTTTTCCAGTCCGATCATTCCCGCGACCCAGGCGTTCAGGCGTCGCCACAGGCTACCCGGCTCGTGGCGCAGGACCTGAGGCCGGCCGTCGCGCTCATCGATCCAGACCAGCTTCGGCCGGCTACCGCTGCGGTCGATGCGCACCTGATAGCTGACGCTCGGCGCCATGCCCTCCAGCGCCAGTTGGCGGACCTGCTCGGCCAGCAGCGGACTGTCGACGATGACCCCGACTTCGGTGTTCCACAGGATCGAGCGCGGATCGAAGTTGAACGAACCGATGAATACCTTGCGCCGGTCGAAGACCATCGCCTTGCTGTGCAGGCTGGCGCTGCTCGATCCGTGCAGGCGCCAGGGCGCGCCGCTCAGCGGCTGGTCGGGATTGGCGCGCAGCTCGTAGAGCTTAACGCCATGCTCAAGCAGCGCCATCCGATAGGGCGCGTAGCCGGCATGCACGGCGGGCACGTCGGTGGCTTCCAGGGAGTTGGTCAGCAGGCGCACGCGGACGCCGCTGTCGGCCTTGCCGGTGAGGTAGTTGAGACCGTCCTTGGCCGGAACGAAATACGCCGAGACCAGGATCAGTTCCTTCTGCACGCCCTTGAACAGGCCCGCCAGGTGCGGACTGAGCAATAGGTGCGGGTCGGGCTCGCCGCGGCTCAATACCTTCAGCGGCGCATCCCAGATCGCCTCGGCGCGGGCCCAGGTGAGATTCTCCAGCCAGTTGCCCAGGCGTGGCTGGTCGCCGCGGTCGAACAGGTGGCGGATGTAGCCGGACTCCTTCACCGACTCCTTGCGCAGGTAGCGCTGCAACTTGCGTCGGGCCGACTCCAGTTCGCCGGGATAGGGCGCGCGCCAGAGGAAATCCTCGATCGGCCGGCTGATGGCGCTGTTCCAGTACTGGTCGAAGCTGTGCGAGAGCTGGTTGGCGATGGGGCCGACGCCGAGCAGGTCGAGGTCGGTGAAGTTCATCTCCGGCTTGGCGTTGAAATACTCGTCGCCGAGGTTGCGTCCGCCGACGATGGCCGCCGTGCCGTCGGCCAGCCACAGCTTGTTGTGCATGCGCCGGTGTTGCTGGGACAGGTTGAACAGGCGGCCGACGCCTCGCGTGATGCCGGTGGCGCGGCCCAGGTGCAACGGGTTGAACAGGCGCACCTGGATGTTCGGATGGGCGGAGAGCACACCGATCTCGTAGTCCCAGCCATCGCTGGCGGTGTCGTCGATGAGGATGCGTACCCGCACGCCACGGTCGGCTGCCTTGAGCAACTCGTAGGCGAGGGCGCGCGTGGTCAGTCCGTCGTGGACGATGTAGTACTGGATGTCGAGGCTGCGCTGGGCTGCGCGAATCAGCGCCGCGCGGGCGACGAAGGCATCCTCGCTGGCGCCCAGGAGGTGGAAGCCGGACTGGCCGGGGTGGTCGCGTCCCTGGATTTCGGCCTGCCTGGCCAGCCAGGTACCCTCGGCGGGCAGTGCCGACGACGGTTGCGGCGGAGGAGTGCTGGCGCAGCCGGAGAGGGCCAGGAGGGCCAGCAGGAGGAATCGGCGAAGCAAGGATATCTCCCGTGGAAACTCGAACGACCGGCTCATCCCGGTCGTGCGAATTCTAGGAGTTTTCCTCGGAAGAGCGATGCCCCGCCTGATTTTTTCAGAATCCACCGAGCCTCGGATGGGCTCAGCTACCGAGTTTTTCCTTCAGCCGGTACCAGGCCATGCCCAGCGCCAGCAGTGGCGAGCGCAGCAACTTGCCGCCGGGGAAGGTGATGTGCGGCACCTTGGCGAACAGGTCGAAGCCGTCGCTCTGCTGGCCGCCGATGGCTTCGGCGAGCAACTGCCCGGCGAGGTGCGTGGCGTTCACCCCGTGTCCGGAATAGGCCTGGGCGAAGTACACGTTGGGCTGCCCCGGCAGGCGGCCGATCTGTGGCAGGCGATTGGCGCCGATGCCGATCATGCCGCCCCATTGGTAGTCGATGCGGACGTTCGCCAGTTGCGGGAATACCTCCAGCATCTTCGGCCGCATGTAGGCGGCGATGTCGCTGGGGTCGCGGCCGGAATAATGGCAGGCGCCACCGAACAGCAGGCGGTTGTCGGCGGAGAGCCGGTAGTAGTCGAGGGCCACGCGCTGGTCGCACACCGCCATGTTCTGCGGCAGCAGTTGGCGGGCCAGTTTCTCGTCCAGCGGTTCGGTGGCGATCACGTAGCTGCCGGCCGGCAGTACCTTGCCGCCGAGCAGCGGGTTGAGGTCGTTCATGTAGGCGTTGCAGCCCAGCACCAGGGTCTTCGCCCGCACTTTGCCGGTGGCGGTATGCACCTGGACTTCCGTGCCGTAGTCGATCCGCGTCACCGGCGAGCGCTCGAACAGGCGGACGCCCAGCGACTGGGCAGCGGCGGCTTCGCCGAGGACCAGGTTGAGCGGGTGCAGGTGGCCGGAGCCCATGTCCACCAGGCCGCCGACGTAGCGATCGGAGCCGACCACGCTGCGCATCTCCGCGGCCGGCACCAGGCGCATCTCGTGGCGATAGCCGAGGGCCTGGAGTTCCTCCATGTCCTCGCGGAAGCCCTGGTAGTCGCCGGGCTTGTTCGCCAGGTCGCAGTAGCCCCAGCGCAGATCGCAGTCGATGGCGTACTGCTCGACCCGGCGACGGACGATCTCCACCGCCTCCAGGCCCATCAGCTTGAGTGCCTTCACGCCGTCGGCGCCGATCACCGGGAGGAACTGCTCGACGTCATGGCCGACGCCGCGGATCAACTGGCCGCCATTGCGCCCACTGGCGCCCCAGCCGATCCGGTGCGCTTCCAGCAGGACCACGGAGAAGCCGCGCTGGGCCAGTTCCAACGCCGTGTTCACTCCCGAGAAGCCGCCGCCGACGACGCACACGTCGGCCTGTTCTTCGCCGGCCAGGGGAGGGCACTCGATGCGTCGGTTGAGCGTGGCGGCGTAGTAGGAGGGGGCGTGTTGGGCGGTATGCACCGGCTGGTGAACGCGGGCGTTCATGTGTGAAATCCTGATTATTATGTGTGGAAAATTTGACGGAGCATAAACGTCAGTCGAGGCGCTCGCCAAGGGCGAAAAAGGAAAAAACTGCGAGGTGTTGCGGGGATCGTGTACAGAAAAGACGGTGTTTCCCGTCTATGCCGGGAGTCCTGGCGGACTCCCGGAGCGCGTCATGGGTCAATCCGGAACCGGTAGGTCGAGCGATTCCTTGACCTCTTCCATGACGATATAGCTCTTCGACTCGCGTACGTGCGGCAGTTTCAGCAGGATGTCGCCGAGCAGCTTGCGGTAGGACGCCATTTCCGAGATGCGAGCCTTCACCAGGTAGTCGAAGTGGCCGGACACCAGGTGGCATTCCAGCACATGGGGCAGCTTGAGCACCGCCCGGCGAAACTCTTCGAAGGTATCGCCGGACTTGTAGTCCAGGCTGATCTCGACGAACACCAGCAGGCTGGCCTTCAGATGCTGCGGATTGAGCCGGGCGTGATAGCCCATGATCAGGCCTTCGCGCTCCAGGCGGCGCACGCGTTCGGTGCAGGGTGTGGTCGAGAGGCCGACGCGTTCGCCCAGCTCGGTGAAGGAAATGCGACCTTCCTCCTGCAGGATGCGGAGGATGTTGCGGTCGATCTTGTCCAGCTCGCGCTTGCTCTGATGCTGGGTACGCATGGATGGAGGCTCCCCGTCTGGCTCGGAAAATCCGGAAATTTTCCGCCAATATAACGTCGAAAGCAGGGAAAAACACTGGCCAGGGAAAACGCCTTGATCTTGCACGAGGGCCCCGCCACCCTTGGCCGGGTCGGCAACGGACAGAGGTAGGACATGCGTTTGCGCAGAAGGACGACGTTGCTGCTGGTATTTGCAGTGCTGTTGCTGCTGGCGTTCGGCTACGGCTGGCATGCCTGGCGCAGCCTGTTGCGCGAGCAGGGTGTCGAGCGCCTGGAGTGGCAAGGCCTGGGCCTGTCCGCCGAAGGCATCGGGCTGCGACGGCTGGCGCTGGAGCGGCGCGGCGCGGATGGCGCCAGCTTGCGACTGGACGTGGAACACGCGCTGCTGCGCTGGCCCGGGCTGTCGGGTTGGCGTCCGCGTCTACCCGGCCTGCGCGTGGAGCAAGTGGCGCTCGCCTGGCAACCGGCTGCCGCGAGTTCCGACGACGACTCCGCTGCGCTGGACTGGACGTCCCTGCGCGAGACCCTCGCCTGGCTGCCGGAACAGATCCACCTCGAACGCTTCCATCTCGACCTGCCTTGTCCCGCCGGCCGCTGCGAGCAGGACGGCGGGCTGGACATCGGCCGCCCGTCGGGAGCGCTGTTTCCGCTGGCTGCGCAACTGCGCCTGCAACAGGAGGCGCAGCAGGCCCAGCTCGACGCCCAGCTCTTCGAGGAGCCTACCGGTTGGCGCCTGCGGACGCGCGCGCAACTCGACCGGCAGGCGCTGCTGACGCTGGACAGCCAGCTCGCGCCGTCCGATGGCGACGGCCTCTGGCAGGGGCGCCTGGAGGCGCCCGGCCTGCCGGACACCCGTGGCCTGGTGGTCTGGCTCAATCGCTGGTTGCCGGAAGCCCAGCGCCTGCCCGACGCACCGCAAGCCCTGCGTCTGCAAGCGGACTGGACGATCCGCCTGGCGCCTGGCAGCGACTGGCTGGAGCCGCGCCGGGTGCTCGACGGCGGTGGCTCGGCGGCGCTGCTGGTGCAGGCTCCGCAAGCCTGGCCGCTGCCCGGTCTGGGTAATGTACAGGGCGAACTGCAAGTTCAACTGGATGGAGACGAGGGCGCCTGGTTGCCACGCCAGCTGCGCAGCGACTTGCGCCTGAGCCAGTTGCACGGCGAGTGGTTGCAGGCGCTGCCGGCCGAGTTGCGGCCGAGCGCGCTGGGCTTGCGCAGCGAGCCGCTGGAGCGCGATGCCGATAGCGTCACCGCGTTGCGCCTGGCGTTCACCAGCGAGGGCGCGAGTACGCTGAAGCTGGAGACGCGGCTCGACCTGCTGGGCATCTCGCCGTGGGCCGCCAGGCTGGTGGAGGGTCGCTTGCAGGTGGACGCGCCGCGCCTGCAATACCTGGGCTGGAAAGCCGAGCGACTGGTCGCGGAGATTCCCCTGGAGGGCCGGCTGGACGGGCAGCGCGCCAACCTCTCCTTCGGCAGGGGCGCGCGGTTGCAGGCGGCGTCCCTGGCCGAGCCGTCGACGCTGCACCTTGGCCAGCCCCGCCTCGACCTCGCCGGGGCCGCTCTCGAACTGGCCTACCAGCCGCTGGCGCTGCATTTCGCCGGGCCGCTGCAGGCGCAGGTCGGACAACTCCGCCAGGCCAACCTCAAACCGTTGGCCTGGACCTTCGAGGGGCCGCTCGACACCACCCTCGAGCGCACCAGCCTGAAGGGACGGCTGAGCAACGGCGCGGGGTTGGCGGCGGACATCCAGCTGCAGCGCGACGCGAAGACGCCCCTGGCGCTCTCCGCCAGGCTGGCCGAGGTGTTCTTCCGTACCGGCAATCCGCTGGCCGCGACCCTCGCCGACTGGCCGGGGCTGCTCGAACTGGGCAATGGGCGAGCGACCGCCGCGGCCGGCTGGAAGCTCGATGCGGCGGGCGCCTCGTCCCTCGACCTGGACCTGACCCTGAAAGGCCTCGACGGTATCTACGACCGCAGCGAGCTGAAGGGGCTGGGCGGCAGCCTGGCCTTGCGCCTGCGTGGCGGTCAGTTGAGCCTGGACAGCCCCGGCCTGAGCCTGGCCGAGGCCAATCCCGGCCTGCCGCTGGGGCCGGTGAGTTTCCGCGGGCGCTATGAGGCCCCGCTTTCCGCGCCGGGCAGCGGCCGTTTGAGCTGGCAGACGTTGCAGAGCGGCCTGTTCGGCGGGCAGGCCTCGGTCCCCGCGGGGAGCATCCGCCTGGGTCAGGCTGAGCAGAAGTTCGCCTTGCGTATCCAGGGCATACAACTCGGCGAGATTTTCCGGGTCTATCCGGCGGAGGGCCTGGCCGGCGAAGGCGCCCTGGACGGCGAGCTGCCGCTGATGCTGAACCGCTGGAAGCCCAGCGTCTCCGGCGGCCAGGTCAAGGCCCGCGAGCCCGGCTACCTGCGCTTCCGCTCGGCGAAGATCGAGGCGCTGGGGCGCAGCAACCCGGGGATGAAGCTGGTCGCCGATGCCCTCGACGATTTCCACTACGACGTCCTGCAAAGCAGCGTCGATTATCATGAGAACGGCAAGCTGTTGCTCGGCCTGCGCTTGCAGGGCAGCAACCCGGACCTGGAGAAGGGGCGCCC
This sequence comes from Pseudomonas sp. 20-5, assembly GCF_056782835.1. Classification (NCBI taxonomy): domain Bacteria; kingdom Pseudomonadati; phylum Pseudomonadota; class Gammaproteobacteria; order Pseudomonadales; family Pseudomonadaceae; genus Pseudomonas; species Pseudomonas sp. 20-5. Next base: position 6,036,996 of record NZ_CM165584.1, on the reverse strand, counting down.
GGTCAACCTCAACGTCAATCTGGAGGAGGATATCCCGGCACTGCTGACCAGCCTGCAACTGAGCGACCGGGTCAGCGAAACCATTCGCCAACGTGTGCAGGAGCGCATGCAGAAACGCAAGGCTTCGGCGCCATGAGCCATACAGGAGAACCCCCGATGCGCCTCTGCGCTCTATTCGCTGTCCTGCTGCTGGGCAGCCTGACGATGGCCTGCACGCCCACCGTGCAGCTGGCGGCTCCCAGCGAGCCGATCAACATCAATCTCAACGTGAAAATCGAGCACGAGATCTACATCAAGGTCGACAAGGCTCTGGACGGCATCATCAACGAGAACAGCGGCCTGTTCTAAAGGAGCGGATCCATGACAACCCGTAGCAAACTCGGTATCGCCCTGCTGGCCCTCGGCATCAGCCTTTCCGCCATGGCGATGGACCTCGGCCAGGCCATGTCGGCCCTTGGCGGCGCCAAGGCCCAGGGCCTGGTCGGCGAGCAGGCGGACGGCTACCTTGGCGTGGTCAGCAACAGCGGCCAGGCGGCGGACATCGCCGCGCAGATCAATGCCGCGCGGCGTGCCGAATACCAGAAGGTGGCCAACAGCAGCGGCGCTTCGCTGGCCGACGTGGAGGCCATGGCCGGCAAGAAGGCGATGGAGAGAACCCCTGCCGGGCAGTACGTCCAGGTCGGCGGCAAGTGGGTGAAGAAATAGCGCGAAGGCTCCGCGAGCGCTCTGGGACGCTGCTCCGGTCGCAAGGGCCGGGCAGTGTCCGCGGAATTTTTCCTGTCGCGAGCGGTTCCTTCAGGGACTCCTGCCGTTTTCCATGGCTTCTGCGACAGGCTTTCCCGAAAAAGCGGCTCCCAGCCTGAGTTCGATCATTTAAATATGCGGTATTTTTCCAGTTTTATGGTGGATGCGCCTCGGTAAAACCCCTAATTGTCCGGTTTTTTACCTGAGTAACCGCCTAAAATTGGTGATTATTTCTGCCTGCCTCTTCCTATACTGCGCGCATCTACACGCTCAAAATAACAAACGTCCGCGGTTCCTCCGCGACGTGGGAGGCGACAATGCGAGTTCTGGTCCTTGGCAGCGGTGTCATCGGTACCGCCAGTGCGTATTACCTGGCCCGTGCCGGGTTCGAGGTGGTGGTGGTCGACCGTCAGGACGGTCCCGCGCTGGAAACCAGCTTCGCCAACGCCGGCCAGGTGTCTCCCGGCTACGCTTCGCCCTGGGCAGCCCCGGGCATTCCCCTGAAGGCCATGAAGTGGCTGCTGGAAAAGCACGCGCCGCTGGCCATCAAGCTCACCTCCGATCCCAGCCAGTACGCCTGGATGCTGCAGATGCTGCGCAACTGCACCGCCGAGCGCTACGCCGTGAACAAGGAGCGCATGGTCCGCCTGTCCGAGTACAGCCGCGATTGCCTCGACGAACTGCGCGCCGAGACCGGCATCGCCTACGAGGGCCGCACCCTCGGCACCACCCAACTGTTCCGCACCCAGGCGCAGCTGGACGCCGCCGGCAAGGACATCGCCGTGCTCGAGCGCTCCGGCGTGCCCTACGAGGTTCTCGACCGCGATGGCATCGCCCGCGTAGAGCCGGCCTTGGCCAAGGTCGCCGACAAGCTGGTCGGCGCCTTGCGCCTGCCCAACGACCAGACCGGCGACTGCCAGCTGTTCACCACCCGCCTGGCGGAAATGGCCAAGGGCCTGGGCGTGGAGTTCCGCTTCGGCCAGAACATCGAGCGCCTGGACTTCGCCGGCGACCGCATCAACGGCGTGCTGGTCAACGGCGAATTGCTCACCGCCGACCACTACGTGCTGGCCCTGGGCAGCTACTCGCCGCAACTGCTCAAGCCGCTGGGTATCAAGGCTCCGGTCTATCCGCTGAAGGGTTATTCGCTGACCGTGCCGATCACCAACCCGGAGATGGCGCCGACCTCGACCATCCTCGACGAGACCTACAAGGTGGCGATCACCCGCTTCGACCAGCGCATCCGCGTCGGCGGCATGGCGGAAATCGCCGGCTTCGACCTGTCGCTGAACCCGCGCCGCCGCGAGACCCTGGAAATGATCACCACCGACCTCTATCCCGAGGGCGGCGACATCAGCCAGGCGACCTTCTGGACCGGCCTGCGCCCGGCGACCCCGGATGGCACCCCGATCGTCGGCGCCACCCGCTACCGCAACCTGTTCCTCAATACCGGCCACGGCACCCTGGGTTGGACCATGGCCTGCGGGTCGGGTCGCTACCTGGCCGACCTGATGGCGAAGAAGCGCCCGCAGATCAGTACCGAAGGCCTGGATATTTCCCGCTACAGCAATTCCCCGGAGAACGCCAAGAATGCCCATCCAGCGCCAGCACACTAACGAGCGTATGAGCCAGATCGTCGTCCACAACGGCACCGTCTACCTGGCGGGCCAGGTGGGCGAGGACATGTCCGCGGGCGTCGAGCAGCAGACCCGCGAGACCCTGGCGGCCATCGAGCGTCTGCTGGAAGAGGCCGGCACCGACAAGACTCGGATCCTCTCGGTGACCATCTACCTGAAGGACATCGACGCCGACTTCGAAGGCATGAACCGCGTCTGGGACCAGTGGCTGCCGCGCGGCGTCGCGCCGGCGCGCGCCACCGTCGAAGCCAAGCTCTGCGAGCCGGAGATCCTGGTAGAGATGTCGGTGGTCGCTGCGCTGCCCTGAGTTTTGTCTGGCCCGGCCGGAGAGCCGGGCTTTTTTTCGCCTGATGAAAGGTGCGCGATGCCGCACCTCGCTGAAGAGAGACCCGTCGCCATGCGCCCCGCCCGTGCCCTGATCGACCTGCAAGCCCTTCGTCACAACTATCGGCTGGCCCGCGAAGCCACCGGCGCCCGTGCGCTCGCGGTGATCAAGGCGGACGCATACGGCCACGGCGCGGTGCGCTGTGCCGAAGCGCTGGCGGCCGAGGCCGATGGCTTCGCCGTGGCCTGCATCGAGGAGGGCCTGGAGCTGCGCGAGGCCGGTATCCGCCAGCCGATCCTGCTGCTGGAGGGCTTCTTCGAGGCGTCCGAGCTGGAGCTGATCGTCGCCCACGACTTCTGGTGCGTGGTGCATTGCGCCTGGCAATTGGAGGCGATCGAACGCGCCAGCCTGGCCCGCCCGCTGAACGTCTGGCTGAAGATGGATTCGGGCATGCACCGCGTCGGCTTCTTCCCCGAGGACTTCAGCGCCGCCCACGAGCGCCTGCGGGCCAGCGGCAAGGTGGCGAAGATCGTGATGATGAGTCACTTCTCCCGCGCCGACGAACTGGATTGCCCGCGCACCGAGGAACAGCTCGCCGCCTTCGCGGCCGCTAGCCAGGGCCTGGAAGGCGAGATCAGCCTGCGCAATTCGCCAGCCGTGCTCGGCTGGCCGAAGGTGCCCAGCGATTGGGTACGTCCGGGCATCCTGCTCTACGGAGCCACGCCGTTCGAGCGCGCACATCCGCTGGCCGATCGCTTGCGCCCGGTGATGACCCTGGAATCGAAGGTGATCAGCGTCCGCGACCTGCCGGCCGGCGAACCGGTCGGCTACGGCGCGCGCTACAGCACCGAGCGTAGCCAGCGCATCGGCGTGGTCGCCATGGGCTACGCCGATGGCTATCCGCGCCACGCCGCCGACGGCACCCTGGTGTTCATCGACGGCAAGCCGGGGCGCCTGGTTGGCCGGGTATCGATGGACATGCTCACCGTCGACCTTACCGACCATCCCCAGGCCGGGCTGGGCAGCCGGGTCGAACTATGGGGCCCGAACGTGCCGGTCGGCGCCCTGGCGGCGCAGTTCGGCAGCATTCCCTACCAGCTGCTGTGCAACCTGAAAAGGGTGCCGCGCGTCTATTCCGGGGCTTGAGAAAAACTTTCCGAATTCTTTGCGCAGGCATGTCGACCGATCTGTTGTAAATACTGAACAGTGTTGCCATGATACGGCCGACTTGGGGTCGCCAGCCGTGTGCGGCCTCGTTTTGCCTTGCCTGCCAGAAGAATAAGGAGGACTCCACCCTTGGACGTCGGTGCTCGTCTGCAAACCATCCGAAAGCTCAAAGGTCTTTCCCAGCGCGAACTCGCCAAACGGGCGGGTGTCACCAACAGCACTATCTCGATGATCGAGAAAAACAGCGTGAGCCCTTCCATCAGTTCGCTGAAGAAGGTGCTGGGCGGTATCCCCATGTCCCTGGTGGAGTTCTTCTCCCTGGACCTGGAGCAGGACAGCCATACCCAGGTTGTCTACAAGGCAGACGAACTGATCGACATTTCCAGCGGCGCGGTGTCCATGCGCCTGGTGGGCAAGGCGCACCCGAGCCGGGCGATCGCCTTCCTCGACGAAACCTACCCGCCGGGCTCCGACACCGGCGAGGAAATGCTCAACCACGAAGGCGAGGAGGCCGGCGTGCTGGTCGACGGGCGCCTGGAACTGACCGTCGGCAGCGAGACCTATGTGCTCGAGCGCGGCGACAGCTACTATTTCGAGAGCAACAAGCCGCACCGTTTTCGCAATCCCTACGATGTGCCGGCACGCTTGATCAGCGCCACCACGCCCGCAAATTTCTGACCTGAAGCACAAGACCCCGCCGGGCCCGAAGGGCGCCGGCCGACAAGGGGCATGCGGGGCTGCGACCTAATGCCGCAAGGCTTTGCGAGGGTGTGCAATTGTTTCTGCCGGGCTTTCTTTGCCGTTATACTTGCGCCCGCCCGCGCGGCCCGCAGTGATCGGTATCGTGCCCGGGTGTGATAAGCCACGATGAGGGTGTAAGGGTGAACCTGATTAAAAAAATGCTGGCGGCCCAAGCTGCCGTGTTGGCCCTGTGGGCTGTAAGCGCTCAGGCTACGACCACTGACGATGCGATCGCCAAGCGCCTCGAGCCGGTAGGCAAGGTCTGCGTACAAGGCAAGGAATGCGAAGGCGTCGGCGCCGTCGCGGCAGCCGCCGGTGGCGGCGGTGCGCGTTCCGGCGAAGACATCGTCGGCAAGACCTGCAACACCTGCCACGGCACCGGCCTGCTGGGCGCGCCGAAGGTTGGCGACAAGGCCGAGTGGGGCAAGCGCGCCAAGGAGCAGGGCGGCCTCGATGGCCTGCTGGCCAAGGCGATTTCCGGTATCAACGCCATGCCGCCGAAAGGCACCTGCGCCGATTGCTCGGACGACGAGCTGAAAGCCGCGATCAAGCATATGTCCGGTCTGTAACAACGCCGGGACAGTGTCGCGAAAAGCCGCCTCCTGGCGGCTTTTTCGTATCCGCGGTGCGGGTTTTTCCCGCTGGCGGATCGTCCCGCCGGCAAACAGGGTCCAAACTTCCGGCTACCCATTCGCCGGAGGGCATCGTCTTGAGCCGAACCTGTTCCATCGACGCCGCAGTCGATCACTTGCTGCAGACCATCGAGGGCCCGATTCGCATGGGCCTGCCCCTCGGGCTGGGCAAGCCCAACCGACTGGTCAATGCGTTGTACCAGCGCCTGCGGACCCTGCCGGAGCGCCAGCTGACGCTGTATACCGCGCTTTCCCTGGGGCGTCCCGCCGCTGGCGGCGACCTGCAGCGGCGTTTCCTCGAGCCTTTCGCCGAACGGGTCTTCGCCGACTACCCGGAGCTGGATTACCTGCACGCCCTGCGCCGCGACGAACTGCCGGCGAACATCCGCGTCGAGGAGTTCTACCTGCAGCCCGGCAGCCTGCTGGACAGCGCGCCGGCGCAGCAGCACTACATCAGTTGCAACTACAGCCACGTCGCCCGTGACATCAACGCCAAGGGCGTCAACGCGGTGGCCCAACTGGTGGCGCGGCATCCCGAGCGGCCGGGCAAGCTGAGCCTGGCCTGCAACCCGGATATCACCCTGGACCTCCTGCCGATGCTGGAGAAGCGTCGCGCCGCCGGCGAGACCATCGTCGCCATCGGCGTGGTCCACGATGACCTGCCCTACCTGCCGGGCGACGCCGAGGTCGAGGAGTCGGTATTCGACCTGCTGATCGACGCGCCGGCGGAAAGCAGCCGGCTGTTCTCCACGCCGAACATGCCGGTCAACCTGCAGGACCACTGCATCGGCCTCCACGCCAGCGCGCTGGTGCGCGACGGCGGGACCCTGCAGATCGGCATCGGCTCGATGGGCGACGCGCTGACCGCCGCCTTGCTGCTGCGCCAGCGCGACAACGCCACCTACCGGGCGTTGATCGACGAGCTGGGGGTGCGTGCGCGCTGGGCCGAGACGGTCGAGCGCGACGGCGGTCTGGAGCCGTTCCGCCGGGGGCTCTACGGTTGCAGCGAGATGTTCGTGCCGGGTCTGCTGGCGCTGGCCGAGGCCGGCGTGCTGAGCCGCCGGGTCTACCCCGACGAAGCGCGACAGCGTGCTGCCGAGCGCGGCGAGGCGCCGGAGGAGGGTGGGGTGTGGCTGCACGGCGGCTTCTTCCTCGGTCCGTTGGCGTTCTACCGGCGCCTGCGCGAGATGTCGCTGGAAGAGCGCGCCGGGATCGGCATGACCGGCATCGGTTTCGTCAACAACCTGTACCGCCAGGAAGAGCTGAAGCGCCTGCAGCGGCGCGACGCGCGCTTCATCAACAGCGCCTTCACCGTGACCCTGCTCGGCGCCGGGGTCGCCGACCAGCTGGAGGACGGCCGGGTGCTCAGTGGCGTCGGCGGGCAGTACAACTTCGTCGCCCAGGCCCACGAGCTGGAGGGCGCACGTTCGATCCTGATGCTGCGTAGCTGGCGCGAATCCGGCGGGGAGGTCAGTTCGAACATCGTCTGGCAGTACGCCCACACCACCATTCCCCGGCACTTGCGTGACATGGTGGTGACCGAGTACGGGATCGCCGACCTGCGCGGCAAGAATGACGCGGAAGTGATCGCCGCGCTGCTGGCCATCGCCGACTCGCGCTTCCAGCAGGCGCTGGCCGAGCAGGCCCAGTCGGCCGGCAAGCTGCCGAAGGATTTCGTCCTGCCCGAACGCTATCGCAACAATACCCCGGAGCGCCTGCAGGCCTTGCACCAGGCCCACGCAGCGGCGCTGCCGGAGTTTCCCCTGGGCAGCGATTTCGACGAGGTCGAGCAGGACCTGCTGCGGGCGCTGGGTTGGCTCAAGCGCAAGCTGAAGCTGAGCGAGATCCTCGAACTGGGCAAGGCGACCCTGGATGCGCCGGAGCCAGAAGCCTACCCGGCGCATCTGCGGCGCATGGACCTGGACGATCCGCAGGGGCTTCGCGAGGAACTCTACCAGCGCTTGCTGCTGGCCGGCCTGCGAGCCAGCCAGGAAGAGCGGGGCTGAGTGGCGCTCAGTCGAGGAACTCGACCTGACCGCCGGCCAGCGATTTCACCCGGGCCAGGGACTCGACCCGGTAGCCTTCGCTTTCCAGCAGGGCGCGGCCATCCTGGAAGGATTTCTCGATGACGATGCCGAGCCCGGCGATGCTCGCGCCGGCCTGGCCGATCAGGTCGATCAGCGCCTTGGCGGCATGGCCGTTGGCGAGGAAGTCGTCGATCACCAGCACGTGGTCGTGGGCGTTCAGGTGCTTGGCCGAGATGGCGATGGTGCTCTCGGTCTGCTTGGTGAAGGAGAACACCTTGGAGATGTACAGGTTGTCCTTCAGGGTCAGCGACTGGTACTTGCGGGCGAAGATCACCGGGACGCCCAGCTCCAGGCCGGCCATGACCGCCGGGGCGATGCCGGAAGCCTCGATGGTGACGATCTTGGTGATGCCCTGGTCGCGGAAGCGCATGGCGAACGCGTGACCGACCTGCTGCATCAGCTGCGGGTCGATCTGGTGGTTGAGAAAGGCGTCGACCTTGAGTACGTGCTCGGAAAGGACGATGCCTTCCGAGCGGATTTTGTCTTTGAGAATGTCCACGGGTGGCTTCCTGCGAAGCGGCTGTCGCTGATGAAGCGCGGCATTGTACCGCCAGCCGGCGCCGCGCGCGACGTTCTCTCGGACGAGCGAACATGATCGAGCGGTCAGGAATCCGCGCCTGCCCGGCGCGGCCCCGTGGCAGGCGGGCCGCGCCGCTGCCGGCTCATTTCAGCAGGTTGTTCACCAGTAGCGTCTCGACGTCCTTGAAGCGCCCGCTGAGCACGGCCTTGGCGGCGTAGAGCGCGGTGTCGGCGACCTGGCCGAACTCGATCTTCGGCGGCATCACCAGCTCCGCAGGGTTGGTATGCACGTCCAGCAGCGCCGGACCGGGCTGGGCGAGGAACTCCTGCACCGCCGCCTCGAGCTCCTCGGAGCGCGTCACCTTGCGTCCGTGGAAGCCGATCACTTCGGCGAGACGGGCGAAGTCCGGGTTGAGCAGGTCGGTGTAGTTGTCCAGCAGGCCCTCGACCTTCTGTTCCAGCTCGACGAAGTTCAGCGAGGCATTGTTCAGCACCACTACCTTGATCGGTAGTTTTTCCTGGATGGCCGTCAGCAGGTCGCCGAGCAGCATGGCCAGGCCGCCGTCGCCGGAGATCGAGATCACCTGGCGCTCGGGGTAGGCCTTCTTCAGTCCCAGCGCCTGGGGCATGGCGTTGGCCATGGTGCCGTGGACCAGGCTGGTGAGGGTGCGGCGCTTGCCGTTGCTGTGGATGTGACGCAACAGCCAGACCATCGCCGAGCCGCCGTCGGCGGTGAACAGGGCGTCCTCGCTGGCGTGCTGGTCGAGCAGGCTGACCAGGTGCTGCGGATGGATCAGCTCGCCCTTGCCGGCTTGCTCCTCTTTTTCCAGCGTCCGCAGCGAGCGCTCGCGGTGCTCCAGGCATTCGTCGAGGAAGCTGCGCTCCTCGCGGGCTTCGAGCAACGGCAAGAGCGCCTCGAGGGTGGGGATCACGTCGCCGACCACGCCGAGATCGATGGGGTGGCGGCGGCCCAGGTGGCTGCCATCGCGGTCGACCTGGATCAGGGTGGCCTTCTGCGGATAGAACTGCGCCCAGGCGAAGTCGGCGCCGAGCAGCAGGAGGGTGTCGCACTCGGTCATCATGTGGAAGCCGGACTCGATCCCGAGCATACCGGTCATGCCCATGTTGAAGGGGTTGTCGTACTCGACGAAGTCCTTGGCCCGCGACGTGTGCGCGATGGGCGCCTTGAGGCGGTCGGCGAGGGCCACCAGCAGGTCGTGGGCGCCCTGGCAGCCGGAGCCGGCGTAGATGCCGATCTTCTTGCCGTGGGCCAGCAGGCGGGCGACGTCCTGCAGTTCGGCGTCGCTGGGGCGCAGCACCGGTTGCGGGAAATGCACCGAGAACGGCAGGTCGTCCTTCACCGTGGCCTGGCTGATGTCGGCCGGCAGGATCACCACCGCTACGCCGCGCCGGTTGAGCGCCGCCTGGCAGGCCAGGGCCACCACCCGGCGCGCCTGTTCCGGGCTGTGCACCTGCTCGCAGAACACCGAGCAGCTGGCGTAGACCGCCTTGAAGTCGACCTCCTGGGGAAACTCCATGCCCAGTTGCGGGGTAACGATCTGGCTGGCGATCAGGACCATCGGCGCGCGGTTGCGCTGGGCCTCGTAGACGCCGTTGATGAAGTGCAGGCTGCCCGGTCCGCAGGAGCCGGCGCAGGCGGTCAGGCGTCCGCTGATGTAGGACTCGGCGCCCGCGGCGAAGGCCGCCGCTTCTTCGTGGCGCACGTGGACCCACTGGATCTGGCTGCGATGGATGGCGTCGGTGACATGGTTGAGGGTGTCGCCGACGATGCCATAGCAATGGCGGACGCCGGCGGCTTCCAGGGTTTCCACGACGATCTCGGCGACTTTCTTGCTCGACATGAAGCTGTCCTCGAATGGAATTCGTTAGCTAGCTAATTTTGGTCGCGCGTGGAGCGGCAAAAGTTCCTCGCCCGAGGCTAGGCATCGGGCAAGACACTTTTGTGAAAATCGAGACAGTCGAGGCGCGGCGGGCTCAGCGCTTGAGCATGGCGCGGATGTCGGCGAGGGCGGCGTTGCCCTTGGCCGCCTTGACCTCTTGCGGGGCGTCTTCCATGCCTTCCCATTCGAGGTCTTCGGGGGGCAGTTCGTCGAGGAAGCGGCTCGGCGAGCAGTCGATGATCTCGCCGTATTGCTTGCGCTTGGCGGCGAAGGTCATCGCCAGGTTCTGCCGCGCGCGGGTGATGCCGACGTAGGCCAGGCGGCGCTCCTCTTCCACCGTGTCGGCCTCGATGCTGGAACGGTGGGGCAGGATCTCTTCCTCCATGCCCATGATGAACACGTAGGGGAACTCCAGCCCCTTCGACGCGTGCAGGGTCATCATCTGCACGCCTTCGGCGCCTTCCTCTTCTTCCTGCTGGCGCTCCAGCATGTCGCGCAGGACCAGCTTGGCGATGGCCTGCTCGATGGTCATGTCGCCTTCCTCGTCGCGCTCGAGGGTGTTCTTCAGTGCCTCGATGAGGAACCAGACGTTGCTCATGCGGAATTCGGCGACCTTGTCGCTGGAGGCGTTCTGCCGCAGCCAGTTCTCGTAGTCGATGTCCATCACCATGCTGCGCAGCACGGCGATCGGCTCGTTCTCCGCGCACTGTCGGCGGATACCGTCCATCCAGCGCTTGAAGCGTTGCAGGCGTTCGTGGAAACGGCTGTCGAGGTGCTCGGCCAGGCCCATCTCGTCGCAGGCGGCGTACATCGAGATCTTGCGCTGGGTGGCGTAGTTGCCGAGCTTCTCCAGGGTCGCCGAACCGATTTCCCGGCGCGGCACGTTGATCACCCTGAGGAAGGCGTTGTCGTCGTCGGGGTTCACCAGCAGGCGGAAGTAGGACATCAGGTCCTTCACTTCCTGGCGCCCGAAGAAGCTGGTGCCGCCAGAGAGCCGATAGGGAATCTGGTGGTGCTGGAGCTTCAGCTCCATCAGCTTGGCCTGGTGGTTGCCACGGTAGAGGATGGCGAACTCGCTGTACGGCCGCTCGGTGCGCAGGTGCAGGGTGAGGATCTCCATGGCGATGCGCTCGGCTTCGGCGTCCTCGTTGCGGCAGCGGATCACCCGGATCGGATCGCCGTGGCCCATCTCGCTCCACAACTGCTTCTCGAATACGTGCGGGTTGTTGGCGATGAGGACGTTCGCGCACTTGAGGATGCGGCTGGTGGAGCGGTAGTTCTGCTCCAGCATCACCACCTTCAGCGAAGGGAAGTCTTCCTTCAGCTGCATGAGGTTTTCCGGGCGCGCGCCGCGCCAGGCGTAGATCGACTGGTCGTCGTCGCCGACCACGGTGAACTGGGCGCGGTCCTTCACCAGCAGCTTGACCAGCAGGTACTGGCTGGCGTTGGTGTCCTGGTACTCGTCCACCAGCATGTAGCGCACCTTGTTCTGCCACTTCTGGAGGACGTCCGGATGTTCCTGGAACAGCTTCACCGGTTGCAGGATCAGGTCGTCGAAGTCCACCGCGTTGTAGGCGCGCAGGGTGCGCTGGTAATGCAGGTAGACGATCGCGGCGGTCTGCTCCTTGGGATTGCGGGCCTTTTCCAGCGCCTCCTCCGGAAGGATCAGGTCGTTCTTCCAGGCACCGATGTAGTTCTTGATCTCGTCGACGCCGTCGTCCCCGGAATACTCCTTCTGCATGATGTCGGTCAGCAGCGCCTTGATGTCCGACTCGTCGAAGATCGAGAAACCGGGCTTGTAGCCGAGCCGTTCGTGTTCCTTGCGGATGATGTTCAGGCCGAGGTTGTGGAAGGTCGAGACGGTCAGGCCCTTGCCCTCGCCGCCGCGCAGCAGGGTGCCGACGCGCTCCTTCATCTCCCGCGCGGCCTTGTTGGTGAAGGTCACGGCGACGATGTACTGGGCGCGGATACCGCACTGCTGGACGAGATAGGCGATCTTGCGGGTGATCACGCTGGTCTTGCCGGAGCCGGCGCCAGCCAGGACCAGCAGGGGACCGCCGACGTAGTTCACGGCTTCTTGCTGCCGGGGATTGAGTCGGGACATAGGAACAGGCCGGAAGAGAGGGTTGAAGCGGGGGCGTATTCTAACAGGCTGGCTGGCATCCGCGAGAATTAGCGTGCAAGCTGTGACCGATCCCGAGATCGTTCACGCCATTTTGCTGTAGATTCCCTACCGCATTAGGATGATGCCGTTCGTTCTTTACGAAGATTCTTAAAACTTTGGAGGTTGCTTGTCAGCGCCCGCAGAACCCTTGCGCCTGCTCCTTCTGGCGGATACGCCGGACTGGGCGCCACTGCTAGGTGAACGCCTGAGAGCGTTGGGGCCTGCCTTTTCGCTGAGCATCGTCACCACCTGGGAGGGCGCGGCCACCCTGTTCGCCGCCGAGCCCCGCGGGCTGCTCCTGGCCACGCCGGCCTGCCTGCCGCTGGGGACTCCCTGCCCCTGGCCGGTGATCCTGCTGTTGCAGCAGGAGCCGGCGCAGGCGCCGGTCGGGGTGGTCGACTGGCTGGCCGCCGAACAGCTTTCCGAGGACAGCCTGCGCCGCTGCCTGCGCTACGCGCGCGAGCGCCTGGGCTTGCAGGCGACCCTGCAACTGCTCGCCGAGCAGGATCCGCTGACCGGCATCGCCAACCGCCAGGGCTTCCAGACCCTGCTCGCGGCGCGCCTCAGCGAATTCGACGGGCGTGGCCTGGTGCTCGGCCACCTCGACCTGGACAACTTCCGTCACGTCAACGATTCCCTCGGCCACCAGGGCGGCGACCGCCTGATCCTGCAGGTGGTCAACCGCCTGCGCGGCTTCATGGAGAACGGTGACAGCCTGGCGCGCCTGGGCAGCGACGAGTTCGCCCTGCTGCTGGACACCCGTCGCGATCCGCAACGCGTCGAGCGGGTCGCCGAACGCATCGTCGAATGCCTCGGCGAGCCCTACTGGATCGATGGCGAGAGCCTGTTGCTGGGTTGCAGCCTGGGCCTCGCCCACGCCCGTGCCGACGAAGGCGCCGACCCGCTGATGTGGCATGCGCACATCGCCATGCAGCAGGCCAAGAGCCGCCAGGGTTGCACCTTCCATGTCTTCGACGAACGCATCAACCGTGGCGTGCGCAGCCTCGCCGACCTCGAAGCCGAACTGCGCCGGGCGCTGCGTCGCGACGAGCTGGAGCTGCACTACCAGCCGCGACTGTGCCTGGACAGCGGGCGCATCGTCGGCCTGGAGGCGCTGGTGCGCTGGCGCCACGGCGAGCGGGGCCTGCTCACGCCCAGCGAGTTCGTCCCGCTGGCCGAGGAAAGCGGGCTGATCGTGCCGCTCGGCTACTGGGTCATCGCCCGCGCCCTGCGCGACATGCAGTGGCTCAACGGGCGCGGCCTGGAGCCGTTGCACATGGCGGTGAACCTGTCGTTCCGCCAGTTCCAGGACAGCCAGTTGCTGCCGACCCTGCAACGGTTGATCGAAGAGCACGGCGTCGACGCGCGCTGGCTCGAGTTCGAACTGACCGAGACCGCCGTGATGCGGCGTAGCGACCAGGTGCTGCAGACCATGCAGGCGCTCGGCCAACTGGGCGTGCGCTTTTCGCTGGACGACTTCGGCACCGGTTTCTCGTCCTTCGTCCACCTCAATAGCCTGCCGATCACCCTGTTGAAGATCGACCGCAGCTTCGTCGGCGGCATGGACCAGCGGGCGGAAAACTTCCAACTGGTGCGGGCGATGATCAACCTGGCGCACAACCTCAACCTGGAAGTGGTTGCCGAAGGCGTGGAGACCCTGCGCCAGCAGGAGCAGTTGCGCGATTTCGGTTGCGACCAGGTGCAGGGCTACTGGATCAGTCCGCCGCTGCCGCTGGCGGAACTGGCGCGTTTCCTGGGCATCGGCGAGCGCTCGGCGCACCGCGGCCAGCCGCTCGGCAATTGAGCGCCGACGTCTCGCTGGCCGTGGCTTTCGGCAGCAACCGCGCGGTCTTCCACTCGAAGGCCAGGGTCAGGCCGATGGCTGCGCAGGCCAGGCCGCCGGCCAGCCCCCACCAGACGCCCGCGGCGCCCCAGCCGGCCGCGAACGCCAGCAGGCAGGCCAGCGGCACGCCGACCAGCCAGTAGCAGGCCAGGCCGACCAGGAAGGTGGTGCGGGCGTCCTTGAGACCGCGGATCGCGCCCATGGCGACGTTCTGGGTGCCGTCGAACAGCTCGAACCAGGCGGCGATCGCCAGCAGCGAGACGGCCATCGCGGCCACCTCCCGGTTGGCCGGGGCGTCGCGGTCGAGGAACAGGCCGATGATGGCCTCCGGCATCCACCAGAAGAGCCCGGCGAAGAGCAGCATGCACAGCGCGCCGAAGCCGATGCCGACACGCCCGGCGCGGCGTGCTTCGAGCAGGCGGCCGGCGCCGAAATGCTGGCCGATGCGGTAGGTGGTGGCGTACGACAACCCCACCGGCACCATGAACGCCACGTATACCGCCTGGATGGCGATCTGGTGCGCGGCCAGGGCGTGATCGCCGATGATGCCCATGCACAGGGTGGCGACCGTGAACATCCCCGACTCCACCGCGTAGGTGCCACCGATGGGCAGCCCCAGGCGCAGTATCTCCTCGACCATCGCCCGCTGCGGCCGTCCCAGTCCGCGCAGCAGCGAGTACTCGGCATAGGCCGGCTGCAGGCGGATATACAGGGCCAGCAGCAGCGGCATGCAGTTCATGACGAGGGCGGTGACCAGGCCGATACCGGCCAGGCCCAGGCGCGGCAGGCCGAACAGGCCTTCTATGAAGGAATAGTTGAGAGCCAGGTTGGCCAGCGCGCCGAGCACGCTGATCGCCATCACCGGGCCGGCGCGGTCGATGGCGCTGGTGAAGCCGCGCAGGACCATGAAGGCCATGTAGCCGGGCAGGGCGAATGTCAGGCTGTGGAGGAACTGCATGGCGCCGTCCACCGTCTGCGGCGCCTGGCCGAAGACCAGGAGCAGCGGCCGCAGGTTCCATAGCAGCAGGCCGGCGGCCAGGGCCAGCGCGGCGCCGACCCAGAGTCCGGAGCGAGCGGCCGCGGCGGCGCCAGCGGCGTCGTCGCAGCCGTGACGGATCGCCACCAGGTTGCCGACCGCTGCCACCACGCCGACACAGAACGTCGAGACGAAGGCGTAGCTGACCGCGCCCAGGCCGCCGGCGGCCAGCGCGTCGGGGCCGAGCTTGCCCATCATCACGGTGTCGGTGAAGACCATGGCGACATAGGCCAGCTGGGCGGCGATCAACGGGCCCGCCAGGCGCAGGATGGCTTTGAGTTCGACGAGGGATGGCGAGGACATGGATGAGTAAGGCTCAGGAGGAGATGGTTGCCGCGATGGCCTGTCGGCGTTGAGAATGCGGCTATTCTCGGTGCGACTGGCATGGCTCCACAAAAGGAAAAACAAGATGCCAGGCATGAGTAAAAGTCATGAAAGAGGTAATTCCCCAATGACCCGTCGCCTGCCCCCGCTGTATGCCCTGCGCGCCTTCGAGGCTGCCGCCCGGCACGCCTCTTTCACCCGCGCCGGCGAGGAACTGGCGATAACCCAGAGCGCGGTGAGCCGGCACATCCGTACCCTGGAGGAGCACTTCGGTTGTCGTCTGTTCGAGCGCCATGGCCGCCAGTTGCAGCTGACCGAGCCGGCACGCCTGCTGCTGCCCGGGCTGCGCGACGGCTTCGATGCGCTGGAACGGGCCTGCACCGCCCTGCGTGTGGACGACGCCACCCTGCGCCTGAAGGCGCCTTCCACCCTTACCCTGCGCTGGCTGCTACCGCGCCTGAGCCGCTTCCGCCACCTGAACCCGGATATCGAGGTGCAGCTCACCAGTGCCTGGATGGATGTGGACTCGGTGGACTTCCAGCGCGAGCCTTTCGACTGCGCGGTGTTGCTGGGCAGCGGCCAGTTCAGCCCGGAATGGGAAACGGCAGCGCTGTTCGCCGAATGGCTGGTGCCGGTCTGCGATCCCGACGAGGCCGTGGAGCCCTGGACCCTCCAACGCCTGCGTGACAGCGAGTTGCTGCACCCCACGCCGGATCGTCGCGACTGGCGACGCTGGCTGCAACGGACCGGGCTGGGGGAGGAGGTGTCGCTCAAGGGCGGCCAGGTGTTCGACACGCTGGAACTGGGCATCGTCGCCGCCGCGCGAGGCTATGGCGTGTCCATCGGCGACCTGGTGATGGTCGCCGAGGATGTCGCCCAGGGCCGCATCGGCCTGCCCTGGCCGGTGGCGGTGGCCAGCGGCGAAAGCTATCACCTGGTCTGGCCTCGTGCCCGCAGGGGACAGGAACGCTTCCAGCGATTGCGCGACTTCCTCCTCGCGGAGGTGGCGGCGATGCGTCTGCCCGTCGTCGAGCGGCTGGCGTGACGCCGCCGGACAACTCCTGGCGCTGACGCGACGTTACAGGTCGCTGCCGTCGCTGGGCCGGGCGCAGGGTTTGCGCTAGGGTCGTTGGTCGTTGCCTGTCGGGAGCGGCAGGGGACGGAGCTTCCTTCCAACCGCCCAAAGGAACCCGCCATGACCTTCGCCAAAGGAATACTCGCCGCGCTGGCGCTCGCCGCCGCAGTCGGCCAGGCCAGCGCCACCGAACTCGAGCACTGGCCGGCCCCCGCCGCCAGGCAACTGAATGCACTGATCGAGGCCAACGCGAACAAGGGCGCCTATGCCGTGTTCGACATGGACAACACCAGCTATCGCTACGACCTGGAAGAATCGCTGCTGCCCTATCTGGAAATGAAGGGCGTGCTGACCCGCGACAGGCTCGACCCTTCGCTGAAACTGATCCCGTTCAAGGACCAGGCCGGGCACAAGGAGAGCCTGTTCAGCTACTACTACCGGCTTTGCGAGATCGACGACATGGTCTGCTATCCCTGGGTCGCCCAAGTGTTCTCAGGCTTCACCCTCAGGGAACTGAAGGGCTATGTCGACGAACTGATGGCCTACGGCAAGCCGATCCCCGCCACCTATTACGACGGCGACAAGCTCGCCACGCTCGACGTCGAGCCGCCGCGCGTGTTCAGCGGCCAGCGCGAGCTGTACAACAAGCTGATGGAAAACGGCATCGAGGTCTACGTGATCAGCGCGGCCCATGAGGAACTGGTGCGGATGGTCGCGGCGGACCCCAGGTATGGCTACAACGCCAAGCCGGAGAACGTCATCGGCGTCACCACCCTGCTGAAGAACCGCAAGACCGGCGAGCTGACCACTGCGCGCAAGCAGATCGCCGAGGGCAAGTACGATCCCAAGGCCAACCTCGACCTGGAGGTGACCCCCTACCTGTGGACCCCGGCGACCTGGATGGCCGGCAAGCAGGCTGCGATCCTCACCTACATCGACCGTTGGAAGCGGCCGATCCTGGTCGCCGGCGATACCCCGGACAGCGACGGTTACATGCTGTTCAACGGCACCGCGGAAAACGGCGTGCACCTGTGGGTCAACCGCAAGGCCAAGTACATGGAGCAGATCAACGGCATGATCAAGCAGCATTCCGCCGCACAGGCCAAGGCCGGCCTGCCGGTGACGGCGGACAGGAACTGGGTGATCGTCACTCCGGAGCAGATCCAGTAGGCGAAACGGCGAGGGGCCGGCATTGGCCGGCCCCCGCATCCCTCAGCGCACCACGTGCAGGAAGTGCATGTGCCGCTCGTACTGGTCGAGGATGTCGCCGATCACGCCGTCGCGGCTCCAGCCCATGATGTCGTAGTCCTGGCCGCCTTCCTGGAGATGGACCTCGGCGCGGAAATACTTGCGCGACTCGCTGCTGTCCTCGGTGTCGCGCATCACGAAGCTCGGCGTGGTGAAGGCGCGCGGACGCACCTCGTAGATGAAATCGACCTCGCCGCCGTGGCTGACTTCCAGCCGAACCCGGCCGTCCTCGCCGTCCTGCACCTGGACTTCGTAGCCCTGCTTGCGCAGTTCGGCGGCGACGTCCTCGCAGGCCGGTCGCGCCACATCGGTGATGAAGCGGTTGACGTGGCTGCGCCTTGGGAACATGGCGATGTTGCGCAGGCGGCGCTGCCAACCGTCGCCCTCGCTTGCGCCGCTGCGCGTGGTGGGGCGGGAGAAGGTCAGCGCCTGGTAGCGGATGCCGCGCTTGGTGGCATCCAGGTGCAGCGCCTTGAACAGGCCCCAGATCGACGCCAGGAGCACGATGGAGAATGGCAGCGCGCTGGCGATGGTCGCGGTTTGCAGCGCCTTGAGGCCATCGGCGAGGAGCAGGGCGATGGCCACCACGCCCATCAGCACCGACCAGAATATCCGCTGCCAGAGCGGCGAGTGGTCCTTGCCGCTGGAGGCTAGCATGTCCACCACCAGCGCGCCGGAGTCGGCCGAGGTGACGAAGAACACCACCACCATCAGCACCGCCACCAGCGAGATCACGCTGCCCAGCGGGAAGTGCTCGAGGAAGGCGAACAGCGCCACCGAACTGTCCTGGTTGACCACTTCGGCCAACTGGGTGAAGCCCTCCTGCAGGACCATGTGGATGGCGGTATCGCCGAACACCGTCATCCACAGCAGGGTGAAGCCGGCCGGGACGAACAGCACGCCGCAGACGAACTCGCGGATGGTGCGGCCGCGCGAGATACGGGCGATGAACAGGCCGACGAAGGGCGACCAGGACAGCCACCAGCCCCAGTACAGCAGGGTCCAGCCGCCGATCCAGTCGGTGGGCTCGTAGGCGTACAGGTTGAAGGTCTTGTTGACGATGTCGGACAGGTAGGCCCCGGTGTTCTGCACGTAGGTCTGCAGGAGGAACACGGTCGGCCCGAGGACCAGCACGAAGAGCAGCAGGATCACCGCCAGGCTCAGGTTCAGCTCGGACAGGATGCGGATGCCGCGGTCCAGTCCGCTGGCCACCGAGAGCGTGGCGAGGCCGCAGGTGGCGGCGATCAGGGCGATCTGCACGGTCTGGTTCACCGGCCAGCCGAACAGGTGGTGCAGGCCGCTGTTGATCTGCAGCACGCCGTAGCCGAGCGAAGTCGCCACGCCGAACACGGTGCCGATGATCGCGAAGATATCCACCGCGTGGCCGATGGGGCCGTAGATACGTTCGCCGATCAGCGGATACAGCGCCGAGCGCAGGGTCAGCGGCAGGCCGTGGCGATAGCTGAAGAAGGCCAGGATCAGCGCGACGATGGCGTAGATCGCCCAGGCATGCAGGCCCCAGTGGAAGAAGGTCAGCTTCATCGCTTCCTTCGCCGCCTGCACGGTGTTCGGCTCGCCTACCGGTGGGGTGGTGAAGTGCATCACCGGTTCGGCAACGCCGAAGAACATCAGACCGATGCCCATGCCGGCGGAGAACAGCATGGCGAACCAGGTGGTGTTGCGGTAGTCGGGACGACTGTGGTCGGGGCCGAGCTTGATGTCGCCGTAGCGGCTGACGGCGAGGAACACCACGCTGATCAGGATCAGCGCCACGGCCAGTACGTAGAACCAGCTGGCGTTGGTGATGATCCATTGCTGGACGTGGTTGAACAGCGATTGCGCTTCTTCCTGGAGGAGCACGGTGAACAGCACCAGGGCCAGGATCAGGGCGGCGGAGGTATAGAAGACCGGAGGATTCAGGGTGCTCCGGGGGGTAGTGGGTGTCTCCATGTAAGCTAGCTCTCCTTGTGATCGGATTGCCCGCCGAAGGCGGAAGACGAAACAGCCTAACACATCGTGATAGCTAATTTGATTCGGAAAGCCTTAATCGATAGCTTTGCTGAATTATTACGCTTCACGTGGAGGTCGTTGCCCGATACTGCAGGGCTTCCGCCAGGTGCCGGCGTTCGATGGCATCGATGCGCTCCAGGTCGGCCAGCGTCCGGGCCACCTTGAGTATGCGATGCAAGGCGCGCAAGGAAAGTTCCAGGCGCTCTCCGGCAGCCTCCAGCCAGCGGCGGTCCGCTTCGGCGAGTGCACAATTGCGGTGCATCGCCTGGAGGTCGAGATGGGCATTGGCGCAGCCCTGGCGGGCCAGTTGCCGTTGCCGTGCGGCGCCAACCCGTTCGCTGATCTCGGCGGTAGCGGTTTCGCCGTGTCCTGGCTGCAGGCTGGTGCTTTCGCGGAGCACGCTGACGTGCAGGTCGATGCGATCGAGCAGCGGTCCGGACAGCTTGCCCCGGTAGCGCTGGACCTGTTCCGGGGTGCAGCGGCAGCGGCCGCTGGGATCGCCGAGGTAGCCACAGGGACAGGGATTCATCGCCGCCACCAGTTGGAAGCGCGCCGGGAAACGTACCCGGCCGTTGGCCCGGGCAATGACGATCTCGCCGCTTTCCAGCGGCTCGCGCAGGACCTCCAGGACCTTGCGCTCGAACTCCGGCAGTTCGTCGAGGAACAGCACGCCCTGGTGCGCCAGGGTGATCTCGCCCGGCTGCGGGCGGCTGCCGCCGCCGACCAGGGCCGGCGCGGAGGCGGAGTGGTGCGGCTGGCGGAACGGTCGCTGCGGCCAGTGCCTGAGGGGGACGTGGCTGGCCACCGAATGGATCGCTGCGACCTCCAGGGCCTCGTCCTCGTCGAGCGCCGGCAGCAGGCCGGGCAGGCGGCTGGCCAGGAGGGTCTTGCCGGTGCCCGGCGGGCCGCTGAGCAACAGGTTGTGCGCGCCGGCGGCGGCCACCAGCAGGGCGCGCTTGGCGGCGGCCTGGCCCTGGACCTCGGCCAGGTCTGGATAAGGGAAGGGCGCGCGGAGCAGGCCGCGGGCCTGGTAGGGCAGCAGCGGGGCCTGGCCGGAGAGGTGTCCGGCGATCTCCAGCAGGTGGTCCACGGCGAACACCGTCAGCCCGCTGGCCAGGCTGGCCTCTTCGGCATTTTCCTTCGGTACCACCAGAACGCGCCTTGCGTCGCGCGCCGCCAGCGCGGCCGGCAATACGCCTCGCACTGGCCGGATCGCCCCGGACAGGGCCAGTTCGCCAAGGCACTCCAGGCCGTCGAGGGCGGTGCCGGGCAACTGGCCGCTGGCGGCGAGGATGCCGAGTGCGATGGCCAGGTCGAAGCGACCGCCGTCCTTGGGCAGGTCGGCGGGGGCGAGGTTGAGGGTGATGCGCCGCGCGGGGAAGTCGAAACCGGCATTGAGCAGGGCGCTGCGCACGCGGTCCTTGCTCTCGCGCACCGCGGTTTCCGGCAGGCCGACCAGGGTCAGCGAAGGCAGGCCGTTGGCCAGGTGCGCCTCGACGCTGACGCAGGGGGCTTCGACGCCGACCTGGGCTCGGCTGTGGACAATCGCCAGGGACATGGATCGCTCCTTGATCTCACGCCGCTCGCAGGGGGAAGGATCAGTCGGCGGGCGGCGTCAGCTTGCTTTCGAGTTCCGCCACCTTGGCCTCCAGGGCTTCCAGCCGTGCGCGGGTGCGGGCGAGGACCAGCATCTGGCTGTCGAATTCCTCGCGGCTGACCAGGTCGAGCTTGCTGAAAGCGCTCTGCATCAGGGCGCGGAACTGCGACTCCAGCTCGGCCTTGGGCAACGGCGATTCGCCGGCGAACAGGCGGCTGGCTTGTTGGCTGAGGGCTTCGAAGACGGCTTTGGGCGGCAGCATGGCGAGGGTTCCGGTAACGAGTGGGCGGCAGTCTAGCACGATGTCGGCGGCGCTCGCGGGAGGGCCATTGCACACTTTTTGCGCAACTGTCGGAGCGCGTCTGCGCCTATTTGGTGCGCCGCCCGGAGGCCGGCGTTCCGCACTATCCCCGGGTTGGCGGCTAAGGGCTTGAAATCCGGCGGATTTGCCGGAGCTGGCAAGCTTTCTGCTTTGGCCGGGGTGAGGCGTGCACTGAAGCAGTACCGGTGCGGCAGATGAGGCGGTTGCGGGAGGCCGGCAGGTTGCGGCATCGAACGGCCGCAGCAGGGCCAGGTCGGGGCGGAGGGTCCCGATCATGCTTCCCAGAGGGACCGGCGCGTTACAAAGCCAGACACTGCGCTTAGACTGTCCTCGGGTTCGTTTTCCTGGGGCGAGTCCACCAAACACGGGAGAGAGTTTCATGAAGCTAGTCACTGCCATCATCAAGCCGTTCAAGTTGGACGACGTCCGCGAGTCGTTGTCCGAGATCGGTGTGCAGGGCATCACGGTGACCGAGGTCAAGGGTTTCGGCCGGCAAAAGGGCCATACCGAGCTGTATCGCGGCGCCGAGTACGTCGTCGACTTCCTGCCCAAGGTGAAGATCGACGTGGCGATCGCCGACGACCAGCTGGACCGCGTCATCGAGGCGATCACCAAGGCGGCCAATACCGGCAAGATCGGTGACGGCAAGATCTTCGTGGTGAACCTGGAACAGGCCATCCGCATCCGTACCGGCGAAACCGATACCGACGCGATCTAAGCCCAACCGAACCCCCAAAAGCCCCAGGAGAATACCAACATGACTCTGCGTAAGATCGCAGGGCTAGGAGCCCTATTGTCCCTCGCTTTGCCGGGCGTCGCCCTGGCCGCCGAGGAACCCGTCCTGAACAGCGGCGACACCGCCTGGATGCTGATCTCCACTGCGCTCGTCCTGCTCATGACCATCCCCGGCCTGGCGCTGTTCTACGGCGGCATGGTGCGAGCGAAGAACGTGCTGTCGATCATGATGCAGTGCTTCGCCATCACCGGCCTGATCACCATTCTCTGGGTGGTCTATGGCTACAGCCTGGCGTTCGATACCGCCGGGATGGAGAAGGGCGTCCTCAACTTCAATTCCTTCGTCGGCGGACTGGACAAGGCCTTCCTCAGCGGTCTCACCGCCGACGGCCTGACTTCCGCCACCGCGCTGTTCCCGGAAAGCGTGTTCATCACCTTCCAGATGACCTTCGCGATCATCACTCCGGCGCTGATCGTCGGCGCCTTCGCCGAGCGCATGAAGTTCTCGGCGATGCTGATCTTCATGGCGGTCTGGTTCACCGTGGTCTACGCGCCGATCGCGCACATGGTCTGGAGCGGTGACGGCGCCCTGATGTGGGACTGGGGCGTGCTGGACTTCGCCGGCGGCACCGTGGTGCACATCAACGCCGGTATCGCCGGTCTGGTCGCCTGCCTGGTGCTGGGCAAGCGCAAGGGCTACCCGACCACGCCGATGGCGCCGCACAACCTCGGCTACACCCTGGTCGGGGCGGCCATGCTGTGGATCGGCTGGTTCGGTTTCAACGCCGGTTCCGCCGCCGCCGCCAACGGCACCGCCGGGATGGCCATGCTGGTGACCCAGATCGCCACCGCCGCCGCGGCCCTGGCCTGGATGTTCGCCGAGTGGATCACCCACGGCAAGCCGAGCGCCCTGGGCATCGCGTCCGGCGTGGTCGCCGGTCTGGTGGCCATCACCCCGGCCGCCGGCACCGCCGGTCCGATGGGCGCGCTGGTGATCGGCCTGGCCTCCGGGGTGATCTGTTTCTTCGCCGCCACCAGTCTCAAGCGCGCGCTGAAATACGACGATTCCCTCGACGCCTTCGGCGTACATGCGGTCGGCGGTATCGTCGGCGCGCTGCTTACCGGGATCTTCGCGGCGCCGTCGCTGGGCGGCTTCGGCAGCGTGGAGGACATCGGCGCGCAGTTCTTCGTGCAGTTCAAGGGCGTGGCCTTCACCGTGGTCTACACCGCCGTGGTGACCTTCGTGATCCTCAAGGTGCTGGACCTGGTCATGGGCCTGCGGGTCACCGAGGAAGAGGAAGCGGTCGGCCTCGACCTGGCGCTGCACAACGAGCGCGGCTACAACCTGTAATACCTGCCGGCGCCCGGCTTTCCGCCGGGCGTCGGTTTGCCTCCCGCGCTCGCCTTCGCCGAACGCCATGCCCTTGTGCGTCGAAAGTCCTGGGCGCTTCCCGCGACTGCCACCACCTTTCCGCAACCGGTCTTTCAGTGACTGCCAGCGGACTGCGCCACCATCAGCTTTCACAGGTCTGCCTCTTACGCTCTTTGCTTTTTCAAATGCCGCGCTAGAATGCGCGGCGCGACGGATCGGAGCCGATTTGGAACAGCAGCATGTGGCAGCAGACCCTGATCACCTTGCGCCCGCGTCCGCGGGGCTTTCACCTCGTCACCGAGGAGATACTCGACGCCTTGCCGGAGCTTCGGCGGTGCCGGGTCGGCCTGCTGCACCTGCTTTTGCAACATACGTCGGCTTCACTGACCCTGAATGAAAATGCCGATCCTGCCGTACGCCGGGATTTCGAGCGTTTTTTCGAGCGGCTGGCGCCACGCGGCGAAGTCGGCTATGAACACAACGACGAAGGTC
Organism: Pseudomonas sp. 20-5; assembly: GCF_056782835.1. Classification (NCBI taxonomy): domain Bacteria; kingdom Pseudomonadati; phylum Pseudomonadota; class Gammaproteobacteria; order Pseudomonadales; family Pseudomonadaceae; genus Pseudomonas; species Pseudomonas sp. 20-5. The sequence continues at coordinate 6,013,025 of NZ_CM165584.1, read as the reverse complement.
CGGACGACCTTCCGGCGCATTTCAAGGCCAGCCTGCTGGGCTGCCAACTGACCCTGCCGATACAGTCGGGAGGGTTGGCACTGGGCACCTGGCAGGGGATCTATCTCGGTGAACACCGGGACAGGGGCGGGGCACGGCGCGTGCTCGCCACCTGGCAGGGCGAGTCAGTATGAATTTTTTCCGGCGGCGCTCATCAAAACGCGCGGCTGGGCTATAACTAACCTGCTTTTGCAGCACCGAGAGGTTGACCATGAGCGAAGAAGAACTGGAACAGGACGAGCTGGACGGCGCTGACGAGGACGACGGCGAAGAGCTGGCCACGGCCGACGACGGCGAAGCGGACAGCGGCGACGGCGACGAGGCCCCCGCCCCCGGGAAGAAGGCGAAAGCCGCCGTGGTGGAAGAGGAGCTGCCCTCGGTCGAAGCCAAGCAGAAAGAGCGTGACGCCCTCGCCAAGGCGATGGAGGAGTTCCTTTCCCGCGGTGGAAAGGTGCAGGAGATCGAACCCAACGTGGTGGCCGATCCGCCGAAGAAGCCGGACAGCAAGTACGGCAGCCGCCCCATCTGATTTCGCGCCATCCCAAGGCCCGCCTCCCGCAAGGGATGGCGGGCCTTGTGCTATGGCGCCGGTCACTTTGACGGGCATCTCGCCCCGCCGCATCCCGGTTGGCGAGCCGATCTTTCGCCTGTTCAGGCACGGCTGGCGACGGGCCAAGGCCTTTTCCTTTCCGGTGGCAGCGCTACCGTTCCACATCGTCAACCGAAGCTGCTTGCCATCCAGGTGCTCCAAGCGGCGTCCGGGGTTGCCGGAGAGCGAGCTGTAGAGCTTGCTTAAGAATTTTCCTAGCGATTCTTAGGTGGATTCGCGGAGCCGTGTAGGTCCTGTCTTATGGCTCCTTTCCAGGTGTTCTGAAAAGATTAGCCACCCATCAAGTTCACTCCGGTTCCGGTGGATTTTCCCGGACATGCCGGACACATCGGTTGTCATCCCATGGAGTTCAAGACGTTCCGTCGAACCCTGCTGATCGCGGCAGTCCTGTTCGTTCCCGCCGGCACCAGCATGGCTGCCAATCTGTACGCTTTCGGCGGCCGCGATATCGCCGTCCCCTCGATCCTTCCCGAGGGAAACGTCACGTCGCGCTACACGTTCACTCCCATGCAACTGTGCGGCAAGCCCAGCTGCGATCTCATCGGCGTCGCTCTGTACAACAAGGGAAGTGTCTGGGACCCGGTCGATGGTCCGGACCTGAATACCAACGTGCCGGGCCTTTCGGTGCGCCTGCTGCTGGATGGCATACCGGCGAGCAGCCGTTTCAAGGGCACTTTCTCGCAAATCGCGGAGGTCCAGTTGTTCCGCAACTCGACGCCGCTCTCCGACGGCCAGTTCGCGAGCGGAGCGTTCAACTCGTACTTCCTCATTACCTACAAGGACGGGCTTATCGCGTCTGGCACCTCTTCCATCAGGTTGACCGGGAGCGTCACCACGATCAATGCGACCTGCCAGGTCGCCGACCAGACCGTGAAGCTGCAGTCGATCGCTGCCGCCCGGCTGAACGGCGTCGGCACCTACGCGGCCGTTACCCCGTTCAATCTGGTAGTGGCCGGCTGTCCTCGCGGGTACAACCGCGTCGGCTACAGCCTTCAAGCGGTGGGGGGCGCGGTGGCCGAAGGCTCGGGTGTATTGCCGCGCCTGGCGGGCAGCACCGCGACCGGCGTATCGATCCGGGTCACCGACGAGGCCGGCGTTCCGCTACGGATGGGACTCTCGTTGCCGGTGACCGCGTACGACAAGAACACCGGCGGGGCTTACTGGATCCCGATGAAAGCGTCCTATGTGCAGACCGCCGAGAAAATCACGCCCGGCTCGGTCCTGGCCGCGATGGTGATCCTGCTCGACTACCAGTGAGGCAGGGGAGGGCAAGAGCGCGCCTCACCCGAACGCCTCGAAAAACGCCAGGGCCCGCGGGTCGCTGGCATAGGCGATGTTGATACGCAGCCAGTCGCTCTCCTCGCCTTCCGGGCTGAAGCCGCTGCCCGGCGACAGCAGCACGTCCAGGCGTGTCGCCACGGCCTGCAATTCGGCGAACGGGTAGTCGCCGATACGGGCCCAGACGAACATCCCGCCGACCGGTTCGGCGAACACCTCCCAGCCGTTGTCCCCAAGCACCCGCAGGGTCGCCGCCATCTGCCGGGTCAGGCGCTGGCGCAGGCGTTGCACCAGCTTGCGGTAACTGCCGTTGGCGAGCATGGTCGAGACCACGCATTCGGCGAAGCGCTGGCTGCCGATGCTGGTGTACATCTTCACATCCGCCAGGCGCCGGATCAGCTCGGGGCCGGCGATCAGGTAGCCGACCCGTAGCGAGCAACTGAGGGTCTTCGAAAAGCTCGCCAGGTAGATCACCCGGCGCAGCGAATCGAGGGTTGCCAGGCGGGTGCTGGGGCCGTTCTGGAAGTCGGCGTAGATGTCATCCTCGACGATGTGGAAATCATGCTGCTCGGCCAGTTGCAGCACGCGGTGGGCCACTGAGGGGCTGAGGCTGGTGCCGGTGGGGTTGTGGTACATGCTGTTGGTGAAAAGGAACTTCGGCTTGTGCGCGCGGAGGATCGTCTCCAGCGCGGCGGTGTCCGGGCCGTGGCGGGTGCGCGGCACGCCGAGCATCTTCACCCCGTGGAACTTCAGCAGGTTGAACAGGTTGTAGTAGCCGGGGTTCTCCACCACCACCACGTCGCCCGGCTTGAGCAGCGTGCGTACCAACAGGTCGAGGGCATGGCTGGCGCCGGTGGTGGTGAGGATCTGCTCCGGGTCGACATGGATATCGATCAGCCGCAGGCGTTTCTGGATGTGCTGGCGCAGCGCCGGCAGGCCCAGCGGAGTGCTGTAGTCGAACAGCCCGGCGAGTTCGCTGCGGGCGACCTGGCGGATCGCGTAGCTGAGTTCCTCGACTTCCCGCCAACTGTCCGGAATCCAGCCGCAGCCGAGCTTGAGTTTCGTCGAGCTGCCGCTGAACTGGCCCCATGCGTTTTCCGCGCCTTCGTGCCATTCGCTGTCGAGGTCGGTAGTGGCGGCGGGCGCCTCGGCGACGAAGAACCCCGAGCCGTGCCGCGATTCCAGCATCCCCAGGGCGACCAGGCGGTCGTAGGCCTCGATCACGCTGGACTGGCTGAGCTGGTTTTCCCTGGCCAACTGGCGTATCGACGGAATCCGCGTGCCGGCGCGGACGCGATTGCCGCGGATCCAGCCGCTGACCCCTGCGACGATCTGCTGCACCAGCGGCTCGCTGGCATTGCGGTCGATCCGGAGGTGCATGTCTGACTCACTGTTCGGTTTTTTCAGGCGAACAGTTAAGCACAAATCCGAACAGCTGTTACTTGTTCCGTAGCGCCGCCGCGCCGGATAGTCGACGCCTCTTCTCGCGGGCTAGCCAATGCCCACCGCTCTGCCGCGGCAGGCCCTTGAACGGAGAAACGCATGAGCAATACCCGTCGCCACGCCGCATGCCTGGCCTTCGGCCTGTGCCTGATCACCTTGGCGGTGAACCTCCAGGCGCCGCTGTACACCGCCTACGCGGAGCTTTCCGGCTACGGCGCGGCAGCTACCGCCAGCGCTTTCTCCGGCTATGTGCTCGGCGTACTGCCGGTGCTGCTGGTACTCGGCGGGTTGTCCGATCGGATCGGGCGCAAGCCGCCGATCGTCGTCGCGCTGCTGCTGTCGATGGTGGCCACCCTGGTGATGGCGCTCTGGCCGCGCCTGGAGGCGCTCGGCGTGGCGCGCCTGTTGCTCGGCGTCGGCACGGCCCTGGCATCGGCCACCGGGACGGCCTACATGAGCGAACTGATCGCGGGCGGGGATTCCCGCACCTCGGCCAACTGGGTGACCGCCAGCACCTCGCTCGGCTTCGGCCTCGGCGCGGCACTGACCAGTCTGTTCCTGCTGTTCCGGGAGAGCCTGGTGCCCGGCAGCTTCTGGGTCCAGCTGGGACTGGCCTGCGTGGCCCTGGCGGCGGTGGCGGGCCTGCCGGACGAGGCGCCGCGCGGGCGCGATACGCCGATGCTGCGGCTGCCGTTCTTTCCCGCCGGCAGCCTGCCGTACGGTCTCTCGATCCTGCTGGCATGGGCCACTGTGGGTCTGGTCATCGCGGTCCTGCCTTCGCTGCTGGCGGCCCACGGGCTGGCGCGCTGGTCGGGCTTCTCGACCTTCACCGTGATCAGCTGCGGCCTGCTGTTCCAGCCGCTGGCGCGGCGGATGGCGCCGGCCTCGGCGACCTGCCTGGGGCTGGTGATCCTGCCGCCGAGCTATGCCCTGCTGGCCTGGGGCGCGATCCACGGCTCACTGGCTGCGGTGCTGTTCGGTGCGCTGGGCGCGAGCAGTTCCTGCTACGGCTTCACCTACCTGGGCGGGCTGTCGGCGGTGAATGTCCTGGCCGGTGCGGAAAAGCCGCGGGCCAGCGCGGGCTACTTCCTGTTGGCCTACCTCGGCTTCAGCCTGCCGGTGATCTTCACCGGGTTGATCGCGGATCGCTTCGGTGCGTCGACGGCGTTGCTGCTTTTCGGCGTGTCGCTGACGTTGGCTGCGGTTGCGGTGGCGTTTTCCATCTTGCGCGGGGTCGGGCGCTTCAAGGCCAGCGCTTCGCGTGCCTAGGGCGCTACCCGCGACCGGGGGCCCGGTCCGTCATTGCAGGCGGGCGAGCAGGGCCGGCAGCTCGGCGAGGCTGCGGATCTCCGCGCTCGGCTCTTCCTCCCCGGCCCAGGGCTTGCCGCTTGGGTTGAACCAGATGGCACGCATGCCGGCGCGGCGCGCTCCGGCGATGTCGTCGTTGGGGTGGTCGCCGATGTGTACCGCTGCCGAGGCCTCGACGCCGGCGCGCTTCAGGGCTTCGCGGAATGGCGTCGGGTCGGGCTTGCCGACGCCCAGTTCCTCGGCGCAGAGGGCGAACCGGAAGTAGTCGGCCAGGCCCAGGCGGCGCACGTCGGCGTTACCGTTGGTGAGCACGCCGAGGGTGAAGCGGTCGGCGAGGATCTCCAGGGTCGGGTGAACTTCGGGAAACAGGGTGACCCGGTGGCGCGCTTCGAGGAATACCTGGAAACCGGCCTCGGCCAGGCTTTCCGCCTCCGCCTGTGGATAACCGGCGTCGAGCAGGGCATGGAACAGGATGCGCCGGCGCAGCTCGCTGAGACGGTGGCGCAGCATCGGTTCGCGATCCAGCAGGCGGGTGCGGATCGCCCACAGGTGCTCGATGGGCACCGGACCCAGGCGCGCCGCGTTGCTCGCCAGCCATTCGCGGAGCAGGGCCTCGGCGTTGTTCATCACCGGGGCGACGTCCCACAGGGTGTCGTCGAGGTCGAAGGTGATCAGTCGCAGGCTGCTCATGGGTCGTTGCCTCCATCGGCGTTGCCCTTGCGCTTGGCGCGGGGATGGGCGCGGTCGTAGACCGAGGCCAGGTGCTGGAAGTCCAAGTGGGTATAGATCTGGGTCGTGGCGATGTCGGCGTGGCCGAGCAGTTCCTGCACGGCGCGCAGGTCGCCGGACGACTCCAGCAGATGGCTGGCGAAGGAGTGCCGCAGCATGTGCGGGTGCAGGTGCTGGCCCAGCTCGCGGACGCCGGCCTGGCGCACTCGCAGTTGGATCGCCCGTGGCGTCAGGCGCTTGCCGCCGCGGCCGATGAACACCGCTCCGTCTTCCGGAGCGGCCTGGGCGCGCAGCGGCAGCCAGGCTTCGAGCGCCTGGCGCGCGGCCTTGCCGACCGGCAGCTCGCGGACCTTGTTGCCCTTGCCGCGCACTCGCACCAGGCCTTCCTTGAGGTCCAGCCATTCGAGATCGAGGCCGACCAGTTCCGAGAGGCGCAGCCCGGAGGAATAGAACAGCTCCAGCAGGGCCTGGTCGCGGCGGGCGATGAAGTCATCCTCCACGGCACCGTCGAGCAATTGCAGGGCGCGGTCGGCGTCGAGGGTCCTGGGCAGCTTGCGCGGACTCTTCGGCGCGCTCAGGCCGTTGGCAGGGTCGTGCCGGCAGCGCCCTTCGCGTAGCAGGTACTGGTAGAGGCCGCGCGTCGCCGAGAGCAGCCGTGCCAGGCTGCGGCTGGACTGGCCCTGCTGGTGCAGGCGGGCGACGAAGGTGCGCAGGCTGCGGGTGTCGAGGGCGTTCCAGTCGGAGAGCCCGGCCTTTTCGGCGAGGGCGAGGATCTTCAGCAGGTCGCGGCGGTAGCCGTCGAGGGTGTGCGCGGAGACCTGGCGCTCGCTGCGCAGATGTTCGAGGAAGGCATCCAGGTCGGCGCGCATCTCGGACCGCCCGCCGCGCTCAGCGGACCGAGCGCAGCGGCGAGGAGAAGCGCGGCAGCACGCGGGCCAGGACCTCGGCGACGTAGCCGAGGAACAGGGTGCCGAGGGAACTCTTGTAATGCTGCGGATCGGGACTGCCGATGGCGAGCACGCCGTGCAGGCCCTGGAAACTCAGGGAGACCACCGCTGCGGAGCCGATCTCGTCGCGGTCGCTCTCGCCGAAGAGGAACGCCAGTTCGTGTGGACGCAGCACGCCGCAGACGGTCTTGCCGCCGGAGAGCAGGCCGCCGATGGCCTGGTGCGCCTCCGCGCTGCTCACCGAGCGGCCCACCGAGACGCTACTGTCGCTGAACAGGATCAGGCTCACGTAGGGCACCTGGAACTCGTGGCGCAGGCTGTCCTCGACGGTACTGACCACGTCTTCCAGGCTGGTGGCGTCGAGCAGGTCGAGGACCAGGCGGCGGGTCTTGTCGAACAGGCGGTCGTTCTCGCGGGCCACGTCCATCAGTTGCGAGAGCCGGTGGCGCATCTCGATGTTGCGCTCGCGCAGCAGGCGTACCTGGCGCTCTACCAGCGACACGGCGTCGCCGGGCTGGTGCGGGATGCGCAACTCGGGGATCAGCTCGTCATGCTCGACGAAGAACTCCGGGTGCTGGCTCAGATAGGCGGCCACCTGCTCGGCGTCCAGCGCTGCTGTCGGTTCCTGGCTTTTCTCGGTCATAAGCGTCTCGGTTCTCGCGGGCGACGGCCCTTACAGGCGGACCTGGCCTTCATACACGCGGACGGCAGGCCCGGTCATCATAACGGGCTGGCCGGGACCTGCCCACTCGATGTGCAGGCGGCCGCCGGGGAGGTCGATCTGCACCGGCGATTGCAGCCAGCCCTGGCGAATCCCGGCAACCGCCGCGGCGCAGGCGCCGGTGCCGCAGGCCTGGGTCTCGCCGACGCCGCGCTCCCAGACGCGCAGGCGCGCATGGTGCGGATCGAGCACCTGGAGGAAGCCGATGTTGGCCTTCTTCGGGAAGCGCGGATGGACTTCCAGTTGCGGACCGAGGCTGTGTACCGGTGCGCTGTCGACGTTCTCGACGCGCAGCACGCCATGGGGATTGCCCATGGATACCGCGGCCAGTTCGACGCGCTGGCCATTCACCTCTATCTCATAGGACAAGGCTTCGCGCTCGGCCTGGAACGGTATCTCGGCCGGGGCCAGGCGCGGCGGACCCATGTCCACCGTGACCTGGCCGTCCGGGCGGATATTCAGCTCGATGATGCCGCCCTTGGTTTCTACGCGGATGCTCTTCTTCACCGTCAGGCGCTTGTCCTGAACGAAGCGGGCGAAGCAGCGGGCGCCGTTGCCGCACTGCTCGACCTCGGAGCCGTCGGCGTTGAAAATCCGGTAGCGGAAGTCGACGTCGGGGCTGCTCGGGGCTTCGACGATCAGCAACTGGTCGAAGCCGACCCCGGTGTTGCGGTCGCCCCAGAGCTTGACGTGCTTGGGCTGCACATGGGCGTGCTGGCTGACCAGGTCGAGGACCATGAAGTCGTTGCCCAGGCCATGCATCTTGGTGAAGCGCAAAAGCATGGTCTGGGCCTCACTGCGGCAGCAGGCTTTCGCCGGCGTAGAGCTCTTGGACGGTCTCGCGGCGACGGACCTCGTGGGTCTGCTCGCCATCCACCAGCACCTCGGCGGCGCGACCGCGGGTGTTGTAGTTCGAGCTCATGACGAAGCCGTAGGCGCCGGCCGAGCGCACCGCCAGGAGGTCGCCTTCGGCGAGCGCCAGGTCGCGATCCTTGGCGAGGAAGTCGCCGGTCTCGCAGATCGGCCCGACCAGGTCGTAGCGGCGCGGCACGGCATCGCGCGGGCGTACCGCCTGCACGTCCATCCAGGCCTGGTAGAGAGCCGGGCGGATCAGGTCGTTCATCGCCGCGTCGACGATGGCGAAATCCTTGTGCTCGGTGTGCTTGAGGTACTCGACGCGGGTCAGCAGCACGCCGGCGTTAGCGACGATGGACCGGCCCGGCTCGAACACCAGGGTCAGGTCGCGGCCGCGCAGGCGCTCGCGGATGGCGCGGATGTAGTCGCCGGCCAGCGGCGGCTGTTCGTCGCGGTAGCGCACCCCGAGGCCACCACCGAGGTCCAGGTGGCGAATGCCGATGCCTTTGCCGGCCAGGCGGTCGACCAGCCCGAGCAGGCGCTCGAGGGCGTCGAGGAAGGGCTCCAGCTGGGTCAACTGCGAACCGATGTGGCAGTCGACGCCGATCACCTCCAGGTGATCAAGCTCGGCGGCGCGGGCGTAGACCGCCTCGGCCTCGTCGATGGCGATGCCGAACTTGTTCTCTTTCAGGCCGGTGGAGATATAGGGGTGGGTCTGGGCGTCCACGTCCGGGTTGACCCGCAGCGATACCGGCGCTTTCACGCCGAGTTCCGCAGCTACCCGTTGCAGGCGCTCCAGCTCTTCGCCGGACTCGACGTTGAAGCAGTGCACGCCGACTTCCAGGGCGCGGCGCATGTCGTCGCGGGTCTTGCCGACGCCGGAGAACACCACCTTGGCCGGATCGCCGCCGGCGGCCAGGACACGCTCCAGCTCACCGCGGGAAACGATGTCGAAACCGGCGCCGAGGCGCGCCAGCACATTCAGCACCCCGAGGTTGGAGTTGGCCTTGACCGCGAAGCAGACCAGATGCGGCATGCCGGCGAGGGCATCGGCATAGGCGCGGTACTGGGCCTCGATGTGTGCGCGGGAATAGACGTAGGTGGGCGTGCCGAAACGCTCGGCGATGCGGGAAAGCGCCACCCCTTCCGCGAACAGCTCACCGTCGCGGTAACTGAATGTGTCCATGGGCGCTCTCTCAGAAACCGTAGCGGTCTTTGCTGTGTTCTTTCTTGGCTTTTTCGTCGTCCGGCAGGTACAGCGGGCCTTTCTGGCCGCAGGCGGCGATGGAGCCGGCGAGGAGGGCGAGCGCGACGAAGGACAGGAACAGCCGCTTCATGACGGAATCCTTGTAGAAAACGTGAATTGTTCCGGAGTATACCGACCCCCCGGCACCTTGCCTATGCGAGCCGGATCAGGTGTGCCGGGGCTTGCAGAGGAATGGCCTGCGGCAGAGGGGATGCCGGCGTTTTCCGCGAGCGTCGCGGCAAAACAGCGCGGACTACGGCAATACCAGCGTAGAATTGTCGGAATAGGGCAAGACGAAGGTAGTCGTCCGCCTTTTTTCCCGTTAGCGAATGCCGAGGCAATGCATGAGTACGATGAATGAAGCGCGTTTCCACGACCTGGTCGATGCGCTCCAGCAGCAGGTGGAAGACGCCTTCGATGACAGCGACCTGGACCTCGACCTGGAGAACGCCGGCGGCGTGCTCACCGTACGCTTCGAGAACGGCTCGCAGCTGATCCTCAGCCGCCAGGCGCCGTTGCGCCAGCTGTGGGTGGCGGCGAAGTCGGGCGGCTTCCACTTCGATTACGACGAGGCCAGCGGCCTCTGGCGCCACGATGGCAGCCAGGAACCGCTGGGCGCGCTGCTCAACCGGGCGACCCTGGAGCAGGGGGGCGAGGATGTCGAGTTCCCCGGCCTCTGAGGCTTCGCCGCCGGCGGTGGCCTCGCCTTGCCGGCGCCTGTGCTGCCTCGACGATGCGGACGTTTGCGTCGGCTGCGGACGTTCCCTGGCGGAAATCCGCGAGTGGGGCAAGGCCGACGATTCCCGCCGCTTGCAGATCAGGTCACAGGCCGCTCGACGCCAGTCGCTGGCGGGCCGTCTCTCCTGATAGGGGGGATGTTGCTAATTCCTGCGACTGTGTTAGTGTCCGGGAAAACCCCGCCTTCGGGCGGGGTTTTTGCTTTTTTGCGATTCCTGCTTTTCATCGATCAACCGAACCGGACCAAGGAGCACGCCTGCGATCATGAGCACGCCGCCGATCACCATCACTCGTCTGGACCTGCAGCGCCTGGAGCGCCTGCTGGATGGCCTGGACGAATTCGGACCCGCCGCCGAGGCGCTGGAGGCCGAACTGTCGCGCGCCCAGGTGGTGGGGCATGACGAGATTCCGCCGGGCGTCGTGACCATGAACTCCACCGTGCGCTGCCGCGAGGAAAGCAGCGGCAAGGAGTACACCCTGACCCTGGTCTATCCCGAAGACGTCGCCGGCGAAGGCAAGGTCTCGATCCTCGCGCCGGTGGGCACCGCGCTGCTGGGCCTGACCATCGGCCAGACCATCGACTGGCCGGCGCCGAGCGGGAAGACGCTGAAGCTGACCCTGCTGGAAATCGAATACCAGCCGGAAGCCGCCGGCGACTACGCGCGCTGATCGGTTTTCGCCCGTCGCCATTCGGCGACGGGCTTCGCGACCCTCAGTCGCCCCCACCGCCCCCGCATCCTCCACCCCCGCAACCGCTGCCGCCGTCTCCGCCGCTATCGCCGCCGCAGCCGTGGCGCGAATCCTGTCCGTCCGAACCGAAGGTACTGCCGCTATCGCTGGCGCAGCCGCTGCTGCAACCGATATGGCTGGCGCAATACACCGCTGCGCCGCCGTCTTGCCGCTGCGCGCAGTTCAGGGCGTAGCGGAAGCCGTCGGCGATCGCCAGTTCCGTGTCGAGGGCGAACAGCAGCGGTAGGCGCGTGGGATTCAGTGGGTCGATGCCCTCGCGGCGGCAGGCCAGCTTCCAGGCGCGCTGGATGCCCTCCTGGGCCTGTCGGGGGCTGCGCATCGCCTGGGCCGGCGTATGGTGGAGGAAGCGCCCGAGTCCCTTGCGGCAGACGTGCTGGTAGAGCCGGGTATGCAGGATCAGTTCGTGCCAGGCGACATCCACCACCTGGGACGGCATCGCGACCATCCGCTTGCCGGCGGCGCGGCATAGCAGCAGGTATTCGCGTAGGCCGCCGAGCACCCGTTGGACCTGTTCCTCGCTGAGCTGCGGATAGCGCTCGCGGACCGCCTGGGCGACCCGCGGCGGCAGGCGGAATTGCTGGATGAAGCGGTAGCGCCGGCGATCCAGGCCGCGGCGGTAGAGATAGCCGCCCACGAATGCGGCGCCAGCGAGCAGGGTAATACCGAGGAGTGCCATCCGTACGTCCTTGTCGAGCCCCGCGCGGTGCGGCGCTGGGTCATTGTTCCAGCAGCGCCTGGTTCAGCGCCGTTTCCAGGACGCTTTTATAACGCAGATAGTGCAGCGTTTGCGGCTGTTCGTCGGCGAACAGCCGCGACAGGTCGAGGTCGGTCAGGTAGCAGGGGTAGGGTTCGCTTTCCGCGCGATGCGCCAGGATATGCCGGGCGACCGCCTTGAACAGGCCGGCGCCGTACTCCAGTTCGGAAAACTCCTGGTGGTCGCAGTACAGGGTGACCTGCACGCGCTTGCGTTCGCCGCGCTCGAGTAGCGCCTGTAGCTCGTACAGCGCGGGCCCGGCCAGGGCCTCCGGCGCCTCGCGAGGCTCGACATGCACTCTGCCGTCGTTGGAGAGCAACTCGTAGTAGCGGATATCCAGCGCGGCCGGCACCTGTTCCGCCAGCGACAGGGCGTTGCGCCGGTACAGCAGCGATTGCAGGAAGCGCTGCAGCGGTGCGAGCAGGCTGCGTTCGTCACGCAATGCCTGGCGCTGGCGCCAGAGGGCGTTGCGTTCGTCGAGCAGGCTGATCTCGGCGCTGTCGAAGTCGCGCCGGTAGAACACCTGGATGCAGTCCGGCCGCCCCATGGACAGGATCAGCCCGAGGTCCTCGCCCTCCAGGGCGTGACGATCCAGCTTCAGGGCGCTGTAGCCATCTCGCTCGCGGCCCAGGTGCTGGAGCAGGCTCGGCAGGTCGGGCAGGCTCTCGTGGCTGACCGCTTCCGGCGACATTTCCAGCAGGTGGTACTGCTGGCGGATCTGCAGCAGGTAGCGGCTTGGCTGGCCGCCAAGCAGTTGCCCGTAGGTCTCGCGGAACAGCTCTTCGACCCGCACGGCGATGGCGGCGGCCCGGTTGCGACAGAAGCAGCGCACCATCAGTTCAGGCGGCTGCGGCGGGCTTCCGGGCTTTTCGCGGACGGCGTCGAGGAACTCGGCAAGGCACTCGGGCAGCGCCTGGGGGCCTGCGTAATGGCGCACCGTCAGTTCGTTCCAGCTGTTGAGGCTGAGCTGGTCGAGGGTCAGCACCAGGTTGTCGCGCACCCCGGCATAACCAAGCACGTCGGTACGCCCGGTAGCCATGTGCAGGTTCATCTGGCTGTGGTGGCGCAGCGGGTCGACACCGACGTTGACCAGCAGCAGGACGCTCTTGAGCCGACGCGGTTGCAGCAGGTCGGCGTCGTCCACGGTCGCCAGGGGGACCGGCAGGAACTGCCGCAGGCTGCCCAGGAGATTGTCCAGTTCGGCATCGCTGAGGTCGCTCTGGCCGGGATGCAGGGACAGCCGGGTGGCGCTGTCGATGACGCCGTTGCGATGGCACCAGGCGAGCAGCTCGACCAGCCTGAGGCTGCGTTTCAGCGGCGCGTAGTCAGGCCACTGGTGAGCGCCCAGGGCACCGGGGAAGATCGCCCACTGCGCCTGCTCGCGGTCGTCGTCGGCGGGCAGCTGGACCAGGGTCAGGACGTCTTCGCCGAGATCCGGGGCGATCCCTGGGTTGATGTTCTCCACCTTGCCTGCCTTGCGCTCGAAGGCGGCATACAGGCGGCGGCCGAGCAGGCCCAGGTCGCGGCTGTCGATGCCGCTGTCAGCGCCTTGCTGGCGGGCGATCTGGAACAGCAGGCGGTAGCTGTAGGTCAGTTCGTTGACCACCGTGCGACGCTCTTCCATCACCTGGCGCATCTTCCACTGGCTGCGGCTGTCGAGCAGGGCCAAGCGGCGAGGCTCCCATTGCCATTCCGCGACGAGCCGCTCCATCGACAGGTGCTGCCAGCCCTTCTGCGCCTGGCGCTGGCGACCGCCGAGCTTGCGCCCGACCTTGAGGTACAGGCAGCGCCGCACGAGTTCCAGGCGTTCCGGCGCCTGCTGTTCCCGCAGGTAGCGTTCGAGATGGCGATAGACCAGGACGTAGGGGTCCAGTTCGTCGAGATCGAGCTGGCCGGCGAATACCTGCTCCTTGAAGCGCAGGGCGACGCAGCGGACCCGCGGGTGCTCGCTGGCGTAGGCTTCGGTGAGCAGCAGCTTGAGCAGCGACTTGTAGGGCGAATCGATGGCCTTGGACAACTGCCAGAGGCCGGCGCCGATGAACTCCCGGGCGGGGATGTGCGCCAGGTGGCCGAGGTCGAGCACCTCTTCGGCGCGGATGAAGCGTTTGCCGAGCAGGGTCCGGCAGTATTCGTCGTAGCGCCGTTCATGGGCCGGCGGCACCAGCCACCATAGAGGGGTGCGTCCGCCGAGCCAGATCGCGCTACGGTAGAACTCGTCGAGCAGCAGGAAGTGCTGGGTATTGCCGTCGCCGCCGGACTCTTTCCAGTCTTTGCGTTCGTCCTGGCCGAAACGGGCGACGTCGATCAGGAAACAGTGCACCTCGCTGCCCTGGCTGCGCGCCCAGTCCTCGATCAACGCGCACTTGCGGCGCAGCTCCTGGCGCGCGCCGGGCTCCAGTTCTGGGGCATGGCAGACCCAGAGGTCGAGATCGCTCTGTTCCTCCTGGGCCAGGCTCCCCAGGCTGCCCATCAGGAACAGGCCGTGGATTGGCTGCTGTGCGGGTTCTTGCCTGCGTGGCTTGTAGACAAACGAGCGGGCCAGGCGCTGGGCTTCGGCGAGTACTTCGTCGTCCGCCTCGAAACCGCTCAGGCCCGCTGGCGTGCTGGCCGACAGGTAGCCCGGCAGCAGCGGATGGTTGATGTGGAACAGCAGCGGTAGCAGGCGCAGGACCCGCTCCTGGCGGCTGGACAACGCCTGCCGGGCGCGTTGCAGGCGACCGGCATTGACCGCCAGGAAGCGTTGGCGCAACTGGCCGAGGACCTTGCGGTCGATGCCATCGTCGAGATCGAGGCTGAGTGCGGGGTGTCGGTTCATGGGCGTCCGGGCACAGGCAAGGCCAGGCGCCGTGCCTGGCTCCGGTCATGCCATTGTATCGCCCGGAAGCGCGGCGGCTTGAGCGCCGCACCGCGAACCGGGGCAACCGTCGCGGCCTGTCGGGAGCAGGTCGCGATGGCCGCTTCCGTCAACCCTTGAGGATGGTCAGCAGGCCCTGTGCCTGCTCCGCGGCGTCCAGCCCCAGACTGGTCAGGTAGCCGCCGTCGGGCTGGTCGATCAGCCCCTTGTCGTGCAGGCGTCGGGCGGCGGCGACGGCCTTGCCGTCGGCGGTGTGATGGACCTTAAGTCCTTCCTGGGTGTTGTTCAGGTTGAAGAGCGCCAGCAGTTCCAGTTCGTCGATCAGCTCGGGAGTGAAGGCCATGTCGGCTCCTTGCGGTGTTGAGCACCGGTGAGTGTAGTTGGACTAGGGCGTAGCGTCGGCGGCCTGGCTCCAGCCGTCGAGGATCTTCTGGTACTCGCCGCTGGCGAGGATGCGCTGCATGCCGAGGTCGAAGCGTTCGAGCAGATGCTCGGCCTGCGGGTGGCGGCGCGAGAACGACAGGTACAGCTCCGGGCGGTGGACCGTGGCCACCGGCTGGAACTGGCCTTCCAGTTCGGGATGTTCGCTGAACAACTGGCGAGCCGTATTGCGGTAGGCCAGGGCGTAGTCGACGCGGCCGCGCTGGAGCATGAGGAAACCGTAGTAGTCCTTGCGCACCGGGATGCGCACCAGGTCGTGGCGGCGATCGAAGCCGTCGCCGTATTCATAACCGAGGGTCACCGCGACTTTCCGTCCGCTCAGCGCCTGCTCCGCATTCACCGGCCGCGCTTCGTCGCGTCGCGCCCAGAGCTGGATCTCCGCGCGGAACAACGGATGCCGGGGCAGACGGTAGTCGGCGAGGATGTGCGGGTTCGGCGAGGTGTTGAAGCAGCCGGCGATCAAGCCTTTCAGGGCCAGCTTCATGCAGCGGGAGTAGGGGTAGGGATTGAGCTGGACCGGCGTGTCCGCAGCCCTGAAGGCGGCCCGCACGATGTCCGCGCTCATGCCCTGGATGCGGCCGTCCTTGTAGGCGGTATAGGGATACCAGTCGTCTTCGGCGCCGAGCACCAGGGGTTCTGTCGGGACGGCCGCTGCCGGGCCGGAAAGGGCCAGCAGCAGGCAGATGGGCAGGAAGTGGAACCAGGATCGCATCCGGTATCGCTCCGCGAAAGCAGGTGGCACGGAGAGTGGGCGCCACCTTTCTACCAGAGCGGCAGGCGTTTGGCGAAACAAAACCGCATGGATACGAGGGGCATTCGCCGGCACCAGTCGGCCCGGCTCCGCTCATTCGTCGTCCGGCAACGTCGGCAGGGCACGCAGCGCATGCTCGTAGCCGGCGCTGTCGAAAGCGCGGTCGGCGGCGAGCATGGCGTTGATCTCGTGGGCCAGCACGTAGGCCATCATGCCCAGCGCCTCGTCGCGCTCGTAGCCGACCAGGGTCAGCTTGTTGAACACGGCGCGCGCCGCCGGCGGATTCTCGCTTTCGATCTGGTTCTCGATGGCCTGGATCAGTTTTTCCTCGGCGAAGCCGTCTTCCTGGTTGTCGTCCTGTTCGCTCATCGGGCGTTCCTCGTTCTGGCGCAAAGTACCGCTTGTGCGGCGGCGGGAAGTTGTCCACCCTGCTTGGCCAACGGATGGCCGCGAAGGTAGCGATACCCGACATGATCACCTATTACATCCTTTCCGGCGACCGCCTGGAGCGACGCCAGCACGACGATGCCCAGCGGGGGTTGCCGCCGGGCACCCTGTGGGTCGACCTGCATCACCCGACCCCCGAAGAGGAGCGCCTGCTCGAATCCCACCTGCAGGTGAACATCCCGACCCGCGAGGAGATGGCCGAGATCGAGGATTCGTCGCGCTTCTACGAGGACGGCAACGTCCTCTACATGACCACTTCGGTGGTCGGCGGGATCACCGAGCACCGGCCGAGCACAGAGGAAGTGACCTTCGTCCTCAGCGAGAAATGGCTGATTACCGTGCGCTACGCCGACCTGCGTTCGTTCCGCGAGTTCGAGAACCGCTGCATCCGCCAGCTCGACGCCAACCGCAGCAGCACCCAGTTGTTCGCCCTGATGATGGACAGCCTGGTGGACCGCATCGCCGACGTGTTGGAGGCCGTACAGGGGCAACTGAGCAGCATGTCGCGGGAGATCTTCGCCGAGTCCACCGCCCAGACCCGCAAGCCGAAGACCGACCTGCAGCAGATCATCAAGCACCTCGGGCGCAGCAGCTCGCTGCTGTCCAAGCTCAACGACAGCCTGCTCAGCATCAATCGGATGAACAGCTATTTCCGCCAGGGTTGCAACGGCTGGCTTTCCGAGCCGGCCAAGGTGCTGGCGAAGACCGTGGAGCGCGATGTGCGCTCGCTGGACGAGTACCTGGCGAAGATGTCCACCGAGATCAACTTCCTCCTCGACGCGACCCTTGGCCTGATCAACATCGAGCAGAACAGCATCATCAAGGTGTTCTCCATCGCCGCCGTACTGTTCCTGCCGCCGACCCTGGTGGGCACCGTCTACGGCATGAACTTCAAGGACATGCCCGAGCTGGACTGGTCCATCGGCTATCCGATGGCGCTGGGGATGATGGTGGTATCGGCGATCCTTCCGTACCTCTGGTTCAAGTTCAAGAACTGGCTCTGAGGCACTCGGCAGGTGTGCAACTTTTTGCTGGATAACTTCGGGAAAAGCTGTGGATACCACGCTGGGGCCAAGGCCTGACGGGGTCTTCGATGAAGTGAGCAAGTTCTTGCATAGCACTGTGCAACAACTTGCTCACTTTTTCGGGGTAAACCCAGGGGAAAGCGTTCGTGCGGGCCGGGAGATTCTTCAAGAGTTTGATTTAAAAGGTAAATATTTTATTGGCACGAAGCTTGTTGGGTAGCTGCCGCACCAGGACATGTCGTCCCGGCTACCACTGACAAGGAATGCATCCATGGCAACCCCCGCCTATATGTCCATCACCGGCACCAAGCAGGGCCTGATCACCGCCGGCGCCTTCACCGAGGATTCGGTCGGCAACACCTACCAGGAAGGCCACGAGGACCAGGTGATGGTCCAGGGCTTCAACCACGAAGTGATCATCCCGCGCGACCCGCAGTCCGGCCAGCCGACCGGCCAGCGCGTGCACAAGCCGGTGGTCATCACCAAGGTCTTCGACAAGGCCTCGCCCCTGCTGCTGGCCGCCCTGACCTCCGGCGAGCGCCTGACCAAGGTGGAGATCCAGTGGTACCGCACCTCCGCCGCCGGCACCCAGGAGCACTACTACACCACCGTCCTGGAAGACGCGATCATCGTCGACATCAAGGACTACATGCACAACTGCCAGGACCCGGGCAACGCCCACTTCACCCACCTGGAAGACGTGCACTTCACCTACCGCAAGATCACCTGGACCCACGAAGTCTCCGGCACCTCCGGCTCCGACGACTGGCGCTCCCCGGTCGCCGGCTGAGCCGCGACCGCCGCACGCGGCCAGCCTCGCTGGCCGTCGTGCCCTCGATGACCCACAGCGCCGTGGCCAGGAAAGCCCGCGCCGGGTCGATGCCGCTTTGTTTGTTGTAGGCAGCTTCCGATCGAGCCTGCGCGCCCTTGTCTCGCCCGCGCCAGGCAGGACAATCGAATCGGTCGCCTGCGCCAGTGAGGGACAACGGATGTTCGCAGCAGCCAACCAGACCCATTTCAGCCTC
The DNA here is from genome assembly GCF_056782835.1 of Pseudomonas sp. 20-5. Lineage (NCBI taxonomy): Bacteria > Pseudomonadati > Pseudomonadota > Gammaproteobacteria > Pseudomonadales > Pseudomonadaceae > Pseudomonas > Pseudomonas sp. 20-5. Next base: position 5,995,064 of record NZ_CM165584.1, on the reverse strand, counting down.
GCCATCGACGGCCTCGCCCTCGACCTGCAGGTGCTCTCCTTCAGCGGCCGCGAAGCCATCAGCCAGCCGTTCGCCTTCGACCTGGAGCTGGTCGGCGAACGCCCCGTGCCGGACCTCGAAAGCCTGCTGCACAAACCCGCCTTCCTTACCCTCGGGCCCGCCGGCAACGGTATCCACGGCCTGGTGCGCAGCGCCGGACAGGGCGACTCGGGCAAGCGCCTGACCCGCTACCGCATCACCCTCGTCCCGCAACTGGCCTACCTCGCCCAGCGCACCAACCAGCGCATCTTCCAGCACCTCACGGTGCCGCAGATCGTCGGCCGGGTGCTGGAGGAACACGGCATCCTCGCCGACGCCTACCGCTTCCAGCTCGGCACCCGCTACCCCGAGCGCGAATACTGCGTGCAGTACGACGAGAGCGACCTGCAGTTCGTCCAGCGCCTGTGCTGCGAGGAGGGCATCCATTTTCATTTCCAGCACAGCGCCACGGCGCACCTGCTGGTATTCGGCGACGACCAGACGGTGTTCCCGCGGCTCGCGCCGGTGGCCTACCAGCAGGACTCCGGCCTGGTCGCCGACCGGCCGGCGGTCAAGCGCTTCGGCGTACGCCTGGAAACCCGCACTAGCCGCGTCACCCGCCGCGACTACGACTTCGAGAAACCGCGCCTGACGCTGGAAAGCGCCGCCCGCGGCGAAGCCCGGCCGGACCTCGAGGACTACGACTATCCCGGTCGCTTCGTCGACCGCGAGCGCGGAAAGCACCTGGCCAGGCGCGCCCTCGAACGGCAGCGCAGCGACTACCGCCTGGCCGAGGGCCGCAGCGACCAACCGTTGCTGCTCAGCGGCCACTTCCTGCCGCTGGCTGCCCATCCCCAGGCGGGCTGGAACGACCTCTGGCTGCTCACCGAGGTGATTCACGAGGGGCGGCAGCCTCAGGTGCTGGAGGAAAGCATCGTCTCCGATGCCTCGGCGAGCCCGGACGACTTCCGGCAGGGTTACCGCAACCGCTTCCAGGCCACGCCCTGGGAGGCGTTCTTCCGTCCCCCGCTGACACCGCCGAAGCCGCGCATCCTCGGCACGCAGAGCGCGGTGGTGACCGGTCCGAAGGGCGAGGAAATCCACTGCGACCGCTACGGTCGGGTGAAGGTGCAATTCCACTGGGATCGCGAGGGCCAGGCCGACGACAGCAGCAGTTGCTGGTTACGCGTTGCCTCCGGCTGGGCGGGAAGGAACTACGGCGCCATCGCCATCCCGCGGGTCGGCATGGAGGTGCTGGTGACCTTCCTCGAAGGCGACCCCGACCAGCCGCTGGTCACCGGCTGCCTGTTCCACAGGGAACATCCGGTGCCCTACGAACTGCCGGCGCACAAGACCCGCAGCGTCTTCAAGAGCCTCAGCAGCCCTGGCGGCGGTGGCTACAACGAGCTGCGCATCGAGGACCGCAAGGGCCAGGAGCAGATCTTCGTCCATGCCCAGCGCGACTGGGACGAAAACATCGAGCACGACCAGAAGATCCGCGTCGGTCACCAACGCCACGACACCGTGGAGGCGAACAGCTACAGCGAGTTCAAGGCCGAGGAACACCGCACCACCCACGCCGAGCGCAAGGTGGAGGTCCGCGCCAGCGACCACCTCACCGTAGCCAACGACCAGCACCTGAAGATCGCCAGCGGCCAGTTCGTCGAGGCCGGGCAGGAGATCCACCTGAGCAGCGGCCTGAAGGTGGTGCTGGAGGCCGGCGCCGAACTGACCCTCAAGGGCGGCGGCAGCTTCCTCAAGCTCGACGCCAGCGGCGTGACCCTCTCCGGGGCCAACGTCCGGGTCAACTCCGGCGGCAGCCCGGGCAGCGGCAGCGGCGCGGCGCCGCTGTTGCCGGGGCCGCCGCTCGACGCGGATGCGGCGACAGTGGGCCAGGTACTGGACAACCCGGCGCGTAGCCGTTCCGAGCGGAAGGGGCCGGAACAACTGGTCGTCGATGTCTGGGGAGACCCGGCGCAAGGAAGCCAGGTCGTACTGTTGCCACCGGAGAGCGAGGCATGAGCGGATTCCAGGACCAGAGTATCGACGAAGGCGTGCGCAAGCGCACCGCCTACCAGAACGATCGGCGTGCACGACTGGCATTGAACGTCGAGCGACAGGACGGCGGTATCCTGCAGATTCCGGTGGCCAGCGATATGCTCGGCCATGAGGAGCACGAGCGTATCCAGCAGAACACCTTCCTGGCCGTGATGCCGCTGGTCCGCCTGCCAACGCTGGGTAAGGCCGGTTATGGCGACCAGCTGCCCGCCGGCGCGCTACCGCGGGCGGGACGGATCTACCTGTTCCAGGACGGCAAGCTGTGGCGCGAACTGGAGTGTGATGGCAAGGGCAACCTGTTTGAAGTCGACCTCCTGCAGGGGCGCAGCCAGCGTGCGGACAAGCGTCCGGCCGTAGGCAAGACACAAGCGCTGATCCTGGTGCCGGTGCTGGTCAAGGGGCAGTTCGTGATCCCACGCTACACCATGGCCTATAGCGAAACTCCCTGGCCTTGGTCGTACATCGACTGGCTGGAGGAGGACCCGCAGCGGGTCAACCGGCGCTGCCAGCAGATGGCGTCCGCTTGGAACGCCTCGGTGGCCAACCAGCACTGGAAAGCCTCCATCCATCAACCCGCGCTGGTCATTGATCATCACGCCCAGGGTTTGCGACCTCGCGACTTCAACGTCGAGAGCGCGCTGGAAGACCCGGCGGAATTCACACCTGCGTTCGCCGCCTTTCGCGAAGAGTCGCTGGTGTGCCAGTTGCAGCGACGCCAGCAGGAATTGGCGCCCCTGCTGAAGCAGGCTCCGCCCTCTGCGCTACCTACTCTGGAAGCCGGAGAGGACGTACTGGAAACCCTCAAGCTGCGTGGCCATCCCAACCTCATCGGGCTGATGCTCGACGACTCGCTGTTCGCCTTGCGCCACGCTGCGGCGCAGGCGCGCCACTGCGCCGCCTACTTGCGCAGCCTCAATGCACTGCTGCCGCACCGTCCCAACGGACGCTATGCACAGGTGCTGAGCAACATGCTCGACGGCCCGCTCGCCAAGCTCAGGGGCGAGGTCGATCAGGCCGAACTGGACGAGGCGATCTTCGCCGAGGAGCGACAGTCTTGCCGAATCCACCTGACGCAGCAGGTCGAGCATCTGGTTGCCCTGCTGGAAGGCCCCTTGCACCCGGTGTTGCAGGACTGGACCCACCAGTGCGACGAAGCCCTGCTGGAGCCCTACAGCCTGATGAGCGAGGCACTGGCTGCGCTGAACCAGCTTCCCGACCGCTGCGACGCACTGTACAGCGGTACCGCCTACCGGGCGCTGGCGGCACATGTCGAGCGGGTGGTCAGCACGGTTCTGCAGGCAAGCCACCCGCTTGGCGCCATGCTCCTGGCCAAGGACGAAGGACAACTTCCCGAGCCGGTTCGGCGCCTGCAGGCGCTGCGTGATAGCCCGCGGACGCCGGACCCCGACGCAATGGGCCTCAGCACGCTGATGCTGGGAGCCAGTCTGCTGGGCGAGGTCGACCAGCCCAGCGCCGGCAAGAGCCTCGCCTACTTCCTCGGCGACCTGCTGGACGTGTTCGGCGCCAGCGTAGTCGAGCAACTCGGCCGGCTGTCCCAGGGTGCCACCCAGATCCAGCTCGACCGCTTGTTCGCACCGACCTTCAATACTCTGAGCGCCCTCTCGGTGAAGATGAAAGGTATCCGCCTGCTGCCCGACAGTCAGGTGCCGCTCGACATGGTTGTCGTCGGCGTGCGCGGAGCCGGCCTGCGCAACGGTCTGACCGAGGTCGAGCGCCAGGAGCTGAGGCGCAAGAGCTATCGGCGCGCCATCGTTCAGGACGGTGCCGGCAATCCCCTGGCCGGCACCAGTCCCCGCGACACCGGCATGAGTCGCGCCAACCTGCGCAACGTCATGGTGGTGGCGGTACCCAAGGATCACCCGGACCTGCTTGCCTACACGAAATTCCGTACGCAGTTAGGCACGTTGACCCAGGTGATGGAGAACACTCGCATCGTGCCGACGATGATGCTGGGGTTTGCGATTTATAACTTGAATGTGCAGGTGCAGGCATACAGTGGCTTTGTAGACAGTGGAGAAAAGCACAGAGGGACGATCGGGGCTGTCGGTGCAGTAATCGATTTAACAGCCGCTGGAGGAAGCCATGCAAAGCTGCTTTTCGGACCATCTACTGCAAAGTATCTAGAAACCCCACGTATATCGGTAGCCCAAATATCCCCTCGATGGGCCAGGAATCTAGAAGTTCAAACAGGCAGCCCTAAGTTAGGGTTGCTACGTGGGCTTGGTGGCGCAGCCACACTATTCGGTGCAGGCATCAGTGTATGGGATGGCTACCGAGCTTTGAGGCAGGGAGATAGCGATGCGGCTGCGGCCTACGGTGTGGCCGCAGTGGGTGGGGGCCTTTGGGGTGCCTACGTCCTAGGATGGATAGTAAACCCTTATGCTTTGCTGGCTGGTGCGGTTTTGGCGATCGGAGGCACTGTGGTCGCTAATCTACTGACTGACAGCGATGCGGAAACCATCGTCAAGAAAGGCCCCTTCGGCCGGCAATTCGCCGAGGCTGGCCTGCTCGATTCGCTGATGGGCCAGGACCAGCGCTTCGCCCATCTGAAAGACCCGCAAACGGCCTATCGCCAATTGCTGGGAGTCCTCGGCCATCCGCGGGTCTTTGTCCATCGCCTGGAAGACTGGCGCAAATTGGCGCCGGCGGCGCATCGATCTGTCTTGCAGGAAGCGGAACGGGGTCGCCAAGCGGTCAGCCGCACTGCGCTATCCTGCATCGACCCCAAGTTGCAGGCGCTGGAGGCAAACGATTGGGCCGTGGTGCTGAGTTCCCCGCTCCTGGCCATGTTCGAGAATGGCCAGAAGGCGTTCCGCCTGGTGGCCCAGGAGTTTCTCAGCAGCTTGCCGATCGATCCGGGCACCCTGTTCGGCGTCAAGCGCTACCATCGGGTCCCCGCGGGCCCCGCCAAGCTCGAAGCCTTGCCGTTGGATGCTGCCAGCGTGCTCTATGTGCTGCCGGCCAGCCTGCCGATTCCGCAGTTGTCTCCTCGGGCCCGCTATAGCATGCGCATGACCCAGGGTTTGAAGATCAGCGCACAGTTCGAACTCAATGCCGACCAGCCTGAGCAGCGGCTTGTCCTGCCTCAACCCAGCCCGAAGAGTTGGAGTGCATTCACATCCGCCAATCGGTACCTTCCCCCGGACGACTTGGGCCCCCATGCTGCGCCACCTTATTGGTTGATAGAGAACAGTGAGTTCAACGTATGACTGTACACATGGATGCCACGTACTCAGCCAGTGCTTATCGCAGTGAAGTCAACGACTCTTTACCGCCGCCAAGGTGGAAGGAGGAGTCTAACCGTAATGGTATTTTTGACACCCATCTTGCCTTTGGGAACTATGCCAATCTAGATCCGGAAATGGAGATTGTAGGGCAGCTTTCGATCGGGGCTGAGGATAAGTCAGAGGTTGGAGGTGCTGAGGCATATTGCAACTCTATGCGTTGGCAGTTCCAGAACTCTAGCAGAATTCCTTATATAATATTCACGCTTAGGATGCTGTGCTATTTTTTTGTATGGATTGCTTTGGGAATTGGCATAATGGGAGAAGCCACCGGAGAGTGGAGGAGGGACATACAGCAACTCTACACTTTGGTTTGCTCATTCTTTGTGGTGGCTGTTTCAGTAATATCCATGGTGGCCTTTCTTTCGAATAAAAAATATCTTCACGTTATTCAGATGTCGGGTTTTTTATTTTCAATCCCATTGGCTTTGTACCAGTATGGAACAATATTTGGAACCAATGGTTTGCAAATAGCAATTTGGATAGGCGTAGCTACTTATTTTATGGGTGCAGTCGGCTTCAGCGCCATCCTCTGGCTCTACAGCAAAGTCTTCAAGCAAGATGGCAGTGAATTCAATCGCCTGGACGGCATGCTCCGCTTCAAGCGTCGCTTCCGCCGCCTGTTCGTCGCTCCCTTCGACGAGTTCGATCCGGTGCTGCAATTGCTGCCCAGTGGCTACGGCAGCCACGACTATGCGCTCTGGTTGCATCACCGCTATACCGACAACAAGGTCTGTCTGGCCACCCGCGTCCACTCCCTCGGTCTCGACAAGGTCAATGCCCTGGCCTTCTGGGACTGCCTGCAACGCTACATGGACGTGACCCAGCCGTTGCCCGACCTGCCGGTCCTGGAGCCGAGCCGCCCCTTAGATCCGGTCACCGCCGAGCATGATCGGCATACCGGACGCGATCCCCATTACTGGCGCCAGCGCACCTACCAGGGCTGGCCAGCCAAGGAGCGCAAGGAGCTGGACCGACGCCTGCATGAGTATCCCTGGCAACAGCAGCCCTGCATCGTCAGGGCGCGCATCGATCCCGGGCTAAGCATCGAAGCCTATTACCGGCGCCAGGAAGCCAAGGGCATTTTTGCCACGCCCAGGGCCGATGATTTCAATGATGAGCACTGATGCTGAGTTATTCCGCCATTGCGACCGGTTAGCGAAGAAGGACTTTCACTAGAGTGGCTGTCGATCTACAAGGGCGTTCCTGTCCCGCCGTGCGATCAAGTCTCGGGTAGGACAGGGAGATCTGCCGGGCACTGGGCGCGACTTCAGCGCTGTGCCAGCAGTTTTCTGCCGCGGGCGACGGCGGCACGGACCTGGTTCGGCGCGGTGCCGCCGATATGGTCGCGGGCGTTGACCGAGCCTTCCAGGGTCAGCACGTCGAAGACGTCGGCGTCGATCTGCTCGCTGAAGCGGCGCAGTTCGTCGAGGCTCATCTCGGCGAGGTCCTTGCCGCTGTCTACGCCGTACTTCACTGCGTGGCCGACGATCTCGTGGCAGTCGCGGAACGGCAGGCCCTTGCGCACCAGGTAGTCCGCCAGGTCGGTGGCGGTGGAGAAACCGCGGCGTGCCGCCTCGCGCATGATCTCGCGCCGGGGCCGGATCGCCGGGACCATGTCGGCGAAGGCGCGCAGGCTATCGCGCAGGGTGTCGGCGGCGTCGAACAGCGGTTCCTTGTCTTCCTGGTTGTCCTTGTTGTAGGCCAGCGGCTGGCCCTTCATCAGGGTCAGCAAGCCGGTGAGGGCGCCGAACACCCGGCCGGACTTGCCGCGTACCAGCTCCGGCACGTCGGGGTTCTTCTTCTGCGGCATGATCGAGGAGCCGGTGCAGAAGCGGTCGGGCAGGTCGATGAACTGGAACTGCGCGCTGGTCCACAGCACCAGCTCTTCCGAGAAGCGCGACAGGTGCATCATCGCCAGGCTGGCGGCGGCGCAGAATTCGATGGCGAAGTCGCGGTCGGAGACGCCGTCCAGGGAGTTGCCGCCAACCGCGTCGAAGCCCAGCAACTGGCAGGTGATCTCGCGCTGGATCGGGTAGGTGGTGCCGGCCAGGGCCGCCGAGCCGAGCGGCATGCGGTTGACCCGCTTGCGGCAGTCGACCAGGCGCTCGTAGTCGCGGCCGAGCATCTCGAACCAGGCCAGCAGGTGGTGGCCGAAGGTCACCGGCTGGGCGGTCTGCAGGTGGGTGAAACCGGGCATGATGGTGTCGGCTTCCGCTTCGGCCAGGCCCAGCAGGCCCTCCTGCAGGCGGGTGATCTCGGCGAGGATGGTGTCGATCTCGTCGCGTAGCCAGAGGCGGATGTCGGTGGCCACCTGGTCGTTGCGCGAGCGGCCGGTGTGGAGCTTCTTGCCGGTGACGCCGATGCGGTCGGTCAGGCGCGCCTCGATGTTCATGTGCACGTCTTCCAGGTCGACGCGCCAGTCGAAGCTGCCGGCTTCGATTTCCGCCTGGATCTGTTGCAGGCCGTCGACGATCGCATCGCGCTCGGCGTCGCTCAGCACGCCGACCTTGGCCAGCATCGTGGCGTGGGCGATGGAACCCATGATGTCGTGGCGGTAGAGACGCTTGTCGAAGTCGACGGAGGCGGTGAAACGGGCGACGAAGGCGTCGACGGGCTCGCTGAAGCGGCCGCCCCAGGACTGGTTGGTCTTCTCTACGCTCATGGTATCTCTCGCTGCAACAAGAAACGGACAGGCCGCGCGGCCTGCGTGACGGGCAAAGTGCGACGATGATAGCAGGCCGGGAGGAAAAACCGGCGGCTCGTCGACGAAGCCGGAACGAGCGCTGTTTCGCGGTTTTTTGCGGCAGATGGCATTTCGGTGCTTTATTTCGCCCGTACGCCCGCGGCTGTCTTGCGGGCGCCACGGGCCTTGCGGAAACTCTGTCGATGCCTATCCGATTCAAGCCCGGCCGCTCGACCCGGCCGGCCGTCCAAGACGACTTCTTCATTCCCGAGCTCTGCGAAGCCGAAGCCCTGTTCACCCTGGTGCTGCTGGCGGAGCTGCTGGTGCTCGTGCTGGTGCTGGCGGAGCCGATGACGCCGAGCTTCAACTGGGTGCGCCTGGCCCTGGCGTCGCTGTTCGTGCAGTGGATCGTACTGCTCTCGGCGGCGCTGTTCTGCCGCCTGCGGCCATTGCTCGCACGCCTGCCGGTGGCGCTGGCGGGGAGTGCCTGCTGCCTGTTGGTGGTGGCCCTCACCCTGGGCTGCACGGCGGTCGCCGAGCACTATCAGCTGGGCGGAGAACTGACGCGTGCCGGCGAGGTCAATCTGTATCTGCGGCACGCGCTGATCGCGCTGATCATGTCCGCCCTGGTGCTGCGCTACTTTTACCTGCAGAGCCAGTGGCGCCGGCAGCAGCAGGCCGAGTTGCAGGCGCGCCTGGAATCGCTGCAGGCGCGGATTCGCCCGCACTTCCTGTTCAACAGCCTGAACAGCATCGCCAGCCTGATCGAACTGGACCCGCTGAAGGCCGAGCATGCGGTGCTGGACCTGTCCGACCTGTTCCGGGCCAGCCTGGCGAAGCCCGGCACTTTAGTTTCCTGGGAGGAGGAACTGGCGCTGGCAAGGCGCTATCTTTCCATTGAGCAGTATCGTCTTGGCGATCGCCTGCAACTGGACTGGCAGGTGCACGGGGTGCCGGCCAACCTGCCGATCCCCCAACTGACCTTGCAGCCGCTGCTGGAAAATGCGCTTATCTATGGCATCCAGCCGCGGGTCGAAGGCGGCCTGGTGCAGGTCGAGGCGGTTTATCGTGAAGGAGTGTTCCAGCTATGTGTGAGCAACCCCTACGACGAGGCGCTCGAGTCGCCCCCGTCGAAAGGCACGCGACAGGCGTTACACAATATCGATGCACGACTTGGGGCACTTTTCGGGCCTAAAGCGAGTCTCAGCGTCGAGCGCCGTGACGGACGGCACTACACCTGTCTACGCTATCCATGTGCGCGACTCATGCAGGAAGCCTGAGCTTATGAATGTCCTGATTGTCGATGACGAACCTCTGGCGCGAGAGCGCCTGGCCCGATTGGTAGGGCAACTGGACGGCTATCGCGTCCTCGAGCCCTCGGCCAGCAATGGCGAAGAAGCGCTGACGCTGATCGACAGCCTCAAGCCCGATATCGTCCTGCTGGATATCCGCATGCCCGGTCTGGACGGCCTCCAGGTCGCGGCCAGACTCTGCGAGCGGGAAGCGCCGCCGGCTGTGATCTTCTGCACGGCCCATGACGAATTCGCCCTGGAAGCCTTCCAGGTCAGCGCCGTGGGCTACCTGGTCAAGCCGGTGCGCAGCGAAGACCTGGCCGAGGCGTTGAAGAAAGCCTCGCGACCGAACCGCGTGCAACTGGCCGCGCTGACCAAGCCCCCGGCCTCCGGCGGCAGCGGTCCGCGCAGCCACATCAGTGCACGGACCCGCAAGGGGATCGAGCTGATCCCGCTGGAAGAGGTGATCTTCTTCATTGCCGACCACAAGTACGTGACCTTGCGCCATGCGCAGGGCGAGGTGCTGCTGGACGAGCCGTTGAAGGCGCTGGAAGACGAGTTCGGCGAGCGCTTCGTGCGCATCCACCGCAACGCGCTGGTCGCCCGCGAACGGATCGAACGCCTGCAGCGTACGCCGCTGGGGCATTTCCAGCTCTACCTGAAAGGCCTCGACGGCGATGCACTGACCGTCAGCCGGCGGCACGTGGCCGGGGTCAGGCGTCTGATGCATCAGCTCTGACGGCGGTCGGCGGTTCGCCAGCGACCCGGGTGCGGCTATCGGGCCCAGCGTCCGCGCACTCGGGTTCGAACTGTTATCATGGGCGCATCCCTGTGCACGGAATATCCCATGTCGTCCCGCGAAATCCGCATCGCCACTCGCCAGAGCGCCCTCGCCTTGTGGCAGGCCGAATACGTCAAGGCGCGCCTGGAGCAGGCTCATCCTGGCCTGACCGTCACCCTGCTGCCGATGACCAGTCGCGGCGACAAGCTGCTCGACGCACCGCTGGCGAAGATCGGCGGCAAGGGCCTGTTCGTCAAGGAACTGGAAACCGCCCTGCTCGAAGGCGCCGCCGACATCGCGGTGCATTCGATGAAGGACGTGCCGATGGACTTTCCCGAGGGGCTCGGCCTCTACACCATCTGCGAGCGCGAAGACCCGCGTGACGCTTTCGTCTCGAACACCTACGCCAGCCTCGAGCAACTGCCAGCCGGCAGCGTGGTCGGCACCTCCAGCCTGCGCCGCCAGGCGCAGCTGCTGGCGCGCCGGCCGGACCTGCAGATCCGTTTCCTGCGAGGCAACGTCAATACCCGCCTGGCCAAGCTGGATGCCGGCGAATACGACGCGATCATCCTCGCCGCCGCCGGCCTGATCCGCCTCGGCTTCGAGTCGCGCATCCGCTCCTCGATCAGTGTCGACGACAGCCTGCCCGCCGGCGGACAAGGCGCCGTCGGCATCGAATGCCGTACGGCCGACAGCGACCTGCATGCCTTGCTGGAACCCTTGCACCATACCGACACGGCTCTGCGGGTCACTGCCGAGCGCGCGCTGAACAAGCGGCTCAACGGCGGTTGCCAGGTGCCGATCGCCTGCTACGCCATCCGCGAGGGCGACCAACTGTGGCTGCGCGGCCTGGTCGGCCAGCCTGATGGCACCCAGTTGCTGCGCGCCGAGGGGCGGGCGCCACTGGCGGAAGCCGAGGCGCTGGGCGTGCGGGTGGCCGAGGACCTGCTGGAGCAGGGCGCCGAAGCGATTCTCGAAGCCGTCTACGGCGAGGCCGGACATCCGTGAGCGGCTGGCGGCTCCTGCTGACGCGCCCCGACGAGGAGTGCGCGGCCCTGGCCGCCAGCCTCGGCGAGGCGGGCGTCCATAGCAGCAGCCTGCCGCTGTTGGCGATCGATCCGCTGGAAGAAACCCCGGAGCAGCGTACGCTGATGCTCGACCTGGACCGCTACTGCGCGGTGGTGGTGGTCAGCAAGCCGGCGGCGCGCCTGGGGCTGGAGCGGCTCGACCGCTACTGGCCGCAGCCGCCGCAGCAGACCTGGTGCAGCGTCGGCGCGGCGACCGCGGCGATCCTCGAGGCCTACGGCCTCGACGTAACCTACCCTGAACAGGGCGACGACAGCGAAGCGTTGCTGGCGCTGCCGGCGTTCCAGGATTCCCTGCGCGTGCACGATCCGAAAGTGCTGATCATGCGCGGCGAAGGTGGCCGAGAATTCCTCGCCGAGCGCCTGCGCGGCCAAGGCGTGCAGGTGGACTACCTGCCACTCTACCGGCGCCGGGCTCCGGACTATCCGGCCGGAGAGCTGCTGGCAAGGGTGCGGGCGGAACGCCTGAACGGCCTGGTGGTCAGCAGTGGACAGGGTTTGCAAAATCTGTATCAGTTGGCGGCAGCCGATTGGCCCGAGATAGGCCGGTTGCCGCTGTTCGTACCCAGCCCGCGGGTCGCCGAGATGGCGCGCGAACTGGGTGCGCAACGGGTGATTGATTGCCGGGGCGCGAGCGCGCCGGCCTTGCTGGCGGCCCTGACGAGCGCCGCCTAGAACTTTCTTGACCAAAGGATGGACCTGTGAGCGAAGCAGTCACTCCCCAAGACGACGCAAGAACTTCCACTTCCACCCCTTCTCCCGTTGCACCCGATGCATCCAGGCGTTCCGGTACCGCCACCGGCCTGGCGTTGCTCGCCCTGCTGGTTGGCGTGGCGGGACTCGGCGCGGGTGGCTGGAGCTTCTGGCAGGTCCAGCAGTTGCAGGGCACCGAGCGTGACCAGCTGGCGCAGCTGGAAGATGCCCGTGGCAAGACCGAATCCCTGGCCCAGCGTAACCAGCAACTGGCTGCCCGCCTGGACGCTTTGCCTACCGCGGACGAACTGGAGGCCCGGCGACGCCTTGTGGTGGAGCTGCAGGGCGACCAGCAGCATCTCAGCGAGCAACTGAAGAAGGTCCTCGGCCAGAGCCGCCAGCAATGGCGACTGGCCGAGGCCGAACACCTGGTGCGCCTGGCCAGCCTGCGCCTGTCCGCCTTGCAGGACGTGGGTAGCGCCACCGAGCTGGTGCAGGGCGCCGATGACATCCTGCGCGCGCAGAACGATCCCGGCGCCTATGCCGCCCGCGCCAAGTTGGCGGCCAGCCTCGAGGCCCTGCGTGCGTTGCCGGAGCCGGACCGTACTGGGCTGTTCGTGCAACTGGCGGCGTTGCGCGAGCAGGTCAACCAGTTGCAACCGCTCACGCCGACCTTCAAGGAAGGCGAAAGCGGTGCCAGCAATGTCGCCTGGGGCGACGGCAACAGCACCTGGGAGCTGTGGTGGGAGAAGATCTCGCGCTACATCCGCATCGACTTCAATGCCGGCCAGGACATTCGTCCGCTGCTGGCCGGCGAGCAATTGGCGCAGGTGCGCCTGACCATCGGCCTGGCCCTGGAGCAAGCCCAGTGGGCGGCGCTGAATGGCAAGCAGCAAGTCTACGAGCAGGCGCTGAAGCAGGCCCAGGAAGTGCTGGACGGCTATTTCAACGTAGAGCTGGCCGACAGCCGCGCGTTGAAGTTGCGTATCGATGAGTTGGCGAAGCAGCCGGTCACCGTGCAGGTCCCTGACCTCGCACCGGCCCTGAGCGCCTTGCAGTCCTACGTGTCGCGCCGCGAGGCCGCCGGCAACCTGGTGCCTGAGGCGCAGGCGGCTCCGGCCACGGAGGGCCGTCCATGAGACGCATCTACCTCCTGGTTCTGGCGGTGGTGCTGGTCGCCACGCTGGTTGGGCTGGCGATCTCCGAGCAGGCCGGCTATGTGCTGATCGCCTACAAGAGCTTCCGTTACGAATCCAGCCTGTGGTCGTTCCTCGCCCTGCTGGCGGTGGTCTGGCTGCTGGTGGTGCTGGTGCGCCTGGTCCTGCGCCTGCTCGGCAGCTCGGGGCGGGTGGTCAACCCCTGGTCGCGCTACAACCGCCGGCGTCGCGTGCAGATGGCCGAGCACAGCGGCCTGCGCGATCTCGGCGAAGGCAACTGGCCGCAGGCGCTGCGTCATTTGCGGCGGGCTGCGGAGATGGGCGAGCGGCCGCTGATGCATTACCTCGGCGCGGCGCGGGCCGCCAACGAACTCGAGCGCTACGACGAGGCCGACGACCTGCTGAACCGGGCTCGCGAGCGCGAGCCGGATGCCCAATTGCTGGTCGGCCTGACCCGTGCGCAACTGCTGATCAATCGCGGCGACTACCCGCAGGCACGCAATACCCTCGAAGAGCTGCACGGGCTCCAGCCGCAGCACCGCACGGTATTGCGGCTGATGCAGCAGCTGTACGTCACCCAGCACGACTGGCAGGCCCTTTGCGTCCTGCTGCCGGAGCTGCGCAAGGAGCGTGTGCTGAAGGATTCCGAACTGCGCGACCTCGAACGCCGTGCCTGGGTGGCTTCCTTGCAGGAAGCCGGCGAGCGTGGACTGAACGAGGGCGAGACGGCGTTGCAGCCGCTGACCCAGCGCTGGCAGAACGTGCCTTCGGCGCTGCGTGCAGACCCGGCGATCGTCGCGGGCTATGCCGCCCAACTGCTTCGCCTGGGCGCCGAGGAAGAGGCTGAAGAAGTCCTCCGCCATGCGCTCAAGCAAGGCTTCGACGCGACCCTGGTGCAACTCTACGGGCAAGTGCGCGGGCGCGATCCGGGCAAGCAATTGCAGGCCGCGGAAGGTTGGCTCAAGGAACACCCGAACGATCCCGGCCTGCTGCTGACCCTGGGGCGCCTGTGCCTGATCAACAAGCTCTGGGGCAAGGCCCGGGAATACCTGGAGGCCAGCCTGAGCTTCCAGCGCAGTGCCGAGACCTGCGCCGAGCTGGGCCGCCTGCTGGCGCAGCTCGGCGAGGTCGAGCGCAGCAACCAGTTGTTCCAGGAGGGCCTGGTCCTGCTCGATCGGCGTACTCCGGGGCTGCCCGTGGTGGTGGCGGGCATTTGAGCATGGGGAACGCCACCCGGCGTTCCCCGTTCGGCTCCATCGGCAGGACTGTGGCGGCTTGTCGCGGGCGCCCGGCATGATTCGGGATGTCTTGCCGCAGAGCTGCCTTGCGGCTTGAAACGGCCGGAGGCTTTCCACTACCGTAGGCGGCCTTTCCCCTGTGTACCTGTGGATCCGCCATGCCCCTGGCCAGCCCCCGTCAGCTTTTCCTTCTCGCGTTCCTGGCCTGCGTCGCCATCATGGGCGGGGCGCTGTACCTGGAACATGTGGTTGGCCTGGAGGCCTGCCCGCTGTGCGTCGTGCAGCGGATCTTCTTCATCCTGATCGGCCTGACCTGCCTTGCTGGCGCGATCCAGGGGCCCGGCCTGCGTGGGCGGCGTATCTACTCCGTGCTGGTGTTCCTGCTCGCTCTCGGCGGCGGGGCCACGGCCGCCCGCCAGGTATGGTTGCAGACCGTTCCGCTGGACCAACTGCCGGCCTGCCTGCCCAGCCTCGACTACATGATGCAGGCGCTTCCCTTCCAGGAAGTGATCCGCCTGGTCCTGCATGGCACCGCGGATTGTGCCCAGGTGAGCTGGACGCTATTCACCCTGAGCATTCCGGAATGGAGCCTGCTGGCGTTCGTTGCCTATCTCGGCTTCTCCATCGTGCAGTTCCTCCGACGTGCCTGACGCGGGCTGTCCCGTGGTCTTTCGTCAGCTCTCGAGCGTCGGCCGTATCGATTTGGCGAAAACCAGAGCGGATGCGGGATACCGATCAAACATCCGTATGAATTTTTCTGTACGGGCGTCTTGATGGGGTCATCCGGGGGGCATAATCTGGCTTTCCGTAGCGCCGGAGTCCGCCCCTTGCACAGGCGTTCTCCCACAGAGCGCAGAGAGTGCGTCAGCAATGCGTCTCGGAGCGGACGATGATTCTCCGGGACGTCCGAAGAGGGAAGCGAGGACAACATGCTCGAAAGCTGCCGTAATGCCCAAGAGCGGTGGGGGGGCGTGCACCAACTGATCGATCGCTGGCTGCATGAGCGCCAGCAACTGGTGCAGGCCTTCGATGCCCTGAGCGGTATTCAGGCACCGGCGCCCAACGCCGAAGAACTCCAGCATTTTTGCCAATTGCTGCTGGACTACGTATCTGCCGGACACTTCGAGGTTTACGAGCAATTGACGGCGGAAGGCAAGGCCTTCGGCGATCAGCGCGGCCTGGAGCTGGCCAAGCAGATCTTCCCCCGGCTGGAAGCCATCACCGAATCCGCGCTGAACTTCAACGACCGCTGCGACAACGGCGATTGCCGTGAAGGAGCCTGCCTCATTGCGGAGCTGAAGGTCTTGCGGCAACAGTTGCACGAACGCTTCGAGCTGGAGGACTGCCTCATCGAAGTCCTGCACAACGCTCACAGCCAGAGCGGCGCAGAGGGTTCGGCAGTACCGGTCTGATTCACCGGCGAGTCGTTACGAAACGGCGCGTCTCCATGCGGGAGAGCGCCGTTTTTGCATTTCAGCGGAAGCCCAGCAGGTCGATCTCGAAGACCAGCGGAGCGTCGGGCGGGATCAGGTCGCCAGCGCCTTCGTGGCCATAGGCTTGCGCCGAAGGAATCACCACTCGCCAGCGCGCGCCGACAGGCATCGCTCGCAACGCTGTGCGCCATCCCTCTATCACACTGTCCAGGGCGAACCACTCGGCGCTTTCGCTCTGGTCGAACACTTGACCGTCGGCAAGCAGGCCGCGGTAACGGACGTGTACCTGGGTTGCCGCGCCGATGCCGTTACCTTGGCCACGACGTAATTCGCTGACGAGGACGCCGCCGGTCAATTCGCGGACGCCGAAGCGGGCTTTTTCGTTGGCCAGGAAGCGGGCCTCGGCGGGTGTGGTCCGCGGTGTTTCCGTCGTGGCGTTCTCGTGTTGCAGCAGAAGTTGTTCGATGCGTTCGGGGGGGATTTCAAGTGCCTCGCCGCGATAGGCCTGGCGCAGTCCGAGAAGTAGCTCGGATAGCTCTAGGCCGGGCATTTCCTGCTGTAGGCGCATGCCCAGGCGGGCGCCTACGGCATAGGCCAGTTCGTCCTTGGGAGGCGCGGCGAAAAGCGGCAGCGGCAGTAGAAAAAGACCGATGAAAAGGCGGCGCGGCATGCGGTTTCTCCAAACGAATCGGCGGGCAATCCTGGCGCACGTCGCTTGTAGCACATCGAACCCGTTGGCGAGAGGGGGTGTGCGGGTCTAGTATGGGCGCAACCACGTCCGCCTGGAGGCACGTCATGTCGGCCAACAAGAAGCCCGTCACCACCCCCTTGCACCTGTTGCAGCAACTTTCCCACAGCCTTGTCGAGCACCTGGAAGGTGCGTGCAAACAAGCGCTGGTCGATTCGGAAAAGCTCCTGGCCAAACTTGAAAAGCAACGTGGCAAAGCCCAGGAAAAACTGCACAAGGCTCGCACCAAGCTGCAGGATGCTGCCAAGGCCGGCAAGACCAAGGCACAGGCCAAGGCGCGCGAGACCATCAGCGACCTGGAAGAAGCGTTGGATACCCTGAAGGCCCGGCAGGCGGACACCCGTACCTACATCGTCGGCCTCAAGCGTGACGTACAGGAAAGCCTCAAGCTGGCGCAGGGTGTCGGCAAGGTGAAGGAAGCTGCTGGCAAGGCTTTGGAGAGCCGCAAGGCGAAACCCGCGACCAAACCTGCTGCGAAGGCGGCAGCCAAGCCTGCGGTGAAAACCGTAGCGGCGAAGCCTGCGGCCAAGCCGGCTGCGAAACCGGCGGCCAAGCCTGCGGCGAAAACCGCGGCAGCGAAGCCCGCAGCCAAGCCGACGGCGAAGCCTGCTGCGAAACCGGCGGCCAAGCCCGCGGCGAAAACCGCAGCCGCGAAGCCCGCAGTCAAGCCGGCGGCGAAGCCTGTGGCGAAACCGGCGGCCAAGCCTGCGGCGAAAACCGCAGCCGCGAAGCCCGCCGCCAAGCCGGCGGCGAAGCCTGTCGCGAAACCGACGGCCAAGCCCGCGGCGAAAACCGCAGCCGCGAAGCCCGCAGCCAAGCCAGCTGCGAAGCCTGCGGCGAAACCGGCGGCGAAACCGGCGGCCAAGCCTGTGGCGAAACCCGCGGCCGCGAAGCCTGCAGCCAAGCCGGCTGCGAAGCCTGCGGCGAAACCGGCGGCCAAGCCTGCGGCGAAACCCGTAGCCGCGAAACCTGCCGCAGCCAAGCCCGCCACCGCTCCTGCTGCGAAGCCTGCGGCGACTCCCAGCGCCCCGGCAGCCGCCTCCAGCGCTGCTTCGCCAACGCCTGCCGCGGGCAGTAACGGCGCCGCCCCGACCAGCGCCTCCTAAGGCGCTGTCTGCAAAGCCGCCGAGCCAAGCACCAGCAAAGCCCGGCGCTCTGCTTCCGTGCAGATGTCCCGGCTGCAGGCTTGCAGCCAGGCATCCGCACTGCGATTCGCTTCCTGGCCCTCCAGCCAGGCTGTGGCCAGGTCGGCCAGGCGTTGCAGGTGTTCCCGTTCCGCTCGTAGTTCCTGGGCCTTCATTTCCTCGCGGAGTTCGGCCAGGCAGGCGTCGTGGGTTGCCGCTTCGCGCCAGGCGCAACGCAATCTGCGCAGGGGTTCGATGACCGTTTCGCGCCAGGGACGCGCGGCGTTCTCCAGGATCTGGGCGCGTTCTTTCGAGCAGCTCACACCGCGCCTGCCAAGCCAGGCGGCGACCAGCAACAGGCAGACGTCCGCACCTTGCTCCTGAAGCGCGAGGCAAGCCGTTTCCACGCCCGGCCGGGCATAGACGTCCACCGCGAATTTCCAGACATTTCCAGTCATACAGCCTCACGCTCCGCAAGGGCGAAACTGATAAACTCCGCCGCCATGATCCGACTCCTCAATCTTACGCTACAGCGCGGGCCGCAGCGCCTCCTGGAAGCTGCTGAACTGACCCTGCACGCCGGCCAGAAAGCCGGTCTCATCGGGGCCAATGGCGCTGGCAAGTCCAGCTTGTTCGCGCTGTTGCGCGGCCAGCTCGGGCAGGATGCCGGCGACTGCCTGTTGCCCGCCGACTGGCGCATCGCGCACATGCGCCAGGAGGTCGATACCCTGGATCGCCTGGCGGTGGATTACGTGCTCGACGGCGACAGTCGCCTGCGCGAGATCCAGGCGGCGCTGGCCGTCGCCGAAGCGGCGCACGACGGTTCTGCCCTGGCGCGCCTGCATACCGAGCTGGACAACGCCGACGGTTATACCGCCGATGCACGGGCGCGCAAGCTGCTGGCCGGGCTCGGCTTCAGCAGCGAGCAGATGGAGCGCCGGGTCGGTGATTTCTCCGGTGGTTGGAGGATGCGCCTGAACCTGGCGCAGGCGCTGATGTGCCCGTCCGACCTGCTGTTGCTCGACGAACCGACCAACCACCTCGACCTGGACGCCATCCTCTGGCTGGAAGAGTGGCTCAAGGGTTATCCCGGCACTCTGGTGCTGATCTCCCACGACCGCGACTTCCTCGATGCGGTGGTGGACCACGTGGTGCATCTGGAAAGCCGCAAGCTGACCCTCTACCGCGGCGGCTATTCCGCTTTCGAGCGGACCCGCGCCGAGCGGCTGGCTCAGCAACAGCAGGCCTACGAGAAACAGCAGGCGCAGCGTGCGCACATGGAAAGCTTCATCGCCCGCTTCAAGGCCAAGGCCACCAAGGCGCGCCAGGCGCAGAGCCGGATCAAGGCGCTGGAGCGTCTAGAGGAACTGGCGCCGGCACATGTCGATTCGCCGTTCAATTTCAGTTTCCGCGAGTCGGACAAGATCTCCCGGCCGTTGCTGGATCTCGGCGAAGGCCGTCTCGGCTATGGCGACAAGGCGGTGCTGGAGAAGGTCAAGCTGCAACTAGTGCCCGGTGCGCGGATCGGCCTGCTCGGTCCCAACGGCGCCGGCAAGTCGACGCTGATCAAGACCCTGGCCGGGGACCTGCCCGAGCTGGGCGGCCGCCTGCTGCGCGGCGAGAACCTGGCCATCGGGTACTTCGCCCAGCACCAGCTCGATTCGCTGGATCCACAGGCCAGCCCGTTGCTACATCTGCAGCGTATCGCCCCCGGCGAGCGCGAACAGACCCTCAAGGACTTCCTCGGCGGCTTCGACTTCCGCGGCGTTCGGGTGGACGAGCCGGTATTGAACTTCTCCGGTGGCGAGAAAGCGCGCCTGGCCCTGGCGCTGATCGCCTGGCAGAAGCCCAACCTGCTGCTGCTCGACGAGCCGACCAACCACCTCGACCTGGAAATGCGCCTGGCCTTGACCATGGCTCTACAGGAGTTTTCCGGGGCGGTCCTGGTAGTTTCCCACGACCGGCACCTGCTCAAAAGCACCACCGATGAATTCCTCCTGGTCGCCGATGGGCGCGTGGTGCCGTTCGATGGCGATCTCGACGATTACGCCCGTTGGCTGGTCGACTATCGCGCGCGCAAGGCGCCGCAGGCCGAGACCGCGCCGGGTGCGCCGACCGAACGCACCGACAAGCGCGCCCAGCGCCAGGCAGCGGCCGCGCTGCGCCAGCAGCTGGCGCCGCACAAGCGCGAGGCCGACAAGCTGGAGCGCGAACTCGGCGGCCTGCACGAAAAGCTAGCCGCTATCGAGGCGCGGCTGGGCGACAGCGCCCTGTACGACGTATCGCGAAAGGACGAATTGCGCGAGTTGCTGTCCGAACAATCGAGCCTGAAGGTTCGCGAAGGCGAGCTGGAGGAACGTTGGCTGGAGGCCCTGGAAACCCTCGAAGCCCTGCAGAAAGAACTAGAGGCCAGTGAGTGATGGAAGACTTGCAGGTGTTGACGCAGACCTGGAGCGGGCCGCTGGTGGTGGCGCTGCAGATCCTGCTCATCCTGCTGGTCGCCTGGCTGCTACAGCGCCTGGTCCGACGCACGGTGACCCGTATCGGCGAGCGTTATCCGGTGCCGCCGGAGCTGCTCCTGCCGCTGCGTGGGGGCCTGCGCTGGCTGATCATGGTCAGCGCACTGATCATGGTGCTGGAGCGCCTGGGCGTGTCGGCCGAAGTGCTGTGGACCGCGCTGACCGGTTTCGCCGCGGTGGCGGCGGTAGCCTTCTTCGCCATCTGGAGCGTGCTCTCCAACCTGTTCTGTGCGTTGCTGATCTTCACCGTCGGGCCGTTCCGCATCGGCGACCGCGTGGAGCTGATCGATAGCGCCGACAAACCGGGCGTCACCGGACGCGTGGTTGCCATCAATCTCTTGTATACGACACTGGAAGAAACCCTCGAGGATGGCTCGCCGGGCCCGCTGCTGCAGGTTCCCAACAGCCTGTTCTTCCAGAAAGCCGTGCGTCGCTGGCGTGGGCCAGGTTTTTCAACTCCAACAAAAAACGGGACATAACCATCTATGGAATGGCTCGCCAGTCCTGAAATCTGGGTCGCGTTCCTGACCCTGACCGCCCTGGAAATCGTCCTCGGCATCGACAACATCATCTTCATCTCGATCCTGGTCGGGCGCCTGCCGCCGGCCCAGCAACCGAAGGCGCGCTTCTTCGGCCTGGCCCTGGCCATGGGCACGCGGATCCTGCTGTTGCTCTCGATCACCTGGGTCATGCGCCTGACCACCGACCTGTTCCACCTGTTCGGCCAGGGCATCTCCGGGCGTGACCTGATCCTCTTCTTCGGCGGCCTGTTCCTGCTGTTCAAGAGCACCATGGAGATCTACCACAGCCTGGAAGGCGCGGAAGAAGAGCAGAAGAGCGGCGGCAAGGTCCACGGCTTCATGGGCATCATCGTCCAGATCGCGATCATCGACATCATCTTCTCCCTGGACTCGGTGATCACCGCCGTCGGTCTGGTACAGAACGTGCCGGTGATGGTCGCGGCGATCGTCATCTCGGTCGGCGTGATGATGCTGGCGGCAGGCACCATCAGCGACTTCATCGAGAAACACCCCTCGCTGAAGATGCTCGCCCTGTCGTTCCTCATCGTGGTCGGCACCGTGCTGGTGGCCGAGTCCTTCGAAGTGCACGTGCCGAAAGGCTACGTCTACTTCGCCATGGCCTTCTCCCTGGCGGTGGAGGCGCTGAACATCCGCTTGCGCGGAGCCCTGGCGCGCAAGCGCGGCGAAGAGCCGGTGAAGCTGCGCAAGGGTTCGCCGGACTGAGAGCGTTCGGGGCCAGGGCGAATAGCCGCATCGCGGTGGTCTGCCCAACATGGCTGAGCGCGTATCCTCGGGAAAGCCCGGCATCTGCCGGGTTTTTTCTGTCCGCCAGGTTGCGCCCGCAAAGGTTGGGCGAGGCGCGTGGTCGGAAAACCTGTGCGGCTGCTCCGCCTTGGTGCACACTGGCTTTTTCGTTCCCGCCGCCAGCCGCGTTCGCTTTCCGAGGTGTGCAATGCTCGTCAGTACCTGGTTCGCCTTCTTCCTCGCCTGCTGGGCCATCAGCCTGTCGCCGGGCGCCGGAGCCATCGCCTCGATGTCCTGCGGGTTGCAGTACGGCTTTGCGCGAGGCTACTGGAACGCGCTGGGCCTGCAGATCGGCCTGGCCCTGCAGATCGCCATTGTCGCCGCCGGCGTCGGTGCGTTGCTGGCGACCTCGGCACTGGCTTTCAGCCTGATCAAGTGGTTCGGCGTGGCCTACCTGGTGTACCTGGCGGTGCGCCAGTGGCAGGCGCCGCCACAGGCCTTGAGCACCGATGGCGAACGGCCTCTGGGGCGACCGTTGACCCTGGTGCTGCGTGGTTTCCTGGTCAACGCCAGCAATCCCAAGGCGGTGATCTTCATGCTCGCGGTGCTGCCGCAGTTCATCGACCCGCACCAGTCGCTGCTGGCGCAATACCTGATCATGGGCGGCACCATGATCGTCGTCGACCTGATCGTCATGGCCGGCTACACCGGGCTGGCTGCGCGCGTGCTACGCGTACTGCGTTCGCCGCGCCAGCAGAAGCTGGTGAACCGTACCTTCGCCAGCCTGTTCGTCGGTGCCGCGGGGCTGCTGGCGACGGTACGCCGAGCGCCGCTCTGAGCCGCCCGACACGCTGATGGGCGTGATTGTTACAGAGTATTTCTTGCATGGGCGGGAAGGCGAAGGGACAATTTAATCTCTTCCATTCTCACTTCGTCTTCGCCATGCACCCTCCGAAAATCCTGCTGTGGCTGCTGCCGCTGGTCTGCGCGTTCAGCCTTGGAGCTCTTGCCGACACGGCCGTCGACCCCTCCCAAGCCTTGCATCTGTTGAGTTACCTGGCGGCCGACTATCCGCCGACCGTGGCTGACGGCAAGATCGTCGACCCCAGCGAATACCAGGAACAGGTGGAGTTCGTCGGCAACCTGCAGGCATTGGTCCTGACCCTGCCGATGCGCCCCGAGCGCGCCGAGCTGGAGAGGGGCGTCGCCAGCCTGCGCCAGGCCATCGAGCAGCGCTTGCCGGGAAGGGACGTGGCCCTCCAGGCGCGCAACCTCGAGGCACGGGTGGCGGATATCTACCAGGTGGTGCAGACCCCCGCGATCACCCCCGACCCGAGCCGCGCGGCGCCGATCTATGCCCAGCAGTGCGCGATCTGCCATGGCGATGCGGGCAAGGGCGACGGCCCCGCCGGCATCGGCCTGGAACCGCCGCCAGCGAACCTCACCGATCGCCAGCGCCTCGACCACCTGAGCCTCTACGACCTGCGTAACGTCATCGGCCTGGGCGTGGCCGGCACCGACATGCCGGCGTTCGCCGACCAGCTCGACGAACGCCAGCGCTGGGACCTGGCCAGCTATGTGGCCGGCCTGAGCGCCGGCAGTGCGCAGCCGGACAAGGCCCATGCCTACCCGCTGGCGACCCTGGCCACGCAGACTCCGGCCGAAGTCGCCGAGTACGACGGCGAGGCCGCTGCGGAGAGCTTCCGCGCCCTGCGTGCGCATCCGCCGCTGGAGCAGCGCGGTCCTGGGCAGTTGATCGACTATACCGCCGCCACCCTGGACAAGAGCTTCGCGGTCTATCGCGAAGGCGACCGCGACCAGGCCTACGACCTGTCGGTGGCGGCCTACCTGGAAGGCTTCGAGCTGGTGGAAAGCTCGCTGGACAACGTCGACGCCGATTTGCGCCGCTCCACCGAGAAACAGCTGATGGCCTACCGCCAGGCGTTGCGCGATGGCCTCCCGGAAGCCCAGGTGGCGCAACAGCTGGAGCTGGCCAAGGGCAAGCTGGCAGAGGCCGCCAAGCAGCTTGGCGGCGACTCGCTGAGTTTCTCCATCAGTTTCGTTTCCGCCTTGTTGATCCTGTTGCGCGAAGGGGTAGAGGCAATCCTGGTGCTTGCCGCCATCCTCGCCTTCCTGCGCAATACCGGGCAGGAAAGTGCCGTGCGTGGCGTGCACGTCGGCTGGGGGCTGGCCTTCGTCGCCGGCTTCGCCACCTGGGCGTTGGCCGCCTATGTGATCGATATCGGCGGTGCCCAGCGCGAGCTGATGGAGGGCTTCACCTCTCTGTTCGCCTGCGTGATGGTGCTCTGGCTCGGCGTCTGGATGCACGACCGCCGCCACGCGGCAGCCTGGCAGGACTACATCCGCAGCAGCCTGGTGGGCGGTGGCGGACGCTTCGGCTTCGCAGTGCTGGCGTTCTTCTCGGTCTACCGCGAGTTGTTCGAGGTCATCCTGTTCTACGAAACCCTCTGGTTGCAGGCCGGACCGGCCGGGCACAATGCCGTGATCGGCGGCGCGGCGACCGCCGTGGTCCTGCTGATCGGCCTGGCCTGGGTGATCCTGCGTGGTTCGGCGAAACTGCCGCTGGGGTTGTTCTTCAGCATCAACGCGGCGTTGCTCTGTGCGCTCTCGGTGGTGTTCGCCGGACATGGCGTCATCGCCTTGCAGGAAGCCGGGGTGATCGGCACCCGTCCGGTGCCGTTCTTCGACTTCGACTGGCTGGGGATCAAGGCCGACGCCTATTCGCTGTCGGCCCAGGCCATGGCGCTGGTGGCCATCGCGCTGCTCTACGGACGTAGCCGGATCGTCGAGCGCCGGCGTGCGGCGGCCAACGCGGCCGACTGAGCGGGTTCGCGCAACCACGACGGCCAGTGCGATACTGGCCGTCGTCATTTCTACGGAAGTCCGTTCATGCGTATCTGGATCGATGCCGACGCCTGCCCCAAGGCGGCCAAGGAACTGGTCTGCAAGTTCGCTCTCAAGCGCAAGCTGGAAGTCTGGATGGTCGCCGGCCAGCCGCAGGTCAAGCCGCCGTTCGCCTGCGTGCGTCTGGTGGTGGTGGAAAGCGGGATGGATGCGGCTGACGATTACCTGGTGGAGCAGGCCGAGCCGGGCGACCTGGCGATCTGCAGCGACGTACCGCTGGCCGATCGGCTGATCAAGAAACAGGTTGCCGCCCTCGATCCTCGCGGCCGCGAGTTCGACGCGCGGAACATGGGCGATAAGCTGGCCATGCGCAACCTGATGGCCGACCTGCGTGACCAGGGGCAGATGGGCGGCGGCCAGGCGCCCTACGGTGAGCGTGACCGCCAGGCGTTCGCCAACGCCCTGGACCGCTTGCTCACCCGCCTGCAGCGGGAAGCCGATCTACGCGCGAGTCAGCCGCACAGATAGGTGCCGGTACCGACGGCGACCAGCGTGCCGTCGTCGCTATGCAGTTCCGAGCGCACCACTGCGACCTTGTTGCCCGAGCGAAGCGGCACCGCATGGGCGGTGAACGTCCGGCCGCGTCCCGGGCGCAGGTAGTCGACGCGCAAGTCGATGGTGCCGAGCTTCGACAGCCGCGCCATGCGCTCGTGGCCTGGCAGTTCGCGATGCCGTTCGAGGGCGCCGATCAGGGCCATCGCACCGCCGGTGACGTCGAGCAGGCTGGAGATCACCCCGCCGTGGAGAATGCCCTGGACGAAGTTGCCGATCAGTTCGTCCTTCATCGGCAGGTCGAGGACTACCCGCTCGCGGCCGAGGCTCGCCACGCGGATGCCGAGCATGCGGTTGAAGGGGATGCGCTGGAAGAAATCCGCCACCAGTTGGTGGACGTCGTCAGGCAGGGCGGAGGAGGGCGTTTCGCTCATCGCGGCGTCTCGATTCGATGGTTTCGAGACGCACGCTGGCGTAGCGGCACGGATTTGAAAAGGGCGGCGGCGCGACCGCCCTCGTGCTTGGCCGATCAGGCCTTGTCCTGGTCCACCAGTTCGAGCACCCGGTCGACCAGCTTGTTGATCCCGGAAGCGGCTTCGGCTATCGACTGGGCGAGCATGTAGGCCGGGGTGGTCACCAGCTTGCGCGCGCTGTCTTCGACGATCTCGTCCACCGGCGCGTCGATGTGCTCGGCACCCATCTGCTTCAGCGCGTCGGCGGTGTCGGCGTCGTTGCCGATGGTGCATTGGACGCCGGCGCCGTAGATCTTCGCCGCCATCGCCGGAGCGATGCAGATCAGCCCGACTGGCTTGCCGGCTTCGGCGAAAGCCTTGGCCAGCGCCAGCACGTCCGGCTGCACCTGGCATTGCGCGCCGTTGATGGCAAAGTCGCTGAGGTTCTTCGCAGCGCCGAAGCCACCGGGCACGATCAGCGCGTCGTAGTCCTCGGCGCGGGCTTCGCGCAGGTCCTTGACTTCGCCGCGGGCGATACGCGCGGACTCGACCAGGACATTGCGGCTTTCCGGCATTTCCTCGCCGGTCAGGTGGTTGACCACATGGTGCTGGGCGATGTTCGGCGCGAAGCATTGTGCCTCGGCGCCACGCTGGCTGAGGCGGAGCAGGGTGATCACGCTTTCGTGGATTTCCGCGCCATCGTAGACGCCACAACCGGAGAGGATGACGGCAACTTTCTTGTGCATGAGGCTTACTCCTTGGGAACGCAGGATCCGGACCGGACGGGTCTGGCCGGGGTCGGTATCGCGCAAGCATAGCGAGCCGCCGGCCCCGGCGGCCAGCCGGAGCGGAGGGTACAAGGAGTTGGAGTGTACGAAGGGGCCGGCTGTTCAGTCGCGCCGGCGCGGGTTCACTCGGATTTGTCGGCGTTGCCGCCCGCGCCGTTGCCGCGCGGTGTCTTGAAACGCCGCCATAGCCAGAGCAGCAGGCCCAGCACGATCAGGCCGCCGAGGACCATGAGTTCGTATTTCTTGATGTTGCCGAGCATGCCTTCCAGTACGCTGCCGAAATAGTAGGCGGCGGAGCCCAGCGCGGCGGCCCAGACGATGGCGCCGATGCCGTTGAGAAGAAGATAGCGGGCCGGTGGATAGCCGGACAGGCCGATGGCCACCGGCATCACCGTACGCAGGCCGTAGACGAAGCGGAAACTCAGCACCCACAGGTCGGGATGGCGGCGCACATGGTCCAGCGCCTTGTCGCCGAGCTTCTGCCAGCGCGGCTTGCGCGCCAGCAACCGGCGTCCGTGGCGGCGTCCGAGGAAGTACCAGAGTTGGTCGCCGGCGTAGCTGCCGAGGAAGGCGGTGAGAATCACGGTATCCAGTTGCATGTAGCCGCGGAAGGCAAGGAACCCGGCCAGCACGAGAATGGTTTCGCCCTCGAAGAAAGTACCGAGAAAAAGGGCGAAATAGCCGAAGTCCTGCAGGAATTGTTGGAGCATCATCGGGGCAGCGAAGCGAAATGAACGCGCAGCCTAACTCGGTTGAGGGCGTGGGGAAAGCGCGATCGTCACGGCCCAGGTCATTGATTGTGCAATGAATGGCCTTTGCCGCTGGCTTTTTGCGATGATTGGCGGTGCGGCAGGATGCCGCGACCTTGAGTCACTGTCGTCGCTTGTTGCCAATCCGTCATAATCAGGGACTATAACTGCCACACTGTGCCCGTTATCTGGGCCCTGGAGTAAACCGTGAGCTTCACTCCCGCCAATCGCGCCTATCCCTACACCCGCCTGCGGCGCAATCGCCGCGATGACTTCTCCCGCCGCCTGGTCCGCGAGAATGTCCTCACCGTCGACGACCTGATCCTGCCGGTGTTCGTCCTCGATGGGGTCAACCAGCGTGAAAGCATTCCGTCGATGCCCGGCGTCGAGCGCCTGTCCATCGACCAGTTGCTGATCGAGGCGGAAGAGTGGGTGGCCCTGGGCATTCCGGCGCTGGCGCTGTTCCCGGTGACCCCGGTGGAGAAGAAGTCCCTGGACGCCGCCGAGGCATACAACCCGGAAGGCATCGCCCAGCGCGCCACCCGCGCCCTGCGCGAGCGCTTTCCGGAGCTGGGCATCATCACCGACGTGGCGCTCGACCCGTTCACCACCCATGGCCAGGACGGCATCCTGGATGACGATGGCTACGTCCTCAACGACGTCAGCATCGACGTGCTGGTACGGCAGGCGCTGTCCCACGCCGAGGCCGGCGCCCAGGTGGTAGCGCCCTCGGACATGATGGACGGTCGCATCGGTGCGATCCGCGAGGCCCTGGAGTCTGCCGGCCACACCAATGTGCGGATCATGGCCTACTCGGCCAAGTACGCCAGCGCCTACTACGGTCCGTTCCGCGATGCGGTCGGCTCGGCTTCGAACCTCGGCAAGGGCAACAAGGCCACCTACCAGATGGATCCGGCGAACAGCGACGAGGCACTTCACGAAGTGGCCGCCGACCTGGCCGAAGGCGCCGACATGGTGATGGTCAAGCCGGGCATGCCCTACCTCGACATCGTGCGTCGGGTGAAGGATGAATTCCGCGCCCCGACCTTTGTCTACCAGGTCAGCGGCGAGTATGCGATGCACATGGGCGCCATCCAGAACGGCTGGCTGGCCGAATCGGTGATCCTCGAGTCCCTTACCGCCTTCAAACGTGCCGGCGCCGATGGCATTCTGACCTACTTCGCCAAGCAGGCCGCAGAACAATTAAGACGGGGGCGTTGACCCCCTCGGGAAGATGAATGAATACGCAGCAAGGACTTGATGAGATCGAACGTATCGCCGCCGACGAAACCGTAGTGGCGAACGTGGAAAGCGAAGCAGAAGTGAAGATGGCCGAAACGATCCCGGTGGAAACGCCACCTGCGGTGGTTCCCAGCGTGGATGACAGCAGCCTGTACATTCATCGCGAGCTCTCCCAGTTGCAGTTCAACATCCGCGTGCTGGAGCAGGCGCTGGACGAGTCCTACCCGCTCCTGGAGCGGCTGAAGTTCCTCCTCATCTTCTCGAGCAACCTCGACGAGTTCTTCGAGATCCGCATCGCCGGCCTGAAGAAGCAGATCACCTTCGCCCGCGAGCAGGCCGGCGCCGACGGCCTGCTGCCGCACCAGGCACTGGCGCGGATCAGCGAGCTGGTCCACGAGCAGGTGTCGCGGCAGTACCGGATCCTCAACGAGACCCTGTTGCCGGAGCTGGCCAAGCACCAGATCCGCTTCATCCGCCGGCGTCACTGGACGCTGAAGATCAAGACCTGGGTGCGGCGCTTCTTCCGCGACGAGATCGCGCCGATCATCACCCCGATCGGCCTCGACCCGACCCACCCGTTCCCGCTGCTGGTGAACAAGAGCCTCAACTTCATCGTCGAGCTGGAGGGGATGGATGCCTTCGGCCGCGACTCCGGCCTGGCGATCATCCCGGCGCCGCGCCTGCTGCCACGGATCATCAGGCTGCCGGAAGACGTTGGCGGCGAGGGTGACAACTACGTGTTCCTGTCGTCGATGATCCACGCCCACGCCGACGACCTGTTCCCCGGCATGAAGGTGAAGGGCTGCTACCAGTTCCGCCTGACCCGCAACGCCGACCTGTCGGTGGACACCGAGGATGTCGAGGACCTGGCCCGCGCGCTGCGCGGCGAGCTGTTCTCGCGTCGCTACGGGGACGCGGTACGCCTGGAGGTGGTGGATACCTGCCCGCAGAACCTGACCAACTACCTGCTCAAGCAGTTCGGCCTGTCCGAAAGCGAGTTGTACAAGGTCAGCGGCCCGGTCAACCTGACCCGCCTGTTCAGCGTCACCGGCCTGGAAAGCCATCCGGAGCTGCAGTACCCGCCCTTCACCCCGGCGATCCCGCGTCTTTTGCAGAAGAAGGAAAACCTCTTCAACGTCCTCAGCAAGCTCGACGTGTTGCTGATGCACCCGTTCGAGTCCTTCACCCCGGTGATCGACCTGCTGCGCCAGGCCGCCAAGGATCCGAACGTGCTGGCGATCAAGCAGACCCTGTACCGCAGCGGTGCCAACTCTGAGATCGTCGACGCCCTGGTCGAGGCGGCACGCAACGGCAAGGAGGTCACCGCGGTGATCGAGCTGCGCGCCCGCTTCGACGAAGAGTCCAACCTGCAACTGGCCAGCCGCCTGCAACAGGCCGGCGCGGTGGTGATCTACGGCGTGGTCGGCTTCAAGACCCACGCCAAGATGATGCTGATCCTCCGTCGCGAGGACGGCGAACTGCGCCGCTACGCGCACCTGGGCACCGGCAACTACCATGCCGGCAACGCTCGCCTGTACACCGACTACAGCCTGCTGACCGCCGACGTGGCGCTCTGCGAGGACCTGCACAAGCTGTTCAACCAACTGATCGGGATGGGCAAGACGCTGCGCATGAAGAAGCTGTTGCATGCGCCGTTCACCCTGAAGAAGAACCTGCTGGAAATGATCAACCGCGAGGCGGCCCAGGCGGCGCTCGGCCAGCCTGCGCACATCATGGCCAAGGTCAACTCGCTGACCGATCCGAAGGTCATCCGCGCCCTGTACAAGGCCAGCCAGGCCGGGGTCAGGATCGACCTGGTGGTGCGTGGCATGTGCTGCCTGCGGCCGGGCATCCCGGGGGTCTCGCACAATATCCACGTGCGCTCGATCATCGGGCGCTTCCTCGAGCACAGCCGCATCTACTACTTCCTCAACGGCGGCGACGAGAAGCTCTATCTCTCCAGCGCCGACTGGATGGAGCGCAACCTCGACATGCGCGTCGAGACCTGCTTCCCGGTGGAAGGCAAGAAGCTGGTGCAGCGGGTCAAGAAGGAACTGGAAACGTACCTGACCGACAACACCCAGGCCTGGGTGTTGCAGGCCGACGGTAGCTACCAGCGGCTCAGTCCCACCGGTAACCAGAACCCCCGCAATACCCAGGCGACCCTGCTGGAGAAGCTGGCCGCGCCGGTGCTTACCGCACGTTGAGGCTGTAGCCGACCCGCTTGAGCCATTCGGCTTCCTGGGCGAAGTCGGCCTGGGTCAGCGGGTTGGCTTCCAGCCAGCCCTCGGGGAAGGTCACCGAAAGGCTCTTGGGCTCTGCCTTCAGACGCACCGAGGGCATTTCCTGGGTGCCGCGAATGTGGTGGAAGAGGATCGCGAAGCGCAGCACGATGCACAGGCGTACCAGCTTGTCGCCTTCCTCGGCGAACTCCGCCAGCTTGTCCGCCGGAATGTTGCGGCGGTGGCCGCGTACCAGTAGCGACAGCATCTGCTGGTCCTGGCGCGAGAAGCCAGCCAGGTCGGAGTGCTCGATCAGGTAGGCGCCGTGCTTGTGGTAGTGGTAATGGGCGATGTCCAGGCCGATCTCGTGGACCCGTGCGCCCCAGCTCAGCAGGTCGCGGTGCAGTTCGCCGTTCAGCTCCCAGGCGTCGCCGACTTCGGCAAGCACCTTGAGGGCCTTGGCCTCCACCCGCGAAGCCTGCTCCGGATCGACGTGGTAGCGCTGCATCAGCGAGCTGATGGTGCGTTCGCGCACGTCCTCGTGCTGGTGACGGCCGACCAGGTCGTAGAGAACGCCTTCGCGCAGGGCGCCCTCGGAGTGAACCATCTGTTCCAGTTCCAGCGCGTCGAAGATCGCTTCGAGAATGGCCAGTCCGGCCGGGAAGATGGTCCGGCGGTCCGGCTTGATCCCTTCCAGATCGAGCTTCTCCACGTCGCCGAGCTTGAGCACCTTGCGCTTCAGCCAGGCCAGTCCGTCCGGGCTGATCTCGCCGTTGCCGTGGCCGCCGGCCTTGATCGCCAGCGCCACTGCGCGGATGGTGCCGGAGGCGCCGACCGCCTGTTGCCAGCCGAGGCGCCGCAGGCTGTTCTCGATGCCCATCAGTTCCAGGCGTGCAGCCGTGTACGCCTGGGCGTAGCGGGCCGGGGTGATCTTGCCGTCGCGGAAGTAGCGTTGGGTGTAGCTGACGCAACCCATCTGCAGGCTTTCCCGCAGCTCGGACTCGAAACCCTGGCCGATGATGAACTCGGTGCTGCCGCCGCCGATGTCGCTTACCAGCCGGCGACCGCCACTGTCGGGCATGCTGTTGGCGACGCCGAGGTAGATCAGGCGGGCTTCCTCGCGGCCGGAGATGACTTCCACGGGATGGCCGAGAACCTCTTCCGCACGACGGATGAAATCGCTGCGGTTGCGCGCCTCGCGCAAGGCGTTGGTCGCGACCACGCGTACGGAACCCTGGGGCATGCCGCTGATGAACTGGGCGAAGCGGCGCAGGCAGTCGAGGCCGCGCTGGGTGGCCTCTTCGCTGAGATTGCGCTCCTCGTCGAGGCCGGCGGCCAGTTGGACCTTCTCGCCCAGCCGTTCGAGGATGCGGACTTCGCCGTGGATATTGGCCTTGGCCAGACAGAGGTGGAAACTGTTGGAGCCCAGGTCCAGGGCGGCAATCAGCGGGAATGCCTCGGCAGGTTTTTGCGGCATGCTTTGCAAGTCCATTGGAAAACTGCGCCATCCTGCCACGATAGGGCGAGGGTCGCCAATGCGGCAGCCGATCAATCGGGAATCAGCCGACCAACGATAGAGACTCTCAATCGGCTGCGCCTTCCGGCGAGGGTCAAGGCGGGATATGATGGTCGGCACTTTCGCGTTTCAATTCGCGTCCGACTACGGAGAGATTTCATGAGCGAACATATCGTCAACGTTACTGATGCCAGCTTCGAGCAGGACGTGCTGAAGGCCGACGGCCCTGTGCTGGTGGACTACTGGGCCGAGTGGTGCGGTCCGTGCAAGATGATCGCGCCGGTGCTGGACGAAGTCGCCAGGGACTATCAGGGCAAGCTGAAGGTCTGCAAGCTGAACATCGACGAGAACCAGGATACCCCGCCGAAATACGGCGTGCGTGGCATCCCTACCCTGATGCTGTTCAAGGACGGCAATGTCGAGGCGACCAAGGTCGGCGCACTGTCCAAGTCGCAGCTGGCGGCCTTCCTCGACGCCAATATCTGAGCCGGGCCCTGGCCTCGCTGGAAAGCCCCGCGATTCGCGGGGCTTTTTTTTGCGTTTCTATAGACGCCACCCGGCCACGGTGTTAAATTCGGGTTCGCGACGTTTTTTCCGTCGCCTTCTGCATGCCGTCCCGGACGCACTTCCTACTCGAACTTTCTAGCGCTCCTGTCGCCCCCTTGCGACACGGCTTTCCCAAGCTCGACGCTTTCTCCAATTCCTCTTTCTGCGTACCTATCTCTTTCCTATGAATCTGACCGAACTCAAGCAAAAGCCGATTGCCGAACTGCTGGAAATGTCCGATGCCATGGGCCTGGAAAACATGGCCCGTTCGCGCAAGCAGGACATCATCTTCGCCCTGCTGAAGAAGCACGCGAAAAGTGGTGAAGAGATCTCCGGCGATGGCGTGCTGGAGATTCTTCAGGACGGCTTCGGCTTCCTGCGCTCCGCCGACTCTTCCTACCTGGCCGGCCCCGACGACATCTATGTCTCGCCGAGCCAGATCCGGCGCTTCAACCTGCGCACGGGCGACACCATCATCGGCAAGATCCGGCCGCCGAAAGAGGGCGAGCGTTACTTCGCCCTGCTCAAGGTCGACTCGATCAACTTCGATCGTCCGGAGAATGCGAAGAACAAGATTCTCTTCGAGAACCTGACGCCGCTGTTCCCCAACGAGCGGATGAAGATGGAAGCCGGCAACGGCTCCACCGAAGACCTGACCGGCCGCGTCATCGATCTCTGCGCGCCGATCGGCAAGGGCCAGCGCGGCCTGATCGTGGCGCCGCCGAAGGCGGGCAAGACCATCATGCTGCAGAACATCGCCAGCAACATCACCCGCAACAACCCCGAATGCCACCTGATCGTCCTGCTGATCGACGAGCGCCCTGAGGAAGTGACCGAAATGCAGCGCACCGTGCGCGGCGAAGTGGTCGCCTCGACCTTTGACGAACCGCCGACCCGTCACGTACAGGTCGCCGAGATGGTGATCGAGAAGGCCAAGCGCCTGGTCGAGCACAAGAAGGACGTGGTCATCCTGCTCGACTCCATCACCCGTCTGGCGCGGGCCTACAACACCGTGATCCCCAGCTCCGGCAAGGTGCTCACCGGCGGTGTCGACGCCCATGCCCTGGAGAAGCCGAAGCGCTTCTTCGGCGCCGCGCGGAATATCGAAGAGGGCGGTTCTCTTACGATTCTCGCCACGGCGTTGGTGGAAACCGGCTCGAAGATGGACGAGGTGATCTACGAGGAATTCAAGGGTACCGGCAACATGGAACTCCCATTGGATCGCAAGATCGCCGAGAAGCGCGTGTTCCCGGCCATCAACATCAACCGTTCGGGTACCCGCCGCGAAGAGCTGCTGACCAGCGAGGACGAGCTCCAGCGCATGTGGATCCTGCGCAAGATCCTGCACCCGATGGACGAGATCTCCGCGATCGAGTTCCTCATCGACAAGCTCAAGCAGACCAAGACCAACGATGAGTTCTTCGATTCGATGAAACGAAAGTAGTCTTCGAGAGTACCAAACAAAGGCGCTCCGGTTGACCGGGGCGCCTTTTGCATATCTGGAGGGACGTGGATGTCGAGCCTGGCCTATCGAAGGGACATCGATGGTTTGCGAGCGTTGGCCATTCTGCCGGTGGTGTTCTACCACCTTGGCTTGGGGGGCATCACCGGCGGCTATGTGGGCGTCGATGTTTTCCTGGTCATTTCCGGCTACCTGATCACTTCGATCATCCGACGCGAGCAGCAGGCCGGACGTTTCAGCTTCGTCGACTTCTGGGCGCGCCGGGCACGCCGCATTCTCCCCGCGCTGTTCGTGATGATGGCGGCGAGCCTGGTGATCGGCTGGTTCCTCATGGCGCCGCGCGACTACGAAGAGTTAGGGCGTTCGGTTCGCTACCAGACGATGTTCGCCTCGAACATCCTGTTCTGGAAGCAGGATGGCTATTTCGACGCCGCGTCCGAATTCAAGCCGCTATTGCATACCTGGTCGTTGTCGGTGGAAGAGCAGTTCTACATTCTCTTCCCGCTACTGCTGGCCGCGATCTCCGGGCGCCTGCTGCGCTGGCGGCTCGCCATCCTCCTCGCGGTCCTGGCGCTATCGCTGGCGGCCAGCGTCTGGGCGGTGAGCCAGCGACCTGGCAGTGCATTCTTCCTCCTGCCGATGCGCGCCTGGGAACTCCTGGCGGGTGCCGCGCTGGCGTTGCTGCCGGGCGCTAGCCGCGGTCATTCGCAGTGGTCCCTGCAACTGGCGGCCACCCTCGGCATAGCGGCGATTCTCCTGCCGGTGTTCTTCTACGACAGCGACACTCCTTTCCCCGGCCTCGCGGCGCTGCCGGCGGTGCTTGGCACCGCCCTGCTGATCTGGGCCAACGGCGCAGGCGACACCTGGGCTCGCCGCCTGCTGGGCTGGCAACCGCTGGTCTGGTTCGGTCTGATCTCCTATTCGCTGTACCTCTGGCACTGGCCGCTGTACGTCTTCGTCCAGTACCACGCACTGGAAACCCTGGGCCTGCCGGCACGCCTGGGGTTGCTGGCGGCGAGCATCGGCCTGGCGGCACTGTCGCTGTACTACGTCGAGGCACCGTTCCGCGAGCGCAAGCTGTTCGCCGGGCGCCGGCAGATGCTTGGCGCGGCGCTGTGCAGCTTGCTGCTGCTGGGAGTCGTCGGCCAGTTGGTGCGGCATTACGACGGCGTGCCGTCGCGTCTTTCCGAGGAAGCCTTGCGTTATGCCAAGGCGTCCAAATGGCGCGATGGGCAGACCGACTGCATGTTCGACAAGAAGGCGCTCAGTCAGGAAAGCATCTGCCGCTTCCCGGCGGAACTGGCTGCCGAACGACCGCTGCTGGTCAGTTGGGGCGACAGCCATTCCGCGGCGTTGAGCCCGCTGCTGCGCGAACTGGCTACCAGTCGCCGACTGCCGATCTGGCAGGCTTCGCTGGCGGGCTGTCCGCCGTTGCTGGGGATGTTGGAAAAGGACACTTGCCTGCGTTTCAACCAGCAGATGCTCGAGTTCGTCGAACAGCAGCGGCCGGGCGGGGTGATCCTCGCCGGGCGCTGGGACATGTATATATACGGCGACTCGCAGGACGGTACCCGCAACATTCTCCGCGAGCCGGACGACACGCCGGACAGCTCGATCGCCGAGGCGCTGCTGCGGCAACGCCTGAGCGGGATGATCGAAAGGCTGAACGCGGCCGACGTACATGTCTGGCTGGTCAAGGACGTACCGCTGCTGCCATTCAAGGCACCGGCGCGGCTGGTGCGGCTGAGTCTGAGCGGGGAGGATGTCGGGCGCGCACGTTTTCCCTTCGCTGAGCACGCCGCGCGCGTCGCCTACGTGAATGCGCTGTTCGATGCGTTGGCCGAAGGCAACCCGCGGGTGAGCGTGCTCGACCCCTCCAGCGTGCTCTGCGATGGCCTGGATTGTTTCGCCGAACGTGATGGCTGGTCGCTGTACATGGATAACAACCACCTTTCGACCCAGGGGGCCCATGAACTCGGGCCTTTGTTCGAGCCGATGCTACAGAGCCTCGACGACTCGAGGATCGCCAGCCAGCAGTGACCGAATGCCGCGTTTGCCTGCTGCCGGATGGGCCGGGAGCAGGTAGGATGTGGGGTCTTGCAGTGAATGGTTAGGCCAATGACGTTCAAGGATCTCCGCGATTTCATCGCCCAGCTGGAGCAGCGCGGTGCGTTGAAGCGCATCCAGGTGCCGATTTCCCCCGTGCTCGAGATGACCGAGGTGTGCGACCGCACGTTGCGCGCCAAGGGCCCGGCATTGCTGTTCGAAAAGCCGACCGGCTTCGACATGCCGGTGCTCGGCAACCTGTTCGGTACGCCGGAGCGCGTGGCGCTGGGCATGGGCGCCGAGGACGTCGGCGCACTGCGCGAGATCGGCAAGCTGCTGGCGCAACTCAAGGAGCCCGAGCCGCCGAAGGGCCTCAAGGACGCCTGGGCCAAGCTGCCGATGTACAGGAAGGTCTTGTCCATGGCGCCGAAGGTGCTCAAGGACGCCCCCTGCCAGGAAGTGGTCGAGGAGGGCGAGGACGTCGACCTCGGCCGGCTGCCGGTCCAGACCTGCTGGCCGGGCGATGTCGGGCCGCTGATCACCTGGGGCCTGACCGTTACCCGCGGGCCGAACAAGGAACGGCAGAACCTGGGCATCTACCGCCAGCAGGTGATCGGCCGCAACAAGGTGATCATGCGCTGGCTCAGCCATCGCGGCGGCGCACTGGACTACCGCGAGTGGTGCCAGAAGCATCCGGGCCAGCCCTATCCGGTAGCCGTGGCGCTGGGCGCCGATCCGGCGACCATCCTCGGTGCGGTGACGCCGGTGCCGGACACCCTTTCCGAATACGCTTTCGCCGGCCTGTTGCGCGGGCATCGTACCGAGCTGGTCAAGTGTCGCGGGAGCGACTTGCAGGTGCCGGCCAGCGCCGAGATCGTCCTCGAAGGGGTGATCCACCCCGGCGAGATAGCCGACGAAGGTCCCTATGGCGATCACACCGGCTACTACAACGAGGTCGATCGCTTCCCGGTGTTCACCGTCGAGCGCGTCACCCGCCGGCAGAAACCGATCTACCACAGCACCTACACCGGGCGTCCGCCGGACGAGCCGGCGATCCTCGGGGTGGCGCTGAACGAAGTGTTCGTGCCGATCCTGCAGAAGCAGTTCCCGGAAATCGTCGATTTCTACCTGCCGCCGGAAGGTTGTTCCTACCGGATGGCGGTGGTGACCATGAAGAAGCAGTACCCAGGGCACGCCAAGCGCGTGATGCTCGGGGTCTGGTCGTTCCTGCGGCAGTTCATGTACACCAAGTTCGTCATCGTCACCGACGATGACATCGATGCGCGCGACTGGAACGATGTGATCTGGGCCATCACCACGCGGATGGACCCCAAGCGCGACACGGTGATGATCGACAACACGCCCATCGACTACCTCGACTTCGCCTCGCCGGTCTCCGGCCTCGGCTCGAAGATGGGGCTTGATGCCACCCACAAGTGGCCGGGCGAGACCAGCCGCGAATGGGGGCGCGCCATCGTCAAGGACGAAGCGGTGACACGGCGCATCGACGCGCTCTGGTCGAGCCTCGGGATCGACTGATGCGTATCGTCCTGCAACCGTCCGGCGCCTGCCTCGAGCTGCTGCCGGGGGAACGCATCCTCGATGGCGCCCGGCGGCTCGGCTACGACTGTCCGCAGAGCTGCCGCAACGGCAACTGCCATATCTGCGCGGCGCTGCTGGTGGAGGGGCGGGTACGCCAGAACGGCGAGGTACGCGATCATGGCGAACTCTTCACCTGCCTCGCCGAGCCGCTGGAAGACTGCGTGCTGCATTGGGACGGGGTGCTGGCGCCGGGTGAACTGCCTCTGCGCAAGCTGACCTGCCAGTTGAGCTTCTGCGAAGAGGTCGGCGGCGACGTCTACCGGGTCGGCCTGCGCGCGCCGGCCGGCAAGCCGCCACGCTATCATGCCGGGCAGTACCTGTTGCTGGAGCGTGACGGCGGCGACAGCGCGGCGTTTTCCCTGGCCTCCGCACCGCATGCGGGACGCGACCTTGAGTTGCACATCCTGGCCAAGGAAGACAGTGCCGTCGCGCTGATCGCGCAATTGCAGCGCGAGCGCCTGGCACGGATCCAGCTGCCGTTCGGCGACGCGCATCTGGCGGAACTGCCCGACGGTCCGCTGGTGCTGATCGCTGCGGGAACCGGCATGTCGCAGATGCACAGCCTGATCGAGCACTGCCGCGCCGCCGGCTTCGCCCATCCTGTACATCTCTACTGGGGCGTTCGGCGTCCGGAGGATTTCTACCGACTGCCGCACTGGACGGAGTGGGAAGGCCTGCCGAACCTGTTCCTGCACCGGGTGGTCAGCGACCTCTGTGGCTGGGAGGGGCGCTGCGGCTTGCTGCACGAGGCGGTGCGCGAGGATTTCGCCGACCTGTCGAGCCTGCATGTGTATGCCAGCGGCTCGCCGGCGATGGTCTACGCGACCCTGGATGCCCTGGTCGAAGCAGGGATGGACGCGCACCAGATGCGCGCCGACGTGTTCGCCTACGCGCCGCGGGACTGAACGCGGCTCCGGCCTGGCGCCGGAGCCGCCGCGTCATCAGCCGGCTTGCTGCGGCGCGGCCTGGACCGCGGGTTTGCGCAGGGTCAGGCAGAGGAACAGGATGGCCAGCAGGCAGGCGCCGATCAGCAGCTTGAAGCCACCGTCCCAGCCGAAGTGGTCCACCGTGTAGCCGACCAGGGCGTTGGCCGCCACCGAGCCGCCGAGGTAGCCGAACAGACCGGTGAAGCCGGCGGCGGTGCCGGCCGCTTTCTTCGGCGCCAGCTCCAGGGCCTGCAAGCCGATCAGCATCACCGGGCCGTAGATCAGGAAGCCGATCATGATCAGCGCAGCCATGTCGATCGCCGGGTTGCCGGCCGGGTTCAGCCAGTAGATCAGGGTGCCGACGGTCACCAGGATCATGAACACCACGCCGGTGGCGCCGCGATTGCCCTTGAACAGCTTGTCCGACAGCCAGCCGCAGAGCAGGGTGCCGGGAATCCCCGCCCATTCGTAGAAGAAGTACGCCCAGGACGACTTGTCGACGTTGAAGTGCTTGGCCTCCTTGAGGTAGGTCGGCGCCCAGTCGAGCACACCGTAGCGCAGCAGGTAGACGAACACGTTGGCCAGGGCGATGTACCAGAGCAGCTTGTTGCGCAGCACGTAGGTGACGAAGATCTCCTTGGTCGACAGCTCGCGCTCGTGGTGTTCGTCGTAGCCTTCGGGGTAGTCGTCCTTGTGCTTCTCGATCGGTGGCAGGCCGCAGGATTGCGGGGTGTCGCGCATGGCGAAATAGGCGAACACGGCTACGCCCACGGCGACGATGGCCGGCACGTAGAAGGCCGAGCGCCAGTCGCCGAACAGCGCCAGGCCGAGCAGGAACAGCGGGCCGATCAGGCCGCCGCCGACGTTGTGGGCGACGTTCCACACCGAGACCACGCTGCCGCGCTCCTTCTGCGACCACCAGTGGACCATGGTCCGTCCGCTCGGCGGCCAGCCCATGCCCTGGGCCCAGCCGTTGATGAAGAGCAGGACGAACATGATGGCGACGCTGG
Organism: Pseudomonas sp. 20-5; assembly: GCF_056782835.1. Taxonomy (NCBI): domain Bacteria; kingdom Pseudomonadati; phylum Pseudomonadota; class Gammaproteobacteria; order Pseudomonadales; family Pseudomonadaceae; genus Pseudomonas; species Pseudomonas sp. 20-5. The sequence continues at coordinate 5,955,684 of NZ_CM165584.1, read as the reverse complement.
AGGTAGCCCAGTGCGCGAATCCGAAAATGAACATCACCGCCGCCGACACCAACAGGCCGAACGGCAGGAAGACCCGTGGGTTGGAACGATCCGAGACCAGGCCCATGATGAATTTCGACAGGCCGTAGGCGATGGCGATGGCCGACATCGCGACGCCCAGTTGACCGCGGCTGTAGCCGTCCTCGATAAGGTAGGGCATGGCCAGGGAGAAGTTCTTGCGCAGCAGGTAGTAACCCGCGTAGCCGATGAAGATACCGGCGAAGATCTGCCAGCGCAGGCGCCGGTAGGTGCTGTCCACCTCGGCATCGGGCAGTGGCGCCTGGTGTGGCGCGGGACGAAAGATTCCGAACATCGCGAGCTCCGCTTGTTGTTGTGTCGCGCCTTTTTACGCGGTTGCGAACACTACATTTTTCGTAAATGAAAAAATAGCGGAAATGTTACAGGTTGAGTGCATTGGTCGGAAATAAGAAAGCCCCGGTCGGAAACCGGGGCCTTCATAGGGGAAAAACATCTGACAGCGTGGGCCTCGGCCGGTGTATCGCTCCGGCCCGCCATGCCTTTCTCCGCACGGGCGGGAGGCAATACTCGCCGCCTTCGTGGCTCAGCGAACCTCCACCACCACCTTGCCGACCGCCCTGCGCTGGCCGAGGGCGTCGATAGCGTCGCCGGCCCGTTCCAGCGGGAAGCGCTGCGACACCAGCGGCTTCAGTTTGCCTTCGGCGTGCCAGGCGAACAGCTGGCGGAAGTTGTCAGCGTTGTCCTGCGGCTGGCGTTGGGCGAACGATCCCCAGAACACGCCGACCAGCGAGGCGCCCTTGAGCAGGGTCAGGTTGGCCGGCAGCGAAGGGATGCTGCCGCTGGCGAAGCCGACCACCAGCATCCGTCCGTTCCAGGCGATGCTGCGGAAGGCCTCCTCGAACAGTTCGCCGCCCACCGGATCGTAGATCACATCGACGCCCTGGCCGCCGGTCAAGGCCTTGAGCTGCTCGCGCAGGCTACCTTCGCTGTAGTTGATCAGTTCGTCGGCGCCGGCGGCCTTGGCCACGGCGAGCTTGTCGGGGGTACTGGCGGCAGCGATCACCCGCGCGCCCATGGCCTTGCCGATCTCCACGGCAGCCAGCCCGACCCCGCCGGAAGCGCCGAGCACCAGCAGGGTCTCGCCGGGTTGCAGATTGGCGCGCTGTTTCAGGGCGTGCATCGAGGTGCCGTAGGTCATGCCGAAGGCGGCGGCGCTGGCGAAGTCCATGCCTTCGGGAATCGGCATCACGTTATAGCCGGGCACCTTGACCTGCTCGGCGAAGCTGCCCCAGCCGGTCAGGGCCATGACCCGGTCGCCGGGCCTGACGTGGGCGACCTTTTCGCCGACCGCGGCGACCACCCCGGCCGCCTCGCCGCCCGGGGAGAAGGGGAAGGGCGGCTTGAACTGGTACTTGCCCTCGATGATCAGGGTGTCTGGGAAGTTGACCCCTGCGGCGTGCACATCGAGGAGGATTTCGTTCTTCGCCGGGCTCGGGCTGGCGATTTCTTCCAGGACCAGGCTGCTGGCCGGGCCGAAGGCTTTGCAGAGGACGGCTTTCATCGGGGACGCTCCAGTTTGCGGTCCGGCCAGTGTAGGAGGGAGACGCCGGGGGTCAATCAGCATCGCCGCAACTGATGGTTGTCCATAAACCCCGGGCTTGGGCCCGGCCGAGAGTCTGGCTATGCTTGCCGGCATTCGTCGAGGAGATGCGCCCGTGAGAACCCCCATTGCCCTGTCGCTGGCCCTGTGCCTGAGTCTGTTCCCGTCGTTCGCCTCGGCCCAGGAGGCCGCGCCGGAAGGCGAGGGCGCGAACAAGCCGGTCTACGTCGACCTGACCCCGGCGCTGGTCGGCAACTACGGCAGCGGGCCGCGCCTGCAGTACTACAAGGCCGACATCGCCCTGCAGGTGGCCGACAAGGACGCGGCGACCAAGGTCGAGCATCACGAGCCCTTGATCCGCAACCAGTTGATCATGCTGTTCGCCCAGCAGACCGACCAGAGCCTGGGTACGGTCGAGGCCAAGGAAAGCCTGCGCCAGGAGGCGCTGAAGCAGGTCCAGCAGACCCTCGAGCAGGAAGAGGGCAAGCCGCTGGTGACCGACCTGCTGTTCAACAACCTCATCGTCCAGCCCTGAGGTCAACTATCCGTTCTGTCCCGCGCTCCCGGATGCGAGGCACCGGCGATTCTGCTTTCCTGTGAGATTCGGTCGGGCGCGTCTGACGTGCATCAACACCCGCGCGCCGCCCTGGAGGGACAATCGAGCCAGTGAAGTCCGCGGCGGCCGCGCTTTCCAGCGTGAGCGCCATCGCCGCGGCCTGGCCGGACGTGCGAGGAGAAGGGATGAAACAGGAAAGCAAACGGTGGCTGAGCCGTGCCCTGGTCGTGGCGGCGCTGCTCGGCGTAGGCGTGCTGGTCTGGCAGGTATCGCGACCGACCGGCCTGGGCGAGGGATTCGCCAGCGGCAACGGACGCATCGAGGCCACCGAGGTGGACGTGGCGGCCAAGCTTCCCGGGCGGGTCGCCGAGATCAAGGTCGACGAGGGCGACTTCGTCAAGGCCGGCGAAATCGTCGCGCGGATGGATACCCAGGTGCTCGAGGCGCAGTTGGCCCAGGCCCAGGCCCAGGTGCGCCAGGCGGAGAACGCCAAGCTCACCGCGACCTCGCTGGTGGCCCAGCGCGAGAGCGAGAAGAGCACCGCCCAGGCCGTGGTGGCGCAGCGCCAGGCCGAACTGACAGCGGCGCAGAAGCGCTTCACCCGTACCGAGGCGCTGGTCAAGCGCAATGCCCTGCCGCAACAGCAACTCGACGACGATCGGGCGACCCTGCAGAGCGCCCAGGCGGCGTTGTCCGCGGCACGCTCGCAAGTGATTTCGGCGCAGGCGGCGATCGAGGCCGGGCGTTCCCAGGTAATCGAGGCGCAGTCGGCCATCGAGGCGGCCAAGGCCAGCGTCGCCCGGCTCCAGGCGGATATCGACGACAGCCTGCTCAAGGCGCCGCGCAACGGCCGCGTGCAGTACCGCGTGGCACAGCCGGGGGAAGTGCTGCCGGCCGGTGGCAAGCTGCTCAACATGGTCGACCTGGCCGACGTCTACATGACTTTCTTCCTGCCATCCATGCAGGCCGGCAGGGTCGGACTGGGCCAGGAAGTGCGCTTGGTGATCGACGCGGTGCCGGACTACGTGATCCCGGCCAAGGTTTCCTATGTCGCCAGCGTCGCCCAGTTCACCCCGAAAACGGTGGAAACCGCCAACGAGCGGGAGAAGCTGATGTTCCGGGTCAAGGCGCGGCTCGATCCGGCGCTGCTGGAAAAATACATCACCTACGTCAAGACCGGCGTGCCCGGAATGGCCTACCTGCGACTGGACCCTGAGGTCGAGTGGCCGGCCAACCTGCAGATCAAGGTTCCGCAATGACCGCTGGCGGGAGCGGCGTGGCGAGCCTCCGGGGCGTTTCGCTGCGCTACGGCGAGACGCGCGCGGTGGACGACGTCAGCCTGGAGATCCCGGCCAACCGCATGGTCGGCCTGATCGGTCCGGACGGGGTCGGCAAGTCCAGCCTGCTGGCGCTGCTGGCCGGCGCACGGAAGATGCAGGATGGCGAGATCCGCGTGCTCGATGGCGACATGCGCGACCGCCGCCACCGCCGGGCGGTCTGCCCGCGCATCGCCTACATGCCCCAGGGGCTGGGCAAGAACCTCTACCCGACGCTCTCGGTGTTCGAGAACGTCGACTTCTTCGGTCGGCTGTTCGGCCACGACAAGGCCGAGCGCGAGCGGCGCATCGCCGATCTGCTGCAAAGCACCGGATTGGCGCCGTTCGCCGAGCGTCCTGCGGGCAAGCTGTCCGGCGGCATGAAGCAGAAGCTCGGGCTGTGCTGCGCGCTGATCCACGATCCCGACCTGCTGATCCTCGACGAGCCGACCACCGGCGTCGACCCGCTGTCGCGCAACCAGTTCTGGGAGCTGATCGGCCGTATCCGCGCGGGCCGCGAAGGCATGAGCGTGCTGGTCGCCACCGCCTACATGGAGGAAGCCGAGCGCTTCGACTGGCTGGTGGCGATGGATGACGGAAAGGTCCTGGCCACCGGTACGCCGCAGGAGCTGCGCGAGCGTACCGGGACGCAGAGCCTCGAGTCGGCGTTCATCGCCCTGCTGCCGGAAAGCAAGCGCGCCGGCCACCATCGATTGGTGATCCCGCCGCGACCGCAGAGCGAAGGCGCGCCGCGGATCGCCATCGAGGCCGAGGGCCTGACCTGTCGTTTCGGCGACTTCGTCGCGGTCGATCACGTCAGCTTCCGTATCGAGCGTGGGGAAATCTTCGGCTTTCTCGGCTCCAACGGCTGCGGCAAGTCCACCACCATGAAGATGCTCACCGGCCTGCTGCCGGCCAGCGAAGGCACGTGCGCGCTGTTCGGCCAGCCGGTGGACGCCAGCGACATGGCGACCCGTCGCCGGGTCGGCTACATGTCCCAGGCCTTTTCCCTGTATGCCGAGCTGAGCGTGCGGCAGAACCTGGTGTTGCACGCCCGGCTGTTCCACCTGCCGGCGGATGGCATCCCGGCACGGGTCGGCGAAATGCTCCGGCGCTTCGACCTGGAGAAGGTGGCCGACGAGCTGCCCAACGACCTGCCGCTGGGCATCCGCCAGCGTCTGTCGCTGGCGGTGGCGGTGATCCACAAGCCGGAGATCCTGATCCTCGACGAGCCCACTTCGGGGGTCGACCCGGTGGCTCGCGACGGCTTCTGGGAACTGATGGTCGAGCTGTCGCGCCGCGACGGGGTGACCATCTTCATTTCCACCCACTTCATGAACGAGGCCCAGCGCTGCGATCGCATCTCGCTGATGCATGCCGGCAAGGTACTGGCCAGCGATACTCCCGATGAGCTGGTGCGCCAGCGTGGCCTGCCGACCCTGGAAGCGACCTTCATCGCGTACCTGGAAGAAGCCGCCGGTGCCGCCGCGCCAGCGCAACCGGCCGAGGCGCCGGCCGTCGCGGAGCAGCCCGGCGATGGCCAGGGGCGCCAGGCGCAACGCGAACGCTTCAGCCCCCTGCGGCTGTTCAGCTATGCGCGCCGCGAAGCCATGGAACTGCGCCGCGACCCGATCCGCCTGACCCTGGCCCTGCTCGGCACCGCGCTGCTGATGTTCATCATCGGCTACGGCATCAACATGGACGTCGAGGACCTCTCCTGGGCGGTCCTCGACCGTGACCAGACCACCACCAGCCAGGCCTACGCGCTGAATATCGCCGGCTCGCGCTATTTCGTCGAACATGCGCCGATCACCGACCCGGACGACCTCGACCGGCGCCTGCGCAGCGGCGAGCTGAGCCTGGCGGTGGAGATCCCGCCGAACTTCGGGCGCGATCTCAAGCGTGGCTCCGATCCGGCCATCGGCGTGTGGATCGACGGAGCGATGCCGACCCGTGCCAACACCGTGCTCGGCTACGTGCAGGGCCTGCACACCAGCTACCTGGCGGACCTCTCGCGGCAGGCGGGTGGGGCCGAGGCCAGCGCGGCGGCCAGCACCGAGGTGCGCTATCGCTACAACCCCGACGTGGAAAGCCTGAAGGCGATGGTGCCGGCGGTGATCCCGCTGCTGCTGATCATGATCCCGGCCATGCTCACCGCCCTCGGCGTGGTGCGCGAAAAGGAACTGGGTTCGATCACCAACCTCTATGTCACCCCGGTGACGCGCCTGGAGTTCCTGGTCGGCAAGCAGCTGCCCTACGTCGCCATGGGCATGATCAACTTCCTGCTGATGCTGGTCCTGGCCATCGTGGTATTTCGCGTGCCGCTCAAGGGCAGCTTCCTGGCGTTGACCATCGGCGCTTTCCTCTATGTGGTCACCAGCACTGGCCTCGGGCTGTTCCTCTCGACGTTCATGCGCAGCCAGATCGCCGCTGTATTCGGCGTGGCGATCGCCACCATGATCCCGGCGATCCAGTTCTCCGGGCTGATCCACCCGGTGTCCTCGCTGGAGGGTGCGGCGGCCTGGATCGGCAAGCTCTATCCGACCTCGCATTTCCTGGTGGTCAGCCGCGGCGCCTTTTCCAAATCGCTGGGCCTGTCCGATCTCTGGGCCTACTACCTGCCGCTTGCCGCTTCCATCGTGGTGCTGACCCTGCTCAGCGTGGCCTGCCTGAAGAAGCAGGAGGACTGAGCGATGCGCAGCCTGGCCAACATCTTCAACCTGGGCATCAAGGAGTTCCGCAGTCTCGGCCGCGACTACGCGATGCTGGCACTGATCGTCTGGGCCTTCACCCTGGGCGTCTACAGTTCCGCCACCGGTATTCCGGAAACCTTGCATCACGCGCCGATCGCGGTGGTCGACGAGGACCGCTCGCAGCTCTCGTCGCGTATCGTCAATGCCTTCCAGCCCCCATACTTCCGGCCGCCGGAAATGATCGGACATGCCGAGATGGATCGCGGCATGGACGTCGGCCTGTATACCTTCACCCTCGATATCCCGCCGGACTTCCAGCGCGACGTGCTCGCCGGGCGCAAGCCCTCGATCCAGGTCAACGTCGACGCGACCCAGACCGGGCAGGCCTTCTCTGGCGCGGGCTACATCCAGAACATCGTCGCCACCGAGGTGCGCGAATTCGTCAGCCGCTACCGCGCGGAGCCGAGCATGCCGGCGCAGATCGAGGTGCGCATGGAATTCAACCCGAACCTGACCCAGGCCTGGTTCGGTGGGGTGATGGAAGTGATCAACCAGATCACCATGCTGTCGATCATCCTCACCGGCGCCGCGCTGATCCGCGAGCGCGAGCACGGCACCGTCGAGCACCTGCTGGTGATGCCGCTGTCGGCCTTCGAGATCATGATGGCCAAGGTCTGGTCGATGGGGCTGGTGGTGCTGGTGGCGGCGGGGCTCTCGTTGCAGTGGGTGGTGCGTGGCTGGCTGGACGTGCCGATCAGCGGCTCGGTGGGACTGTTCCTGCTCGGCGCCGGATTGCATCTGTTCGCCACCACCTCCATGGGCATATTCCTCGGCACGGTGGCGCGTTCGATGCCGCAGCTCGGACTGTTGACCATCCTCGTGCTGCTGCCGCTGAACATTCTTTCGGGCGGCACCACGCCACGGGAAAGCATGCCGGAACTGGTGCAGAACATCATGCTGACGGCGCCGACCACGCATTTCGTCAGCCTGGCCCAGGCGATCCTGTTCCGCGGCGCCGGTTTCGACATCGTCTGGCCGCAGTTCGCCGGTATCGTGGTGATCGGTTCGGCGTTCTTCTTCGGCGCGCTCTGGCGTTTCCGCCGGACCATCTCGCAGATGGCCTGAGCGATGGCTTCAGCGTTTCGCCAGCGGCAGGATCGCCTGCCATTCCTCGGCGCTGACCGGCATTACCGAGAGGCGGCTGCCCTTCTGCACCAGGGCGAGGTTGGCCAGGGCGTCCTGGGCCTTCAGCCGGGCCAGTGGAACGACCTCGGCGAAGGCTTCGACGAAGCTGACGTCGCGGGCGCTCCAGGGGTTCTTCCCGGCGCTGGCCTTGGGGTCGTGGTAGGGGCTGGCGGGATCCAGGGCCGTGGGATCGGGGTAGGCTTCGCCTTCGATGCGGGCGATACCGGCGATGCCGGGCTGCGGGCAACTGGAGTGGTAGAAGAAGAACAGGTCGCCGGGGTTCATGCTGCGGATGAAGTTGCGCGCCTGATAGTTGCGCACGCCATCCCAGCGGGCGGTTCCGAGGCGTTGCAGGTCGCGGATCGAGAGTTCGTCCGGCTCGGATTTCATCAGCCAGTAGGCAGGCATGAACTTTGCTCCTCTTTCGTAGATATACGTAGGAAACGTCTGCGCGTGACCACCGGTCGCCGGTGTAATTGCGTATGACTTCAGCTTATCGGAAAATGCCGTTTTTCAGCGGGGCAGGGTGCTCAGGCGATAAGATAATCGCAAGGACCGGCCTCGAAAATTGCCTGGAAGGGGGAGGCAATCGATGAAGCGCAAGCCAGACTTGCTGTGGGTTTTGGTCATCATCTTCGGACTTGGGGTCGTCACCACCGGTTATACCCAGAGCCTCTGGGAACGACAGGCCAGCACGCCCGCCCAGGTGACGCAACAGCCGTAAGACTCGCCGGGTATCGCATGGAACGCGGTACCCAGGGTTCTCCCTCCTTCCTAGCGTTTCCCTGCCACGTACCAGCCCGCATCGGTCACCGTTCCCGCCAGGGGAATGTCCCAGCTGGCCAGCGCCAGTCGATCCACCTTCTGACATTCATGGGCCAGGCCGATCAACGTCGGTTTGTGACCATTTTTGCGCCTCGCCAGGTAGGCCAGGCTGCGGTCGTAGAAGCCGCCGCCCATGCCCAGGCGCCCGCCCTGTTCGTCGAACCCCACCAGCGGCAGCAGTACCAGGTCCAGCGCCCAGGCCTTGCGCTGGCGGCCGGCGTCGGCCAGCGGTTCGCTGATGCGGAAGCGGTTGCGGGTCCAGCGTTCGCCGCTGCCGACCCGCTGGAATACCATGCGCGTCCGCGGCCAGGGCGCCAGCACCGGCAGGTAGGTGGCCTTGCCGCGCTTCTGCGCCGCACGCAGCAGCGGACGCGGGTCGATCTCGCCGTCGTTGGGCAGGTACAGGGCGATATGGCGGGCACGGCGGAAAAGGGGATGCTGCGCCAGTTGTCGATAGAGGGCGCGGGCGGCGAGGCGTTGCTGCAGGGGGGAGAGCGCGCGGCGCGCCTGGCGGAGCTTGCGGCGCAGGGCCGGGCGGCTGAGGTCTTGCGATTCGATCATGTGGAAAGGTAGCTCCCCGGTCGTGCCGCTGTCGGGTTAGCCCTTGAACCCGAAAGTTCAAGGTGGCGGTTGCAGTAGACCTTAAGGCTTTCCGTCGTGCGGACATGCACACCGGTCCAACTGGCAACCTCCGTTGTTGCAGTTATCGGCTCAGGGACATCACCGACTGGCCAACACACCAGGGAGCGGAGGCCAGTATACCCGAATTGGCCGCGCCCGGGTCAGGCTTCGCCGGCATCGGCCGGATTCGCCAGGGCGCGGTCGACGCGATCGAGCAGTTCGCGCACGCGCTCGCGGGTCGAGCTGCTTTCCTGGTCCAGGCGCTCCTTGCGGTGCAGCAGGTCGTGGGTGATGTTGAGGGCGGCCATCACGGCAACCCGGTCGGCGCCGATGACTTTGCCGCTGGAGCGGATCTCGCGCATCTTGCCGTCCAGGTAACGGGCGGCGCTTTCCAGGTTGGCGCGCTCGTCGTCCGGGCAATTGATGCAGTATTCCTTGTCGAGAATCTGCACGGTGAGGGTATTCGACTGGCTCATGTGTCCTGCTCCAAGGCTTTCAGACGCAAAATCATCGCTTCGACCTTGTGTCTCGCCATTTCGTTCTTTTCGATCAGATGAGCGCGCTCTTCGCGCCAGGACTTTTCGTTCGCCCGCAGCAGCCGGTTCTCCGCCTTGAGCTGTTCCAGCTTCTGGAGCAGCTGGTCGAACTTGGCCGTCAACAATTGCAGATCGGCGTCTTCCATGGGCTCTCGCTTGGGAATTGGGGTGATTGGACAACTATATAGGATCGTCCCCGGTCGGGGCCAATGCCCCGGCCGGGCCGGCGCGCCGGCAACCGGTCGCATGGTCTTGCCGGGGCGGGCGGTGCTAGGATAACCACCTTCATTTCACGTGTAGCGCCCCAATGGCGCCCAGCCGTCAGGGTCCCGAGATGTCCACTCAGAATTCCGCCTACAGCGCCTTTTCCTCCCTTCTCGCCGAGGCGGCCATGCCGGTCTCGCCGGCCGAACTGCACGGCCATCTGCTGGGTCGGGTCTGCGCCGGCGCCGGCTTCGACGAGGCCGCCTGGCAACACGCTGCCGCCGAACTGCTCGGCGGCGCGCCGGGCGAACGACTCAAGGCCGCGTTGTCCGGCCTGCTCGGCATGGTCCGGCAGGACTTTTCCGCCGGCGAGGTCGCCGTCGTCATGCTCCTGCCCGACGACGAAACCCCGCTCGCCCAGCGCACCGAGGCGCTCGGCCAATGGTGCCAGGGTTTCCTCGCCGGTTTCGGCCTCACCGCCCGCGAAGGCAGCCTGACCGGCGAAGCCGAGGAAGTGCTGCAGGACATGGCCGCCATCGCCCAGGTCCAGGGCCAGCTGGAAGACAGCGAGGACGGCGAGACGGACTATATGGAAGTCATGGAATACCTGCGGGTCGCTCCGCTGCTGCTGTTCGCCGAGTGCGGCAAGCCGCTGGAGCCCGCTCCCAAGCCTTCACTGCACTGAGGTTTCTGCATGATCCGTATCCCCAAGTCGGAGTACGCCCGTCGGCGCAAGGCGCTGATGGCGCAGATGGAACCCAACAGCATCGCCATCCTGCCGGCGGCGCCGATGTACATCCGCAATCGCGACGTCGAGCATGTCTACCGCCAGGACAGCGACTTCCAGTACCTCACCGGCTTCCCAGAGCCGGAGGCGGTGATGGCGCTGATTCCCGGCCGTGCCCACGGCGAATACGTGCTTTTCTGCCGCGAGCGGGATCCGGAGCGTGAACTGTGGGACGGCCTGCGCGCCGGCCAGGACGGTGCGATCGGCCAGTACGGCGCCGACGACGCCTTTCCCATCGGCGATATCGATGACATCCTGCCCGGCCTGATCGAAGGCCGCGACCGGGTCTACTACGCCCTTGGCGCCAATCCCGACTTCGACCGCCGGCTGATGGACTGGATCAACGTGATCCGCTCCAAGGCCCGCCAGGGCGCGCAGCCGCCGAACGAGTTCGTTGCCCTCGACCACCTGCTGCACGACCAGCGGCTGTACAAGAGCGCCAACGAAGTGAAGGTCATGCGCTACGCCGCCGAGGTCTCCGCCCGGGCGCACATCCGGGCGATGGAGGTGTGCCGGCCGGGGCTGTTCGAGTACCACCTGGAAGCCGAACTGGAATACGAGTTCCGCAAGGGCGGGGCGAAGATGCCGGCCTACGGCTCGATCGTCGCCGCCGGACGCAACGCCTGCATCCTGCACTACCGCGAGAACGATGCGGCGATCAAGGACGGCGACCTGATCCTGATCGATGCCGGCTGCGAGATCGACTGCTACGCCAGCGACATCACCCGTACCTTCCCCGCCAATGGCCGCTTCAGTCCCGAGCAGAAGGCGATCTACGAACTGGTGCTGGAAGCCAACATGGCGGCGTTCGACTACATCGCCCCCGGTCGCCACTGGAACGAGGCCCATGAGGCCACCGTACGGGTCATCACCGCCGGGCTGGTGCGCCTGGGCCTGCTGGAGGGCGACGTCGACGAGCTGATCGCCCACGAGGCCTACAAGGCTTTCTACATGCACCGCGCCGGCCACTGGCTGGGGATGGACGTGCACGACGTCGGCGAGTACCGCGTCGGCGGCGAATGGCGGGTGCTCGAACCGGGCATGGCGATGACCGTCGAGCCGGGCATCTACATCGCCCCGGACAATACCACGGTGGCGAAGAAGTGGCGCGGTATCGGCGTACGCATCGAGGACGACGTGGTGGTCACCCGCAATGGCTGCGAAGTGCTGACCAACGGCGTGCCGAAGACCGTCGCCGAGATCGAGGCGCTGATGGCCGCGGCCAAGAGCGAGGCAGCCTGAGGTGACGATGAGCAAGGTCAACCTGGCGATCATCGGCGGGGGCCTGGTCGGCGCCTCGCTGGCGCTGGCCCTGCAGGCCGGCGCTCGGGAGCGCGGCTGGTCGATCGTGCTGATCGAACCCTTCGCCCCCGGCAACGCCTACCAGCCCAGCTACGACGCTCGCTCTTCGGCGCTGTCCTACGGCAGCCGGCAGATCTACGAGCGACTCGGCCTGTGGCCGGCGATCGCCGAGCGCGCCGAGCCGATCCTGCATATCCATGTTTCCGACCGCGGCCGCTTCGGCGCCACCCGCCTGACCGCCATCGAGGAAGGCGTGCCGGCGCTGGGCTACGTGGTGGAGAACGCCTGGCTCGGCCAGTGCCTGTGGAAGGCGCTCGACCCCGAGGTGGTGCGCTGGCACTGCCCGGCCGAAGTGAAGACCCTGGAAGCCCGGGAGGGCGGTTACCGGCTTACCCTCGACGACGAGACGCAACTCGATTGCGAGCTGGCGATCCTCGCCGATGGCGGTCGTTCCGGGCTGCGCGAACAACTTGGCATCGCCGTGGAGCAGACGCCGTACCGGCAGACTGCGCTGATCGCCAACGTATCGCCCTCCGAGGCGCACCTCGGGCAGGCCTTCGAGCGCTTCACCCCCAGCGGTCCGATGGCCCTCCTGCCGTTGCCGGATAACCGTTGCGCGCTGATCTGGACCCGCCCAGGCAAGGACGCCGAACGCCTGCGTGGCCTCGATGACGCGGCCTTCCTCGGCGAGCTGCAGGCTGCCTTCGGCTACCGCCTCGGCGCCTTCCGCCAGGTCGGCGCACGGCACTGCTACCCCTTGCACCTGGTCGAGGCCCGCGAGCAGGTGCGTCCGCACCTGGTGGTGCTGGGCAACGCTGCGCACAGTCTGCACCCCATCGCCGGCCAGGGCTTCAACCTGTCGTTGCGCGACACCCTGGCGCTGGTCGACGCCCTGCTCCACGACGACGCGCCGCTGGGCGAGTTCGCCGTGCTGCAGCGCTACCTCGATGGGCAGCGCCTGGACCAGCAGATGACCGTCGGCTTCTCCGACCGGGTGACCCGGCTGTTCTCCAACGACCGCGCGCTGCTCGGCGCCGGGCGCAACCTCGGCCTGCTCGGGCTCGACCTGCTGCCGCCGGCCAAGCGCTGGTTCGCCCGCCAGGCCATGGGCCTCGGCGCGCGGCCGCTGTAGCGCCATGCCGGTCTGGTCGAGGGCGCGCAAGGCCCGCCTGCTGCGCTTCGCCATGAATCTCTACCCGCCCTTCCTGGGGGCGGGCATCCGTGTGCGGCACATCGCTGGCGATTTCCGCGAGGTTCGGGTGCGCATGGGCCTGAACCGGCTCAATCGCAACTATGTAGGCACCCAGTTCGGCGGCAGCCTCTACGCGATGACCGACCCGTTCTTCATGCTGATGCTGATGGAGAACCTGGGCCGCGACTACGTGGTCTGGGACAAGGCGGCCAACATCGAGTTCGTCAGCCCGGGCAAGGGCCCGGTGCATGCGCATTTCAGCATCGACCAGAAGCTGCTCGACGAGGTCCGCGAGCGGACCGCCGGCGGCGAGAAGTACCTGCCCCGGCTGCACGCCGAAGTGCGCGACGACGCCGGCACCCTGGTGGCGCGGGTTCAGAAAACCCTGTACGTGCGGCTCAAGCCGCGCCTGCGGAACGCGGCCTGAAGAGGGCCCACGAGTGGAGAACGAGGATATGCACGCGGATCTGGTCATCGTCGGCGCCGGCATGGTCGGTAGCGCCCTGGCCCTGGCCCTGGAGGGCAGCGGCCTGGAGGTGCTGCTGGTGGACGGCGGCTCGCTCGACGTGGCGCCGTTCAAGCCGGAGGCGCCCTACGAGCCGCGGGTCAGCGCGCTGTCCGAAGCCAGCCGGCGGATTCTCCAGCGCCTGCATGCCTGGGACGGCATCGTCGCGCGCCGCGCCGAGCCCTATCGCGAGATGCAGGTGTGGGATGGCTCCGGCACCGGGCGGATCGGCTTCAGCGCCGCCAGCGTGCACGCCGAGGTACTCGGCCATATCGTCGAGAACCGGGTGGTGCAGGACGCCCTGCTGGAACGCCTGCACGATTCCACCACCGGCCTGCTGGCCAATGCGCGCCTGGAACAGATGCGCCACTCCGGCGACGACTGGCTGCTGACCCTGGCCGACGGTCGCCAGCTGCGTGCGCCGCTGGTGGTCGCCGCCGACGGCGCCAACTCGGCGGTACGCCGCCTGGCCGGCTGCGCCACCCGCGAATGGGATTACCTGCACCACGCCATCGTCACCAGCGTGCGCTGCGAGAACGCGCACCGCGCAACCGCCTGGCAGCGCTTCACCGACGACGGTCCGCTGGCCTTCCTGCCCCTGCCGGACCGCGGCGACGAGCACTGGTGCTCGATCGTCTGGTCGACCACCCCGGAACAGGCAGAACGCCTGATGGCGTTGGACGAGGATGGCTTCCGCGCCGCCCTCGGCGAAGCCTTCGAACAGCGCCTGGGCGCCATCCTGCATGCCGACCGGCGCCTGTGCATCCCGCTGCGCCAGCGGCACGCCAAGCGTTACGTCGAGCCGGGCCTGGCGCTGGTCGGCGACGCTGCGCACACCATCCACCCGCTGGCCGGACAGGGCGTGAACCTGGGCTTCCTCGATGCGGCGGTGCTGTCCGAGGTCCTGTTGCACGCCCTGGAGCGCGGCGAACGGCTTGCCGACGAACGCGTGCTGAGTCGCTTCGAGCGGCGGCGGATGCCGCACAACCTGGGCATGATGACGGCGATGGAAGGCTTCGAGCGCCTGTTCCAGGCCGACCGGTTGCCGCTGCGCTGGCTGCGCAACGCCGGCCTGCGCCTGGTCGACGGCCATCACGAGGCGAAGGCGCTGTTCGTCCGCCAGGCGCTTGGCCTCAGCGGCGACCTGCCGTCGCTGGCACGAGTCTGAGCGGGGCGGCCCCCCTGACGGGAGGGCCGCCAGTCCTCAGAACAGCGCCGCGCAGTCACGCATGACCTGCGCCTTGTTGCGCAGGTAGAGCCCGAACAGGTTGCGCGCGGCTTCTTCGTTCACCTCGATTTCCATCGCCTCGACGAAGGCGTTCACCGCCGCCGTGGCGTGGGCGAAGTGATTGCTCTCGGTGCCGCCGGTGTGCACCGTTACCCAGGCCACGGTGGCGCGGGCGCGTTCGGCGGGTACGCCCATGTCGCGGCTGAACCATTCCTTGTACAGCGGGTGGATGTACTCCACCTCGCCGTGGGTATAGACCTCGTGTACCAGCGTGGTCAGCAGTCCCTGCATCAGGTCGCGCTCGCGCAGGCGCTGGCGGTCGGTCCAGTCCTTGAACGCCTGCGCCGAAGGCAGGCAGTTCTCGCGCAGCAGCCAGCGGTCGTCGCCGCAAAGGGTGGTGGCCATGGTGTAGAAAAGATCGGCATGCACGGTGTTGCCGAGGGCGCCGAGGTCTTCGTCGGTGATCCGTTGCAGGCTGCCGCAGGCTCGATAGAGCTGGTCTGCCGCTGCCGAACCCTGTTCCGAACGGGCCAGCAGGGTCAGGCGATTGGCCAGTCCGGAAACGCTGGCCGCCGAGTTGTTGGTCTTCGACCAACTGGCGAAGAACTTGCGCAGCGGCTCGACCGCCTGGCGCCGGGCGGTGACCCGGGCGAAGGCGTCCTCGATGTCCAGCAACGACGCCGTCTCGTCCCAGAAGGCCCGGAACAGTGCGTGGCGCAGGGTTCCGGCGGGCATGTCGTTGAGGACCGGCTCGATGACGCCGAGCAGCTTGCTGTGGGGGGTGATGACATGGTTCATGGCTAACCTCCTGTCGGTTCTTGTTGTTCTTGCGATGGTTACGGTCTTCCTTGCGACGCGCGCAGGGCCGCGCGTTCGGCCTGTGGTGCGGACCAGCCGTAGCGGGTCAGAAGCAACGGCAGCAACTGGGCCAGGAGGATCAGGCCCAGGCAGCCCGGCCAGCCCCAGCGCTCCCAGAATGGCGCCGGCAGTACCGCGCCGAGGCTGCCGCCGGCGTAGTAGCAGGTCAGGTAGAGGCCGACGGCACCGGCCTTGTCGGTCCCGGCATTGCTGGCGGTGAAGGCGTTGACCGTGGACTGTGCGAGGAACACGCCGGTG
Source organism: Pseudomonas sp. 20-5 (assembly GCF_056782835.1). Taxonomy (NCBI): domain Bacteria; kingdom Pseudomonadati; phylum Pseudomonadota; class Gammaproteobacteria; order Pseudomonadales; family Pseudomonadaceae; genus Pseudomonas; species Pseudomonas sp. 20-5. Next base: position 5,940,000 of record NZ_CM165584.1, on the reverse strand, counting down.
GCGCTGAGGGCCAGGCCGACGAGAATCGTCGGCAGGCCCGGCGCCAGGGTCAGCAGCGAGCCGCACACGCCCAGCAGCGATGCGCCCAGCAGCAACTGGCGGTGCGGGCGGGTGCGGGCCAGGCGGCCGCTGGCGGGAATCACCAGCAGGGCGAGGAGGAACACCGCGTAGATCGAGCCGAGCTGAGCGGTGTCCAGGCTGTACGGCGGACGGCTGAGATGGATGCCGATATAGGTGAACATGGCGACCTGGGAAAAGAGGACACAGAACCCCACCGCGTAGGACGACAGCAGCGGAGCCCGGAACAGTTCACGGGATACTAAGGGGCGTTTCCCCGGTGCGGGCGCGTGCCTGCCAGAATTGGCAGGGAGCAGCGCACGGATGGCGACAGCGATGAGCAGGGTCAGCCCGGCGAGGATCCGGAAGGCGACGCGCCAATCCCACTCCTCGGTCAGCAGGCCGGTGAGGAAGCGTCCGGCGAAGCCGCCGAGGATGGTCCCGGCGACATAGAGGCTGGTCAGCTCGATGACCGCGCCGCCGCTCCAGCGCTCGCCGATGTAGGCCACGCTGCTGGCGAACAGCAGGGGAATCAGCATCCCTTCGGCGAAGCGCCAGAGCAGGAAGGCGGCGAAGCTGCCGGCATGGGCGGCCAGCAGCATGGGCACGCAGAGCAGGCTGGCGGCGAAGGCGATCACCCGGCTGCGCTCGCGGCCGCCGCTGAGTCGGCCGACGAAGGGCGCGGCGAGAGCCACCGCCAGGGTGGTGGCGGTGATGCTCCAGTTCGATTGATGGGCGCTGATGTGGAAGCTCGCCGCCAGTTCGTCGAAGATGCCCTGGGTGGTATAGAGATTGAGGAACGCAGCGCAACCGCAGAGAAACAGCGCGAGGCGGGGGAAACCCTGGGACGAATTCATGGAACGCTCTGCCTGGACGAGAAACCCCCTGTTATAGGGGCGCTCCCGACGGGCTGGCCAATACCGATTCAGGACCGATCGATACCGAGGAACCGCATGCTCGACCTACGCCGCCTGCGCTGCTTCGCAGCCGTTGCCGAAACCCTGCATTTCGGCCGCGCCGCCCAGCGCCTGCACATGGCGCAGCCGCCCTTGACCCGGCAGATATCCGCGCTGGAGGAAGAGCTGGGCTTTCGCCTGTTCGACCGCTCCAGCCGGGCGGTGACCCTCACCGCCGAGGGCAGCCTGTTCCTGCCTTACGCACGCGCCCTGCTGGACCAACTGGAGCGCACCGCCGGCTTCGCCCGCAAGCTGGCGCAGGGGCTGGCCGGCCACCTGACCCTCGGCTACGCCAGCTCCATCGCCCTGTCGGACCTGTTCACCGAGGCGATCCGACTGTTCCGCGAGCGCCATCCGGAGGTGCAACTGGAGCTGCTCGAAGGCGCTTCGGCGGCGCAATGGGCGCAGATCGCCGAAGGCGGCATCGATGTGGGGCTGGGGCGCCTGCCGCCGCCGGAAGGCCAGGTCGGCATCGAGGTGCTGGCCCTGGGCGGCGAGCCGCTGGTGGTGGCCGTGCCCAACGGCGATCCGCTGGCGCGGCAAGAGCGGATCGACCTGTACGATCTGCGTGATCGGCCGCTGATCCTGTTTCCACTGGACTACGGCTCCGGCCTCAACGAACTGATCGAGCGCCTCTACCGGAAGGCCGGGCTGGCGCTGACGAGGGGACCGGCCGGACGCCAGATCACCTCGATCATCGCCCTGGTCGCGGCCGGCCAGGGCGTTGCCCTGGTGCCGCGTTGCAGCACCGCGCTGGCCCGGGCCGGAGTCGTCTATCGCCCGCTGGCCGAGCCCGAGGCGCTGGCCGATTTCCTCGTCTTCACCCGCCGCCATGGCCGCAGCGCCGCGGTGGAGGCGTTCCTCGCCATCCTCGGTGGCCTGGACGCAGGCGAAACACCCCGACACATTTAGTCGCGCGGGTTCGCAAGCGAGATTTCTTATCATTCGTGCCTACGTTCCGCTGACGAGGCTGTTCTTCATGCAGGCAAGCAAAGCTCTACTCGCCGCCCTGGCCCTGGGCATCACCGGCCTGGCCCAGGCCGCCGACGAAGTGGTGGTGTATTCCTCGCGCATCGACGAGCTGATCAAGCCGGTGTTCGATGCCTACACCAGCAAGACCGGCGTGAAGGTCAAGTTCATCACCGACAAGGAAGCGCCGCTGATGGCGCGGATCAAGGCCGAAGGCGCTAACACCCCGGCCGACCTGCTGCTCACCGTGGACGCCGGCAACCTCTGGCAGGCCGAGCAGATGGGCCTGCTGCAACCGTTCAAGTCGGCCACCATCGAACGGAACATTCCCTCGCAGTATCGTTCCAGCACCGATAGCTGGACCGGACTGTCGCTGCGCGCGCGGACCATCGTCTACTCCACCGAGCGGGTCAAGCCGGAAGAGCTGAGCACCTACGAAGCCCTGGCCGACAAGCAATGGGAAGGCCGCCTGTGCCTGCGCACGGCGAAGAAGGTCTACAACCAGTCGCTGACCGGGACCCTGATCGAGACCCACGGGGCGCAGAAGACCGAGGAAATCCTCCAGGGCTGGGTGAACAACCTGGCCACCGACGTATTCGCCGACGACAACGCGGTGATCCAGGCGGTGGACGCCGGCCAGTGCGACGTCGGCATCGTCAATACCTACTACTACGGGCGCCTGCACAAGCAGAACCCGAACCTGCGGGTCAAGCTGTTCTGGCCGAACCAGGCCGACCGCGGCGTCCACGTCAACCTGTCGGGCATCGGCCTGACTCGCCACGCGCCGCATCCCGAGGCAGCCAAGGCGCTGGTGGAATGGATGACCGGGCCCGACGCCCAGGCGCTGTTCGCCGGGATCAACCAGGAATTCCCGGCCAACCCGCAGGTCGCGCCGTCAGCCGAAGTCGCCAGCTGGGGCAGCTTCAAGGCCGACAGCATCCCGGTGGAAGTTGCCGGCAAGCGCCAGGCCGAGTCGATTCGCCTGATGGACCGCGCCGGCTGGAACTGACCGCCGGTTATACTCGACGCCCCGGCTCGTCCGAGCGGGGCGTCGTTCGTTCCGCACCGAGGATTTCGTGGCCCATCCCGCTCCCCGCCGCTGGTACCCCATCACCTTCACCGTTGCCGCGCTGGTGCTGCTGCCGCTCAGCGTGCTGCTGCTGAGCTGGCTGGAGATCGACCGGGAAATCTGGAGCCACCTGTGGGATACCCAGTTGCCGCGCCTGCTCGGCAACACCCTGACCCTGGTGCTCGGCGTCGGCATCGGCGTGACTCTGCTCGGGGTCAGCCTGGCCTGGCTCACCAGCCTCTGCGAATTCCCCGGGCGGCGCTGGCTGGACTGGGCGCTGATGTTGCCGTTCGCGATCCCGGCCTACGTCCTGGCGTTCGTCTTCGTCGGCCTGCTGGATTTCGCCGGACCGGTGCAGAGCCTGCTGCGCGAGTGGTTCGGCAGCGGCCTGCGGTTGCCGCGCGTACGCTCCACCGGCGGGGTGATCCTGGTCCTGGTGCTGGTGTTCTATCCCTATGTCTACCTGCTCGCGCGCAGCGCCTTCATCGCCCAGGGCAAGGGCCTGATGGAAGCCGCGCGGGTTCTCGGCCTGTCGCCCTGGCAGGCGTTCCTGCGGGTCGCCCTGCCGATGGCGCGGCCGGCGATCGGCGCCGGCCTGGCGCTGGCGGTGATGGAAACCCTGGCCGACTTCGGCGCGGTATCGGTGTTCAACTTCGACACCTTCACCACCGCCATCTACAAGACCTGGTACGGCTTCTACAGCCTCTCCAGCGCCGCCCAGCTGGCCAGCCTATTGTTGCTCGGGGTATGCCTGGTGCTGCTCGGCGAGCGCCACACGCGAGGCCGAGCCAAGGCCGCCAGCGAGCGTCCGCGCGGCGCGCCGCTGTACCGCCTGCGCGGCGCCAGGGCGCTGGCGGCGAGCGCCTGGTGCGGGCTGGTGTTCCTCTGCGCCTTCGTGATTCCCGTGGCGCAACTGGTTGTCTGGTTCTGGCGCCAGGGCCGTTTCGACCTCGACGAGCGCTACTGGGACCTGATCGGCCATACCCTGACGCTGGGCGGCATCGCCGCGCTGGCGACGGTCGCCGTGGCCCTGCTGCTGGCCTTCGCCGTGCGCCTGGCGCCGACCCGCGCTATCCGCGGCGCGGTGGGCCTGGGCAACCTCGGTTATGCGCTGCCGGGCTCGGTCCTGGCGGTTTCGATCATGCTGGCCTTCAGCTGGCTGGACAATCACTGGGTGATCCCGCTTTCCAGCGCCCTCGGCGGCGCCGGCAAGCCGCTGCTGCTGGGCAGTCTGTTCGCCCTGCTGCTGGCCTACCTGATCCGTTTCATGGCGGTGGCCTACGGGCCGCTGGAAAGCGGGCTGGCGCGGATCCGCCCGTCGCTGCCGGAAGCTTCGCGCAGCCTCGGCGTGGGCGGCCCGCTGCTGTTCCTGCGGGTCTACCTGCCGCTGTTGCTGCCGGCCTCGCTGAGCGCCGCGCTGCTGGTCTTCGTCGACGTGCTCAAGGAGATGCCGGCGACCCTGCTGATGCGTCCCTTCGGTTGGGACACCCTGGCCGTACGGATCTTCGAGATGACCAGCGAGGGCGAATGGGCGCGCGCCTCGCTGCCGGCCCTGACCCTGGTGCTGGTCGGCCTGCTACCGGTGGTCGGGTTGATTCGTCGTTCTGCCCATCATTCAGATCGCTGAGCCCAGTATCCATGCAGGTCGTACGGTCTATGCACGGATCGCGGCACGCTTCCATGGTGTCCTGCTCCGGGGCTTGCGGCTACAATGCGCGCGATTTCGTGCCGGCGGTCCCTGCCGACGGCACCCGCTACGCCCGGAAGGAGAATACCCATGGGATTGCGCACCCCGCTTTACGAGCTGCACGTCGCGCTCGGCGCCAAGATGGTCGATTTCGGCGGTTGGGACATGCCGCTGCACTACGGTTCGCAGGTCGAGGAGCACCATCAGGTTCGGCGTGACTGCGGCGTCTTCGACGTGTCCCACATGACCGTGGTCGACGTCGCCGGCGAGCAGGCCACGGCCTATCTGCAGCATCTCCTGGCGAACGACGTGGCGCGTCTCGGCGAAACCGGCAAGGCGCTCTACAGCGCGATGCTCAACGAAGAGGGCGGGGTGGTCGACGACCTGATCGTCTACCTGACCGAGCACGGCTACCGGGTGGTGGTCAATGCTTCCACCCGCGACAAGGACATCGCCTGGATGCAGGCGCAGGCCGCCGGCTTCAAGGTCGACCTGCAGGAACGCGGCGACCTGGCGATGCTCGCCATCCAGGGCCCCAACGCCCGCGTGCACAGCTCCGAACTGGTGTCCCCGGCACGCGCCGCACTGATACGCGAACTCAAGCCGTTCCAGGGCCGTGCCGAGGGCGACTGGTTCATCGCCCGCACCGGCTACACCGGCGAGGACGGCCTGGAAATCATGCTGCCGGCCGCCGAGGCGCCGGGTTTCCTCAACGAGCTGGTTGGCGCCGGGATCTCCCCGGCGGGCCTGGGTGCGCGCGATACGCTGCGCCTGGAGGCCGGGCTCAATCTCTACGGCCAGGACATGGACGAAAGCGTTTCCCCGCTTGCCGCCAACATGGGCTGGACCGTAGCCTGGGAGCCGGTTGCGCGGGACTTCGTCGGCCGCCGCGCGCTGGAAGCGCAGAAGGCCGCCGGCGACCAGCCGAAGCTGGTCGGCCTGGTTCTGGAGGAGCGCGGCGTGCTGCGCGCCCACCAGGTGGTGCGGGTAGCTGGCATTGGTGAGGGGGAGATCACCAGCGGCAGCTTTTCGCCTACCCTGAACAAGTCCATCGCGCTGGCCCGCGTGCCGGCCGCCACCGGCGACCGCGCCGAGGTGGAAATCCGCGGCAAGTGGTACCCGGTACGGGTGGTCCAGCCCAGTTTCGTGCGTCACGGCAAGCCCCTGATCTAACCTGGCAATGGCGACCGCCGTCGCCCCCGACTTCGAGGAAAACAAGATGAGCAATATTCCCGCCGAACTGCGTTACGCCCAGAGCCACGAATGGGCTCGCCTGGAAGCCGACGGCAGCGTTACCGTGGGCATTTCCGACCATGCCCAGGAAGCCCTTGGCGATGTGGTCTTCATCGAGCTGCCGGAGCTGGGCAAGACCCTCGCCGCCGGGCAGGAAGCGGGCGTGGTCGAGTCGGTGAAGGCCGCCTCCGACATCTATTCGCCGATCGGCGGCGAAGTCATCGCCATCAACGAAGCCCTGGCCGACACCCCGGAAGACGTCAACAACGACCCGTACGCGTCCTGGTTCTTCAAGCTCAAGCCGAGCAATCCGGCCGAGCTGGACAAGCTGCTCGATGCCGCTGGCTACCAGGCCGCCGTCGACGCGGAAGGCTGAGCCGCCGCGTAGTCGCGACAAAACCCGCTATCCTTGGACAAGGCCTCGATCATTCGAGGCTTTGTTCTTTTTGCAGCGGCGAAATGCGTTTTCGCCGTCGTTGCTTTCTCATTCGATATCCGTTCGGCGACGATCGCTGGCAGGGCGATGCCGCCCCCAACGAGACCGAAGCCATGTCGCAGACGCCGTCCCTCGCCCAGCTCCAGCCCGCCGATGCCTTCCTGCGCCGCCACCTCGGCCCCGATCCGGCGGAACAGCAGGCCATGCTGGACTTCCTCGGAGTTTCCACTCGCGCCGAACTGATCGTGCAGACGGTGCCGCCGGCGATCCGCCTCAACCGGCCGCTGGAACTGCCCGCCGCGCTCGACGAACAGGCCGCCCTGGCGCGCCTGCGCGGCTATGCCGGGCTCAACCAGCGCTGGACCAGCCTGATCGGCATGGGCTACTACGGCACAGTGACGCCGCCGGTGATCCTCCGCAACGTGCTGGAGAATCCCGGCTGGTACACCGCCTATACGCCCTACCAGCCGGAAATCGCCCAGGGCCGCCTGGAAGCGCTGCTGAATTTCCAGCAACTGACCATCGACCTCACCGGACTCGACCTGGCCAGCGCCTCGCTGCTCGACGAAGCCACCGCCGCCGCCGAGGCCATGGCCCTGGCCAGGCGGGTGGCAAAGGCCAGGAGCAACCGGTTCTTCGTCGATGCGCATTGCCATCCGCAGACCGTTTCGGTGTTGCGTACCCGCGCCGAGGCGTTCGGTTTCGAGCTGGTCGTCGACGAGCCGGACAATCTTGCCGCCCACGCGGTGTTCGGCGCCTTGCTGCAATACCCGGACAGTCGCGGCGAGATCCGCGACCTGCGCCCGCTTATCGAGGCGTTGCACGGCCAACAGGCGCTGGCTTGCGTCGCCAGCGACCTGCTCGCCCTGTTGTTGCTGACCCCGCCGGGGGAACTCGGTGCCGACGTGGTGCTCGGCAGCGCCCAGCGCTTTGGCGTACCGATGGGCTACGGCGGGCCGCACGCGGCGTTCTTCGCCACCCGCGAAGGGTACAAGCGGGCAATGCCGGGGCGGATCATCGGCGTTTCCCGCGACGCCCGCGGCAACCCGGCGTTGCGCATGGCCCTGCAAACCCGCGAGCAGCACATCCGTCGGGAAAAGGCCAACTCGAACATCTGCACCGCCCAGGTGCTGCTGGCCAACATTGCTTCGCTGTATGCCGTCTACCATGGGCCGCAGGAGCTGAAACGCATCGCCCAACGCGTCCAGCGCCTGACCGCGCTGCTGGCGGTGGGCCTGGAAAGCAAGGGACTGCGGCGGCTCAACCGGCACTTCTTCGACACCCTGACCTACGAGGTCGGCGAGCGTCAGGCGGCGATCCTCGAACGGGCGCGGGCGGCACGGGTCAACCTGCGCGTGGTCGACGACCGGCGGCTGGCCCTGAGCCTCGACGAAACCTGTGACGCGGCGACCCTGGCGACCCTGTTCGAGATCTTCCTCGGCGCCGGCCACGGGCTGGATGTCGCGCACCTGGATGGCGGGGCGGTGGCCGACGGCATCCCGGCGGTCCTGCAACGCACTTCGGCCTACCTGCAGCATCCGGTGTTCAACGCCCACCACAGCGAGACCGAGATGCTTCGCTACCTGCGCCAGCTGGAAGGCAAGGACCTGGCGCTGAACCAGGCGATGATCCCGCTCGGCTCCTGCACCATGAAGCTCAACGCCAGCAGCGAAATGATCCCCATCACCTGGCCGGAATTCGCCGAACTGCATCCGTTCGTGCCGCGCGAGCAGGCCGAGGGCTATCGCCGCATGATCGACGAACTGGAAGCCTGGCTGCGGGCGATCACCGGCTTCGACGCCATCTGCATGCAGCCGAACTCGGGAGCACAGGGCGAATATGCCGGGTTGCTGGCGATCCGCCGCTACCACCAGAGCCGCGGCGATAGCCAGCGCGACATCTGCCTGATCCCCGCATCGGCGCATGGCACCAACCCGGCCTCGGCGATCATGGCCAGCATGCGGGTGGTGATCGTCGAGTGCGATCCCTGCGGCAACGTCGACCTCGACGACCTGCGCCTCAAGGCGGCCGAGGCGGGCGACCGGCTGTCCTGCCTGATGATCACCTATCCCTCGACCCACGGCGTCTACGAAGAGGGGATAGGCGAGATCTGCGAAGTGGTCCACCGCCACGGCGGCCAGGTCTACATGGACGGCGCCAACCTCAACGCCCAGGTCGGCCTGGCGCGACCGGCGGACATCGGCGCGGACGTCTCGCACATGAACCTGCACAAGACCTTCTGCATCCCCCATGGTGGTGGCGGGCCGGGCATGGGGCCGATCGGGGTCAAGCGGCACCTGGCGCCGTTCGTCGCCAACCATCCGGTGATCCGCGTCGAAGGGCCGAACCCGCTGAACGACGCGGTCAGCGCGGCGCCCTGGGGCAGCGCCAGCATCCTGCCGATCAGTTGGATGTACATCGCCATGATGGGCCCGCAGCTGGCCGACGCCAGCGAGGTGGCGATCCTCTCCGCCAACTACCTGGCGAACCGCCTGGACGGGGCGTTCCCGGTGCTCTACCGCGGGCGCAACGAGCGCGTCGCCCACGAATGCATCCTCGACCTGCGACCGCTCAAGGCGCAGACCGGGATAACCGAGGAAGACGTGGCCAAGCGCCTGATGGACTACGGCTTCCACGCCCCGACCATGTCCTTCCCGGTGCCGGGCACGCTGATGGTGGAGCCGACCGAGAGCGAGTCGAAGGCGGAGCTGGATCGTTTCGTCGAGGCGATGCTGAGCATCAGGGCCGAGATCGGCAAGGTGGAGAGCGGCGCCTGGCCGGCGGAGGACAACCCGCTGAAACGGGCGCCGCATACCCTGGCCGACGTCACCGGGATCTGGCAGAGACCCTACGAGATCGCCGAGGCAGTGACCCCGAGCGAACATGCGCGGGCGTTCAAGTACTGGCCGGCGGTTAACCGGGTGGACAACGTCTACGGCGACCGCAACCTGTTCTGCGCCTGCGTGCCGCTGGACGACTACCGCGAGTGACCTCGCCTCCGGGCGGAGGCGAGGTCGCCGTGGCCTACTGCTGGACGGCGGACTGCTCGCCGCCGGCGAGGATCGCGCTGGCCAGTTCCATGTCGCTGGCCTGCAGGTCCGGGTTGTCGTTGCGCAGCTTCTGCAGGGCGGCTTCCAGGTACGGCCCGCGGATCGCGCCGTCGCTGGCGATGTAGCTGCCGGCGTCGTCCTGCGCGGCGACGATCAGCTTGTGGTCGTGGCGGAAGGTCAGGTAGGTGGAGGCCGTGGTGGCACCCGAGGAAATGATGTTGCGCCAGAAGGTATCGGCCATGGCCGAGCCCAGCGGCAGGGCGGCGATGACCAGGGTGGCGGCGGCGAGTTTGACGGAACGCATGGGGGAACTCCTGATAGGGGGCTGCGTGTTACATCAGATCGCGTTTGCCGTCCCGGAGTTCCAGCGGGGATGACCGTCCGGTCGCTTTTTCCGCTGCCGTACAGCCCCCGCCGGCCGGGAGCTACAGCGATTCAGGGCGCGGCAGGCTCGACGTGCAGCAGGGCGCCGTCCTGGCCGGTGACCCGGACCAGGGCGCCGCGCGGCAGGTCGGGACCGCTGACCAGCCACGACGCGTCCTCGACGCGCAGCTCGCCGAGCCCGCCGACGATCGCCCGGTGCAAGGGAAAGGTGCGGCCGAACAGGTCGTCGCCGCGTCGCTGCAACCCTGGCGTTTCCTCGACGCTACCGGCCTTGCGGCGACGGCGTCGATGCAAGGCGGCGACCAGCCCGGAGAGCAGGACGAACAGCCCTACCTGCCAAGGCCAGGCCAGTCCCGGCAGGAGCGCGCCGAGCGCACCGACACAAGCGGCGGTGAGGCCGACCCGCAGCAGATAGCCGCCGGCACCGAAGATTTCCAGGAGCAGGAGGACGGTACCGAAGGCCAGCCAGTCCCAGAAGTCCAGGCGTAGCAGCAGGATTTCCATCGGCCGGCCCTCAGCGCCGGCTCGGCGGCCGGCCGAGCCACATCGAGCCAGGGACGCCGCTCGCGGCTCGCCGCAGGTGCGGTGCGCCGCGGCTGGGGAGCGTCGGCGCGGGGACGGCGGGGGGAACGCTCGTCATCGTCTACATCCTTGTCTGTGGGCCTGGCAGGCCCGTCCGGCGTTGTGCCGTGCAACCGTCGGAACTCCGCCGACGGGATGTGCCGCTACTTCTGTTCGCTCTGCGGGGTCACCCGCAGTACTTCCTCCAGCGTACTGATACCTGCGGCGACCTTCTGCGCGCCGGACAGGCGCAGGCTGCGGGTGCCTTCCTTGTACGCCTGGCGGCGTAGGGCGACCAGGTCGGTGTCGGCGGTGATCAGTTCTTTCAGGCTATCGCTGAGCAGCATGATTTCATAGACGCCGGCGCGCCCGCGATAGCCGGTGTCGCGGCACTCCAGGCAACCCACGGCCTGGTGCGCGCCGCTGGGCGGCGGGGCGCTCCAGGGGCGGGTCAGTTCGTGCCAGTCGCTGTCCGCCAGTTGCATCGGCGCCTTGCAGTGCGGGCAGAGCGTGCGCACCAGGCGTTGGGCCATGACCCCTAGCACCGTGGCGCGGATCAGGTAGTAGGGTACGCCCAGTTCGAGCAGGCGGGTGATCGCCGTGGGGGAGTCGTTGGTGTGCAGGGTGGAGAGCACCAGGTGCCCGGTGAGCGCCGCCTGGATCGCCATCTCGGCGGTCTCCAGGTCGCGGATCTCGCCGACCATGATGATGTCCGGGTCCTGCCGCAGCAGGGCGCGTACTCCGCTGGCGAAGGTCAGGTCGATGTTGTGCTGGACCTGCATCTGGTTGAACGAGGGCTCGATCATCTCGATCGGGTCCTCGATGGTGCAGACGTTCACCTCATCGGTGGCCAGTTGCTTGAGCGTGGTGTAGAGCGTGGTGGTCTTGCCCGAGCCGGTGGGGCCGGTGACCAGGATGATGCCGTTGGGCTGGCTGGTCATGCTCTGCCAGCGGCGCAGGTCGTCGGCGGAGAAGCCGAGCTGGTCGAAGCTCTTGAGCAGCACCTCGGGGTCGAAGATGCGCATCACCATCTTCTCGCCGAAGGCGGTGGGCAGGGTCGACAGGCGCAGCTCCACCTCGGCGCCGTCCGGGGTCTTGGTCTTGACCCGGCCGTCCTGCGGCTTGCGTTTCTCCGCCACGTTCATCCGTCCCAGCGACTTCAGGCGGCTGACCACCGCCATGGTCACCTGCGGCGGGAACTGGTAGACGTTGTGCAGCACGCCGTCGATACGGAAGCGCACGGTGCCCTGCTCGCGGCGCGGCTCGATGTGGATGTCGCTGGCGCGCTGCTGGAAGGCGTACTGGAACAGCCAGTCGACGATGGTGACGATGTGCGCGTCGTTGGCGTCCGGCTCCTGGTCGGCGGCGCCGAGGTTGAGCAACTGCTCGAAGTTGCCGACGCCGCTGATCTTCTGGTCCGGCGAGGTGGCGCCGCTGACCGAGCGGGCCAGGCGGAAGAACTCGACGGTGTAGCGCTGGATGTCCGCCGGGTTCGCCACCACCCGCTTGATCGGTCGCTTGAGCACATGCACCAGGTTGCTTTCCCAGCCCTGTACGAAGGGCTGGGCGCTGGCGATGGTGACTTCCTCCGGACTCAGCGCGACGGCGAGGATGCCATGGCGCTGGGCGAAGGCGTAGGACATCAGCGGAGTCACCGCGGCGACGTCGATCTTCAGCGGGTCGATGCGCAGGTAGGGCTGGCCGGCGTACTCGGCCAGCCACTGGGTGAGGGTCTCCAGGTCGAGCTTGCGTCCGGGGCGCTTGAGATCCTCGACCTGCTGCGCGGCGAGGAACTCCAGCGGATGCTGCTGGTTGCGCACCGCGCTGCGGCGGATCGCCAGGCACTGTTCGGCCTGCTCCTGCCCGACCCGGCCCTGGGCGACCAGCTCGCGGAGCAGGTCGCCGAGGTCCAGCAGGCGGTCCTGGGCGGCGGTGGCGAACACGGACATGCAGACTCCCTTCGGATGATGGCGGTAGCGGCGAAGCTTATTTCATCAGCGCCTTCCAGGGTTTGAGCGTCAGCACAGTATGGGCCTGCGTGGCGCGGGCAGCCAGGCGCTCGGCATCGACAGGTTGCCGCAGCAGCTCCAGCAACTTGGCCAGTTCGCCGTAGAGGCGGTCGGCTTCCGGCAGGTCGAGCACGCCGCGCGCCAGGCGCAACCAGGTAAGCATGCGCTGCAGGCGCGGCGCTTGGTCGGGGAGCAGCTCGGGATGCTGGTGGGCGCGCGCCAGCGGCGTGGCCTGGGCTTCTTCGGCAAGGCTGCGCAGCAGCCACTTGCCCAGCGCGGCAGAGCCCTGGCGGTTGCCGCGCTCGTTGCGCGACTCGGTCCAGGCCTTGGCCAGCAGCCAGCGCGAGGCATTCAGGGAGAACAGGCCCCAGCGGGTCTCGTCGAGTTCGCCGCGGAACAGTTGCGGCGCCTGCTGGCGTAGCGTCTCGTCGTCACGGCCGCGCTCGATGCGCGGCGCCCAGTCGGCGAGGAGAGCGTCCAGCGCTTCGCGCAGCTCGCGACTGCTGGCGCGTGGCACCGCCTGGCCGAGGCTGCCGAGCAGGGTGCGCAGGTCCTGCAGGTGTTGCAGCCAGTCCTCCAGCAGGCGCCAGTGGCCGTTGAAGCGATACTGTTCGGCCAGTCGCTGGCTGCTGCCGAGCAGGTACCAGGCGATGGCGGCGAAGGCACCGTCCAGCGGGGTTTCCGCCAGCAGTTTCTGGGCCGGGGGATCGACCTCGTAGCTGTTCGGGTCGAACAGGCGGTAGCCGCGCTCGGCCTTGCTGATGTCGCAGGGCATCAGCGGCAGGTCGGCGGCCAGTTCCGCGGCCAGCTCCAGCAGCGCGGCGGCATCGCCCTGGCGCAGTTCCAGCTCCAGTTCGCAGATTTCCTCCTGGTTGTCGCCGGCGACCACCTTGCCCAGGTCGAGCGCCGCCTCCACGACTACCCTGGCCTTGCCGCGGCCCCAGGCGATCTCGGCGCGCTGGCGGACGAAGTCGGTGCTGAAGATCGGCTTGAGCTGCTTCTTGTCGAGATCCTTGAGGGCCGCCGGCCAGCACTTGTCGTCGAGTTTCTTCAGGTCGAGCTTGTTCTTTTCCAGGTACCAGTCCCACTCGTTGCGTTCGGACAACCCGGCCACGCTCTGCCCGCGGCTTTTCAGCGTCTGGATGTACTGCTTGCCGTCGCGGCGCATGCGCAGCGCGACCTTGGCCCGGGCCAGCTCGCGGCCGGGGGTGTCGTAGTACTGGTTGTACAGTTCGCGGCGCTCCCAGCCCGATTTGTTGCGCTTCTTCAGCAACGGGTGCTCCTGCAAGGCTTCCAGGGTGGCGCGGCTGACGCGGAGTTTGATTTCGGTTTCTTTCTGCATGGGGCGATGTCCGGCTCGGGACGCCAGGCGTCCGCGGGTGAAGGTGTTCCAGATCAAAGGCGCGCGGGGTGGGTGGCCTATACTTTTCGGCATTTCCACCAGGGAGGCGTTCCATGCCGACCAATCCGTTCATCAGCCTGTTCGGCCGTTCGCCGATCGGGCCGATGCAGCAGCACATCGCCAAGGCCCACGAATGCGCGGCCGGCCTGTTGCCGTTCTTCCGCGCGGTGATCGCCGAGGACTGGGCGCAGGTCGAACAGGTTCAGCAGGACATGGTGCGACTGGAGCAGGAAGCCGATCGGCTGAAGAAGAACGTCCGGATGCACCTGCCCAAGAGCCTGTTCCTTCCGGTGCCGCGCTCCGATCTGTTGGAGCTGCTCAGTGTACAGGACAAAGTCGCCAATCGCGCCAAGGACATCGTCGGGCTGATGCTGGGCCGGCGCATGCGCATCCCGTTGCCGCTACAGGGCCAGATGCTCGCCTATGTGCAGCGCTCGGTGGACGCCAGCGCCCAGGCGTTGCGGGTGGTCAACGAACTCAACGAACTGCTCGAGACCGGCTTCGGCGGGCGCGAGACCAGCCTGGTGGAGAGCATGGTGGAGGAACTCGAGGCGATCGAGAACGATACCGACCGCATCCAGGTCGAGGTACGCCGCGAGCTGTTCCGTCTGGAAAGCGAGCTGCCGCCGGTGGACGTGATGTTCCTCTACCAGATCATCGAATGGATCGGCGATGTCGCCGACCGCGCCCAGCGGGTCGGCAACCGCCTGGAGCAATTGCTGGCGCGGTGAGCGCCAGTCTTCTTTCCGACCCTGCCTGCACACGGATACCGCCCATGTCCCTGATCGCCGACCACGGCTTCGCCTTCCTCGTACTCGCCTGCCTGTTCGGTTTCTTCATGGCCTGGGGCGTCGGCGCCAACGACGTCGCCAACGCCATGGGCACTTCGGTGGGCTCGCGCGCTCTGACCATCCGCCAGGCGATCCTGGTGGCCATGGTCTTCGAGTTCTGCGGTGCCTATTTCGCTGGTGGCGAAGTCACCGAAACGATCAGGAGCGGCATCGTCGACCCGCAGTACATGACCCCCGACCTGCTGGTCTTCGGCATGCTCTCGGCCTTGCTGGCCGCCGGGGTCTGGCTGTTGCTGGCGACGATCAAGGGCTGGCCGGTGTCGACCACCCACTCCATCGTCGGCGCGATCATCGGCTTCGCCTCGGTCGGTGTCTCGGTGCACGCGGTGCACTGGGGCGCGATCGGCCCGATCGTCGCCAGTTGGGTGGTGACGCCGGTGCTGTCCGGGCTGCTCGCCTTCGCCCTGTTCAGGAGCGTGCAGTGGCTGGTACTGCATGCCGAGGACCCGTTCCGCAGCGCGCGCCGCTACGTGCCGCTGTACATGTTCCTGGCGGGCTTCATGGTCGCGCTGATGACCGTCGGCAAGGGCCTGAAGCATGTCGGCCTGGAGCTTTCCGGCCTCCAGACGCTGGGTCTGGCGTTGCTCGCCGGCGGCCTGGTGATGGGCCTGGGTATCGTCCTGCTGTTGCGTATCCGACCCACTGGCGGAGCCGATCCGCGTGGCGGCTTCGCCAGCGTCGAGCGGGTCTTCGCGGTGCTGATGATCTTCACCGCCTGCTCCATGGCTTTCGCCCATGGTGCCAACGACGTGGCCAACGCCATCGGCCCGGTGGCGGCGGTCGTCGCGGTGGTCCAGGCCGGCGGCGACCTGGATCTGGTGAGCCGTTCGCCGGTGCCGTCCTGGGTACTGCTGCTGGGCGCGGTGGGCATCGTCATCGGCCTGGCTACCTATGGCTACCGGGTGATCGCCACCATCGGCCGGGAGATCACCGAGCTGACCCCCAGCCGCGGCTTCGCCGCCGAGCTGGCGACCGCCTCCACGGTGGTTGGCGCCTCGGCCATCGGCCTGCCGGTATCCACCACCCATACCCTGGTCGGCGCGGTGCTCGGCATCGGCATGGCGCGCGGCATCGGCGCGCTCAACCTGCGGGTGATCGGCTCGATCTTCCTGTCCTGGGTAGTGACCCTGCCGGCCGGCGCGGTGCTGGCGATCCTGTTCTTCCTGGTCCTGCGCGCGCTGTTCGGCGCCTGAGCGCGATCTTCGTCGGCTGGCGCAGGCGGAACCGGAACGGACGGTTTTATCCACTGCCGCGATAGGCCATGATGGGGCTCGATCCGTGTGGAGAGTCCCATGCCGTTGCCGTCTCTGAAAGACCAGTTCGGCGCGCTGATCGCCGCGTCTTCCGTCAGTTGCACCCAGCCCGAGCTGGACCAGACCAACCGCCCGGTGGTCGACCTGCTGGCCTCCTGGCTGGGCGATCTAGGCTTCCGCTGCGAGATCCGGGAAGTCTCGCCGGGCAAGTTCAACCTGCTGGCCAGCTACGGCAGCGGTCCCGGCGGGCTGGTGCTGGCCGGCCACACCGATACCGTGCCCTACGACGAAGCGCTGTGGAGCAGCGATCCGCTGCGCCTGGACGAGCGCGACGGCCGCTGGTACGGCCTCGGCAGTTGCGACATGAAGGGCTTCTTCCCGCTGGCCATCGAGGCCTTGCTGCCGCTGCTCGACCAGCCGTTCCGCCAGCCGCTGATGATCCTCGCCACCTGCGACGAGGAAAGCTCGATGGCCGGCGCCCGTGCCCTCGCCGAAAGCGGGCGGCCGCTGGGTCGCGCCACGGTGATCGGCGAGCCGACCAACCTGCGGCCGATCCGCCTGCACAAGGGGGTGATGATGGAGCGCATCGAGATTCTCGGGCAGAGCGGCCATTCGTCCGATCCGAACCTCGGGCGCAGCGCCCTGGAGGCGATGCACGCGACCATCGGCGAGCTGATGGCGCTGCGCGGGGAATGGCAGCAGGCCTGGAACAACCCGCAGTTCAGCGTGCCCCAGCCGACCCTGAACTTCGGTTGCATCCACGGCGGCGACAATCCCAACCGCATCTGCGGCCAGTGTTCGCTGGAATTCGACCTGCGCCCGCTACCCGGCATGCAGCCCGAGCAGTTGCGCGAGGCGATCCGCCAGCGCCTGCGGCCGCTGGCCGAACGGCACCAGGTGAGCATCGACTACCAGCCGCTGTTCCCTGCCGTGCCGCCGTTCGAACAGGCGCAGGACAGCGAACTGGTACGCGTCGCCGAACGCCTGACCGGGCATCGCGCCGAGGCCGTGGCGTTCGGTACCGAGGCGCCGTACTTCCAGCGCCTGGGCAGCGAGACCCTGGTCCTCGGTGCCGGCGACATCGCCTGTGCCCACCAGCCCGACGAGCACCTCGAACTGGCGCGTATCGAACCGATGGTCGGCGTGCTGCGCCGGCTGATCCAGCATTACTGCCTGACGCCCGCCGCCGACTGAAGCGCGGCGTGGCCGGCGACCAGCTCGAAGCCGCCGTTGATGACGAACTGCACGCCCATCGCCACCAGCAGGAAGCCGACCACTCGCGAGATGGCGTCGATCCCGGATTCGCCGAGGAACTTCATGATGCGCCCGGAGCTTTGCAGGGCGATCCAGAAGATCAGCGCGGTGAGCAGGGTGACGGTGATCGCCGCGAGGTGGATGAACAGCGGAATGCTTCCGTAGGTGGATTGCAGCGTCGACGCCGAGCTGACCACCAGGGCGATGGTCCCCGGCCCCGCGGTACCCGGCAGGGCCAGCGGAACGAAGGACAGGTCGCGGAAGTGCGGGGTGATCTTTTCCTCGTCCGACAGCAGGTCGTGCTGGACTTCGGTCTCGTCCGGCGTGGTGGCGGGGAACAGCATGGTGAAGCCGATATAGGCGACGATCAGCCCGCCGGCGATGCGCAGGCCGGGAATGGAGATGCCGAACACCTGCATCACCAGGCTGCCGCCGTAGAAGCTGACCAGCATGATCAGCGCCACGTAGAGGCTGGCCTTGAATATCTGCCGGTTGCGCTCCGCCGGCGGCAGGCTGCCGCCGAGGCCGAGCAGTAGCGAGACGCTGGTCAGCGGGTTGGCCACCGGAAGCACGGCGAGCAGTCCGATCAGGACGTGATGGAAGTATTCGCTCATGGATTTTCCTCGTTCGCGTGGTTGCGCGCCGGACGGCACGGCGAACGAGGCAGCCTAGCGAAAAAGCGCTGTGCGAGTTAACCGGGGTTTTCGGATAGTTTTTTTCAAAAATAGTGGTAAAACGGTTCGTTCCGGCCCCAGGCCCCGTACCATGGTCGAATCCCGCGGCCGGGGGGCCGCCGAGGGTTTAAACTCGCGCGTGATCCATCCGTCTCGTTAACCAGAAAGTGAGGAGAAGCCTGTCGATGTTGCTGCGACGACGATAACGGCGCCCTTCGGGCCGTCCCGGCCGCTCACGCTTTGCTCTCGCTCACGAAACGACAGGCTTTCCCCCACCATGCCCGACTACGTCAACTGGTTACGTCACGCTTCGCCCTATATCAACTCGCACCGGGACCGCACCTTCGTGGTCATGCTCCCCGGCGAAGGGGTGGAGCATCCCAATTTCGGCAATATCGTCCACGACCTGGTCCTTCTCCACAGCCTCGGCGCGCGCCTGGTGCTGGTGCACGGTTCGCGTCCGCAGATCGAGGCGCGCCTGGCCGCGCGCGGCCTGGCTCCGCGCTATCACCGCGACCTGCGAGTGACCGATGCACCGACCCTGGAGTGCGTCATCGACGCCGTGGGTAGCCTGCGCATCGCCATCGAGGCGCGGCTGTCGATGGACATGGCCGCCTCGCCGATGCAGGGCGCGCGCCTGCGGGTCGCTGGCGGCAACCTGGTCACCGCGCGGCCGATCGGCGTGGTCGAGGGTGTCGACTATCACCATACCGGCGAGGTCCGTCGCATCGACCGCAAGGGCATTGGCCGCCTTCTCGACGAGCGCAGCATCGTCCTGCTCTCGCCGCTGGGCTACTCGCCGACCGGGGAAATCTTCAACCTGGCCTGCGAAGACGTGGCCATGCGCGCCGCCATCGACCTGGAAGCGGAAAAGCTGATTCTCTACGGCGCCGAACAGGGCTTGCTGGACGCATCCGGCAAGCTGGTCCGCGAACTGCGCCCGCAGCAGGTGCCCGCGCACCTGCAACGGCTGGGCAACAGCTATCAGGCCGAGCTGCTGGACGCCGCGGCGCAGGCCTGCCGGGCCGGGGTCAAGCGCAGCCATATCGTCAGCTACACCGAGGACGGCGCGCTGCTCAGCGAGCTATTCACCCGCACCGGCAACGGCACCCTGGTCGCCCAGGAGCAGTTCGAGCAGTTGCGCGAGGCGGGCATCGAGGACGTTGGCGGGCTGATCGAGCTGATCCGCCCACTGGAAGAGCAGGGCATCCTGGTACGCCGTTCCCGCGAGGTGCTGGAACGCGAGATCGAACAGTTCAGCATCGTCGAGCGCGAAGGGCTGATCATCGCCTGCGCCGCGCTCTATCCGATCGCCGATTCCGAGGCGGGCGAGCTGGCCTGTCTGGCGGTCAACCCGGAGTACCGCCACGGCGGGCGTGGCGACGAACTGCTGGAGCGGATCGAAGAGCGCGCGCGCGGACTCGGCCTGAAGACCCTGTTCGTGCTCACCACGCGGACCGCGCACTGGTTCCGCGAGCGCGGCTTCCAGCCCAGCAGCGTCGAACGGCTACCGGCGGCGCGGGCCTCGCTGTACAACTTCCAGCGCAATTCGCAGGTATTCGAGAAGAGCCTGTGATCCGCCGGCGCGTCCCTGGGCGCAGGGGCGCGCCGGCTTGGCTCAGTTGCTGATCAGGCCGAGGATGCTCGCCTGGTAGGCGGCGACGAAGGTATCGAAGTCGCCATCCTGGTCGCGTTCCAGCTCCGTCTGTTCGGCCAGGGAGTCGCTGGCCATCTTCTCGAAGCGCGCCTGCTCTTCGGCGGCCAGCGGATGCTGGCGGAAATACTCCGCGTGTTCGCGGCTCTGGCGCAGGGAGAACGCTTCGAAGCTCTCGCCGCGCTCGTGCATGACCTTCAGCACCTGCGCCGAAGGCGTCAGTTCCGCATCGGCCACCTTCGCCCGCTGCGCTGCCAGCGCCGCCGCGTGGGCTTCGCCGCCGCGCGCGCGGTCGAGCAGCGCCGCGGTGTCGGCGATTCGTTCGAGCAGCTCGTTCGCCCAGACCTGCAATTCCACCGGCTGGCCGCGACGTTGCAATTGCAGGCCCGGCCGCCTGCCTTCCTTGACCACGGCGAGGAAGTTGTCGGTGGCGTCGCTGCACTCGCCGTTCAGCAGCGGGCTGTCGCTGAACGCGCAGAACAGCAGGAAGGCGTCGAGGAAGCGCGCCTCGTCCAGGTCGATGCCCAGCGGCAGGAACGGGTTGATGTCCAGGCAGCGCACTTCCACGTACTGCACGCCGCGAGCGGCCAGGGCCTGCACCGGACGCTCGCCGGTGTAGGTGACGCGCTTTGGCCGGATGCTCGAGTAGTACTCGTTCTCGATCTGCAGGATGTTGGTGTTCAGCTGCACCCATTCGCCATCCTGCTTGGTGCCGACCTTCTCGTAGGGCGGGTAGGGCGTGCTGACCGCCTGGCGCAGGCTGTCGATGTAGCTCTGCAGGTCGTTGTAGCAGGGCGTCAGGCCGGCCTGGGCGTTGTTCTGGTAGCCCAGGTCGCTCATCCGCAGGCTGGTGGCGTAGGGCAGGTAGAGCGTGTGTTCGTCGAGGCGCTCCAACTGGCTCGGGCGGCCACGCAGGAAGCCGGCGTCGAGGGCCGGCGAGGCGCCGAACAGGTACATCAGCAGCCAGCTGTAGCGGCGGAAATTGCGAATCAGGGCGATGTAGGCGGCGGACTGGTAGTCGCGTTCCGACAGCTCGCTGCCTTCGGCCTGGCGCAGCAGCGGCCAGAGCCTCTCCGGCAGGGAGAAGTTGTAGTGGATGCCGGCGATGCACTGCATGGTCTTGCCGTAGCGCAGCGCCAGGCCCTTGCGGTAGACGTACTTCAGGCGGCCGATCATCGAGCTGCCGTAGCGGGCGATCGGGATGCTCTCCTCGTCCGGCAGCTCGCAGGGCATCGATGGGCTCCACAGGTATTCGCCGTCCAGTTTCGAACTGGCGAAGCGGTGGATGCGCTCGAGATCGCCCAGAGTGTCGGCGACGTCGGTTTCCGTGGGCGTGATGAACTCCAGCAAGGCCTCGGAGTAGTCGGTAGTGATCTGCGGATGGGTCAGGGTCGAACCCAGGGCCCGGGGGTGGGGGGTGAGCGCCAGCTTGCCGTCGCTATCGACTCGCAGGCATTCGCGCTCGATGCCATGCAGGCACTCGGTCAGCAGGGGCAGGTTGGCTGCGGCGCCGAGCAGAGCCAGGCGGCGGGAGAGAAGATCGCTCAAGTCGGGATTCCTTGTGATCGCGTCCCAGATCGGTCGCCCCAATATGAGGGTGGACCGAGCGGTCTACAAGAGGGAGGACGTAAATGCGTTTTCGCTTCGTCCTGGGGCCGGTCGCCGCGACTTCGGCGGGAGCCGTCGAGGCGGGCGCCCGGCACGGATCGGGATCGCCGTTGCGCGCCATTCTGCCGCATGGCGGCCGCGCCGGTTTACAACTGGGCGAAGGTACCTTGTCCTTTCGCGACCAGTTTGTCGCCTTGCCGCACCTCGGCTTCCACAACCAGGCTGCGGCGCCCGGCATGGAGGACGCGGGCGACGCAGCGCACCTCGCCGTCGGCGACGGCGCGGATGTAGTTGATCTTGCATTCCAGGGTGACGCTCTGGCGGTCGAAACCATGGGAACTGGAGCAGGCCAGCCCCATGGTCACGTCCATCAGCGAGAACAGCGCGCCGCCGTGCATGACCCCGCCGCGGTTGCGCAGGTGCGCGGCCATCGGCAGGCGTACCTCGGCGACGCCGTCGCCGAGGCTGACCGGGTCCAGGCCGACCAGTTCGCTGTAGGCGCTGATCATCTGCTCGCGGGCGGGCATCTCGCTCATGGACGGCTCCGTCACTTCTTCTTCAGTTGCTTGGCGTTGGCGAACAGCGCGGCCATGGCGTTGTTCGCCGGCGGCGCGCTCTGTCCGCGCGGGGCGCCACGCTCCTGGCGCGGCTGGCCGCTGCCGGTGGGACGCCCGCCGCGCTGGCCTTCGACCTTCTCGCCGGGGGTGTCGCTCATGCGCATGGACAGGCCGACACGGTTGCGCGGGATGTCCACTTCCATGACCTTGACCTTGACGATGTCGCCGGCCTTGACCACTTCGTACGGATCCTTGACGAACTTCTCGGACAGCGCCGAGATGTGCACCAGGCCGTCCTGGTGGACGCCGATGTCGACGAACGCGCCGAAGTTGGTGACGTTGGTCACCACGCCCTCCAGGACCATGCCCGGCTTGAGGTCCTTGAGGCTCTCGACGCCTTCCTGGAATTCTGCGGTCTTGAACTCCGGACGCGGGTCGCGGCCGGGCTTGTCGAGTTCCTTGAGGATGTCGGTGACGGTCGGCAGGCCGAAGGTCTCGTCGGTGAACTTCTTCGGGTCGAGGCGCTTGAGGAACGCCGAGTCGCCGATCAGCGAGCGGATGTCGCGCTCGGTGTCGGCGGCGATGCGCTGCACCAGCGGATAGGTCTCCGGGTGCACCGCCGAGGCGTCCAGCGGGTTGTCGCCGTTCATCACGCGGAGGAAGCCGGCGGCTTGCTCGAAGGTCTTTTCGCCCAGGCGGCTGACTTTCTTCAGCTCGTCGCGGGTGCGGAACGCTCCGTTGGCGTCGCGGTGCGCGACGATGTTCTGCGCCAGCGTCGAGTTGAGGCCGGAGATGCGTGCCAGCAGGGCGGCGGAGGCGGTGTTGACGTCGACGCCGACGGCGTTCACGCAATCCTCGACCACCGCGTCCAGGCTACGCGCCAGCTTCAGCTGGGACACGTCGTGCTGGTACTGGCCGACGCCGATCGACTTGGGCTCGATCTTCACCAGCTCCGCCAGCGGGTCCTGCAGGCGACGGGCGATGGATACGGCGCCGCGCAGGGACACGTCCAGCTCGGGGAACTCCTTCGCCGCCAGTTCGGAGGCGGAATACACCGATGCGCCGGCTTCGCTGACCATGATCTTGGTCAGCTTCATGCCCGGATACTTCTTGATCAGTTCGCCGGCCAGCTTGTCGGTCTCGCGGCTGGCGGTGCCGTTGCCGATGGCGATCAGCTCGACCTGGTGCTTGGCGCACAGCGCGGCGAGCACGGCGAGGGTCTGGTCCCACTGGTTCTTCGGCGCATGTGGGTAGACGGTGGCGGTGTCCAGCAGCTTGCCGGTGGCGTCGACCACCGCGACCTTGACCCCGGTGCGCAGGCCCGGGTCGAGGCCGAGGGTGGCGCGCGGGCCGGCCGGGGCGGCCAGCAGCAGGTCGTGCAGGTTGCGCGCGAACACGCTGATCGCCTCGTCCTCGGCGCCGTCGCGGAGCTCGCCGAACAGGTCGGTTTCCAGGTGGGTATAGAGCTTGACCTTCCAGGTCCAGCGCACCACCTCGGCCAGCCACTTGTCGGCGGCGCGGCCCTGGTTGGACAGGCCGAAGCGCTCGGCGATCATGACCTCGCATGGGTGCAGGGTGCCCGGCGCTTCCTCGCCGACCTTCAGCGAGGCGCTGAGGATGCCTTCGTTGCGTCCGCGGAAGATCGCCAGGGCGCGGTGCGACGGGGCGCTTTTCAGCGGCTCATCGTGTTCGAAGTAGTCGCTGAACTTGGCGCCTTCCTGTTCCTTGCCGGGGACCACGCGGGCGGTCAGGGTCGCTTCGTTCTTCATGAACACGCGCAGCTTGTCGAGCAGCGTGGCGTCTTCGGCGAAGCGCTCCATGAGGATGTACTTGGCGCCTTCCAGCACCGCCTTGACGTCGGCGAAGCCTTTCTCGGCGTCGACGAAACGCGCGGCCTCGCTTTCCGGGACCAGGGTCGGGTCGTCGAACAGTGCGTCGGCCAGCGCGCCGAGGCCGGCTTCCAGGGCGATCTGGCCCTTGGTGCGGCGCTTCTGCTTATAAGGCAGGTAGAGGTCTTCGAGACGGGTCTTGGTGTCGGCGAGCTTGATGTCGCGGGCCAGTTCGGGGGTCAGCTTGCCCTGTTCCTCGATGCTGGCGAGGATCGCGCCGCGGCGTTCTTCCAGTTCGCGCAGGTAGCGCAGGCGCTCTTCCAGCATGCGCAACTGGGTATCGTCGAGGCTGCCGGTGACCTCTTTGCGGTAACGGGCGATGAAGGGAACGGTGGAGCCTTCGTCGAGCAGGGCGACGGCAGCGGCGACTTGCTGCGGTTGAACGCGGCCGGAGGGCAGTGCGGAGAGCTCTTCGGCGATACGGGTGTTGATGCTGTCCATTGATCCACCTGGTAAAACGAACGAAAACGGGCCGTGTAGACAACGCCCCGCCGCAAAAGCGCCGCATTATACCTGCCAAGTTTCGCCTTGGAGGGCGGCTGGTCGGGGAAAAATCTGCTAACAATGGACAGTCCGGCCCAGCCGCTACCTGGGCGATAATGCCCGCCTGACTCATTCTGGGAGTTTCTATGTCGAACCCTGCCGCCCTGGCCGAAGGTGAAAAGATCCTCGTCGTCGACGACGACGCCCGCCTGCGCCGCCTGCTCGAACGTTTCCTCGACGAGCAGGGCTACCGCGTCCGCGCGGTGGAGAACACCGAGCAGATGGATCGCCTTCTATCCCGCGAACTGTTCCAGCTGGTTGTGCTCGACCTGATGCTTCCCGGCGAGGACGGCCTCACTGCCTGCCGCCGCCTGCGCGAACAGAACAACCAGGTGCCGATCATCATGCTCACCGCCAAGGGCGACGAGGGCAGCCGCATCCAGGGCCTGGAACTGGGCGCCGACGACTACCTGGCCAAGCCGTTCAACCCGCGCGAACTGCTGGCGCGGATCAAGGCCGTGCTGCGCCGCCAGGCGCCGCTGGTGCCCGGCGCGCCTGCCGGTGCCGACGAGGTGGTGACCTTCGGCGACTACCAGCTGTTCCTCGCCACCCGCGAACTGAAGAAGGGCGACGAGGTACACATGCTGACCACCGGCGAGTTCGCCGTGCTCAAGGCCCTGGTGCAGCACGCCCGCGAACCGCTGACCCGGGACAAGCTGATGAACCTCGCCCGTGGCCGCGAGTGGGATGCCCTGGAGCGTTCCATCGACGTGCAGATCTCGCGCCTGCGCCGGCTGATCGAGCCGGATCCGTCCAAGCCGCGCTATATCCAGACGGTCTGGGGCGTCGGCTACGTGTTCGTGCCGGACGGCAACGCGCGCAAGGCCTGAGTCTCCGCGCGGCCGGTGCAGCGATGCACCGGCCGCGTCGTCTTACCCGCAACAGGCGTCGGCCCCGTCCGCCGGCGCGCAACCGGTCCGATCGATGAAAACGCCGCTCTGGTTCCCGCAAAGCTTCTTCGCCCGCACCCTCTGGCTGGTGCTGATCGTCGTGCTGTTCTCCAAGGCGCTGACCCTGGTCTACCTGCTGATGAACGAGGACGTGATCGTCGACCGCCAGTACAGCCACGGCGCGGCGCTGACCATCCGCGCGTTCTGGGCTGCCGACGAGGAGTCGCGCGCGGCCATCGCCAAGGCTTCCGGCCTGCGCTGGGTGCCGAGCAGCGCCGACCAGCCCGGCGAGCAGCACTGGCCGTACACGGAAATCTTCCAGCGGCAGATGCAGATGGAGCTGGGGCCGGACACCGAGACCCGCCTGCGTATCCACCAGCCGTCGCAGCTCTGGGTGCGCGCACCGAGCCTCGGCGAAGGCTGGCTGGCGGTGCCGTTGTATCCGCATCCCTTGCGTGGCCAACGGATCTGGAGCGTGCTCGGCTGGTTCCTCGGCATCGGCCTGCTCTCCACCGCCGCCGCCTGGATCTTCGTCCGCCAGCTCAGCCAGCCGCTCAAGCGCCTGGTGGTCGCCGCCCGCCAGTTCGGCCAGGGGCGCAGCGTGCGCCTGCCGCTGGGACCGGAGACGCCGAGTGAAATGGCCGAGGTGTATCGCGCCTTCAACCAGATGGCCGAGGACATCGAGCAGGGCGGGCGCGAACGCGAATTGATGTTGGCCGGTGTCTCCCACGACCTGCGCACCCCGCTGACGCGCCTGCGCCTGTCGCTGGAGTTGCTGCCGGAGAGCGAACGGGAGATGGTCGAGGACATGGTCCGCGACATCGAGGACATGGACGCGATCCTCGACCAGTTCCTCGCCTTCATCCGCGACGGCCGCGACGAGCCGGTGGAGGAGGGCGACCTGACCGACCTGGTGCGCGAGGTCGTGGCGCCGTTCAACCAGACTCGCGAGCAGGTGCGCATGGCCTTGCAACCGGTACCGGCGATGCCGTTGCGGCGTGTGTCGATGAAGCGTCTGCTGGGCAACCTGATCGACAATGCCCTGAACCACGGCGGCGGTTCGGTGGAGGTGGCCAGCTACGTGGCCGGCGAAAGCGCGGCGCCCTACGTGGTGCTGAGCGTGCTCGATCGCGGCCAGGGCATCGATCCCGCGGAAGTGGACAGCATCTTCAATCCCTTCATCCGTGGCGACAAGGCGCGTGGCGGCAAGGGCACCGGCCTCGGCCTGGCGATCGTCAAGCGCATCGCCGCCCAGCACGGCGGCAGCGTCGAACTGCGCAACCGCGATGGCGGCGGCCTGGAAGCGCGGGTCTGCCTGCCGCTGGGGTTGCTGCTGCCGCGCGGCGCGGCCTGATACCCGACGGGTTTGTGCCGTTCCAGCGGCACTTCCCGCCCCCTCTCGTGCTTACGGAGAAGGGCGCGCCCCGTCCCTACCAGCGCAACCGGTTTCCCTCGAGCACCGCGGTCTTCCCGTAAGGCCAGGCTCGGTTCTGCGCACCATGCCCGCTGGGCAGGTGGTGGTAGAGCGGCACCTCGATGGCGGCGGCGTATTCGCCGAAGATCCGCTCCAGGCTGTGGGCGACTTCCTTGCGCGGGCAATCGGTGAACGAGCCCAGGCAGATCGCGCCGAGCTGGCGCGCGTCGATGCTTTCGAGCAATTGCCAGAGGCTGCGCTCCAGGCGGTAGTAGGGTTCGCCGACGTCCTCCAGGACCAGGATCGACCCCGCCGGGGCGTGCAGGCCGCCGAGTGTGCCGGCCATGCAGGCCAGGGCGGTGAGGTTGCCGCCGATCAGCGCGCCTTCGACGCGTTGCTTGTGTCCGCCGAGGTGCTGCACCGGGAGTTCATGGTCGATTCCGGCCAGCAAGCGGCTGACCGAGGCCAGAGAGGCTAGCCGCTCCTGCTGCTCGCGGGGGGCGCTCAGCGGCGACAGACCGAGACCGGTGGCCACCGGGCCGTGGAACGCAGGCAGGCCGTGGCGGTGGAAAGCGCTGAGCAACACCGAGATGTCGGAGAAACCGATCAGTGGCCGCGGAGAGGCCGCCTGCAGGCGCCCCCAGTCCAGGCCCGGCAGCAACTGGCCGCAGCCGTAGCCGCCGCGCAGGCACCAGACCGCGGTGATGTCCGGCATGTCGAAGGCGTTGTGCAGGTCTTCCAGGCGCTGCTCGACCGTCCCGGCGAGGTAGCGGTAGCGGGCTTCGACGTGGCGGCCGAGATGGTAGTCCACGCCGTGCACTTCCAGTTGCCGCAGGGTCGCCTCCAGCACGTCGGTGGCGATGGCCGAGGCTGGCGCGATCAGCGCCACCCGGCCGTCGATGGGCTGCCAGGTCTGGTCGGAGGAAGGACGAGAGGTCATGCGGCGATTCCGTGAAGCGTCAGGAAAGGATTCGAGTGCCGGAAGAGCCCAGGGTTCGGCGGGGTTTCCGGCATCGGTTGCGGCGATGCTTCATTCAAGCGTGGCATGGACCTTCTGTCGAGGCCGGGATCGCCAGCGTAATGCGGTGCGTCCGATGGGCCGGTACAACGCATGCGTTGTCTGGTCCGGCTCACCCCTTTCCCTTCGTCCTGGCCAGGTGGGGGCCGCCGTTCTTTTCCAGGTACTGGATGATGATCCCGGCGATGTCCTTGCCGGTGGTGGATTCGATACCTTCCAGGCCCGGCGAGGAGTTCACCTCCATTACCAGCGGACCATGGTTGGAGCGCAGGATGTCCACCCCGGCGACGTTCAGGCCCATCACGCGGGCGGCGCGGATGGCGGTCATGCGTTCTTCCGGGGTGATCTTGATCAGGCTGGCGCTGCCGCCTCGGTGCAGGTTGGAGCGGAACTCGCCGGGCGCTGCCTGGCGCTTCATCGAGGCGATCACCTTGTCGCCGACCACGAAGCAGCGGATGTCGGCGCCGCCGGCTTCCTTTATGTACTCCTGGACCATGATGTTGTGCTTGAGCCCCATGAAAGCCTCGAGCACCGATTCGGCGGCCTTCTCGGTTTCGCAGAGGACCACGCCGATGCCCTGGGTGCCCTCCAGCAGCTTGATCACCAGCGGTGCGCCTCCGACCATCTCGATCAGGTCCGGGACGTCGTCCGGGGAATGAGCGAAGCCGGTCACCGGCAGGCCGATGCCCTTGCGCGACAGCAGTTGCAGCGAGCGCAGCTTGTCCCGCGAGCGAGCGATGGCGACCGACTCGTTGAGCGGGAACACGCCCATCATCTCGAACTGGCGCAATACCGCGCAGCCGTAGAAGGTCACCGAGGCGCCGATGCGCGGGATCACCGCGTCGAAGCCCTCCAGCGGTTGTCCCCGGTAGTGGATCTGCGGCTTGTGGCTGGCGATGTTCATGTAGGCGCGCAGCGTATCGATGACCACCATTTCATGGCCGCGCTCCCGCCCGGCCTCCACCAGGCGACGGGTCGAGTAGAGCCGGGGATTGCGCGACAGCACGGCGATTTTCATTCAGCACCTGTGGATGGGTTGGACCGGCTGGCGGGCAGCGGCGGCGAGGCTGTGGGTTGTCGTCGCGGCAGGCATCGGACCGGCCGTTTCGGGAATGGATGGAGGTTGGACAGGTGCTGCCGGCGAATGGCTCAAACCGGGCTCCCGTCGAGCAGGTCGATGCTCGTCGCCGCGGGCAGGGCGGCCGGCGACTCGGGACGATCCTGGACGTAGGCCAGGGCCGGGTTGACCACCAGTTGCCCGGCGATCAGCGCCTTGGAGCCGAGCAGCACGCGATAGCGCATGGACTTGCGGCAGGCCAGGGTGAACTCTACCGGCCACATGCGATCGCCCAGCGCCAGGGTGGTGCGGATCACGTAGCGGGTCTGGGCCTGGCCGTTGGAGCTGCGAATGCTCTTGCGCGCGACCATCGGCGCTTCGCAACGGTGCCGGCGCTGCACCAGCGTGCCGAGGTGGGCGGTGAAGCGCACCCACTTCTCGCCGTCGCGCTCGAAGGGAACGATGTCCGAGGCATGCAGGCTGGAGGTGCTGGCGCCGGTGTCGATCTTCGCGCGCAGCCCGACCATGCCCAGTTCGGGAAAGGCGATCCACTCGCGCAGACCGATGACGGAAAGCTGGTCGAATGTCTTCACGGGTAGGCATTCCAGGCGTTTTGCCGGCATTCTAGCAGGGCTATGGGCGGCCGCCAGACGGCTGCCCGAGGATGCCGAAGACGAACCTAGCGGCTGTCGATGACAGTCGCGAGACAGCGGCGGAACGAATACGGGAAATGCCAGTGAGCGAGAAAGACGACGACAAGGTGCGCCTGGACAAGTGGCTCTGGGCGGCGCGCTTCTTCAAGACCCGGGCGCTGGCCAAGGCCGCGATAGAGGGCGGCAAGGTGCATTGCCGGGGCGAGCGGTGCAAGCCGAGCAAGGAACCCAGGGTAGGGGAGGAGTTGACCATTCGTACGGGCTTCGACGAGCGAACCGTGACCATTCGCGCGCTTTCCGTAGTCCGGCGTGGCGCGCCGGAGGCCCAGGCTCTCTACGAGGAAACCGCGGACAGCGTGGCAAGCCGCGAGCGCGCGGCGGCCATGCGCAAGGCCGGGGCGCTGGGCGTACAGACAGAGGGGCGGCCGAGCAAGAAGCAGCGGCGGCAGATCCACCAGTTGCGCGGCGGCCAGGACTGAGAAGCGCCGGTCTCCCGCAGGGGAGACCGGGATGGCCTCAGGCCGAGTCGCGGACCACGCCGAGGCGGCCGATCAGCGGCAATTTCGCCAGCAGGCGGAACAGCGGTTCGGTCACCTGCACCAGCCAGCCGCTGGCCTTCGCCGCCAGCGGTGTGTAGCAGCCCCAGGCGAGGGCCAGCAGGGCCATCTGCAGGCCGCCGATGTAGTCGTCCTGGCCCCAGTGCGCGCCGGCTACCAGGCGCGGCATCATGAACAGCACGGCCAGGGTCCAGATCAGCAGGAACTGCCCGGCGCGGCGAGCGAACAGCGACATGAACAGCGCCCAGACCAGCAGCACCGAGGCGTGGTCGCCGGGGAAGCTGCGCTTGGAGCGGTCCTTGATTTCCCACACGCGTTCCCAGTCCGGGAAGTGGTCGCTGAGGTGGATGGCCTTGTCCATCAGCATGGACAGGCTGGCGTGCTGCCAGTGCAGGTGGTGGGCGATCTTCGCGTAGAGCACGCGGATCACCACCAGGATCAGCAGGGTCACGATGAAGCCGAAGGTCAGCCGCCGTACCTGGTTCGCCGGCAGCAGCCAGTCGCCGCGAATCAGCAGGCAGAGCAGGATCACCCCGACCACCGCGTCGAACGGTCGGGTACTGAGCAGGCCCCAGAGTTTCAGCCAGGTTTCGTTGAGGGCGAGGGAGCCGTTGAGCTTGTCGAAGAGCCAGAAGTCGAAGCCGTTCATCAGCTCGCGGGTGGGGCCCCAGAGCCACAGGATCAGCAGCAGGAGCGCCAGAAGATGACAGATGGCGAACTTGCGCCATTGCCAGGCCGCTTGGAACGGAGAGGCATTATCCATAAAATCGTTTCCCCCTATCGGCGCCGGGTCGGCGTACGACTGTCACGAAGCGCGCTTTTATAGGCCTTTGTCACTCACTTGTCATTCCCTCATTCGTAGCGTTGTGTCCCGCATGTCCCATTCAGATCAGAGCCAGCGTTTCCTTTTCGACGATACCGACGTGCGCGGCGAGATGGTCGATCTCGAGCGCAGCTACAGCGAAGTGCTGGCCAAACATCCCTATCCGGAACCGGTCGCGCAGCTGCTAGGGGAGATGCTCGCGGCGGCCTCGCTGCTCTGCGGCACGCTCAAGTTCGACGGCCTGCTGGTATTGCAGGCGCGCTCCAGCGGCGCGGTTCCGCTGTTGATGGTGGAGTGTTCCAGCGACCGCCAGGTGCGTGGCCTGGCCCGCTATTCGGCGGAGTCCATCGGCGCCGACGCCGGCATGCAGGAACTGATGCCCGAAGGCGTGCTGACCCTCACCGTGGACCCGGTCAGGGGCCAGCGCTACCAGGGGATCGTCGCCCTGGAGGGGGTGAACCTGGCGGAATGCCTGTCCAACTACTTCGCCAGCTCGGAACAGCTGCCGACCCGTTTCTGGCTCAACGCCAACGGCCGCCGTGCCCGCGGCCTGCTGCTGCAGCAGCTTCCCGCCGACCGCCTGAAGGACCCCGAGGCCCGCGAGGCCAGTTGGCAGCACCTGACCACCCTGGCCGACACGCTGACCGCCGAAGAGCTGCTGGCGCTGGACAACGAGACCGTCCTGCACCGCCTCTACCACGAGGAAACCGTGCGCCTGTTCGAGCCGCAACCGCTGGTCTTCCATTGCAGTTGCTCGCGGGAACGTTCGGCCAACGCCCTGGTCAGTCTCGGGCAGGCCGACTGCGAGCGGCTGCTCGAGGAGGAAGAAGGCTCGATCAGCATCGACTGCCAGTTCTGCAACCAGCGCTACCTGTTCGACGCCTCCGACGTCGCCCAGTTGTTCGCTGGCGCTGGCAGCCAGGGGCCTTCCGAGACCCGCCACTGACGATTTTTCATCCAGCGGGCTTTTCTGGCATAATCCCGCCACTTTTTTCCTGTAGTGAGTTTTTTGAAGCGCTACGAAGTTTGGAGGACTCGGCCTCTGGCCGACGGGGAACCACATGACGCAAGCCAACAACGCCGTGTACACCGATATCAGCGCCGCCCAACTGGTAGAAGAAGCCATTCGCCGCGGTGAGGGCGAACTGGCCGCCAACGGCTCGCTGGTCGTACGTACCGGCCATCGCACCGGCCGTTCGCCGGTCGACCGTTTCATCGTCGAAGAGCCGAGCACCAAGGACGCGATCGCCTGGGGCAACATCAACCGTCCGTTCCCGGCCGACAAGTTCGATGCGCTGTGGGCCCGCGTGGAAGCGTTCAACAACGCCCAGGACCATTTCGTTTCCCATGTTCATGTAGGTTCCGCCGAGGCTTACTACCTGCCGGTGAAGATGACCACCGCTACCGCCTGGCAGAATCTGTTCGGCCGTTGCCTGTTCATCGAGCCGGAGCAGTACAACCCGGCCGGCAAGGACGAGTGGCAGGTCCTCAATGTCGCCAACTTCGAATGCGTGCCCGAGCGCGACGGCACCAACTCCGACGGTTGCGTGATCCTCAATTTCGCCCAGAAGAAAGTGCTGATCGCAGGCATGCGCTATGCCGGCGAGATGAAGAAAGCCATGTTCTCCGTGCAGAACTTCCTGCTGCCCGAGCGCGACGTGCTGCCGATGCACTGCGCTGCCAACATCGGCGAAGCGGGCGATGTGACCCTGTTCTTCGGCCTGTCCGGCACCGGCAAGACCACCCTGTCCGCCGATGAAAGCCGTTACCTGATCGGTGACGACGAGCACGGCTGGGGCGAGGGCGTGGTGTTCAACGTCGAAGGCGGTTGCTATGCCAAGTGCATCGACCTGTCCGAGAAGAACGAGCCGGTCATCTGGAAAGCCATCAAGTTCGGCGCCGTGCTGGAGAACGTGGTTCTCGACGAAGAGCGCGTGCCCAACTACGCCGATGACAGCCTGACCCAGAACAGCCGCGCCGCCTACCCGCTGGAGCACGTCGAGAAGCGTTCGGAGAAGAACCTCGGCGGCGAGCCCAACGCGGTGATCTTCCTGACCTGCGACCTGACCGGCGTACTGCCGCCGGTATCGATCCTGAACAATGAGCAGGCGGCCTACCACTTCCTGTCCGGCTACACCGCGCTGGTCGGCTCCACCGAGATGGGTTCCGGCGGCGGTATCAAGTCGACCTTCTCCACCTGCTTCGGTGCTCCTTTCTTCCCGCGTCCGGCCGGCGTTTATGCCGAGCTGCTGATCAAGCGCATCAAGGCCTTCGGCTCCAAGGTCTACCTGGTCAACACTGGCTGGACCGGCGGTGGCTACGGCGTCGGCAAGCGCTTCAACATCCCGACCACCCGTGGCGTGATCGCGGCGATCCAGAGCGGCGCGCTGATCGGCGCGGAAACCGAGCACCTGGAGATCATCAACCTGGACGTGCCGAAGGCCGTTCCGGGCGTCGAGACCAATCTGCTCAACCCGCGCAACACCTGGGCTGACAAGGCTGCCTACGACGAGGCGGCGAAGGGCCTGGCCAAGCAGTTCATCGAAAACTTCAAGAAATTCGAGGTTTCCGATGCGATCAAGGCCGCCGGCCCGCAGCTGTAAGCCACGTTTCGGCACCATGAAAAAACCGCCTTCGGGCGGTTTTTTCATGGGCGAACGTCAGGGGTAGGTGACGGTGATCAGGTAGTTGCCGGAGCGGCGACCGCTTCCGGCCAGCTCATAGCGCGCCGAGAAATCCCGTTCACCGATGACCGTATCGCTGGGTTGCAAGTGGCGCACCTCGCCGGTCTTCATCGAACGGATGCTGACATCCGCGGTGCGCGCCTGCATGGGACAGCCACTGAGGTGGAAACTGCCCTTGCTTTCGTCTTGGCGGGGAGCGCTCATCGAGCATGGTGGCTCGACAATGGCGCCGGTGAAGCGGATGACGCCGCTGATGCTGCCGGGGGCGGCGAACAGGTTGCTGGAAGTTCCTACAAGAAGACCGAACAAAGCCAGTTGGCCCATCCTGTTCATGAGCTTACTCCTACGTGAGTTCATCCTTATTTTTCTGCGTTCGTGCGTCCCGGGAGGGGCCCTCTCCCAGGCGCTGGCATTGGAGTGGAATATAGGACAATTCCTTAGGAAAATTCCTTCCTAGGAATAGTCCTAGTCTTAATTCTGTAAGTAGCTGCTGTGGGGCTGCGTCGGATTTATTGAAGTCTGGTTTATCTTCTCGCCAATGCCCTAGAGTGGGCGCCCCTTTGTTCCCTCGCAGTGGATTTCCCCCATGCATATCGAAGACGCCGTTCGTAGTCGCCGTGCCATCAAGGGCTACGACTCATCCTTCAGCCTGACTCGCGAAGAGAAGGACCATCTCCTGGACCTGGCGCTGCATGCGCCTTCCGCCTTCAACCTGCAACACGTGCGGCTGGTCGAGGTCAGCGATCCGCAATTGCGCGTGCAGTTGCGTGAAGTGGCCTGGGACCAGGCGCAGGTCACCGACGCGGCGATGCTGGTGGTGGTGTGCGCCCAGCTCGACAGCTGGGAGCGCAACGCGCAGCGGGTCTGGGACGGTGCTCCCGAGGCGGTACAGGCGTTCATGGCAGGCGCCATCGACACCTACTACCGCGGCAAGCCCCAGGTACAGCGCGACGAAGCCATGCGCAGCTGCGGCCTGCTGGCGCAGACCCTGATGCTGGTCGCCCGCGGCCAGGGCCTGGATTCGTGTCCGATGGATGGTTTCGACTTCGATGCCGTGGCCCGGCTGATCAACCTGCCGGACAACCATGTGATCGGCCTGATGGTCGCGGTCGGGAAAAAGGCCGTTGAACCCTGGCCGCGCAGCGGCAAGCTGCCGCGGGAAGAACTGGTCATTCGCGACCGCTTCTGACTGCCCGGATTCCCCTAGTCCGGTCCGGCGGCCCCGACCTGGCGGATCTGTTCGACCAGCCATTGCAGGGCGATGTCGCGTTCGCGCTGGGCCAGAAACACCAGTTCCAGGTGGAACGGGCCGAGGTCGAACGGCAGGTCGAACGATTGCAGGGGCAGCAATCGTTCGAAGTAGTGCGCCAGTTGTCGCGGCAGGACGCCGACCAGGTCGCTGTACGCGGCGATGTGCGCTGCCTGCAGGTAGTTCGGCGTGGTGTAGGCCACTTGCCGCTTGAGCCCCTGGCTGCCCAGCCACTGGTCGACCATCCCCTTGGTCTGCCCGCCGTGCACCCACAGGTGCTGCAGCTCCAGGAAGGTGGCCAGGTCGGGAGCCTGCGCCAGCAGCGGGTGCTGACGCCGGGCGACCAGTTGCAGGGTCTCGCTGGCCCAATGGCGGCGCTGGAAGCGCGCCGGGACGTTTTCGAAGCGGCCTAGCACCAGGTCCAGTTCGCCTTTGTCCAGCGCCTCGGCCGGCAAGGTCGGGGTCAGGTGCTGGATGGCGATGGAGATTCCCGGCGCCCGCTCACTCAGGCGGCGCATCAGGGCGGGCATGCAGATCAGTTCGACGTAGTCGGTCACCGCTACGGTGAAGCGCTGCCGGCTGCGCCCCGGATCGAAGCCCTCGCCGTCGCCCAGGCTCTGTTCGATCTGCCGCAGCGCCGCGCGGATCGGCGCTTCCAGCGCCAGCGCCCGGGGCGTCGGCTGCATCGCACGACCGGCGCGGACCAGCAGCGGGTCGTCGAGCAGCTCGCGCAGGCGGTTCAGCGCATTGCTTACTGCCGGCTGGCTCAGCGCCAGGCGCTCCGCCGCGCGCGAGACGTTGCGTTCGCGCAGCAGCGCGTCAAGGACGCGTAGCAGGTTGAGGTCGAAGGTTTGGATATTCACTGCCTGAATTCCAGCTATCACAAGACTAAATTTCAAAAATAGTACGACCTTCCCCTAAGGTAGTGGTCGCTTTTTGTGCGGTCGGACTGCCCCAGGTTTCGTCCACCGTTCCTCCTGCGCTCGCTACAACGAGGACAAGACCATGAGCCAGAACTTTTCCTTCCGCCAGGCCGCGGTGATCGGCGCCGGCACCATGGGTCGCGGTATCGTCATGTGCCTGGCCAACGCCGGTCTCGACGTGCAGTGGCTGGACAGCAACCCGCAGATGCTCAACCAGGCGCTCGGCGCCGTGGCCGACACCTACGCGCACAACGTGCGCCAGGGGCGCATCGGCGAAGAGGAAGCGGCCGCGCGCCGCGCCCGCATCACGCCGGTCCAGCACCTCGCCGCGATGCGCGAGGCGGACCTGGTGATCGAGGCGGTCTACGAGAACCTGGAACTCAAGCAATCGATCTTCCGCGAGCTGGACGCGGCGCTGAAGCCCTCCGCGGTGCTGGCCAGCAATACCTCCTACCTGGACATCGACGCCATCGCCGCGGTCACCGCGCGTCCGCGTCAGGTGCTCGGCCTGCACTTCTTCAGCCCGGCGCACATCATGCGGCTGCTGGAGATCGTGCGCGGCGCGCAGACCGCGCCGGCGGTGCTGGAGGCGGCCCTGGCGCTGGGCGAGCGGATGGGCAAGGTCAGCGTGGTGGCCGGCAACTGCCACGGCTTCATCGGCAACCGCATGCTCGAACCCTACGCCACCGAGGCCCGCCTGATGCTGCTGGAAGGCGCCCTGCCGTACCAGGTGGACCGGGCTCTCCAGGCGTTCGGTTTCGCCATGGGGCCGTTCCGCATGTACGACGTGGTCGGTATCGACCTGGAGTGGCGCGCCCGCGAGTTGGCCGGGGTCGGCCAGGACCAGCCGGCCGTGCAGGTGGACAACCGCCTTTGCGAGATGGGCCGCTTCGGCCAGAAGAGCGGTGCCGGCTACTACCGCTACGCGCCGGGTAGCCGCCAGGCGGAGCACGATACCGAGGTGGATGCCCTGGTGCTCCGGGTTGCCGAAACGCTGGGCTACCCGCGGCGCGATTTCGCCGACGAGGAAATCCTCGAGCGTTGCCTGCTGGCGCTGGTCAACGAGGGCGCGAAGATCCTCGACGAGGGTATCGCCGCCCGTAGTGCCGACATCGACACTGTCTACCTGAACGGCTACGGCTTCCCCGCCGCGGAGGGCGGTCCCATGGCCTGGGCCGATCGCCTCGGCGCGGCCGAGCTGCTGCAACGCTTGCGTTTCCTCGAACAGCGCCACGGCGCACGCTGGAAGCCGGCGTCCCTGGTCGAGCGCCTGGCCGCCGAGGGCGGAGCCTTCGCCGACCTGCAGGAGGCGCGCTGAGATGGATTACCAGGCCCCCTTGCGCGACATGCGCTTCGTTCTCCATGAACTGTTCGATGTCGGCGCGCATTGCGAACTGCTGGGCAACGGCATCGATCGCGAACTGATCGACGGCGTGCTCGAGGAAGGCGCGCGCTACACCGGCCAGGTGGTGGCGCCGCTCAATCGCAACAGCGACGAGGAAGGCGCGAAGCTGAAGGACGGCGTGGTGTCCACCCCCACCGGCTTTCGCGAAGCCTACCGGCAGTACAGCGAGAACGGCTGGGCGAGCATGACCGGACCCACCGAGTACGGCGGCCAGGGCTTCCCGCAGATGGTCTCCGCGTGCTTCCACGAGATGCTGATGGCCGCCAGCCTGTCCTTCCGCGTCTATTCGGGGCTGACCGAGGGCGCCGTGCTGGCCCTGTACAAGCATGGCGACGAGGCGTTGCGGCGCGACTACCTGGGCAAGCTGGTGAGCGGCGAATGGGCCGGCACCATGTGCCTGACCGAACCCCAGGCCGGCACCGACCTCGCCCTCCTGCGCACCCGCGCCGAGGCGCAGGCCGACGGCAGCTACGCGATCAGCGGCAGCAAGATCTTCATCAGCGGTGGCGAGCAGGACCTCACCGAGAACATCGTCCACCTGGTGCTGGCGCGCCTGGCGGACGCGCCGGCCGGGGTGAAGGGCATCAGTCTGTTCCTGGTGCCGAAGTTCGTCGCCAATCCCGATGGCTCCCTGGGCGAGCGCAACAGCCTGGGGTGCGGCGCCATCGAGCACAAGATGGGGATCAAGGGCGCCTCCACCTGCGTGATGAACTTCGACGGCGCCAGGGGCTGGCTGCTGGGCCAGGCGAACCAGGGCCTGGCCTGCATGTTCACGATGATGAACGACGCGCGCTTCCAGGTCGGCCTGCAGGGCCTGGGTATCGCCGAACGGGCCTTCCAGGGCGCCCTCGGCTACGCCCGCGAACGCCTGCAGTCGCGCGCCCTGGTCGGCCCGCAGGCACCGGACAAGGTCGCCGACCCGATCATCGTGCACCCCGACGTGCGGCGCATGCTGCTGACCCAGAAGACCCTGGTCGAAGGCTGCCGCATGCTGGCGGCCTGCTGCGCACGCCAGCTCGACCTGGAACACGGCCATCCGGATGCCGACGGCCGGCGCGCGGCGACGCGCCGTGCAGCGCTGCTGATCCCCATCGTCAAGGCCTTCCTTACCGATGTCGGCCAGGAAGTCGCCAGCCTCGGCGTACAGGTCTATGGCGGTCACGGTTTCATCCGCGAATGGGGCATGGAGCAATTGATGCGCGACAGTCGCATCACCCAGATATACGAAGGCACCAATGGCATCCAGGCGCTCGATCTGGTCCGCCGCAAGCTGCTCGGCGACCAGGGCGGCGAACTGCTGGCGCTGCAAGGCGAACTGGCGGTGGCCAGCGAGGCGCTGCAAGGGCGTGCTGTGCTGGCGCCACTGGCTGAGCCGGTGCTGCAACGCCTGGAAGAGTGGCGGCAGCTCACCGGCCAGGTACTCGAGGCCTGCGCCCGCGATCCCCAGGAGATCGGCGCCACTTCGGTGGACTTCCTCCAGTACAGCGCCTACGTATTGCTCGCGGCCCTCTGGTTGCAAGCCGCGGCACGAGCCCAGGAAGCGCTGGACGGCGGCTCCGGCGAGGGCGATTTCTATCGGGCCAAGCTGCGCAGCGCCGATTTCTACCTGCGGCGTATCCTGCCGCGGGCGAGCATGCACCGCGAAGCCTTGCTCGGTGGCGCCGACTGCCTGATGGCCCTGCCCGAGGAGCATTTCTCGTTCTGACGGGCGTCTCGCCCAAGGAGACCGATATGCAAGCTTTCAGTTTCGCCACTACCGCGCAGATCCTCTGCGAGGCCGGCTCCGCCATCCGCCTGGCGGAACTCTGCCGC
Source organism: Pseudomonas sp. 20-5 (assembly GCF_056782835.1). NCBI lineage: Bacteria > Pseudomonadati > Pseudomonadota > Gammaproteobacteria > Pseudomonadales > Pseudomonadaceae > Pseudomonas > Pseudomonas sp. 20-5. The sequence goes on along the minus strand of NZ_CM165584.1, from coordinate 5,901,419 downwards.
GAGCGAAGGGCGCGCCGCGTGTTGATCGTGACCGACCCGGGGATCACCCGGCTCGGCTTGCTGGATGCGATCCTGCCCGGCTTCCCGCGCCTGGGCCTGGCCGTCGAGGTGTACGACCAGGTGCTCGCCGATCCGCCCGAGTCGGTGGTCGAGGCCGCGCTCGGGCGGGCGCGGGGCATGGCTGCCGAGCTGGTGGTCGGTTTCGGCGGCGGCAGCTCCATGGACGTAGCCAAGCTGGTCGCGCTGCTCGCCCACCCAGAAGCAGGGCAGGGGCTCGGCGAGGTCTTCGGGGTCGGCAACGCACGCGGGCCGCGCCTGCCGCTGATCCAGGTGCCGACCACCGCCGGGACCGGCTCCGAGGTGACGCCGATCGCCATCGTCACCACCGGCGAGACCACCAAGATGGGCGTGGTCTCGCCCCACTTGCTGCCCGACCTGGCGCTGCTCGACGCCGACCTGACCCTCGGCTTGCCGCCGGCGGTCACCGCGGCGACCGGTATCGACGCGATGGTGCATGCGATCGAGAGCTATACCAGCAAACTGAAGAAGAACCCGCTGTCCGACCTGCTGGCGCGGGAGGCGTTGCGCCTGCTGGCGGCCAACCTGGAACGCGCGGTAGGCGACGGCGGCGACCGCGAGGCGCGCCAGGCCATGCTGCTGGGCGCCTGCCTGGCCGGGCAGGCCTTCGCCAATGCGCCGGTGGCGGCGGTGCATGCCCTGGCCTATCCGCTGGGAGGGCATTTCCACATTCCCCACGGCCTGAGCAATGCGCTGGTGCTACCGGAGGTGATCCGTTTCAACGCTCCCGCTGCCGCTGGACTCTATGCCGAGCTGGCGCCGCTGCTGCTGGGCGACCGCTTGCGTCCGGGCGATCGCGACGCGCTTACCGTGCAGCTGATTGACGAACTGGCCCAGCTCAGTCCGCGCAACGGCCTGCCGAGCCGCTTGCGCGACGCCGGGGTGGACGAGGCGATGCTGCCGCGCCTGGCCGCCGACGCGATGCTCCAGCAGCGTCTGCTGGTCAACAACCCGCGCGAGGTCGGCGAGGCGGATGCCCTGGCGATCTATCGCGCGGCATACTGAATCCCTTCTACGAGGACCGGGCATGGCGACCGCCCTGCGACCGCTGCGCGAGCAGTACCTTCATTTCCAGCCGATCACCACGCGCTGGCACGACAACGACATCTACGGACACGTGAACAACGTGACCTACTATGCGTTCTTCGACACGGCGGTGAATACCTACCTGATCGAGCGCGGCGGCCTGGATATCCAGGGCGGCGAAGTGATCGGCCTGGTGGTCAGTTCCAGCTGCGACTATTTCGCGCCGGTGGCCTTCCCCCAGCGGATCGAGATGGGCCTGCGGGTGGCGCGCCTGGGCAGCAGCTCGGTGCAGTACGAACTGGCCTTGTTCCTCGAAGGGCAGCGGGAGGCCTGCGCGGCCGGGCGTTTTGTGCATGTCTTCGTGGAGCGCCGAAGCAGCCGCCCGGTGGCCATTCCGCAGGAACTACGCGATGCGCTGGCCGCGCTTCAGAGCGCGGCCCAGTGACAGAGATCGCCCGCCGCCCGTGACAGGGCGATGGCGTGCAGCTCGTCCAGGCGATCGTCGCGTACCTGCCGTTGCAGCGCCTGGTTGAGCCTCGGCCGGCAGTCGTCGAGGCGCAGTTCGGCGAGCGCCGGGGCGTAGCCGCGCAGCAGCTCCAGGTTGAGCTGATTGAGGCGGCTGCGGATGCGCTCCAGGTCGACCGCCTGGCCAGCGTCCGGTAGCGGCCGGCTGAGCAGGCGGTACTGGACCAGCTTGTTCGCCTCGATCTGCGCGGCGAACAGCAGGCGCACCTGCTCGGCGCCGACCCCGTGGCTCCCGGCTTGTCCGGCGAGCATCTGCAACTGTTGTTCTTCCCGCGGGCTGTCCTGTACCGCCTTGCCCGACTGGGCCTTGCTCTGGGCTACCTGATCGGCTAGTTGCAAACGCTGGCTGCTCAGGCTCAACAGTTGCTGGAGAGCCGGTGACAGCGGCTGGGCCTGGAGCAACGGGCCTTGCAGGAGCAGGAGGGCAAGCAGGCCCCAACTGGCGAACGACGGGCGCATCTGGAAATCTCGGATGGAATTGATGTCCGGCACGCTAGCAAAGCGAGCCCGGTGCGACAATCCATGACATGGCGTGAGGCGAACAGGAAGCGCTGGATGGGACATTTCTGATTGAACGTTTGCAGTCTCGACGCTGGAGCAATGTTCTGTGACCATCCCTCCACACCATTTCATTCACCAAAGGGGCCGGTTTGCCCCTGCTATGACTGGCAAGGACGCGGAACATGGGTTTCCTGATACTCTCCCGCCGAGAAGGCGAAGGCATCACCCTGTCCCTCAAGGCCGACTACCCGGCGGAGGAACTGATTCGGCAATTGCGCGAAGGCGGCATCCGGATCCTGGTCACCGATATCATCGGCAACCAGGCCCGGGTCGGGATCGAGGCGCCGCGTGGCGTCCTGATCGTTCGCGACGAGTTGAAAACGGCACCGAAAGGCTGACGAACGGTAGAAAGTAAAAGCCCCGCGTTCGCGGGGCTTTTACACATCAGCTTCGGCAAGCATGCCGATCAACGATGCTTGTGCTTGCGGTGTTTCTTGCCGCGGTGACCGCTGTCGTTGTCCTTGCCCAGGTTGTTACCGACCGCGCCACCCGCTGCGCCGCCGAGGCCTGCACCTATGGTCGCGCCGGTGCTGCCGCCCAGCTTGTTGCCGATCACCGAACCGCCGGCCGCGCCTAGCCCGCCACCCAGGGCGGCTTCGGTCTTGCGCCCGTCCTTGGCGGTCATCGCGCCGCCGGCCGCGCCACCCAGGCCGGCGCCTATGGCGGCACCGGTGCTACCGCCGATGGCGCCGCCCACGACGTTGCCCAGGGCACCGCCTACGCCGCCGCCCACCGCGGTCTTGGTGGAGTCGCCGGCGAGCGCGGCTTGTGCGCTCAGCAGGCCGAACGCGATTACCAGGAGAGATTTACGCATCGTGCGTGCCTCATCGTTTCAATCGGGAGGGAAATACGGTCGTTCGCACAAAGGCCGGACCATCCGGCCCGGCCTTTGCGTCGTAGGGAGCGGCGGGTTCAGTCGTCGTAGTAGCGACGATGATGCTTGTGGCGCTTCCACTTCTTGTACTGGCCATAGTGATGGCCGTTGTCATGCCGGTAATAGCCATCGCGATAGCCGGCGCGGCGGTAGTAGCGACGGTCGCGGTAGTCGTCATCGTCGTCGTAGCGGCGGTTGCCGTCGCCATAATGGTTGCCCAGCGCGCCGCCGCCGGCGCCGCCGAGGGCCGCGCCGATCAGGCCACCGGTGCTGCCACCGATCTGCCGGCCGATGACGTTGCCGCCTGCGGCACCGAGGCCGCCGCCGATCGCCGCTTCGGTCTTGTTGCCGCGTCCGGCGCCGACTGCACCGCCCGCAGCGCCACCGATGCCACTACCGATCGCGGCGCCAGTGCTGCCGCCGACCGCATCGCCGACGACCGAACCCAACACCCCGCCCAAGGCGCCGCCGATGGCCGCGCGGGTGTCGTCGCCTGCGAAGGCGGTACTACCGACCAGACTCAGGGACAACAGGAGTATCGAGGAATACTTCATAGAGAGTTTCTCTCTGTGGGGATGACGGCTGCGATGCTGGGGTTGGCCCAAACCGCTGACAAGCGCCAGCCGACGATTGGTAGAGCAAATTCGAAATATTCCAAGTACTTGTTTTGTATGGGGAACTTTCTTAAGTAGAGGCGGTCGTAGACCGAATGTGAAGCGCGATTTCAGGGTCGAAATCGGTATTTTTGCTGGCGGGATGCTGGCCATTCTAACGCCGACGAGCGGCCTGCCTTCAAGGCCTTTCATCGACTTTTTCCTTAAGACGCCGCCTCCTGTTGCAGGAGGCGGCGTTTTTCGTGGGCTTCAGATAATGCGCCCGTCGCCCGTGGCCTTTTCCAGGCGTACCGCGATGAACTTCGAAGTCGGCGTATGGCTGCCGACGCCGACGCTCTCCAGCGGCACCAGGGGATTGGTTTCCGGGTAGTAGGCGGCTGCCTGGCCGGCCGGGATGTCGAAGGCGAGCAGGGTGAAGCGGCGTACCCGGCGTTCGATGCCATCGCTCCACAGCGAGACCAGGTCGACCTTGTCGCCCGGCTGGTAGCCCAGGCGGCGGATATCCGCCTCGTTGGCGAATACCACTTCGCGCTGGCCCTTCACTCCGCGATAGCGATCGTCCAGGCCGTAGATGGTGGTGTTGTACTGGTCATGGGAGCGCAGGGTCTGCAGGATCAGGTCGGGTTCGAGGCCGCTGTCGCGCACCTGTGCCGGCAACAGGTCGCGGGGCAGCGGGTTGGCGACGAAGTTGGCCTTGCCGCTGGCGGTGTTCCAGCGTCGTTCGCCGGCGGAGTTGCCGAGGTAGAAGCCACCGGGATGGCGGACGCGGCGGTTGAAGTCGGCGAAACCGGGGATGGTGTCGGCGATCAGCTCGCGGATGCGCTCGTAGTTGGCGATCAGCGCGTCCCAGTCCACCGGATGGTTGCCCAGGGTTGCCTTGGCGATGCCGGCGATGATCGCCGGCTCCGAACGCATCTGCTGCGAGAGCGGCTCCAGTTGCCCGTAGGATGCGTGGATCATGCTGAACGAGTCTTCCACCGTGACCGCCTGCGGGCCTTCGGCCTGGCGGTCGATGTCGGTGCGCCCCAGGCAGGGCAGGATCAGTGCGTCGCGGCCGGTGGTCAGGTGGCTGCGGTTGAGCTTGGTGCTGATGTGCACGGTCAGGTCGCATGACGCCAGGGCGGCGTGGGTGCGCGGACTGTCCGGGGTGGCCTGGGCGAAATTGCCGCCCAGGCCGATGAAGACCTTCGACTTGCCGGCGAGCATCGCGGCGATCGCCTCGACGGCGTTGTGCCCGTTGTGGCGTGGCACTTCGAAGCCGAAGCGCCGTTCCAGTGCGTCGAGCAGCGCCGCCGGCGGCCGCTCGTTGATGCCCATGGTGCGGTCACCCTGAACGTTGCTGTGGCCGCGGACCGGGCAGAGACCGGCGCCCGGGCGGCCCAGGTTGCCGCGCAGGAGTTGCAGGTTGACGATTTCCTGGATGATCGCCACCGAATGGTGGTGCTGGGTGATGCCCATCGCCCAGCAGACGATGACCCTGTTCGCCCGCCGGTACATCCGCGCAGCCTGCTCGATTTCCGCCAGGCTCAGCCCGGACTGGCGCTCCAGGTGTTCCCAGGGGGTGGCATCCAGTTCGGCCAGGTAGGCCTCGAGGCCGTCGGTGTGCTCGGCGATGAAGGCGTGGTCGAATACCGGCTCGCTACCCTCGGCCTGGGCTTCGCGCTCCCAGGCGAGGAGGAACTTGGCGATCCCGCGGATCGCCGCCATGTCGCCGCCCAGTGCCGGACGGAAGAACGCGGTGTTCAGCGGCGAGGACCCGTTGGTCAGCATTTCCAGCGCGTTCTGCGGATGCTGGAAGCGCTCCAGGCCGCGCTCCTTGAGAGGGTTGAAGCAGACCACCTGGGCACCGCGCTTCACTGCCTCGCGCAGCGGCTCGAGCATGCGCGGGTGGTTGGTGCCGGGGTTCTGCCCAAGGATGAAGATCGCGTCGGCGTGTTCGAAGTCGTCGAAGGTCACGCTGCCCTTGCCGACCCCGACGCTGCGGCCCAGTGCCACGCCGCTGGCTTCGTGGCACATGTTCGAGCAGTCGGGGAAGTTGTTTGTGCCGAACGCGCGGACGAACAACTGGTAGAGGTAGGCCGCCTCGTTGCTGGCCCGCCCGGAGGTATAGAACTCCGCCTGGTCGGGGCTATCCAGGCGTCGCAGGTGCTCGGCGACCAGGGCGAAGGCGGCGTCCCAGGTGATCGGCTGGTAGTGGTCGCTGAGCGGGTCGTAGCGCATCGGTCCGGTGAGGCGGCCCTGGTATTCCAGCCAGTAGTCGCTCTGTTCGCGCAGGGCGCTGACGCTGTAGCGGGCGAAGAACGCCGCGTCGACGCGGCGCTTGGTGGCTTCCCAGTTGACTGCCTTGGCACCGTTCTCGCAGAACTTCACCCGGCCGTCTTCCGGCGAGTCGCCCCAGGCGCAGCCGGGGCAGTCGAAACCGCCGTTCTGGTTGGTCTTGAGCAGGGCGCGGAGGTTCTTGAACGGCTGTTTGCTGTCCAGCCAGAAGTGCGCCACGCTGCGCAGCGCGCCCCAGCCGGCGGCGGCGCCGGCATAGGGCTTGTAGCGGGGGTGGAGAGGTTGCAGGCTCATGGCGGACTCACTCGGTTGCGGCCGGCGCCGGGCTGTAGACCCGCGGGGCGTTGTGATGGGGCTGGTGGATCAGGTTCAGTTGGTGGCGGCGCGCCCATTGCACGGTCAGGGCGGTGGGTGCGGAGAGGCTGACCAGGGTGCCGATCCCGGCACGTACGGCCTTGTGGATAAGCTCCAGGCTGCAGCGGCTGGTGACCACGGCGAAACCGCGCGCGGCGTCGAGGCCTTGGCGGTGCAGGGCGCCGATCAGCTTGTCGAGGGCGTTGTGGCGGCCGATGTCCTCGCGACACAGGCGCAGCTCGCCATGCCCGTCGAAATACAGCGCGGCATGCAGGGCGCCGCTATGGCGCGCCAGTCGCTGGGCCTGCTCGATACGCTGGCGCAGGGCGCCGAGATGGGCGGCGGGAGGCAGCGCCTGCGGCGACCGTTCCGGCAGTTGCGGCAGGGCCTGTTCCAGGGCTTCGACGCCGCACAGGCCGCAGCCGGAAGTGCCGGCCAGTTGCCGGCGTTGGCGCTTAAGGTTCCAGAACGCGCGGCTGCTGATTTCGACCTCGGCGTGGAGGGATTCGCCCTGGCCGCTGACGCGGATTTCATAGATGTCGTCGATGGACTCCACGAAGCCGCTGCTGAGGCTGAAACCGCGGACGAAATCCTCGATGTCCTCGGGCGAGGCCATCATCACCGCCTGGTTCAGTCCGTTGTAGCTGATCGCCACGGCACACTCGGCGGCAAGGGAGGCCTGGCCGACCTGCTGCGGCAGGTGCAGGTCGGCGTAGCGGTAATCGTCGGGAACGGCGGAAGGCGCCCAGGTATCCGCGGATACCGGGCATGCAGGCTGGCAAGGCATGGGCTGGGCCCTATCGTTCTAGGTGTGGCACCAGCCTAGGCCTGACGCGGGGCAGCGTCTAATCGGTTGTGCCGATGCGCTGATCGACGTGATCTATCAAGACTGCGGCGCCAACCAGTTCCGGGCTTCCTCGAAACAGGCTTCGGCCAGCGCCGAGCGCGGCTGTCCGCTGCGGATGATCAGACCGAGCGCTGCCAGGGTATGGGCGTCCTCGATGGGGATCAGGCGCAACTCGCCGTCGACTTCGCTGCCCAGCGGCATGATCGCGCAGCACAAGCCGCGCTGCACCGCCTGCAGCAGTTGCTGTACCGAGTCGGTTTCCAGGCGCGCGATGGGGCTCAACCCGCGGCTGCGGAAGTTGTGGTCGATGGATTGGCGGAAGTGCATGCCCGCCGAGAGCAGACCCAGCGGCAGGCCAGCCAGCGCTTCCCAGTTCAGCAGCGCGGCGTCGAGCGGGAAATGGCTGGGGTGATGGAGCAGGCCCATGCGGGTCTCCGCCAGTTCGATGCCCTCGAAATGGCTGCGGTCCAGACGGTCCAGATAAGAGACGCCGAGATCGAACTGGTTGCGCGCCAGGCCTTCGAGTACCTGTTCCGAACTCAGGGAATAGAGCTGGAAACGCAACTCCGGGTGGCGCCCGGCCATGTGCTGGACCAGGCGCATCGGGTCGAAGCTGGCCAGCGGCACCACGCCCAGGCGCAGGGTCCCGACCAGTTGCCCGCGGCAGGCGGCGGCTTCCGCGTACAGCCCTTCCTGGGCCGCCAGCAGGCTGCGTGCCCAGGCCAGTACGCGCTCGCCGGCCTCGGTGAAGCCTTCGAAGCGCTGGCTGCGTCGCACCAGTTCCAGGCCGAGTTCTTCCTCCAGGCTGCGCAGGCGCATGGACAGGGTCGGCTGGGTGACGTGGCAGCGCGCGGCGGCCTGGCCGAAGTGGCGGGTTTCGTCGAGGGCGCAGAGGAATTTCAGTTGCTTGATGTCCATCGGCGCTTCCGTGGCGGGGGTGTCGCCGAATCTTAACGCGAATGGGCGCAGTGTTATGGGGTGACGAAGGAGCCTGGGGATATTTCGCCGGTTTTTGCAGTCTAGACTTGGCTAGTCGCGGATCGGGATTGCGCCGGCCGCTTGCAACCGTAACCGTAAAGGGAGAACCAAAGATGGGTATTTTCGCGTTCGTGAAGGAAGCCGGTGAAAAGCTGTGGGATACGCTGACGGGGCATGAGGCACAGGCGGCCGAGTCGCTGAAGGAGCACGTCGCCAAGGTCGGCCTGGGCAACCCGAACATCCAGGTTTCGGTGGAAGGCGACAAGGTCATCGCCTCGGGCGAGGTGGCCAGCCAAGAGGAGAAAGAGAAGATCCTGCTGGCGCTGGGCAACGTCGCCGGCGTCTCCTCGGTGGAAGACAAGATCACCGTGGCCCAGGCCGCTCCGGAGGCGCGCTTCGTCACCGTGAAGAAAGGCGACACCCTGAGCGCCATCGCCAAGGCCGAATACGGCAATGCCAACGCCTACATGAAGATCTTCGAGGCCAACAAGCCGATGCTCAGCCATCCGGACAAGATCTACCCCGGCCAGGTCCTGCGCATTCCCGAGTGATCCCGGCGTTTCGCCAACCCCGCCCGCGTGGCGGGGTTTTCGTTTCCGCGGCTACGGCAGTCCTTCGAGCAGCCGCCGGTAGTCCTCCTGGGCGGCGAACTCCTCGGTGTCCCGGACCTGGCCACGGCTGTCCGGGTGGCGTACCGCCAACAGGTGGGCGACACCATAGGCGCGGGCGCTGCGCAGGATCGGCAGGCTGTCGTCGATGAACAGGCTGCGCTGCGGGTCGAAGCCGAAATCGGCTTGCAGGGCGCTCCAGAAGCGCGCGTCCTCCTTCGGGTAGCCGTAGTCGTGGGAGCTGATCAGTCGGTCGAAATAGGGCGCCAGTTCGATCCGTTCCAGCTTCAGCGACAGCGAGTCGCGGTGCGCGTTGGTGAGCAGCGCCACGCGCTTGCCGGCCCGGCGCAGGGCGGCGAGGAAGGTATCGGCGTGCGGACGCAGCGAGATCAGGTGCGCCACCTCGTGCTTGAGTTCGCGGATCGACAGGTCCAGTTCCCGGCTCCAGAAATCCAGGCAGTACCAGTTGAGCTGGCCGGCGTGTTCGCGGAACAGCGGCTCGAGCACGGCGTCGGCTTCGGTGCGACTGAGGCCATTGCGTTCGGCATAGCGCTGGGGCAGGTGTTCCAGCCAGAAGTGGTTGTCGAAGTGCAGGTCGAGCAGGGTGCCGTCCATGTCGAGCAGCACGGTGTCGATGGCGGACCAGGGCAGGGTGGGCATGGCGGCTCTTGTCGCGGTTCGTCGCGATCGATGCGGAAATCTGTCGCTTCCCATCAATCTCCGACAGGGATAATCGGAAAAGCCGGGGTATGATAACCCGCCGGCTTCGCCAAGGAGTTATCCACATGCGTCAGAAACCCACCGTACTCGCCAGCGAGATCGTCGCGAAGAGCCGACTGTTCGCTGTCGAGGAGTTGCAACTGCGCTTCAGCAATGGCGTCGAGCGCACCTACGAGCGTCTGGTCGGCAAGGGCCAGGGCTACGGTGCGGTGATGGTGGTGGCCATGCTCGATGCCGAGCACGCGGTGCTGGTGGAGGAATATTGCGCCGGGGTCGACGAATACCAGTTGTCGCTGCCCAAGGGCCTGGTCGAGCCGGGCGAGGACATCCTCGCGGCGGCCAACCGCGAGCTCAAGGAGGAAGCGGGCTACGGTGCCCGGCAACTGGAGCACATCACCGAACTGTCGCTGTCGCCGGGCTACATGAGCCAGCGCATCCAGGTGGTGCTGGCGCGCGACCTCTACGAGGAGCGCCTGCCGGGCGACGAGCCGGAGCCGATGGGCGTCGATCGCATCAGCCTGCGCGAACTGTCGAGCCTGGCCCAGCACGCCCAGTTCAGCGAAGGCCGCGCCCTGGCTGCGCTGTACCTGGTACGCGACCTGCTCACTCAGCGCGGCGAGTACCAGGCATGAGACCGGTGCCCTGGGGCGAATTGGTGGCGCTGGTGCGGCGCGCCGGCGAGGCGATCCTGCCGCACTGGCGCGCCGACGTGGCGGTGCGCTCGAAGGCCGACGAATCGCCGGTTACCGCCGCCGACCTTGCCGCGCACCATATATTGGAGGCGGGGTTGCGGGCGCTGGCGCCGGACATTCCGGTGCTTTCCGAAGAGGATTGCGAGATACCGCTGAGCGAGCGCGGCCACTGGCGGCGCTGGTGGCTGGTGGACCCGCTGGACGGCACCAAGGAGTTCATCTCCGGTAGCGAGGAGTTCACCGTCAACGTGGCCCTGGTCGAGGATGGCCGGGTGCTGTTCGGCCTGGTCGGCGTGCCGGTGAGCGGCCGCTGCTACTACGGTGGCGCCGGTCTCGGTGCCTGGCGCGAGGAGGCCGATGGCCGCGCGCAACCGATCAGTGTGCGCCTGGAGCCCGAGGAGGCCTTCACCGTGGTGGCCAGCAAGCGCCATGGCAGCCCGGCCCAGGAGCGCCTGCTGGATGGCTTGAGCGAGCGCTTCGGCGACCTGCGGCGAGCCAGCATCGGCAGTTCGCTGAAGTTCTGCCTGCTGGCCGAGGGCGCTGCCGACTGCTATCCGCGCCTGACGCCAACCTCGCAATGGGACACGGCCGCCGCCCAGGGTGTGCTGGAAGGCGCCGGCGGCGAGGTGCTCGACCTGCATGGTGCGCCATTCACCTACGAGCCGCGCGAGGATTACCTCAACGGCTCCTTCCTGGCCCTGCCGCGCGCTGCCGAGTGGCGCAGCGAGCTGATCCAACTGGCGCGCGCGCTGCACTGAAACGAAAAGGCCCGGTCTAGCCGGGCCTTTTCCGTTGTGGTGGCGCTCAGTCGAGCATGTCACTGAAACGCGCGTCCTTCTTGTATACCAGCGGCTGGCTGAAGCCGGGCACCGTCACCTGTTCGGCGCTGACCTCGATGGCGTGTTCGTCGATCAGGTCCTGGCCGAAGTTGTAGATGATCTCCAGGTCGCCCTGCAGCGCGCGCTGGTCGTAGGCGCGGGCGGCGGCGCGGGTCTGCTCGCGCTTCTCGACGTAGGCGGCGAAGGCCGCTTGGCCATGGCGCTTGCGCAGCATCTTCTCGGCGATTCGCGGCGACAGCACCACGCCGCTGGCGTTGTTGCCGCCGAAGCCCTTGGAGTTGATGAAGCACACCTCCAGCGGCTTGTCCTGGCGCATGTCGCGATTGGAGATGCTCAGGCGCTGCTGGTGGACGTCGTCGGCGACCTTGTCGATGGTCTTGATCCCAGGGAGGATGCCGTACTTGAAGGTGCCCAGGGCGGAAATCAGTTGATCGGCGCTGGCGGTGGCCAGGGAGTGGCCGACGTAGGCCTTCACCGCGGTGACCGGCCAGCCGTCGATGCCGAAGGCGCTGGCCACGCGGTCGAGGATTTCCGATTCGGTGACCCGGTTGGCCGGCGTGCTGGAGCCGTGGGCGTGGACGAAGCTGGCGTGGCGCACGGTGTCCAGGCCGACGATCTGCACCGCGCTGGCCACCGCCTTGGCTACCGTCAGGTAGTTGCCCGGGCCGGGGGCGGAGATGGACTTCTTGAAACCGTCGGCGTTGATGAACACGTCGGTTACCGCGCCGTGGATATCCGCGCCCAGACGCAGGGCCAGTTCGTCGTCCATCAGCACTACGTACTGGCTGGACTCGGCCAGGGTGAAGCCGCAGTTCTCGCCGAACGGCCGGCTGGCGCGGCGGAAGTCCACGTCGTCGCGGCCTTCTATCAGGCGCAGGCCTTCTTCGGTGGCCAGTGCGCCCATGGCGCTGTAGCCCTCGATGCACTCCGGCAGGATCGGCGCCTCGCTGTTGCCGACGATGACCACCCGGGCCTGGCCGCTGGTGATGACGTCGATACCCTTCTGCAGGTTGTAGAGGAAGGTGGCGCAGGCGCCTGTGATGCTGCCGGTCATGCCGACGCTGCCGAGCACGTAGGCATTGATGAAATCGGTGGGCATGCTGTTGAAGCCCAGCGGCAGTTGCTTGGCCGAGACCCGGTGGCCCTTCAGGCGGGATTGCATCAGGCCGCCGAAACCGTTGTCGTCGAGCTGGCTCATGATGCTGCCGGAGAATACCGCGATCTCGTCGGGCTGGACGTTGTCGACGATGGTCTTCCAGTCGATGCCGGTGGAGCGGATCGCGTCGGTCGCGGCGACCACCGACATCTGCAGGCCGCGCGGGTGGAAGCGCGAGTTGTACAGCTCGCCCGGTTCGAAACCGGTGGGCAACTGGCCGGCGGACTTCACCGTCAGCGCACGGTAGCTGTCCACCTTGAACTCGCAGCGCTCGTGGATGCTCACCAGCACCTCGCCGTCCTCCGCGGGAGCGATCGACCAGTTGGCCGGCAGCGGCTCGGGCAGTTGCTTGGGCGAGGCCTTGAAGGTCAGCGCCTGGCCTTCGGCAGGGGACAGCTCGAGGACCTTGTGCCAGTGGACTGCATCCGGGTCGAGGTACTGCGGTTCGATGCGTCGCACCAGGGTAGAGGCGAAGATGCGTTCGGCGTAGCGCCGCTCGATGTCCTCCGGGGACAGCGGCGTGCCGTCTTCGGCCAGGTAGCGGCCGCCTTCGGCCTTGACCAGTTTCATCATGACCGCCAGGCCGGCTAGGGTTTCCTGGCGCGCCTGCGGGTCCATCGATTCGATGACCATGCGGCGGAAGCCGTGGTGGAAGGAACTACGGCCTGCTGCGTTGTAGCCACCGAAACCAACAATGACCGGTAGTCGAGACATCACTCAGAAACTCCTTCGAATAGTCGTTCGCGTGCCGGGCTGCTGCCTGGTCCGGAGCGGGAAGCGCGTGGCGGCGATGGCGGCCTTTCCCGTCGGCGAGGCGAGCTTCACGGACCCGGGCACGAGCCAGTGGCCGTTGAAATGATCAGGGTGACTATGCTGACGTGAATCATGACTATCGAGTCACGTATTTTCCTACTGAATACCGCGTTGCGTGGGCTTTCCACAAGTGCTGGCGGTCTGCCGTGGGGGGATTGACGCCCATGGCCGGGCTGTTGGCAGAGGTGGGGCGTAGGCGAGTGTTGCGGGACTTGCTTGAAAGTCCGCGCGCAGAGGCGTGGCGCTATCCACCTTTCGCCCGATGCCGGCAGAGGAGAATGAAGAAGGGCCGCGAAGCGGCCCTGGGGGTGGTGTATCAGCGGTACTCGATGCCCGCCTTGCGCGTGCTGACCCGTGTTCCCGCCTTGCCCTCGGTGATTGCGACGATGTCCGCGAGCGAACCGATCACCGCGTCCTTGCCGGTGGCGCGGGCGAACTCGATGGCGGCCTGGACCTTCGGTCCCATGGAGCCGGCGGCGAAGCCGAGGCGCTCCAGTTCGTCCGGGTGGGCCTGGGCGATGGCCTTCTGGGTCGGCTTGCCCCAGTCGACGTAGGCCGCGTCGACGTCGGTGGCGATGATCAGGATGTCGGCCACCAACTCCTGGGCCAGCAGCGAGGAGCAGAGGTCCTTGTCGATCACCGCCTCGACGCCGCTGAGCTTCTTCCCGGCCTCGTCGTACATGGTCGGGATACCGCCGCCGCCAGCGCAGATGACGATGGTGCCTTTCTCCAGCAGCCACTTCACCGGGCGGATCTCGAAGATCCTCTTCGGCCGCGGGCTGGGCACCACGCGGCGGAACTTGTCGCCGTCCGGGGCGATGCTCCAGCCCTTCTCGGCGGCCAGGCGCTCGGCTTCTTCCCTGGAGTAGACCGGGCCGATCGGCTTGGTCGGGTTCTGGAACGCCGGATCCTTACCGTCCACCTCGACCTGGGTGAGGATGGTGGCGAACGGCACTTCGAACGGCAGCAGGTTGCCCATCTCCTGTTCGATCATGTAGCCGATCATGCCCTCGGTTTCCGCGCCGAGGACGTCCAGCGGGTAGGGCGAGACCTTGTCGTAGGCGGCACCCTGGAGGGCCAGCAGGCCGACCTGGGGACCGTTGCCGTGGGCGATCACCAGCTCGTTGCCGGGCGCCACCTTGGCGATCTGTTCGGCGGCGATCCGCACGTTTTCCCGCTGGTTGTCCGCGGTCATGGGTTCGCCACGGCGTAGCAGGGCATTACCGCCCAATGCGACGACGATACGCATATCGGTTACCTCCGGAAGGCGGCTGCGCCCGACCGCGTGGGCCGGGGCGCAGGAGCGCGGTCAGATGTCGGCGAGGGTCGAGACGAGGATCGCCTTGATGGTATGCATGCGGTTCTCGGCCTGCTCGAAGGCGATGTTGTAGGGCGACTCGAAGACGTCCTCGGTCACCTCGATGCCGTTGGCCAGGTTCGGATACTGCTCGGCGATCTGCTTGCCGACCTTGGTCTCGCTGTTGTGGAACGCCGGCAGGCAGTGCATGAACTTGGCCCGCGGGTTGCCGGTGGCCTTCATGATCTCCATGTTGACCTGGTAGGGCAGCAGTTCCTTGATCCGCTCGCCCCAGGCTTCCACCGGCTCGCCCATCGACACCCAGACGTCGGTGTGGACGAAGTCCACGCCTTTCACGGCTTCCTTCGGATCCTCGGTGAGGGTCAGCTTGGCGCCGCTTTCCTCGGCGAACTTCTTGCACTGGGCGACGAACTCATCGTGCGGCCAGAGCGCCTTCGGCGCGGCGATGCGTACGTCCATGCCGAGCTTGGCGCCGATCAGCAGCAGGGAGTTACCCATGTTGTTGCGCGCGTCGCCCAGGTAGGCGTAGCTGATGTCGTGCAGCGGCTTGTCGCTGTGCTCGCGCATGGTCAGCACGTCGGCGAGCATCTGGGTCGGGTGGTATTCGTCGGTCAGGCCGTTGAACACCGGAACGCCGGCGAACTTCGCGAGTTCCTCGACGATTTCCTGCTTGAAGCCGCGGTACTCGATGGCGTCGTACATCCGGCCGAGAACCCGCGCGGTGTCCTTCATGCTCTCCTTGTGGCCGATCTGCGAGGAGTTCGGGTCGATGTAGGTGACGTTGGCGCCCTGGTCGTAGGCGGCCACCTCGAAGGCGCAGCGGGTGCGAGTGGAGGTTTTCTCGAAGATCAGGGCAATGTTCTTGCGCTTCAGGTGCTGCTGCTCGGTGCCGGTGTACTTGGCGCGCTTGAGGTCGCGGGACAGGTCGAGCAGGTAACGCAGCTCGCGGGTGCTGTGGTGCATCAGGCTGAGCAGGTTACGGTTGTGCATGTTGAAAGCCATGATTGATCTCCTTGTGGGAAGTCGGTGGGCGGCGCCCCTCCTGGGGACGCCGCCGTTCAGCTCGAGAGCGGGTTGTCTGTCAGTAGTCGATCGGGTCGCGGATGATCGGGCAGGTCATGCAGTGGCCGCCGCCGCGACCGCGACCCAGTTCGCTGGCGCTGATGGTGATGACCTCGACGCCGGCCTTGCGCAGCAGGGTGTTGGTGTAGGTGTTGCGGTCATAGCCGACCACCACGCCCGGCTCCAGGCAGACCACGTTGTTACCGTCGTCCCATTGCTCGCGCTCGGCGGCGAAGCTGTTGCCGCCGGTCTCGACCACGCGCAGTTTCTTCAGGCCGAGGGATTCGGCGACCACTTCGAGGAAGGTTTTCTCCTCGCGGCGGATGTTCATGCCGTAGGGGCTGCTCGGATCGGGGCGCAGGCTGAAGGGCACGATTTCCTTGACCACTTCCGGGAAGACCGTGACCAGGTCGCGGTCGCAGAAGCTGAACACGGTGTCCAGGTGCATCGCGGCGCGGGACTTCGGCAGGCCGGCGACGATCACCCGCTCGGCGGCGCCCTTGGCGAACAGCGACTGGGCGACCTGACCGATGGCCTGGCGCGAGGAGCGCTCGCCCATGCCGATCAGGACCACGCCGTTGCCGATCGGCATCACGTCGCCGCCTTCCAGGGTCGAGGAGCCGTGGTCCTTGTCCGGGTCGCCGTACCAGATCTCGAATTCGGCGTTGGCGAACTCGGGATGGAACTTGTAGATGGCGGTGGTCAGCAGGGTTTCCTGTCGTCGCGCCGGCCAGTACATCGGGTTCAGGGTCACGCCGCCGTAGATCCAGCAAGTGGTGTCGCGGGTGAACTGGGTGTTCGGCAACGGCGGCAGCAGGAAGCTGGAATGGCCCAGGTACTCGCGGTACATCTTGAGGATGTCGGCGCCTTCGCTGGCGGGCAGGTCGTCAGCGGCGACGCCGCCGATCAGGTACTCGGCCAGCTTGCGCGGCTCCAGGCTCTCCAGCCAGGAGCGCAGCTCGCTGGTCAGGCCCAGGCCGACGCTGTCGGCGGTGATCTTGCGATCGAGGATCCACTTCAGCGCTTCCGGGTTCTGGATGGTCTCGGTCAGCAGATTGTGCATCTCGAGGACGTCGATGCCGCGCTCGCGCATCTTGGTGACGAAGTCGAAGTGGTCGCGCTTGGCCTGGTTCACCCAGATCACGTCGTCGAACAGCAACTCGTCGCAGTTGCTCGGGGTCAGGCGCTGGTGGGCGAGTCCGGGCGAGCAGACCATCACTTTGCGCAGTTTGCCGGCTTCGGAGTGGACGCCAAGTTTGGTTTTTTCCGTGCTCATTTCACGTCTCCAGTGGAGTAATCAGAGGGTGAGGAAACCGTCGTAGAGGCCGTAGGCAGCCACCAGGGCGCCAATGACGACTGCGGCGAAGATCAGTTTTTCGATTCCGGTGAAGATCGGCTGGCCGACCTCGTGCTTGGCCTTGGCGAAAAGGATCGCGCCGGGCGCATACAGCAGGGCGGACAGCAGCAGGTACTTCAGGCCCCCGGCGTAGAGCAGCCAGACCGCGTAGGCCACGGCGATGCCGGCGATGACCAGGTCCTTGCTGCGTTCGCGGGCATCGTTCTCGTAGGTCTCGCCCTTCAGGGTCAGCAGCAGGCCATAGGCGGCGGACCAGAAGTACGGGATCAGGATCATCGAGGTGGCCAGGAGCAGCATCTTGGTGTACGGGTCCATGCCGTCCGGGTCGCCCGAGGTGAAGAACACCACCACCAGGAACACCTGTACGCAGATGTTGGTCAGCCACAGGGCGTTGGCCGGCACCTGGTTGGCGTTCTCGCGGCGCAGGAACTCCGGCATGGTGTGGTCCTTGGCGGCGGCGAACATGATCTCGGCGCACAGCAGCACCCAGGAGAGCAGCGCGCCCAGCAGCGAGATCAGCAGGCCGACGCTGATCAGCACGGCGCCCCAGTGGCCGACCACATGCTCGAGTACCAGCGCCATCGACGGGTTCTGCAGCTTGGCCAGTTCCGGCTGGGTCATCACGCCCATGGACAGCACGTTGACCAGCACCAGCAGGAGCAGGACGGTGATGAAGCCGATCACGGTGGCCTTGCCGACGTCGGAACGTTTTTCCGCGCGGGAGGAGAAGATGCTCGCGCCCTCGATGCCGATGAACACCCAGACGGTGACCAGCATCATGTTGCGCACCTGGTTCATCACGCTGCCCAGGTCCGGGTTGCTCTTGCCCCAGATGTCGGCGGTGAAGATGTCCAGCTTGAAGGCGAACAGGCAGATCAGGATGAACAGGAACAGCGGCACGACCTTGGCCACGGTGGTGACGGTGTTGATGAACGCCGCCTCCTTGATCCCGCGCAGCACCAGGAAGTGCAGGGCCCAGAGCAGGACCGAGGCGCAGACGATCGCCGCGACGGTGTCGCCCTTGCCGAAGATCGGGAAGAAGTAGCCGAGGGTGCTGAACAACAGGACGAAGTAGCCGACGTTGCCCAGCCAGGCGCTGATCCAGTAGCCCCAGGCCGAGGAGAAACCCATGTAGTCGCCGAAGCCGGCCTTGGCGTAGGCGTACACGCCGCCGTCGAGTTCGGGCTTGCGGTTGGCGAGGGTCTGGAAGACGAAAGCGAGGGTGAGCATGCCGACGGCGGTGATCGCCCATCCGATCAGGACGGCGCCGACATCGGCGCTGGCTGCCATGTTTTGCGGGAGGGAGAAGATGCCCCCTCCGATCATCGAGCCGACAACCAGAGCCGTTAGCGCTCCTAGTCGGAGTTTTTGGCTGGATTCTTGGGACATTTTCGGAATCTCCCTATAGGAATTGAGAGTGAAGACATTAGGCGGCAGCGGCTATTGTTGAATGCTGATCCACGTCAATAGCTTCCTACTCAAAGTAATTAGATGACGCATTCCTGTAAGTCGCGAGTGCCAAAGATAGAAGAGGAATCTAAGACCTGCCCGGAATAGGGCGGTTTTTTCATGTGTTAGGGGAAGACTTGCCATCCGCTACGGGGAAAGCTTGAAATCGGGCTATAAGCCGCGGATAAAGCCGGATCGTTGATGCCGATCAATGAATTTCGCGAGACGGTATTCTGACTTTCAGGTGGGTGGTCGCCGGCTTGTTGACGGTCCGTCGAAAAACCGCCGCGACTTTCCAGGGAAGTGTTGCAGTATTTCGAGAGGAGTATTTTTTATTTATAAGTAAAAATAATTTTCCGCTCTTATCAAAGAACGAAAAAGCACAAGGAAAGAAATGAAGAAGCCCGGCGTTCGCCGGGCTCTTCATTTGGGCTTCAGGGTGTGAAGACCGCTGGGGGGACGGGATCGCCGCCCACCCGCCGCGCGTGCTGGCGCACGTCGGCACAGGGGAAGGGGCCGCCATCCGGTTCGTGGCCGAAGGGCGCGGTTCGCTGGGCGAACCGAAAGCCGGTGCCAGGGGCACTGCGAGCGATTGAGCAAGCGGCGTGCCAGCCATCGACAGGTGGCCCGGCCCGTCAACTGCGGGGCACGGGCCTGCGGCATGAGCGGATTTTTGCCGAAGGCCCGAGCGCAGGGCGGGGTTTTCCGCCGTCGTTACCGTTCCGTCAGCTCATCCCCAGCCAGTTCGGCAATGCCAGGGATACCGCCGGGATGTAGGTCACGATGATCAGGAACACCAGCAGGATCATCAGCCACGGCAGCGCTGCGCGGATGGTCGCGCCCAGCGGCATGCCGGTGACCGCCGAGGTGACGAACAGGTTGAGCCCGACCGGCGGCGTGATCAGGCCGATCTCCATGTTCACCACCATGATGATGCCGAGGTGGATCGGATCGATGCCCAGCTCCATGGCGATGGGGAAGAAGATCGGCGCCAGGATCAGGATGATCGCCGAAGGCTCCATGAAGTTGCCGGCGATCAGCAGCACGATGTTCACCACCAGCAGGAACATCCATGGCGAAAGTCCCAGTTCCGTGACCCAGCTGGCGATGCTCTGCGGTATCTGCTCGGTGGTCAGCACGTGGGCGAAGAGCATGGCGTTGGCGATGATGAACATCAGCATGATGGTCAGCTTGCCGGACTCCAGCAGCACCTTCGGGCATTCGCTCAGGCGCATGTCGCGGTAGACGAACAGTGCGACGAAGGCCGAGTACACCGCGGCGACGGCGGCGGCCTCGGTGGGGGTGAAGGCGCCGGAATAGATGCCGCCGAGGATGATCACCATCAGCAGCAGACCCCACAGCGCCTTGCGCGCGCTGGCCAGCCATTCGCGCAGACTGACCCTTGGCATGGCGGGCAGCTTCTTGACCCGGGCGACGATGTAGATCACCACCATCAGGATCAGTCCCAGCAGCAGCCCCGGAACCACGCCGGCGATGAACAGCTTGCCCACCGAGGTCTCGGTGGCGGCGGCGTAGACCACCATCACGATCGATGGCGGGATGAGGATGCCGAGGGTGCCGGCGTTGCAGACGATCCCAGCGCCGAACGCCTGTGGATAACCCGAGCGGACCATGCCGGCGATGGCGATCGAACCCACTGCCGCCACCGTTGCCGGAGACGAGCCGGATAGCGCGGCGAAGAGCATGCAGGCGAGCACCGCGGCGATCGCCAGGCCGCCACGGATGTGTCCGACGCAGGCGTTGGCGAAGT
The DNA here is from genome assembly GCF_056782835.1 of Pseudomonas sp. 20-5. Classification (NCBI taxonomy): domain Bacteria; kingdom Pseudomonadati; phylum Pseudomonadota; class Gammaproteobacteria; order Pseudomonadales; family Pseudomonadaceae; genus Pseudomonas; species Pseudomonas sp. 20-5. The sequence goes on along the minus strand of NZ_CM165584.1, from coordinate 5,881,500 downwards.
CGATCAGGCGCCGCGCCACGCCACCGGTGGTCATGAACGCGCCGGAGAGCAGGAAGAACGGGATCGCCAGCAGGGTGTAGTGCTCGGAGGTCTCGAACAGCTTGATCGCCAGCGAGCGTACCGAGTCCGGGCTGAACAGGAGGATCGTCAGTGCGCCGGAGAGACCCAGGGAGACGGCGATCGGCACGCCGATGAACATCAGCAGGAAGAGCAGCAGGAAGAGGAACAGAATGGTCATGCCTTGGGCTCCTCGTGCTCGGTCAGCTTCAGCGCGTCGGCAGCCTCGTCGGCCAGTCCCAGTCCGGTCTGGCGGTTGCGCAGGATGCGCACGAGGATCTCGGCGAAACGGATGAACACCAGGGCGAAGCCGACCGGCACGATCAGGCCGATGTGCCATTGGCGGATGCCGAAGTGGTCGAGGTCCTCGGCGCCGATGCCGGCGATGAACAGGGTCTTCACCCAGTCGTAGCTGGCCACGCAGAGCAGGCCGGCGTAGCCGAGGCAGGCCAGGCAGGCGATCACGCCGAGCACTCGCTGTACCGGTCGCGAGGCCAGCTTCACCAGCACGTCCACGCCGAGGTGCCCGGCGGTGCGTACGCCGTAGGCGATGCCGAGGAAGATCAGCCAGGCGAACAGGGCCTTGGTCAGGGCGTTGCTCCAGGTCATCTCCTGGGCCAGGGTGAGGACCCCATCGCCGATGGCGAGCAGCGTCTCGTTGCCGCCCTCCCAGAGATCGGCGAGATCGTAGAGCAGCGTATAGAGGTTATTGAGGACTACATAAACGAAGGTAACCAGCGTCATGGCGGCGAGGAGGAAGGCGATCAGGCCTTCCTCCAGGCGCGCCCAGACGCGCGCGAGCGCGTGCATGGGCTTTCCCTCTTCTTCTTATTGGGCCTGGTTGGCGGCTTCGGCGGCCTTGATCAGGTCGGCGCCGATCTCGCCTTCGAACTTCTTCCACACCGGCTGCATGGCCTTGCGCCATTCGGCCCGCTGTTCGGGAGTGAGTTCGATGATCTCGCTGGTCTTGGCCTCGACGATGCGCTGCTTGTCGCCCTGGTTGAGCGCCTCGGCCTGCTTGTTCACCTCCACGGTGACCTCGTCCATGGTCTTGGCCAGCACGCCGCGCACGTCTTCCGGCAGGCCGTTCCAGAACTTGGTGTTGGTGATCACCATGTAGTCCAGCACGCCGTGGTCGGACTCGGTGATGTACTTCTGCACTTCGTGCATCTTCTGCGAGTAGATGTTCGACCAGGGGTTCTCGGTACCGTTGACCACGCCGGTCTGCAGGCCCTGATAGACCTCGGCGAAGCTCATCTTGCGCGGGTTGGCGCGCACCGCCTTGAACTGTTCCTCGAGCACCTTGGAGGCCTGCACGCGGAACTTCAGGCCGCGGGCGTCCTTCGGCTCGCGCAGGGGCTTGTTGGCGGACAACTGCTTCATCCCGTTGTGCCAGTAGCCGAGGCCAGTGATGCCCTTGTCCTGCATCGAGGTCAGCAGCTCCTTGCCCTGCGGGCTCTGCTGGAAGCGGTCGACCGCCTGGATGTTGTCGAACAGGAACGGCAGGTCGAAGATCTGCAATTTCTTGGTGTACTGCTCGAACTTGGCCAGCGACGGCGCGATGATCTGCACGTCGCCCAGCAGCAGGGCTTCCATCTCCTTGCCGTCGCCGAACAGCGACGAGTTCGGGTAGACCTCCACCTTGACCTTGCCCGGCAGGCGTTCCTCCACCAGTTTCTTGAACAGCAGCGCGCCCTGGCCCTTGGGCGTGTGCTCGGCGACGACGTGGGAGAACTTGATGACGATCGGGTCGGCTGCCTGGACGATTCCGGCGACGGTCAGGGAAAGTGCGCAGACGAGCGCCTTCGCGGTGTGCTTGAGCATGAGACTTCCTCTTTGTTCTTGTCTGTCTTTTATGAAGAGGACGGGTGTCCTCTCGGCGTGGCCGAACAAGGGAAGTCTAGGCAGCGCAGCGGCAGATGCTGCGTGAATCGGAAAAGCGCCTGGTCTTCTGCTTGTTGGAACGCTCGGGAAGCCGTGAGCAAGCCCTGTGCCAGTCGGGCAAGGGTACGCAGGGGAGATGCTGCGGGCGCGGATGGCGAACGGTTGGCGGTAATCCGCCATTCATTCGCCATCATCTGGCGGATTTTCGCCAGGCGTGTTGAACGGCAGGCCGTGCTTGCGCAGCTTGTCGTGCAGGGTCTTGCGCGGGATACCGAGGGCCTCGGCGACGCTGCGCAGCGAATTGTGCGGGCGTTCCAGTTCGGCAGCGATCAGCGAGCGCTCGAAGGCCTCGACCTTGGCGCTGAGGTTGTGCGGCTCGTCGGCGGCGTCGGGCAGGACTCCGTCGTCCAGGCTCAGGCCGAGACCCAGGGCGAAGCGCTCGGCGGCGTTCTGCAATTCGCGCACGTTGCCCGGCCAGTCGTAGGCCAGCAGCCGCGCCGACTGGCCGGCGTCCAGTTCGCGTGGCGTCAGGCCATGACGCATGGCGCCGGCTTCGGCGAAATGGCGGAACAGCAGCGGGATGTCTTCGCCGCGCTCGCGCAGCGGTGGAATGCGCAGGCTGGCGACGTTGAGGCGGTAATAGAGGTCGGCGCGGAAGCGGCCCTGGTCGGCGGCCTGGCGCAGGTCTTCCTTGGTTGCCGCGATTATGCGGATATCCAGCGGGATCAACTGGTTGGAGCCGAGCCGCTCGACTACCCGTTCCTGCAGCAGGCGCAACAGCTTGACCTGCACGTCCAGGCTCATGCTCTCGATCTCGTCGAGGAACAGGGTGCCGCCATTGGCGTACTCGAACTTGCCGATGCGGCGCTTCTGCGCGCCGGTGAAGGCGCCGGCCTCGTGACCGAACAGTTCGCTTTCCACCACCGATTCGGCGAGGGCGCCGGCGTTGATCGCGACGAACGGTCCGTCGCGTCGGCTCGACAGGTCATGCAGGGCCCGCGCGACCACCTCCTTGCCGGCGCCGGTTTCGCCAAGGACCAGCACGTCGGCCTGGATCGCCGCCAGCGAGCCGACCTGCTCGCGCAGGCGCTGCATGCCGGCCGAGCGTCCGATCAGGCGCCCATGCAGCTCGTGGCGTTCGGCCAGGGCCAGGCGCAGGGTGCGGTTCTCCAGGACCAGCCGGCGCACCTCCAGGGCGCGGCGCACGCTGTCGAGCAGGGCGTCGCTGGGGAAGGGCTTTTCCAGGAAGTCATAGGCGCCGCCGCGCATGGCCTGGACCGCCAGCGGCACGTCGCCGTGGCCGGTGATCAGGATCACCGGCAGGTCGGCGTCCTGTTCGTGCAATTGGCGGAGCAGTTCCATGCCATCGATGCCGGGCATGCGGATGTCGCTGACCACCACCCCGGGCCAGTCCTTGCACTGCGCGGTATCCAGCTGGCGCGCGTCGTCCAGGGTCGCGACCTTGAGCCCGGCGAGGTCGAGCGTCTGGCGCAGGGCCTGGCGCAGGTGCGGATCGTCGTCGATCAGCAGGACCTGGGTCTGGGCATCGAATGGCGCGAAGGGACTCATGCGCGGGTTTCCTCCTGGGGCATGGCGGCGACGCCGGGAACTCCCGGCAGCAAGTGCAGGCGCACCACGGCGCCGCCTTCGAGATGGTTGCCCATTTCCAGGCGGCCGCCGAGGGCGCGCAATAGGTTATCGCAGATGGCCAGGCCGAGGCCGAGCCCTTTGGCGGTGGTCTTGGTGGTGAAGAAGGGTTCGTGGGCGTGGGCCAGGGCGTCCTCGGAAAACCCCGGGCCGTTGTCGCGCAGGGTCAGGATCACGCCGTGCTGGTCCTGGCTGGCGATCACCCATAGGCGCCGTGGCGGAGCTTTCTCGGCGAGCGCGTCGAGGGCATTGGTGAGCAGGTTGCCGAGGATCTGCCGCAAGCGGGTCTCGCCGGCCTGGACCCACAGCGGGGCGTCCGGCACGTCGCGCAGCAGTTCGACGTTCATCGCCCGCCGCCGGCTGGCCACCATCGACAGGGCGTCCTCGATCGCCGGCTGCAACTGCACGTTCTCCGGCGCCCGGCGCGCACCGCGGGCATAGGCCTTGAGGTGGGCGATGATCGAGGCCATGCGGGTGGTGAGGTCGCTGATCTGCTCGAGATTGCCGCGGGCGTCCTCGGTGCGCTGGTGGTCGAGCAGCACCCGGGCGTTGTCGGCGTAGCTGCGGATCGCCGCCAGCGGCTGGTTGAGTTCGTGGCTGATGCTCGCCGACATGGTGCCGAGGGCCGTGAGCTTGCCGGCCTGGACCACTTCGTCCTGGGCGCGCATCAGCTCGCGCTGGGCCTGCTCGCGTTCGTGGACTTCCTGCTGCAACTGCGCGTTGGCGTTCTCCAGCTCGCGGGTGCGTTCCAGTACGCGCTCTTCCAACTGGCGCTTGGCCTCGGCCTCGAGAGCGATGCGGTCCAGGTAGTGACGGCGGCTGAGGGTCAGCAGGGTAAGCAGCAGGAGCAGGGCGAGCAGGGTCGCGCCGCCGATCAGCAGGACGCTGCGCACCGGCCGTTCGATGAGGGTGCGGGGGGCGTAGATGCTCACCGTCCAGCCGGTTTCCGGTAGCGTCCGGCTCTGGCTGAGCCAGGCGCTCTGCTGCAGGCGCAGGGGCTTCGGGTCCTGCACCGGGTAGGGGATGTTGGCGTGGATCTCGTCGCGCTCCGCCGCGCTCAGCGGCCGACTGGCATGGAAGCGCCAATCCTCGCGGGAGGAGAGGATCACCACGCCGTAGTTGTCTATCACCAGCAGTTGCTCCGGGGAATTGCCCCAGAGCCGTTCGATGTGTTCGAGATCGACCTTCACCACCAGCACGCCGATGATCCGCGAGCCTTCCTTCACCGCGCTGGCGAAGTAGTAGCCGCGCTTGATCGAGGTGGTGCCCAGGCCGAAGAAGCGCGCCAGGCGGCCCTGCATGGCCTCGCGATAATAGGGGCGGAAGGCGAAGTTGCGGTGGACGAAACTGTCCGCCTGGGCCCAGTTGGAGGCGACCTGGGTGGTGCCGTCCGGTTGCAGCAGGTAGATCACGTCGGCGCCGGTGCGTCGGCGGATGTCGGCCAGCGCCTCGTTGGCGATCTTCTGCAGCAGCGGGTCGCCAGGTTGTTGCAGGGCCTGGCGCAGCACCGGCAGACCGCCGAGGATCTGCGGCAGTTCTTCGTAGCGGCGCAGCGTGCCGAGCAGGTTGGCGACGTAGAGGTCGAGCGTCTGGCGGTTCTGCTCGGCCAACTGCTCGCTGTAGTAGCGCTCGGCGAAATATTGCAGGGGCCAGAGCAAGGGCGCGAGAAGCAGGGCGAGGATGACCAGCGAGCGCCAGCGATGGAAATAGGCTTTCAAGACGAACGAACCTGCCGTGGCTGCGAGTATCCGGGGCATCCCGGACGGGATGCCCTAAATTATCACGCCTTGCGCCGAGTCCGGTCGCTCCCTGCCGTTCAGGGGAAGCAGTCGGCGTCGGCGAATGCCTTGCCCTGGCGGTCCTTCTCCGAAAGCAGGGGGGCATCCTGCAGCGGCCAGTCGATCTTCAGCTCGGGATCGTTCCAGACGATGCAGCGTTCGTGTTCCGGCGCCCAGAAGTCGGTGGTCTTGTAGAGGAACTCGGCGTATTCGCTGAGCACCACGAAGCCGTGCGCGAAGCCGGCCGGAATCCACATCTGGCGCTTGTTCTCCGCGCTCAGGCGTTCGCCTACCCACTGGCCGAAGGTCGGCGAGCCGCGACGCAGGTCGACGGCCACGTCGAATACCTCGCCGAGAGTGGCGCGCACCAGTTTTCCCTGGGCTTGCCGGATCTGGTAGTGCAGGCCGCGGAGGACGCCACGGGCGGAACGCGAATGGTTGTCCTGGACGAAGCTGACCGGATGACCGCAGGCTTCCTCGAAGGCGCGCTGGTTGTAGCTTTCGAAGAAGAATCCGCGATCGTCGCCGAACACCCGGGGTTCGAAGAGGATGACGTCGGGAATTGCCAGGCGGGTCGCTTTCATCAGTACACGGTCTCGGTCAGCAGGCGCTTGAGGTATTGGCCGTAGCCGTTCTTGGCCAGCGGCGCGGCGAGTTTTTCCAGTTGCGCGGCGTCGATCCACTTCTGCCGGTAGGCGATCTCTTCCGGGCAGGCCACCTTGAGACCCTGGCGGTTCTCCAGGGTGGCGATGAACTGGCCGGCCTCGAGCAGCGAATCGTGGGTGCCGGTATCCAGCCAGGCGTAGCCGCGGCCCATGATCTCCACGCTGAGCTGGCCGCGCTCCAGGTAGGCGCGGTTGACGTCGGTGATCTCCAGCTCGCCGCGCGGCGAAGGCTTCAGGTCCCTGGCGATGTCCACCACCTGCTGGTCGTAGAAATACAGGCCGGTGACCGCGTAGTTCGACTTCGGCTCCAGTGGCTTCTCTTCCAGGCTGATGGCCTTGCCGCCCTGGTCGAACTCGACCACGCCGTAGCGCTCCGGGTCCAGCACGTGGTAGGCGAAGACGCTGGCGCCGGTCTGGCGCTGCGAAGCGCTGCCGAGCAACTCGTGGAAGTCGTGGCCGTAATAGAGGTTGTCGCCCAGGACCAGCGCGCTGAGGTCGTTGCCGATGAACGACTCGCCGATCAGGAAGGCCTGGGCCAGGCCGTCCGGCGACGGTTGCACGGCATATTGCAGGTCCAGGCCCCAGTTCGAACCGTCGCCCAGCAACTGCTGGAAGCGTGGGGTGTCCTGTGGGGTCGAGATGATCAGTATCTCGCGGATGCCCGCCAGCATCAGGGTACTGAGCGGGTAGTAGATCATCGGCTTGTCGTACACCGGCAGCAACTGCTTGGAGATGGCCAGCGTTGCCGGGTGCAGGCGGGTGCCCGAGCCTCCGGCGAGGATGATGCCCTTGCGTTTCATAGTGGTCCCTGCTCGCTCAGTTCCTGGATCATGCGTCCGGCATGGTAGCGCCAGTCTGGCAGTACCAGGCCGAAGACCTGTTGCAGCTTGCGGTTGTCGAGGCGCGAATTGGCCGGACGCTTCGCCGGCACCGGGTAGTCCTCGGTGGCGATCGGCAGGACCCGCTGCGGCGTCGCCTGCAACTCCCAGCCCCGCTCCAGCGCCTGTTCGATGACGAAGCGCGCATAGAGGTGCCAGGACGTCTCGCCGCTGGCGACCAGGTGGTAGGTGCCGCTGGCCCGTGCTGCCAGCTCGACATCCCAGCGCAGGCGCTGCAGGGCCTGGGCGGTGACGTCGGCGATCAGCTCGGCGCTGGTGGGCGCGCCGAACTGGTCGGCCACGACCTTGAGTTCGTCGCGTTGCCCGGCCAGGCGCAGCATGGTCTTGGCGAAGTTTCCGCCGCGCGCGGCGTAGACCCAGCTGGTGCGGAAGATCAGGTGGCGGCAGCCGCTGGCGCGGATGGCCTGCTCGCCTTCCAGCTTGGTCTGCCCGTAGACGCTCAGCGGGCCGGTCGGCGCGTCCTCGGCGAAAGGCACGCTGCCCGCGCCGTCGAACACGTAGTCGGTGGAGTAATGCACCAGCCAGGCGCCGCAGGCCGCGGCCTCCTCGGCCAGTACCGCGACGGCGCGGGCATTGATCAGGCGGGCGTTGTCGGCATCGCTCTCGGCCTTGTCCACCGCGGTGTAGGCACCGGCGTTGACGATGAACTGCGGCCGCTCGGCGCGAACCAGTCGCGCCAGGCCTTCGGGGTCGGCGAGATCGGCGCGCCGACGGTCACAGACCAGCAGTTCGCCCAGCGGCGCCAGGGCGCGCTGCAGCTCCCAGCCGACCTGGCCGTTGGCGCCGAGGAGAAGGATCCGGTTCATGCGTACTGCTTACCCACCCACTCGCGGTAGGCACCGCTGGTTACGTTGGCCACCCAGTCCTGGTTGTCCAGGTACCAGCGCACGGTCTTGCGGATGCCGGTCTCGAAGGTTTCCGCCGGCTTCCAGCCCAGCTCGCGCTCCAGGCGCGTGGCATCGATGGCGTAGCGGCGATCATGGCCCGGACGATCCTTGACGAAGGTGATCTGCTCGCGATAGCTGCGGCCGTCGGCGCGCGGCTGCTCCTGGTCGAGGATGGCGCAGAGGGTCTCGACCACGTCGAGGTTGGCCTTTTCGTTCCAGCCGCCGACATTGTAGGTCTCGCCCAGTTGCCCGGCTTCGAGGACCCGGCGGATGGCGCTGCAATGGTCCTTGACGTAGAGCCAGTCGCGGATCTGCTGGCCGTCGCCGTAGATCGGCAGCGGCTTGCCGGCCAGGGCGTTGTGGATCACCAGTGGGATGAGCTTTTCCGGGAAGTGGTACGGGCCGTAGTTGTTCGAGCAGTTGGTGGTCAGCACCGGCAGCCCATAGGTGTGGTGATAGGCCCGCACTAGGTGGTCGGAGGCCGCCTTGGACGCCGAGTAGGGACTGTTCGGCTCGTAGCGGTTGTTCTCGGTGAAGGCCGGATCGCTCGGTGCCAGCGAGCCATAGACTTCGTCGGTGGAGACGTGGAGGAAGCGGAATGCCGCCTTCGCTTCCGGCTCCAGCGCGCCCCAGTAGGCGCGCACTTCTTCCAGCAGGCGGAAGGTGCCGACGATGTTGGTCTGGATGAAGTCCTCGGGGCCGTGGATCGAGCGGTCCACATGGGATTCCGCGGCGAAGTTGAGGATCGCCCGCGGCTGGTGCTCGGCGAGCAGGCGGGCTACCAGCTGGCTATCGCCGATATCGCCGGCGACGAAGGTGTGCCGGGCGTCGCCGTCGAGGCTGGCGAGGTTCTGCCGGTTGCCGGCGTAGGTGAGCTTGTCGAGGCTGACCACCGGCTCGTCATGCAGGGCCAGCCAGTCGAGCACGAAATTGGCGCCGATGAAGCCGGCGCTGCCGGTCACGAGAATCGTCATGAGTCATACCTTGTTCAAGCAGTGGTTGTCCGTAGGGCTGCTTCGACACGTCCCGCCAAGGTGTACCAATCGATCGTGAAGACGACGATTAGTACGGGAAAAATGGCGATCCTGCCAACCCCAGATCTGGTAGGTGCATCTGACCCGGCATTCTATTCGAAGTGCCATCACTGGGTAGAAAGGAAGCAGGATAAAACAAAAAGCCCCGCGCGAGGCGGGGCTTTTCGGGATTCATGGTGCCGGCACCAGGAGTCGAACCCGGGACCTACTGATTACAAGTCAGTTGCTCTACCAGCTGAGCTATACCGGCGAAGAGGGCGACATTATAGCCAGCCGCCGCCAGGAGTAAACCACTGATTTTCCTGCCCGAATGCCGTTCGTCCTCAGTGCCCGGAGGCGGCCGCGCCGGGCTTGGCGCCGAACGGCGGGCGGGCCAGCCAGATGATCACCAGCAGGGCGAGGAACAGCCAGCCGAGCATGGTGAAGTAGTCGATGGTGGACATCATGTAGGCCTGGCTCTGCACCATCCGGTCGAGCAGCGCCGCGTTCGCCTGGGTGTTGCCGCCGAGCTGGGCGAGGGTTTCGTGGGTGGCCGGGTCGTAGAGGCTGATGTTTTCGCTGAGGTAGGCGTGGTGTTGCGTGGCGCGGCGGTTCCAGATCCAGGTGGTCAGCGAGGCGGCGAAGCTGCCGCCGAGGGTGCGCAGGAAGGTGGCCAGGCCGGAGCCGTCGGCGATCTGGTCGGGGGGCAGGTCGGAGAGCAGGATGCTCAGGATCGGCATGAAGAAGAACGCCACGCCGAGCCCCATGATCAACTGCACGATGGCGATGTGCTGGTAGTCGACCTCGGTGGTGAAGTTGGCGCGCATGAAGCAGGTGATGGCCATCGCCAGGAACGACAGGCCGGCGAGCATGCGCAGGTCGAAATGGTTGGCGTAGCGGCCGACCAGCGGCGAGAGGAACACCGGGAGGATGCCGATTGGCGCGGCGGCCAGCCCGGCCCAGGTGGCGGTGTAGCCCATCTGGGTCTGTAGCCATTGCGGGAGCAGCAGGTTGATGCCGAAGAACGCGGCATAGCCCAGCACCAGCGCCAGGGTGCCGGCGGCGAAGTTGCGGTGGGCGAACAGGCGCAGGTTGACGATCGGATGGCGGTCGGTGAATTCCCAGATGATGAAGAAGGCCAGGGCGATCGCCGCGATCAGCGCGCCGCCGACGATGAAGTTCGACTCGAACCAGTCCAGGTCGTTGCCCTTGTCGAGGACGATCTGCAGGGCGCCGACGCCGATCACCAGGGCGATCAGGCCGACGTAGTCCATCGGCGCCTTCTTGATCACCACCGGGCGTGCCTTCAGTTGCTGGTAGACGACGAAAGCGGCGAACAGGCCGACCGGCACGTTGATGAAGAAAATCCACGGCCAGCTGTAGTCGTCGGTGATCCAGCCGCCGAGGATCGGCCCGGCGATCGGCGCCACCACCGTGACCATCGCCAGCAGGGCCAGGGCCATGCCGCGCTTCGCCGGTGGGTAGATGGAGATCAGCAGGGTCTGGGTGATCGGATACAGCGGCCCGGCGACGAAGCCCTGCAAGGCGCGGAAGCCGACCAGAGAAGGCATCGACTGGGCGATGCCGCAGAGGAACGAGGCGAGTACGAACAGCAGCGCGGCGGCGATGAACAGGCGCACCTCGCCGACCCGCCGGGCCAGCCAGCCGGTCAGCGGCAGGGCGATGGCGTTGCTCACGGCGAACGAGGTGATCACCCAGGTGCCCTGTTCCGAACTCACCCCGAGGTTACCGGAGATGGTCGGCAGGGCGACGTTGGCGATGGTGGTGTCGAGCACCTGCATGAAAGTCGCCAGGGACAGGCCGATGGTCGCCATCACCAGGCTGGGCGGGGAGAAGCTGCTGCTTTCGCTCATGCTGGCGGGCTCAACGCTGGGCGGTCTTGCCGTGGTCTTCGGCGAGGTTGGCTTCGATCAGGCGTTCGATCAGCTTGTCGGCCGAGGCCAGTTGCTGCTGGTAGACATCGGTGGAGAACAGCGCTTCGCGCGGTGGCTGCTGGGCCAGGGCCGGGCCGCTCTGGTCGTGCAGGTCGACCTTGACGTCCATCGACAGGCCGATGCGCAGCGGATGCTTCTGCAATTCTTGCGGATCGATATGGATGCGCACCGGCACCCGCTGGACGATCTTGATCCAGTTGCCGGTGGCGTTCTGCGCCGGCAGCAGGGAGAACGCGCTGCCGGTGCCCACGCCGAGGCTGTCGACGGTGCCGCTGTAGCGCACGTCGCTGCCGTAGAGGTCGGAGCGGATCTCCACCGGCTGGCCGATACGCATGTGCTTGAGCTGGGTTTCCTTGAAGTTGGCGTCGATCCAGATCTGGTCCAGCGGGACCACGGCCATCAGCGCATTGCCCGGTTGCACGCGCTGGCCGACCTGTACGCTGCGCTTGGCGACGTAGCCGGTGACCGGCGCGACGATGGTCGAGCGGGCGTCGTCCAGGTAGGCCTGGCGCAGTTGCGCGGCGGCGGCCTTGACGTCCGGATGGGAGGTGATCTGGGTGTCGTCGACCAGCGCGCGATTGGTGTTCAACTGCTGTTCCGAGCTGGTCAGCGAGGCTTTCGCGCTGTCCAGGGCGTCGCGGGCGTGGGCCAGTTCCTCCTGGGAAATGGCGCCGTCGTCGGCGAGGTTCTTGCGCCGCTTGTAGTCGGCCTCGGCCTTGGCCAGCGCGACCTTGCGGGTGGCGACCTCGGCGCGATAGCCGTCGACGTTGCTGAACAGCCCGCGCACCTGGCGCACGGTGTGGGCCAGGTTGGCCTCGGCGCGTTGGAGGGCGATGTCGGCGTCGCTGGGATCGAACCTGACCAGTTCCTGGCCCTTGCGCACCAGGTCGCCGTCGTCGGCGCCGATGCTGACCACGGTGCCGACGATCTGCGGGGTGATCTGTACCACGTTGCCGTTGATGTAGGCGTCGTCGGTGTCCTCGTGCCAGCGGCCGTAGAAGAACTCCCAGGCCACGCTGGCCAGGGTGGCGAGAACGATCACGGCGAGCAGGATCAGCAACCAGCGCTTGCGCTTCGGGTTGCCGGCGGGGGTTTCGCTGTTGGCGGTAGTCATGGTGGGTGCCTCGTTCATTCTGCCGGCGCTTTCGCGGTAGCGAGCGCAGCGGAGCGGGAATCGGGTTGGAAACCGCCGCCCAGGGCCTGGACCAGTTGGACGGAAAGATCGATCTGCTGGCTCTCCAGGCTGGCCAGCTGGCGTTCGGCGACCAGCAGTTGCTGTTGCACGCTGAGGGCGTCGAGGTAGCTGCCGACGCCTTCGCCGTAGCGACGCATGGCCAGGTCGAAGTTGGACCTGGCGATATCGCGGGCCTGGCGCTGGTCGATCACCTGCTGCTCCAGGGAGCGCAACTTGCCGAGGTTATCGCTGACCTCGCCGAGGGCCTGGACCAGCGTCTTGTTGTACTGGCCGACGGCCAGGTCGTAGTCGGCGTCGCGTTCGGCCAGGTTGGCGCGGCGGCGGCCACCGTCGAAGATCGGCAGGGAGATCGCCGGCGCCACCTGGAAGAAGCGGCTCGGCGCCTGCAACACGTCGCTGGTGTGCAGGGCGGCGAGGCCGGCCATCGCGCCGAGATTGAGGTTGGGATAGAACTCGGTCTTTGCCGAGTCGATGTTGCGGCGCGCCGCCTCGACCCGCCAGCGCGCGGCAACGATGTCGGCGCGGCGGCCGAGCAGTTCCGCCGGGAGCACCGAGGGCAGGCTCAGGCTGGCCGGGTTCAGCGGTTGCGGGCGCTGCAGTTCGAGACCGCGATCGGGCCCCTTGCCCAGCAGCACGGCGAGGGCGATGCGGGCGCTGGCGATGTCCTGCTCGGCGGCGCTGAGCTGCTGGCGGGCGGTGGCCAGCTGGGTCTGCGTCTGTTGCAGCTGGACCTTACTGTCGAGTCCGGCGCTCATGCGCTTCTGGCTCAGCTCGGTCATGCGCTGCGAGCGCTTCAGTTCTTCCTCGGCGAGATCGCGCACGGTAAAGGCGTGGGCGAGGTCGCTGTAGGCGCGGGCGATGCTCGCCGAGAGGCCGATGCGTGCGGCCTGGCTGTCGATCCGGGCGGCATTGGCCTGGCCGAGGGCGGCTTCCCAGGCGGCGCGCTCGCCGCCCCAGAGGTCGAAGTCGTAGTTGAAGCCGAGCGACAGGTACTTGATCGCCGAATAGCGGCCGCCGAGCGGTGCCGGGGCCACGCTGGTCGGCGCGCGGATGCCGGAGTAGCTGGCCTTGGCGTCCAGCGTCGGCTGGCGCGCGGCATCTTGCGCCTGGGCCGTTGCCGCCGCCTGGCGCGCACGCGCCTCGGCGATCTGCAGGTCGGGGGTGCCTTGCAGGGCTTCGCCGATCAGTTGGTCGAGCTGCCGGTCGCCGAGCCCGGTCCACCAGTCCTGGCGCGGCCAGGCCGCTGGCGAAAGGGCTACGCCGTCCAGGCTCCTGCCCGCCTGGAGGGCGCCTGCCGGTTGCAGTCGGGCGTTCGGTTCCAGGCCTTCGGAAGTGACGCAGCCGGCGGCCAGCACTATCGCCGAGGCCAGCGCCAATCGCTGCGGCCAGGGATGGAGAAGAGGGAACGGCATGGATCAGGACTCCTGCAGGCTGGCCCTAGGGCAGCCGGCGTGTAGCAGAACCTTGGTCAGCAGATGGGTCAGCGTCTGCAATTCTTCCGTGCTCAGGCAGGCGACCAGCTCGTTCATCGCCGCCGAGGCGATCAGCGGAAGCTGCTCCTGGACCTTCCGTCCCGCTTCGCTGAGATCCAGGCGCAGGCAACGGCGGTCTTCGGGACAGCGGCCGCGCAGCAGCAGCCCTTTTTTCTCCAGGCGCGTCAGCATGCGAGTCATCGAGCCGCTGTCCACCGACAGCTCGCGACACAGTTCGACCGGACTGTTGGCACGGTTGAGACCGACGAAGATCAGCACCTTGAACTGGGCGGCGGTTATGTCCAGCGCGGCGAGGTGCTTCTCGAGGATGCGGTCCTTGGTCGCGGCACTGACGCCGATGAGCTGGCCAATGGAGCCCTTGAAGGGAAAGTCGGAGGCGCTGTAGTGACCCATGGTGGAGGGGATCGCTGTCTAGGCAGGGAAAGTGTTTCAAAATAATACTGCCTAGGCAGCGATTAACAAGAGGTCAACCGTTGCAATAAAAGAACAATCCGTTCCTTCGAACGTCATACGATGCCGTTCTGCAACTATTGCCGGTGCTGAAGTCCACTTTCGGATTAACCGGAAAGCCAGGCTTATGCACAAGTGGGCAAGGGATAGGAAGGAAACGCTCTAAGAGTCGCTGCGGTTATTTCGGTTGTTAACAAGATATTGTTTTATATGGATTTTATTTTTTCTGTTCATTTTTTGAACAGCATTGGCCGCCCCTGGATACGGGCCCCTCTGCAGATGTTTCCCAGAACTTGTCACCAGACTTATCCACAGGTTGTGTGGGCAACCATCCGGAACACCCGTATCAGCTGCGCTCCGCAAGGATCAGCAGGTTTCGCGGAGACAGGGAGGTCGGACAGAACTCGCCCAGGCGGACGCTATAGCCCTGTTCGACCAGATACAGGCAGCGGTCCAGCAGCAGCCAGAGTTCCAGCGGGCGGCGGAACAGGGCGCGCACCAGTTCCAGGTTGCGAACCATCGCCAGGCGCTTCCAGCCGGCCGCTTCCAGCGCCTGCCAGTCGCGCGCGGCCGGTTCGGGAAGTCCCTTGAGGACGGCGAGTTCGCGACAGTAGTCGGCGTATGGACGTTCCAGCCAGGCCACCGGAAGGGAAGGCACGCTGAGGTACTGGTCGATTCCGCGTAGCTCGCGCTGCAGCAGGTCGAAACCCAGGCGCCGGGCCATCGACTGGTCGCGCTGGCGACGGACCCGTTGGCTGGCGGTGACTGTCTCGCTCAGGGGCAGGCGCAGGTCGTCAAGCGATAGCGCGAGCAGCGATCGGCCTGCCGCTTGCGAGAGCGGCTGGTAGAAAGGCCCCGGAATGCGGTTGTAGCAGCATGGCGCCACCGCCAGTTGGCGACAGCCGGCCTGGCTGGCCAGGCGCAGCAGGCGCAGGTGCAGTTCGCCGCAAGCGTGCAGGGCCACTGGCGTATGCCCGGGAAGCAGGCGCTCGGCGCAGTCCACGGCCAGCACATCCTGGCGGAGGTGGTGGGCGGAGAGCCCCAGGCGGTCGCTCAGGCGCTGTCCGTCGGCGACCAGCGCGGGATCGTGTTCGAGGCAGGTCAGCGGTTGCCCCGCATGGGCCAGCAGGCGGCCCAGATGGCCCTTGCCGGAGCACCAGTCGAGCCAGTGGACGACCGGCCTGGCGAACTGCAGGCGCCCGGCGAACAGGCCGATCTGCTGCCACTTGCGTCCCGGTACGTCGACATTGAAGCGGTTCGGTGCCTGCGGGCGTTCCGCCAATGGCAGTTCGCCGACCGCGCCCAGCGCTGCGGCCTGGGCGGCGAGCTGCGGATAAGGCGCGGGCGCGGCCAGGCGGGTGGGCTGGTTGTGCTCCGCGTCGGCCTGTTCGAGGCTGCGCCCGCGCAGCCAGGACGCCAGCTCGGTGTGTTCGGCTTCCCACGCCAGGGTCGGTTCGCTGAACGGGCGGGGTCGCCAGAGCCGCTGGTGTTCGAGGAGGAACGCGTCCAGCGCGAGGAAGCGCTGCGACAGGGCGTCGCCAGTGAGGAACGGGAAGGTTTCGGACACGATGCGAGCGGCAGCGGGAAAACGGGGCGGCGATTATAGCCGCCCCGCAGGCATCGGAAAGCGCCCGCTCAGCGGCCCTGGGTGGCGTCGACCCGCAACCAGCGTTCGATCAGGCGGAATATCCGCGTCAGCACGATGGTGATCACCAGGTACAGCGCGCCGGCCAGGCAGAAGAACAGCATCGATTCGTAGGTGCGGGCGATGATGGTCCGGGCCATGCCCATGATGTCGAACAGGGTCACGGTGTAGACCACCGCGCTGGCCTTGAGCATCAGGATCACTTCGTTGCTGTAGGCCGGCAGGCCGATGCGCACCGCGCGCGGCAGGATGATGTGCCAGAGCGCCTGGCGCCGCGACATGCCGAGGGCACGGGCGGCCTCCACCTCGCCGACCGGCACCGAGTGGATCGCGCCGCGGAGGATCTCGGCGATATAGGCGGCGGTGTGCAGGGTCATGGTCAGCAGCGCGCACCAGTACGGATCGCGCAGGTAGGGCCAGAAGGCGCTCTTGCGCACTTCCTCGAACTGCGCCAGGCCGTAGTAGACGATGAACAGTTGCAGCAGCAGCGGCGTGCCGCGGAAGAAGAAGATGTAGGCGTACGGCACCGCGCGCACGTACCAGTGCCGCGAGGCGCGGGCGATGCCCAGCGGCAGGGCCAGGGCGAGCCCGGCGACCACCGCGATCGCCAGCAGCTCCAGGGTCAGCGCCGCGCCCTGGAGCATCTTCGGCATCCACTTGAGGATCAGCTCCCACTCGCTCATAGCTCGTTCCTCACGAAACCACGGCCGGCGCGACGTTCGAGGAAGTGCAGGGCGACCATGATGACGACCGTGAGGCTCAGGTAGATGGCGGCCGCGGTCATGTAGAAGGTGAAGGGTTCCTTGGTCGCGTTGGAGGCGACCTGCGCCTTGCGCATGATCTCGTCGAGGGTGATCAGCGACACCAGCGCGGTGTCCTTCAGCAGGATCAGGTACAGGTTGCCGAGGCCGGGCAGGGCGACCCGCCAGATCTGCGGCAGGACGATGCGCCAGAATATCCGTCCGGGCGACAGGCCGAGCGCCTGGCCGGCCTCGCGATGGCCGCGCGGAATGGACAACAGCGCGCCGCGGAACACCTCGGTGGCGTAGGCGCCGAAGCACAGGCCGAGGGCCAGGGTGCCGGCGGCGAACGGCGAGAGCGCCAGGTCCGGCTTGCCGAAAAGGTCGCCGAGGGCGTTCAGGCCGCTCACCGTGCCGAAATAGATCATCAGTACCCAGAGCGTTTCCGGCACGCCACGGACGATGGTGGTGTAGGTGCCGCCGAGGAAACGCAGGGCCGCGTACTTCGAAGTCTTCGCGATGGCGCCGAGGAGGCCGAGCAACAGCCCCACGCAGACCGCCGCCAGCGACAGCTTGAGGGTCATCCAGGTACCGGCGAGCAGTTGCTCGCCGAACCCATGCAGGTCGAGAATCATGAGAAGTCAGGCCTGAAGGCGGCCACCGCCGGGACGCACCCGGTGGTGGCCTGGCTTGGCATCAATAGATGCTGAAGGGGAAGTACTTGTCGTTGATCTTCTTGTAGGTACCGTCGGCGACGATTTCCTTCAGCGCGGCGTTGAGCTTCTCGCGCAGCGGGTCGCCCTTGCGCACGGCGATACCGATCTTGTCGTTGTCGAACACCGGTTCGCCCTTGAACTCGAACTCCTTGCCGGCGTCGCTCTTCAGCCAGTCGTACTGCACGAACTTGTCGGCCAGCACGCCGTCCAGGCGCCCCGAGGAGAGGTCGAGGTAGGCGTTCTCCTGGGTGTCGTAGAGCTTGATGGTGACCACGTCGGCCATGTTGTCTTCCAGCCAGGTGCCGGCGATGGTGGCGCGCTGGGCGCCGATCACCTTGCCCTTCAGGGAGTCCTTGTCGGTCTTGAAGTCGACGCTCTTCGGCGCGACGAACTGCAGCTTGTTGGTGTAGTAGGGATCGGTGAAGTCGACTGCCTGCTTGCGCTCGTCGGTGATCGACATGGACGCGACGATGAAGTCGAACTTCTTGGCGTTCAACGCCGGGATGATGCCGTCCCAGTCGGAGGTCACCACCTCGCACTCGGTCTTCATCTTGGCGCACAGCGCCTTGCCGATGTCGAGGTCGAAGCCGACCGCCTGGCCGCTGGCATCGATGCCGTTGAAGGGCGGGTAGGCGCCTTCGGTGCCGATGCGCAGCTTGTCGGCGGCGCTGGCGTCGAGGGCGAAGGCCAGGGTTGCAGCGGCGGCCAGCAGGATCTTCTTATAGTTCTTCATGCGGTGTTGCTCCGTTAGCGGTGGCTGGACATGAACTGTTTGCAGCGCGCCGACTGGGGGTTTTCGAAAACCTGTTGCGGCGTTCCCTGCTCTTCTACCAGGCCCTGGTGGAGGAATACCACCTCGCTGGAAACCTGGCGGGCGAAGCTCATTTCGTGGGTGACCAGCAGCATGGTCCGGCCCTCTTCGGCGAGCGCACGGATCACGTTAAGCACTTCCTGTACCATTTCCGGGTCGAGCGCCGAGGTGGGCTCGTCGAACAGGATCACCTTGGGTTGCATGGCCAGGGTCCGGGCGATGGCCGCGCGTTGCTGCTGGCCGCCGGAAAGTTGCGCGGGATAGCTGTGGCGCTTGTCGGCGATGCCGACCTTGGCCAGCAGGCCCTCGGCGATCTCGATCGCTTCGGCCTTGCTCTTGCCCAGTACGCGACGTGGCGCCTCGATCACGTTGTCGAGGATGCTCATGTGCGGCCACAGGTTGAAATTCTGGAAGACGAAACCGAGTTCGCTGCGCAGCCGGTTGATCTGCTGGCTGTCGGCGGCGACCAGGTCGCCGTTCTTGCTCTTCTTCAGGCGCAGCTCTTCGCCGGAGACCAGGATCTGGCCCTGGTGCGGGTTCTCCAGCAGGTTGATGCAGCGCAGGAAGGTGGATTTGCCCGAGCCGGACGATCCGAGGATGGAGATCACGTCGCCGTCGCGGGCGGTGAGGGAGATGCCCTTGAGCACTTCGAGGTCGCCGTAGCGCTTGTGCAGGTTACGGATTTCCAGTGCGGGGGTGGCCTCGGCCATGGATTTTCCTCTTGTTATTCGGATTGGAAGGGCCTTCCTGGCGAAGGCAAGCTAGCACAGCGCTTCAACCGGAGCCAAGCAGGCGGCGTGCCTCTGGAGCGGGGTTGGCGGCATCTTGTCGCATCGCTGCAGTGCGCTGTCGCGTAGGAACAAAACTGTCGGCTTTCGAAGAAAACTCCTGGCGAACCCTGACCTGAAGCAGAGCCTGGAGGTCGGTGCGCGCCCCGTTCCCGGGCATGCGGGACCGCCTATGGAGCCGCCGGCGGCTGCTCCGCGCGCGGCTCCGCCAGCACCTTGGCGGCGGCCAGCGGCGGCGGTGGGGTGATGCCCATCGACACATAGATGCTGGTGAAGGTGTCCATGCCGATCTGTGCCGGTTTCACCCATTCCACCGGAACGTAGAGCAGGCCGCCGCCCACCGGGATCGGCGCGGTCGGCACCAGGATCGCGTAGTGCGCGCGGCCGTCCAGTTCCACCGCTTCGGGGTTGGGCATCAGCGCCAGCACGGCGGCGCCGTCGCCGCCGAAGAAACACCACACCGGACTCATCGCGGCGATGTCGGCGTCCTGCTTCTTGTCCAGCAGGCCGACGAAACGGTCGGCCAGGTTGTACAGGTTGCCGATCAGCGGGGTGCGCCGCAGGGTCAGGTCGAACAGGTTGGCCAGCGGCCGCTTCAGGCCTAGCTGTACGCCGAGGCCAAGCAGGTAGATGGCTACCAGCAATAGCGCGGTACCGAGCAGGTAGGCCAGTGGCGAATCGCCGGCGAGCGGCTGGCCGATGGCGGCGAAGCCGCGACCGATCAGGCTGGATGGACCGACGAAGCGGTTCAGCAAGCTGACCACCCAGGCCAGCAAGGCTAGGGTGAGTACCAGCGGCAGCATCACCAGCAGGCCGGCGAGCCAGGTGGTGAGCAGGGAGTTGAAGCTTTTCTTCAGCATCGATCGGGGGTCCGGACAAGGTCCGCCTAGTCTATCGGCACTGCCTGGCTCACGCTCGGCCGTTCGCCGGGATGGGCGAAAGATCCGCCGCGGCGATTCGTCATTCCTTGTAGGCTGTGCGAGTCGCGTTCATTCCAGCAGGCCTTCACGGAGGGCGTATGGCGGAGAGAAAGACCCTGTTGCTGACCGGGGCGAGCCGCGGTATCGGGCATGCCACGGTGAAGTACTTCAATGCCGCGGGTTGGCGGGTGTTCACCGCGTCGCGGCAGAGCTGGGCCAGCGAATGTCCCTGGGCGGACGGCGAGGAAAACCACATCCATCTGGACCTGGAGGACATTCCCGGCGTCGAGGCCAGCCTGGAACTGATCCGCGAGAAGCTTGGCGACGGCCGGCTCCACGCGCTGGTGGACAATGCCGGCATCTCGCCCAAGGGCGAAGGCGGCGAGCGCCTCGGTGTGCTGGAAACCGACTACGCCACCTGGCTGCGGGTGTTCAACGTCAACCTGTTCTCCACCGCGCTGCTGGCGCGCGGACTGTTCGCCGAGCTGAAGGCGGCGCAGGGAACGGTGATCAACGTGACCTCCATCGCCGGCTCGAAGGTGCATCCGTTCGCCGGGGTGGCCTACGCCACTTCCAAGGCGGCGTTGTCCGCGCTGACCCGCGAGATGGCCCACGACTTCGGCCCGCATGGGGTGCGGGTGAACGCCATCGCGCCGGGGGAGATCGACACCTCGATCCTGTCGCCGGGCACCGAGGAGATCGTCGAGCGCAGCATCCCGCTGCACCGCCTCGGCCGGCCGGAGGAGATCGCTTCGCTGATCTACTTCCTCTGCACCAGCGGCGCATCCTACGTGAATGGCGCGGAAATCCACGTCAACGGCGGGCAGCACGTCTAGGCGAACGGCGGAAAGCAAAAAGGCCCACCCGGAGGTGAGCCTTTTCGTAGTATTCATGGTGCCAGGGACGGAATCGAACTTTTCCATGCGGGCAGCGTACTGCAATGCTTTCGCTGTTAATTAGCTGCGATCTACTCACAAATCTACTCACATTTGTGCGAGTGACATCTTGCATGGGGGCAAGTCGGCAGGTTCGACCCCTCTCCGGGACCCAAGCTGTGGCAAACCTGACTGGTCCTGCAAAAGTTAACAAATTCAAACGAGTTCAAATCAATTCAGCAAATGGTTGAGCCCTAGTGCCACAAGGGTTCCAAGCGGCCTTCTCCTGGCGCTCTTCCTTCTTGCCCTTCTCTCCAGGCTTGGCAACGGTGAACTGCGCCCAGGCCTTGGCCGCATCCAGTCGAAGCTTCGGATCTGCGTTTAGATCATTTGTGACGTTCTTGAAGAACTGCACGGGATCCTCAACAGGAGCCGGGATATATGTATCCGGGTCGCCGAGGGGTTCCTGTGTATCTAAAGAACTCTGAGCGGCCGATGCTCTACCCATTGCCGCTAGGACATCAGGGTCTTTTTCCAACTGGTAGCCGCGTTGTTTCGCATATTTTTCTGAGCATCCGGCAGCTAGTGCGGCTTCCTTCTGCCCCATGCCTGCCAGGCGACCTTCTACATAGGCGCGCTTCTGCTTGGTCATGGGCATGGTATATGTCCGGTATATCAGTTTGGATTGGGAGATTTAATCTCTCCGTGAGTTCGGGCGCGGTTTCCGCCTAGAAGGGCGGTGGATTTTTCACCTCCCCCCCCTCTGGCGTCTCCTGATTTTTAGGAAAAACTCTTCCGATTAATGAAGAGAAATCGTCGGCTGCGGTTTCCAGGTACATACCTCAAGGCTTCTCTGCTAGCTCATCCGCTGCTGGCCATCCATCTATCCCAACCCGTAGCTTTGAGCGCCTTCCAAGGTCCGCATTGGTCTTCTTCGCGTGACACCCGTCTGGTCCTGAGCAAAGCACCTGACAGTTTTCCTCCGTATCCTCTCCTCCTATAAAGAGAGGCACCTTGTGATCAAGTTCAAAGCCTCTTGGAAAGTCACATAACTTTCCGCACATTGCGCAGCATGGGTTATATGACCACACTCTGAGCCTCCTATCCTGAAGCTTTCTGCCTGTGATGCGCCGATCAGAGATAGATGGTAGTGATGGGATGCGATTAAGCTGAAGCATTTGTATCCGCGGCTTTATAGTGGTTATTCGACCCATTCTGATTTTCTCATATGCGTACACCTTGCGGTTTTTCTCCTGACATCACCTGACCATGTAATTAAAGTAAGCACGCAGCATGTCACCGCTTGCCCACCCCATAGGAGTTCCTGCTCTTATTTGCTGAGATCCTATAGAGATAGTTATATAGTCAAGGCCAGCGCCAATGGATGCCCATCCCGTAAAGTCCGTGCCAGTGCTTGAGTCATAGATTCGCACTGGGAATTCTCTCTCGTCGAAAGAGAGATGTCCTGGGAATGGCAAAGAAAATCGCCATGCTGAAGCGCTATCTCCAAAATTTGTTGTTGATCCCGCTACGAATTCGATTTGGACATCGCAGCCACGCCCTGTTCGCATGAAGTTTCCTTTAAGTGTTCCATTGCCAATGGCGGGCGTGGCACTGGTCTGCGACCATGTTGGTGTGTAAGTTCGTCGTTGAACATGAACTGAATTGTACTGGCAGTTCGTTGGGTTCTCGATCAAACTTGGAACAGTGCACGATGAACCGATATTGATCCCCTGAGCACTCTCAAGTGCGACCGGTCCGGCAAACGCGACACCATCGAGGGTATGATCGAAGCCGCGCAGCGTAGTTGTTTCTCCGAGCGTCGCGCATCGCCCATTGGAGATATGGAACAGGGTTGACGTGGCGTCATAACGAAGGTCACGGATATAGAACCCCGTCATTGATCCTCCGTTTCCTGCGCCAGGGCCAAGTGCAAAATTAGCACCGCTGAGCCAAATCCCTCGGAAAAAACGTGGGTGCGGGCCGGTATCTCCTGCGATTGCTATGCCGGCGTATGTAGTTGTATCCGTGGGATAGCCTTCAAATGTACTAACATTCGCACCACCTCCGGCATTGTTGTCGAAGTACAATGGTTCGCCGCCCATGTTCACAGCGCGGCAGCGCTCAATTGTCTGGCTGAATCCTGCGGGGATGCGGAACCCCTTGCCGGAAAAGTTCGCCCCATTTCCTTCCAAATTTATATCTAGGATGGTTCCGAGCGATCCCACCAACACCATATCGATATTTGCGCCTTTTTTAATGGTGGTGCCTCTCTGACCTCCACGTCCTAGCCAACGTTGGCTTTGAAGCTGAACCAATGTATCCGTGATTAGGTAGGTTCCATTGGGAAACTCTACATCTGAACCGATACCAGCTGCGGCAATCGCCGCTTGGATAGCAGTTGTATCATCGGTTACTCCGTCACCTACCGCGCCATAATCAGTTACCACTATTTTCCTCAGGGCCTGCAAGCTTTTTAGGTTCTCTCCAACGGTCCCAGAACTGTACGTTTCGCCCGGATCAAACCCAACTATCCCGGCGCCGCCAGTGACCGCCAGCTCCTGCCTAAGCGCCTGATCAACTCTTGCAATCAAGAATGGCTCGTCCTCTCCCCACGTACCGCTAAGGACTATTGGGAAGCTTGCTGGAAGCTTGATGCTATATAGGTTCTCGCCACGTTCAATTAATTGAGTCGCGCGGTCTACTTGCAGCGGAGAACCGTCGATATATGTCAAGGGTGGAAGCTCAAAACCAGAGTTCGCAAGGAATCTAGAGACCCTCTCCTCGATACCAAACCAAGTTGGCCGATGTACGTCGAAGCGGTCAGTCCATTGCTCATTGGTTCGATCATTCATAGCCGTATCGTAGTTCTCGGCGTTATCGTACAGATCCCTTGGATCCTTCGAGCCAAGAGGGTTCCTGGTGTGATATGTGGTCATTTTTTGTCCTCCGGAAGATCACTGCTTGGCTTTGGGCCAAAGGTTCATGGCTTGGTCGAGTAGGGCGGCGCTTTCCTGTAGATCGTCAAAGGTACCTAGACTATCCAGATCCTGCTCTTCGAAGTACGCGTGGGCTGCCTGCTGGCAGAGACGCTGGAAAGTGCGGCCATCCAGCCAATCGGCATGAGTGCCGATGATCCGGCCGAGGCTGTCGAGGATTTCGTTTTCGTCTGCTGCCTTGGTCATTGTTTGGTCTCCAGATTTTTCGCAAGAAGTGCCATGAGGAAAGGTTCTGGTTTGCCGTTTTCCACAAGGATGAGCAGCCTGTCCGGCTCGTTTCTTAGCACGCGCACATCTCCCATTTCGTTCCGCAGTGCGGAGAGACGCTGAGCTAAAACGGGGTTCATTGGCTGCTGCGCGATTCGGTCCCAGTGGCTTTGAGGAAGAGATTTCACGAGTCCTATGAGGTCTAAAGGGGGAAGTTCCTCGGGCTTATGCTGGTCGTTGCTGCCGTCGGCTGTCTCTGCCTGGATGGCGGTTGAGGACGTTTCGAAAGCCTTTAGGAAGTCATCGAACGTGCCATAGTCGTCCAGTTCTTCATCTTCGTAGTTCGCCCGAGCGGCGATCATGGCGAGCTTCTGGAAAAGACGACCATCGAGCCAATCGGCGTTCTTGCCGATGATCTCGCCTATGGCATCGATGACTGCGTTGCACTGGTGATTGGTGCTCATCGGCTGGACTCCACATTGGCCAATAATTCGGTCAGGACCTTGATATCGCCCTCCAGACGCTCGATGCGCTCCAGGGCTTTGATCAGGTGGGCGGTGAGTATCCCGACACCGGCCACCCCATATGCTTCCTTCACGCCGCCTTTCGCGGCCTCGCGAGCGGCCTCGGTGATCCGCTTAATCAGCGCCTGCGCGCGGTCTGCGAATGCCAGTTTGGTGGGATCCTGGATGCGGTTTCCGATGGATTTGATTTCAGTGATCGTTGCGCTTGGGTTGGCCGGCACGCTGACCAGACTCAGCTCCATGAGCTCGAAGGAGGTGAACCGCTTCCCCCCCTGGGCGAGAGACTCACAGCCCCCCTCCAAGACCCTGAACCCAATAGATACCCCTCGCACGACCTTCGCCTTGACCGAATGCCAGGCTAGGTCGACAAGGTCCTTCAGCACGCCCGGCTCATCGACCTTGGGAATCCTCGCGGTAAACGGGATGCCGTCGACAGTCGGTTTGCCGAACTCGACCGTGCCAATGGCCTTGTCCGCCTCATGCATCCAAAGCAGCGGTACAGGGTTCTTGAACCGGGCGCCAGCGCTCACCACGATATCGCCGTGACGGTCGGTCTCTGGGGTGCTGGCGATGCCCTTGAACGTGCGCTCATCCTGCTGCAGGTCCTTGAGCGTGACCACGGCATAGGCTTTTTGCCGTTCGTTCATCACGCACCCCACGCCACGTCGGTTAGCAGGGCCACGCTACCCTCCCTCTGGACTTCCCAATTAGCAGACATCACCGACTTGTAGCAGACCAGGTTGTATTGCCACAGGCTGATAAGCTCCTGCTCAGACTCCGGGGTGTCGCTCATGGCGAGGGTGGCGTGTTCCGCGTTTTCGAAAGTCAGGCCGTCTGCACCATAGGCGATACCTGTCGGGTCGATCAGTGCGAGCTGCCCACCATTGGAGTCGCGCGGAGAGGCGCGCGAGATCAGCAGGGGGATGCCCAAAATTGATCCGCCACGGGCACCAACATCCGGAAACACCAGATCGCCTGATGCGTTGCGATGGAGTGCCATATTGGTTGCGGTGGTGGAGTCGGTGACGAAATAGGAGGCGCCCAAATCCCCGCCAAACATCTCTACCAGCGTGGCAATGTCGGCAGCAGCATCTGAGGTGGCAGCAGAAGAGGGGGCACCGTAAGTAAGGGATGCAGGACGTTCGTCAACTACACCAGCATTGTTAGGATCGAGCAGGGCAATGTCGGTGGTGTCTACTACTGCTCGCTCAAGATCTTTCTGCAAGCCTGCCTCAGCAATTGCACCGCCAGTTTGGACTGCTTCGTCGGTGACAACGATCACCGAGCATACCTTCAGTGGCGAGATCGAGGAGCCAACCAGAGCCGGCTTGCTCAGCGGCATTGGCTTCCCTTCTGCTACCCAATAGCCATGAGAGCCGGCAGTGATCTTCAGCATTTTGCGGTTGAAGGGGATGCGACGTAACCCAGCCAGGCGACCGAGCAGAGAACGCTCCATCACCAAGTTAAAGAACTCAACGGCGGCATAGTCACCGATGTCAGACTGCATGAAGGGGGCGATGGCCGCCTTTGCTACTTGTTCGCCTTGGTAGCTACCCCAGCGAGCAATTGCGCTTTCCTTGATTCCTTCGAAATCCGCATAGGGGGCGATGGCGCGAAGGATCAAAGATCGCACGTAGGTTTGCCCTTTCGGGGCGATGGATACTTGGGTCATTGTTATCTCCAGATAATTCGACTCTGGATATATGGTCCTCTCCCTGGACCATTTGAACGAGGTAGTTTCGGGATGGTTCGGGAACTAACGGGAAGTTATATACGCTGCGATTTCTCTAATTTCGTAATAGGGACGTCCATTGAGATATCTGGATGGCTGAAGGCCGTCCGATCCTTTCCAGTTGGCTAATGTCTTTTCCTTACGTCCCATATATACGGCCACGTCAGAGCGGCGGAGACAGTCGCCAAGTAAGATCGGCACTTGGTTGTCGTTACACCAGGCGCGAATTGCATCCGCCTGCCGCTCGACTGGATCCTCGGGCAGTGGTTGGCCACAGGTAGGGCAGTTGCAGATCATTGGCACCCCCGCGTATCCAAATCGCACCTGTGTGTCAGTTTGGTTCCAGTGTGCCGAAAACGGCTCACTGTGGTGATTTCCACACGCTGGATTACAACAGGCCACCTCTGAAGTTGGCTCATAGCTGGGTCGGACAAAAATCCGAGGTCGGCAATTTTGCGTCGTGGGGCCGCGCGCACTCTTGAGGGCATTTTTGAGCGGTAGGAGAGGTAGATCAGAAGATCTAAATCCCAGGCTGCGCCTGGTATATCTAAGAAGGAGTCCAGAAAATGGACTAAGTGAACTGCTTCCATGCGTCCACTTTCTGGACCGATGAGAGTGTTTTTCATGGCCTAGGCAACCTCCATGAGTCCATTTTTTGGACGCAGTGCGTCCATTTTCTGGACTGAGTGTTTTGTTCTTTCGAGACTGAATTTCCGGGGAGGTGTGGTGGTGGGCGAAACCTCGATCTTCCCTTCGCACGGATCGATAGGGCGCCAGGTAATGGCGTAAAGCGCACAACAGCCACCTGGCTTGATGAACTTGCCTTCTCGAGTACGAATGATCAGATCGTGGTCCTGAAGCTCATCCAGAGCCTTGGCGAGGGTGGTACGGCTGTTTACACCCCATTGCTTGGCTTGAGTGAATGAGGCGCTGAGGTCACCGTTGTTCATGCCTCGGTACTGCCGAAGCAATCCCAGCAGTACCTTCAGCGCGCCACCAGAAAGCGCCCGGAAGTCTTCGCTATCCATTACCGCGTGCGGCAAGGCAGCGAAGGTCCCGGACGGGTTACGCCCCTTTGACTTCCTCAGGTTTCGGCCCACGGTTAGTCCGCCTTCTGGGCTTCTACAGGCAAGCCGATTCCGTCGGCGATGATTCGCCGTTTTTTGGAGCGCATGATTTACTCCTTGCCGGGTTCGGCTTGCTCTGCCTGGAGACCTGCCCAGACGGCATCTACAGCAGCTTTCGCCTGGGTAATGATCATCTCAATGGCGTACACGCAGTTGGCCTCAAGCGGCATGCCCTCGGCCTTGCGAGTTAGGGAACGGGCGATGTCCAGCATGCAGGACACGTTTTCGATCACTTCTGGAATAGGCGCGCCGCTATTTACAGAGAACAGGGGCGTATCTTTAAGACCAGTCAACGCATCGAAGTCCGTTTTCTTAGTGGTTGCACGCTTCATTGGGCACCCCCATTCCGCTCTTCTTCCACGGCGGAGCACAGGTCATAACTAGCTCCCGAGATGTAGGCAGACAAGGCCGCTACAGCGTTAAGCAGGCCGCTTACTTCGCGATCATGAAGATGGTGCTCGCAGCCATCGGCGCCCAGCAGGTTTGCGATTGTCTCCAGTGCAATGCTAGCGGTACTCAGGTTATTTCCGACCTTATCGGCAACAAAAGTGAGATTACGCATGGCTCGCCTCCTGCGTTTCCAGTGCGCGAGCCTGCTTCATGGCTGCGTTGTAACGGCGTAGGCGAACGGCGAGAGATGAATTGCTATGGAGGGCGGCAATTGCGCAGGCGCGATGGAAGCGTGCGCGAGCTTTAGACGGATTGAGGGTGAGGATGCGACGCTTGGTCATGGAAAGATCTCCAATGCTGGATGACTTTCCGCTCGTCTGACGCCAATCAGGGAGAGCGGAGCCGTGCGGCGTTGGCGTACCGGGCATTGGAACCGGCGCATCCGAAGATGCCACCACACGGCCCCACCCATAGAGGTGCTGCCATGCTGCGGACACAAAAAAACCGCTCTGAGGCGGTGTGTCCGCCAATGCTACCGGGACGCCAATCCCGTCTGCCGAATTTGCGGCAGCGAGAAGACTATAGAGCCAGGTCGGAGGGATCGCAAGAGTCATGCTGCAACCCTCCGATTGAGGGTCATTATCGAGAGGGCCCGCTGGGCCCGCTTCCGCTGCGACTCGGGGATGCTGTAGCGGTTCACGTCGCAGCCTTTGCCCCAGCGGGTCGGAACACGCTCGGGGACGATATCGAAATCGACCCCCCAGTTGTGTTTCAAGGCGCTGATGGTGGAGTTCAGACAGTGATCGCCCAGTCGCTCGGCTTCGAAGCGGTTTAGAGAACCGCCAGCGACCAGGTAAGCGAGGATCCTGCTGGTCTTGGTGGGAGCATTGGCGACTGTGATAGTATTACGTTCAGAACGTTGTGGGCTGGCCTGTTGGTCGGCCTTTTTTTTGTTCATTAGGCGGCCACCCCGCGAGCTTCGGCAATGCGCGAACCCACCCAGGCATGAACCTCGTCTTCGGCCCATACGACGGTCATCGGACCGAGATTGATTTGAGCAGGGAAGGTTCCAGCTGCGATCCGGCGATACAGGTCGGACTTGCTGAGCGAGGTGATGGAGAGGACCTCTTTGATGCGGATGAAGCGCTGAGTATGCACTGGGGTGTTCATACAGCCTCCCCATCGCGTTGGGCGATCTTGTGATTTAGCCAAGTTTCGACTTCTGCGAGCACGTAATATGCGGCAGCTTGGCGAGTGTCACTAAACTTAATCGGTTTGGGGAAAGTGGGGTCTTTCTTCCTCAGCTTGGCAAGTCCGGAATGAGTTTTGCCAAGTTTCTTGCACAGTTCGGGCTGTGGGATAAGAGATTGCCCTTGAGTGGACTGGGTTGGGTTCATTTGGGTGTGCCCTCATGGTGAGTTCACAGCCCATTATCCAAATTAAGGTATTGGAAGCATTATCTATTTTTTTCTATTCCAAAAATCTAAAGTATTTTTAATAGAGCCTCGGCAATTTCTCGATGCTCCCGAATCATGTCTCTGAATCTACGGTCGCCAATTCCAAGTTTTTCGCAAAATGGTACTCTGGCTGCGATCTCTGCTTTCTTGCGGCTTACTCCCTGATTGATGTGTTTCTCTACTTCTACCAGATATTGAGCAACCAGGGTCGCATTTCTGAATTTTGTTCCTTCAGCTGTTCGTTCCTGTCCCTGTTTCTTTTTTGTTCCTAGTCGTTCGGCCACTTCATCCATGATTTCGCTATTTGTTTTCCCGCGCATCTCTATAATTGCCCGCAAGGCATGGGCGACCGCCTTCAAGTCCTCGTCGCTTGGCTTGCCTGTCTTTTTAACATCATTGCAAAACCTGTATGCAAGAGCGTATCCGATCGTTGTATCTGTAAATGAACCTGTGCGGTGTAGTAAATCAAGGCTGAATACTGGGATATCCTTTTTCATGCTCGTTTTATGCTCACAACGTTGCCGCCAGCGTACAGGGCATCTACCGAGTCGGCCCAGGATTGCATCATTGCACGGCGCTGCTCCAAGTAGCTGGCGTGGTTGTAGGTGTCGCGAATCTCGTTGTCGTCACCATGGGCGAGCTGTCTCTCGATCCAGTCTCGGTTATAGCCTCGGCTGTTCAACTCGGTACTGAGCAGGTGGCGGAAGCCGTGTCCAGTCTGTCGACCTTCGTATCCCATGATGCGAAGGGCCTTGTTGACAGTGTTCTCGGACATGGGGCGCCCAGGGTTTGCCTTGCCAGCGAAAGCGAGGCCATAGCGTCCGGTGATTTCTTGTAGGTTACGGAGCAGTTCCACGGCCTGGGTTGGCAGGGGGACGATGTGCGGGCGCCTGGCCTTCATTCTGGCTGCTGGGATGGTCCAGGTAGCGGCATCAAGATCGAACTCAGACCAGGGAGCCTGACGTAGTTCCCCGGGGCGTACACCGGTCAGCAGTAAAAGGCGAATGGCAATCTTGGTGGTCTGGTCGCACCTGGCTCCAGCCAACTTTTCCAGCAATTCGGGAATTTCACTCAGTGGGATATGGGGATGATGCTTCGCTCGTGGCGCGTGCGCGGCTACCACGTCTAAGTCTGTGGCCGGGTTGGTGACGGCCACCCCCTTGGCCAGGCCAAAGCGGAATATCTGGTTGAGCCACTGCCGGATCTTGCCGGCGGCATTCAGGGTTCCGCGTGCTTCTACGGTGCGTACCAGATCTACCAGATCTGGACGGGTGATCTCCGTTACGGAGCGCTTGCCAATGCCTGGAATGATGTCGTTGTCCAGATAGAGGCGAGCTTTGTAGGCCGTCGCCTCTGCCCAGCGTGGCGCGCTGTAGGCATACCACTCGTTAGCCAGTTTCTCGAAGGTATACGCCTCGGCCTCTCTGGCGCGCTTCTCAGCTTGTTTGTGTTGAGAAGGGTCTATCCCAGCGGCAACCTGTGATCGTGCAACGTCGCGCAGTTCTCGCGCTTTTGCGAGGGTGACGGTGGGGTAGGCCCCGAGGCTGATCATTTTGGGCTTGCCAGCAAAACGATAGCGGAAGCGCCAGAGCTTGCTGCTGGTGGGGGTGATTTCGAGGCTCAGGCCCAAGGTGTCTGAGAGGCGGTAGAGCTTCTCCCTGGGCTTGGCGGTGCGGGCGGCGGAGTCTGTGAGAGGCACGGTTTTCCCCGTAAGCCACGCCAGGCGCCGGGCTGGTGCCGGGTGTGAGTAGAAATTCATGACCGAACTGGTCTACTCACGAATCTACTCACAAAACTTTGGGCTTACAAGGGATCGTCTGGAACCGCTAGAAACAAAAAAACCGGCTCAAAGGCCGGTTCTCTTGGGGTTCCGAGACTGCTTGGTATCTCTCGGGACCTATATATGGTGCCCAGGGACGGAATCGAACCGCCGACACGGGGATTTTCAATCCCCTGCTCTACCAACTGAGCTACCTGGGCAACGGGGCGCAATTAAACGGGTTTAGCGCGGCAGTGTCAACACCGGCGAAGAAATTTT
Organism: Pseudomonas sp. 20-5; assembly: GCF_056782835.1. Classification (NCBI taxonomy): domain Bacteria; kingdom Pseudomonadati; phylum Pseudomonadota; class Gammaproteobacteria; order Pseudomonadales; family Pseudomonadaceae; genus Pseudomonas; species Pseudomonas sp. 20-5. The sequence continues at coordinate 5,850,608 of NZ_CM165584.1, read as the reverse complement.
TTTTGTTTTTTAACGCCTTACGATCCCCTCGCGGTTTCCGCCGGACTGCCGTGCCTCAGTTCCAGGCCTGGCGTTCCTCGTCGCGCAGCTCCACCGGCAGGCTCCGGCCTTCCTCGGCGGAGCGTCGTGCCAACTCCAGCAGGGCCATCAGCGCGCAGGCCTGTTGCGCCGACACCGGGTTGCGCGACTGACCGCGGATGGCGGCGGCCAGCGCCTGGTAGTAGCGGCTCTGGTCGCCAGCCGGGGTGACCAGCGACTGGCGCAGGCCCTGGCCGTCGATATGCTGCAACAGGTCGGGATCGCGGCCCCAGCCGGCGGAACCGGGGTGCAGTCCCTGGAGCAGTTGCGCTTCCTGGATGTCGGCGCCGGCCTTTAGCAGGCTGCCGTGGTCGCCGTGCACATTGAAGCGTGGCGCCGGATTGGCAGCGAGCATGCTGGCGCGCAGCGCCACCTGGCAGTGCGGATAGTCGAGCAGGACCTCGAACCAGTCGTCGGTCAGCGCGCCCTCGCGCAGCCGGCGCAGGTGTCCGTGCATACGCTGCGGTATGCCGAACAGGCACAGTGCCTGGTCGAGCAGGTGCGGGCCGAGGTCGAACCACAGCCCGGAGCCGGGTAGGTCGTGTTCGCGCCAGCGGTCGCGGACCTGCGGACGGAAGCGCTCGATGGCCGACTCGAAGTAGCGCACCGGGCCGATGCTGCCGGCCTGCAGGGCGGCCTCCACGGCGAGGAAGTCGCTGTCGAAGCGCCGGTTCTGGAACACCGAGAGGACCTGGCCAGGCCGTTCGCGGGCGAGGTCGGCGAGGCGCCGGGCTTCGGCCAGGGTGACGGTGAACGGCTTGTCCACCACCACGTGCTTGCCGGCGCGCAAGGCCCGTTCGGCGAGGCTGGCGTGGGTGGCATTGGGCGAGGCGATGACCACCAGGTCGATGTCGGCGGCCTCGATGGCCTCATCCGGATCGGCGCTGACCCGGGCTTCGGGCAGGTCGGCGTGCACCCGCCCAGGGTCGCGGGAGACCACGTGCTCCAGGCACAACGCCGGTACCGCGCGGATCAGCGGGGCGTGGAAGGTCTTGCCGGCGAAGCCGTAGCCGATCAGCGCGGTGCGGATCGGAGGCAGGCCAGAGAGGGATGGGGTCATGGCGGCCTCCGTCGGGCGGGGTGGGGGTCAGGCGGATGGCGGCACGTAGCCGTCGGCCTTGGCGTAGTCCTCGCCGGAGAGGAACTTGTCCATCTCCTGCTGGAGGAACTTGCGGTCCTCGGCGTTCATCATGTTCAGGCGACGCTCGTTGATCAGCATGGTCTGGTGCTTCTGCCACTCGTCCCAGGCCTTGCGCGACACGTTGTTGTAGATGTCCTCGCCCTTCGCGCCAGGATACGGCGGGCGGTCGAGGCCGGGCAGCTCTTCGTGGTACTTGCGGCACATCACGGTGCGGCTCATGGTCGTTCTCCTGCAGTTGCCGCCGGGCCCGCGGGCCCGGCATTCACGCGGCCGTGCCGCGTCCGAGTTCCTGTTCTGCGCGCTTGAGCAGCTTCTTCACCGGAGCGGCGAGGCCCAGGCGCGGCGGGGTGGCGAGGTTATACCAGAGCCAGTCGCCCTCGGCCACGGCGCGCGGAGCGCCTTCCACCGCCACCAGCCAGGGCTCGATGGCGAGCTGGAAATGACTGAAGGTATGGGTCAGGCCGCTCAGTTCGCGGCGCTCGCCGAGGGCCAGGGAATGGCGCGCGGCGAGCGGTTCGAGGCCGTCGAGGTCGTCCAGTTCGGGGAGGCTCCAGAGCCCGCCCCAGAGTCCGCTGGAAGGCCGCCGGTAGAGCAGTATGGCGCCGTCGCGGTTGGCCAGGATCGGCATCAGCGTGCGCTTCTGCGGCAACGCCTTGCGCGGCTTGGGCTGCGGATAATCGGCTTCGCGGCCGAGCAGGTGCGCGCGGCAGCCCGAGACCAGCGGGCAAAGCAGGCAACTGGGCTTGCTGCGCGTGCAGAGGGTGGCGCCGAGGTCCATCATCGCCTGGGTGTAGTGGTTGACCCGTGCGTGCGGGGTGAAGCGTTCGGCGGCTTCCCACAGCGCCCTGGCCACCTTCGGTTCGCCAGGATAGCCGTCCTGCGCCAGGTAGCGCGCCAGTACGCGCTTGACGTTGCCGTCGAGGATCGGTGCGCGCAGGCCCATCGACAGGCTGGCGATGGCTCCAGCGGTGGAGCGGCCGATGCCGGGCAGTTCGGCGAGTTGCTCGACGTCGCGGGGGAACTCCCCTGCATGCCGCTCGACCACGATCTGCGCGGTCTTGTGCAGGTTGCGCGCACGGCTGTAGTAGCCGAGCCCGGTCCACAGGTGCAGGACTTCGTCCTCGGCCGCCGCGGCCAGTGCCTCGACGTCGGGCAACGCTGCCATGAAACGGTCGAAGTAACCGAGCACGGTGCTGACCTGGGTCTGCTGCAGCATGATTTCCGAGACCCACACCCGGTAGGGGGTGATGCCCTGCTGCCAGGGCAGATCCTTGCGACCGTGACGGTCGTACCAGTCGAGGACCGCGCCGTTGAAGCCTTCAGGTGTCATTTGCGGTTGAACAGCCCTTTGAGTGCGTCTTTCAGCTCCGGACTGACCTTGTCGCCGAGCTTCTCTTCGAGTTTTTCGTTGAGGCGATTGCCGGCCAGTTTCGCGGCGACCTTGCCCATGCCTTCCTTGTCCAGGCGGCAGGCCTTGGCGCCGAGTTCCAGCGGGCCGCGGCAGAGCAGCGGCCATTCGATGCCGGCGTAGCGCTGGTTGACCTGGCAGGCCGGGTCCGGCATGTCGCTCTTGTCGCCCTGGATCTCCACGCCGATGCGATAGTCCATGCCCAGCACGCGCAGGTCGATATCGCCGTGGCCGCTGACCGCCAGGCCGGGAATGGCCACTTTCAGGTCAGGGTTGCTGGCCACGCCGTTGGTGAAGTTCAGGCTGCCCTTGAGCTCGCGGAAAGGCGTGTCCTTGCCGCCGTGAGTACCGGCAAGGGCCTTGCGGTTGAGGGTAGCGATGCCCTGGCAGAGCTGTTGCTCCAGGTTGGCGTCGGGCAGCACGCCGTTGATCAGGCTGAAGCGTGCGTTGCCGTTGAGATGGTCGATCCAGGATTTCTCGCTGTTGCCGCTGGTGCGGATGTCGGCATCGAGATCGAGCAGCCCCTTCACCGGCGGTTTCTTGCCCTGGGCTTCGAGCAGGCGCTCCACCGGCACGTTGGCGATGTGCTTGGTGGCGGTCAGCACGGCGCTGTCCTGGCGTACATCGAGGTTGGCCTTGGCGTTGAAGCGGCCGTTGTACAGCCCGCCGCGCATGTCGTCGAGGCTGATCACGCCGCCCTGGCCGCGCAGCTTCAGGCTGGCGTCGTCGATCGGCAGCTTCTCGACGGTCAGCCGGCCGAAGTTCAGCGCCACGTCCAGGTCGAGCTTGCGCAGGGTCGCGATGGGCAGCAGCGGCGCGTCGCTCCAGGCCTGCCTGGTCGGTTTTTCCGGTAGCGGCGTGTTGCCCTGGGCGGCACTGGCCACGGTGGCGTCGACTTCCGCCTTGCGCGTGGCGCTGGCGGCATCCTGGGCTTGCTTGGCCTTGGCCGGCAGGTAGCGGTCGAGGTCGAGCTTGTCGCCCTTGAGCTGGGCGCGCAGCGATTGCCTGGCGAAATCGGCGATGCCGAAGCGGCCGCTGAAGGCAGTGTCGTCCAGACCCAGCTTGAGGTCTTCGAGATTCAGGCTGTTGCGGCTGCCGGCCAGGCGGGTGTTCAGCTCGAACTTGCCGAGGGTGTTGGCATCGGCCATGGCCGGCAGGGTCACACCGATGCCGGCGAGGAACTCGCGCAGGTTCATCGGCGCGATCGACAGGCCGCCGCTGAACTTGGTGTCCTTGTCCAGCTCGCGGGCCTTCAGTTCGCCGAGGGCGCGCAACTGGTTGACGCTCAGCTTCAGGCCGTTCCACTCGGCGATCTGCGCCGACTGGTCGAGCAGCAACTGGCCCTGGGCGGAGAAGGTGGCGGTCTTGCCTTGCAGCGGCTCGCCCGAGGCTTCGCCGGAGAGCCTGGCGTCTTCCAGTTGGTAGCGCCTGAGCGCGGTGTCGAAGCGCAGGTTGCCGGTCAGCTCGGTCTTGACCCGTACCACCGGCTGGTTGGTGCCGAGGTAGGCGTTGAGCTTCAGCGGAATGCTGCTGCCTTCGCGAATGGCGCCGGTGCTCAGCTCGATGCCCTCGACGTTGTACTGCTTGCCGCTGGCTTCGTCGGTGTAGGTGACGCGGGCGTTGTTGACATTGAGGCTGTCGATGTCGAGCTTGATCGGGGTGCGCGGGCTGTCGTTCTGCGGCGCCTGCTCCGGTGCCTGCGCCTGGGCGCCCTTGCCGTCCGCTGCCGGCGGGGTGGCGGAAGGAGCGGCCGGGGCCTGGGGCTGGGCCGGCTTGCCGATGTTTTCCCAGTTGCCCTTGCCCTGCTTGTCGCGGACCAGGTCCAGGCTCAGGCCTTCGACGCGGATCGCGCTCATCTGTACGTCCTTGCGCAGCAGCGGCAGGACCCGCACCGACAGGCCGAGCATCTGCAGGTCGGCGAACGGCTTGGTCGGCGTGGCGGCGCTGGCGATGCTGGTGTCGTGCAGTTCCAGGCCCAGCCAGGGGAACAGGCTCCAGCCGATGTCGCCCTTCAGGTCCAGCTCCAGGTTGGCCTTGTCGCGGGCGATCTGGCGGATTTCGTCCTTGTAGTCATTGGGATCGAACAGGTGGGTCAGGGCGAAGCCCAGGGCCACGACGAGCAGTAAGAGTCCCAGGAAGAACAGCCCCAGGACCTTGCCGAATGCTTTCATGGACGAATCCTTTGTGCTGGCAGCGGTGAATGTGCGGGCGAGTATAACAACGCCGTTTTGCCAGGCCGACCCTGCGCGCGGCGAAACCTCGTCTCAGAGTGCGCGGGCGACCCGTTCGGCGAGCGCCAGGCTGGCGGTGAGGCCGGGCGACTCGATGCCGAACAGGTTGACCAGGCCGGGCAGGCCGTGTTCGGCAGGGGTTTGGATGATGAAGTCGGCGGCGGGTTCCCCCGGCCCGCCGAGCTTGGGCCGGATGCCGGCGTAGCCGGCGGCCAGGCGCCGAGGATCGATGCCGGGGAAGTAGCGCGAGATGGCCTGGGCGAAGGCGGGGCGGAGGGATTCGTCGACGCGGTAGTCGAGGTTGTCCACGTAATTCACGTCGGGACCGAAGCGCAACTGGCCGCCGAGGTCGAGGGTGGCGTGGATGCCGAGCCCGGCGGTGCGCGCCTCGGGCATCGGGTAGACCAGGTGGCGGAACGGCGAGCGGCCGCTGTAGGAGAAATAGCGCCCCTGGCACAGGTGCAGCGCCGGCACCTGGCGCGGATCGAGGCCTTCGGTGCGTTGCGCCAGCGCCTGGGCGAACAGGCCGCCGGCATTGACCACCCAGCCCGCGCGCAACCGGAACGCTTCGCCGACGCTCTGTCCTTCGGCGCGCCAGCCGCCGGCGTGGCGCTCCAGGCGGTCGACCCGGGTGTCCAGCGCCAGTTGTGCGCCGTGGCGTTCGGCGACGGCCTGCAGCGATTGCAGGTAGGCGTGGCTGTCGATGATTCCCGTGCTCGGCGAGAGCAGGGCGGCGACCCCGCGGACCTGGGGCTCCAGCGCGCGCAGCGTGGTGCCGTCCAGCGGCATCAGGTCGTCGACCCCGCAGGCGCGTGCGTTGGCCGCCAGGGCCTGGAGCCTCTCGCGCTCGTTTTCCTCCACCGCCACCAGCAGCTTGCCGATGCGCCGGTGGCCGACGCCGTGGCGGGCGCACCAGGCGTACAGGCGTTCGCGGCCTTCCAGGCAGAGATCGGCCTTGAGCGAGCCGGGCGGGTAGTAGAGGCCGGCGTGGATCACTTCGGAATTGCGACTGGAGGTGTGGCTACCGACCAGCCGTTCGCGCTCCGCCACCAGTACGCCGTGGCCGGCTTCGGCCAGGCGCGCGGCGCAGGCCAGGCCGAGGGCGCCGGCGCCGACTACCAGTACGTCGACGTCGTTCATGCGTCGCTGGCTGCGCGCTGCAGCACGGCGACGATCGCTGCCCGCGCCTGCGGGCTGTTCTTCCAGCAACTGGAGCCGGTCAGGGCCGCGCCCTGGGCGAGGATACTCGCGGCGTCGCAGTCGCGCAGCCGGACGAAGCTGTCAAGGCCCATCTGCTCCAGGCGTTGCAGCACGGTCGGGCCGACCCCCTTGAGGGCAAGCAGGGCGGCGCGTTCGGCGGAGGAAAAGGACATGGCGAAGCTCCGTGGCGGGGACCGCCACCGAGCATATCAGAGGCTGTCCAGCGGCAGCCCGTGGCGTGCCGCGAGGGCACGGGCCTCCAGGTGCCCGTCCGGGGCGACCAGGCGCAGCGGCTTGCCGGCTTCGGCAGCCAGGCGCCGGGCCTCGTCGAGGAGGCGTCGGCCGACCCCGCGGCCGCGGGTGATGCCGCGCACGCAAAGGTGCGACAGCTGCCAGGCGTCGTCGCCGCGCCGCAGCAGGGCGGCACCCAGCAGGCGGTCGTTGAAGCGCCCGGCGATCAGCTCGTCGGCGGCCAGCCCGGCCGCGACCAGCGCCGCGCCGTCGGCATGCGGGGCGAACAGCCAGTCCGGCGCGTCGGCGTAGATCTTCGCCAGGTCCAGGCGATCCTGGGCGCTGGGTTGGGCGAGGGTTTCGACGATCACGGGCATGCGGCTCTCCGCGGCGGGATGAAAGGAGCGCAGTGTAAGGCCTGGCCCGCCGCCCGTGGGGCGATTCGCGCCGACGGTCGCGGCTGGCAGCGCCAGCCCGGGCCTGCCTATAATGCTGGCCCTCTTATAATTACGTGCAGTGTTAGCTGTGGAGCTGGTGATGGCCGAACGCAAGGCATCCGTCGCGCGCGACACCCTGGAGACCCAGATCAAGGTCTCCATCGACCTGGATGGGACCGGCAAGGCCCGGTTCGATACCGGGGTTCCCTTCCTTGACCACATGATGGACCAGATCGCCCGCCACGGCCTGATCGACCTGGACATCGAGTGCAAGGGCGACCTGCATATCGACGATCACCACACCGTCGAGGACATCGGCATCACCCTCGGCCAGGCCTTCGCCAAGGCCATCGGCGACAAGAAGGGCATCCGCCGCTACGGCCACGCCTACGTGCCCCTCGACGAGGCGCTGTCGCGGGTGGTCATCGACTTCTCCGGGCGGCCCGGCCTGCAGATGCACGTTCCCTTTACCCGTGCCAGCGTCGGCGGCTTCGACGTCGACCTGTTCATGGAATTCTTCCAGGGCTTCGTCAACCACGCCCAGGTGACCCTGCACATCGACAACCTGCGCGGGCACAACACCCACCACCAGATCGAGACCGTGTTCAAGGCCTTCGGCCGCGCGCTGCGCATGGCCATCGAGCTGGACGAGCGGATGGCCGGGCAGATGCCGTCGACCAAAGGGTGCCTGTGATGCAGACGGTAGCCGTGATCGACTACGGCATGGGCAACCTGCACTCGGTGGCCAAGGCCCTTGAGCACGTCGGTGCCGGCCGGGTGCTGGTTAGCAGCGACGCGGCGGTGATCCGCGAGGCCGACCGGGTGGTGTTCCCCGGGGTTGGCGCGATCCGCGACTGCATGGCCGAGATCCGCCGCCTGGGCTTCGACGCCCTGGTCCGCGAGGTCAGCCAGGACCGCCCGTTCCTCGGCATCTGCGTCGGCATGCAGGCATTGCTGGAGCGCAGCGAGGAGAACGACGGGGTCGATTGCATCGGTCTGTTCCCCGGCCAGGTGCGCTTCTTCGGCAAGGACCTGCACGAAGCCGGCGAGCACCTGAAGGTGCCGCACATGGGCTGGAACCAGGTGAGCCAGGCGGTGGAGCACCCGTTGTGGCACGAGATTCCCGACCAGGCGCGCTTCTACTTCGTGCACAGCTATTACATCGAGGCCGGTAACCCGCGCCAGGTGGTGGGGCACGGGCACTACGGCGTCGATTTCGCCGCCGCGCTGGCCGAAGGCTCGCGTTTCGCCGTGCAGTTCCACCCGGAAAAGAGCCATACCCACGGCCTGCAACTGCTGCAGAACTTCGTGGCCTGGGACGGGCGCTGGTAGGCCATGGCCAGGGCGAAGAGCAAGACGCCGATCCTCCAGCTGGACGCCGCGCAGACCCAGGACGCGGTACTGGCGATCAAGCGCTTCATGGAGGACCGCTTCGAACTGGAGCTGGGTTCCTTCGAAGCCGAGGAACTGCTCGATTTCTTCGCCCGCGAGTTCGCCCCGTACTTCTACAACAAGGCCATCCTCGACGTGCAGTCGTACCTGAAGGAACGGTTCGAAAGCATCGAGAGCGATGTCTGGGCGCTGGAAAAGAGTTGAGTTTCCGCGCGCCTGTCCACCGAATACAGACTTGAACAGGGTTCACCGATGCTGATCATTCCCGCGATCGACTTGAAAGACGGCGCCTGCGTGCGTCTGCGCCAGGGCCTGATGGAAGACGCCACGGTCTTCTCCGACGATCCGGTGGCGATGGCCGCCAAATGGGTCGATGGCGGTTGCCGCCGCCTGCACCTGGTGGACCTGAACGGCGCTTTCGAAGGCAAGCCGGTCAACGGCGAGGTGGTCACCGCCATCGCCCGTCGCTACCCGGACCTGCCGATCCAGATCGGCGGCGGCATCCGCTCGCTGGAAACCATCGAGCATTACGTTCGCGCCGGCGTCAGCTACGTCATCATCGGCACCAAGGCGGTCAAGCAGCCTGAGTTCGTCGGCGAGGCCTGCCGCGCCTTCCCGGGCAAGGTCATCGTCGGCCTGGATGCCAAGGACGGTTTCGTCGCCACCGACGGCTGGGCCGAGGTCAGCGAAGTCCAGGTGATCGACCTGGCTCGTCGCTTCGAGGCCGACGGGGTGTCCGCCATCGTCTACACGGATATTTCCAAGGACGGCATGATGCAGGGCTGCAACGTCGAGGCTACCGCCGCGCTGGCCAATGCCACGCGGATCCCGGTGATCGCCTCCGGCGGCATCCACAATCTCGGCGACATCCAGAAGCTGCTGGACGCCCGCACCCCGGGGATCATCGGCGCCATCACCGGCCGGGCGATCTACGAAGGCACCCTGGACGTGGCCGAAGCCCAGGCGCTGTGCGACAACTTCAAGGCCTGAGGCGAACCGCATGGCACTGGCAAAACGCATCATCCCCTGCCTCGACGTGGACAACGGCCGAGTGGTCAAGGGCGTCAAGTTCGAGAACATCCGCGACGCCGGCGACCCGGTCGAGATCGCTCGCCGCTACGACGAGCAGGGTGCCGACGAGATCACCTTCCTCGATATCACCGCCAGCGTCGACGGGCGCGACACCACCCTGCATACCGTCGAGCGCATGGCTAGCCAGGTGTTCATTCCGCTGACCGTGGGCGGCGGCGTACGCAGCGTGCAGGACATCCGCAACCTGTTGAATGCCGGCGCGGACAAGGTCTCGATCAACACCGCCGCGGTGTTCAACCCCGAGTTCGTCGGTGAGGCCGCCGACCGCTTCGGCTCGCAGTGCATCGTGGTCGCCATCGACGCGAAGAAGGTTTCCGCCCCGGGCGAGGCGCCGCGCTGGGAAATCTTCACCCATGGCGGGCGCAAGCCCACCGGGCTGGATGCCGTGCTCTGGGCGAAGAAGATGGAAGACTTGGGCGCTGGCGAGATTCTCCTGACCAGCATGGACCAGGACGGCGTGAAGAGCGGTTACGACCTGGGCGTGACCCGCGCCATCAGCGAGGCGGTGAACGTGCCGGTGATCGCTTCCGGCGGCGTCGGCAACCTGGAGCACCTGGCCGCCGGCATCCTCGAGGGCAAGGCCGACGCGGTGCTCGCGGCGAGCATCTTCCACTTCGGCGAGTACACCGTGCCGGAAGCCAAGGCCTACCTGGCCAGCCGCGGTATCGTGGTGCGCTGAGGCGCGTTGCGCCGCAGCGCACAGGGCCGGTGATCGGCTAGCCATTCCTGAGCGCGAGTCGACACTCGCGCGGCTTTCTTTCAGGTACAGTCACGCCCCCCGCATCAGGTGCCGCTAGAGCGCCGATGCCCTGCCATAACGACAAACATTGCGACCGACAGGGAGTCCTCCATGTCCATCTTCCGTCTGGCTCTCGGCTGCGTCGGCAGCCTGGCCCTGCTATGCGCTAGCGCCCTGGCGCGCGCCGAAACCCTGGTCCTGCTGACCGAGAACCTGGTGCCGTTCAACATGGCGGTGAACGGCGGCAACTACGCCAAGGACGATGGCATCAGCGGCATCAGCACCGATACCGTGCGCGCCGCCTGCGAGCGCGCGCAGATCGAGTGCCAGCTGATCCTGCGCTTCCCCTGGGACCGGGTCTACCAGCAGGCGCTGAGCGAGCCCGGCTATGGCGTGTTTTCCACCGCCCGTACGCCGGAGCGCGAGGACAAGTTCAAGTGGGTCGGCCCGCTGGCGGTCAACGACTGGGTACTGATGGCCCGCGGCGACAGCAGCATCCACCTGAACAGCCTGGAAGACGCCGCGCGCTACCGGATCGGCGGCTACAAGAACGACGCCATCAGTCAGCACCTGGTCGACCGCGGCCTGCAGGTGCAACTGGCGCTGCGCGACAACGAGAACGTCGACAAGCTGGCCAGTGGGCAGATCGATCTCTGGGTCACCGCCGATCCGAGCGGGCGCTACGTCGCCCAGCGCGAGGGCCTCAAGGAGGTGAAGGTGGTCCAGCGTTTCCATACCGCCGAGCTGTTCCTGGCGCTGAACAAGGACACCCCGGACGAGCTGGTGCAGAAGTTGCAAGCGGCGGTCGACGCGCTGCGCAGCGAAGGCTTGTTGAAGCAGATCCGCGAGCGCTACTGACGCCTCGCCGGCGATGCTGGCAAAAGGCTGGCCTGGCGGCGCGGCGCTGGTTATTCTGCCTCGCTCCAGGCCCCTGACAGGATGACAACAATGCAAAGAAGCCTGCTCTTCGCGCTGCTCGCAACCCTGCTGCTGGTCGGCGGCGCGCGCGCCGAAACCGATCCCGACTACAGCATGGTCCTGCTCACGGAGAACTTCCCGCCGTACAACATGGCGATCAACGGCAAGAACTTCGCCCAGGAAGACAACATCGACGGCATCGCCGTGGATATCGTCCGCGAGATGTTCAAGCGCGCCGGCATCAAGTACAGCCTGACCCTGCGTTTCCCCTGGGACCGCATCTACAAGCTGGCGCTGGAGAAGCCCGGCTACGGGGTGTTCGTCACCGCCCGCCTGGCCGAGCGCGAGGACAAGTTCAAGTGGGTCGGTCCGATCGGCCCGGACGACTGGGTGCTGCTGGCCAAGGGCGACAGCCCGATCACCCTGGGCAGCCTGGACGAGGCGAAGAAATACCGGATCGGCGCCTACAAGGGCGATGCCATCGCCGAGTTCCTCGGCAAGAACGGTTTCGAGGCCGACCTGGCGCTACGCGACCAGGAAAACGCGCAGAAGCTGGTCAAGGGCCAGATCGACCTCTGGGCCAGCGGCGATCCCGCCGGGCGCTACCTGGCCAAGCAGGAAGGCGTGACCGGCCTGAAGACGGTGCTGCGCTTCAACAGCGATCAGCTGTACCTGGCGCTCAACCGCGAGACTCCCGACGAAGTGGTGCAGAAGCTCCAGGCAGCCCTGGACGGCATGCGCAAGGAAGGCTTCGTCGAGGACATCCTCAACAGCTATCTCTGATTCGCTCCGTCCGGCCAACAGGGGGCCGGGCGGGGAAACGCCTTTGCCGGCCCCGCCGGCAATGCCATGGAAGGCCGACGAGCCAGGTATTTCGTCCTGACGCAGGGATGCCGCTAGCCAATAACGATAACCAAGCGAGCGGTGTGACCATGCTGAAAGTCCTGATCCAGACCCTGATCCTGGGGGTGTTGCTGGGGGCCTCCGCGGCCCGTGCCGAATTGCCCGCCGACTACAAGGTGGTGCTGCTGACCGAGAACTTCCCGCCCTTCAACATGGCGGTGGACGACAAGAACTTCGCCCGCGACGACGGCATCGACGGCATCAGTGCCGACATCGTCCGGGAGATGTTCAGGCGCGCCGGCATCGGCTATTCCCTGAGCCTGCGCTTCCCCTGGGACCGCCTGTACCGGTTGACCCTGGACAAGCCCGGCTACGGGCTGTTCTCCATGACCTACACCCCCGAGCGGGTGCCGCAGTTCAAATGGGTCGGCCCGCTGGCCGACACCAGTTGGGTGTTGCTGGCGCCGGCCGGCAGCAAGATCGCCGTGAAGAATCTCAAGGACGCCGCCCGCTACAAGCTCGGCGCCTACAAGAACGACGCGGTCAGCCAGCACCTGGAGGCCCAGGGCATCCCGGTGATCAACGCCCTGCGCGACCAGGAAAACGTGAAGAAGCTTACCGGCGGGCAGATCGACCTGTGGGCCACCACCGATCCGGTCGGCCGCTACCTGGCCAAGCAGGAAGGCGTGTCCGGCCTGCAGACGGTGCTGCGTTTCAACGAGGCCAAGCTCTACCTGGCGTTGAACAAGGACACTCCGGACGAGGTGGTGGAGCGCCTGCAAAAGGCCCTGGAGCAGATGCGCCAGGAAGGCTTCGTCGACGAAGCCGTCGCCAACTACCTCTGACTGGCGGGCGCCCCTCCGCCGGCGCGGCGAGGGGGCTCAGTTCAGGTCGTAGGCCTGGACGCCGAGGTCGCGGCTGTCGTACCAGTTGCCGCGGGCCCAGAACACCCGGTCGTGCGCCTCGTCGAAACCGAGCACGCCGAGGTAGCCGGCGATGTCCAGGCGGCGCCAGGATGAGCCCCAGTCGTCCGAGTAGTACACCGCGTTGGCGGAGACGCTCGCCGGCTCTTCGTCGGGATACAGCCACAGCGGCACTTCGTAGTGGCTCATGGTGTTGGCCAGCAGCACATTCCTGCCCATGTAGAACTCGCGCAGCCCGGAACTGGACGGCAGGGGCCAGAACGGGCTGGGCAGCTTGCCGGTGATCTTCCATTCGAGCGCGTCGCGATCGAGCTCGGCGATCAGCGAGCGCGATTCGTCGGGGTGGTCGAGCACTGCGATCACCCGACCGTCCATGTTCTGTTCCAGGCGCTCGACGGCCACGCCGTCGGTGCGCCGGATCGCGCCCATCTGCCAGCGTCCGCCCTCGCGGCGCAGTTCGGCCTGGGTGGTGACCAATATCGAGCTGGTCAGGTAGCGCCCCTCGGGTGGGCCATAGCGGAAGGTCTGGCTTACCCAGATCGCGGCGCGCTCCGCGTCCAGTTGGGCGACGTGTGCCTTGATCTGCCCGTGCTTGCCGTTGTAGTCGCCCCAGCTGACGCCGTTCGGCGCCAACTCGCGGGCGTAGGCGAGGTCGACCAGCAGCGGCGCGGAGGTGGCGATCGACTCGACACTGGCGCCGCGGTCGGGCGAATAGAACAGCCCGCTCGGCTGGCCGGGTTCCTGGCCGCCATCGGCACCGCCGTATTCGAAATCACCCCAGACCCAGACTTCGTCCTTGCCGTGGAAGCGCGGTGCGAGAGCCCAGCCCAGTCGATTCGCCTCGGCCATGAAGCCTTCCTCGAGCCGCCGCCAGCTCTTGCCCTGGTCGTCGCTGCGCAGCACCACTGTCTGCTCGCGCTGACCGTTGTCCTTGCCCGGGCGCCGCAGGCCGGTGAGCAGGAAGACGCTGGAACCGTCCGGCGTGACTTCCAGGCAGGCGGTCTCGCCGAGCCGCGCCACTTCGTGGAACACGCCGTCCGCGCCCAGGCGCGAGACATAGGTGGTTTCCGGATCGCCGCCGGATAGCAGCATGCCGTTGAGGAAGTTGAAGAGGTGGGGTTCGGACTCTTCTTCCCTGGGCTGGGCGGTCGCCACCAGGTCCAGGTCGATGACGCCCTCGGGCAGAGCCTGCTCGTCGCGGCCGACCTCGCGCCGGCCTACCAGCCAGGTGCCGGCGGGCGTCGCCCGCACGCCGGTGCAGAATTGCTCCATGGCGCGCTGGTCGATGTTCTCGACCTTGCCGACGGTGCTCTCGCCGGGGCTGGCGCCGCCTATCTCGAACTTGGCGCTGGTGAGGATCCAGATGAAACCGAGGGGAATCGCGCCTGCGACCAGCAGGGCGGCGGCGAGCAGGGGCATGGGAGGGGAAGGGCGGGCCATCGGTGCGTCCGTGCAGGAATGACGAGGACGCCACCTTAACCGCTGCCGCGACGCCGGTAAACCCGGCTTCAGTGCGGCGCCTGGCGTGGGTTGACGTTGCGGTTGCCGCGCTCGCCGATGAGCATCTGCGGCGGTACCAGCTCGATGCCCTGGGCGCGCAGCTTCGGCAGCTCCCGCGCCAGCACGTCGAGGGTGGCCTTGTGCGGGTGGCCGATGAGCAACGCCGAACCCTGCTTGCGGGCCAGGGCGACGCCGGCCTGCAGTTGTGCGGAGACCGCTTCCGGTGTGGCTTCGTTGTCGAGGAACACATCGCGCGAGACGCTCGCCAGGCCGATCCGCTGCGCCTCGCTGGCGGCCACGGTGGCGGCGCTGGTGCGGCTGTCGACCAGGTACAGGCCGCGACGCTGGAGTTCCTCGGCGAGCCAGGCCATCGCCGGGCGCACCGCGGTCATGCGGCTGCCCTCGTGGTTGTTCAGGCCTTGCACGAACGGCACCTTGGCCAGCGCCGCGTCCAGCCGCCGCGCACGCTCTTCCTGGGTCAGCTCCGGCCGCCAGGCGTAGGGACCGCCGGCCGGGTCCATCGGCATGTGCAGGATCACCGTGCGCCCGCGCTGGTGCGCCTCGCGGGCCAGTTCGGCGGCATGCGGGGTTTCCGGGATGATCGCCAGGGTTACGCCGGGGGGCAGGTCGAGAACCCGGCGGTCGCGTGCCAGGTTCTGCCCGAGGTCATCGATGACCACGGTCAGCAGCGGCGGGCGCTGGTAGGGGACGGGGTCCTGGCGGGCCTGGGCCTGGTTGAACAGCAGGCACAGGCCCAGCAGGGCAACGCGAAACGCCGACATCAGTTGCCGCGGGTGACGCTCAGGCCTTTCAGCAGGCTAAGGGCCTGGCTGAGCTGGTAGTCGGAATCCTGCGGGCGCTCGCTCGGCGCGGCACGCTTGCCGGTGGGGCGGTCGGCGCCGCCGTTGCCGTTGGCCAGGTGGCCCTGCAGGTCGGCTTCCTTGAAGCCCTCGAAGCTGCTCCGCTCCTGGGTCACCTTGGCGCGTCCGACTTCGATGTCCGGAACGATGCCCTGGGCCTGGATGGAGCGCCCGTTGGGGGTGTAGTAGAGCGCGGTGGTGAGCTTCAGGGCGCGGTCGTTGTTCAGCGGCAGCACGGTCTGCACCGAGCCCTTGCCGAAGCTGTCGGTGCCCATCAGGATCGCGCGCTTCTGGTCCTGCAGGGCACCGGCGACGATTTCCGCCGCCGAGGCGCTGCCACCGTTGATCAGCACCACCAGCGGAACCTTGTCGCTGGGATCGGCCGGGTCGGCGCTGAAGCGCAGCTCGGAGTTGGCGATGCGGCCCTTGGTGTAGACGATCAGGCCCTTGGTGAGGAAGGCGTCGGCTACCTCGACGGCGGACTGCAGCACGCCGCCGGGGTTGTTGCGCAGGTCCAGGACCAGGCCCTTGAGACGGCCCTTGTTGTCCTTGCGCAGCTGGTTCAGCGCCTTGACCACTTCCTCGCCGGTGTTGACCTGGAACTGGGTGATGCGCAGGTAGGCGTAGCCGGGTTCGAGGACCTGGCTCTTGACACTCTTGACCTTGATGATGGCGCGCTTGAGTTCGACGTCGAACGGTCTGCCGCCATCGCGGACGATGGTCAGGGTGATCGCGGAGCCGGCCTTGCCGCGCATGCTGTCGACCGCTTCGGTCATCGACTGGCCCTTGGTCGGCTTGCCGTCGATCTGCACGATCAGGTCGCCGGGCTGGATGCCGGCGCGGGCCGCGGGGGTGTCGTCGATCGGCGAGACCACCTTGATGAAGCCGTCTTCGCTGCCGACCTCGATGCCCAGGCCGCCGAACTCGCCGCTGGTGCTTTCCTGCAGCTCGGCGAAGTCCTCCGGGCCGAGGTAGGCGGAGTGCGGGTCGAGGTTGCTGAGCATGCCCTTGATGGCGTTCTCCAGCAGGGTCTTGTCGTCCACTGGCTCGACATAGGCGGCCTTCACCCGGTCGAGAACCTCGGCGAAGGTACGCAGCTCGTCGAGGGGCAGCGGGGCACTGCTACCGTTGGCCAGTGGCGCGGCGTCGGCCGGGGCGTCGGCAGCCTGGGCCGCGCCCGCGCCGAGCAGCAGGGCCAGCGCCAGGGTGGTGGGACGGAAGCAATGCAGCATGTTCAGCTCCTAATCACGAGTTCGGCGCCTATCCCTGTGCGCGGCACCAGGTAGTAGGGTCCGCCGGGCGGCCCTGATGGCGAATGGCGAAGTACACGGCCGGGCTACTCTGGCCGCCGCTGGTTCCAACGGTGGCGATCGGGTCTCCGGCCTTCACGGTGTCGCCGGCGTCTTTCAGCAGGCTTTGATTATGGCCATAAAGGCTGAGGTAGCCGCCACCGTGGTCGAGGATGACCAACAGGCCGGCTCCGCGCAACCAGTCGGCGAATACCACGCGTCCGCCGTGCACCGCGCGGACGGTGCTGCCGGCGCTCGCCGAAATCAGTACGCCGTCCCATTTCGCCCGCGGATCGTCGCCGCGCTGGCTGCCGAAGCGCGCCACGACGCGGCCATTCACCGGCCACGGCAGCTTGCCGCGGGCCGAGCCGAACGCGCCGCCGTAGACCGCGCCAGTGCTTGAGACCAGCGGGCCCGGCGCAGGTTCGCGCGGCGGGCTGGTGACTCGTCCGGGGGCGGCCTGCTGCTGGCGCGCACGCTCGCGTTCGGCGGCCAGCGCGCGCTGGCGCTCGCGCTCCGCCGCGGCGGCGGCTTCGCGGGCCTGGCGGGCCAGGGTTTCCTCGATGGTCCGCAGTACCTTGGCCAGCTCGGCCTGGTCCTGTTGGCGGGACTTGAGCTTCTGGTCGCGTTCGCGGTAGTCGCTGTTCAGCTTGGCCAGGGCTTGCTGGCGCTCCTTGCGGGTCGCTGCCAGCGCCTCGCGGCGGCTGTCCAGCTCGCCCTGCTTGCTCAGTTGTTCGGCTTTCTGCGCAGAGATGTCCTGCTCGACGTTGGCCAGCTGGCGGAGGGTTTCGTTGAAGCTGGCGAGCTGTTCGAGACGGGCTTTGTTGATGTAGTCGTAGTAGGTGAGGGTGCGGCTGAATTTTTCCGGGTGTTCCTGGTTCAGCAGCAGCTTCAGGTATTCCTCGCGTCCACTCTGGTAGGCCGCGCGGGCCTGGATGGCGAGGAGGCGCTGCTGCTCAATGCGCGCGTCCTGGAGTTTTTTTTTCTCCCCATCCAGCCGTTTCAGCTCGGCTTCGCTCTTGTCCAGCTCGTCCTGCAGGGCCTTGATCTGTTTTTCCAGGTCGCCCATCTCGGTCTCGGTGGACTTCAGCTGCTTCTGCACGCCGCTCTTTTCCTGCTGGATGCCGTCCAGCAGCTTCTTCAGCTCGCCGATGTCCTTCTGCGTCTGTTCCAGCTGGCGTTGGGTGTCGGCGCGCTCGTCGGCGAAGGCCGGAGCGAGACAGGCGAGGGATAGCAGGAGAGGAAGGAGGCGGAGCATGGGGTGGCGGGCACCTGGGAATTGGACCGGCCTAGTATGCCCGTGGCCGCCGTTAAAAAAAACGCCCCGCACCGCGCGCTGTGGGGCGCTTCCACGTATTTCAGCCGGATGGCAGCGGCGGATGTCGTCGACGACGAAGGCCACGGGCATCAGGCGGGTCTGTAGAGCGGGTAGGTGAACAGCAGCAGATGCGTCAGGTTCAGCCCGAAGTGGAACAGCGTCGCCACCCACAGGCGGCCGCTCCACAGCCAGGCCAACCCGTAGATCAGCCCGGCGAGGCCGGCGAACAGCATCAGCAGCGGGCCGCCGGCGAAGTGCGCCAGGCCGAACAGCGCCGAGGCCAGCGCCAGGGCGGGCCAGGGGCCCAGCCATTGGCCCAGGCGTTGCTGCAGGTAGCCGCGGAACAGCGCTTCCTCGGCAAGGGAAACGAAGAACAGGTTGGCCAGGACGAACTGCCAGAGCCAGGCCGGCGCGTGGAGTTCCGGCCGCAGCAGGCCGACGCCGACAGCCAGCAGAAGCAGCGCCGGCACCGCCGCCGCGAGCAGCAGCCAGTACCAGGGGCGGCCGGGAGCGCGGGCTTCGTCGCGGAACAGGCTCGGCAGGCAGGCCAGTAGCAGGAACGGCACCAGTGCCTTGTCGAAGTTGAAGTACATGGTGAACGGCAGGCTCTGCGGGCCGACCACCGCCTTGTCCAGGACCCTGGGGTTGGCGAAGCCGGGTAGCAGGTGCAGGAACAGGCCCACCGCGCCGGCGACCAGCAGCAGCTCCAGGCCCAGGGCCCAGGCGCGGCGTGCCGCCAGGCGCCGGCGTAACAGGGCGAGGACGCCCAGTGCAGCCAGGGCGGCGACCGCAGGCGGAGCGAGAACCCCGTCGTAGAAGGCGAGGCAGCAGGTCGCGAGCAGCAAGACGAGGGCCAGCAGGCGCTGGAAGGACAGGGCGAGGAGCGAGGTGGCGAGGAGGAACCACATCGGCGGAAATCCTTGTAGGGCAGATGGAAAAGACAGCGCGGGCAAGGCTAGCACGGGCCTCGGCGACGTAGCGGGAGGCAGGGGGGGAGACGCGGAAAATGAAAACCGCGGCACACGTCTCGACGCCGCGTGGCCAGGCCTGTCGGCCGATCGGCAGCGTTAAAGCGGGGAAGGTGGCGTCGTGGAAACAGGGCGCGGCGCCCGGCCCGCTACGGCGGATAACGTCGCAGGCGTTATCCGTCGATGGCCTGCAGAAGCGGCGGATAACCGCGACGCGGTTATCCGCCCTGCGCGGGAGTTCGTCGTTCGCGGATCAGCCGAGGGTGACGATGCTGCGACCGGTCATTTCCGCCGGCTGCTCCAGCCCCATGAGGGTCAGCATGGTCGGCGCCACGTCGGCCAGCACGCCGCCTTCGCGGATGCTCAGCTTGCGCTTGCCGACGTAGACGAAGGGCACCGGTTCGCAGGTGTGCGCGGTGTGCGCCTGGCCGGTGGACTCGTCTTCCATCTGCTCGACATTGCCGTGGTCGGCGGTGATCAGGGCTTCGCCGCCGACCTTGTCCAGCGCCTCGACGATACGGCCCATGCAGGTGTCCAGGCACTCCACGGCCTTGACCGCGGCCTCGAACACCCCGGTGTGGCCGACCATGTCGCCGTTGGCGTAGTTGACCACGATCACGTCGTAGCGCTGTTGCTCGATGGCCTCGACGATACGGTCGGTGACTTCCGGCGCGCTCATCTCGGGTTGCAGGTCGTAGGTGGCGACCTTCGGCGAGGGGATCAGGATGCGCTCCTCGCCCTCGTAGGGTTCCTCGCGGCCGCCGGAGAAGAAGAAGGTCACATGGGCGTACTTCTCGGTCTCGGCGATGCGCAGCTGGGTCTTGCCATGCTTGGCCAGGTACTCGCCGAGGACGTTGGTCAGCGGCTCCGGCGGGAAGGCGCAGGGCGCCGGGATGCTCGCCGCGTACTGGGTCAGCATGACGAAACCTGCCAGCTGCGGAGCTCGTTCGCGGGGGAACTCATTGAATGCCGGCTCGACGAAGGCGCGGCTCAGCTCGCGGGCGCGGTCGGCGCGGAAGTTCATGAAGATCACCGCGTCGCCATCCTCGACCCGCACCGCTTCGGCGCCGGCCGGGACCACCGCGGTGGCCTTGACGAATTCGTCGCTCTCGCCGCGGGCGTAGGCGGCCTCGAGGGCTGCCACCGAGGAGTCGGCGGTGAACTCGGCCTTGCCGTCGACAATCAGTTCATAGGCGGCCTGGACGCGGTCCCAGCGGTTGTCGCGGTCCATCGCGAAATAGCGGCCGATGATCGAGGCGATGCGGCCCTTGCCGAGCCCGGCGAAGGTGGCGTCGAGACGCTCCAGCGACGGCTGCGCGCTTTTCGGCGGGGTATCGCGGCCATCCAGGAAGGCATGCAGGTAGATCTTGCCGGCGCCGCGCTTGGCGGCCATCTGCGCCATTGCCACCAGGTGGTCTTCATGGCTGTGTACGCCGCCCGGGGAGAGCAGGCCGAGGATGTGCACCGCCTTGTCGGCGGCGACGGCCTTGTCGACCGCCGCGGCGATCACCGGGTTTTCGAAGAATTCGCCGTCGCGGATGGCCTTGGTGACGCGGGTGAAGTCCTGGTACACCACGCGGCCTGCGCCGAGGTTCATGTGGCCGACCTCGGAATTGCCCATCTGGCCGTCGGGCAGGCCGACGTCCATGCCGGAGCCGGAGATCAGGCCGTGCGGCTGGGTTGCCAGGAGGCGATCCCAGACCGGCTTCTTCGCGGCGTAGATGGCGTTGTAGTCAGGGCTTTCGCTGTGGCCGAAGCCGTCCAGGATGATCAGGACCAGGGGTTTGGGCGTGGCAGTCATATGTCCGGCTCTATTTCCGCGGGGTTCAGAAACTGACCAAATTTAGTGGGAACATTGTCGTTCAAGACGTAGGAAGAGGCTGATTGATTAAACCGATGACGCCGATCCGCAACCGAATGCCGCTATCCTCGCTCCCTCTGTCCCGCCCGAACCGTGCCCGGGCCGGAACTGGCCAGCTTCACAGAAAAGGACTGGCATTCTAACCGTGAAGTTTCCCGCGACGCCATTTCCTGGAGCCGAGCGGGGCGCCGCCCGGCGGGTTCCCCCCTGGCCGGCGCGGTCTGTATACTGGCCGGCATTTTTACGCCCTGGATATCCGTCACCATGCAATTCGTTTCCCGTCTGATCGAGTTCGCCACCAACCACTACCTGCTGGTCGCGGCGCTGCTGGTCCTGCTGGTCCTGCTGTTGCTGCACGAGCTGCGCAAGGGCGGCAAGAGCCTGTCGACCCGCGAGCTGACCGCGCTGGTCAATGCCGACCAGGCGGTGGTCCTGGATATCCGTCCGGCCAAGGAGTTCGCCAGCGGGCACATCGTCGACGCGCTGAACATCCCGGCCGACAAGCTGAACAGCCGCATGACCGAGCTGGAAAAGTACAAGGGCAAGACCATCATCCTGGTCGACGCCATGGGCCAGCACTCCGGTACCTGGGGCGGCGTCCTGAAGAAGGCCGGCTTCAACGCCGCCAAGCTGTCCGGCGGGATCGGCAGCTGGCGCGGCGACAACCTGCCGCTGGTGAAGTGACATGCCGCCCGTCGTGATCTACACCACCGCCTGGTGTCCGTACTGCATCCGCGCCAAGCAGTTGCTGCAACGCAAGGGCGTGGACTTCCAGGAGATCGCCTGCGACGGCAAGCCCGAACTGCGCGCCGAGCTGGCACGCAAGGCGGGATCGACCACCGTGCCGCAGATCTGGATCGGCGAGACCCATGTCGGCGGCTGCGACGACCTTCATGCACTGGAGCGCGCCGGCAAGCTGGACGCGCTGCTGTCTGCCTGAAACCATTCATGAATTGACCCAAGGGAAGGCCCGAAAATGACCGAGCAAGCTACCAACGGCGCTGCCGACGAGCAGCAACCCCAGTTCTCCCTGCAGCGCATCTACCTGCGCGACCTGTCGTTCGAGTCGCCGAAGTCACCGGAAATCTTCCGCCAGGAATGGAACCCGTCCATCAGCCTGGACCTGAACACTCGCCAGAAGCAGCTGGACGGCGACTTCTACGAAGTGGTCCTGACCGTATCGGTGACCGTGAAGAACGGCGAGGACACCACTGCCTTCATCGCCGAAGTGCAGCAGGCCGGCATCTTCCTGATCAAGAACCTCGATCCGTCGAGCATGAGCCATACCCTTGGCGCGTTCTGCCCGAACATCCTCTTCCCGTACGCTCGCGAAGCCCTGGACAACCTGGTGGTACGCGGTTCGTTCCCGGCGCTGATGCTGTCGCCGGTGAACTTCGACGCCCTCTACGCCCAGGAAATCGCCCGCATGCAGGCCTCCGGCGAGATCCCGACGCCGTCGGTCCAGTAAGCCCAGCGCTTGCGAAGAAGCCCGCCTTGCGCGGGCTTTTTCATGCCTGTCAGCCGGCTCAGTCCATGGCGAAGCCGAGCTGGCGCCAGGCTTCGTAGACGGTCACCGCCACCGTGTTGGACAGGTTCAGGCTACGGCAGCCTTCGCGCATCGGCAGGCGCAGGCGCCGATCGGTTGGCAGGGCGTTGCGCACGTCCTCCGGCAGTCCGCGGCTTTCCGGGCCGAAGAGGAAGGCATCGTCGCGCTGGTAGGCCACTTCGTGGAAGGCCCGCGACCCCTTGGTGGTGAAGGCGAACAGGCGTGGCTGGCCGAGGGCCTCGAGGCAGCTCTGCAGATCCGGGTAGCGGCGTACGCTGGCGTATTCGTGGTAGTCGAGGCCGGCACGGCGCAAGCGCTTGTCGTCCAGTTCGAAACCGAGCGGCTCGATCAGGTGCAGACTGCATCCGGCGTTGGCGCAGAGCCTGATAATGTTGCCGGTATTCGGAGGTATCTCCGGTTGAAACAGGATGACGTGGAACATGCAGGGCTCCGGAGCAGATAACGGGCGGCATTCTACCTCCGCCATCGACGATCTGCGGCGCCAGCGCTGGAAAGTCTGGGGTGCGCTGGTGCTTGCCGGGTTGTTGTTCGGGCTGATGCTCGGCAGGTTGTTCGGTCCCGCTTCGCTGCCGACGTCTGCGCCGCAACTGCTGGCGGTCGGGGAGAGCGAGCAGGGCCTGGTCCTGCGCTTCGATCGCCAGGCTGCGGTTACGGCGGCGCGGGTGGAGGGTGCCCTGACGTTGCGCATCGTCGCCCGGGGCGCGGCGCAGCAGGGAGACGGGCGATGGCTGGGCCAGCCGTTGCGCTGGCGCGTCCGCGAGGAGGGAAAGGCGCTGCTGTTGAGCCTGGTCTCGACCCGCCCCTTGCAGGGGCGCTGGCAGTGGTCGGAGGACGGCGAGGGCTGGCGCCTGGTCGTCGAACTGCAGGAGCGCGACGGCCGGGAATAAAAGGGGGAATTCTCAGCCTGCCTGTACCGAGGTCCCCAAACGGGAGGGCGGAGGCGCGGATCACTGCGCTACCGCCGGGCATAAAAGAGGGGAGTTCTCAGCCTGCCTGTACCGAGGTCCCCGAAACGGGTGTGGCGGTTGCGCGCGGATGCTGCGTCTGCCGCCGGGTGTAAAAGAGGGGATTCCCCAGCCTGCCTGTACCGAGGCCCCCGAAATCTTCGTTATCTGCTCCAATGCAGGGGCTGTGCCAATTCTCATGAGCGCGCTGGCGGCGCGCTCGCTTTCCTGAAGGATTGTGGATAAGTCTGTGGGCGAGCTGGTGATGAATGCCTCTGGAAGCCCGTGGATCAAGGGCTTGGCGGCATCCCAGGGGTTTGTGGGAAGTCGATTGCGGAAAAATGACGGAGCGGGCTTTTCCGCCAGCGATTGATGCCGATTTGTCGCCTGCTGGTGCACGCTGCCCAAAATCCGGGCAAGGGCCGCAGCCCTGCCGAACCGGCGAATAACCGCGATGCGGTTATTCGCCCTACGCCACGGTTTGATCGACGGTGCCGGGCGGGCGCTCGCCGAGGTTGGGGCTGTGCTGCGGACGGTAGGGCGAATAACGCCATAGGCGTTATCCGCCGCGGCCCTGCACAATCGGCGGATAACCGCGATGCGGTTATTCGCCCTACGCTACGATTTGACCGGTGGTTCCGGGCGGGCGCCCTGCCGAGGCTGGGGCGGCGTCTCGCTTGGCAGGGGCGCGCGACGGACCATGAAAAACGGGGCCCGAAGGCCCCGTTGGGTCGCTCATGGGAGCAGTGGCGCTTCAGTCGTCGCCTTCGTCGTCGGCTCCATCGACGTTCATCCCCAGCTCCTTGATCTTGCGGGTCAGGGTATTGCGGCCCCAGCCGAGCAGCACGGCGGCATCGCGGCGGCGGCCGGCGGTGTGCTTGAGGGCGGTTTCTATCATGATCCGTTCGAAGGCCGGCACGGCGCTGTCCAGCAGGTTCGACTGGCCGCGGCCCAGCGCCTGGTCGGCCCACTGGCGAAGGGCCTGTTCCCAGTTCGCCGCCGGCGCGCTGTCCTGCGGCTGGGTCAGCAGCTCCGGCGGCAGGTCGTCGATGTGCACCTCGCGGCCGGAGGCCATCACGGTGATCCAGCGACAGGTGTTCTCCAGTTGGCGGACGTTGCCCGGCCAGCCGAGGTTCTTCAGGTACTCCTCGGTTTCCGCCTTCAGCAGCTTGGGTTCCACCGCCAGCTCCTGGGCGGCGCGGCTGAGGAAGTGCCGGGCCAGCGCCGGGATGTCCTCGCGGCGGTCGGCCAGCCGCGGGATGTGGATGCGGATCACGTTCAGGCGATGGAACAGGTCCTCGCGGAACTTGCCGTCGCGCACCAGGCTTTCCAGGTTCTGGTGGGTGGCGGCGATGATCCGCACGTCGACCTTCACCGGCGTGTGCCCGCCGACCCGGTAGAACTCGCCGTCGGCCAGGACGCGCAGCAGGCGGGTCTGGGTGTCGGCCGGCATGTCGCCGATCTCGTCGAGGAACAGGGTGCCGCCATCGGCCTGCTCGAAGCGTCCGCGGCGCTGGGCGGCGGCCCCGGTGAAGGCGCCCTTCTCATGGCCGAACAGCTCGGATTCCATCAGGTCCTTGGGGATCGCCGCCATGTTCAGCGCGATGAATGGCGAGGCTGCGCGCGGGCTGTGGCGATGCAGGGCATGGGCGACCAGCTCCTTGCCGGTACCCGATTCGCCGTTGATCAGCACGGTGATGTTGGAATGGCTGAGGCGGCCGATGGCGCGGAATACCTCCTGCATCGCCGGCGCCTCGCCGATGATCTCCGGCGTGCGCGCCTGGTTCGCCGGCAGCTCCAGGCCCTGCTGCTCCTGGGCGTGCTGGTTGGCGCGCTTGACCAGGGAGACCGCCTCGTCGACGTCGAACGGCTTGGGCAGGTATTCGAAGGCGCCGCCCTGGTAGGAGGCCACCGCGCTGTCGAGGTCGGAATGCGCGGTCATGATGATCACCGGCAGGCGCGGATGCAGTTCGCGGATCTGCGCCAGCAGGTCGAGGCCGCTGGCGCCGGGCATGCGGATATCGGAGATGATCACGTCCGGCTGCTGCCGGCCGAGGCGGCCGATCACGCTGTCGGCGCTGTCGAAGCTCACCGTGGTCATGCCTTCCTGTTGCAGGGCTTTTTCCAGTACCCAGCGGATGGAGCGGTCGTCGTCGACGATCCAGACGGTCTCTGATCGGCTCATGGTCAATGCACTCCTTGTTCCAGGGGCAGGAACAGACTGAACACGGTATGGCCGGGGTGGCTCTCGCATTCAATCAGCCCCTGGTGCTGGCTGATGATGTTCTGGGCGATGGCCAGGCCGAGTCCGGTACCGTCCGGACGGCCGCTGACCATGGGGTAGAAGATGGTTTCCTGGAGCTCGGCCGGGATGCCCGGGCCGTTGTCGATGATCTCCACCTTGCACACCAGGCGGTGACGCGTGTGGCCGATGGTGAACTGGCGCAGGGTACGGCTGCGCAGGGTGATGCGACCGAGGCGCAGGTCGTTCTGCCCGGCGATCGCCTGCATGGCGTTGCGTACCATGTTGAGCACGGCCTGGATCATTTGCTCGCGGTCGAGCAGCAGGTCGGGGATGCTCGGGTCGTAGTCGCGGACCAGGGTGATGCTGCCCTGGCTCTCCGCTTCCACCAGGCTGCTGACCCGCTCCAGCACCTCATGGATGTTGGTCGGCGCCAGGTTCGGCAGTTTGTTCGAGCCGAGCATGCGGTCCACCAGGTTCCGCAACCGGTCGGCTTCTTCGATGATGACGTTGGTGTAGTCCTTCAGCGACTCTTCCGGCAGCTCGCGGGATAGCAGTTGCGCTGCGCCGCGGATGCCGCCGAGCGGGTTCTTGATCTCGTGGGCGAGCCCGCGCACCAGCAGCTTGGTGGTCTCCTGCTTGGACAACTGCGCTTCTTCGCGGGTGATCCGCATCAGCCGGTCGCGCGGATGGACCTCGAGCAGCAGCAGCGTCTCGTTGCGGTTGAGGATGGGCGTCACCGCATAGTCGACCGTGATGCTGACGCCGGTGATCGAGGTCAGGGTCGCTTCGCGCTTGGTGAACGGATGCGCCTGTTCCACCGCCTGGCGCAGCGAGTTCAAGGCTTCCGGCGATTCGGTGAACAGCTCGCTGATGAATTGCCCGTGGCTGCGCTGGCCGCTCACGGCCAGGAGCATCTCCGCCGCCGGGTTCATGTACTCCAGGCGCAATTCGCCGTTGAGCAGGATCACCGCGGTGGTCAGGTTGTCGAGCAGCAGTCGGTGCAGGGTATCGGTCGGCATGGCGGGCAGCTGTTCCAAGGTTGGGCAGGAAAATGCAAAAAGCAAACCAGGCGCCGAAAAGGCGCGTTTTTTCTGCCGAGGCGCTGGCTAGAGGTGCGCCGGGAAGGTTTTCGGCGACGAGCGGTGACCCGAAATGGGGACAGTATAGAAAGTGGTGCGGGTAATCGCACCAATCTGGTGCGTTGGCGTGGCCGGCGGCGTTTTCGCCAGGAGAATCGGGAAATAAACCGGAAAATCCCGCCCACCGTGGAGTGGGCAGGGGAAGTTCGGCTAGCGCTCGCTTGGCTCTATCGCGCTGACCAGCGGCGTATCGACCTCCGGCAGGGGTTGCCCGGCGATGCTCACTCGATGCAGGTGGAAGGGCTGGCTCGGGGTGCTTTCGACGGTCATGCCGTCGCCATCGATGATTTCCACTGCGACCTGGTGGGTGCCGCGATCGAGGTTCTTCAACGGGAACACCGGGCTGCGTCCCGGCACTCCGGCAGGCTTGCCGTCGAGCAGCAGGCGATAGCGATGGCCGGGCAGCAGCGCCGGCTCGCTGGTGACGGTGACGATGACGTCGCCGCTGTTGGCGCGCAGGGTTGCGTCCGGTTCGGGGAAGAGGATGCGCAGTAGCTGGTAGGCCGGCGGCTTCACCTCCAGCGGCGCGGCGGGCGGACGATAGCGTATGCCCGGCGGCGCCACGCTGTTGCCCGGCGCCAGTTCGACGCGTTGGGCCTTGCGCCCGCTGGGCGGCTGGTCGGTGTAGACGCGGTTGCCCTCGGCGTCGATGTAGGTGTAGACCCCCGCTTGCGCGGCGCAGGCCAGGCACAGCAGGAGGGCGCCGAGAATGCGCGGGATCATCGTTTCTTCCCGAGGTGCACGCGCTGCACGGTGAAGGTCACCGGCGGGCTGGATTGCAGCACCCGTTCGCCGTTGAGTACCTGTACCGCGAGGCTGTGGTCGCCGCGGTCGATCTCGTGCAGGGTGAAGCGGGTGCCGCCGCTGGGCGTGCCGTAGGGTTTGCCGTCCAGCACCAGTTGCAACTGGTGGCCGCTGTGCAGGGCCGGGCGGATGCTGACGCTGACGTTGAAGGTGCCGTTGTTGGCGCGCAGCGCCTCTTCCGTGGGGAGGTCGCTGAGGGCAAGGATCTCGTAGGCGGCGGCCTCGCTATCGGCGGCCGGGGCATTGCCCGCGGAGGACTTTTCCGGCGTGTCGATTCCTACGGTATTGGTCGGCTGCAGTTCGACGGTCTGCGCCTGCACCCCGTCTGGCGGCTGGTTGGTGAATACCTTGTTGCCGTGGGCGTCGGTGTATTGGTAGATCTGCGCCATGGCCGGCAGGGCGGCGGCCAGGAGCAGGCAGCTGGTGATCAGGCGCATGGACGGTCTCCGGGTGAACCTGCCAAGCGTTGCACCGCATCGGCGCGCTGGCAAGCCGTGCATTGTGCGGCATGCGGGTATTCGAAGGTGTGCGCTGGGGCACGTTGGCGGTCGCTGTGCCCCGCCGCGCGGCTGCGTTCGTCTCAGCCGGCACTGGCGGGGCGAACCCTCGTTGCGCCAGAGTGTCTGTGCTTGCGCCGCCGGCCGGCGGCCCCGTTCGAAACGGCGGGTGTCCGGCTTGTATGATGCGGCTGTTTCGGTTTCTCACCTTGGGGACTGCCTTTCTCGTGCCGATCATCGCCCGCTTCACCCTTCGCTCCCGCGTCCTGGCGGCCCTGCTGCTGTGCCTCTGCGCCGCTCTGTTCTACTCGCCGCCGGGCGCCGCGGCGCTGCCGAACCCGTTGGCGGGGAGTTCCTCCGGTGGCGAGAAGGTCAGCGATGCGCAGTTGGAACAATCGCTGAACCAGGTCATCCAGACCCTGGAGAACGACAGGCAGCGCGCCGACCTGCTGAAAAAGCTGAAACAGCTGCGCGACGTGACCAAGAAAGGCAAGGAAAGCGAGGGTGGGGTGCTGGGGCTGATCGGCGATACCCTGACCAGCCTGGAAAAGCAGTTCCAGGGCGCGAACAGCCCGGTCGCGTTATGGGGCAACCAGTTCCAGCTGGCGCGTGCCGAACTCGAGGAGCGCTTTCCCAGCTGGCGCGACCTGCCGGCGATGGTCTTCGATTTTTCGGTGGTGATCCTCCTCTGGGCCTGCCTGGCCAGCGCGCTGCTCTGGCTCAGCCGGCGCATGCGCGAGCGCTTCGGCCTGTCGGCGGAGTTGCCGCAGCATCCGAAGACCCGCGACCTGCTGCTGTTTTCCCTGCGCAAGCTGGGCCCCTGGCTGGTGGCCTTCCTCATCACCCTGTACCTGTCGGTGGTGCTGCCGGACTCCCTGAGCAAGACCCTGGCGATGGTCATGGCCTATGTGCTGGTCTGCGGCACGCTGTTCTCCGCGCTGTGTGTGATTTCCCTCTCGCTGCTCAGCGGCCCGCACCGCCAGCGCGCCCTGGATATCCTGCGGCGCCAGGCGTTCCGCCCGTTGTGGCTGATCGGCAGCCTCGCCGCGCTGGGCGAGGTCGCCCACGATCCGCGGCTGATCGCCGGCCTCGGCGAGCACACCTCGATCTGCCTGAGTACCCTGGCCAACGCCAGCGCCGCGCTGTTCACCGCCTTGTTCGTGATGCGTTTCCGCCGGCCGATCGCCCACCTGATCCGCAACCAGCCGCTGGAGCGCCGCCTCAAGCGCCGTAGCCTGCACGACCTGGTGCAACTGGTCGGCTCGCTGTGGTTCGTGCCGGTGCTGGTGCTGGTGGGGATTTCCCTGTTCGCCACCTTCGTTTCCGCCGGCGACAGCAGTTCGGCGTTGCGCCGGGCGCTGGTCTGCGCGGTGCTGGCGGTGGTGGCGATGACCGTGATCGGGCTGATCCGCCGCCGTTCCAGTCGGGTCGGCGCCGGCCCGCGCCGCAGCGCGCCGTACATCGAGCAGTTGCAGAGCTTCGGCTACACCCTGCTGCACATCTTCGTGGTGCTGTTCTTCATCGAGGTCGCCTTGCGCGTCTGGGGCATGTCGCTGATTCGCTATGCGGAAGGCGAGGGCGAGCAGATCAGCATGAAGGTAGTCAGCTTCGGCACCACCCTGCTGGTCGCCTGGCTGATCTGGATCCTCACCGATACCGCGATCCAGCACAGCCTCGGCCTGGGCGGCAAGAGCCGGCCGAACACCCGCGCGCTGACCATGCTGCCGCTGATCCGCAACGTACTGTTCGCCACCATCGCGGTGATCGCCCTGATCGTCGCCCTGGCCAACATGGGCATGAACGTCACCCCGTTGCTGGCCGGTGCCGGCGTGATCGGCCTGGCCATCGGCTTCGGCGCGCAGTCGCTGGTGGCGGACCTGATCACCGGCCTGTTCATCATCATCGAGGACTCGCTGTCGATCGACGACTACGTCGACGTCGGCGGCCACCTTGGCACGGTCGAGGGCCTGACCATCCGTACCGTGCGCCTGCGCGACCTGGACGGCGTGGTGCATACCATCCCGTTCAGCGAGATCAAGAGCATCAAGAACTACTCGCGCCAGTTCGGCTACGCGATGTTCCGCTGGCCGGTGCCGGCGAGCATGCCGATCGACGACGCGGTGGCGCTGGTGCGCGAGGTCGCGATGGAGCTGCGCAGCGACCCGGCGGTCTACCGCAACCTGTGGTCGCCGATGGAATTGCAGGGCGTGGAGAGTTTCGACAACGGCCAGGCGATCCTGCGCTTCCGCTTCAAGACCGCGCCGATCAAGCAGTGGGAGGTCCAGCGGGCGTTCAACCTGCGCCTGCGTCGGCGCCTCGACCAGGCCGGCCTCGAACTGTCCATGCCGCGTCTCAACGTACAGTTGAGCCGGGCGCCCAAGGCGAAATCCGCGGAACCGGACGAGCAGGGCACGCCGGCGGACGGCGGCATCTAGCGCGACAGGATGACCCGGCAGATGCGGCGCATGTCGCGGTCGTCGATGCCGTCGCACTGCCACGGCGCACGCGATACCACGGCCCGGCACTGGCGGCGCATGTCGCGGCTGTCGATGTCGTCGCAGCGCTTGCGGTCGCCGCGGACGATGGCGCGGCACTGGCGGCGCGTGTCGCCGTCGCGGATGTCGTCGCAGTCGTAGCGCTGTCCCGGCGCCAGCAGCGCGCCGCAGTAACGCCGCAGGTCGCGGCTGTCGATGTCGCCGCAATCCCCGCTGTCGCCGCGTTCCAGTGCGTTGCACATGCGCCGCAGGTCGCGGTCGTGGATATCGCGGCATTCGGTGCCGGCCTGGGCGGGCAGGCTGAGGATGGCGGCAAGCAGGAGCCAGAGAGAGTGACGCATGGACGGTCCTTATCCTTGGGGCGGGGAGCGCGGCAAGTCTAACCGAACGGCGCGGCGAACTTTGCGTTTCTCCATGGGCCGGCCCATAAAAAAGGCCTCCCGAAGGAGGCCTCAAGAGGGTGACTCGTTGTTATAGGAAAGGGTGGATCAGACGCTGTAGTACAGGTCGTATTCCAGCGGGTGCACGAAGGTGCGCACCTTGATCTCTTCTTCGCTCTTCAGCTCGATGTAGGCATCGATGAACTCGTCGGTGAACACGCCGCCCTTGGTCAGGAACGCGCGGCCCTTGTCGAGTTCTTCCAGCGCCTCTTTCAGGCTGCCGCAAACCTGCGGGATTTCCTTCGCCTCTTCCGGCGGCAGGTCGTACAGGTTCTTGTCGGCGGCATCGCCGGGGTGGATCTTGTTCTGGATGCCGTCCAGGCCGGCCATCAGCAGCGCGGCGAAGGCCAGGTAGGGGTTGGCTGCCGGGTCCGGGAAGCGCGCTTCGATACGGCGGGCCTTCGGGCTGGATACGTAGGGGATACGGATCGAGGCGGAACGGTTGCGCGCCGAGTAGGCCAGCATCACCGGAGCTTCGAAGCCCGGGACCAGGCGCTTGTAGGAGTTGGTCGAGGGGTTGGTGAAGCCGTTCAGGGCCTTGCCGTGCTTGATGATGCCGCCGATGAAGTACAGGGCGGTCTCGGACAGGCCGGCATAGCCTTCGCCGGCGAAGGTGTTCTTGCCGTCCTTGGAGATCGACATGTGCACGTGCATGCCCGAACCGTTGTCGCCGTACAGCGGCTTCGGCATGAAGGTCACGGTCTTGCCGTAGGCGTCGGCGACGTTGTGCACGCAGTACTTCAGGGTCTGCACTTCGTCGGCCTTGGCGACCAGGGTGTTGAACTTCACGCCGATCTCGTTCTGGCCGGCGGTTGCCACTTCGTGGTGGTGGACTTCGACCACCAGGCCCATTTCTTCCAGGGCGTTGCACATGGCGGTGCGGATTTCATGGTCGTGGTCGACCGGCGGTACCGGGAAGTAGCCGCCCTTCACGCCCGGGCGATGGCCCTTGTTGCCGGACTCGATGTCGGCGTCGGTGTTCCAGGAAGCCTGCTCGGAGAAGATCTTGAACATCGAGCCGGAGATGTCGGACTTGAACTTCACTTCGTCGAAGATGAAGAACTCCGGCTCCGGGCCGACGAACACGGTGTCGCCGATGCCGGTGGACTTCAGGTACTCCTCGGCGCGCTTGGCGATGTTGCGCGGGTCGCGCTCGTAGCCTTGCATGGTGCTCGGCTCGATGATGTCGCAGACCAGGATCAGGGTCGGCTCTTCGGTGAACGGATCGAGGACGGCGGTGCTGTCGTCCGGCATCAGGATCATGTCGGAGGCTTCGATGCCTTTCCAGCCGGCGATGGAGGAGCCGTCGAACATCTTGCCGGCTTCGAAGAACTCATCGTCCAGCGCGTCGCGAGCCGGCATGGTGACGTGTTGCTGCTTGCCCTTGGTATCGGTGAAGCGCAGGTCTACCCACTTCACGTCATGGTCTTTGATCAGTTGGTGCGACTTGTACGACATGCTGTCCTCCAGGAGGGATTAGAGCTGGGAGCTTTTTCTGTGCCCCAGTATCGGGTGATGCCGGCCGGAATACTCCGCCAGGGCAACCTGCCTCACAAGTGAGCAAGTTGCGTGCCAGTGCCCGGAATCGGGCAGGGCCCCATGTTTGGCGGGGCCAGGTCTTCTTCAGGGTAGCTGGGCGGCCTTCGGGTGCACCGTTATGGTGCTCCATGTTGGTGCATCATTCCATTTTGGTGCAGCAAAAATAACTGTGCATATTTCTGCTCAATACGTGAGCAATTTCAGATATAATTCCGCCCCTTTTTTTCCGTCGCCCCGCGCGTTCGCGTCCCTCGCATGAAACTCATCGTCAAGACCTTCCAGGAAATCACCATCAAGAGCCGGCCGGTGCGCAAGCGCTTCATCCGGCAGTTGGCGAAGAACATCCGCGCGGTGCTGCGCGACCTGGACCCGGAGCTGAAGGTCGAGGGCGAGTGGGACAACCTGGAGGTAGAGACCGCCGTGGTCGACGCCAAGGCCAGGCGCGAGATGATCGAGCGCCTGACCTGCACCCCGGGCATCGGTCATTTCCTCGAGGTCCACGAGTATCCGCTGGGCGATTTCGACGACATCCTCGCCAAGTGCAAGGCGCATTTCGGCGACCAGTTGGCCGGCAAGACCTTCGCCGTGCGCTGCAAGCGCGCCGGCAAGCACGCGTTCACCTCGATGGAGGTGGAGCGTTACGTCGGCAGCGGCCTGCGCCGCGAATGCGGGGCTGCCGGGATCGACCTGAAGCAGCCGGAAGTCGAGGTGCGGATGGAAATCCGCCTCGACCGCCTGTTCGTCATCCATCGCCAGCATCCGGGCCTGGGCGGCTATCCGCTGGGCGCGCTGGAACAGGTGCTGGTGCTGATGTCCGGCGGCTTCGACTCGACCGTGGCGGCCTACCAGATGATGCGCCGCGGGATGATCAGCCACTTCGTGTTCTTCAACCTCGGCGGGCGCGCCCACGAACTGGGGGTGATGGAAGTCGCCCACTACCTGTGGGAGAAGTACGGCCGCTCGCAGCGCGTGCTGTTCGTCAGCGTGCCGTTCGAGGAAGTGGTCGGCGAGATCCTCACCAAGGTCGACGACAGCTATATGGGCGTGACCCTCAAGCGCATGATGCTGCGCGCCGCCAGCCGCGTGGCCGAGCGCCTGGAGCTGGACGCGCTGGTGACCGGCGAGGCGATCTCCCAGGTGTCCAGCCAGACCCTGCCGAACCTCTCGGTGATCGACCGGGTTACCGACACCCTGGTGCTGCGCCCGCTGATCGTCAGCCACAAGCAGGACATCATCGACACCGCCCGGCAGATCGGCACCGCCGAGTTCGCCCGGCACATGCCGGAATACTGCGGGGTGATCTCGGTGAACCCGACCACCCAGGCCAAGCCCTACCGCGTCGAGCACGAAGAGTCGAAATTCGACATGGCGGTGCTCGAGCGCGCCCTGGAGCGCGCCACCCAGCGCACCGTCGACCGGGTGATCGACGAACTCGGCCAGGACCTGCAGGTGGAAGAGGTCGGCGAGGTGCTGCCCGGTCAGATTGTCATCGATATCCGCCATCCTGATGCCCAGGAAGACGAACCCCTGGCCCTGGAAGGCGTCGAAGTCCAGGCGCTGCCGTTCTACGCGATCAACAGCCGCTTCAAGGAACTGGACGCCAACCGCCAGTACCTCCTGTATTGCGACAAAGGGGTGATGAGCCGCCTGCATGCCCATCACCTGCTCAACGAGGGGCACACCAATGTGCGTGTTTATCGTCCGGCTTAAGCAGCCGGGCTTGTTCGGCGGCAGCATCCGCCACCGTCCTCCCGACACGTCCGCCGCCTAGGCCGATGCCCGCCCTTCGGCGTGCCGGCCGGACCGGGGCAGCGTCCGCCTGCTGCTCGCCCCTTAATTGAAGAAGCCTGTCGTGTCGGGCGCCGCCCTGTCCGACCCCACCACCGCCGCGAAGCCGCGCTTCGGGCGTTAAACGAGACAAGACTTGTGATCGAAAATCTGCGCAACATCGCCATCATCGCCCACGTCGACCATGGCAAGACCACCCTGGTGGACAAGCTGCTGAAGCTGTCCGGCACCCTCGACCGCAAAGAAGCGGAAAGCGAGCGGGTGATGGACTCCAACGACCAGGAAAAAGAGCGTGGCATCACCATCCTGGCGAAGAACACCGCGATCAAGTGGAACGGCTACAACATCAACATCGTCGACACCCCCGGTCACGCCGACTTCGGCGGCGAGGTGGAGCGCGTGATGTCGATGGTCGACTCCGTGCTGCTGGTGGTGGACGCCCAGGACGGCCCCATGCCGCAGACCCGCTTCGTGACCCAGAAAGCCTTCAAGGCCGGCCTGCGTCCGATCGTGGTGGTGAACAAGATCGACCGCCCGGGCGCGCGTCCGGACTGGGTCATCGACCAGATCTTCGACCTGTTCGACAACCTCGGCGCCACCGACGAGCAACTCGACTTCCCGATCGTCTACGCCAGCGCCCTGAACGGCATCGCCGGCCTCGACCACGAGAAGATGGACGACAACATGGACGCGCTGTTCCAGGCGATCATCGACCACGTCCCGGCTCCGGTGGTGGACACCGAGGGTCCGTTCCAGATGCAGATCTCGCAGCTGGACTACAACAGCTTCCTCGGCGTGATCGGTATCGGCCGCATCACCCGCGGCAAGGTCAAGTCCAACACCCCGGTGGTGGCCATCAGCGACGACGGCAGCAAGCGCAACGGCCGCATCCTGAAGATCATGGGCCACCACGGCCTGCAGCGCGTCGAGGTGGCCGAGGCGGAAGCCGGCGACATCGTCTGCGTCAGCGGCATGGAGGAGCTGTTCATCTCCGATACCCTGTGCGACCCGCAGAACGTCGAGGCGCTGCCGCCGCTGACCGTCGACCAGCCGACCGTGAGCATGACCTTCCAGGTCAACGATTCGCCGTTCGCCGGCCGCGAAGGCAAGTTCGTCACCAGCCGCAACATCAAGGAGCGCCTGGAGAAGGAACTGCTGCATAACGTGGCGCTGCGCGTCGAGCCGGGCGACAGCCCGGAGAAGTTCAAGGTTTCCGGCCGTGGCGAACTGCACCTGTCGGTACTGATCGAGACCATGCGCCGCGAAGGCTTCGAGCTGGCCGTGGGCCGCCCGGAAGTGGTGATCATCGAGAAGGACGGCGAGAAGCAGGAGCCCTACGAGAACGTCACCATCGACATCGAGGAGCAGCACCAGGGCTCGGTGATGGAGCAGATGGGCCTGCGCAAGGGCGACCTGAGCAACATGATTCCCGACGGCAAGGGCCGCGTGCGCCTGGAGTACACCATTCCGGCGCGCGGCCTGATCGGCTTCCGCAACAACTTCCTGACCCTGACCTCGGGCACCGGCATCCTGACCTCGACCTTCAGCCACTACGGTCCGATCAAGGCCGGCGAAGTCAGCAACCGCCAGAACGGCGTACTGGTCTCCATGGCCACCGGCACCGCCCTGACCTACTCGCTGGAGACCCTGCAGAGCCGCGGCAAGCTGTTCCTCGGCCCGGGCGACGAAATCTACGAAGGCCAGTTGGCCGGCATCAACAGCCGTGACAACGATCTGGTGATCAACCCGACCAAGGGCAAGAAGCTCGACAACATGCGCGCTTCCGGCAAGGACGAAGTCATCGCCCTGGTTCCGCCGATCCGCTTCACCCTCGAGCAGGCGCTGGAGTTCATCGCCGACGACGAGCTGGTGGAAGTGACGCCGAAGTCGATCCGCCTGCGCAAGAAGATGCTCAACGAGAACGACCGCAAGCGCTACGAGCGCAGCAAGGTCTAAACCGTTGCCGTACCGGCGCGCCGCAACGGCGTGCCTCGCGGCCGGCAGGCAGGGCAGGGGTGCCCGGCCTACCGGCCGTTTTGTTATGCGCCGGGCGCTTTCCGGCGTGGCTTGATGGCCCCCGCGGCAGCGGCCCGCAGCAAGCGGCGGAACGTCGGGCAGTCCATGTGCTCGCGCGCCGGACAGGCCGCGGCATGCCGCAGGCCGTCGCGCATGGCGGCGAGGCGGCGGATCGTCCGGTCCAGTTCGTCGGCCTTGGCCGCCAGCGCCGCGCGGTCGATCCGCAGCGCGCCGTCGGCTGCGCCCATGCCGGCAATCTCGTCCAGCGACAACCCGGCGGCGCGGCCCAGCCCGATCAGCGCCAGCCGCTCCAGCACGCCTGCATCGAACAGCCGGCGCAGGCCGTGCCGGCCGCTGGAGGCGATCAGTCCCTTTTCCTCGTAGTAGCGCAGGGTCGAGGCCGGTACCCCGGATCGTCGCGCGACCTCGCCTATGTCCAGTTGCCGCATGCCCTTGACCTCAAGTCGACTTGAAGTGGAAGACTAGCGTTTCGGCACCTGGGCCGTGACGAAATACAGACGAGGTGAACCTCATGTGGGACGAACGCTATGCCGCCGAAGAGTATGTCTACGGAACCGAACCCAACGCTTTCCTGAAGGAGCATGCGCAGCGGCTGGCCGGGCCGGTGCTGAGCGTCGCCGAGGGCGAGGGGCGCAACGCGGTGTTCCTCGCTTCGCTGGGGCTGGAGGTGCTTGGCGTGGACGGCTCCGCCGTCGGCCTGGCCAAGGCGCGCCGGCTGGCCGAGGCGAAAGGCGTGTCGATCGACGCCCTGGTGGTCGACCTGGCGGACTACGAACCGCCGGCAGCGGCGTTCGGCGCGGTGGTGTCGATCTTCGCGCACCTGCCCAGTCGCGTGCGCGGCAGACTCAACCGCCTGCTGGAGCGTTCGCTGCGACCGGGCGGTCTCTTCCTGCTGGAGGCCTATCGGCCGGAACAGCTCGGCCGCGGCACCGGCGGCCCGGCGGACGTCGACATGCTGGTGAGCCGCGCGGCGTTGGAGGCGGAGCTGCCGGAGTGCGAGGTGCTGCTGGCGCGGGAAATCGAGCGCGAGGTGGTCGAGGGCCGTTTCCACACCGGCGCGGCCTGCGTGGTCCAGTTCATCGCCAGGAAGAGGTAGCTCGCCACGGGGCGGGCGTCGGAATGCGTCGAATCTCTGGAATGCGGGCTGTATACTCCCGGGGCGGGTTCCGCTCTGGCAGGATGGCCAGGGCAGGTATCAGTGGATCGTGGTACCTCTTGATCAAGGATTCGACGCATGCAATGGATTTTCATGCTGGTGGGCCTGATCCTCGGCGGCTTCGCCGGGGAATCGCTGGTCGGCGCCCTCCTCGGCGGCCTTTCCGGCCTGGCCCTGGGACAGGCCGTCTCGCTGCAGAACCTGGCGCAACAGAACGAGCGCCTGCGCAAGCAGATGAGCGAATTCGCCGAACGCTTCGAGCGCGGCACCGAGGTCATCCACCAGCGCTTGCTGCGCGTGGAGCGCCAGGCGCAGGACCTTCCCGAAAGCGTTCCCGAGCCGGCCGCCGGCATCGACCAGCCGCTCGCAGACACGCCTCCCGCTCCTCCCGCCGAGGTTGCCCCGCCGCTGGACTGGGACATCGAGCTACCGGCCGTCGAGGCTGCGCCGCCTCCGCCTCGTCCCCCCGAACCCGTCCAGCCCATCGAGCGTCAGCCGGCGTTCCAGCCTGACGCCCTGCCAGCGCCGCGCCGTGCCGCCCCTCCAGCGCCTCCACGCGAACCCTCGCTGGTCGAGCGTGGCTTCGCCGCGGCCAAGGGCTGGCTGTTCGGCGGCAACACGGTATTGCGCATCGGCGTGGTGCTGCTGTTCATCGGCCTGGCCTTCCTCCTGCGCTATGCCTCGGAACGGGTGGCGGTGCCGGTGGAGTACCGCTACGCCGGGGTGGCGCTGGCAGCGATGGCGCTGCTCGGCGTCGGCTGGTGGTTGCGCGAGCGGCGCGCCGCCTACGGCCTGATCCTGCAAGGCACCGGTATCGCGGTGCTGTACCTGACCATCTTCGCCGCCATGCGCCTGCATCCGCTGATCTCTCCCGGCGCGGCGCTGGCCCTGCTGGTGGTGGTGACGATCTGCTCGGCGATCCTCGCCGTGCTGCAGAACGCCATGGGCCTGGCGGTGGTGGCGGCGCTCGGCGGCTTCGCCGCGCCGATCCTGACCTCCACCGGCAGCGGCAACCATGTAGCGCTGTTCAGCTACTTCGCCCTGCTCAACGCCGGCATCTTCGCCATCGCCTGGTTCCGCGCCTGGCGGCCGCTCAACCTGGTCGGCTTCGTCGGCACCTTCGGCATCGGCTTCGCCTGGGGACTGCGCTCCTATACACCGGAGCTGTTCGCCAGCACCGAGCCGTTCCTGGCCCTGTTCTTCCTGATGTACGTCGGGATCGGCCTGCTCTTCGCCCGCCGCAAGCTGCTGGAGGCCGCGCAGGCGCCTGCCGAGCGCGGCGAACTGCTGCGCTGGTCGGCGCGACAGGCCGACTACATCGACGCCACCGTGCTGTTCGGCCCGCCACTGGTGGGGTTCGGCCTGCAATGCGCGGTGATCGGCCACATCGACTTCGGCATGGCCTTCAGCGCCCTGGCCCTGGGGCTCTTCTACATGGTCCTGGCGCGGGTGCTGCGCGGCCATGCTTCGGCCGGACGCACCAGCCTGCTGGTGGAAATCTGCCTGGCGCTGGGGGTGGTCTTCGGCACCCTGGCCATTCCGCTCGGCCTGGACGCGCGCTGGACCTCGGCCGCCTGGGCCGTCGAGGGCGCCGGCATCTACTGGCTCGGCCTGCACCAGCAACGCCGCCTGGCGCGGCTCTTCGCCCTGCTGTTGCAGGGCGGTGCGGCGTTGGCCTACCTGAATGGCGTGCGCCCGGGTGAGACGACGTTGCTGGAGGGTTCGCCGCTGGGCGCGCTGATGCTCGGTGCGGCGGCGCTGTTCAGCTTCTGGCAGCTGCGTCGCACGCCGGCGAAAGCGCTGGCCGACTGGGAGCCCGCCTGCCGGCCGTTGCTGGCGGCCGCCGGCCTGGCCTTCCTCTACCTGGTCGCACCGCTCTGCCTGGCCGTCGACGGCACCGCCATCGCCTGGGCCGTGGCCGGCCTGGCGAGCTTGTTCGCCGGCTTGCGCCTGGGCTCGCGTACCTTCCTGTTCTGCGCCTTCGCCGTGCAACTGCTGGGCGGTGCGCTGTTCCTCCTGCATTTGCAGGGCGGCGATGGCCAGGGTGGGGTATTCGACTCGGGCTGGCGTGGCTTGATGACCGCCTCGCTGATTGGCCTGGCGCTGATCGGCGGCATGCTGCTGGCGGCGCGCGACCCGCTGGTGAAGGACGATAGTCGGCTGCTCATGGGCTTGAGCCTGGTGCTGCTGGCCGGTCTGGCGTTCGTCAACCTGGCAGTGCTGTTCGTCCTGCCTTGGCGCAACGCCAGCGCGGTATGGGCCGGTAGCGGGCTGCTGATCATCTGGCTGAGCCTGGTGCTGCGCCAGCGCCTGAGCTTCTACTTCGGCCTCGCCTTGCAGGTAGTGGGCGGCCTGGCGTTCCTCCTCGCCGGGCCGTCGCTGTTCGGCTCGCTGAGCGGCGAAGGCCTGCGGCCCCTGGCCCATTCCGGGTTCTGGACGCCGGCAGTGCTGGCCCTGGCGGCGCTGGTCGGCGCCTGGCGGCTGCGCCGCGCCGGCGAGCGCGAGCGGGCGCTGGGTATCGGTACCCTCGGCCTGGCCGAGCTGTCGCACTTGCTGCTGCTCTGGGGAGCCGGCTGGTGGGCGCTGACCGCGCTGTGCGAAACCGTCCGCTTCGTGCCTTATGGCCTGCGCGAGCATGCGTTGCTGCTGGTGGCCGCGGCGACAGTGGCGTCGTGGATGCTGCTGGCGCTGCGCGAGCGCTGGCGCGAACTGGCCCTGCTGTGCCTGGCGCTGGTCCCGGTGGCGCTGTTGGCCCTGGCCAGTGCCTGGCGTTTCGATTACCAGCCGTTCGGCGAATTCGGCTGGCTGGCCTGGCCGCTGCTGTTCGCCACGCACCTGCTGTCGCTGCGACGCCTTGCCCCGTTGCTGCCGGCGAAGGCCCTGAGCGTTGCCCATGTGCTCGGTTGCTGGCTGTTGCTAGGGGTGCTGGCGCTGGAGCTGCGCTACCTGTTCGCCCTGCTCGCCGAACAGTACAACGCCTGGCGTTGGCTGGGCTGGGCGTTGGTCCCGAGCGCCTACCTGCTGCTGGTGGCTGGCGGGCGGAGCCTGCCCTGGCCGCTGCGCGACTTCCCGCGAGAGTATCGGCTGCTCGCCGCTGCGCCGGTGGCGCTGTTGCTGCTCGGCTGGTTCTGGAGCGCCAACCTGCTCAGCGACGGCGCTGCCGAGCCGCTGCCTTACCTGCCGCTGGCCAACCCGCTGGAACTGGGGCTGCTGATCGTGCTGTTCGCCCTCTACCGCTGGAGCGACGCCAGCCTGGCCTCGCTCGTCGATGGCAATGCCAGCGCGCGCCTGGGGCGCCAGGCGTTGGCCGGCGCCTCGCTGTTCGCCCTGCTGACCCTGGCGGTGTGCCGCGCCGCGCACCACCTGGCCGGCGTACCGTTCCAGGC
Organism: Pseudomonas sp. 20-5; assembly: GCF_056782835.1. Classification (NCBI taxonomy): domain Bacteria; kingdom Pseudomonadati; phylum Pseudomonadota; class Gammaproteobacteria; order Pseudomonadales; family Pseudomonadaceae; genus Pseudomonas; species Pseudomonas sp. 20-5. Next base: position 5,810,142 of record NZ_CM165584.1, on the reverse strand, counting down.
CGAGGCGCTGACCGCGTCGATGCTGGTGCAGGCGGGGCTGTCGCTGGTCTGGACGCTCTGTGCGCTGGGCCTGACCATCGCCGGTACCCGTCTCGGCCGGCGCGACCTGTGGATGGTCGGCGCGGCGCTGGTCGGCGTCGTGGTGGTCAAGCTGTTCTTCGTCGAGCTGGGCAACAGTGGCAGCCTGGAGCGAATCATCTCCTTCATCGGGGTCGGCGTCCTGTTGCTGGTCGTCGGCTACTTCTCACCCTTGCCTCCGCGTCGCGCCGAGGTCGCATCGGAGGCCGAGCAGCCATGACGCGCTCCTTTTCGTTCAGAACCGCCGGCCTGCTCCTGCTGGGCGCCTGCCTGTCCCTGCCGCTGTCGGCGAAGGAGTCTGCCGAAGGTTTCAGCCGCCAGGTGGCGCTGTCGCTGCAGGGCGAAGGTCCCTGGTATCGCCTGAGCATCCCGATGAGCGTGCAGTTGTCGGCTGCCCATGCCGACCTGCGCGACCTGCGGGTCTTCGATGCCGAAGGCGAGGCCTTGCCCTACGCCCTGGTGGCCGGCAGCGAGCGCCAGGCCAGCACGCCGCATGAGGCCGAGGTGCGGCTGTTCCCGTTGCGAGGCACGTCCGCCGCCGACGCGACGCAACCGAACCTGCGGGTGCAGCGCAACACCAGCGGCACCATAGTCGAGGTGCTGCCGGAAAACGCCGGGCCGGCTGCCGAGACTTTGCGCGGCTGGCTGATCGACGCGAGCGCGGTGACGTTTCCCCTGGAGCGCCTGCGGCTGGACTGGAGCAGCCCGGAGGAGGGCTTCCAGCGCTTCTCCGTGGAAGCCAGCGACGACCTCGAGCATTGGCAGGCCTGGGGTGACGGACAGATCGCCCGCTTGACCTTCAACGGCGAACGCATCGACGTCAGCGAGGTCAAGCTTCCCGGCCGCCAGGCCCGCTACCTGCGTCTGGCCTGGCCGGCCGGGGCAACTGCGGCAGACCTCCAAGGCGCCCGCCTGCAAGGCAGCACGCGGAGCACCGAGCCGGCGCCGATGATCTGGTCCGAGCCGCTGGCCGGGCGCCAGGCGGGGGACGGCGAGTACCGCTGGCAGTTGCCGCTGGCGTTGCCGTTGCAGCGGGTGCGGGTGTCCCTGGAGCAGGCGCTGACCCACACCATCGTCCCGGTGGAACTGTCCGGCCGTGATCGTACGGAGAACGCTTCGCCGCGCCGGGAGGCCGCCTGGAGCAGCCTGGCACGCGGGGTTCTCTACCGGCTGCCGATCGACGGCCGCAACGTACAGCAGAACGAGCTGGAACTGCCGGGCTGGGCGGTGCGCGAGCTGCGTCTGCAGGTGGACCAACGAGGTACCGGCCTGGGCCCGGAGGTCCCGTCCCTGAGTGTCGGCCTGCCGGCCAGCGAACTGGTGTTCCTGGTGCGCGGCAGCCCGCCGTACCGGCTGGCGTTCGGCAAGCCCGGCGCGCAGTCGGCGGCGCTGCCGCTCGGCGTACTGATTCCCGGCTATACCGAGAGCAAGCGCGCCACCCTGGGTAGCGCCAGCCTGGGCGAACCGCTGGAGGTGGCCATGGCGGTCGCGGCGCCGGCACCGGGTAGCGACTGGAAGAAGATCGGCCTGTGGGCGGTACTTCTGCTGGGGGTCGCTCTGCTGGTAATAATGGCAATGAGCCTGCTGCGTTCCTCGCCGAACAAGCCATGAGCCGGTTCCGCGCTATGCTGTTCGGCTGAGGAGGCTTTACGACGGGTCCCGGGGCGCATGCCGACGACGCGGCGGCCCGACAATAAAAACAAATCACGGAGTAAGAGAATGATCAGAATGGCGCTCAAGCCACTGGTAGCGGCCTGCCTGCTGGCTTCGCTGTCCACCGCCCCGCAGGCTGCTCCTTCGCCCTATTCGACGCTGGTGGTGTTCGGCGACAGCCTCAGCGATGCCGGGCAGTTCCCCGATCCTGCCGGCCCCGCCGGAAGCACCTCGCGTTTCACCAACCGGGTCGGCCCGACCTACCAGAACGGCAGCGGCGAGATCTTCGGACCGACCGCGCCCATGCTGCTCGGCAATCAGCTCGGCATCGCCCCGGGCGACCTGGCTGCCTCGACCTCGCCGGTCAACGCCCAGCAGGGCATCGCCGACGGCAACAACTGGGCGGTGGGCGGCTACCGGACCGACCAGATCTACGACTCGATCACCGCGGCCAACGGCTCGCTGATCGAGCGCGACAATACCCTCCTGCGCAGCCGCGATGGCTACCTGGTGGACCGTGCCCGCCAGGGCCTGGGTGCCGATCCGAACGCGTTGTACTACATCACCGGCGGCGGCAACGACTTCCTCCAGGGGCGCATCCTCAACGACGTCCAGGCACAACAGGCCGCCGGTCGCCTGGTGGATAGCGTGCAGGCCCTGCAGCAGGCCGGCGCGCGCTACATCGTGGTCTGGCTGTTGCCCGACCTGGGCCTGACCCCGGCTACCTTCGGAGGTCCCTTGCAGCCTTTCGCCAGCCAACTCAGCGGCACGTTCAACGCCGAGCTGACCGCCCAGTTGAGCCAGGCCGGCGCCAACGTCATTCCGTTGAACATCCCGCTGCTGCTCAAGGAAGGCATGGCCAACCCGGCTTCCTTCGGCCTGGCCGCCGACCAGAACCTGATCGGCACCTGTTTCAGCGGCAACGGCTGCACCATGAACCCGACCTACGGGATCAACGGCAGCACGCCCGACCCGAGCAAACTGCTGTTCAATGACAGCGTGCACCCGACCATCACCGGCCAGCGCCTGATCGCCGACTACACCTATTCGCTGCTGTCGGCGCCCTGGGAGTTGACCCTGCTGCCGGAAATGGCCCACGGCACCCTGCGTGCCTACCAGGACGAACTGCGCAGCCAGTGGCAGGCGGACTGGGAGAACTGGCAGAACGTCGGCCAGTGGCGCGGCTTCGTCGGCGGCGGTGGCCAGCGCCTGGACTTCGACTCCCAGGACAGCGCCGCCAGCGGCGACGGCAATGGCTACAACCTGACCCTTGGCGGCAGCTACCGCATCGACGAGGCCTGGCGCGCCGGGGTCGCCGCCGGTTTCTACCGGCAGAAGCTGGAAGCCGGCGCCAAGGATTCCAACTACCGAATGAACAGCTACATGGCCAGCGCCTTCGTGCAGTACCAGGAAACCCGCTGGTGGGCCGACGCGGCGTTGACCGGCGGCTACCTCGACTACGACGACCTGAAGCGCAAGTTCGCCCTGGGCGGCGGCGAGCGCAGCGAGAAAGGCGACACCAACGGCCACCTGTGGGCGTTCAGCGCGCGCCTGGGCTACGACATCGCCCAGCAGGCCGACAGTCCCTGGCACCTGTCGCCGTTCGTCAGCGCCGACTATGCACGGGTCGAGGTCGACGGCTATTCCGAGAAGGGCGCCAGCGCCACCGCGCTCGACTACGACGACCAGAAGCGCAGCTCGAAGCGCCTGGGCGCCGGCCTGCAAGGCAAGTACGCGTTCGGCAGCGATACTCAGCTGTTCGCCGAGTACGCCCACGAACGCGAGTACGAGGACGACACCCAGGACCTCACCATGTCCCTCAACAGCCTGCCGGGCAATCGCTTTACCCTCGAAGGCTACACCCCGCAGGACCACCTCAACCGCGTCTCCCTCGGCTTCAGCCAGAAGCTGGCACCGGAGCTGTCGCTGCGCGGCGGCTACAACTGGCGCAAGGGCGAGGACGATACCCAGCAGAGCGTCAGCCTGGCGCTGAGCCTGGACTTCTGAGGTAGCGGCGACCGGCGCCCAGGCGGCGCCGGTCGCGTTTCTCGCCGACGGAACGAACGGCGCGCGCCGGCATCAAGAGAGTAGTACCCCGCTGTTACTCGCCGCCCGGTCGACCGCCATACACTGCCGATCCGTTTCGTTCGAGGGAATCGCCCGATGAGTTTCAACACCGAAGTACAGCCCGGCATCTGCATGGAGCCGGACGCCATCACCCAGGAATACGTGTTCAACCACACCATGTTGCGGGTCAAGGATCCGAAGCGCTCGCTCGACTTCTACTCGCGGGTGCTCGGCATGCGCCTGCTGCGTCGCCTGGATTTCGAGGAAGGCCGCTTCTCCCTGTATTTCCTCGCCATGACCCGTGGCGAAGAAGTGCCTGATGCGGTCGACGAGCGCCAGCGATATACCTTCGGGCGCCAGTCGGTCCTCGAGCTGACCCACAACTGGGGCAGCGAGAGCGACGACAGCCAGTACCACAACGGCAACCAGGACCCGCGCGGGTTCGGCCATATCTGTTTCTCGGTGCCCGACCTGGTGGCGGCTTGCGAGCGTTTCGAAACGCTCGGGGTGAACTTCGTCAAGCCGCTGGACCGAGGCATGAAGAACGTGGCCTTCATCAGCGATCCCGACGGCTACTGGGTGGAAATCGTCCAGGCCAGCCTGAACGGCGAGATGGGGCGCGGCTGACGACCGTCGATCGGTTGCGCGCCGCGGAAATGAACCGCGCCGCCGCCGCCGATCTCCAACCGGCGGTTGCGCGGAGTCAAGCGTGACCGCCAATTCCGCGTTAAACTGCGCGGGTTTTTTCCTCTCTCCGGAGCCATCCATGTCCCGCGTTACCCTGAGCCGCTATCTGATCGAGCAGACCCGCAGCCACAACACCCCGGCCGACCTGCGCTTCCTCATCGAGGTCGTGGCGCGTGCCTGCAAGGAAATCAGCCATGCGGTGTCCAAGGGCGCGCTGGGCGGCGTGCTCGGCAGCATGGGCACCGAGAACGTGCAGGGCGAGGTGCAGAAGAAGCTGGACGTGATGTCCAACGAGATCCTGCTGGAAGCCAACGAATGGGCCGGCAACCTGGCCGGCATGGCCTCCGAGGAGATGGACCACCCCTACCAGATTCCGGGGCGCTATCCGAAAGGCGCCTACCTGTTGGTCTTCGACCCGCTGGACGGCTCCAGCAACATCGACGTCAACGTCTCGGTCGGCACCATCTTCTCGGTGCTGCGCTGCCCCAACGAGTACCTGAACCAGAACGATACCCTGCGCGAGGAAGCCTTCCTCCAGCCGGGCACCACCCAGGTCGCCGCCGGCTACGCCATCTACGGCCCGCAGACCATGCTGATGCTGACCCTCGGCAATGGCGTCAAGGGCTTCACCCTGGATCGCGAGCTGGGCAGCTTCGTCCTCACCCACGACAACATCAGCGTGCCGGAAAGCACCGCCGAGTTCGCCATCAACATGTCCAACCAGCGCCACTGGGAAGCGCCGGTGAAACGCTACGTGGAAGAACTGCTGGCCGGCAAGGAAGGCCCGCTGGGCAAGAACTACAACATGCGCTGGATCGCCTCGATGGTCGCCGACGTCCACCGCATCCTGACCCGTGGCGGCGTCTTCATGTACCCGCGCGACGCCCGCGAGCCGGAGAAGCCCGGCAAGCTGCGCCTGATGTACGAAGCCAACCCGATGTCGTTCATCATCGAGCAGGCCGGCGGCGCCGCCACCAACGGCACCCAGCGCATCCTCGACATCAAGCCGGAGAACCTGCACCAGCGTGTCGCGGTGTTCCTCGGCTCGAAGCAGGAAGTCGAGCGCATCACCGGCTACCACGCGGAGTAGGCCGATGAGCGCGCCCTGGGAGACCTTGCTCGACTGGTGGTTCGGCACCTCCAGCGACGCCGCCGAGGTGGTTGCCCAGCGCAACGGCCTGTGGTTCGGCAAGAACGTCTGCCAGGACGCCGATGCCGGCGGCCGTTTCGGCGACCTGGTGAACCAGGCGCTGGACGGCGGCTTGCAGGAGTGGACGGCCGAGGCCGATGGCTGGCTGGCGCTGATCCTGTTGCTCGACCAGTTGCCGCGGATGATCTACCGCGACACGCCGCGCGCCTACGCCGGCGACGCCCGGGCGCAACGGGTGGTGCGCGAGGGCCTGGAAAAAGGCTTCGACCGCCAGTTGCCGCCGGTGCGCCGGGTGTTCGCCTACCTGGTCCTGGAGCACGCCGAGGACCTGCCCAGCCAGGAGCGGGCGGTAGCCTGCTTCCGCGACCTGCGCGATCAGGTCGGTGGCAGCGTGCGCAAGCCCTTCGACGATTTCTACGACTATGCCGAGCGGCATCATGCGGTAGTCGCCCGCTTCGGTCGCTTTCCCCATCGCAACGCCATTCTCGGCCGCCCCTCCAGCGAGGAGGAGACGGCGTTCCTCAGGGAACCCGGTTCGCGTTTCTGACTCCAAGGCTCCGGATTTCCCCCGCGTGTGCCAAGCTGTAGGGCAGCGCTTCCCCCGAACAAGGAGTTCCTCATGGCGTCGTTCCGTACCCTGGCCGTGGTCGCTTTCTGCGTCGTCCTGGCCGCCTGCAGCAAGATCAACCAGGAAAACTATTCCAAGCTCAAGGCCGGCATGAGCAAGGCCGAGGTCGAGGCGATCCTCGGCAAGCCCACCGAGTGCTCCGGCGCGCTGGGCATGTCCAGTTGCACCTGGGGCGACGAGAAGGCTTTCATCAGCGTGCAGTACGCGGCCGACAAGGCGCTGCTCTTCTCCGGCCAGGGGCTCAAGTGATCGGTCTGCCGATCCGGGTGCTCTGCACCCTGTGGCTGGGCTTGCTGCTGGTCGGTTGCGCGGGCTCGCCGAAGAATCCGCCGGCCACCGAGCAGGTCGACCTCCAGCGCTACCAGGGCACCTGGTACGAACTGGCGCGCTTGCCGATGTTCTTCCAGCGCAACTGCGCGCAATCGGAGGCGCATTACCGCTTGCAGGAAGACCAGAGCATCCAGGTGATCAATCGCTGCCTGACCCTGGATGGCGACTGGGAGCAGGTGGAGGGGCGGGCGGTCGCCCAGCAGCCGGGTCGCACCGACAAGTTGTGGGTGCGCTTCGACAACTGGTTCGCCAATCTCTTCCCCAACGTGGCGCGCGGCGACTATTGGGTGCTGGCGGTGGACGACGACTACCGTACCGCGCTGGTGGGCAATCCGAACCGTGAATACCTGTGGCTGCTGTCGCGTACCCCGCAGGTTTCGCAGCAGACCCGCGAGCGTCTGCTGGAAGAAGCGCGCAGCCGCGGTTACGCGGTGGACGAGCTGATCTGGCGGGTACCCAACGGCCAGTTGAAGCGGAGCCAGTGAAGGAACGCCCCGCCGGGGCGTTTTTTCTTTCCAGCGCCGTTCACGCCTGGCGGCTGGCGTGGGAAGTATCGGCGTTTAGCGCCCGACGGCTCGAACGAGTGGGGCGGATAAGCGCAACGCGGTTGTCCGCCGCTGTGCAGGGTCAGTCGAGCAGTTCCCCCAGCACCTGGACGAATGCCCGTGCGCTGCGCTCTTCCCCTGCATGCCGGCCGTCGCGCACCACCCATCTGCCGGCCACCATCACGTCGCGCACCTGGCGGTCGCCGCCGGCGAACAGCCAGCGGTTGAGCAGGGCGTCGCCCTCGGCGCTGGCCAGGTAGGGGTCGTTGCCGTCGAGCACCAGCAGGTCGGCGCGACGGCCCACGGCGAGACTACCGATCGGCTGCCCAAGGGCCTGGGCGCCGCCAGCCAGAGCAGCGTCGTAGAGCGTGCGGCCGATCATCGGCTGGTCGTCGCGGTACAGCCGGTTGCGTTTCCGGTCACGCAGGCGCTGGCCGTATTCCAGCCAGCGGAGTTCCTCGACCACGCTGAGCGAGACGTGGCTGTCCGAGCCGATGCCCAGGCGCCCGCCCTGGGCGAGGAAGTCCGTCGCCGGGAAGATGCCGTCGCCGAGGTTGGCCTCGGTGCTCAGGCACAGGCCGGCCACCGCGCCGCTACGCGCCATCGCCGCCACCTCGGCGGGGTCGGCGTGGGTCGCATGGACCAGGCACCAGCGCTGGTCGACCGCGACGTTCTCGTACAGCCATTGCAACGGCCGGCGTCCGCTCCAGGCCTGGCAGTCGTCGACTTCCTTCTGCTGTTCGGCGATATGGATGTGGACCGGCAGGTCGTCGTGGCCGGCGGCGAGGACCGTGGCGATCTGCTGCGGAGTCACCGCGCGCAGGGAGTGGAAGCACAGGCCCAGGGAGTGGCCTGCCGCCTCCAGCGGCGCGCGCAGGCGCTGGAGCAGTTCCAGGTAGGCCTCGCTGCCATTGATGAAGCGCCGCTGGCCCTCGCTGGCCGGCTGGCCGCCGAAGCCTGCGTGACTGTAAAGCACGGGCAGCAGGGTCAGGCCGATACCTGTGGCGCTGGCGGCGCGGGAGATGCGCAGGGAAAGTTCGGCGGGGTCGGCGTAGGAGCGGCCGTCGAGGTCGTGATGGACGTAGTGGAATTCCGCCACCGCGGTGTAGCCGGCCTTGAGCATCTCGATGTAGAGCTGGCAGGCGATGACCTCGATCTGTTCCGGCGACAGTCGAGCGACCATCCGGTACATCAGCTCGCGCCAGGTCCAGAAACTGTCGTTGGGATTGCCGGCGACTTCGGCGAGCCCGGCCATGGCGCGCTGGAACGCGTGCGAATGGAGGTTGGGCATCCCCGGCAGCACGGCGCCGCCGAGGCGTTCGGCGCCGTCGGCGTTGGCGTCGGGACGAATCCCGGCGAGGACTCCGTCCGCGGAAATCTCGAAACGGACATTTCGCGCCCAGCCTTCCGGCAGCAACGCACGTTCAGCGAAAATTGCGGACATAATCAGCTCACACGCAGTCTATTTTATTTGTATATACATATACAGACGATTAAGCGGTGCGTAAACTCACTTCATCGACGCCTCGACAAGGAGTCTCTCCGTGACGTCCTCTTCCTCTGATCGTTCCCCGCTGGCCTCGCAACTCGGCGAGGTACCGGCGCCGCTCTACGCGCGGGTCAAGCAGATGATCGTCAGCCAGATCCAGTCGGGCGCCTGGCCGCCGCACCACCGGGTGCCGTCCGAGAGCGAACTGGTCAGCCAGCTCGGCTTCAGTCGCATGACCATCAATCGCGCCCTGCGCGAACTGACCAGCGACGGCCTGCTGGTGCGCATGCAGGGGGTAGGAACCTTCGTCGCCGAGCCCAAGGGCCAGTCGGCGCTGTTCGAGGTGCACAACATCGCCGACGAGATCGCGGCCCGCGGGCATCGCCATCGTTGCCAGGTGATCACCCTCGGCGAGGAGGTCGCCGGCCCCGAGCGCGCCCTGGCACTGGACGTGCGCGAAGGCCAGCGGGTGTTCCACTCGCTGATCGTGCACTACGAGAACGATATCCCGGTGCAGATCGAGGACCGCTACGTGAACGCCGCGGTGGCGCCGGACTACCTCAAGCAGGATTTCACCCGGCAAACGCCCTATGCCTACCTGACCCAGGTGGCGCCGCTCACCGAGGGCGAGCATGTGGTCGAGGCGATCCTCGCCGAGCCGGCCGAGTGCAAGCTGTTGCAGATCGAACGCGGCGAGCCGTGCCTGCTGATCCGCCGCCGCACATGGTCCGGGCGTGTCGCGGTGACCGCCGCGCGGCTGCTGCACCCGGGTTCCCGCCACCGTCTGGAAGGACGTTTCAGCTCATGAGCGAACTCCGCATCCTGCGTGCCGTCGACTACCCGAGAATGCCGTGGAAGAACGGCGCCGGCTCCACCGAGGAGATCGCCCGCGACGGCGGCGACGGCCTGGACGGCTTCGGCTGGCGCCTGTCGATCGCCGATGTCGGCGAGTCCGGCGGCTTCTCCCGCTTCGCCGGTTACCAGCGGATCATCAGCGTGCTGGAGGGCGGCGGCATGCGCCTGCGGGTGGATGGCGCGGAATCCGCGCCGCTACGCGCCCGGCAGGCCTTCGCCTTTTCCGGCGACAGCGAGGTGCACTGCACCCTGCTCGATGGAGCTATCCGCGACTTCAACCTGATCTATGCGCCCCGGCGCCATCGCGCGCGCCTGCAATGGCTGCGGGTCGAGGGCGAGCTGGACTGGCACGGCACGGCGAGCACGCTGCTGCTGTTCGCCCAGCAGGACGGGGTAGCGATTTCCTTGCAAGGGCAACCTCGCGGGCAACTGGCTGCCCACGACTGCCTGTGCGCCGAGGGGCTGCAGGGCTTGCAGCATTGGCGCCTGACGGCCCACGAGCCGGCGTGGGTCTGTGCGGTGGAACTCGATTCGCTGTGATTCGCCGGCGCCGCCAGGAAAAAGCGTCTACACCGAAAGGGTAGGCGCTTTTGTCTATCCAAAGAATCAAACGTTATTAATCCAATATTTTTAATGCCTATATAGTTCCGCATGCCGTCCGACTCCAACCGGGAGACCCGCATGCCCCCGCTTCGCCAGATCCTCGCCGTCCTCGCCCTGGGCGCCAGCCTCGCCAGCCAGACCGCCGTCGCGGCGGAATGCCCGTACCCGGGCAAAGTGGTGTTCGCCGGGCTGAACTGGGAAAGCGGCATGTTCACCACCGACCTGTTGCGCTACGTACTGGAAAAAGGCTACGGCTGCGAGACCGACGCGCTGCCGGGCAATACCGTGACCATGGAAAACGCCCTGCGCCAGAACGATATCCAGGTCACCGGGGAGCAATGGGCCGGGCGTAGCCCGGTGTGGCGCGCGGCGGAGGAGGCGGGCGAGGTGTTCTCCGTCGGAGAGACGGTGAAGGGCGCCACCGAGGGCTGGTGGGTGCCGGAGTACCTGGTCAAGGGCGACCCGCAACGAGGCATCGAGGCGAAGGCGCCGGAGTTGAGGTCGGTCGCCGACCTGCCGCGCTACAAGGCGCTGTTCCGCGATCCCGAGGAGCCCGCCAAGGGGCGTTTCTACAACTGCCCGACCGGCTGGACCTGCGAGATCGTCAACAGCCAGAAGCTCAAGGCCTACAGGTTGCAGGACAGCTACACGAACTTCCGCACCGGCACCGGCCCGGCGCTGGATGCGGCGATCAGTGCGGCCTTCCGGCGCGGCGAGCCGGTGCTTTTCTACTATTGGTCGCCGACTCCGTTGATGGGCCGTTTCAAGCTGGTGCAACTGGAAGAGCCGCCGTTCAGCGAGAAGGCCTGGGCCACCCTGTCCGATCCGAAGAACCCCGACCCCATCGGTTCCCGCTCGTTGCCGGCGAAGATCACCATTGGCGTTTCCCGCGATTTCCATGACAAGGCGCCGGCGTTGGTCGAGCTGTTCCGCAAGGTCGAGATCCCCTTGCCGCTGTTCAACGAGCTGCTCGCCGACATGGCGCAGAATCATCGCGAGGTCGGCAAGGTGCGTGCGCAGTTTCTTCGCCAGCATCGCGAAATCTGGAGCCACTGGGTGCCGGCCGAAGTCGCCGCGCGCCTCGATACCTCCCTGAAGTAAGCCTCGCCAGCCTTCATGGCGCACTACCTGAGCGGGCGTCAGCGCACCCTGGTGCGGCGGCTCCAGGATACCTTCCAGGCGCGCAGCGAATGGCCGACCTGGCTGCTGGTCGCCTGCCTGTACGGCGGTTGGGCACTGCTCGCCAGCCAGTATGAGCGCTGGGGTTGGCCGGTACTGGCGGGACTGGTGCCGTTCGCCTCCCTCTACATGTCGTTGCAGCATGAGCTGATCCATGGCCACCCGACCCGCTGGCCGAGGTTCAACGCCATGCTCGGCTACCTGCCACTGGCCGTCTGGTATCCCTATCCGCTGTACCGTGACAGCCACTTGCGGCACCACCTCGACGAGCAACTGACCTACCCGGGGCTGGACCCCGAGAGTCGCTACGTCAGTCTGTCCGAGTGGCCGCGCCTGGGCTCCTGGCGGCGGCGCTGGCTCTGCCTGGACAAGACCCTGCTCGGTCGCGCCACCCTCGGCCCGCTGCTGGCCCTGGCGGCGATGGCGCGCCTGGAAGGTTCGCGGTTGCGCCGGGGAGAGGGTGCCGCCTGGCGCCTGTGGGGCCTGCATGCCGTGCTGCTGGGCGGGTTGCTGGCCGGGCTTTGGCGCTGGGCGGGCATCCCGCCCTGGCTGTACCTGCCGGCGGTGGCCTATCCGGCCCTCGGCCTGAGCATGCTGCGCTCTTTCTACGAGCACCGTCCGGCCCGCGAGCCGGCGCAGCGCAGCGTGCTGGTCGACGCGGGGTGGCCGTGGCGGCTGCTGTTCCTCAACAACAACTTGCATCTGGTCCACCACGATCTGCCGGGCCTGCCCTGGTACCTGCTGCCGCGCGTGTATAGCGCAAGCCGCCGTGCCTACCGGCGACGTAGTGGCGATTTCCACCTGCCCGGCTATGGTCGTCTATGGCGGCGCCACGGTTGGCGGCCAGTGGATGCGCCGGTGCATCCCGAGCATTGAAGGCAGGCGGACGAGAGCATGATCGATACCCTGGTGGTGGCGGCGCTGGACATGTATGTCGAGCCGGACTGCGTCAGGCAGGCCGGCGCAACCTTCATCGGCGAGGTCTGCCGGCGCCTGGGCGTGCGCCGTTACGCGTCGGCCGCCACCGATCTGGCGGTGCAGTGGCGACAGCCTAACCTGTTGTTCGCGCAGACCTGCGGCTATCCGCTGATGAACCAGTTGCGCGGCCAGGTGGCGGTGCTCGCGGTGCCCAGCTACGACTTGCCCGATTGTGCTCCCGGTGAGCATTGCAGCCTGTTCGTCGCCGCCGAAGGACAGGCGCGCCAGCGCCTCGGCGACTTCCGCAATACCCGCCTGGCGCTCAACGACCACGACTCCAACAGCGGCATGAACCTGCTGCGCCATGCGCTGGCGCCGCTGGGGCGAGACTCGGCGTTCTTCGCCGAGGTGCACATCAGCGGCGGCCACCTGCGCAGCCTGGCGATGGTGGCCGCGGGTGAGGTCGAGCTGACCTCGGTGGATGCAGTGACCTTCGGCTACCTGCAACGCCACGCACCGGAGCGCCTGGCCGGCCTGCGCGTGCTCGGGCGCAGCGCGCCGAGCCCGGCCTTGCCGCTGATCACCTCGCTGCACTGGAGTGCGGCGCAACGCCGCGAGCTGTTCGAAGCGCTGAACCTGACGCTGATCGAGTGCCCGCACCTGGCCGCGACACTGGCGCTGAAAAGCTTCCTCCCGGCCGGCGAGGAGCATTACCGGATTCTCCTCGACTACGAGCGTCAGGCGCAGGGCTGGGGTTACCCGCAATTGCGCTGAACGGTGTTACCGAAGGCCCCAAACCGGTGCGCGCACGCTTCGATCACGTGCACCCAGGGCCGTTCCGGCAGGCTCCTTCTCCCGGGGGAGAGGCTACCTTCGCTAATTCTTAACTACAGAAAAATCAACGGGTTGAATGAAATTCACGGGAATGTGGAGATATCGCCGGAGGGCGTGGCGGCAGAATTGGCCCTTCCTTTGCTTATACTTGTATGTACAAGCATAGATGTGTTCGGTAGACCCAGCCCGACCTCTGCTTCGTCCCCGAATTCAGGCGCACCCTCGCCGGTCGCCGCCCGTTGAACGCCACGCCCAGGAGCCTGCCGTGACCACCCCGAGCAAATTCCGCGATATTGAAATCCGCGCCCCGCGCGGCACTACGCTGACCGCCAAGAGCTGGCTGACCGAAGCGCCGCTGCGCATGCTGATGAACAACCTCGACCCGGAGGTCGCGGAGAACCCCAGGGAACTGGTGGTTTACGGCGGCATCGGCCGTGCCGCGCGCAACTGGGAGTGCTACGACAGGATCGTCGAGACCCTCAAGCAACTGAACGACGACGAGACCCTGCTGGTACAGTCCGGCAAGCCGGTCGGCGTGTTCAAGACCCACGCCAACGCGCCGCGGGTGCTGATCGCCAACTCCAACCTGGTGCCGCACTGGGCGACCTGGGAACACTTCAACGAACTGGACGCCAAGGGCCTGGCGATGTACGGCCAGATGACCGCCGGTTCGTGGATCTACATCGGCAGCCAGGGCATCGTCCAGGGCACCTACGAAACCTTCGTCGAGGCTGGCCGCCAGCATTACGACGGCAATCTCAAGGGCCGCTGGGTGCTTACCGCCGGCCTTGGCGGCATGGGCGGCGCCCAGCCGCTGGCGGCGACCCTGGCCGGCGCCTGTTCGCTGAACATCGAGTGCCAGCAGAGCCGCATCGACTTCCGCCTGCGCAGTCGCTACGTCGACGAGCAGGCCAAGGACCTGGACGACGCCCTGGCGCGGATCCAGCGCTACACCGCCGAAGGCAAGGCCATTTCCATCGCCCTGCTGGGCAATGCCGCCGAGATCCTTCCGGAACTGGTTCGCCGCGGCGTACGCCCGGACATGGTCACCGACCAGACCAGCGCCCACGATCCACTCAACGGCTACCTGCCGGCCGGCTGGAGCTGGGAAGAGTACCGCGACCGCGCGCAGACCGACCCGGCCGCCGTGGTCAAGGCCGCCAAGCAGTCCATGGCGGTACACGTGCGGGCCATGCTGGCGTTCCAGCAGCAGGGCGTGCCGACCTTCGACTATGGCAACAACATCCGCCAGATGGCCAAGGAAGAGGGGGTGGCCAATGCCTTCGATTTCCCCGGCTTCGTCCCGGCCTACATCCGCCCGCTGTTCTGTCGCGGCATCGGTCCGTTCCGCTGGGCCGCGCTGTCGGGCGACCCGCAGGACATCTACAAGACCGACGCCAAGGTCAAGCAACTGATCCCCGACGATGCCCACCTGCACCGTTGGCTGGACATGGCCCGCGAGCGCATCAGCTTCCAGGGTCTGCCGGCGCGCATCTGCTGGGTTGGCATGGGGCTGCGCGCCAAGCTCGGCCTGGCCTTCAACGAGATGGTGCGCAGCGGCGAGCTGTCCGCGCCGATCGTCATCGGCCGCGACCACCTCGACTCCGGCTCGGTGGCCAGCCCCAACCGCGAGACCGAGGCCATGCAGGACGGCTCCGACGCGGTGTCCGACTGGCCGCTGCTGAATGCCCTGCTGAATACCGCCAGCGGCGCCACCTGGGTCTCGCTGCACCACGGCGGCGGCGTAGGCATGGGCTTCTCCCAGCACTCCGGGATGGTGATCGTCTGCGACGGTAGCGACGAGGCCGCCGAACGCATCGCCCGCGTGCTGACCAACGACCCGGGTACCGGGGTGATGCGGCACGCCGACGCCGGCTACCAGGTCGCCATCGATTGCGCGAAGGAGCAGGGCCTGAACCTGCCGATGATCACCGCCCAGCGCTGACCTCGAAAACCGCCTCCACGCCGGCGGGGCGTGGGGGCGGCCGCCCACTGTCCCGACCAGGCCACAACAAGAATGGCGGCGCGCGAGCCGCAGCGGAGTACAGCAGCATGACCCAGGGCAGCGACAGCAAGCCACTGATCGAACGGCGCTCGATCGACTACATCCCGGCGAACGAGCGCCACGGCCGCCTCTACAGCCAGTTCACCCTCTGGCTGGGGGCCAACCTGCAGATCACCGCCATCGTCACCGGCGCCCTCGCCGTGGTCCTCGGCGGCGACGTGTTCTGGTCGCTGGTCGGCCTGCTCATCGGCCAGCTCCTCGGCGGCGCGGTGATGGCCCTGCACGCCGCGCAGGGGCCGCGCCTGGGGCTGCCGCAGATGATTTCCAGCCGGGTGCAGTTCGGCGTCTACGGCGCCTGCATCCCGATCGCACTGGTGTGCCTGATGTACCTGGGCTTCACCGCCACCGGCACGGTGCTTTCCGGCCAGGCCATCGGCCAGCTCACCGGGCTCAGCGACAGCACCGGGATCTTCATCTTCGCCGCCTTCATCGTCCTGGTGACGGTGCTCGGCTATCGCGTCATCCACATCATCGGGCGGATCGCCAGCGTCCTCGGCATCATCGCCTTCGCCTACCTGTTCAGCCGCCTGATGCTGCTCAGCGACATCGGCGACCTGCTCGCCATCCGCCATTTCAGCTGGGCCTCGTTCCTCCTCGCGGTGTCGCTGGCGGCGTCCTGGCAGATCGCCTTCGGCCCCTACGTGGCCGACTATTCACGCTACCTGCCGGCGTCCACCTCGTCGTGGAAGACCTTCCTCGCCGTCGGCCTCGGCTCGGTGCTCGGCGCCCAGGCCTCGATGGTCCTCGGGGTGTTCTCCGCAGCCCTGGCCAACGGCCAGTTCGCCGGCCGCGAGGTGGCCTACATCGTCGGCCTGGGCAGCAGCGGGACCGTCGCCGCGCTGCTCTACTTCAGCATCGCCTTCGGCAAGGTGACCATTTCCACGCTGAACTCCTACGGCAGCTTCATGTGCATCGCGACCATCATCAGCAGCGTACGCGGCCAACTGGAGATCACCCGCGTGCAACGCCTGTTCTTCGTCCTCGCGATCGTCGGCGCCTCGACGCTCATCGCGCTGCTCGGCCAGCACTCGTTCCTCGCTGCGTTCAAGTCCTTCATCCTGTTCCTGCTGACCTTCTTCACCCCGTGGAGCGCGGTGAACCTGGTCGACTACTACTTCATCACCCGCGAGCGCTATGACGTGCCCGCGCTGGCCGACCCCGACGGCCGCTACGGTCGCTGGAACCTGCCGGGAATCGCCGTCTATACCCTCGGCGTGCTGGTGCAGATGCCGTTCCTGGCGACCACGCTGTACACCGGACCGATGGTCGAGCACCTCGGCGGCGTGGATATCTCCTGGATCATCGGCTTGCTGGTGCCGGCGGTCCTCTACTACCTGGTGGCGCGGCGCAAGGCCACGCGCCAGGCCCCGGCGCGAATGATCCTGCCGGCCGATCCCGGCGCCTTCGAACGTCCCGCGCACGGGGCCTGAGACGAATTTCCAGGGCGGCGCGGCCGCCTTCAATCCCATGAACGCCGCCGGCGGACGGCGCTGCCGAGCCCGCCGAACCGAACAAGGAGCCTTCGATGAGCCTGCATCTGAAACCCGGCCAGTTGACCCTGGCCGACCTGCGCCAAGCCTACCTGGCCCCCGTGCGCCTGAGCCTGGATCCCAGCGCCGACGCGCCGATCGCCGCCAGCGTCGCCTGTGTCGAGAACATCATCGCCGAGGGCCGCACCGCCTACGGCATCAACACCGGCTTCGGCCTGCTGGCCTCGACGCGGATTTCCCCGGCCGACCTGGAGAAGCTCCAGCGTTCCATCGTCCTGTCCCATGCCGCCGGCGTCGGCGAGGCGCTGGACGACGCCATGGTGCGGCTGGTCATGCTGCTCAAGGTGAACAGCCTGGCGCGCGGGTTCTCCGGCATCCGCCGCAAGGTGATCGACGCGCTGATCGCGCTGATCAACGCCGAGGTCTATCCGCACATCCCGCTGAAAGGCTCGGTGGGTGCGTCCGGCGACCTGGCGCCGCTGGCGCACATGTCGCTGGTGCTGATCGGCGAAAGCCGGGCGCGCCATCGCGGTGAGTGGCTGCCGGCCGCCGAAGCGCTGGCGGTGGCCGGGCTGGAGCCGCTGACCCTGGCGGCGAAGGAAGGCCTGGCCCTGCTCAATGGTACCCAGGTGTCCACCGCCTACGCGCTGCGCGGGTTGTTCGAGGCCGAGGACCTGTTCGCCGCCGCCACCGTCTGCGGCGGGCTCAGCGTCGAGGCCATGCTCGGTTCGCGGGCGCCGTTCGATGCGCGCATCCACGCCGCGCGCGGCCAGCGTGGGCAGATCGACGTGGCCGCGGCCTATCGCGACCTGCTCACCGCCAGCAGCGAGGTGGCGCGTTCCCATGAGAAGTGCGACAAGGTCCAGGACCCCTATTCGCTGCGTTGCCAGCCGCAGGTGATGGGCGCCTGCCTGACCCAGATGCGCCAGGCCGCCGAGGTGCTGGAGATCGAAGCCAACGCGGTGTCCGACAACCCGCTGGTATTCGCCGCCGAGGGCGACGTGATCTCCGGCGGCAACTTCCACGCCGAACCGGTGGCGATGGCCGCCGACAACCTGGCCCTGGCGCTGGCCGAGATCGGTTCGCTGTCGGAGCGGCGCATCTCGCTGATGATGGACATGCACATGTCGCAGTTGCCGCCGTTCCTGGTGGCCAACGGCGGGGTCAACTCCGGCTTCATGATCGCCCAGGTCACCGCCGCCGCGCTGGCCAGCGACAACAAGGCCCTGGCCCATCCGGCCAGCGTCGACAGCCTGCCGACCTCGGCCAACCAGGAAGACCATGTGTCGATGGCGCCGAACGCCGGCAAACGGCTCTGGGCGATGGCCGAGAACGTCCGCGGGATTCTCGCCGTGGAGTGGCTGGGCGCCTGCCAGGGCCTGGACTTCCGCGAGGGCCTGAAGAGTTCGCCGAAGCTGGAGCAGGCTCGCCGCCTGCTGCGCGACAAGGTGCCGTACTACCAGGAGGATCGCTTCTTCGCCCCTGACATCGAGGCAGCCAGCCAGTTGCTCGCCAGCGGTTGCCTGAACGCGCTGCTGCCGGCCCGGCTGTTGCCGAGTCTTTGATACCCGCCCCCGGCCGCTCGGCCGGGGCGCTCCAGCAAGAACAACAACAGGAGAGCCGAGGGATGACGCACGACACGGGGCTTCGGCGCGGACTGAACGCCCGTCATATTCGTTTCATGGCACTGGGGTCGGCGATCGGCACCGGCCTGTTCTACGGTTCCGCATCGGCCATCCAGATGGCCGGGCCGGCGGTGCTGCTGGCCTACCTGATCGCCGGCGCGGCGGTGTACATGGTGATGCGCGCGCTCGGCGAGATGGCGGTGCACGAGCCGGTGTCCGGCTCGTTCGGCCATTACGCCAGCAGCTATCTCGGCCCCCTGGCCGGGTTCGTCACCGGCTGGACCTACGCTTTCGAGATGATCATCGTCTGCCTCGCCGATGTCACCGCGTTCGGCATCTACATGGGGTTCTGGTTTCCCGACGTGCCGCGCTGGATCTGGGTACTGTCCATCGTGCTGTTCATCGGCGGGCTGAACCTCTGTCATGTCAAGGTCTTCGGCGAGCTGGAGTTCTGGCTGTCGCTGGTCAAGGTCGGCGCCATCGTCGCGATGATCCTCGCCGGGCTCGGCATCATGTTCTTCGGCTTCAGCCTGGGCGGCGCGGCGACGTCCGCCACCGGCGTGCACAACCTGTGGCAGCACGGCGGCTTCCTGCCCAACGGCTGGGCCGGGCTGGTCGCCTCGCTGTCGGTGGTGGTATTCGCCTTCGGCGGCATCGAGATCATCGGCATCACCGCCGGCGAGGCGCAGGACCCGCAGCGGGTGATCCCGCGGGCGATCAATGCGGTGCCGCTGCGCATCCTGCTGTTCTACGTGCTGACCCTGTTCGTGCTGATGGCGATCTTCCCCTGGCAGCAGATCGGCAGCAACGGCAGTCCCTTCGTGCAGATCTTCGACGGCCTGGGGATCGAGTCGGCCGCGGCGATCCTCAATGTCGTGGTGATCACCGCGGCGATCTCGGCGATCAACAGCGACATCTTCGGCGCCGGTCGCATGCTCTACGGCATGGCCCGCCAGGGCCAGGCGCCGGTCGGCTTCTCGCGGGTGTCGCGGCACGGCGTGCCGTGGATGACCGTGCTGCTGATGGCGGTTGCCCTGCTGCTCGGCGTGGCGCTGAACTACCTGATCCCGCAGAGCGTATTCCTGTTGATCGCTTCCATCGCCACCTTCGCCACCGTGTGGGTCTGGCTGATGATCCTCCTGGCCCAGGTCGGCATGCGCCGGCGCATGGGGCCGCGCCAGGTCGCCGCGCTGAAGTTCCCGGTGCCGCTGTGGCCATTCGCGCCGGCGGCGGCGATCGTCTTCATGCTGTTCATCTTCGTGGTGCTCGGCTATTTCCCGGACACCCGCCCGGCCCTGTGGGTCGGGGCTATCTGGATCGCCTTGCTGGTGATCGCCTACCGGCGCTGGGTCAGGCCGAAGGGCGATGCCGCGCATGGCGTGCTTCAGGCCCAGGGAGGGCTGTGACGGAACCGACGGCGGCCTGGGCCGCCGGCCAATAACAACGATCGAGGCCGTTCCCCCGGGCGCGGCCCGCAGGTTTTCCAACTGCCTTTCCCAATCGTGCATCTGGAGCGTCGAACCATGCGATACAAGAAGTCGATGTTGAGTGTTCTCTGTGCCCTCGGCCTGCTCGCCGCCGCGGCGGGCGCCCAGGCGGAAGGCTGGTGCGAGTCCGGCAAGGCGGTGAAGTTCGCCGGGCTGAACTGGGAGAGCGGGACCCTGCTCACCGAGCTGATGCAGTTCGTCCTGGCCAAGGGCTACGGCTGTACCACCGACAGCCTGCCGGGCAACTCGATCACCATGGAGCAGGCGCTGAGCACCAATGACATCCAGGTCTTCGCCGAGGAGTGGATCGGCCGCAGCGACGCCTGGAACAAGGCTGCCGCGGCCGGCAAGGTGGTCGGCGTCGGCGAACCCATCGTCGGCGCGGTGGAGGGCTGGTACGTACCGCGCTACGTGATCGAGGGCGACCCGCAGCGCAAGCTCGAGGCGAAGGCGCCGAAGCTGCGCTCTATCGCCGACCTGGCGCAGTACGCCGAGGTCTTCCGCGACCCGGAAGAGCCGGGCAAGGGGCGCTTCTACAATTGCCCGGCCGGCTGGACCTGCGAGCTGGAGAACAGCGAGATGCTGAAAAGCTACGGCCTGGAGGAGACGTTCACCAATTTCCGGCCGGGCACCGGCCCGGCACTGGACGCGGCGGTGCTGTCGAGCTATCGGCGCGGCGAGCCTATCCTGTTCTACTACTGGTCGCCGACGCCGCTGATGGGCCGCGCCGACCTGGTGCGCCTGGAGGAAAGGCCCGGCGTCGACAAGCGCATCAGGATCCAGGTCGGCCTGTCGCGGACCTTCCACGACCAGGCGCCGGAGCTGGTGGCGGTGCTGGAGAAGGTCAACCTGCCGGCGGAGCTGCTGAACAGCGACCTGGCGCGGATGGCCAAGGACCGGATCGATGCGGCGCGCCTGGCGCGCGAGTTCCTCAAGGAGCACCCCGAGGTCTGGCACGCCTGGGTCGACGAGGACGCGGCGAAGAAGATCGAAGCGGCACTCTGAACCCACGACCGACGAGAGCAGACCATGTTTCCCGAACGCCTGACATTTTCCATCGCCGACTGGGTCAACGCTTGGGTCGACGCCCTGGTGACCAACTACGGCGACCTGTTCCGCAAGATCTCCGACACCCTGCTGTGGGCCATCGTCAACCTCGAAGGGCTGCTCCGCGCCACGCCCTGGTGGCTGTTGCTGGCGATCGTCGCGGCGATCGCCTGGCACGCTACCCGGCGCCTGCTGCCGACCCTGGTGATTACCGGCCTGCTGTTCCTGGTCGGCGCCGTCGGCCTCTGGGACAAGCTGATGCAGACCCTCGCGCTGATGCTGGTGGCGACCTTCATCTCGGTGCTGATCGGCATCCCCCTGGGCATCCTCGCCGCGCGCAGCAACCGCCTGCGCGCGGTGCTGATGCCGCTGCTGGACATCATGCAGACCATGCCCAGCTTCGTGTACCTGATCCCGGTGCTGATGTTGTTCGGCCTGGGCAAGGTGCCGGCGATCTTCGCCACCGTGATCTATGCCGCGCCGCCGCTGATCCGCCTCACCGACCTGGGCATCCGCCAGGTCGACAGCGAGGTGATGGAGGCGGTCAACGCCTTCGGCGCCAACCGCTGGCAGCAGCTGTTCGGCGTGCAGTTGCCGCTGGCCCTGCCGAGCATCATGGCGGGGATCAACCAGACCACCATGATGGCCCTGTCGATGGTGGTGATCGCTTCGATGATCGGCGCCCGCGGCCTCGGCGAAGACGTACTGGTGGGCATCCAGACGCTGAACGTGGGCAAGGGCCTGGAAGCCGGCCTGGCGATCGTCATCCTCGCGGTGGTGATCGACCGCATCACCCAGGCCTATGGCCGTTCCCGGCACGAGACGAGCAAATGAGCGGTGCGCAGATGAACAAGATCGAAGTGAAGAACGTGTTCAAGATCTTCGGCCCGCGTGCCGATGCCGCGCTGGCCCTGATCCGCCAGGGACGCAGCAAGGGCGAAGTGCTGGCGCAGACCGGCTGCGTGGTCGGCGTCAACGACCTGTCGCTGACCATCGGTGCTGGCGAGATCTTCGTGATCATGGGCCTGTCGGGTTCCGGCAAGTCGACCCTGGTGCGCCATTTCAACCGCCTGATCGACCCCACCAGCGGCGAGATCCTGGTGGATGGCGAGGACATCCTGCGCTACGACATGGAAGCCCTCCGGCAATTCCGCCGGCGCAAGATCAGCATGGTGTTCCAGAGTTTCGGCCTGCTGCCGCACAAGAGCGTGCTCGACAATGTCGCCTACGGCCTGAAGGTTCGCGGCGAAAGCCGGGCGCAGTGCCACGAGCGGGCCCTGCACTGGATCGCCACGGTGGGCCTGAAGGGCTACGAGAAGTCCTATCCGCACCAGCTTTCCGGCGGCATGCGCCAGCGTGTCGGCCTGGCCCGCGCGCTGGCCGCCGACACCGAGATCATTCTCATGGACGAGGCCTTCAGCGCCCTCGACCCGTTGATCCGCGCGGACATGCAGGACCAGTTGCTGGAACTGCAGAAAACCCTGCACAAGACCATCGTCTTCATCACCCACGACCTCGACGAGGCGGTACGCATCGGCAACCGCATCGCGATCCTCAAGGACGGCCAACTGATCCAGGTCGGCACGCCACGGGAAATCCTCCACCAGCCGGCCGACGACTACGTCGACCGCTTCGTCCAGCGGCGGGTGGCGAACCTATGAGCGACCTACCGAGCGTCGTGTTCGGCGACGGTCCGCTGCGTTGGCAAGAACTGGTCGCGGTGGCCCGGCACGGTGCGCGCCTGGAACTGTCGGCGGCGGCCTGGGCACGGATCGACAACGCCCGCGCCATCGTCTGCCGTATCGTCGCCAACGGCGAGCGTGCCTACGGCATCAGTACCGGCCTCGGCGCGCTGTGCGACGTCCTGCTGGAAGGCGAGCAGCTCGCCGAGCTGTCGCGCAACACCTTGCTCAGCCATGCCTGCGGGGTCGGCGAGCCGCTGCGCGACGAACAGACCCGGGCGATCATCTGTGCCGCCGTCGCCAACTACAGCCAGGGCAAGTCCGGGCTCGACCGTTCGCTGGTGGAAGGGCTGCTGGCGCTGCTCAACCACGGCATTACCCCGCAGGTGCCGGCCCAGGGCTCGGTGGGCTACCTGACCCACATGGCGCACGTCGGCATCGCCCTGCTCGGCATCGGCGAGGTCAGCTACCGCGGCAGCGTCGTGCCGGCCGCCGCCGCGTTGGCGGCGGAAGGCCTGGCGACGGTGCGCCTGGGAGCCAAGGACGGGCTCTGCCTGGTCAACGGCACGCCGTGCATGACCGGCCTCGCCTGCCTGGCCCTGGACGACGCGCAGCGCCTGGCGCAGTGGGCCGACGTGATCGGGGCGATGAGCTTCGAGGCCCTGCGCGGCCAACTGTCGGCGTTCGACGCCGAGATCGTTGCGCTCAAGCCGCATCCCGGGATGCAGCGGGTCGCCGCCAATCTGCGGGCCTTGCTGGCTGGCAGCCAGGTGCTGGAGAACGCCCGCGGCATCCGCACCCAGGATGCCCTGAGCATCCGCTCGATACCGCAGATCCATGGCGCCTGCCGTGACCAGTTGGCCCACGCGGCGCGGCAGATAGAGACCGAACTCAACTCGGCCACCGACAACCCGCTGCTGCTGGGTACGCCGGAGGCCTACCGGGTGGTATCCCAGGCCAATCCCCACGGCGAATCGGTGGCGATGGCCGCCGACCTGCTGGCGATCGCCGTGGCCGAGCTGGGCGGGGTCGCCGAGCGGCGCCTGGATCGCCTGGTCAACCCGCTGGTCAGCGGCCTGCCGGCGTTCCTGGTGGGCAAGCCGGGAGTCAACTCGGGGATGATGATCACCCAGTACGTCGCCGCCTCCCTGGCCGGCGAGAACCGCCAGCTGGCGCAGCCGGCGGTGGTCGACAACTTCGTCACCTCGGCGCTCCAGGAGGACCACCTGAGCCTCGGCACCAGTGCCGCGCTCAAGCTTGGCAGGGCCCTGGAGAACCTCCGGCGGATCCTCGCCATCGAGTACCTGCTGGCCGCCCAGGCCTTCGAATTCCTCGCCCCGCAACGCTTCGGCCAGGGCACCGCGGCGGCCTGGGGCATCCTGCGCGAGCGCGTGCCCGCGTACGACACCGACCGCTGGCTGGCTCCCGACATCGCCAGCGCGGCGGCCATCCTCGGCGAGCGGAAGAGTCTCGCCCGGCTGGCCGCGAGCATAGGAGACCTGCAATGAAACGACTCTGGCAGCATTGCCATGCCGCCACCCTCAAGGGCGGCAAGTACTCGATCGTCGAGGACGCCGCCCTGGTCACCGACGGTCCGCTGATCCACTGGATCGGCCCGCGCGCCGAACTGCCGCCCGACGACTACGCCGAACGCATCGACCTCGATGGCGCCTGGCTGACCCCGGGGTTGATCGACTGCCACACCCACGCGGTGTTCGGCGGCAACCGCAGCGGCGAATTCGAGCAGCGCCTGGAGGGCGTCAGCTACGCCGAGATCGCCGCCGCCGGCGGCGGCATCGCCAGCACCGTACGCGCCACCCGCGAGGCCAGCGAGGAAGAATTGCTGGCCAGCGCGCGCAAGCGCCTGGAGCCCTTGCTGCGCGACGGCGTGACGGCGCTGGAGATCAAGTCCGGCTACGGCCTCGACCTGGCCAGCGAGCGCAAGATGCTGCGGGTCATCCGCCGCCTCGGCGAACGCCTGCCGGCGACCGTGCGCAGCACCTGCCTGGCTGCCCATGCGCTACCGCCGGAATACGCCGGGCGCGCCGACGACTACATCGAGCATATCTGCTCGACGATGCTCCCCGCGCTGGCCGGGGAGGGACTGGTGGACGCGGTGGACGCCTTCTGCGAGCACCTGGCGTTTTCCCCGGCGCAGGTCGAGCGGGTATTCATCGCCGCCCGCGAGCTGGGCCTGCCGGTGAAGCTGCACGCCGAGCAGCTATCCTCGCTGCACGGTTCCAGCCTGGCGGCGCGCTACCGGGCTTTGTCGGCCGACCACCTGGAGTACATGACCGAGGACGACGCCCGCGCCATGGGCGAGGCGGGCACCGTCGCGGTGCTGCTGCCGGGCGCCTTCTACCTGCTGCGCGAGACCCAGCTGCCGCCGATCGATGCCCTGCGCCGGCACGGCGTGGCCATGGCCATTGCCAGCGATCTCAATCCCGGCACCTCGCCGGCGCTGTCGTTGCGCCTGATGCTGAACATGGCCTGTACCCTGTTCCGCCTGACCCCGGAGGAGGCGCTGGCCGGTGTCACCCTGCACGCCGCCCGGGCGCTGGGGCTGGAAGCCAGCCACGGCAGCCTGGAGGTCGGCAAGCTGGCCGACTTCGTCGCCTGGGACATCGAGCGTCCGGCGGAGCTGGCCTACTGGCTGGGTGGCGATCTGCCGAAACGCGTCATTCGCCACGCCGAGGAGGTATACCGTGGATGAAGTCCTGAGTTTCAAGCGCGGCCGCGTGCCGCTACTGATCAGCATGCCGCACCCCGGCACGCGCCTGACCCCGGCGGTGGACGCCGGCCTGGTGGAGGAGGCGCGGGCGCTGACCGATACCGACTGGCACATTCCCCGGCTCTACGATTTCGCCGAGGAACTGGGCGCCAGCACCCTGGCTGCCCACTATTCGCGCTATGTGGTCGATCTCAACCGCCCTTCCGACGACAAGCCGCTGTACAGCACCGCCACTACCGGCCTGTATCCGGACACCCTGTTCGACGGCCGGCCGCTCTACCGCGAAGGCATGGCGCCGTCCGCCGAGGAACGCATGCGCTACCTGGCCGAAGTGTGGACGCCTTACCACCGGACCATCGCCGAGGAACTGGCGCGGCTGAAGGCCGAGTTCGGCTACGCGCTGCTCTGGGACGCCCACTCGATCCGTTCCCACGTGCCGCACCTGTTCGACGGCCGACTGCCCGACTTCAATCTCGGCACCAACGCCGGCGCCAGTTGCGATCCAGCGCTGGCGGCCCGCCTGGAGGCGGTCTGCGCTGCCGCCGAAGGCTACAGCCATGTGCTCAACGGGCGCTTCAAGGGCGGCCACATCACCCGCCACTACGGCCAGCCGGAGCAGCACGTCCATGCCGTCCAGCTGGAGCTGGCGCAGTGCACCTACATGGACGAGCAGGCCCCGTTCGCTTACCGCGCGGACCTCGCCGAAGCGACCCGCGCGGTCATCCGCGAACTGCTGGAAAGCCTCCTCGCCTGGGGTCGCGAGCGCTACGCCTGAGGTGCTCGGAGGCGGCGGACGCCTGGCCCGTCCTGGCGGACGTGAATGCCGCGGATGGGGTGGGGCGTCCGCGTCGGCATTCTGGAAATTTTCTGTTACAAATTTATTGAGGTCAGCGTTGATGCGGCCGGGAGGCCGAGTGCGCAAAGAGTTGCACAACTGTTCTCCTCTATCCTCTCGGCCAGCATTTCCATCGCGCGGGCTCAGGCGCGTCGCGCCCGGAACCGAATACGCCAGGAACGCACGGCTGCGTTTCCAAGAGGACAGTGAATGTTCGCCCCCGCCAACCAGACGCACTTCAGCCTTCGCATCGAAAACCTCCGGCACGACTTCCAGGTACTCGCCTTCCGCGGTCGCGAAGCCATCAGCCAGCCCTTTCGCTTCGACCTGGAGCTGGTCAGCGAGCGATCCGATCTGGACCTCGACGCGCTGTTGCACCAGCCGGCCTTCCTGATCCTCTCGCCGAGCGGGCAAGGGGTCCACGGACAGCTCACCAGCATCGCCCAGGGGGACTCCGGCAAGCGCCTGACCGGCTATCGCGCGACCCTGGAGCCGCGCCTGGCCTACCTGGGGCTGTGCAGCGACCAACGCATCTTCCAGCGCCTCAGCGTGCCGGAAATCATCGGCCGGGTGCTGGAGGGCCACGGCATTCTCGCCGACGCCTACCGCTTCCAGCTGGGTCCGACGCCGTACCCGGCCCGCGAATACTGCACGCAGTACGACGAAACCGACCTGGCGTTCCTCAGCAGGCTCTGCGAGGAGGAGGGCATCCATTACCACCATGAGTTTTCTGCCCAGGGCCATGTGCTGGTCTTCGGCGACGACCAGACCTCCTTTCCGCGGCTGCAACGCCCCGTCGCCTACGTGCAGGACGCCGGGCTGGTCGCCGACCAGCCGGTGGTCAAGCGCTTCGGCGTGCGCTTCGACACCCGTGCCAGCCGGGTTACCCGGCGCGACTACGACTTCGAGCAACCCGCGTTGCAGATGCAGGCCGCCCATGGCCCGCAGCCCGGGGCGCAGCAACCGGACCTGGAGGACTACGACTATCCCGGCCGCTTCACCCACCGCGAGCGCGGCAAGCACCTGAGCCGGCGCGCGCTGGAACGGCATCGCGCCGACTACCTACAGGCCAGGGGCGAAAGCGACGAACCGGCGCTGCTCAGCGGACACTTCCTGACGCTGTCCGCGCATCCCCGCGGCGAATGGAACGATCTCTGGCTGCTTACCGAGGTTCTCCACGAAGGGCGGCAGCCGCAGGTACTGGAAGAGTCGATCGACAGCGACGTCGCGCAGGGCCAGGGCGATTTCCGCCAGGGCTATCGCAACCGTTTCGTCGCCACTCCCTGGAGCGCGCATTTCCGCCCCCCGCTGGAGCATCCCAGGCCACGCGTGCTGGGCTGCCAGACAGCGGTCGTGACCGGCCCCGCCGGCGAGACCATCCACTGCGACCAATACGGCCGGGTCAAGGTGCAGTTCTTCTGGGATCGCCTCGGCCAGGCCGACGACAACACCAGTTGCTGGTTGCGCGTCGCCTCCAACTGGGCGGGCAAGCGCTATGGCGGCGTCGCCATCCCGCGGGTGGGCATGGAAGTCCTGGTGGGTTTCCTGGAGGGCGATCCGGATCAGCCGCTGGTCACCGGCTGCCTCTACCACAGCGAAAACCGGGTGCCCTACGAGCTGCCGCAGAACAAGACCCGCAGCGTTTTCAAGACCGACAGCTACCCCGGCGGCGGCGGTTTCAACGAACTGCGCATCGAGGACCGCAAGGGCCAGGAACAGATCTTCGTCCACGCCCAGCGCGACTGGGACGAGAACATCGAGCACGACCAGAAGATCCGCGTCGGCCACGAGCGCCACGACACGGTCGAGGGCGATAGCTACAGCGAGTTCAGGGCCGAGGAACAGCGCACGGTCCATGCCGACCGCAAGGTCGAACTGAAGGCGGCCGACCACCTCGGCGTCGCCGACGCGTTGCACCTGAGGATCGGCACCGGCCAGTTCGTCGAGGCGGGCGACGAGATCCATTTCAAGGCCGGCGACAAGGTAGTGATCGAGGCAGGCATGGAGTTGACCCTAAAGGGCGGTGGCAGCTTCGCCAGGCTCGACCCGGGCGGTGTCACCCTTGACGGCGCCCAGGTGATGATCAACAGCGGCGGCAGCCCCGGCATCGGTAGCGGCGTTCGCGCGCTGTCGCCGCTGCAACCGCTCGCGGCCGACGCCGCGGCGGCGGGAGGCGCCTTGTTGGGAGCCATCGCCCAGAAGATCGGCGAAGCGCCGCAGAAACTCCTGCGTTTCGAACTCAGTCCGTTGCCCGGCGTGCCATCGGCGGCCAGGCAACCGTATCGGCTCTACGCCAACGGTGCCTTCAAGGAGGAGGGCATCGCCGACGAAGGCGGCGCAATCAGCTTCGAACCGCTGCCGGGCGAACGCACCTATCGCATCGAGACCGCCAATGGCCACGCCTACGAAGTGGAGATGGTCGACCAGCCGGACGCACTGCAGGCCGACGATCGGCTCGCCCAGCAGGGGTTCCGCGACTACCGGGCGGAAATGCCCCAGCACAAGCCGCGTTCCGCCCCGGACGCCTACCGGCGCGACGCCTCGCGGCCCGGCGCCGCCGACAAGGATGAGCCCACGCCATGAGCGACCTGTACAAACCGCAGACCCTCAAGCTGTACGCGCAACAGGCCGGCAGCGTCCGGCTGACCCTCGACTGGTTCGCCAACAAGGCTTTCTACCCGCCGCGCGCGGGTGTGCACATCAAGCCGCTGATCAATGGCCAGGCGGCCTTCGACGCGGTGCATGCGGCGATGGAAGCGGCCCGGCACAGCATCGACATCATCACCTGGGGCTTCGACCCGGCCATGCGCTTCAAGCGCCCCGACGGACCGCGAATCGGCGAATTGCTGCAGACGAAGGGCCGCGAAGGAGTGCAGGCGCGGGTGCTGGTCTGGAGCAACCAGCTCGCCAGGCTCAAGGAAAACACCATCCCCGGGGCCGGCGTCGGCGGTTCCGGCGGCACCTGGGTGGGCTCGGGCGTCGCCAGCGGCAGTGCGGTGGACAACGAGGTGCTGCGGCTGGAGCATCGGCGCCAGCATAACCTCAACCTCATCGCGCGGCAGCAGGAAGCCCTGGAGCGCTCGGAACGGCTGCACCGCGAAGGCAGGCTGCCGAGCTTCGACCCGCGGGGCGCCGCCCACGCGCGGGCGCGCATCGCCGAGCTGGAGGCGGAGAACGCCGAGATCCAGCGCACTCTCGACAGCAGCGAGGCCCGGGGCTACGGCGGCAAGCGCGGTTCCGGCGGCACCCGCCAGGATCCCTGGGGGCAGATATTCACCCGCGACTGGTTCAAGGCGGTACGCGGCGGTGGGTTGCAGAACGTCGAGTTCCGTACCCGCGACTTCGAGCAGACGGCCAGGCCGGTGATGAACGGCGAGCAGGTGCGCCTCGTCAACGGGCGGCTGCAAAGCCTGATCCACCTGTTACGCGCCGATGGCATCGACGACCTGGGCATCGGCCAGTTGCTGGTACTCACCCAGTTCGCCAGCCATCACCAGAAGATGGTCCTGGTCGACTATGGCAGTCCGCAGGCCATCGGCTTCGTCATGGGTCACAACATGCACCGCAACTACTGGGACACCAGCGCCCACCTGTTCGACGACCGCGCCGCCGGTCGCGATCCCGGGTTCGGGCCCTGGCAGGATATCTCCATGCAGGTCCAGGGACCGGTGCTGGCCGACCTCAGCCGCAACTTCAGCGAGGCCTGGGACCTCGAGACGCCGTGGTACAAGCGCTGGTTCTCGACGCCATCGCTGACCGCCGAGCGCGACGCCTTGCCGCTGCCGAAGATCGCCACGCCCACCAGCAACAGCGTCGCGCAGATTTGCCGGACCCAGCCGCAGGACGACGAGCGCTCGATCCTGGAGCACTATCTCAAGGCCCTGGGCAATGCCACCGACTACGTCTACATGGAAAACCAGTACTTCCGTTATGCCGGCTTCGCCGAGCGCCTGCGGAAGACTGCGCAGGTGCGCAAGGCCCGGGGCGTGCCCGGCGACCTGTACCTGTTCGTCGTGACCAACACCCCCGACTCCAGCGACGCCTCGAAGACCACCTACGACATGATGAAAGGCCTGGGCCAGGAGCAACTGATGCCGCAGGTACAGCGCGACCTGGCGCATGACTTGCGGGAAAAGCGGGAGCAGTTGAAGCAGGTCAGGGAAAACCTACATCCCGATCCCTATGTCCGGCGCGGCCAGGAAAACAACATCGAACGGCTGGAGCGCAAGATCGAGGCGCTCGAAGAGAAAGGCGTGACGCCGGAAGTCGAGCAACGCCTCGGCGGTCTTGGCGCGCAGGAGATTCCCGGACTGGCGAAGAACACCGGCGAGGACGACAAGCCCTATCAACTCGCCGAAGTACCCGGCCTCAAGGTGGTCGTCGCCACCCTGGCCACCAGCGACCCTGCCCCCGGCAGCCCGCCGCCAGGGCGCCTGTCCGCCGAAGCCGAGGCCGCCCTCGGGGCACCGCCGCTGAAGGCGCGCTACAAGCACATCTACGTGCACTCCAAGCTGCTGCTGGTGGACGACCTCTATACCCTGCTCAGCTCGGCCAATATCAATGTCCGCAGCATGCATGGCGACAGCGAGTTGGGGATTGCCCAGCCCAATCCGGATTTGGCGAGGGCGATGCGGGAGGAGTTGTGGGAGCTACATGCCCAGAAAGTGGCTGCGACAACCGAAAAAAACTTCAAACTCTGGAATCAGAAAATGGATGCGAATTGGAGACAGCAACGTAAAGACGAGCCTTTGGTAGCTAACTTGCTTCGCTTCTGGGATGTCGTGACACCTTATAGCCCCGGTCTCACGGTGGACTGAATGATGCGTCCATTATGTTTTTTTCTCTTGATTTTTTTGTTGTCGGGAAATCCTGTCATGGCGGCTGAACTACGAACTTTTATATGCGTTAACGAAAAAGACCATTTGCCATCTCTAGATCCTCAGGCTGATGCATGGTATCGGGAGGCAGTAGCTCTCGCCAAGCCCGATACCCTGCGTCCCTGGGATCGTATCGTCGATCTATACAGTAAGGCAGTTGAGCGTGGTCACTGGAAGGCTATGCATAACTTGGCGAGCCTCTATCGTACCGGTTGGCCAGGCGGTGTGGAGAAGGATACTCAGAAAGCTCTAGATCTCTACCAGAAGATGATCGATTTGAAGGTTCCTCAAGGTTTCTACGATATGGCGGCAATGATCGGAAATCGTGCTGGCGTCAAGAATCCTGCGACTGATGGACTTACCTTTCTCGATAAGGCTGCAAGCTTGGGTAATCCACCAGCATTAACTGAGTTAGGAAGGCTATATATATATGTTGCTGGTCAGGATGAGTTGGGGCTGAAATATACGAACTGTGCTGCAGGCCAGGGCTATGCTCCTGCCAATTACGAGCTGGCGATGTACTATCGTTTGGTGGCACATAACTACCCAAAGGCGGCAGGCTATTACCTTCTTGCTGCAAGCCAAGGAAATGATGATGCTGCCTTCTTCATGTCCGGAGTTTTTGATAAGACTAGTCCCGATGTTGACAGAATGTGGTACGCCCCCGATGAGAAGCTGCACAAACTATATGATGGTATTTACGATCAACTTGCCGCTGATCCTGATTTGCGTTTTCCCAACTTGATAAAGGACCATCCTCTGCCTCCTCACCCGACCCAGGGCTACGACGCAGATCGGCCCGACTGGAAACCGGGGCAGTGATGCGGCTGATGGCTATTGGACTTTGGGCCGTGCTCTGTCTTGCAGGCGTCCCCGTGATGGCCAACAGCAAACCATTTGTCTGCGCTAATGAAAAAGACCATCTGCCGCCGTTGGATCCGCAAGCCGATGCTTGGTACCGCGAAGCAGCAGCCTTGGCCAAGCCCGATACTCTGCGGCCCTGGGGCCGTATCGTCGAGCTTTACAGCAAGGCAGTGGAGCGCGGTCATTGGAAGGCCATGCATAATTTGGCGAATCTTTATCGTACAGGGTGGCCCGGAGGAGTAGAAAAAGATCCGCAGAAGGCATTGGATCTCTATCAAAAGATGATAGATCTGGATGTGCCTCAGGGGTTCTATGATATGGGGGCAATGATTGGTAATCGTGCCGGTGTTAAGAACCCTGCTACCGATGGTCTGACCTTCTTGGATAAAGCCGCTAGTTTGGGGAACCCGCCAGCACTGACCGAGTTGGGTAAACTCTATATTTATGTGGCCAAGGAAAAGGAATTGGGGCTGGCGTATGCCAGTTGTGCTTCCAGTCAAGGTTATGCTCCGGCGAGCTATGAGCTTGGAAGCTACTATGAGTTGGTTGAAAATAATTATCCAAAGGCACTTAGCTACTATCAAGTCTCCGTCTCTCAAGGCGGCAGGAGTGCAGCCTTTTTTCTCTCGCGCGTCTTCGGAAAGAGGACGCCTCCTTCAAGTGCAATGTGGTATACGCCGGATGAAAAGCTTGAGAAATTCTACTACTCCCTCTATCTGCAAATTGATGCCGACCCCGATCTTCGTTTTCCCAATTTGGTAAAAGATAACCCCTTGCCACCCCACCCCGTCCAGGGCTACGACGCAGCTCGACCCGACTGGAAGCCGGGTCAGTGATTCGGCTAATGGCTATTGGAATATGGGCTGTACTTTGTCTCGCAGCAGTTCCCGCTATGGCTGACAGCAAGCCTTTTGTCTGCGTTAACGAAAAGGACCATCTACCCCCTCTGGACCCGCAGGCCGATGCTTGGTATCGCGAAGCGGCGACCCTGGCCAAGCCCGATACCTTGCGTCCGTGGCCTCGTATCGTCGGGTTGTACAGCAAGGCGGCCGAGCGCGGCCACTGGAAGGCCATGCACAACTTGGCGAATCTTTATCGTACAGGGTGGCCCGGAGGAGTAGAAAAAGATACGCAGAAGGCATTGGATCTCTATCAAAAGATGATAGATCTGGATGTGCCTCAGGGGTTCTATGATATGGGAGCAATGATTGGAAATCGCGCCGGGGTTAAAAACCCTGTAACTGACGGACTTACTTTTCTTGATAAGGCTGCTAGCCTAGGAAATCCGCCGGCACTAACCGAGCTAGGTAAGCTCTATATATATGTGGCCAAAAAAAAGGATTTGGGGTTGGCGTATACTCACTGTGCTGCTAGCCAGGGCCATGCGCCGGCTAGTTATGAGTTGGGGGGCGTATTACAAGATAGTAGAGCATAATTTTCCAAAAGCATTGGGTTATTATCAGGCGTCAGTCTCTCAGGGCGGAAAGAGTGCGGCTTTATTTATCTCCGGTGTTTTTGATAAAGCCAGTCCTGATGTCGATAGAATGTGGTACGCCCCCGATGAGAAGCTGCACAAACTATATGATGGTATTTACGATCAACTTGCCGCTGATCCTGATTTGCGTTTTCCCAATTTGATAAAGGACCATCCTCTGCCTCCTCACCCGACCCAAGGCTACGACGTGGACCGCCCAGACTGGAAGCCGGAGCGGTAAGTACGCGAGGCGTGGGCCAGAACGACGTCCAAGGTTTCCAGCGGCAGGCCAGGCGGCAAATGCTACATCTGCACGGCCCGCAAACGCTCCTCGGCCTGGCGGGTGAGCATCCGCAGCAGCGGAGCGAGGGTGTGCGGCGGGGTTTCGTCGGCGCGGGTGATGGCGTAGAGGGTGACCGGGAAGGCCGGGCTCAATGGGCGGATCGCGGTGCTGTGCGGGTCGGCGCCGAGGGCGGTGAAGGGATCGACCAGCGCCAGGCCCGCCCCAGCCTCCACCAGGGCGCGGGCGAGGGCGTAGGTCTGCACGGCGATCTTCACCTGCGGCGGTGGCTCCACGGCGCTGAGGTAATCCTCCAGGCGGGCGAACAGCGGGTCGGCGGTGGACAGCCCGATCAGCGCTTCGCCGGCCAGCCCGGCCAGGCTCAGCGGCTGCCGGCGTTCCGCTTCGGGCCAGTGTTCGCGCGGCGCCAGGGCCACCAATACGCCGCTGGCGATGGCTTCGCCGCGCAGGCCGGGGTGTTCCGGCTGCTTCAGGCTCAGGGCCAGGTCCAGTTCGCGCATCAGCAGGCCCTGCACCAGCTCGCGCGAATGCAAGGTGGCCAGTTCGCAGCCGCTCTGCGGATAGCGCGCGCTCCATTCGCCGATCGCCCGCGGCAGCAGCGACAGCGCCAGGGCCGGGGTGGCGCCGATGCGCAGGCTGTGGCCCGGCTGGCGCCGCAGGTTCTGCGCCAGGCGCCGCACGGCCTGCAGGCTATCGCTGAGCTTGGCCACTTCGCGCTCCAGTTCCAGCGCTTCCGGAGTCGCCAGCAGCTTGCCGCGCACTCGCAAGAACAGCGGGAAGCCCAGTTGCTGCTCGGCGTGCTGCAGGACCTTGCTCACCGCCGGTTGGGACACATGCAGCAACTGTGCGGCGCCGCTGACCGAGCCAGCCTGGCGGATCGCCTGGAACACTTCGATATGGCGGAGCTTCATCGGCGCGATCCCATAACCTGGATTTATACCCTGGCCATCTTTATTCATTGTCCTACCGCTGTCATCCGCACCTATCGTCGAAGCCCTGGAAAACACCTGGATAACGATTGTCATGGCTCAGCGGGTTTGCATCATCGGCGCCGGCGTGGTCGGCCTGGCCACGGCCTACGCCCTGGTTCGCGAAGGATTCGACGTGACCCTGGTGGAAGCGCGCGAGCGGGGCGGGCTGGAAACCAGCTACGCCAATGGCGGGCAGTTGTCCTATCGCTACGTGGCGCCATTGGCCGACAGCGGCGTGCCGGCCCAGGCGCTCGGCTGGCTGCTGCGCAACGATGCGCCGTTGCGCCTGCGGCCGCGTCTTGATCCGGCTCAGTGGCGCTGGCTGCTGGGCTTCCTCGCGGCCTGCCGCGGCTCGCTGAACTGCCGCAATGCCGCGCACCTGCTGCGCCTGGCATTGCTCAGCCAGCGCACCCTGCAGGCCTGGCGCGAGGAGGATGGCCTCGATGGCTTCGACTGGCGGCGCAACGGCAAGCTGGTGGCGTTCCGCCAACCGGCCAGCTTTGCGCGGGCTCGCCAGGGCCTGGCCGATCCCTCGGCGCAATTCGTCCTGTCCGCCGCCGAGTGCCGCGAGTTGGAGCCGGCCCTGTCCGACGCGCCCTTCGTCGGCGGCATCCACACGCCGGACGAGGAGGTCGCCGACTGCCATGCCTTCTGCGTGCAACTTGCCGAGCGCCTGCAGGCTTCCGGACATTGCCGGCAACTGCATGGCCGCAGGGTGACGAAGATCGTCGAGGGCGGCGCGGCGGTGCGTGGCGTCGAGGTCGGCGGCGATCTCATCGAGGCCGATCATGTGGTGCTGGCCGCCGGCTACCGCAGCGCCGAATTGATGCTGCCGGGCCTGCGCCTGCCGCTATACCCGCTCAAGGGCTATAGCCTGACCCTGCCGGTCGGCGCGCAGCACCGCGCGCCGGATACCAGCATCACCGATTACGACCGCAAGATCGTCTACGCGCGAATCGGCGAGCAGCTGCGGATCGCCGCGATGGTCGACATCGTCGGCTTCGACCCCGGCCTCGAGCCCGCGCGCCTGGCACTGCTGCGCCAGCAGGCGCGGGACACGTTCCCGCAGGGCGGCGATTTCGACGCCGCCGTCGAGTGGGCCGGCATGCGCCCGGCCACGCCCACCGGGGTACCGCTGGTGGGCAACGGCGGCTACCGCAACCTCTGGCTCAACCTCGGCCACGGCGCGCTCGGCTTCACCCTGGCCTGCGGCAGCGGGCGCCTGCTGGCCGAGCAGATCGGTCGCCGCCCGCCGAGCATCGATACCACTGGCCTGCTGCCGCGCGGCGCGCTGGCTGGCTGATCCCCCCTCGACTGGAGCACTCCCATGGAACCGACCCGTATCGCCACCAACGACCGCCTGTCCGCCGCGGTCTGCTTCGACGCCCTGGTATTTCTTTCCGGCCAGGTGCCGGGCCAGGCCGAGGATATCCATGGCCAGACCCGCGAGGTGCTGGCGAAGATCGACGCGCTGCTGGCCGAGGCCGGGTCGCGCAAGGAGCGTATCCTCAGCGCGACCATCTACCTGAAGGACATCGCCCGCGATTTCGCCGCCCTGAACGAGGTCTGGACCCAGTGGTTGCCGACCGGCCAGGCGCCCAGCCGGACCACCGTCCAGGCGGAGCTGGCGCGTCCGTCGGTGCTGGTGGAGATCACCGTGGTGGCGGCCAGGGGCTGACTTACTTTCCATAGCCATAAGAAAAAGAGGCAGAACCTCCGATGAAAACCCTTGTATCCAGCACTCTCGCACTCTCCCTGTCGCTCGCCATCGGCGCCGCGCAGGCCGAGGAACTCAGCGGCACCCTGAAGAAGGTTGCCGACAACGGCACGATAACCCTGGGTTATCGCGATGCCTCGGTGCCTTTCTCCTACCTTGGCGATAACAGCGGCCAGCCCATGGGCTATTCGGTGGAACTGGCCGGCAAGGTGGTGGAGCGGCTCAAAAGCACCCTCGGCAAGCCGGAACTCAAGGTGAAGTACAACCTGGTCACTTCGCAGACTCGCATCCCGCTGGTGCAGAACGGCACCGTCGACCTGGAGTGCGGCTCCACCGGGGTCACCGCCGAGCGGCAGAAACAGGTGGCGTTCTCCTACGGCTTCATCTACGTCAAGGGCCAGTTGCTGACCCGCAAGGACAGCGGCATCGCCCACTTCGACGACCTCAAGGGCAAGAACGTGGTGACCACCGCCGGCACCACCAACGAGCGCTACCTGAAGAACTACAACGCCGAACACAAGCTGGGGATGAACGTGGTCAGCGCCAAGGACCACGGCGAAGCCTTCCAGATGCTGCAATCGGGTCGCGCGGTGGCTTTCTACATGGACGATGCGCTGCTCTACGGCGAACGCGCCAAGGCGCGCCAGCCGCACGACTGGGTGGTGGTCGGCGAGCCGCAATCGCGGGAGATCTACAGCTGCATGGTGCGCAAGGACGACCCGCAGTTCCTTGCCCTGGTCAACGAGACCCTGGCCGGGCTGTATCGCTCGGGCGAGATACAGGGCATCTACCAGCGCTGGTTCCAGCAGCCGATCCCGCCCAAGGGGCTGAACCTGGAGTTCCCCATGACCGCGGAGCTGAAGGCGATCCTCGAGAACCCCACCAGCGATCCGGTGCAGTGAGCGTCTAGCGCTGCAGGCCAAGGTGGCGGATCGACGGCGTCGGCGCGTCCAGGCGCGACCAGACGTCGTCGGCCAGTTCGGCCGGATAGAAAGACGGCAGGCCAGGCAGTTCGTCGCGGGCGATCCAGCCGACCTCGCGGATATCGAACTCGTCGCCGCCCAGGCCCTTCAGGTTGGCCAGGGTCGGCTCGCCACGCCAGGCGTCGATGCGGTAGAACAGCTCCATGTGGAAGCGCCCGGCGGCGGGTTCGGCGAATTCGCGCACGTAGACCAGCGGGCCGACGTCCACCCGCAGGCCGGTCTCCTCGAAAAACTCGCGCCGGACGGTATCCTTCGTCGATTCGTCGCATTCCGACTCGAAGCCGCCGCCGGGCGGAATCCAGTAGATGTCGCCGCCGACCTCGTGGCGGACCAGCAGAATGCGTTGCTCCACCACCAGCAGGCCGGCGGCGCGGATACGGTGTCGCAAGGCCTCGGCCATGCTCGTTCTCCCGGCGCCAGGCGCCGTTGCTTGGATTGATGGTTTCCTGTCTACCGGGGCGGACATGAAAGCCGCTCGGTTTTTTTCCCGGCGCCGAAGTATCATGCGCGGCAGAGCAAAGGACGGGCCCCGCTGTCGACGTTTGCGCCGGGGGCCGAACACATCGCCTCGGGAGCGCATCATGCTAGTTCTGTATCCGGAAATTAAACCCTACGCTCGCCACGAGCTGGCCGTCGACGAACCGCATGTGCTGTATGCCGACGAAAGCGGTTCGCCGGACGGACTGCCGGTCGTCTTCGTCCACGGCGGCCCCGGCTCCGGTTGCGATGCCCTGTCGCGTCGCTTCTTCGATCCCAACCTCTACCGTATCGTCACCTTCGACCAGCGCGGTTGCGGCCGTTCCACGCCCCACGCCAGCCTGGAGAAGAACAGCACCTGGGAGCTGGTGGCGGACATGGAGCGCCTGCGCGAGCACCTGGGTATCGAGAAGTGGGTGCTGTTCGGCGGTTCCTGGGGCTCGACCCTGTCGCTGGCCTACGCGCAGACCCATCCCGAGCGGGTCCATGCGCTGATCCTGCGCGGCATCTTCCTCTGCCGTCCGCAGGACATCCACTGGTTCTACCAGGAAGGCGCCAGCCGCCTGTTCCCCGACTATTGGGAAGACTATGTCGCGCCGATCCCGCCGGAAGAGCGCGGCGACCTGCTGGCGGCCTTCCACAAGCGCCTGACCGGTAGCGACCAGATCGCCCAGATGCACGCCGCCAAGGCTTGGTCGACCTGGGAGGGCCGCACCGCCACGCTGCGCCCCAACCCCATGGTGGTGGACCGCTTCACCGAGCCGGGCAGGGCGCTGTCGATCTCGCGCATCGAGAACCACTTCTTCGTCAACCAAGGCTTCCTCAGGCCCAACCAGTTGCTCGAGGACATGCACCGCATCGCCCATCTGCCTGGCGTGATCGTGCATGGCCGCTACGACGCCATCTGTCCGCTGGACAATGCCTGGGCCCTGCACCAGGCCTGGCCGAACAGCGAACTGCAGATCATCCGCGACGCCGGGCATACCGCCAGCGAGCCGGGGATAGTCGATGCGCTAGTGCGCGCCACCAACGAGATCGGCCGGCGACTGCTCGACCTGCCGCCGGAGGCCGAATGAAGGCATTGCTGCAGCGCGTCGGCGCGGCGCGGGTGGAGGTTGGCGGCGAAATCGTCGGCTCCATCGATCGCGGCCTGCTGGTGCTGGTCGGGGTCGAGCCCGAGGATGGCGAGCGTTGCGCGGCGAAGATGCTGCACAAGCTGCTCAACTACAGGGTGTTCGGCGACGACGAGGGCAAGATGAACCGGTCCTTGCTGGACGTGCAGGGCGGCTTGCTGCTGGTCTCGCAATTCACCCTGGCGGCGAACACCCGCAGCGGACTGCGTCCGAGCTTCTCCAGCGCGGCGCCGCCGGCGCAAGGAGAGGCGGTGTTCGAGCACCTGGTGAAACTGGCGCGGGAGGCCTATCCGCAGGTGGCGACCGGGCGTTTCGGCGCCGACATGCAGGTGCACCTGGTCAACGACGGGCCGGTGACCTTCCTGCTGGAGAGTTGATCGGCGTCGAGGGGATTTTCCCAAGGTGCTTCAGGGAGGGATGGCGGGGCCGGAACGGTGAATTTTTGTGACAGATACATGGCCTTTTGTCACAACCTCGGTGCATCATCCGCACGCCGATTTCATGCTGTACAGGACAGGCCGGCCGGCATCCCGATGCCGGGCGGGGCGTCCTGCAACCCAATGGACGGGAATCATTCCGCCCGGGCAGGGTCGGAACCTCTGGGGTCGCTAGCCGACGAGCGGCATGCCCCCTGGTCTTCCAGGCCCGGTGCACGTAACGCGAATGACTGGAAACAGGCATTCTTTTTGTCAGATCGCGCCAAATCTGGCTATCTATCGGGTTTGGCAGCGAATGTGGCGAAACCATGTTCGACCGGCACTCCGGTGCCGTCGGAGACCCCTGAACGGTCAGGGCGTCTTCAGTAATTCATGTTCACGGACGAGGGGGCCTCGTGATTTTCCGTTCCGTTTCAAACACCGATTTCCGCGCCCGCGTGCGCACCCTGCTGCTTGCCGGCTCGACCGCGCTGGCATTCGTCGCCGCCCCGGTATGGGCGTTCAGCATCGACGACGTGGCGAGCAAGGCCAAGGACCTGGCCGGCGACAAGTATTCCGCGCCGACCAGCAACCTGCCATCGGAATTCAGCGAAATGAAATTCGCCGATTACCAGCAGATCCGTTTCATCAACGAGCGCGCCTACTGGGGCAAGCTGAAGACGCCGTTCAAGCTGAGCTTCTATCACCAGGGCATGCACTTCGACACGCCGGTGAAGATCAACGAGGTGACCGCTACCACGGTCAAGCCGATCAAGTACGATCGCACCAAGTTCGATTTCGGATCCCTGAAGTTCGACGAGAATGCCACCAAGGATCTCGGCTATGCCGGTTTCCGCGTGCTCTATCCGATCAACAAGGCCGACAAGCAGGACGAGATCGCCACCTTCCTTGGCGCGAGCTACTTCCGCGTGGTCGGCAAGGGCCAGGTCTACGGTCTGTCGGCGCGCGGCCTGGCGATCGATACCGCGCTGCCTTCGGGCGAAGAGTTCCCGCGCTTCCGCGAATTCTGGATCGAGCGGCCGAAGGCGCAGGACAAGCAACTGGTGATCTACGCCCTGCTCGACTCGCCGCGGGCCACCGGCGCCTACCGCTTCGTGCTGCGTCCGGGCAAGGATGCGGTGATGGATGTCCAGGCCCGCGTGTTCCTCCGCGACAAGGTCAGCAAGCTGGGCCTGGCGCCGCTGACCAGCATGTACCTGTTCGGCTCCAACCAGCCGTCCGAGCAGCACAACTTCCGGCCCGAGCTGCATGACTCCAGCGGCCTGCAGATCCATGCCGGCAACGGCGAGTGGCTGTGGCGTCCGCTGAACAATCCGAAGCACCTGTCGGTGAGCACCTTCAGCGTGGAGAACCCGAAAGGCTTCGGCCTGCTCCAGCGCGGCCGCGAGTTCTCCCGCTACGAAGACCTGGATGACCGCTACGACCTGCGTCCGAGTGCCTGGATCGAGCCGAAGGGCGACTGGGGCAAGGGCACCGTGGAACTGGTGGAAATCCCGACCCCGGACGAAACCAACGACAATATCGTCGCGTTCTGGAACCCCGAGACCCAGCCTGAGGTCGGAAAGCCGCTGGACTTCGCCTACCGCCTGCACTGGACCATGGATGAAGACGAGCTGCACGACCCGAAATCCTCCTGGGTCAAGCAGACCATGCGCTCGGTCGGCGACGTGAAGCAGAAGAACCTGATCCGCCAGCAGGACGGCAGCACCGCCCTGGTCGTCGACTTCGAAGGGCCGGCCCTGAAGGACCTGGCGCCGGACGCGCCGGTGACCACCCAGGTCAGCACCGACAGCAACGCCGAGGTGGTGGAGAACAGCCTGCGTTACAACCCGGTCCTGAAAGGCTGGCGCCTGACGCTGCGGATCAAGGTTAAGGATCCGAAGAAGCCGGTGGAAATGCGCGCGGCGCTGGTCGACGAGGCGCAGAAGCCACTGAGCGAAACCTGGAGCTATCAGCTGCCTGCCGATGAATAACCCATCCACTACGAAAGCACCGCTGGCCGACTACCTCGCTCATCTTCCCCTGGCGGAAGAGGAGCGGGAGCGGCTTGGCGAGTCCGCTTCCTTCTCCGAGCTGCACGCTCGCCTGGCGGGAGCGGAAGGCGCCGCTGCCGATGCCGGGGGCGATCCCGCCCTGGCCTCGGTACGCGCCCGCCTGCAGCTGGGCACCCCTGAGCTGGACGACGCCGAGATGTTTGGCGTCGACGCCCAGGGTCGCACCTTCCTCAAGATTTCCCCGCCGATCCGCCGTACCAAGGTGATTCCCGAGCCCTGGCGCACCAACATCCTGGTGCGCGGCTGGCGTCGGCTGACCGGACGCAGCAACCCGCCCAAGCCCAAGCGTGCCCTGCCGCGGGCCCGCTGGCAGCGGGTCGGCTCGCTGCGCCGGTTCATCCTGCTGTTGTTGATGCTGGCGCAGACCTCGGTCGCCACCTACTACATGAAAGGCATCCTGCCCTACCAGGGCTGGGCCTTCGTCGACCTGGAGGAGCTGGCCCAGCAGAGCCTGCTGGATACCGTCCAGCAGGTGCTGCCCTATGTCATCCAGTTCGGCATCCTGGCGCTCTTCGCGATCCTCTTCTGCTGGGTCTCGGCCGGCTTCTGGACCGCGCTGATGGGCTTCTGGGAGCTGCTCACCGGGCGCGACCGCTACCGGATCTCCGGCAGCAGCGCCGGCAGCGAGCCGATCGCCGCCGACGCCCGCACGGCGATCGTCATGCCGATCTGCAACGAAGACGTGCCGCGGGTATTCGCCGGCCTGCGGGCGACCGTCGAGTCGATGGCCGCCACCGGCGAGATGGAGCGCTTCGACTTCTTCGTCCTCAGCGACACCAACGACCCGGATATCGCCGTCGCCGAGCAGCAGGCCTGGCTCGAGCTGTGCCGCGAGACCAAGGGCTTCGGCAAGATCTTCTACCGTCGCCGCCGGCGCCGGGTGAAGCGCAAGAGCGGCAACATCGACGACTTCTGCCGGCGCTGGGGCGGCGACTACCGCTACATGGTGGTGATGGACGCCGACAGCGTGATGAGCGGCGACTGCCTGGCCAAGCTGGTACGCCTGATGGAGGCCAATCCTGAGGCGGGGATCATCCAGACCGCGCCGAAGGCGTCCGGCATGGACACCCTGTATGCGCGCATGCAGCAGTTCGCCACCCGCGTCTACGGTCCGCTGTTCACCGCCGGCCTGCACTTCTGGCAACTCGGCGAGTCGCACTACTGGGGCCACAACGCGATCATCCGCATGCAGCCCTTCATCGACCACTGCGCCCTGGCGCCGTTGCCGGGCAAGGGCTCGTTCGCCGGCGCGATCCTGTCCCACGACTTCGTCGAGGCTGCGTTGATGCGCCGTGCCGGCTGGGGCGTGTGGATCGCCTACGACCTCGACGGCAGCTACGAAGAACTGCCGCCGAACCTGCTCGACGAACTCAAGCGCGACCGCCGCTGGTGCCACGGCAACCTGATGAACTTCCGCCTGTTCCTGGTCAAGGGCATGCACCCGGTGCACCGCGCGGTGTTCCTCACCGGGGTCATGTCCTACCTGTCGGCGCCGTTGTGGTTCTTCTTCCTGGTGCTTTCCACCGCGCTGCTGGCGGTGCACCAACTGATGGAGCCGCAGTACTTCCTGGAACCGCGGCAGCTGTTCCCGATCTGGCCGCAGTGGCATCCGGAGAAGGCCATCGCGTTGTTCTCCACCACCCTGACCCTGTTGTTCCTGCCCAAGCTGCTCAGCGTAATGCTGATCTGGGCCAAGGGCGCCAAGGGTTTCGGCGGGGTGATCCGGGTGACCCTGAGCATGCTCCTGGAGATGTTCTTCTCGGTGCTGCTGGCGCCGGTGCGCATGCTC
The DNA here is from genome assembly GCF_056782835.1 of Pseudomonas sp. 20-5. Classification (NCBI taxonomy): domain Bacteria; kingdom Pseudomonadati; phylum Pseudomonadota; class Gammaproteobacteria; order Pseudomonadales; family Pseudomonadaceae; genus Pseudomonas; species Pseudomonas sp. 20-5. Next base: position 5,767,087 of record NZ_CM165584.1, on the reverse strand, counting down.
TTCCACACCCGCTTCGTGCTTGCCGCCTTCCTCGGCTGGTCGGTGCAGTGGAACTCGCCGCAGCGCGACGACGACGCCACGCCCTGGAGCGAGGCGATCCGCCGGCACGGCATGCAGACTCTACTGGGTATCGCCTGGACCCTGCTGGTGGCCTGGCTCAACCCGCGCTTCCTGTGGTGGCTGTCGCCGATCGTCGGTTCGCTGATCCTGTCGATCCCGGTATCGGTGATCTCCAGCCGGGTGAAGCTGGGCCTGCGCGCCCGCGACGAAAAGCTGTTCCTGATCCCGGAGGAGTACGACACGCCGCGCGAGCTGCGCGCCACCGACGAGTACACCTACGAGAACCGCTGGCATGCGCTCAAGGATGGCTTCCTCAAGGCCGCCGTCGATCCGTTGCTCAACGCCCTGGCCTGCGCCATGGGCACGGCTCGCCACAACCGTGCGCAAGCCATCGAGACGGTGCGCGGCGAGCGTATCGGCAAGGCCATCGATAAGGGCCCGGAACAGCTCGACGGCGCCACGCGCCTGGCTCTGTTGAGTGACCCGGTAGCACTTTCGCGCCTGCATACGCGGGTCTGGGAAGAGGACCGCGACGACTGGCTCGGCCGCTGGCGCAAGGCCGAGGCGGACGACCCCCACGCCGCCAGCGTACCGCTGGCCCAGGTAGTGCCCGGCGACGCCGGCCTGCTGCCCGCCGCCCAGTCCTGATCCCATGCCCCCGGCGGAGCGCCGCCGGGGGCATGGTCTGTTTCTTGCCTGTTTTCCCCGTGCGGCGCTGCTGTTACCCTGCGCCGGCAATCCAGAAAGTCTCGTATCGTTCGCCAGCTGAGGTACTATCGGCCGCCTTTTGCGCAGCCGGTCATGGCCTGCTGCCCGCCCGGGACGGCGACACGACGAGAGCATCCGTTCGACGACTGTGTTTCTAAGACTGCTGGGGATTGGGGAATGAAAAAGTATCTTGCTTCATTGGTTCTGGGCGTCTGCGCCCTGGTGGGCGTGGCTTCGGTCCAGGCGGCCGGCGCGGTGGAGGACGCGGTCAAGCGCGGCACCCTGCGGGTCGGCATGGACCCGACCTACATGCCGTTCGAGATGACCAACAAGCGTGGCCAGATCATCGGCTTCGAAGTCGACCTGCTCAAGGCCATGGCCAAGTCCATGGGCGTCAAGCTGGAGCTGGTCTCCACCAGCTACGACGGCATCATCCCGGCGCTGCTGACCGACAAGTTCGACATGATCGGCTCGGGCATGACCCTGACCCAGGAGCGCAACCTGCGCCTGAACTTCTCCGAGCCCTTCATCGTGGTCGGCCAGACCCTGCTGGTGCGCAAGGAACTGGAAGGCAAGATCAAGTCCTACAAGGACCTGAACGATCCGCAGTACAGCATCACCTCGAAGATTGGCACCACCGGTGAGATCGTTGCCCGCAAGCTGATCAGCAAGGCCAAGTACCACGGCTTCGACAACGAGCCGGAAGCGGTGATGGACGTGGTCAACGGCAAGGCTGACGCCTTCATCTACGACTCGCCCTACAACGTGGTGGCGGTGAGCAAGTTCGGCGCCGGCAAGCTGGTCTACCTCGACCAGCCGTTCACCTACGAGCCGCTGGCGTTCGGCCTGAAGAAAGGCGACTACGACAGCATCAATTTCATCAACAACTTCCTCCATCAGATCCGCGAAGACGGCACCTATCAGCGCATCCACGACAAGTGGTTCAAGAACACCGAGTGGCTGAAGGAAATGGAATGAACCGCTGACGGCCCCCGCGAAGGGGGCCGTCGTACCTGCGCATTCCATCGTTCGAGAGAGTTTCCGTGACCAAGAAGAAACGTTCCGTCTGGCCCTGGCACCTGCTGACCGGGCTGATCCTGCTGGTCCTGGCCTGGGCGCTGTGGTTCTCCACCTCGCTGATTTCCTATGAATGGCGCTGGAACCGCGTTCCGCAGTACTTCGCCTACCAGGCCGAGGAGCCTTTACGGGCCAACGAGATCGGCCGGGTCGAGGCTATCGAGGAACAGGGCAGGGACGCGCGCGTCACGCTGCTTGGCGAGAGCGGCGAGAAGCAGGTCGTGACCGTCGCCCAGGACAGCCTGCAATTCTCCGAAGGCGACGACGTGGCCGAGGGCGACGCGGTCGGGGTGACCCGCCACTGGGCCGCCGGCCCACTGCTCTGGGGCCTGTGGACCACCCTCTGGCTATCGCTGGTGTCCGGTGCCATCGGTCTGGCTATCGGCCTGGTCGCCGGCCTCTGCCGGCTGTCGAAGAACCCGACCCTGCACGACCTGTCGACGATCTACGTCGAGCTGGTGCGCGGCACGCCGTTGCTGGTGCAGATCTTCATCTTCTACTTCTTCATCGGCACCGTGCTCAACCTGTCCCGCGAGTTCGCCGGGGTTGCGGCGCTGGCGCTGTTCACCGGCGCCTACGTGGCCGAGATCATCCGGGCCGGCGTGCAGTCCATCGCCCGCGGACAGAACGAGGCCGCCCGCTCCCTGGGCCTGAACGCCGGCCAGTCGATGCGCTACGTGATCCTGCCGCAGGCCTTCAAGCGCGTGCTGCCGCCGCTGGCCGGGCAGTTCATCAGCCTGGTCAAGGACACCTCGCTGGTCTCGGTGATCGCCATCACCGAACTGACCAAGAGCGGCCGCGAGGCGATCACCACCTCGTTCTCCACCTTCGAGATCTGGTTCTGCGTCGCCGCGTTGTACCTGCTGTTGAACCTGCCCCTTTCGCACATGGCATCCCGACTGGAGCGGAGGCTCGGACAAAGTGATTGAAGTACGCAACCTGCTGAAGGTCTTCGATACCCGCGGCCAGGTAGTGCGCGCGGTGGACGACGTGAGTACCCGCGTGGCCAGAGGCGAGGTACTGGTGGTGATCGGTCCGTCCGGTTCCGGCAAGTCGACCTTCCTGCGCTGCCTGAACGGCCTGGAGGAGTTCGACGAAGGCTCGGTGAGCATCGACGGCGTCGACCTGGCCGACCCGAGGACCGACATCAATGCCTACCGCCGCGAAGTCGGCATGGTGTTCCAGCATTTCAACCTGTTCCCGCACATGACCGTGCTCGAGAACCTCTGCCTGGCCCAGCGCGTGGTGCGCAAGCGCGGCAAGGCCGAGCGCGAGGCCAAGGCGCGGGCGCTGCTGGCCAAGGTCGGTATCGGGCAGAAGGCCGACGAATATCCCTCGCGCCTGTCCGGCGGCCAGCAGCAGCGCGTGGCGATCGCTCGGGCGTTGTGCATGGACCCCAAGGTGATGCTGTTCGACGAACCGACCTCGGCGCTCGATCCGGAGATGGTCGGCGAAGTCCTCGACGTCATGAAGACCCTGGCCGTGGAAGGCATGACCATGGTCTGCGTGACCCACGAGATGGGCTTTGCCCGCGAAGTGGCCGACCGCGTGCTGTTCTTCGACCACGGCAAGCTGCTGGAGGACGCGCCGCCGGCGCAGTTCTTCGACAATCCGCAGGACCCGCGGGCCCAGGCCTTCCTCCGCCAGGTCCTCTAGTACCGCGCTAGGCGAACGGCTTGCCCGGCGGCGGCAGGAGCGACGTCGGACTCTGCCGCGCGGCCGGCTGGATATCGTTGTCCTCCAGCCAGTCCAGCGCCCATTCGCGCAGGCGCTCGTTCTGGTAGCGGTACCAGTCCTGCAACAGTTCCGGGTACTCCATCAGAGAGTGCTTGAAGGCCTTGAACGGCTTGCGGCTCTGCAGCGCGTTGGCGAGCGTCGCATAGGCGTGCGGCTCTTCCACCTCGCGGAGGAAATCCTGCATCAGTCCCAGCGACTGGGTGGTGCTCAGCGGGTCGATCAGCAGCAGGCGTTCCGGCTCGTTTTCCAGCAATGCGTCCAGTTCGGGATCGGGCGCCTCGGCGGAGATCAGCAGCACCTTGCCGCTGTACAGGTCGAGGTAGTGGTCGATTCCCGGGGTATCCAGGGCGAAGGCCAGTTCGTCGATATCGATGGTCATCGGGCGCATGGCGTCATCTCCCAAAAGGCGAAAGCCTGATCCTACGCAAAGGTGCCCCTCCTGTCCGCTTTCGATGGACGGGAGGGGCTGCCGATGCAAGGAGGATCCTCTCGGGATGTTACAGGCGGAAGCGTCCCACCTGTGCCTGCAACTGCGTGCCCAGGCGCGCCAGCTCGCCGCTGGAGGCGGCGGTCTGCTCGCTGGCGGCGGCCGACTGCTCGGCGACGTCGCGTACGCTGAGGACGCTGCGGTTGATCTCCTCGGCCACCGTGCTCTGTTGCTCCGCGGCAGTGGCGATCTGCAGGTTCATGTTCTGGATGTCGGAGACGGTGCGGGTGATGCTGTCCAGCGCGGCGCCGGCGCGGCGCGCCAGTTCCACCGTGCTGGCGGTCAGCGAGCGGCTGTTCTCCAGGCGTTCGGCGGCTTCGCCGGCGCCCTGCTGGAGACGCTGGATCAGGCCCTCGATCTCGGCGGTGGACTGCTGGGTGCGCTGGGCCAGGCCGCGGACCTCGTCGGCGACCACCGCGAAGCCGCGTCCGGCGTCGCCGGCGCGTGCCGCTTCGATGGCTGCGTTGAGCGCCAGCAGGTTGGTTTGCTCGGCCACCGACTTGATCACGTCGAGGACGCTGCCGATCTGCTCGCTCTCGTTCTTCAGGCGCGCCATGGCTTCGCTGGAAACGTCCATTTCGCTAGCCAGGCGCTCGATGCGGGTCACCGCCTGGTCGACCACCGCGTCGCCCTGGCGCGCCTCTTCGTCGGCCTGGCGAGCGGCCTGGGAAGCCAGTTCGGCGTTGCGCGCGACGTCCTGCACGGTGGCGGCCATCTCGTGCATGGCGGTGGCTACCTGGTCGGTCTCCACTTTCTGGCTGTTGACCCCGGCGCGGGTCTGCTCGGTGACCGCCGAGAGTTCCTCGGCGGAGCTGGCCAACTGGCTGACGCCGTCGCCGATCCGCCCGACCAGCTCGCGCAGGCTGTCGCCCATGCGCTGCATGACTCGCTGCAACTGGCCCAGTTCGTCGCGGCGCTGGAGGGTCAGGGGATTCTGCGGACGCTTGCCGAGGTCGCCGGCGGCGATGGCCTCGGCCTGCGCGAGGGCTTCGTCCAGCGGCCGGACGATCTGCCGGTTGATCGCCCAGCCGGCGACGCAGCCGAAGGCCAGGGCCAGCGCGGCGATCAGCCAGAGGCTGGCGCGGTCGCGGCTGGCGGTGCTCTCGCGCAATTGGCGACCGGCTTCGGTGAGGGTCCGGCCGGCCCGGGCCATATCCTGGGTGCTGCTTTGCATCGCTTGCTGCGCCTGGCGCGTGCGGATGACGCCGGCACGGAACTGCTCGATCCCGCCACGATAGCCCTGGAGGCTGCCCATGGCCTGTTCCAGCGCCGCATCGGCCTCGCCGGGCAACTGGCCACGCAGCGTCGTGGCGGCCTGGCGGAGGGCGTCGAACGCGGCGAACGCGGCCTGCTCGGCCTTGTCGCTGCGTTCGAAGACGTAGCCGCGCACCTGGTAACGCACCATGAGCAACTGTTGGTGCAGGTCGGCCACCGCACGGCTACGTTGCAACGCCTGCGGGTCGCCGGCCTGCTGCGCGAGGCTGGCGTCCATCAGTTCCTCGAGGCGGGCGAAGCTGTCCAGCGCCTGCTGTGCAGTGCCCACCAGCACACCACGGGCGGCGCTGCGTTGCTGATCGGCTGCGGCGAGGTCGTCGAAAGCCTTGCGGTAGGCTTCGATGGCTTCGGCCTGGTGGGCCAGGGCGGCCGGGTCGAGCTCGCTGTCGCGCAGCGCCTGCAGGCGCTGGAGCATCCCGGCCAGGGTCTGGCGGACCTGCTCGGCCTGGCGCGGGTCGCTGCCGGCTTCGAATGCCAGGCGGCCTTGTTCGGCTTGCTGGGTCTGTTCCATCAGGCTGGCGACTTCGGCGAGCTGCTCGCTGAGGGCGGTCTGGTGCGTGAGGGTGCGGTTGCTGCTGATCACCACCAGCAGAAGCAGCGCGAGGAGGACACCGAAACCGACCATCAGCTTGCGGCTGACGCTCAGCTTGGCCAGTTGGAGAACCCACCAATCGTACATCGTCATTACTCCAGGCAGTGCGACACCCTGGGTTGGCAGCCCCATGGCGTGGCGGAACAGGTAATGGCTCAGCGTCGTCGCGTCCGGCGTGCGGGCGCGGAGGGCCGGTACGTGGCCGGCGGGCGAGGTCTTATGGTTGTCGTGCGGAGCCCTGCGCGACAGAGGATGTCGGCCGGGCGGGGAAAACCTTCAGTCTTTTACCGGAGTTTTTTCAGAACAACCGCGCAAGCAGGGCGCTGACCGCGGTTTCCACGCGCAGGATGCGTTCGCCGAGCTGCACCGGATGCAGTCCGGCTTCGCGCAGCTTGTCGACCTCGTAGGGAATCCAGCCGCCTTCCGGGCCGATCGCCAGGGTCACCGGCTTCTCCACCGCGCGCGGACAGGCCGGCCAGGGACCGGGATGGCCGACCAGGCCGAGGCTGCCGGCGGCCAGGGCCGGCAGGCGGTCTTCGACGAAGGGTTTGAAGCGCTTCTCGACGATGATTTCCGGCAGCACCGTATCGCGGGCCTGCTCCAGGCCGAGGACCAGGTTCTCGCGGATCGCCGCCGGGTCGAGGAACGGGGTCTGCCAGAAGCTCTTTTCCACGCGGTAGCTGTTCAGCAGCACCAGCTTCGGTACGCCCATCGCGGCGATGGTCTGCAACACCCGGCGGAGCATCTTCGGTCGCGGCAAGGCCAGCAGCAGGGTGATCGGCAGCTTGGCCGGCGGCGGCTGGTCGAAGCGCACTTCCAGGGTCGCCTCGCTGGCGTCGAGCTTCAGCAGGCGACCTTCGCCCATCCAGCCGCCGAGGCGGCCGACCCGCAGGGTGTCGCCGTTCTCGGCGCGGTGCACTTCGTGCAGGTGCTTGAGGCGGCGATCGTGCAGGACCGCACGATCCGCCGACACGAAGTCGGCGTCGTCGAGGAGCAGCAGGTTCACTGGCGGGTGGCCGGAGGCTGGTCGCCGTCGCTGGCCGGTTGGTCGTCCGGATGCTCGCCGCGCTTGCGTACCAGGCGGCCGAACAGCAGGCCGATCTCGAACAGCAGCCACATCGGCACCGCGAGCATGGTCTGGGAGAAGATGTCCGGCGGGGTCAGGACCATGCCGACCACGAAACAGCCGATGATCACGTACGGGCGGATCTTCTTCAGGTACTCGACGTCGACCACTCCGATCCAGATCAGCAGCACCGTGGCCACCGGGATCTCGAAGGCGACGCCGAAGGCGAAGAACAGAGTCAGGACGAAGTCCAGGTAGCTGTTGATGTCCGTCATCATCGCCACGCCCTCGGGCGTCACGCTGGCGAAGAAGTGGAAGATCATCGGGAACACCAGGAAGTAGGCGAAGGCCATCCCGGCGTAGAACAGGATGATGCTGGACACCAGCAGCGGCAGCGCCACGCGCTTCTCGTGCTTGTACAGGCCGGGCGCGATGAAGCCCCAGACCTGCGCGAGGATCACCGGCATGGCGAGGAACAGCGCCACCACCATGGTCAGCTTGAACGGCGCGAGGAACGGCGAGGCGACGTCGGTGGCGATCATGCTGGTGCCTTCCGGAAGGAAGCGGCGCAACGGCTCGGAGACCAGGGTGTAGATCTTCTGCGAGAAGTAGAACAGGCCGGCGAAGATCAGGAAGATCGCCGCCACGCTGCGCAGCAGGCGCGTACGCAGTTCGGTCAGGTGCGAGACCAGGGGCATTTCCTGGTCGTGCTCAGGCTGCTCGGGTTTATCGGCGCTCATGGATTACGCGGCGTCTCGGACGGTGGCGAAGGGGGAGTGGAGGCAGCGACTGCCGGCGGTGCCGCGGCGTCCGCGGGCGGAACCGCAGGCGTGCTGGTCGGCGGCGGCGTGGGTACGCTCGGCGCCGGGCTCTCGACCGTCGGCGGCTGGGGTTCCTGCGAGGGATTCTGGCCGGTCAGCGGGGCCAGCAGCTTCTGCGCTTCGCGCTCCATCGAGAGGATGTGCTCGTTGTGCAGTTGCCGGCGGATCTCGTCCGCGCCGATTTCCCGTTCCACTTCCTGCTTGATGGTATTGAAACTGCGCTTCAGGCGGCCGATCCACAGGCCGGCGGTACGTGCGGCGCCCGGCAGGCGCTCGGGGCCGAGCACCAGCAGGGCGACCAACCCGACCAGCAACAGTTCGCTGAAGCTGATTCCGAACATCGATGGCTACCCGTCAGTCCTTGCGCGCCGGCTCTTCGACCTTCTGCGCCTGGGCGTCGATGGTGTGCGGCTGGTTCAGCGGTTGGGCCGGCTGGGCGGCGGGCTGGTCCTTCTTGTCGTCTTCCTCGGTGTTCACCGCCTTGCGGAAGCCCTTGATCGCCTCGCCGACGTCGGAACCGAGGTTCTTCAGGCGCTTGGTGCCGAACACCAGTACCACGACGATCAGGATGACGATCCAGTGTTTCCAGTCAAAAATGCCCATGTCGTATTCCTCGCAATGTGTAGGTTCAGGCCGATGGTTGGCGGGCGGCTTTCTCGGCGTGGCCGGAAAGGCCGAAGCGGCGCTCCAGTTCGTCCAGCACGGCTTGCGGATGCTGGCCGAGGGCCGAGAGCATCACCAGCGAGTGGAACCAGAGGTCGGCGGTTTCGTAGATCAGGTCCTGGCAGTCGCCGCTGGCTGCGGCATCCTTGGCGGCGATGATGGTTTCCACCGACTCCTCGCCGACCTTCTCCAGGATCTTGTTCAGGCCCTTGTGGTACAGACTGGCCACGTAGGAGCTGTCGGGCGCGGCGTTCTTGCGCTCCTCGAGCACCGCCGCCAGGCGGGTCAGGGTGTCACTCATGGTGGTGTCCTGCGTGTTCGTAGATAGCGTCCGGGTCCTTCAGCACCGGATCGACGGTCTTCCAGGCGCCATTCTCGAAGACACGGTAGAAACAGCTTTCCCGGCCGGTATGGCAGGCGATCCCGCCGACCTGCTCGACCATCAGGATGACCACGTCGGCGTCGCAGTCCAGGCGCAGTTCGTGCAGCTTCTGCACATGCCCGGACTCCTCGCCCTTGCGCCACAGCTTGCCACGCGAACGCGACCAATAGATTGCACGGTTCTCGCTGGCGGTCAGGGCCAGCGCCTCGCGGTTCATCCAGGCCATCATCAGCACGCGCCCGGTCTCGTGATCCTGGGCGATCGCCGGGACCAGGCCGTCGGCGTTCCAGTGAATCTCATCCAGCCAGTCTTTCATGGTCTTTCCACGTTCGTTGCCGGTACGTTGCGCGCGTTTCCGGCGGAAATGGGAGTAGTGTGCCAGCCGGGAGCGCGACTGGCTATCGGCGCGGGCCTAGTGGCCGTGCGCGGCGCTAGCGGCGCAGGATCAGGAACACCCCGCCGGCCAGCATCACCCACGCCGGCCAGGCTTCCAACTGCTGACCCAGGCCGACCTCGGCGGCGCCGACCAGCAGCACCGCGCCCACCAGGCGCCCGAGCCAGTCGTGGCGGGAACCTTTCCACTCCGGCGGCGGCGCATTGTGGGCGTGCGGTTGTGACAGGCGTTCGAGGGTGTCGCGGGCCATTTGCGACAGGTGCGGCACCTGCTCGACCTGTTGCTGGAAATTGCGCAGCAACTGCTTCGGGCTGACCCGTTCGCGCATCCAGCGCTCCAGGAACGGCTGGGCGGTGGCCCACAGGTCGAGTTCCGGGTAGAGCTGGCGGCCGAGGCCTTCGATGTTCAGCAGGGTCTTCTGCAGCAGCACCAGTTGCGGCTGGATCTCCATGTTGAAACGACGCGCGGTCTGGAACAGGCGCAGCAGGACCTGGCCGAAGGAGATGTCCTTCAGCGGCTTCTCGAAGATCGGTTCGCAGACGGTGCGGATCGCCGCCTCGAAGTCGTTGACCTTGGTTTCCGCCGGTACCCAGCCGGAGTCGATATGCAGTTGGGCGACCTTGCGGTAGTCGCGCTTGAAGAAGGCGATCAGGTTGCGCGCCAGGTAGTCCTGGTCCTCGTCGGTCAGGCTGCCGACGATGCCGCAGTCCACCGCGATGTATTGCGGGCTCCAGGGCGCGCGGGTGCTGACGAAGATGTTGCCGGGGTGCATGTCGGCATGGAAAAAGCTGTCGCGGAACACCTGGGTGAAGAAGATCTCCACGCCGCGCTCGGCCAGTGCCTTGAAGTCGGTGCGCTGGTCGCGCAGGGTTTCCAGGTCGGTCACCGGGATGCCGTAGATGCGCTCCATCACCAGCACCTTGGGCCGGCACCAGTCCCAGTAGACCTGTGGCACGTAGAGCAGCGGCGAGCCTTCGAAGTTGCGTCGCAGCTGCGAGGCGTTGGCCGCCTCGCGGAGCAGGTCGAGTTCGTCGACGATGGTCTTCTCGTAGTCGCTGACCACTTCCACCGGGTGCAGGCGCCGCGCCTCGCTGGAGACCCGCTCGGCGAGGCGGGCGAGGATGAACAGCCAGGCGATGTCGGAGCGGATCACCGGTTCCAGGTTCGGCCGGATCACCTTCACCACCACTTCCTCGCCGCTCTTCAGGCGCGCGGCGTGGACCTGGGCCACCGAGGCGGAGGCCAGCGGTTCGCGTTCGAAGCGGGCGAAGACCTGTTCGATCTTCGCGCCCAGCTGTTCCTCGATGCGCTTGACCGCCAGCTCCGGCGGGAAGGGCGGCACCTTGTCCTGCAGCCAGGCCAGTTCGTTGGCGATGTCGTCGGGCAGCAGGTCGCGGCGGGTGGAGAGAATCTGGCCGAACTTGATGAAGATCGGTCCGAGGTCCTGCAGTGCCAGGCGCAGGCGCGCGCCGCGGGTCAGTTCCAGCTTGCGCCGCGGCAGCCAGCGCCAGGGCAGGGTGGCACCGAGCAGGCGCAGCCACCAGGGCAGCATCGGCAGTTCGAGGATCAGGTCGTCCAGGCGGTAGCGGATGACGACGCGCTGGATGCGCAGGAGGCGGCGGACAGCGAGGAGCTTCATGCGTCGGGCTTGGTCTTTTGGCTGAGGCGTCCGACGCGCGCGTCGAGACGATCGAGGGCCAGCTTCAGCTGGTCCAGTTCGGCGAAGCGGGCTTCGGCTTCGTGCTGGCCGACCAGCGTACGGCTTTCCTCGGCAAGGTAGTCGGCCAGGTTCAGGCGCAGGCTGTGCAGGCTCTGCGCGCTCCAGCGCGAAGCGTCGCGCAGGCTGCTGCCGAGCACCTGGGTGGCGAGCGGGCCGAGCCAGCGCGACAGTTCGTACTCCCAGTCCAGCTCCAGGCTCTGCAGGATGCCGGCCAGTTCCAGCAGGGCCGCGCTGTCGCCGTCCATGCTGACTTCCGGGCTGTGCAGGACGCGGGTCTTGTCGCGCGCCAGGGCCAGGTGCAGGAGGTTGCCGGCCGGCGCACGCAGGGTGCAGTCGACCTCCGCCTCATGCTGCGCGGCGAAGTGCAGGCCGTCGCCGGCGGGCAGGATGAAGATCCGCAGCGGCGGGCTCAGGCAGTCGACCTCGATGACCTTGGCGGAAAGCCTGCGCAGGCGCGGCAGCGCTGTCCCGTCGAGGCGCAGGACGCGATTGATGCCGGTTTCGGCGGCGGCCAGCACGGCCTGGATCAGCAGCGAGCTCATCGGCGCGCCCTCGGTTAAGGCTTGATACCGCGGTGCAGGGCGACGATGCCGCCGGTCATGTTGTGGTAGGTCACGCGGTCGAAGCCGGCTTCCACCATCATCGCCTTCAGGGTTTCCTGGTCGGGGTGCATGCGGATCGACTCGGCCAGGTAGCGATAGCTCTCGGAGTCGTTGGTGACCAGCTTGCCCATCAGCGGCAGCAGGCTGAACGAATAGGCGTCGTAGGCCTTGGACAGCAGGTTGCTGCTCGGCTTGGAGAACTCCAGCACCAGCAGGCGGCCACCGGGCTTGAGCACGCGCAGCATGGAGCGGATCGCTTCGTCCTTGTGGGTGACGTTGCGCAGGCCGAAGGCGATGGTCACGCAGTCGAAGTGGTTGTCCGGGAAGGGCAGCTTCTCGGCGTCCGCCTGGACGAAGCTGACGTTGCCGGAGACGCCCTTGTCGAGCAGCTTGTCGCGGCCGACCTTGAGCATCGAGGCGTTGATGTCGGCCAGCACCACCTCGCCGGTCGGGCCGACCAGGCGCGAGAACTGCCGGGTCAGGTCGCCGGTGCCGCCGGCGATGTCGAGCACGCGGTTCCCGCTGCGCACGCCGGACAGCTCGATGGTGAAGCGCTTCCACAGGCGATGGATGCCACCGGACATCAGGTCGTTCATCAGGTCGTACTTGGCTGCCACCGAGTGAAATACCTCGGCGACCTTCTTCGCCTTCTGGCTTTCCGGAACGTTCTGGTAGCCGAAGTGGGTGGTGGGTTCGGCGTCGGCGCCTTTGCGGGGATCGTTCATGACGTTCTCACCTGGAAAGAATGCCGGGCATTCTAACAGGATGTGGGGAAAGTGCTGTGCCGCCGTCCGACGGCGCGGGTGCGGTGTTTTGTCTGGCCGCGTATAGTTTTCCGATCTGCAATCAGGAGTCGATCCATGTCGCGTATCCACATCGAACGTCCGCACAGCCTGGGGCTGGACGCCGCACGGGCCAAGGCGGAGAAACTGGCCGAACGTCTGGCGAAGGAGCACTGCGTGCAGTGCGAATGGCAGGGCGACGAGCTGACCTTCAAACGCAGTGGCGTCGACGGCAGGATCGCGGTGGGGGCGGACAAGGTCGCGGTGGACGTCAAGCTCGGCCTGATGCTGTCGGCCATGAGCGGCCTGCTCAAGGGCGAGATCGAGAAGGCGCTGGACAAGGCGCTGGCCTGATCCCGCCGGGCGTTCGCCGTCCTGGCGGCGCCCATCTTCCGCTTAGTATGCGGTTTCTAATTTTCCCCGATACCTTGCTCTCACGCTGCCAGCGTTCCGGCGGCGCCTGCGGTTTCTTCAACCCAACGAGCGTGAGGTGCCCCATGGCCAAGATTGCCCTGAAGAAAAAGACCGTTTCCGAATCCACTTCCCTGGTCTCCGAGATCCGCCACTATGCCCGCCAGATCTGGCTTGCCGGCCTGGGTGCGTATTCCCGCCTGGGCACCGAAGGCAGCGACTACTTCAAGGAATTGGTGAAAGCTGGCGAAGCCCTGGAGAAAAAAGGCAAATCGCTGGTCACAAGTCAGGTCGATTCGGCCAATGACAGTGTCAAGACCGGCCTCTCTTCGGTGAAGGGAAAAGTCGAAGACCAGCTCGACAGGATCGAGCAGGCATTCGACAGCCGTGTCGCTAGCACGTTGAACCGGATAGGCATACCTTCCCGGAACGATGTCGAAGCACTCTCTGCTAAGCTGGATGAGCTGAGCGCAGTGCTCGAGCGTGTCGCGAGAACCCAATAAGGAGAGCAGGATGGCTGGCAAGAAGAAGAGCGAAAAAGAGTCCAGTTGGATCGGCGAGATCGAGAAATACTCGCGGCAGATCTGGCTGGCTGGTCTGGGGGCCTACTCGAAGGTCAGCAAGGACGGCAGCAAGCTGTTCGAGACCTTGGTGAAAGACGGCGAGAAGGCTGAAAAAGAAGCGAAGTCCGATGTGGACGCGCAGGTCGGTGCGGCGAAGGCTTCCGCCCGCTCTGCGAAGAGCAAGGTCGACGAGGTTCGGGACCGTGCGCTCGGCAAGTGGAGCGAGCTCGAGGAAGCTTTCGACAAGCGCCTGAACAGCGCCATCTCGCGTCTCGGCGTGCCGAGCCGCAACGAGGTGAAGGAGCTGCACAGCAAGGTCGATACGCTGACCAAGCAGATCGAGAAACTCACCGGCGTCAGCGTCAAGCCGGCGGCGAAGGCAGCGGCCAAGCCTGCGGCGAAACCGGCTGCCAAGCCCGCGGCGAAAACCGCAGCGGCCAAGCCGGCAGCTAAACCGGCAGCCAAGGCCGCCGCCAAGCCTGCGGCGAAACCCGCGGCGAAACCCGCGGCGAAAAAAACCGCGGCGAAAACCGCGGCCGCCAAGCCGGCAGCCAAGCCCGCCGCCAAACCGACTGCGAAGGCCGCAGCGAAACCGGCGACCAAGCCGGCAGCCAAGGCCGCGGCGAAGCCTGCTGCGAAACCTGCCGCAGCCAAGCCTGCCGCGAAGCCGGCAGCCAAGCCGGCCGCTGCGACCGCCGCCAAGCCCGCGGCGAAACCTGCCGCCAAGCCGGCTGCGAAAAAGCCTGCGGCGAAGAAGCCGGCAGCCAAGCCCGCCGCGGCGAAACCGGCCGCTCCCGCCGCGTCTTCGAGCGCGCCCGCTGCCCCCGCCGCCACACCGGCTGCCAGCGCTCCGGCAGCGAACGCTCCGGCGACGCCGAGCAGCCAGGGCTGAGTCCTGGCGGCAAGGCACACGCCCGGCACTCGCCGGGCGTTTTTCATTCCGGTCCCAGGTAGCGCTGCGCCAGGCTTTCCGCCGAGCGTTGGGCCTCGCTGCGCAGATGCGGGGCGACCAGCATCATGATCTGGTAGACCACCGTGCGCACCTCGCCCTTGCTGCCCAGTACCCGCTGGTAATCCAGGGAGAACAGCAGGGTCAGGGTGATCTGTTCGACCAGTTGCCCGAGTGCCGGCGCGTCGCTGCGCAACTGCCGGTCGGCCTTGAGGCGGGCCAGCAGGGTGGCCAGGGTCCGCTTCAGCGCGCCGAGCCAGGTACGGATGCCGCGAGCCAGCCGTGGCAGGCGCCCGGTCAGGTTGGACAGGTCCTGGAACAGGAAGCGGTAGTGGGCGAGGCGCTCGACGATCAGGTGCAGGAACAGCCAGTAGTCCTCCGCGCCCAGGCGCACCTCCTCGGGCGGATCGAGCAGCGGCGCCAACTCGGCCTGGAACCGCTCGAACAGCGCCATCACCAGCGGTTCCTTGCCATGGAAGTGGTAGTAGAGATTGCCCGGGCTGATGCCCAGTTCGTTGGCGATCTCCAGTGTCGAGACGTTGGGCTCGCCCTGTTCGTTGAACAGCAACAGCGAGCATTCGAGGATTCGGTCGCGTGTCTTCATCCGGACTTCTTCTGGGGATGGAGGTGCCCGGCTCCAGGCGCCCGGGCCGGATCTTTCAGCGTATATGCACGTAGGTGCCCGGGGCCGCTTCGAGGGGCGGATGCGCGGCGCTGCCAAGGTTGAAGTCAGGGTTGCCCAGCTCGCCCGAGCGCTCCTGCAGCCAGCCCAGCCAGACCGGCCACCAGCTGCCCTCTTCGCGCTTGGCGTCGTAGTACCAGGCGCGTGGATCGCTGCTCAGCTTGTCGTTCTCGAAGTAGCAGGCCTTGGGGTTTCCGGGAGGGTTGAGGATGCTCTGGATGTGCCCGCTGTTGGACAGGATGAAGCGGCGCTGGCCGCCCAGCAGGAGGGCCGAGCGATAGACCGCGTCCCAGGGCGTGATGTGGTCGGTGATGCCGGCGACGTGGAAGCTGTCGATCGCCACCTTGCCCAGGTCCACCGCGGTCCCGCTGACCTCCAGCGCGCCCGGGCGGGTCAGCGGGTTGTGCTTGAACAGGTCGAGCAGTTCGCCGTGGAACGCCGCGGGCAGCCGCGTGTTGTCGTTGTTCCAGTAGAGGATGTCGAACGCCGGCGGCTGCCTGCCGAGCAGGTAGTTGTTGACCCAGTAGTTCCAGATCAGGTCGTTGGGGCGCATCCAGGCGAACACCTTGGCCATGTCGCGCCCGTCCAGCACGCCATGCTGGTAGGAGCGGCGCTTGCTGCTCTCCAGGGTCTGCTCGTCGGCGAAGAGCATCGCCGGGCTTTCCATCTGGCTGTCGAGCAGGCTGACCAGGTAGGTGACGCTACTGACCTTGCGCAGTTGCCGGCGCACCTGCAGGTGGCCGAGCAAGGCGGCCACGGTGAGCCCGCCGGCGCAGGCGCCGGCCAGGTTCACGCTGCGGCTGCCGGTGATCTCGCGGCTGACCTCGATGGCCTGGTCGAGGGCCTCGACATAGGTGCTCAGGCCCCATTCGCGGTGCTGGGCGTCGGGGTTGCGCCAACTGATGACGAAGACCTGCAGGTTGTTCTTCAGGGCGTACTGGACGAAGCTCTTTTCCGGCGACAGGTCGAAGATGTAGTACTTGTTGATCTGCGGCGGCACGATCAGCAGGGGCTTGGCGTACTGGCGCTCGCCCAGCGGCTTGTACTGGATCAGCTCCAGCACCTCGTTGCGGAACACCACCGCGCCTTGCGTGGTGGCGAGGTTGCGACCGATCTCGAAGGCGGTCTTGTTCACCTGGCTGGGCATGCCGCCGTTGTGCACCAGGTCTTCGAGCAGGTGGCGGACGCCATTGAGCAGGCTGATCCCGCCGGTATTGAACAGTTCCTTTACCGCCAGTGGATTGATCAGGCTGTTGCTGGGTGCCACGGCGTCGGAGAGCAAGGCGACGAGGAAGCGGGCGCGGGCGCGATCGTCGCAGTCCAGGTTGCTTTCGTCGATCCAGGCGAGCAGTTGCTTCTGCCACGCCAGGTAGGCCTGCAGGGTGCGCCGGTAGAAGGGATTGAGGCGCCAGGATGGATCCTGGAAGCGGGCGTCCTGTGGGTTCGGCTGGTGCAGGGTGTCGCCCAGCAGCACCTTGCCCAACTGGCCTCCGAAGGCGACCAGGTGCCGCGCACTGTGCAGCGGCTGGCGCAGGCCGTGGACAGCCAGGCTGCGGACCGTCGTCAGCAGGTCCTTGCCGCGCAGGCCGACGATGGCGCTCTGTGCACTCATGAACTCGGCGGGTACCGGCACGCTACCCGATTCCTGCTTTTCTCGCATGGACCACACTCCGTCGTAGGACCACAGTCTGGATGCCACGGGCGATCGTCCCCTGGCTCGGAATACTCAGTTATAGCCTGTGAATTCCGTTTCACCCGGGGCAGAACCGCACACCTGCCTGAACAGGGAGGATGCCGCCCGACAGTGGGGCAGCAAGCGCTGTACCACAACGCCGGGAGGGGCGTCGCAGAGCTTGCGCTGTCGCGGCGAAGCCAGGCGCCATGCGCCGTTGCGGAACATTGACTATGCACCTGCACCATGACGAAGCAGTGTCTGCTGCCCTGGTGTTGCCCGTGCAGCAGTTCAGCCGGTCTTGGGCAGGAACGGACGAGGGTGCATGACGGCGCGGCGGCGCTCCTCGGCGAGGAACTTCATGATGATCGGCGCCACCGATTCGGCGCGGGTCACCAGGAACAGGTGGCCGTCGTCGATCACGTGCAGTTCGGCGTTGGGAATGCGCCAGGCCAGCACACGCATGTTGATCAGCGGGATGATCGGGTCGTCGTCGCCGGCCAGCACCAGGGTCGGCTGGCGGATCCTATGCAGCCAGTGGATGCTGGTCCAGCCGAGCCCGGCGAACAGTTGCCAGTAGTAGCCCAGCTTGCCCGACGAACGCACCTTGCTGGCATGCGCCATGGCCAGCTTGGGGTCGCGGCGGAAGGCCCCGCCGTAGATGTCCGGGGCGATGTGTACGCCATAGGAGGGCTGGATGTAGCGCCGCGGGCTGGCCATGCGCATCAGTACCTTCGGCTTGCCTGGCACCATCACCGCGCCAGCCGAAGTGGCGGCGAGGATCAGCTTCTTGCAGCGTTCCGGATAGTCGTGGGCGAACTGCTGGGCCAGCGCGCCGCCCCAGGACACGCCGATCGCGTTGACCTGGCCGTAGTCCAGGTAGTCGAGCATCCGCGCCGCCAGCTTGGCCAGGCCGGGAAAGCGGTAGGGCACGCTGGGCGTCGAGGAACCGCCGACGCCGGGAACGTCGAAGGCGATCACCTCCAGTTCCGGGTCGAGCGCCTGGACGAAGGGGAACACCAGTTCCAGGTTGGCGCCTATGCCGTTGAAGATCAGCAGCGGAGTGCTTCCTTCCTTGCCCGGCCGCACTGCGGTGCGGATGGTCTGGCCGTCGAGGTCGATGGTCCGGAAGACGAAGGGCTGGGGCATGCTCGGGGTCCTCGGCGGCGCGGCCGCGGGCTCGGCGATACGGGGCCTGGCCGGCTTCCGCGCGGCACGGGGCCGCGCCGGAGGCGCTGGCGGGGTTTCGTCGGCGGAGGCCGCGGATCGCTCCTGCGGCTGTTCTTCAGGCTGGTCGCTTTTCATCGTTCATGCACGTAGGTTCCGGGCGCGGCTTCGCCGGCCGGATAGGTCTTGTTGCCCAGGCTGGCGGGCGCCTTGCGGGTCTTGCCGGAGCGTTCGGCCAGCCATTGCTGCCAGTGCAACCACCACGAGTCGGCGTGCTTGCCGGCCTGTTCCAGCCAGGCCTTGGGCTCGGCGGGCAGTTCCGGATTGGTCATGAAGCGTGCCTTGGGGTTGCCCGGTGGGTTGAGGATGCTCTGGATGTGACCGCTGTTGGAGAGGATGAACTCGCACTTGCCACCCAGCAGCCTGGCCGACTTGTAGCACGACTCCCAGGGGGTGATGTGGTCGTTCAGACCGGCGACACAGTAGAAGTCGCAAGTCACCTGCTTCAGGTCGATGGGCGTGCCGGAGACCTCCAGGGCGCCGGGGCGGTTCAGCGGGTTGCTCTTGAACAGTTCGACGAACTCGCCGTGCAGCGCGGCGGGCAGGCGCGTGGTGTCGTTGTTCCAGTAGAGGATGTCGAACGCCGGCGGCTGGTTGCCGAGCAGGTAGTTGTTGACCCAGTAGTTCCAGATCAGGTCGTTGGGGCGCATCCAGGCGAACACCTTGGCCATGTCCTTGCCCTCCAGCACGCCGGACTGGTAGGAACGACGCTTGGCGGCCTCCAGAGTCTTCTCGTCGGCGAACAGCGCGACCTGGGTATTCAGTTCGAAGTCGAGCACGCTGACCAGTTGGGTGAAGGCGTTGACCTTCTTCTCGCCGCTGGCCACGTAGTGGCCGACCAGGGTCGCGGTGGTGATCCCGCCGGAGCAGGCGCCGAGGAGGTTGAGGTCCTTGCTGCCGGTGATTGACAGGACTACCTCGATGGCCTCCTTGAGCGCCTCGATATAGGTGGTCAGGCCCCATTCGCGCTGCGACTTGGTCGGGTTGCGCCAACTGACGATGAAGGTCTGCACTCCGTTGCGCAGGCAGAAGCGCGCCAGGCTCTTGTCCGGCGACAGGTCGAAGACGTAGAACTTGTTGATCTGCGGCGGCACCACCAGCAGCGGGCGTTCGTGCACCGACTCGGTGATCGGCCGGTACTGGATCAGTTCCAGCACGTCGTTGCGGAACACCACGGCGCCCTCGGTGGTGGCCAGGTTCTTGCCCACCTCGAAGGCGTCCATGTCCACCTGGCTCGGCATCCCGCCGTTGTTCACCAGGTCCTTGGCCAGGTGGCCGAGGCCGTCCAGCAGGCTCTTGCCGCCGGTCTCGAAGAAGCGCTTGACCGCCGCCGGGTTGCTCAGGCTGTTGGTCGGCGACATCGCCTCGGTCAGCAGGTTGATGACGAACTGGCCACGACTGATGTCCTGCGGCGACAGGTCGCTGTGGCTGATCCAGCTGTGCAGCTCCTTGCGCCAGGCCAGGTAGGTCTGCATGTAGCGCTTGTACAGCGGATTCTGGCTCCAGGCCGGATCGGAAAAGCGTCGGTCGTCATCGCCTGGGCGTAGCTCCGACTGGCCGAGCAGGACGTTCTTCAGCTCCAGGCTGAAATGCGCCACGTGCCTGGCGCTGTGCAGCGGCTGGCGCACCGCCTGGAGCAGGACCATGCGCGCGGAGGTGAGCAGGTCCTTGCCCCGGATGCCGATCACCGGATTCAGGTTCAGCGTGTTTTCCGCGGCTTGCTTGGGAAGCTCGTTATTGTTCTTCTGACTCATCGGCAACGCTCCATTGTTCGAGGCGAAACAGGGGACCGCAACGAAACCGGGGACCAGGTGTCCGGCCGGCTACTGCTCGACTACCAGCCCACCCGCACGTTTCAGGGCGGGGCGGACGCACGTCAGGGAAGGGAACCCGGACAAGGGGCTGCACCGTCTTGGTTACGCGAGTTTCCGCTGGCGTGCAAGCTGGCAGAAGCATCGGTGGCCGGCGTGGCTGGCCCGGCGAGCGGCCGACCTGCGGACTAGAGCGTTGCTGCCGTGCAGGGTAGGACATTCGCCGTGGCGACCGCGCCGACCGGATGTCTGGTCTGGCAGTCTGCGGGGCGAATGTTGCAAATGACGTGCCCTCGTTCGGGGCAGCGGGGAAAAATCGCCTGGATGCCGTGTGCCGCGAAGGGGCACTCGGCCCGGCGCTTCAGAGCATCAGCTTGACGACCGACTCGTCGGGGTCGCGCGACTTGCCGGCGCTGGCCAGCTCCGCCAGGTAGTCGGCCCATAGCTGGTCCTTGCGGGTCGCCAGCTCGTACAGGTAGTCCCAGGTGAACAGGCCGCTGTCGTGGCCGTCGTCGAAGCTCAGCTTCAGTGCGTACTGGCCGGCGGGTTCGACGCCGACCAGGCCGACGTTCAGCTTGCCGTACTGCAATACCGGGTTGCCGTGGCCCTGGACCTCGGCCGAGGGCGAATGCACGCGGAGGAACTCGGCAGGCAGGTCGTAGCTATCCTCGCCGTAGCGCAGGGTCAGGGTCTTCGAGGCTTTGTGCAGCTGGATGGCGGAAGGGATACGCATCGCATCGGACTCGCGGAAGGGCGGAGTACAAGGATACCCCGGTTCGGGACCGCGCGGCCCGCCGCCACGGTGTTGGCCGTGGCGGCGGCGGTGGTCAAAGGATGTAGCGGGACAGGTCCTCGTCCTCGGCCAGCTCGCCGAGGTGGCTGTTGACGTAGCCGGCATCGATCAGGATCGGCTTGTCGCTATGCTCGCTGGCCAGGTCGGCGGCGCTGAACGAGACCTCTTCCAGCAGCCGCTCGAGCAGCGTATGCAGGCGGCGGGCACCGATGTTCTCGGTCTTCTCGTTGACCTGCCAGGCGATCTCGGCAAGGCGCTTGATGCCGTCCTCGGCGAACTCGATGGCCAGCCCCTCGGTCTTCAGCAACTCGCGGTACTGCTCGGTGAGCGAGGCATGCGGCTCGGTGAGGATGCGCTCGAAATCGTTCGGACTGAGGGCCTTGAGCTCCACGCGGATCGGCAGGCGGCCCTGCAGCTCGGGAACCAGGTCGCTCGGCTTGCTCAGGTGGAAGGCGCCGGAGGCGATGAACAGGATGTGGTCGGTCTTGACCATGCCCAGCTTGGTGTTCACCGTGCAGCCCTCGATCAGCGGCAGCAGGTCGCGCTGTACGCCCTCGCGGGAGACGTCGGCGCCGCCGGCGTTGGCGCGCTTGGCGATCTTGTCGATCTCGTCGATGAAGACGATGCCGTGCTGCTCGACCGCCTCCAGGGCGCGTGCCTTGAGCTCTTCCTCGTTGACCAGGCGCACCGCCTCTTCGTCGCGGATCAGCTTCAGGGCCTCGGCGACCTTCAGCTTGCGGGTCTTCTTCTTGCCCTTGCTCATGCCGGAGAACAGGTTCTGCAACTGGTTGGTCATCTCCTCCATGCCGGGCGGGGCCATGATCTCCACGCCGGCCGGGTTGTCGGCCACCTCGATGTCGATTTCCTTGTCGTCCAGCTGGCCTTCGCGCAGGCGCTTGCGGAACAGCTGGCGGGTGTTGCTGTCCTCGCGTGCCGGCTCGTCGCCGAAGCCCATGGCGGGACGCGCGGCCGGCAGCAGGGCATCGAGGATGCGCTCTTCGGCGGCGTCCTCGGCGCGATACTTGACCTTCTGGATCTCCTGTTCGCGGAGCATCTTCACCGCGGCGTCGGCGAGATCGCGGATGATCGACTCGACGTCGCGTCCGACATAGCCGACCTCGGTGAACTTGGTCGCCTCGACCTTGATGAACGGCGCGTTCGCCAGGCGCGCCAGGCGGCGGGCGATCTCGGTCTTGCCGACGCCGGTGGGGCCGATCATGAGGATGTTCTTCGGTGTTACCTCGGCGCGCAGCTCGGCCGGCAGTTGCATGCGTCGCCAGCGGTTGCGCAGGGCGATGGCGACGGCGCGCTTGGCGTCGTCCTGGCCGATGATGTGGCGGTTGAGTTCGTGGACGATCTCGCGGGGCGTCATGGACATTCGTTTACTCCAGCGGGGGACGAGCGCTTCAGACGGCGCTGTCCAGCTCCTCGATGGTCAGGTTCTGGTTGGTGAAGACGCAGATCGAGCCGGCGATGTTCAGCGCGGTCTCGGCGACTTCCCGAGCGCTCAGCTCGGCGTTGTGCTGCAGCAGGGCCAGGGCCGCGGCCTGGGCGAAGCCGCCGCCGGAGCCCATGGCGATCAGGCCGTGTTCGGGTTCGACCACGTCGCCGTTGCCGGTGATGATCAGCGAGGCATCCTTGTTGGCGACCGCGAGCATGGCTTCGAGGCGGCTCAGGGAGCGGTCGGTGCGCCAGTCCTTGGCCAGTTCGACGGCGGCGCGGACCAGGTGCCCCTGGTGTTTCTCCAGTTGCTGCTCGAAGCGCTCGAACAGGGTGAAGGCATCGGCGGTGGCGCCGGCGAAACCGGCCAGTACCTGACCGTGATACAGGCGCCGGACCTTCTTGGCGTTGCCTTTCATCACGGTGTTGCCCAGGGAAACCTGGCCGTCGCCGCCCATGACGACTTTGCCGTTGCGGCGGACAGATACGATGGTGGTCAAGGGGGAAATCTCCACACTGCGGGGCCGAATGCCCGGAATGCTGGGAGATATAGGGGCGATCCGTGGCTTTTCAACCGCACGCACCGCCGTGCGTCGGAACGCACGGCGTGGCCCGCGTTCAGCGGGCCTTGCGTTGCTGTAACAGCAGGTTGCTGAAGCCGTTGGAGGACAGTGTCTTCTGCGCCTGGGACAACTGGTCGCGGCTGTTGAACGGGCCGACCATCACCCGGTACCAGGTCTCGTCGCGGACGTTGCCGGCCTCGACGTTCACCGACTGCCCGAGCAGGATGATCTGCGCGCGCACGCGGTCGGCGTCGGACTGCTTGCGGAACGAGCCGGCCTGCAGGAAGAACTGCGTGCTGGCGGCGACCACCGCTTTCGGCAGCGGCGGTGGCACCTGCCCGGCGAGTGCGGCCTTGGCCCGCGCTTCGTCGGCCTTGGCCAGCTCGGCGGGGGTGGGCGGCGGCGGGGCCTTCTCCGGTACCGCTTCCGGCGGCACCACGACCTCGGACTCCGGCAGCAGGGTGTAGAACTCGTACTTCGGCTTGGCCTGGGCCGGCGTCTGCGTTTGTGCGGACTGCTGGGCCTGGCCGTTCTGCTGCGGCTGCTTGCCCTGCACGGCGGCCGGGCGCTGGGCGTCCGGGCGTTCGCGCTGGACGTCCTTGCGCCCGGGTTCGAGCTTCATCAGGAACATGATGAAGCCGCCGATGGCCAGGCCGGCGACCAGCCAGACCCAGCCGGGAACGCCGTTCTTCGCGGCGGGCGCCTGGTAGCGGCTGGCGCCGCGCTTGGGGGCGGGTTTCTTCTTTGCCATGGGGGTTCCCGGACTCCTGTTCGGGCGGGTTCGATTACATGCGTTCCAGAGTCTTCAGACCGAGCAGCTCCAGGCCCTGTTCCAGGGTACGGCCGGTCAGCGCGGCGAGACGTAGGCGGCTGTCCTTCTGCGCCGGGTCCTCGGCGGTGAGGATCGGGCAATGCTCGTAGAAGCTGGAGAACAGCCCGGCCAACTCGTACAGGTAGGCGCAGAGCAGGTGCGGCACGCCCTTGAGCGCGACGTTGTTGATCAGGTCGCCGAACTGCGCCAGCTGTGCGGCCAGGGCCAGCTCCTGGGGCTGCTCGAGGACGATCTTCCCGCCCAGTTGCTCGCGGCCCTGGCCGAGCTTGCGGAAGACGCTGGCCACGCGGGTGCAGGCGTAGAGCAGGTAGGGTGCGGTGTTGCCTTCGAAGCTCAGCATCAGTTCGAAGTTGAAGCTGTAGTCGCTGGTGCGGTGCTTGGACAGGTCGGCGTACTTCACCGAGTCGATCCCCACCACCCGGCCGATCTCGCGCAGCTGGACCTCGTCGAACGGCTCCTCGCCACGCTCGGCGCGCTGCTCGTTGCGTTCCTTGACCAGCGCATAGGCGCGGCTCTCGGCCTCTTCCAGCAGGTCGATCAGCTTCACCGTACCGCCGTCGCGGGTCTTGAACGGACGGCCGTCTGCGCCGTTCATGGTGCCGAAGCCCATGTGCTCCAGCTCCATGCCGGCCGGAACGAAACCGGCGCGCCGCGCCACTTCGAAGACCTGCTGGAAGTGCAGGGCCTGGCGCTGGTCGACGAAGTACAGCACGCGGTCGGCGTGCAGCACGTTGTGCCGATAACGCATGGCGGCGAGGTCGGTGGTGGCGTAGAGGTAGCCGCCGCCGGCCTTCTGCACGATCACCGGGAGCGGATTGCCCTCGGCGTTCTTGAACTCTTCGAGGAAGACGCACAACGCGCCGTTGTCTTCGGTGAGCAGGCCCTTGGCGGTCAGGTCGGCGACCACCTGGGCGAGGTCGTCGTTGTAGGCGCTCTCGCCCATGACGTCGGCCATGCTCAGCTTCACGCCGAGACGGTCGTAGACCTTCTGGCAGTGCGACAGGGAAATCTCGTTGAAGCGGGTCCACAGGCGCAGGCAGTCGGGGTCGCCGGCCTGCAGCTTGACTACCAGTTCGCGGGCGCGGTCGGCGAATTCGGGAGACTCGTCGAAGCGTTTCTTCGCCGCGCGGTAGAAGACCTCCAGGTCGTGCAGCTCGGCCTCGGCGTCGACCGGTTGCTCTTCCAGGTAGGCGAGCAGCATGCCGAACTGGGTGCCCCAGTCGCCGACATGGTTCTGCCGGATCACCGTGTCGCCGAGGAACTCGAGGACGCGCGCGACGGCGTCGCCGATGATGGTCGAGCGCAGGTGGCCGACGTGCATTTCCTTGGCCAGGTTCGGCGAGGACAGGTCGATCACCACGCGCTGCGCCGGGCCTGCCTTGCGCACGCCGAGACGTTCGTCGGCGAGGGCGCGGTCGAGGCTGGCGGCGAGCCAGACGTGATCCTGGAAGAAGTTGAGGAAGCCGGGGCCGGCGATCTCCACCTTGGCCAGTTGCTCGTGGGCGGGGATTGCCTCGACCAGCCTGGCGGCCAGGTCGCGCGGCTTCATCCCGGCCGGCTTGGCCAGCATCATGGCGATGTTGCTGGCGAAATCGCCGTGGCTACGGTCCTTGGTGTTCTCCACCTGGATGTCCGGGGTCAGGCCGGCGGGCAGGGTGCCGTCCGCGGTCAGTTGGTCGAGGGCTTGCTGGATCAGCTGGCGAATCGTGTCTTTCATCGTTTTTCTCCGTGCTCGCGGGCAGAGGGGCGGCGCGCGACGGTCGGGCAGGGGAAGGGCCGGCGGATGCGGCGCTCCGAAGTTCACTCCCCGCGATGTGCGCGGGGTGGCCGGTCGAGGCTCAGAACCGCGCATTATCCGTGGGCGAACAGGCGTTGCCAACCGTTGCGGCGATTAGCCGACAGTTTGCGCCGGACATCGCGGATTCCGGCTGACCCCAGTCAAGCGGGGCGTCTTCCTGGAAGGCGCTCAGAACAGGTCGATCGGATCGATATCGAGCGACCAGCGCACCTGGCGCCCGCCGGGCAACTGTTCGAGGCTCTGCAGCCAGGGCGTCAGCAGGCGATGCAGCGGCGCTCGGCTCATGCACTGCAGCAGCAGTTGCGCGCGGTGCTTGCCGGCACGCCGCTCCATGGGCGCGGGCACCGGCCCGAGCAGTTCCACCTCCGGTCCGCCCATCTGCTCGAGCAATTGCTCGGCGGCACTGCAGGCGCTGTCGAGGAAGGCTTCCGCCTGGCCCGGCTTGTGCGCTTCGGCGCGCAGCAAGGCGAGGTGGGCGAAGGGCGGCAGGCCGGCGGCGCGGCGTTCGCTGAGGGCCTGTTCGGCAAAGGCGAAGTAGCCGTCCTCGGTGAGCTGGACCAGCAGCGGGTGATCGGCCAGGTGGGTCTGGATCAGTACCCGCCCGGGCTCCTCGGCGCGTCCTGCGCGGCCGGCGACCTGGACGATCTGCTGGGCCATGCGTTCGCTGGCGCGGAAGTCGGCGGAAAACAGGCCGCCATCGGCATCGAGGATCGCCACCAGGGTGACCCGTGGGAAGTGGTGCCCCTTGGCGAGCATCTGGGTGCCGACCAGGATGCATGGCTCACCGCTGTTGATGGTGGCGAAGAGGTCGCGCATGGCGTGCTTGCGTGAGGTGCTGTCGCGGTCGATGCGCAGCACCGGATGGTTCGGGAAGAGAATCCGCAGGCGTTCCTCGGCGCGCTCGGTGCCGGCGCCTAGCGGACGCAGGTCGAGCTTGCCGCATTGCGGGCAGTTCATCGGCGGCCGCTGGCGGTGGTCGCAGTGGTGGCAGCGCAACTCGCCGCTGCCCTGGTGCACGGTCATCCGCGCGTCGCAGCGCGGGCATTGGCTGATCCAGCCGCAGTCGTGGCAAAGCAGGGTCGGAGCGAAGCCGCGGCGATTGAGGAATACCAGGACCTGCTGGCCGGCCGCCAGGGTATCGCCGATGGCCTGTTGCAGCGGACGGGAAAGGCCGGCGTCGAGCGGCATGCTCTTCACGTCGAGGCGGATGAACTTCGGCGGGTGCGCGCCACCGGCGCGCTGGGTCAGGCGCAGCAGGCCGTAGCGGCCGGCCTGGGCGTTGTGCAGGCTTTCCAGGGCGGGCGTGGCCGAACCGAGCAGGATCGGCACGTTCTCCAGGCGCGCGCGTACCAGTGCCAGGTCGCGGGCGTGGTAGCGCAGGCCGTCCTGCTGTTTATAGGAGGCGTCGTGTTCCTCGTCGACGATGATCAGTCCCGGCCGCTTCAGCGGCGTGAACAGTGCCGAGCGGGTGCCGATGACGATGTCGGCCTCGCCATCCCGGGCGGCGAGCCAGGCATCGAGGCGCTCGCGGTCGGTCAGGGCCGAATGCAGCAGGGCGATGCGCGCGTTGAAGCGGCGTTCGAAACGCGCCAGGGTCTGCGGGCCCAGGTTGATCTCGGGAATCAGCACCAGGGCCTGGCGGCCTGCGGCCAGGGTTTCGCGGATCAGTTGCAGGTAGACCTCGGTCTTGCCGCTGCCGGTGACCCCGGCCAGCAGGAAGCAATGGAAACCGCCGTGGCTGGCGCGAACCGCCTCGAAGGCGGCGCGCTGCTCGGGGTTCAGCGGCAACTCCGCCTGGGCCAGCCAGCCGCCTTCGCGCGGCGGGGTGCTGTGGCGCCGCACCTCCAGTTCGACCAGGCCTTTTTCCTTGAGCAGGTCGAGGCTGTCCTTGTTTATTTCCAATTGGTTCAGCAACTCATGGGAAACCCCGTGCGGATGCTGCTTGAGAATCGCCAGGGCCTGGCGCTGGCGCGGCGCCCGGGCCAGGCGCGGATCGTCGAGGCTGGATTGCGCGGTGGCATGCCAGAAGCGCTGCTGGCGCGCCTCGGCCGGCTCGCCCTGGCGTAACAGGTTGGGCAGCGCCCAGGACAGGGTGTCGCCGAGGCTGTGCTGGTAGTACTGGGCGGTCCAGCGACAGAGTTCGAGCAGGTGCGCCGGCATCGGCGGCTTGGCGTCGAGTACCCTGAGGGCAGGCTTGAGCTTGTCTTCGGGTACTTCGGAACGGTCCGTCACCTCTATCAGAACGCCAACCAGCTCCCGGCGCCCGAACGGCAGCAGCAGGCGAATCCCCGGCTGTAGGGCGCTGCGCGGAATGCCGCGGGGCGCGCGGTAGTCGAACAGGCGGCGGAGTGGCGAAGGCAGGGCTAGGCGTAGGATCAGGTCTGACACTCAGCGGCTTCCGGGGATGAAGGAAACGAGGACTGGGCCGGCGATGTTAGCAGACGACCGGCGGGCGGGGTCGCTTGCATAGATGAATCGGTCTGGTATGATCCACGCCCTTAATTACGTGCGGTGCCTGGTAAACGCGCTGGGTGGCGGCACACAACGCCTCGAGGATTGAATCATGAAAGCGGACATCCATCCGACTTACGAAGCTATCGAAGCTACCTGCAGCTGCGGTAACGTCATCAAGACCCGTTCCACCCTGTGCAAGCCGATCCACCTGGACGTGTGCTCCGAATGCCACCCGTTCTACACCGGCAAGCAGAAGGTGCTGGACACCGGCGGCCGTATCGACCGCTTCAAGCAGCGTTTCGGCGTATTCGGCGCCACCAAGTAAGCCGCTTGCCGCGAACGCGCGCAATGCTACTTGTCGCTGTACCGAGAAAGGCGTCCCTGGTGGGCGCCTTTTTCATGTCCGTGGTTTCCGCCTTCGCCGGTGCGGCGGAGGCCTGCCGGCCTACCGGCGCCTTGCAGAACGTCGAGGTGGCGCGGGTGGTGGACGGCGATACCGTGCGCCTGCGCGATGGCCGCAGCGTGCGGCTGATCGGTATCAACGCGCCTGAGCTGGCGCACAACGGTCGCACCACCGAGCCCTTCGCCGAAGCCGCGAAGCAGCGACTGCAGGCGCTGGTATCGGCCAGCGACGGGCGTCTCGCCCTGCAGCCGGGCCGCCAGGCCCGCGATCACTACGGGCGGACCCTGGCGCACCTGTTCGATGCCAGCGGCGCCAACCTCGAGGCGCGCCTGCTCGGCGAGGGCCTGGGCTACCTGGTGGCGGTCGCGCCGAACACCGAGCTGACGGCCTGTCAGCAAGCGGCGGAACGTGCAGCGCGTTCGGCTAATCTGGGTGTATGGAAGCGTTCGCCGGTGCTTTCGCTCGATCGACTGGCGCAGAGCGGCTTCGCCGTGGTCCGCGGGCGGGTGCTCGAGGTCGAACGCAACCGGGGCGGTATCTGGCTGGAGATGGACGGTCCGCTGGTCCTGCGGATCGAGCCGAAGGTGCTCAAGGCGTTCGATGCGAAACGGGTGATGCAGATGGCGGGACGTTCGCTGGAAGTGCGTGGCTGGGTGGTCGATCGTTCCCGCCGTGGCGCTGTGCCGGCCGGCAAGGCGCGCTGGCAGATGTCGGTGACCGATCCGGCGATGCTGGAATGGTTGCCATGAAGACCGCCTGGCTCCTGCTGCTGTTGCTGGGAGTCGGCGCGCTGGGCGGCTGCGCGGTGAACCCGGCCACCGGCAAGAGCGATTTCGTGATGATGAGCGAGCAGCAGGAACTCGGCATGGGCGCTCGCTACAACCAGGAAATCCTCAAGCAGTTCCCCCGCTACAACGATGAAAAGCTCCAGGCCTACGTGCAACGGGTAGGCGAGCGGGTCGCCCGCAGCAGCCACCGCAGCAACCTGCAATATCATTTCACCGTCATCGATTCGCCGGACATCAACGCCTTCGCCCTGCCGGGCGGCTACATCTATATCCATCGCGGACTGATCGCCTACCTTGGCTCCGAGGCCGAACTGGCCGCGGTGCTCGGTCATGAGGTCGGCCACGTCACGGCGCGCCACAGCGTGCGCCAGCAGAGCCAGGCCAGCGCCTGGAACATCCTTGGCCAGGCGGTGGCGATCGGCACCGGGGTCGGTGCCGCCGGCGACCTGGCCAACGTGCTCGGCACGGCCTTCGTCCGCGGCTACGGGCGTGACATGGAACTGGAAGCCGATGGTCTCGGCGCC
Organism: Pseudomonas sp. 20-5; assembly: GCF_056782835.1. NCBI lineage: Bacteria > Pseudomonadati > Pseudomonadota > Gammaproteobacteria > Pseudomonadales > Pseudomonadaceae > Pseudomonas > Pseudomonas sp. 20-5. The sequence goes on along the minus strand of NZ_CM165584.1, from coordinate 5,737,811 downwards.
CAGTACCTGGCCCGCGCCGGCTACGATCCGACGGCGATGATCCAGGTGGTGCGGGTGCTGAAGAACCAGGAGGACTTCGCTCGCGAAGAGGCTGCGCGCAATGGCCAGGCGGTACAGGCCGGCGGCTACCACGGGTTGTTCGATACCCATCCGGACAACGACCGGCGTCTGCAGGAAGTGGTCGGCCCGGCCCGGCAACTGGCCAACGGACAGCAGGAAGTGGGGCGCGAGGTCTTTCTTCGCCATCTGGAAGGCATGCCGTTCGGCGACTCGGCATCGGCCGGGGTGCGTCGCGGGCAGAACTTCTACCATGCCGAGCTGGACTTCACCCTGAGCTATCCGGCGGGCTGGAAGATCCTCAACCAGCCCAGTGCCCTGCTTGGCTATTCGGCGGACGAGCAGTCGTTCATCGGCATGAAGCTGGTGCCCCATGATTCCCGCCTGACGCCCGCGGAGTTCCTGCGCAAGAACGCCGGGCAACGGCTGGCCCAGGAAGAGTCGCTGAAGCAGGCAGGACTGAACGGCTACACGGCGGTGGTGCCAGGCAACCCGGCGCGACGGGTTGCTGTGATCTACCAGGGCGACCGCGCCTACCTGTTCGTCGGCGTGGTCAAGGTCGGTTCCCTGGAGACCCAGGACGACCGCTTCCTCAGCGTGATCCGCAGCTTCCGTCCGCTGCGCGACAAGGAGCGGGCCCTGGCGCAGCCGCGACGCCTGCACCTGGTGCAGGTCAAGGCGGGGCAGACGCTGGAGCAATTGGCGGCTGGCGGCGAGGGGTCATTGAGTGACTCCGTGGCTCGTCTGCGTCTGCTGAATGACCTTTATCCGAGCGGTGAACCCCGTCCGGGCGATTGGCTTAAAGTCGTACGCTAGAGGTCTTGACAGCCGGGTCCTGACGATCTTGTGGGGCGTCGTCTTCTTGCGTATGCTCGGTCGCCCCGTCTGTCCAACAAGCAATAAAGCGGAAGTGCCCAAATGTCCGATCTTAAAACCGCTGCCCTCGAATATCACGCACAACCCCGTCCGGGAAAACTGAGTGTCGAGCTGACCAAACCCACCGCTACCGCCCGGGACCTGTCCCTGGCCTACAGCCCGGGTGTCGCCGAGCCGGTGCGTGAAATCGCCCGCGATGCCGAGCTGGCCTACCAGTACACCGGCAAGGGCAACCTGGTGGCAGTGATTTCCGACGGCACCGCGATTCTCGGCCTGGGTAACCTCGGCCCGCTGGCCTCCAAGCCGGTGATGGAAGGCAAGGGTGTGCTGTTCAAGCGCTTCGCCGGCATCGACGTGTTCGACATCGAGGTCGACGCCGAGAGCCCGCAGGCTTTCATCGATACCGTCAAGCGTATTTCCATCACCTTCGGCGGTATCAACCTCGAGGACATCAAGGCTCCCGAGTGTTTCGAGATCGAGCGCGCGCTGATCGAACAGTGCGACATCCCGGTGTTCCACGATGACCAGCACGGCACCGCCATCGTGACCGCGGCGGGCATGCTCAACGCGCTGGAACTGGCCGGCAAGAAGCTGGAAGAAGCGAAGATCGTCTGCCTCGGCGCCGGCGCTGCCGCCATCTCCTGCATGAAGCTGCTGGTGAGCATGGGCGCCAAGGTCGAGAACATCTACATGATCGACCGCAAGGGCGTGATCCACGCTGGTCGCGACGACCTGAACCAGTACAAGTCGGTGTTCGCCACCGAGACCGACAAGCGCACCCTGGCCGACGCCCTGGAGGGCGCCGACGTGTTCGTCGGCCTGTCCGGCGCCAACCTGCTGGAGCCGGAAGACCTCAAGCGCATGGCGCCGAACCCGATCGTGTTCGCCTGCTCGAACCCGGACCCGGAGATCAAGCCGGAACTGGCCCATGCCACCCGTAACGACGTGATCATGGCTACCGGTCGTTCCGACTATCCGAACCAGGTCAACAACGTGCTCGGTTTCCCCTTCATCTTCCGTGGTGCCCTGGACGTACGTGCCACGCGCATCAACGAAGAGATGAAGATCGCCGCCGCCCTGGCCCTGCGCGACCTGGCCAAGCAGCCGGTCCCGGAAGACGTCTGCGCCGCCTATGGCGTGGACAAGCTGGAATTCGGCCGCGAGTACATCATTCCGAAGCCGATGGACAAGCGCCTGATCACCGTGGTCTCCGATGCCGTGGCCAAGGCTGCCATCGAGACCGGCGTGGCTACCCTGCCGTATCCGAAGAACTATCCGCTGAAATCGGTGGACGACGTCTTCAACGGCTGATCGATCCGCCGGATAAAAAGAAACCCCGCCTTGGCGGGGTTTCTTTTTGCCTGCGCCTCGCGCTCCCGTCGTCGCCAACGAAGCGCAGGCGCCGGCCGGTTCAGAACAGGTCGATCGGCGCGCCTTCGTCATCCGGCAGCGGGCTGCCAGGGAAGCTGCCTGGCGGCAGTTCATTGACCGAGGGCGGGGTATCCTCGTTCTTGAACATCTCGAAATAGGCGCCGGGAGTGCCCGGCGCGGCCGAACGGCCGGTCACCGGGTCGATGCGCAGGCTGACGATGCCTGGCGGCTCGGCCATGGTGTGCATCGGCTTGTCCTTGAGGGCGAAGCCCATGTACCTGATCCAGATCGGCAGCGCGACGGTACCGCCGTACTCGCGGCGACCCAGGGTCTCCGGCTGGTCGAAGCCGACCCAGACGCTGGTCACGTAGTCGGAGTTGTAGCCGGAGAACCAGCCATCCTTGGAATCGTTGGTGGTGCCGGTCTTGCCGGCTAGGTCGGTGCGCTTCAGCGCCAGGGCGCGACGCCCGGTACCGCGCTTGATCACGTCCTGCAGCATGCTGGTCATGATATAGGCGGTACGGGCATCGATGATCCGCTCGGCCGGGGTCGGCTCGAAGGTGGTCTGGGCCTTGGCGGCGACTTGCTGGGCTTCGATCGAACCTTCGCCTTCGGCGCTCTCCGGATGCTCGGGGTCACCAGGATTCCCGGCGTCTTCCGCATCCGGCGCAGCGACCTGTTCTTCCACCGGCACGCGGGGCGGATTGGCCTGGTACAGCACCTGTCCGTCGCGGCTCTCGATGCGTTCGATGACGTACGGATTGACCTTGTAGCCGCCGTTGGCGAATACGCTCCAGGCGCCGGCGATTTCCATCGGTGTGACTGTCGCGGTACCCAGGGCCAGGGAGAAGTTGCGCGGCAGTTCGTCGCGCTGGAAGCCGAACTTGGTGATGTAGCTGATCGCCCGCTCGATGCCCAGGCCCTGCAGGACGCGGATCGAGACCATGTTGCGGGACTTGTACAGGGCTTCGCGCAGCGGGATCGGGCCGAGGAAGGTATTGGTGTCGTTCTTCGGTCGCCAGACCTTGTCCAGGTACTCGTCGACGAACACGATCGGCGCATCGTTGACCAGGCTGGCGGCGGTGAAGCCGTTGTCCAGGGCCGCGCTGTAGATGAACGGCTTGAAACTGGAGCCCGGCTGGCGCTTGGCCTGGATCGCGCGGTTGTAGTTGCTCTGCTCGAAGGAGAAGCCACCGACCAGCGAGCGGATCGCCCCGTCCTTCGGGTCGAGGGAGATCAGCGCGCTCTGTGCGGCGGGAATCTGTACGAAGCGCAGGGTGCCGTCTTCCTGGCGCTGCACGCGGATCTGGTCGCCGGCCTGGGCCACGTCGGCGGGCTGGCGCGGCATCGGGCCCATGCTGTTGTTGCTGAGGAAGGGGCGTGCCCATTTCATGCTGTCCCAGGTCACGGCTTCTTCCTTGCCGTCGCGGGTCATCACCATGATCCCGCTCTTTTCCACCTGGGTGACGATCGCCGGCTCCAGGCCGCCGATGCTGCGCTGCTGGCCCAGGTGCTTGAGCCAGGCGTCGCGGGTCTGGCCCGGCAGGCGGGTCTCCGGGCCGCGGTAGCCGTGGCGCTGGTCATAGTCGATGAGGCCGTCGCGGACCGATTGGCTGGCGGCGTTCTGCAGGTCGCTGCGGACCGTGGTGATGACCTTGTAGCCCTCGGTATAGGCCTCGCTGCCGTAGCGGCCGACCATCTCGGCACGGGCCATCTCGGCGATGTAGGGCGCATTCAGTTCGGGGGTCTGCACGTGGTAGGAGGCGTTGATCGGCTCCTCGACGGCGGCCTGGTAGCGTTGCTGGTCGATGAAGCCGAGCTTGAGCATGCGCTCGAGGATCCAGTTGCGCCGCTCCGTACTGCGGGTCGGGTTGACCAGCGGGTTGTAGCGCGAGGGCGCTTTCGGCAGGCCGGCGATCATCGCCATCTCGGCCAGGCTCAAGTCTTTGATCGGCTTGCCGTAATAGACCTGTGCGGCAGCCTCGATGCCATAGGCACGGTTGCCCAGGTAGATCTTGTTGACGTAGAGCTCGAGGATCTCGTCCTTGGTCAGCTGTCGCTCGATCTGCAGGGCCAGGAGGATTTCATTGATCTTTCGCGAGAAGCTTCTTTCATTGGTAAGGAAGTAGTTCTTCGCTACCTGCATGGTGATGGTGCTGCCGCCAGTCTGGATGTGACCGCTTTTCAATAATTGCGCGGCGGCGCGCATTAGGCTTTTCACATCGACGCCATAATGGTTGGCGAAATTGTCGTCCTCGGCGGACAGCAGGGCATGGATGAAGTCCTGCGGGATGTCGGCGAAGCGGATCGGCGTCCGGCGCATCTCGCCGAACTCGGAGATCAGCTTGCCGTCCTCGCTGTAGACCTTGAGGGGGATCTGCAGCTGGACGTTACGCAGAGCTTCCACCGAGGGCAGGCTGGGACTCAGATAGAGATAGGCGCCGCTGAAACTGAGCAGCACTCCACAAATCAGGGTGACGCAAGTCCACCACAGGAACTTCAGCAGGCGCATGGGTAGATTCGGATTTCCAGGAAAAAGAAAGAGTTAAGCGAATAGGACAGGAAAAAGGCAAAAGCTGTTCACATTATAAGCAATTTTTCTGTGACCTAGCCATTTGCCTGGCCTTCGGCTCTGGTATCTAATGTGAAAAAAGAAGAATCGTTCGTAAGTATTGAACGCTAATAGGGAATTGGTCGTGCTAGGGCTCATAAAGAAGAAAGCGAACACCTTGCTGGGGATCGACATCAGCTCGACCTCGGTAAAGCTCCTTGAGTTGAGCCGCTCCGGAGGCCGCTACAAAGTGGAGGCCTATGCCGTCGAGCCGCTTCCGCCGAATGCAGTCGTGGAAAAGAACATCGTCGAGCTGGAAGGGGTCGGCCAGGCGTTGTCACGGGTGCTGGTCAAGGCGAAAACCAACCTGAAGTCGGCCGTGGTCGCCGTCGCCGGTTCGGCGGTGATCACCAAGACCATCGAGATGGAGGCCGGGCTTTCCGAGGATGAACTGGAAAACCAGCTGAAGATCGAGGCCGACCAGTACATCCCCTATCCGCTGGAGGAAGTCGCCATCGACTTCGAGGTCCAGGGGCTCTCCGCGCGCAATCCCGAGCGCGTGGACGTACTCCTGGCCGCCTGTCGGAAAGAAAACGTCGAGGTTCGCGAAGCGGCCCTGGCGCTGGCCGGCCTGACCGCCAAGGTGGTCGACGTCGAGGCCTACGCGCTGGAGCGCTCCTATGCGCTGCTGAGCAGCCAGCTGGGTGCCGACACCGACCAGTTGACCGTGGCGGTAGTGGACATCGGCGCGACCATGACCACCCTGAGCGTCCTGCACAACGGACGCACCATCTATACCCGCGAACAGCTGTTCGGCGGTCGCCAGCTCACCGAGGAGATCCAGCGGCGTTACGGACTCTCGGTGGAGGAAGCCGGTCTCGCCAAGAAGCAGGGCGGTCTTCCGGATGACTACGACAGCGAAGTTCTGCGTCCGTTCAAGGACGCCGTGGTGCAGCAGGTTTCCCGCTCGCTGCAGTTCTTCTTCGCCGCCGGACAGTTCAACGACGTCGACTACATCGTCCTGGCGGGCGGTACGGCGTCTATCCAGGATCTCGATCGGTTGATCCAGCAGAAGATCGGCACCCCGACCCTGGTCGCCAACCCGTTCGCCGACATGGCGCTGAACGGCAAGGTGAATGCCGGCGCCCTGGCCAGCGACGCTCCGGCGTTGATGATCGCCTGCGGCCTGGCGTTGAGGAGTTTCGACTGATGGCACGGATCAACCTTCTACCCTGGCGCGAAGAGCTGCGCGAGCAGCGCAAGCAGCAGTTCCTGGTGATTCTTGGCGGCGTCCTGGTGGCATCGGCTGCGCTGGTATTCCTTGGCGACCAGTACTTCACCGCGGCCATCGAGAACCAGAACGCCCGCAACGACTTCCTGCGCAAGGAAATCGTCGTACTCGACGCCCGGATCAAGGAAATCAGCGAACTGAAGTCGCGGCGCCAGCAATTGCTCGAGCGGATGAAGATCATCCAGGACCTGCAGGGCAACCGTCCCATCATCGGACGGGTGTTCGACCAGCTCGTGCGGACCTTGCCCGACGGCGTGTATTTCACCGACCTGAAGATGACCGGCAAGAACATCGCCATCGCCGGCGCGGCCGAGTCCAACAACCGCGTTTCCAATCTCATGCGCAACATGGACGCGTCCGAGTGGCTGACCGCCCCGACCCTGAACGAGGTCAAGGCGGTGACCCAGGGCGCGGTGGACCAGGCCAACGTGTTCCAACTGACCGTGCAGCAGACGCAGCCCGGCGAGGAAGACGCCAAGGCGAAGCATGGGGTTGCGCAAGGAGCCAAGAAATGAGTCTGGCCAGTTCCCTGGAAAGTCTGCGCAAGATCGATATCAACGATCTCGACCTGAACAACATCGGTTCCTGGCCGGCGGCGGTCAAGGTCATCGTCTGCGTGCTGCTGACCGCGGCGGTCCTGGCGCTGGGCTACAACTTCCATCTGAGTGACATGCAGGCTCAGCTCGAACAGCAGGCCGCGGAAGAGGAGACGCTCAAGCAGCAGTTCTCCACCAAGGCCTTCCAGGCCGCGAACCTGGAAGCCTACAAGGCACAGATGAAGGAGATGGAAGAGTCCTTTGGCGCCTTGCTGCGGCAGTTGCCCAGCGACACCGAGGTACCCGGGCTGCTCGAGGACATCACTCGTACCGGCCTGGGCAGCGGCCTGGAGTTCGAGGAAATCAAGCTGCTTCCCGAGGTTGCCCAGCAGTTCTACATCGAGCTGCCGATCCAGATCAGCGTGGTCGGCGGCTACCACGACCTGGCGACCTTCGTCAGCGGCGTGTCCAGCCTGCCGCGGATCGTCACCCTGCATGACTTCGAGATCAAGCCGGTCGCGCCCGGCAGCACGTCCAAGCTGCGCATGAGCATCCTGGCCAAGACCTATCGCTACAACGACAAGGGGCTGAAGAAATGAGAGCCCGCCTGATTCTGAGCAGCCTGCTGCTCGCCAGCCTGGCCGGATGCGGCGGCGGTTCCGATTTCGCCGATCTGCAGTCCTACATGGACGAGGTTCGCGCCCGGCCCAAGGGCACCATCGAGCCGTTGCCGAAGTTCCAGCCGTACGAGGCCTTCACCTATAGCGCCGCGTCGCTACGCAGCCCGTTCCAGCCGCCGGTGAAGATCGACCTGACCGTGCGGCAGAAGGGCAACAAGGTGATCAAGCCCGACGAGACGCGGGTCAAGCAGTTCCTGGAAGGCTTCAACATCGAGACCTTCGAGATGGTCGGCACCCTGTCCAACGCCCAGGGCACCTTCGCCCTGGTGAAGGGCGCGGGTGGCGTGCACCGGGTGAGGGTCGGGGACTACCTGGGGCGCAACGACGGCAAGGTCGTCGGCATCAGCGAAGGAAAAATAGACGTGATCGAAATCGTTCCTGACGGAGAGGGGAACTGGCTGGAGCGTCCGCGCAGCCTGACTCTCAAGGAACGCTCCTGAGGGCGGGGAAAAACATGCATAACCAACAGCAGTCTGTACAACGGAGTCGGACGATGAACAGTGGCCTCTCGCGCCTCGGGATCGCTTTGCTGGCCGCCATGTTCGCGCCGGCATTGCTCGCCGCGGACCTGGAGAAACTCGACGTGGCGGCATTGCCTGGCGACCGGGTCGAGCTAAAGCTGCAGTTCGACGAGCCCGTCGCCGCGCCGCGTGGCTATACCATCGAGCAGCCGGCGCGAATCGCCCTCGATCTGCCGGGGGTACAGAACAAGCTCGGCACCAAGAACCGCGAGCTGAGCGTGGGCAATACGCGCAGCGTCACGGTGGTCGAGGCGAAGGATCGCACACGGTTGATCATCAACCTGACCACGTTGTCGTCCTACACCACCCGGGTGGAAGGCAACAACCTCTTCGTGGTGGTCGGCAATTCGCCGGCCGGCGCCAGCGTCGCTTCCACCGCTCCGGTCAAGGCTAGCCCGGCTCCGGCCAGCTATGCCCAGCCGATCAAGCCCAAGCCGTACGTGCCGGCGGGTCGTGCCATTCGCAACATCGATTTCCAGCGTGGCGAAAAGGGCGAGGGCAACGTGGTCATCGACCTGTCCGACCCGACCTTGAGCCCGGATATCCAGGAGCAGGGTGGCAAGATCCGCCTGGACTTCGCCAAGACCCAGCTGCCGGATGCGCTGCGGGTTCGCCTGGACGTCAAGGACTTCGCCACGCCGGTGCAGTTCGTCAACGCCAGCGCGCAATCCGACCGTACCAGCATCACCATCGAGCCGAGCGGGCTCTACGACTATCTGGTCTACCAGACCGACAATCGCCTGACCGTCAGCATCAAGCCGATGACCACGGAAGACGCCGAGCGGCGCAAGAAGGACAATTTCGCCTATACCGGTGAGAAACTGTCGCTGAACTTCCAGGACATCGACGTGCGTTCGGTACTGCAGCTGATCGCCGACTTCACCGACCTGAACCTGGTGGCCTCGGATACCGTGCAGGGCAATATCACCCTGCGCCTGCAGAACGTGCCGTGGGACCAGGCGCTGGACCTGGTGCTGAAGACCAAGGGCCTGGACAAGCGCAAGCTCGGCAACGTGCTCCTGGTGGCCCCGGCCGACGAGATCGCCGCCCGTGAGCGCCAGGAGTTGGAAGCGCAGAAGCAGATCGCCGAGTTGGCGCCACTGCGTCGGGAACTGATCCAGGTGAACTACGCCAAGGCCGCGGACATCGCCAAGCTGTTCCAGTCGGTGACCAGCGATGGTGGCCAGGAAGGCAAGGAAGGCGGGCGCGGCTCGATCACCGTCGACGACCGCACCAACAGCATCATCGCCTATCAGCCCCAGGAGCGACTGGACGAACTGCGGCGGATCGTTTCGCAGCTGGATATTCCGGTGCGCCAGGTGATGATCGAGGCACGCATCGTCGAGGCCAACGTCGGTTACGACAAGAGCCTCGGTGTGCGCTGGGGCGGCGCTTATCACAAGGGTAACTGGAACGGCTACGGCAAGGACGGCAATATCGGGATCAAGGACGAGGACGGCATGAACTGCGGCCCGATCGCCGGCAACTGTACTTTCCCCACCACGGGAACCAGCAAGTCGCCGTCGCCGTTCGTCGACATCGGCGCCAAGGATGCCACCTCCGGGATCGGCATCGGCTTCATCACCGACAACATCATCCTCGACCTGCAACTGTCGGCGATGGAAAAGACCGGCAACGGCGAGATCGTCTCCCAGCCCAAGGTCGTGACCTCGGACAAGGAAACCGCGAAGATCCTCAAGGGCCAGGAAGTACCCTACCAGGAGGCCAGCTCCAGTGGCGCTACCAGCACCTCGTTCAAGGAGGCCGCGCTGTCCCTCGAGGTGACCCCGCAGATCACCCCGGACAACCGGATCATCGTCGAGGTGAAGGTGACCAAGGATGCGCCGGACTTCGATCGCGCACTGAACGGCGTACCGCCGATCAACAAGAACGAGGTCAACGCCAAGATCCTGGTCAACGACGGCGAGACCATCGTCATCGGCGGCGTGTTCAGCAACACCCAGAGCAAGTCGGTGGACAAGGTGCCGTTCCTCGGCGACCTGCCTTACCTGGGGCGGCTGTTCCGGCGCGATACGGTCTCGGACGTGAAAAACGAACTTCTGGTTTTCCTGACACCGCGGATCATGAATAATCAGGCCATCGCAATCGGTCGCTGATATCGAACAACGTGGTCAACCTGATCCTCGTCGGCCCGATGGGTGCTGGAAAGAGCACCATCGGGCGCCTGCTCGCCAAGGAGCTGCATCTCGCGTTCAAGGACTCCGACAAGGAGATCGAACAGCGGTGCGGCGCGAATATCCCATGGATCTTCGATGTCGAGGGCGAGGTCGGTTTCCGCGAGCGCGAGCAGGCCATGCTCACCGAACTCTGCGCCGCCGATGGCATGGTGATCGCCACCGGCGGCGGGGCGGTGATGCGCGACGGTAACCGCCAGGTGCTGCGCGCCGGTGGCCGGGTTGTGTACCTGCATGCCTCGGTCGAGCACCAGATCGCGCGCACGGCGCGGGACCGCAACCGCCCCTTGTTGCAGAAGCCCAACCCGGGACAGATCCTCCGCGACCTGATGGCGCTGCGCGATCCGCTCTACCGCGAAATCGCCGATGTGGTGGTGGAGACCGACGAAAGGCCGCCGCGCCTGGTCGTCCAGGAAATTCTCGAACGCCTGCGCAAGTTGCCGCCCCGCTGAGGCGCGGCGAATTGCGTTATCCTATTGCCCTTTCCTGTCTGGGGGCCTCATGCGCACACTTCACGTCGATCTAGGCGAGCGTAGCTATCCCATTTACATCGGTGAAAACCTGCTGGGCGACGCCCGCTGGTTCGCGCCGCATATCGTCGGTCGCCGGGTCGCGGTGATCAGCAACGAAACGGTCGCTCCTCTCTATCTGGAAACCCTGCTCAAGGCACTGCAAGGCCATGAGGTCACCCCTGTGGTGCTGCCCGACGGCGAGGCCTACAAGCAGTGGGAAACCCTGCAACTGATCTTCGATGCCCTGCTGAAGGAGCGGCATGACCGCAAGACTACCCTGATCGCCCTGGGCGGCGGCGTCATCGGTGACATGGCCGGTTTCGCCGCGGCCTGCTACCAGCGTGGGGTCAACTTCATCCAGGTGCCGACCACCCTGTTGTCCCAGGTCGACTCCTCGGTGGGCGGCAAGACCGGGATCAACCATCCGTTGGGCAAGAATATGATCGGTGCGTTCTACCAGCCCCAGGCGGTGGTCATCGACACCGCGTCGCTGAAGACGCTGCCGTCCCGCGAGCTGTCCGCCGGGCTGGCGGAGGTGATCAAGTACGGTTTCATTTGCGACGAACCGTTCATCACCTGGCTGGAAGAGCACATGGATGCCTTGCTGGCACTGGAGCCGACCGTTGTCACCGAGGCCATCGAGCGCTCTTGCGCGGCGAAGGCCCGCGTGGTGGGCGCCGACGAGCGCGAGTCGGGCGTGCGTGCCACGCTGAATCTCGGCCATACCTTCGGTCATGCGATCGAGACCCAGCAGGGTTACGGCGTCTGGCTGCACGGCGAAGCGGTAGGGGCGGGAACCGTGATGGCACTCGAGATGTCGCATCGGTTGGGTTGGCTGAGCGCCGCCGAGCGCGATCGCGGTATCCGCCTGCTGCGCCGGGCTGGCCTGCCCGTGGTACCGCCGGCCGAGATGACGGCGGAAGATTTTATGGAACACATGGCCGTCGACAAGAAAGTGCTCGATGGCCGCCTGCGTCTGGTTTTGCTGCAAGGACTGGGGAATGCCGTGGTCACCGGCGATTTTCCCCGTGAGATCTTGGACGCGACCCTGCGCACCGACTATCGGGCCTTGGCCGACCAGCTTGGAGATGAATGAGGTCCCATGACCAGCTTGCATGCCGATGAGGCCTTCCTGGGCCACTACCAATTCAGTCACGACCCGTTCGCGCCGCGCGTTCCGGGTTTCAAGTTCTTCCCGGCGCAGCGCAAGCCGGTGCTCGGCCAGTTGCACCATCTGGCCCGCTACAGCCAGCTCCTGCTGCTGGTCACCGGGCCCCTGGGCAGCGGCAAGACCCTGCTGCGCCAGGCGCTGGTGGCCAGCACCAACAAGGATGCGGTCCTCAGCGTGGTGATCTCGGCGCGCACCGCCGCCGACGAGACTTCGTTGCTGCGCCAGGTGGCGCAGGGCCTGAGCATCAACCAGGCGAGCCTGGAGGCGATCCTGACCAAGGTGGCGCAGCTGGCGATCACCGGGCAGGACGTCTACCTGATGGTGGACGATGCCGAACAGCTCCAGGACAGCGCGCTGGAAGTGCTGTTGCTGCTGGCTTCCGGCACCAACGAGGGACGCCTGCATGTATTCCTGTTCGGTGAGCCGTCGTTGCTGCCGCGCCTGGAGGTGTTTTCCGAGGGTGAGGAGCGCTTCCATGCCATCGAATTGCAGCCATACAGCGAAGAGGAAACCCGCGACTACCTGGCCCAGCGTCTCGAGGGCGCCGGGCAGGGCATCGAGCTGATTTCCAACGACCTGCTGGTGGACATCCACGAGCAGTCGGAAGGCTGGCCGGGAGCGATCAACCAGGTCGCCCGCGATGCCCTGATCGAAGCGATGCTGGCCAATCGTGGCGCAGCGCGCAAGGCAACCGGAGGGTCTTTCAACTTGCCCAAGAAGCATCTGGTGATTCTTGCGGTCGTGGCCATCGGCGTGATCGCCGCCTGGTTCATGCAAGGCAAGAGCAAGCCGGAGGCGCCGCAGACCGCCTCTACCGAATTGTCCATGAATGGTGGTACGCCGGCCCAGGCCCAGCAGCCGGGCAGCGGCCCGGCCGTGGAGTTCAACGGCTCCAGCCAGCCGTTGCCGCTACCGTTGGTCGGCGAGTCGCAGCCGGTCATTCGCGAGCCGCTGGCCCAGGCCGCCGGGCAAGGTGGCGACGACGAAGGCGGCCTGCCGTCCGCCGCGGTGCCGCCTACCGTTTCCAGCTCGGCTCCTCCGGTGACGCCGCTGGCCAACAACGGCGTCACGCCGATGCATCCGGTGCCGCCGGCGCCGACCGAACCGACCGCGCCTGCGGCGACCCCGACTCCGGCGCAGACCCCGGCACCGGCCGCGCCGGTCGCCAGCGCCCCGGCCAGCAAGCCGGCCCCGGCCCCCGCTCCGGCCAAGCCGGCGGCGAGCAAGCCGGCCACCACCGCCGCGGCGAAGCCGGCCCCGGCTCCGGCCGCCAAGCCGGCCAGCGGTGTCGGTGCGGGAAGTCAGTGGTATCGCAACCAGTCTGGTGGTAACTTCGCCCTGCAGATCCTCGGTACCGGCTCCGAAGCCAATGCCCAGGCGTTCATTCGCCAGCAGGGCGGCGGCGATTTCCGCTACTTCAAGAAAACCCTGCAAGGCAAGCCGTTCTACGTCGTCACCTATGGCAGCTTCCCGAACCGTGCCGCCGCCCTGGCCGCAGTGAAAAAACTGCCGTCCAAGGTGCAGGCCGGCAAGCCGTGGCCGCGTACCTTCGCCAGCATCCAGCAGGAGATCGGCCAGGCGCATTGATCCGACCTGCCGTCGCCTCTTGACGAAACTCGCTAGTCGTTAGCATGACCGGCGGGTTTCGTCTTTCATTTTGGCGACATTGAATTTCATTTTCTCGCCGCAAAATTTGTGAGGCCTTGTGCACCTATGTACAATGGCCTCCCTTTGCCTGTCGAAAACTCGCCGCATGAGCGGGTGACAGGCGAAGTAGATGACTAAAAAAGTTTTGCCGGTGAGAGTTCCTTATGAAAGCAGGTCTGTACCATCCTGAAACGTTCAAGGATAACTGCGGATTTGGCCTGATCGCCCATATGCAGGGCGAGCCGAGCCATCAACTTCTGCAAACCGCAATCGAAGCACTGACCTGCATGACCCACCGCGGTGGGATCAATGCCGATGGCAAGACCGGGGACGGCTGCGGGCTGCTGATCCAGAAGCCCGACCTGTTCCTGCGTGCCGTCGCCAGGGAAGCCTTTTCTGTCGACCTGCCCGAGCAATACGCGGTGGGCATGGTGTTCTTCAACCAGGACCCGGTGAAAGCCGAGGCGGCACGCGAGAACATGAATCGCGAGATCGTCGCCGCCGGACTGGAGCTGGTCGGCTGGCGCAAGGTGCCGATCGATACCAGCGTTCTCGGCCGCCTGGCGCTGGAGCGTCTGCCGCAGATCGAACAGGTGTTCATCGGCGGCGCCGGCCTGAGCGACCAGGACTTCGCCATCAAGCTGTTCAGCGCACGGCGCCGCTCGTCGGTGGCCAACGCCGCCGACAGCGACCACTACATCTGCAGCTTTTCGCACAAAACCATCATCTACAAGGGCCTGATGATGCCGGCCGACCTGGCCGCCTTCTATCCGGACCTTGGCGACGAGCGCCTGCAGACCGCGATCTGCGTATTCCACCAGCGCTTCTCCACCAACACCCTGCCGAAATGGCCGCTGGCGCAGCCGTTCCGCTTCCTCGCCCACAACGGCGAGATCAACACCATCACCGGCAACCGCAACTGGGCCCAGGCGCGGCGGACCAAGTTCACCAACGAACTGATCCCCGACCTGGAAGAGCTCGGCCCGCTGGTGAACCGCGTCGGCTCCGACTCGTCGAGCATGGACAACATGCTCGAACTGATGGTCACCGGCGGCATGGACCTGTTCCGCGGCCTGCGCATGATCATCCCGCCGGCCTGGCAGAACGTCGAAACCATGGACGCCGACCTGCGCGCGTTCTACGAGTACAACTCGCTGCACATGGAGCCCTGGGATGGCCCCGCCGGCGTCGTGCTGACCGACGGTCGCTATGCCGTCTGCCTGCTCGACCGCAATGGCCTGCGCCCGTCGCGCTGGGTCACCACGAAGAACGGCTACATCACCCTGGCTTCGGAAATCGGCGTCTGGGACTACAAGCCCGAGGACGTCATCGCCAAGGGTCGCGTCGGCCCGGGGCAGATCCTCGCGGTGGACACCGAGACCGGCCAGGTCCTGCACAGCGACGACATCGACAACCGCCTGAAGTCGCGCCATCCCTACAAGCAATGGTTGCGGCAGAATGCCCTGCGCATCCAGGCGACCCTGGACGACGACCATGGCGTGGCCAGCTACGACGCCGACCAGCTCAAGCAATTCATGAAGATGTTCCAGGTCACCTTCGAGGAGCGTGACCAGGTGCTGCGTCCGCTCGGCGAGCAGGGCCAGGAAGCGGTGGGCTCCATGGGCGACGATACGCCGATGGCGATCCTCTC
The DNA here is from genome assembly GCF_056782835.1 of Pseudomonas sp. 20-5. Taxonomy (NCBI): domain Bacteria; kingdom Pseudomonadati; phylum Pseudomonadota; class Gammaproteobacteria; order Pseudomonadales; family Pseudomonadaceae; genus Pseudomonas; species Pseudomonas sp. 20-5. The sequence goes on along the minus strand of NZ_CM165584.1, from coordinate 5,722,752 downwards.
CCGGCGCATCCGCTCTCCGTACGATTACTTCCGCCAGCAATTCGCCCAGGTCACCAACCCGCCGATCGACCCGCTGCGCGAAGCCATCGTGATGTCCCTGGAAACCTGCCTGGGCGTCGAGCAGAACATCTTCGAGGAAGCCCCGCACCATGCCAACCAGGCGATCCTCACCACTCCGGTGATCTCGCCGGCGAAGTGGCGGACCATCATGACCCTGGACCGCCCGGGCTTCGACCGCCACTTCATCGACCTCAACTACGACGAGTCGATGGGCCTGGAGGCCGCGGTGCGCAACATCGCCGACCAGGCCGAGGAAGCCGTGCGCGGCGGCAAGGTGCTGCTGATCCTCAGCGACCGCCATATCGCTCCCGGCAAACTGCCGGTGCATGCTGCCCTGGCCGTCGGTGCGGTGCATCACCGCCTGGTGCAGACCGGGCTGCGCTGCGACTCCAACATCCTGGTGGAGACCGCCACCGCCCGCGATCCGCACCATTTCGCGGTGCTGATCGGCTTCGGCGCCTCGGCGGTCTATCCGTTCCTCGCCTACGAGGTGCTGGCCGACCTGATCCGCACCGGTGAAGTGCTGGGCGACCTCTACGAGGTGTTCAAGTACTACCGCAAGGGGATCTCCAAGGGCCTGATGAAGATTCTCTCGAAGATGGGCATCTCCACCGTCGCGTCCTACCGTGGCGCGCAGCTGTTCGAGGCGGTGGGCCTGTCCGACGAGGTCACCGACCTGTGCTTCACCGGAGTCGCCAGCCGCATCCAGGGCGCGCGCTTCGTCGATATCGAGAACGAGCAGAAGCTCCTGGCCGCCGAGGCCTGGAGCAACCGCAAGCCGATCCAGCAGGGCGGCTTGCTGAAGTTCGTCTATGGCGGCGAATACCACGCCTACAACCCGGATGTGGTGAATACCCTGCAGGCTGCCGTGCAGCAGGGCGACTACGAGAAGTTCAAGGAATACACCGCGCTGGTGGACCAGCGCCCAGTGTCGATGATCCGCGACCTGTTGCAGGTGAAGACCGCCGCGCAGCCGCTGGCGCTCGACGAGGTGGAGCCGCTGGAAGCCATCTTCAAGCGCTTCGATGCCGCCGGGATTTCCCTTGGCGCGCTGTCGCCGGAGGCCCACGAGGCGCTGGCCGAGGCGATGAACACCCTGGGCGGTCGCTCCAACTCCGGCGAGGGCGGCGAGGACCCGGCGCGCTACGGCACGCTGAAGAGTTCGAAGATCAAGCAGGTGGCTACCGGCCGCTTCGGCGTGACCCCGGAATACCTGGTCAACGCCGAGGTCCTGCAGATCAAGGTGGCCCAGGGCGCCAAGCCCGGCGAGGGCGGCCAGTTGCCGGGCGGCAAGGTCAACGGCCTGATCGCCCGCCTGCGCTATGCGGTGCCCGGCGTGACCCTGATCTCGCCGCCGCCGCACCACGACATCTACTCCATCGAAGACCTGGCGCAGCTGATCTTCGACCTCAAGCAGGTCAACCCGCAGGCGCTGGTATCGGTGAAGCTGGTATCCGAGCCGGGCGTCGGCACCATCGCCGCCGGCGTGGCCAAGGCCTATGCGGACCTGATCACCATCTCCGGCTACGACGGCGGTACCGGCGCCTCGCCGATCACCTCGATCAAGTACGCCGGCTCGCCCTGGGAACTGGGCCTGGCGGAAACCCACCAGACCCTGCGCGGCAACGACCTGCGCGGCAAGGTCCGGGTGCAGACCGATGGCGGCCTGAAGACCGGCCTGGACGTGATCAAGGCGGCCATTCTCGGCGCCGAGAGCTTCGGCTTCGGCACCGCGCCGATGATCGCCCTGGGCTGCAAGTATCTGCGCATCTGCCACCTGAACAACTGCGCCACCGGCGTGGCGACGCAGAACGACAAGTTGCGCAAGGACCACTTCATCGGCACCACCGCGATGGTGATCAACTTCTTCACCTTCATCGCCACGGAAACCCGCGAGTGGCTGGCGCGCCTCGGCGTGCGCAGCCTGGGCGAGCTGATCGGCCGCACCGACCTGCTGGAGATCCTCCCCGGCGAGACCGCCAAGCAGCAGAATCTGGATCTCGCTCCGTTGCTGGGCAGTGAGCTGATCCCGGCCGACAAGCCGCAGTTCTGCGAGGTGGAGAAAAACCCGCCGTTCGACCAGGGCCTGCTGGCCGAGAAGATGGTCGAGCTGTCGAAGGCCGCCATCGAAGGCCTGAGCGGCGGCGAGTACGAGCTGGACATCTGCAACTGCGACCGATCCATCGGCGCGCGGGTATCCGGCGAGATCGCCCGCCTGCACGGCAACCAGGGCATGGCCAAGGCACCGGTGGTGTTCCGTTTCAAGGGCACCGCGGGACAGAGCTTCGGCGTGTGGAACGCCGGTGGCCTGCACCTGTACCTGGAAGGCGACGCCAACGACTACGTAGGCAAGGGCATGACCGGCGGCAAGCTGGTGATCACCCCGCCCAAGGGCAGTCCGTTCAAGACCCAGGAATCGGCCATCGTCGGCAACACCTGCCTGTACGGCGCCACCGGCGGCAAGCTGTTCGCCGCCGGAACCGCCGGCGAGCGCTTCGCCGTGCGCAACTCCGGTTCCCATGCGGTGGTGGAAGGTACCGGCGACCACTGCTGCGAATACATGACCGGCGGTTTCGTCTGCGTGCTGGGCAAGACCGGCTACAACTTCGGCTCCGGCATGACCGGGGGCTTCGCCTACGTCCTCGACATGGACAACACTTTCGTCGACCGCGTGAACCACGAGCTGGTGGAAATCCAGCGGATCAGCGGCGAGGCGATGGAGGCCTATCGCAGCCACCTGCGCAAGGTCCTGGTCGAGTACGTGAACGAAACGGCAAGCGAGTGGGGCGCGAACATCCTGGAAAACCTGGATGACTACCTGCGTCGGTTCTGGCTGGTGAAACCGAAGGCGGCCAGCCTCGGTTCGCTGCTGACCAGCACCCGTGCCAACCCGCAATAAGCGCCCGAAGTTGTGATGAGGTTTCGATATGTCTGAACGTCTGAATTCCGACCGCCTGAACAACGACTTCCAGTTCATCGAAGTCGGGCGCAAGGACCCGAAGAAGAAGCTGCTGCGCCAGCGCAAGCGCGAGTTCGTGGAGATCCACGACCTGTTCAAGCCGCAGCAGGCCGCCGACCAGGCCCACCGCTGCCTGGGCTGCGGCAACCCGTACTGCGAGTGGAAATGCCCGGTGCACAACTTCATCCCTAACTGGCTGAAGCTGGTTTCCGAAGGCAACATCCTGGCCGCCGCCGAACTGTCGCACCAGACCAACACCCTGCCGGAAGTCTGCGGCCGGGTCTGCCCGCAGGATCGCCTCTGCGAGGGCGCCTGCACCCTCAACGACGGTTTTGGCGCGGTGACCATCGGCTCGGTGGAGAAGTACATCACCGATACGGCCTTCGCCATGGGCTGGCGTCCGGACCTGTCCAAGGTCAAGCCGACCGGCAGGCGCGTCGCGGTGATCGGCGCCGGCCCGGCCGGCCTCGGCTGCGCCGACGTGCTGGTGCGCAACGGCGTGACCCCGGTGGTGTTCGACCGCAACCCGGAGATCGGCGGCCTGCTGACCTTCGGCATTCCCGAGTTCAAGCTGGAGAAGCACGTCCTCAGCCGTCGCCGCGAGGTGTTCACCGGCATGGGCATCGAGTTTCGCCTGAACACCGAGATCGGCAAGGACGTGACCATGGAGCAGTTGCTCGATGAGTACGATGCCGTGTTCATGGGGATGGGCACCTACACCTACATGAAGGGCGGTTTCCCCGGCGAGGACCTGCCGGGCGTACACGACGCCCTGGACTTCCTGATCGCCAACGTGAACCGCAACCTCGGCTTCGAGAAGTCGGCCGAGGACTTCGTCGACATGAAGGGCAAGCGCGTGGTGGTCCTGGGCGGCGGCGACACCGCGATGGACTGCAACCGCACTTCGATCCGCCAGGGCGCCAAGTCGGTGACCTGTGCCTATCGCCGTGACGAAGAAAACATGCCGGGTTCGCGCAAGGAAGTGAAGAACGCCAAGGAAGAGGGCGTGAAGTTCCTCTTCAACCGCCAGCCCATCGCCATCGTCGGCGAGGACCGGGTGGAAGGCGTGAAGGTGGTCGAGACCCGTCTCGGCGAGCCGGACGCCCGCGGCCGCCGCAGCCCCGAACCGATCCCCGGTTCCGAGGAGATCATCCCGGCGGAAGCCGTGCTGATCGCCTTCGGCTTCCGGCCGAGTCCGGCGCCGTGGTTCGAGCGCTTCGAGATCGCCACCGACAGCCAGGGCCGCGTGGTGGCTCCGGCGCAGGCGCAGTTCAAGCACCAGACCAGCAACCCGAAGATCTTCGCCGGTGGCGACATGGTCCGTGGTTCCGACCTGGTGGTGACGGCGATCTTCGAAGGACGTACCGCGGCCGAAGGCATCCTCGACTACCTTGGCGTCTGATCCGCGGCGCCACCGGCGCTGCGACAAATCACCGCGATAGACAAAAGGCACGGCCCCCGCCGTGCCTTTTGTTTTGTGCTTTGCGACAATAGCGGCCCTTTTCGCCCGCCGGCCTGTGGATAACCCCCTTCCGCACGCGCCCGCGTGAAGCCAGCAGCCTTTGATCGGATGCCGTTATGACTGCCCTGAAGAACGACCGCTTCCTCCGCGCCCTGCTCAAGCAGCCCGTCGATGTCACCCCCGTCTGGATGATGCGCCAGGCCGGTCGTTACCTGCCGGAATACCGTGCCACCCGTGCCAAGGCCGGCGATTTCATGAGCCTGTGCATGAACCCGGAGCTGGCCTGCGAAGTGACCCTGCAGCCGCTGGACCGTTACCCGCAGCTGGACGCCGCGATCCTCTTCTCCGATATCCTGACCATTCCCGATGCCATGGGCCAGGGCCTGTACTTCGAGACCGGCGAAGGCCCGCGCTTCCGCAAGGTGGTCTCGTCGCTGGCCGACATCGAGGCGCTGCCGGTTCCCGATCCGGAACAGGACCTGGGCTATGTGATGGATGCCGTGCGCACCATCCGCCGCGAGCTGAACGGCCGCGTACCGCTGATCGGCTTCTCCGGCAGCCCCTGGACCCTCGCCACCTACATGGTCGAGGGCGGCTCGAGCAAGGACTTCCGCAAGTCCAAGGCGATGCTCTACGACAACCCTCAGGCCATGCACGCTCTGCTGGACAAGCTGGCGCAATCGGTGACCAGCTACCTCAACGGGCAGATCCACGCCGGCGCCCAGGCGGTGCAGATCTTCGACTCATGGGGCGGCAGCTTGTCGGCGGCGGCCTACCAGGAGTTCTCCCTGACCTACATGCGCAAGATCGTCGATGGATTGATCCGCGAGCACGACGGACGCCGGGTGCCGGTGATCCTCTTCACCAAGGGAGGCGGCCTGTGGCTGGAGTCGATGGCCGAGGTCGGCGCCGAGGCGCTGGGCCTGGACTGGACCTGCGACATCGGCAGCGCCCGGGCCCGTGTCGGTGAGCGCGTAGCCCTGCAAGGCAACATGGATCCCTCGGTGCTCTACGCCAATCCGGCGGCGATCCGCGCCGAAGTCGCGCGGATCCTGGCGGCCTACGGCAAGGGTACGGGGCATGTGTTCAATCTTGGCCACGGCATCACCCCGGAAGTCGACCCGGCCCATGCCGGCGCCTTCTTCGAGGCGGTGCACGAGCTGTCGGCGCAGTACCACGGCTGAGCCGGAACGAAAGAAGGGGAGCCGAGGCTCCCCTTTTTTCATGCGCGGGCCGACGGCCCTCCGGCGCGTTGGCTGGCGGGGTCGTGCCGGTGGCGTACCCGCCCTACGCAACCCGCCCGGCTCAACTGCTTACCTTGCCGGTGCGGTCGTTGATCACGAACAGCTTGCCGTTGGCGTCGCGCACGAGGATTTCCGCGCCCGGCTGGCCATCCATGTCGGCCACCGAATCGATGCTGTAGTTGACGTCGCCGATGCGGTAGTCGCTGCTGGCGCCGCTGGCGTGGTGGATGACCCGCACCTTGCCCTGCATCACCACGATCAGCTCGTTGCCCGGCTTGCCGTCGGTGTCCGCGGTGCCGCCATAGAGTGCCCAGGCGCTGGCGCCGATGTTGTATTCCTTGCGGGAACTGGCGTTGCTGATCACGTAGATGCCGGTGCTGGTGCGGCCGATGATCTCCGCGCCGGGCTGGCCGTCGAGGTCGGCGATCTGTGCGAGCGCGTGGTAGCCGCTGAAGGTGAAGTCCTTGGCGCCACTGGTGCGCGGGTCGATGACCTTGACGCCGTTGCCCATGTTCAGCACCAGTTCCTTGCCCGGCGCGCCGTCCACGTCGGCGACGTCGAACAGGCCCCAGGTGCCGTTGTAGCTGAAGGTGGCGTCGCGTTGCGTACGGGTGCGATCGAATACGGTGCGCACGCCGTTGCCGATGCTGAGGATGACTTCGTCGCCGGCGACGTTGTCGACGTCGGTGGCGCGCATGATCGCCCAGGAGACGTTGCCTACCGGGTACTTGCGCTGGGTGGTGCTGGCGTGGGAAACGATCACCAGGTCGGGACCGGCCTTGACCAGGATTTCCGCGCCGGGCTGGCCGTCGGTATCGGTGGCGCCGAAGACCGACCAGACCACGTTGCCGAAGCTGTAGTTGCGGGTGCTGCCGCCTTCCACCACCTGCAGGTTGGCGCCGTCGCGGTAGACCGCGGCGAGCTGGCCGTTGCCCCGCAGGTCCCAGGTTCCTACCAGAACGCCGGCCGCCTGGGCTGCGCTGGCGCAGAGGGAGAACAGTGCCGTGCCGAGCAGGCAGGCGCGCTTGATCGCTGGTTTCATAAAGTCCCTTTCATATCGCTGTCGAGGCCGGCCGGATGCCGGCCGCAGCAGCATAGAACAGCGCTTGCCGCGCTCAAGGGAAACGCGAGGGATTTGTCGAGCGCTTGGCATTTGTTCGTGAAACTGGTTGCCCGCCCAGCAGGCGGGCGCGGGTGTCGCTCGGCGGCTCGCCGGTCCAGCGCTTGAAGGCGCGGGTGAAGTTGGTTGGATCGCTGTAACCCAGGTACAGGGCGATACGCTGCAACGACACCTCGGGACGCCGCAGCAATCGCAAGGCCTGGCGCTGGCGAGCCTGACCGAGCAACTGGCGAAAGCTGGTGCCGGCGTCATGCAGATGCCGCTTGAGGCTGCGGCTGGACAGGTGCAGGCGCGCGGCTACTTCCTCCAGGTTGGGGAAGCGCTGTTCCTGGCGTTCCAGCTCCAGCCGCACGCGGGCGCAGATGTCCCGGCGGCCGGCATCGAGCAGCGCCAGTTCGCGCTCGCAGTGTTCGCGGGCGCGGCGCAACGCAGCCGGATCGGCCATCGGTAGCGAGCGGGCGAGCAGGATGGCGGGGAACACCAACTGGACGTGGGCCTGGTCGTAGCGGCACTGCGGCAGCGGCACAGGCACGGCAGGTTCGGGGTAGTCGAAGTCGAGCCTGCCGACCAGGGCCGGTTCGCCGAGCAGCCAGGCGCCGGACCGATACAGGCCGATCAGCAGGGCTTCGCTGAAGTACCGGTGCAGCGCCGGCGGGAGCGCAGGGCCTGGCAGCAGGCGCAGGATCACCTGCTCGTCCTCGCGCAGCAGGCTGATTTCGACGTTGCCCTGCAGCAGCGGCATGTAGCGCAGCGCCAGGCACAAGGCATCGCCGAGCGTCGCCGAGGCCATCATCGCGTAGCCCAGGCTGCCATGGGCGGTGGGAGGCGTGCGCAAGGCGAGCTGTGCGCCGAGGCCGGGGTCGCCGCTCAGCGCGAGCGCCGTGGCGGCGATCGCCTGGTACTGCTGCGATGTGACGCGTGCTTCCGGCTCTTCCAGTCGCAGCGTCGACAGACCGATTTCCCGCAGCAGCGCACGTCCGTCCAGGCCGCGTTCCTCCAGCAGGCCGAGCAGCAGGCGCGGATAGGCAGCGGTGATGGTCGGTGCGTCGGAGTCCGTGCGGCGGCTCATGCTGGCGTGTCCTGGCCCGAAATGATCGGCAGTCTGGCGCGAGCGCGTCTGCCGCTGCATTGGCTGGTGCCGCAATACTGCCCGGCAACGCAGTCAAGCGGAGAACGAGCGATGCATCCCTGGGCACGACGCAACATTCCACAACTGGCCGGGCGCCTGGCGCTGGTCACCGGCGCCAACAGCGGCCTGGGTTGGCAGGCGGCGCGCACGCTGGCCGGCAAAGGGGCGACCGTGGTGATGGCCTGCCGCAATCGCGAACAGGCGGAGCGGGCGCGGCGGGCGATCCTCGACGAGTATCCCCAGGCACGCCTGGAGCTGGCCGATCTCGACCTGGCCGACCTCGCCTCGATCCGCGCCTGCGCCGCCGGTTTCCGTCAGCGCCACGCACGCCTCGATCTCTTGTTCAACAACGCCGGAGTGATGTTCCTGCCCCTGCGGCGTACCCGCGACGGTTTCGAGATGCAGATGGGCACCAATCACCTCGGCCACTTCGCCCTTACGGGACTGCTGCTGGAGTCGTTGCTGGCCGCTCCACGGCCCAGGGTGGTGGGCATGACCAGCGGTTTCAACCAGTTCGGCCGGCTGCCGCTCGACGACCTCAACGCCGAGCGCGGCTACAACCGCTATCTCGCCTATTGCCACAGCAAGCAGGCCAATCTGCTGTTCAGCCTGGAGTTGCAGCGCCGCGCCGGCCAGCGGGGCGTGCTTCTGCAGAGCCTGGCGGCGCATCCGGGCTACGCGGCGACCAACCTGCAGTACGCGGCACCGGCGATGTCCGGTTCGCGCCTGGGACGCTGGGCGATGAAGGTGGCCAACGGAGCGTTCGCGCAATCGGCGGAGATGGGGGCGTTGCCGGCACTTTCCGCGCTGACCGAACAGCGCTGGTATGGCGGCGCCTATGTCGGCCCGGATCGCTGGCTGGAAACCCGCGGTTATCCGGCGGCGGCGCGGATTCCGCGGAATGCGCGCGACCTGGGGCTGGCCGCGCGGCTGTGGGCGCTATCGGAAGAACTGACCGGAGTACGCTTCTGGTCGGAGTGAAGGCGCCGGGAGACCGGCGCCTCGAACTCAGTGGGCGGCCTGCGCCAGGGTGTTGCCAGGCAGGGCCGGCAGGCGCGCCAGGTGCAGCGAGACCAATACCGCGACCACCAGCAGCGAGCCGATGAACAGTCCGATGCCGTTCCAGCCGTAGTAATGCCAGAACACCCCGCCGAGGGTGCCGGCCAGGCTTGAGCCGACGTAGTAGCTGAACAGGTAGAGCGACGAGGCCTGGCCCTTGGCGCGCAGGGCGCGGCGCCCGATCCAGCTGCTCGCCACCGAGTGCGCGCCGAAGAAGCCGAAGGTGAACAGCAGCAGGCCGGCGAGCATCAGCGGGATCGGCTCGAACAGGGTCAGCAGCAGGCCGCCGAGCATCAGCAGGATGACCGCCCAGAGCACCTTGCGTCGCCCCAGCTTGTCGGCCAGCGAACCGACCCAGGCCGAGCTGTAGATGCCCGAGAGGTAAACCACCGAGAGCACTCCGACCACCGCCTGGCTCATGTGGTAGGGCTCGGCCAGCAGGCGGTAGCCGATGTAGTTGAACAGGGTGACGAAGCTGCCCATCAGCAGGAAGCCGATCAGGAACAGCCAGGGCAGTCCGGCGTCGCGGAAGTGCAGGCGGTAGCCGTTGAGCAGGGTCGCCGGCTTCAGCGGTGCCGGCCGGAAGTGTTTCGATTCGGGCAGCACGCGCCAGAACACCAGCGCGGCGACCAGGGCCAGGCCGCCGAGGACCGCCAGTGCGGCATGCCAGGAGATGAAATCGACCAGGACGCCGCTGATCAGGCGTCCGCTCATCCCGCCGATGGCGTTGCCGCCGATGTACAGGCCCATCGACAGGCCGATGTGCTGCGGATGGATCTCTTCGCTGAGATAGGTCATCGCCACCGCGGCCAGGCCGCTCAAGGACAGCCCGACCAGCGCGCGCATCAGCAGCACGCCATGCCAGGTGGGCATCACCGCGCTGCCGAGGGTGAACAGCGCGGCGGCCAGCAGCGAGACGACCATCACCGGCTTGCGACCGATCGCGTCGGAGATCGGGCCGGTGACCAGCAGGCCAAGGGCGAGCATGGCGGTGGCGACGGACAATGCCAGGCTGCTTTCCGCGGCGCTGATGGAAAACGCCTTGGACAGCACCGGCATCATCGGCTGGATGCAGTAGAGCAGGGCAAAGGTGGCGAAACCGCCGGAGAACAGCGCTAGGGAGGTGCGCATGAACTGCGGGGTGCCTTTCTCGATATAGCGTTCGACTTCGGTGGCGGCTTCCAGCACCTCGTTGGCTGCTTCGCGGGCCGCCTCGATTAACGCGGGTTCTTCTTCGGCCTGTGGCCGGACTTGCGGATTGCTCACGGGGCACCTCTGGGGACGGTGGCGAGCAGGCACAACGAGGCCGCGCCACCTGGATTTCAGGGACAAGGGGTCGTTGTTGGAGGTTATGTGGCAAAGGATATAGATAGGTTTATATGATTTCCAATATATTGATCGACACGATTGATATGTAAAAAGACCTAATAGGAGGGGCCGCTTGGAACTCAGGCACCTGCGCTATTTCATCGCCGTCGCCGAGGAGCTGCACTTCGGCCGCGCCGCCGAGCGCCTGGGGATCTCCCAGCCGCCGTTGAGCCAGCAGATCCAGGCGCTGGAGGAGGAAATCGGTGCGCGCCTGTTCGAGCGCACCAACCGCCGCGTCGAACTCACCGACGCCGGCCGGCTGTTCCTCGACGAGTCCCGCCAGGTGCTGGCCCAGGTAGACAAGGCGGTGCTGCTGGCGCGTCGGGCCCACCTGGGGGAACTGGGCGAGCTGAAGATCGGTTTCACTTCCTCGGCACCCTTCACCTCGACCATACCCAGCAGCATCCATGCCTTCCGCAAGGCCTATCCGGACGTACACCTCGACCTGCAGGAAATGAGCAGCCGCCAGGTACTCAAGGCGCTGCTCGAGGAAAGCCTGCAGGTGGGCGTGATCCGCCCGCTGGCGCTGCCGGATGCGGTGCATTGGGTGGAGTTGTTCCGCGAACCGCTGGTGGCGGTGCTGCGGGCCGACCATCCGCTGGCGGCCGGCAGCGAGGATGGCCTGGCCATCGCCGCCCTGGCCGAGGAGCCCTTCGTGTTCTTCCCGCGCAGCTACGGCACCGGGCTCTACGACCAGGTCATCGCCCTGACCCGACAGGCCGGCTTCAGCCCGCGCATCGCCCAGGAGGCCAGCGAGGCGATGACCATCATCGGCCTGGTCTCGGCCGGACTGGGGGTGTCGATCCTGCCGGCGTCGTTCCGCCGCACCCGGGTCGACGGCGTGGTCTACCGCACCCTGAGCGATCCCGAGGCGACGACTGCGGTATGGCTGGTCCGTCGGCAGAACGAGGGCTCGCCGCTGGCGCTGTCCTTCATCGACCTGGTGACCCGTGAGGCGGCCAGCCTGCGCCGACGCTGAACCGCTCTACGTCAGGACCGAGACGGCGCTCGCGCTTGCCCGCGGCTTTGCCTATCATCCGGGATCAGGCTCGGCTCACGGAGATTTCCCATGCGGCGCGTGGTGTTCAATCAGAAAGGCGGGGTAGGCAAGTCCAGCATCGCCTGCAACCTGGCGGCGGTCAGCGCGGCGGAGGGCTATCGCACCCTGCTGGTGGACCTGGACGCCCAGGCCAACTCCACGCACTACCTGACCGGACTGACCGGCGAGGACCTGCCGGTGGGGATCGCCGACTTCTTCAAGCAGACCTTGTCTTCCGGGCCCTTCAGCAAGAAGGGCAGGGTCGAGATCTACGAGACGCCGTTCGACAACCTGCACATCGTCACCTCCAGCCCCGAACTGGCCGACCTGCAGCCGAAGCTGGAGTCGAAGCACAAGATCAACAAGCTGCGCAAACTGCTGGACGAACTGGACGAAGACTACGACCGGATCTACCTGGATACCCCGCCGGCACTGAATTTCTACACGGTATCTGCGCTGATCGCTGCCGATCGCTGCCTGATTCCCTTCGATTGCGACAGCTTCTCCCGCCAGGCGCTGTATGGCCTTCTCCAGGAGATCGAGGAACTGCGTGACGACCACAACGAAGACCTGCAGGTCGAGGGCATCGTGGTCAACCAGTTCCAGCCGCGCGCCAGCCTGCCGCAGCAACTGCTCGACGAGCTGGTGGCGGAGGAACTGCCGGTGCTGCCGGTGTACCTGATGAGCTCGGTGAAGATGCGCGAGTCGCACCAGGCTTGCACCCCGCTGATCTTCCTCGAACCGCGGCACAAGTTGACCCAGCAGTTCGTCGAGTTGCACGGGCTGCTCGAAAGCTGAGCAGCCTCTGCGGCAGCGCTTCTACGAGGTAACCAGGACGTCACAGCTCGGCTGGCGCAGGTAACGTTGCGCCAGGTTGCCGAGCAGCGCCTGCATCAGCGCGTTGCGGCTGTGCCGGCCGAGGGCGAGCAGCTCCGGCTGGCGCTGCTTCAACGCGGCGTCCAGGCTGTACGGCAGCACGCCGGGAACCACTTCGTGGCTCAGCTGCGGCCCGACGCCCGGCAGGCGCTCCTGCTCGTCGCTCAGCAATTGTTCGATCAGCCCGGCCTGGGTGGCCAGGTGCGCGGCATTCTGCCTGGGCAGGCCGAGCACGCCGTCGTCGGGGGACTCGAACACGTGCAGGGCGTGCAGGTCGGCTTCCACCGGCAGCAGGCGGTAGGCCTGGCGCAGCGCGGTACAGGCGCACTGGGAAAAGTCCAGGGCGCTGAGCGCCTGGCGGTAGGGTTCGTCCGCCTCGCGCACGGCGAGCAGCACCGGCACCCGGCTGCGCCGCACCACCTGGTCGAGGGTGGTGTTGCCGAAGCGTTCGAAGGTCTTCTGGTGGTGTGCGCCCATCAGCAGCAGGTCCGGTTCGAGCGCCCGGGTCTGCTGCAGGATGCCGTCGATCGGCTGGCCCCTGAACAGGTGGATGGCGCTGTCCTCGTCGAGGCCGGCCTCCTTGCGCTTGAGCTGCAGCATGGCGCTGACGGTCTTCACCGCCGACGCCGATAGCCCCGGGTCGTACACGTGCAGCAGGCTGACCCGCGCATCGTGCTGGCGGGCCAGTTGGGCGGCGCGGGCGAGGGCGACGTCGGCTTCCGGGGTGAGGTCGTGGGCGACCAGGAGGTGGCGGATCATGGCGGACTCCGTGGGATGGCTACGCTGGCTTCTCCACTGTCGCGCCGCAGCTCGCTACGGACCTTGATCCATGGCAGAAAAAACCTTCGCCGTGCCCTGCGAAATCTGCCAGTCAGGGCCGCGCGTGGCTGCGTAGCTGGTACAACGCGGTGCTTTCCGCCACCACCTCCCCCTGCTCGTCGGTGAGTTGCAGTTCGAGGCTGTATTCGGCCTTGCCGCGCTCTCCAGCCTCGGTTTCCAGTTGGCGGATGCGCTCGGCATCCAGGCGTGCCTCGACGCGTATGTCGCCCTTGGCCGGGCGGCGGAAGCGCAAGGTCATCTCCTTGACGATGGGATAGAAGCGGGCGCTGTCGAAGCTGGTCAGGAACAGCGCGCCACCGGGAATTTCGGCGAGGGTGAAGAGCGCCCCGGCGTACATGCTGCCGATGTGGTTCTCGTTGCCGGCGCCCGGCATGCGCAGGCGCACGTAGCCGGGTTCGAGGACTTCCGCCCTGAGTCCGCTGCGCTGGACGAAGGCGATCTTTTCTTCGGTCAGGTGCCTGGCGAGTTCGGTGGGCAGTGGCATGGCGCTCTCCATGTCGGGGATCCCAGCCAGACTAGCCGGCCGGCCAGGCCGGGCAAGGACCGAAACGCTCGCCCGGACTGACCGATCCGCTCAGCGTGCGGCGGCGGCCAGGGCCTGGTCGAGGTCGGCGAGGATGTCGTCGATGTGCTCGATGCCGATCGACAGCCGCACCATGTCGTCGGAGACTCCGGCGCGGGCCAGTTCCTCCGCGTTCAACTGGCGGTGGGTGGTGCTCGCCGGGTGGCAGGCCAGGGACTTGGCGTCGCCGATGTTGACCAGCCGCACCACCAGCTTCAAGGCGTCGATGAAGCGCGCGCCGGCGGCGCTGCCGCCCTGGATGCCGAAGGACAGGATCGCCGCCGGGCGGCCCCCCAGGTAGCGCCGGGCCAGGGCGTGCTCGGGGTTGTCGGCGAGGCCGGCGTATTTCACCCAGGCCACCTGCGGATGTTGTTGCAGGTAGCGGGCTACGGCGAGGGCGTTGTCGCAGTGGCGCTCCATGCGCAGCGCCAGGGTCTCCAGGCCTTGGAGGATGAGGAAGGCGTTGAACGGCGAGAGCGCCGCGCCCATGTTGCGCAGCGGTACTACCCGGCAGCGGCCGATGAAGGCGGCGGGTCCGAAGGCCTCGGTGTAGGTGACGCCGTGGTAGGACGGATCGGGCGTGTTCAGCAGCGGGAAGCGCGACTTGTTCGCCGCCCAGTCGAATCTGCCGGAGTCGACCACGATCCCGCCGATGCTGGTGCCGTGGCCGCCCATGTACTTGGTCAGCGAGTGCACGACGATGTCGGCGCCGTGCTCGAACGGCCGGCAGAGCACCGGGGTGGCTACCGTGTTGTCGACGATCAGCGGCACGCCGTGGCGGTGAGCGGCGTCGGCCAGTGCCTGCAGGTCGATGATGTTGCCCGCCGGGTTGCCGATGGTTTCGCAGAACACGGCCTTGGTCCGCTTGTCGATCAGCGCTTCCAGGGCGGCGATGTCGTCGTGGGCGGCGAAGCGCGCCTGGATGCCGATGCGTGGCAGGGTGTGGGCCAGCAGGTTGTAGGTGCCGCCGTAGAGCTTGGCCACCGAGACGATGTTGTCGCCGGCCTCGGCGACGGTCTGGATCGCGTAGGTGATGGCCGCCATCCCCGAGGCCACCGCCAGCGCCCCGACCCCGCCTTCCAGCGCCGCGACGCGCTGTTCCAGTACGTCGTTGGTGGGGTTCATGATCCGTGTGTAGATGTTGCCCGGTACCTTCAGGTCGAACAGGTCGGCGCCATGCTGGGTGTCGTCGAAAGCGTAGGAGGTGGTCTGGTAGATCGGCACCGCCACCGCGCGGGTGGTCGGGTCAGGGCTGTAGCCGGCGTGGACGGCCAGGGTTTCCAGTTTCATGCAGCGTTCCTTCGGGCAGATTGGAAGGACGCAGCATGGGAAAGCGCGCCGGGCGGGTCAATGCGCCCGGGCAAGGAAAAGCGTGCCTGGTTAGACTGTTGTGTTCGCCGCTTATGCCTGTCAGCGCAGGCCGATGTAGATGTTGTAGGCGCTGATCAGGGTGATCAGGGTGCCGACGATGACCAGCAGGGTGCGCGGCGAAAGCTTCTTGCACAGCAGGGCGGCGAACGGTGCGGCGAACAGGCCGCCGAAGACCAGCCCGGCGACCATCTTCCAGGTGTCCGGCTGGCCAGCGAGGAGGATGAAGGAGGTGGCGCTGGCGATGGTCAGGAAGAACTCGGCGAAGTTCACCGAGCCGATGGTGGTGCGCGGGTCGCTACCCGAGCCGATCAGGCTGCTGGTGACCACCGGGCCCCAGCCGCCGCCGCCGGCAGCATCGACGAAGCCGCCGAAGAGTGCCAGCTTGGCCACGTGGCGCGGTGCCCGGCGCTTGATCACGTGGCGGTAGGCCTTGCTCAGGATGTACAGGCCCATCAGCAGCAGGTAGGCGGAGATGAAGGGCTTGAGCTGGTGGCCGTCGAAGCGGGTGATCAGCACGGCGCCGAGCACCGCGCCGATCATTCCCGGCAGCAGCAGGCGGAGGAAGAGTGACTTGTTGACGTTGCCGAGCTTGACGTGGGAAATCCCGGAAAAGCCGGTGGTGAACACTTCGGCGATGTGCACGCTGGCGCTGGCAGCGGCCGGCGTGGCACCAGCGCTGAGCAGGAAGGTAGTCGCGGTGATGCCATAGGCCATGCCCAGCGCACCGTCGATCACCTGGGCGAAGAAGCCCACCGCCACCGCGCTCCAGAAACCCCGGCTGGTCAGGGCCTGCTCGATGATCTCGAAGCCGTTGCTGCCGCCGTTGTCGAAGAACAGGCGCCAGGCCAGGAAGGCGAGCAGGCCGACCAGGATCAGCACCGCCGCCCACATGGCGGCGCGCAGTACCGGGTGGTCGTCCGGATGGGTGACGAAATCTTCGACAGGAGGCAGACCTAGCGCCTGGTGTTCGGTGTTGATCGAACTCTGGCTGAGATCGAGGTCGCGTATCTTCATGCGGCAAGGCGCCTGACAGGAGGTGGTAGAACAGGCTGGAATAAGTGTGGCGGCGAAGATAATCGGCTTTTCTTAGTGCGTCTAAGAAGTTTTCCGAAGGTATTTATTCCATTGCGGCATTATCGGCCGCCGTTCTGTCAGGGCATCCCGTCAGGAGGAGCAACTGATTTCCAGGTGCCGCCCCCAGTCCGGCGGGCGCCGAGTGAAGCGCTCCATGCCCGGCTGTTCCTCGAACGGGCGACTCAGCACCTGGTGCAGCAAGCGGACTTCCGTGTAGTCGCCCTGCTCGGCCGCTTCGATAGCCTGCTGTGCCAGGTAGTTGCGTAGTACATAGAGCGGATTGACCGCGTGCATGCGCCGGCGCCGCGACTCCTGGTCTCCGCCTTCTTCCTCGACGCGCCGGCGGTAGGCCTCGGCCCAGCGGTCGAAGGCCTCGCGGTCGACGAAGTCGTCGCGCAGGCTGGCCAGCGCCCGCTCCGGAGTCTCCTCGCCGAGTCGGCGGAAGAACAGCGAGTAATCCACCGCGCTGCCCTGCATGCGCTGCAACAGTTCCTGGACCAGGGCCTGGTCGTTCTCCGCGGCGACGCCCAGGCCCAGGCGCCGGCGCATCAGGTCGAGGTAGTGGGCCTGGTAGAGGGGCAGGAACAGGTCGAGGCTGGCGCGCAGTTCGTCCACTTCCACCAGTGGCGTCAGCGCCTGGGCCAGGGCGGCCAGGTTCCAATGGGCGATCGGTACCTGGTTGCTGAAGGAGTAGCGGCCGGCGTCGTCGGAGTGATTGCAGATGTGATTGGCGTCGAAATCGTCGAGGAAGGCGTAGGGCCCGTAGTCGAAGGTAATGCCGAGGATCGACATGTTGTCGGTGTTCATCACCCCGTGGCAGAAGCCATAGGCCTGCCAGCGGGCGATGAGTTCGGCGTTGCGCTCGACGACCTGGCGGAACATCGCCGCGTACGGCCGCTCGGCTGCGTTGCAGTCGGCGAAGTGGTGTTCCAGAACGAACGCCGCCAACTGTTTCAACTGGTCGTGCTGGCGGGTGTAGTAGAAGTATTCGAAGTGACCGAAGCGCACGTGGCTGGGCGCCAGGCGCAGCAGCGTCGCCGCGCTTTCCTTCTTCTCGCGCCAGACCGGCGTGCTCGAACCGATCACGCAGAGCGCCCGGCTGCTGGGAATGCCCAGTGCCGGAAGGGCTTCGGAGGCGAGGAACTCGCGGATCGACGAGCGCAGCACGGCGCGCCCGTCGCCCATCCGCGAGTAGGGGGTCTGGCCGGCGCCCTTGAGGTGCAGGTCCCAGTGCTCGCCGGCCTGGTTGATCACCTCGCCGAGCAGCAGGCCGCGGCCGTCGCCCAGGCGCGGGTTATAGGAGCCGAACTGGTGGCCGGAATACACCATCGCCCGCGGCTCGGCCTCCGACCACAGCTTGTGCCCGCCGAACAGTTCGGCGAACAGCGCTTCGTCGCTGGTTTCCGCTGGCAGGTCGAGCAGCGCCAGGGCGGCGGGGCTGGCTACCACCAGGCGCGGCTCGGCGATGGGGTCGGGCAGGACTTCGGTGGAGAAGGCGCCGCCCAGGCGGGCGAAGCGGTTGTCGAAGTCGAGGTCGTCGAGTGATTTCAAGAGAGGCCTCCGGCAATTCCCGAGCATTGTGCTGGGAATTGCCGGAGGGCGTCCAGGCCCGGAGGTTCAGCGGGTCGGTTCGGCGGGACCGTCCTGGCCCTTGAGCGCGGGCGGATTGCCGACGCCGCTGTGCTGCGGCTCGCCGACGAACAGCTGGACCTGCTGGCCCTGGAGGTTCTTGACGAACACATCGACCTGGTTGAAAGCCATGTCGATCTTGTGTTCGCGGAAGCTGGTGGCGATCTTCGTCAGGATCTCGTCGGTAGAGGGGTTGCGGTCGCCCAGTTCGCGGACGTGGAAGCGCAGCTCGTAGTCGAAGGTACTGGCGCTGATGGTCAGGAAGTACAGCAGCGGCTCCGGGTCGCGCAGTACCCGCGGGTTTTCCTTGACCGCCTGCATCATCAGCTTGCGCGCCAGCGGCAGGTCGGTCTCGTAGGCCAGGCCGATCTTGATGGTGACCCGGGTCACGGTATCGCTCAGCGACCAGTTCACCAGTTGCCCGGTGATGAAGGTCTGGTTCGGGACGATGATCTCCTTGCGGTCGAAATCGGTGATGGTGGTGGCGCGGATGCGGATCCGGCTGACCGTGCCGGACAGGTTGCCGATGGTCACCACGTCGCCGATTCGTACCGGACGCTCGAAGAGGATGATCAGGCCGGAGACGAAGTTGGAGAAGATCGCCTGCAGGCCGAAACCGAGGCCTACCGAGAGCGCCGCCACCAGCCATTGCAGCTTGTCCCAGCTGACCCCGAGGGTGGACAGGGCGCTGACGATGCCGATGCCGCTGATGGCGTAGGAAAGCAGGGTGGTGGTGGCGTAGGCGCTGCCCTGGGCCAGGGTCAGGCGCTGCAGTACCAGGACTTCCAGCAGGCCGGGCAGGTTGCGCGCCAGGGCCACGGTGACCACCGCGATGGCCAGCGCCGCGAGGAAGTCGCGCAGGCTGATCGGCACGCTGGTGGCCGCTTCGCCGGTGCCGGCGGTGTACTGGTACAGGGTGACGTTGTCGAGGTAGGAGATCACGCTGATCAGGTCGGCCCAGACCCAGTACAGGCAGACGATGAAGCCGATCAGCAGAGCCAGGCGGATCAGCCGCAGCGATTGCTGGTTGATCTGCTCGATGCCGAGGGTCGGCTCCTCGACGTTGGTCTCGCCGTCGACGCCTTCCTTCGCCGCGTTCTGCCGTTTCGCCAGGGCCCGGGCGTAGGCCAGGCGCCGGGCCGCCACGCCCAGGCCGCGGACGAAGGCGGCTTCGATGACGAACCAGAGCAGCAGCAGGTAAAGGGTATCGATGAGACGGTCGGTGAGCTTCAGCGAGGTGTAGTAGTAGCCGAAGCAGACCGCGACGAAGAGCACCAGCGGCAGCGCGGTGAAGAGGATGCCGACGATCATCTTGATCAGCGACGGACGTTCGTCGCCGGGGCTGCTGAACAGCAGGCGGCTGAGCAGCCAGGCCATGGCCGCGTAGCCGAGCAGGACCACGGCGATGCCGATCACGTCGTCGGCCAGACTCGCCGGCTGGTGCTCGGCCACCGTCACCACGCCGACCAGCGCCAGGACCACAACGCCGAGGCGGACCAGGTGCCGGTCGAGGAAGCCGACCTGTTCGCGGCTCCAGTGGAAATGCCGCTCGGCGATGCCGCCCGGGGTGAGGATGCGATGGGCGGTGTAGAACAGCAGCCAGACCTGGGCCATTTCCAGCAGGGCGCTGCCGAGGGTGGCGTTCTGGCCGCGGGCGTCCAGCAGCAGGGCCAGCCCGGCGACGGCGAAGGTCAGGGTGCCGGGCAGGGCGAGGAGGATGGTGATCAGGATCGCCAGCGGGGTATGCAACTGGCTGTCGCGCTTGAAGTGGCCGATGTCGTCGTTCAGCTCCGCCAGCTTGTCGTACAGGTAGCGGCGTTTCCACAGCAGCGCGGCGATCAGCAGGAACAGCGGCAGGAACAGCAGCGGCCGATCGACCAGGCCTTCGCCCAGTTCACGCACCCCGGAGCCCCAGGGGATCTCGGTGAGCTGGTTCTTCAGCAGGGTCGGGGTCATCTTGAACCAGGACAGGTCGAGCGGCTGGTTGCTGGGAATCCAGAACATCTGCTCGTCGAGGGTGGTGCGCAGGCTCTCGCTGGTGGAAAGCAACTGTTTCTGGTTCAACTGCAAGGTGATCGCTTCGTTGAGCAGCGCGTTGAGTTCGTGGTTGAGCCGTTCGAGCAACTCGGAACGGGTTGCCAACAGGGTGTCGAGATCCTTGCGCAGTTCCGGCGTGACCTGCTCGCTGGGCTGCTGGGCGAGCAGGTCGTCCAGGTATTGCTGCGGGGTCGCCAGCTTGTCGCGTTCCTGGTTCAGTTCGAACTGGCCGAGGCGCAGGTCGGCGATCTCGTCGGCCAGGCTCTGGTCGGCCTTGATCTTGGGCAGCGCCTGTTTCTGCTTGTAGAGGATGCGCGACAGCAGCAGGCTGCCGCGCAGGACGTTGATCTGTTCCTCGAGGGCCTGGTTGGACTGGGTCAGGTTGTCCAGTTGCTGCTTGGTCTCGAGGTTGCGCCGGGTGAGCACGTTGAGGCGGTCGGTGGCACGCAGGAGGTAGTCGGAGAGACGCAGGTTCTTGGCGTTCTCCTGGCTCAGCAGGCTGTCGGTGCCGGCCCCCTGGGCGCCTTCCTTGGACAGCTCGGCGACGGTCTTTTCCGACTGCTCGCGGCGCTTCTCGCTGATCAGCGCCTGCAGGTCGAGGGTTTCCTTTTCCAGGCGCGAGATCTTCTCGGTGAGCAGATCGTGCTGGCTCTTGCCGAGGTCCTGCAGCAGGTTGTTGCCGGCCAGCTCCTGGCGCAACAGCTGGCTCTGCACGGTCAATGCGGCCTGCTCGGCGAGCAGCTCGCCGCGACGGTCGGCGTTGATCGTCTTGCCGCTTTCCTTGCCGGCCTTGAGCAGCGAGCCGATTTCCAGGATCCGTGCCTGCATGCTGCTGATGCCGGCCTGGGCTCGTTCCGGACGGGTCTCGGCGGTGATCGACAGGCTGTTGGCCTCGCCCAGGGCTTTCTGCCACTCGGCCTGCTGGGTGGTGCGGTCGTTGAGCAGCATTTCCAGGCGGGCCGCGCTCTCGCCGCTGTAGCGTTCGCTGACCGGACGTTCTTTGGTCTTCTTCAGGCGCTCCAGTTCGCGCTGGTTTTCCTCGATCTGCCGGGGCGCGTCGCTCAGGCGCTTTTTCAGGTCCTCCAGGCTCTGCAGCGCTTCGTCGCGCGCGGCGAGGAACTTGAGGGTCTGTTCGAGGCTGGCCTTGGCGACCTTCTGGTCGGCTTCGGCGAGCTTGCGCTCGGCCAGCTTGTCGAGGCTTTGCTGGACGGCCTCGGCCGAGGGCGGCTCGGACTGGGCGAGGAGCGGCGGACTGGCAAGGCAGAGGCCGAGGAAAAGAATAGCGATCAGGGAGCGAAGGGCAGGCATGGTCGAGAAGAGACTCGAAGAAGGGTGAATGCAGGTTAGTGGTGGCTCCGAGGCGCCGCAAGGCGCCTCGGAACGGGAATTCGACAGGAAATCAGAGGAAAAGTCCGGGCCCTGGGCGGCCTTCCGGAAACTTCACGCCGACCTTGCGGATACGGTTGCCTTCCAGGGCGGCCACGGTCCAGGTCAGGCCGTTCCACTCCACCTGGTCGCCGATCACCGCTTCGCCGCCGATCTCGTGGGCGATGAAGCGGCCCAGCGCTTGCTCGCCGTCGATGCCGTCGAGCTTCAGGCCGTAGAGCGAGGCCACCGCCGACAGCTGGGCATCGCCTTCCAGCACGAAGTCGCCGAAGAAGCGCGCGCCGAGGCCCCGGTCGGGCGCCTGGCTGAACAGCTTGCCGAGGGCCGGCAGGTCGTGTTCGTGGCCGATCACGCAGAGAATGTCGTCGGCCTCGAGGATGGTGCTGCCCGACGGGTGGAGCAGTTCGGTGCCGCGGAACAGCGCGGCGATCCGGGTCCCGCCGGGCATCTTCAGCTCGCGCAGGGCGGCGCCGATGCACCACTTTTCCTTGTTCAGGTGGTAGACGAACAGCTCCCACTCGCTGGTCGGGTGGATCTCCAGGCCGGCGCGGGATATCGGTGCCGGATCCGGCGGCACCACCACCCGCAGCAGCCTGGCCGCCCAGGGCAGGCTGGTGCCCTGCACCAGCAGCGAGACCAGGACGATGAAGAAGGCCACGTTGAAGAACAGCTGGGCGTTCTGCAGGCCGGCCATCAGCGGGAACACCGCGAGGATGATCGGCACCGCGCCGCGCAGGCCGACCCAGGCGATGAAGGCTTTCTCGCGGTCGTGGAAGGCGCGGAACGGGATCAGTCCGATCAGTACCGACAGCGGTCGTGCCACCAGGATCATCCACAGCGCCAGGGCCAGTGCCGGCAGGGCGATCGGCCACAGGTCGTGGGGGGTGACCAGCAGGCCGAGGACCAGGAACATGCCGATCTGCGCCAGCCAGGCCATGCCGTCGAGCATGTGCAGGATGCCGTGGCGGCTGCGGATCGGGCGGTTGCCGAGGAGCAGGCCGCACAGGTAGATGGCGAGGATGCCGCTGCCGCCGACGGCGTTGGCCAGGGCGAACACCAGCAGGCCGCCGCTGATCACCAGCAACGGGTAGAGGCCGCCGGCCAGGTGCATGCGGTTGATCAGTTGCAGCAGCAACCAGCCGCCGCCAAGACCGAGCAGGGCGCCGAGACCGAACTGCTGCACCAGGTGCAGGGCGAAGCCCCAGCTGAGGCCGGTCTGGCCGCTGGCGAGCATCTCGATCAGGGTCACGGTGAGGAACACCGCCATCGGGTCGTTGCTGCCCGATTCGATTTCCAGGGTCGCGGTGACCCGCTCGTTGAGACCTTTGCCGCCGAGCAGGGAGAACACCGCGGCGGCATCGGTGGAGCCGACGATGGCGCCGATCAGCAGGCCTTCCATCCAGTGCAGGTCGAACAGCCAGGCTGCCGCGATGCCGGTCAGGCCGGTGGTCACCAGCACGCCCAGGGTGGCCAGCGACAATGCCGGCCAGAGCGCCACGCGGAAGCTGGAGACGCGGGTGCGCAGGCCGCCGTCGAGGAGGATCACGGCGAGCGCCAGGTTGCCCACCAGGTAGGCCATCGGATAGTTGTCGAAGACGATGCCGCCGACCCCGTCGTTGCCGGCGATCATGCCGACGGCGAGGAAGATCACCAGGATCGGGATGCCCAGGCGGGAGGACAGCGAGCTGACGAGAATGCTCATGCCGACCAGCACCGCCCCGATCAGGAAGAAATTATTGACGGTGACGGCGTCCAAGGTCGGCCTCCTCGCGGCGGGACAGGGGGAAGGCGACGCTACGGGTCGGTTTTACGTAGGGGAATTACGTAGACAGGATGCAGGCCGCATGCCAAGTGATTCTAACCTGCGGATTTGGCGGACTGTAAAGGGGCGGCTGCGGTTTTTTTCGAAGGAATTCCAAGGCTTTCGCGTTGTCCGGGCGAGTGCGCGCGGACTCGCCGGCGTGGCCGCCAGGCAACGGCAACCCGGCGTCCATGCCCGGACATAAAAAAGCCCCGGACGTGACCGGGGCGGGAAAGGGCAGGCAGGATCAGAACCATTCTTCCTGCATGCTCGAACACACGTCGTCGCGGGCCTCCAGCAGCGCCAGTTCGTGGTGGCAGCCAGGCACTTCCCAGGTCAGGAAGTAGCGTGCGGCCTGCAACTTGCCGCGATAGAAGTCGGCGTCGGCGCAGTCGCCGCGAGCCAGCCCTTCCTCGGCGCGGATCGCCTGCTCCAGCCAGCGCCAGCCGATCACCGCATGGCCGAACACTTTCAGGTACAGCGCCGAGTTGGCCAGGCCCTGGTTGACCTGGCCCTGCATCAGGTCGCCGAGCAGTGCCAGGGTCACCTCGGACAGCCGCGCCACCAGCCGTTCCAGCGGCTGGCGCAGGGCGACCAGGGATGGGTGGGCTTCGGCGCGCCGGCAGGCGTCCTGGATCAGGCGGGTCAGCTGGCGCAGGCCGGCGCCATTGTTCTGCCCGACCTTGCGTCCCAGCAGGTCGAGGGACTGGATGCCGTGGGTGCCTTCGTGGATCGGGTTCAGGCGATTGTCGCGGTAGTACTGTTCCACCGGGTATTCGCGGGTGTAGCCGTGGCCGCCGAGGATCTGGATCGCCAGCTCGTTGGCCTTCAGGCAGAACTCCGAGGGCCAGGACTTGACGATCGGGGTCAGCAGGTCGAGCAGTTCGTGGGCCTGGCGCCGTTGTTCCTCGTCCTCCAGGGTCTGGCTGTCGTCGAACAGGCGCGCGGCGTACAGGCCCAGGTCGAAGGCGCCTTCGACATAGGCCTTCTGGGTCAGCAGCATGCGCCGCACGTCGGCGTGGCGGATGATCGCCACCTGTGGCGCGCTCGGGTCCTTGCCGTCCGGCAGGCGGCCCTGCGGGCGTTCGCGGGCGTATTCCAGCGAATAGAGGTAACCGGCATAGCCAAGCATCACCGCGCCCATGCCGACGCCGATGCGCGCCTCGTTCATCATCTGGAACATGTAGGCCAGGCCGTGGTGCGGCTTGCCCACCAGGTAGCCGACGCAGGCGCCGTTTTCGCCGAAGTTCAGCGCGGTGGAGGTGGTGCCGCGATAACCCATCTTGTGGAACAGGCCGGCGAGGATCACGTCGTTGCGCGGCCCTAGGCTGCCGTCGGCGTTGACCAGGAACTTCGGCACGATGAACAGCGAGATGCCTTTCACCCCCGGCGGGGCATCCGGCAGCTTGGCCAGGACCATATGCACGATGTTCTCGGAGAGCGGGTGGTCGCCGCCGGAAATGAAGATCTTGTTGCCCTTGATCCGATAGCTGCCGTCGGCGGCCGGTTCGGCGCGGGTGCGGATGTCGGAGAGGGAGGAGCCGGCGTGCGGTTCGGTGAGGGCCATGGTGCCGAAGAAGCGGCCCTCGATCATCGGTTGCAGGAAGCGCTGCTTCTGCTCCTCGCTGCCGAAGCTCTCGATCAGGTTGGCGGCACCCATGGTCAGGAACGGATAGGCCGAGCTACCGACGTTGGCCGCCTGGAAGTGGGCGAAGCAGGCCTGCGACAGCAGGGTCGGCAACTGCATGCCGCCTTGCTCGAAGCTGCGGGTGGCGTTGAGGAAGCCGGCGTCGAGGAAGGCATCCACTGCCGGCTTCACTTCCGGAATCAGCGTGGCTGAGCCATTCTCATAGAGCGGCTCGTGTTCGTCGCCCTTGCGGTTGTGCGGGGCGAACAGCTTTTCCGCCAGGCTCCGCGCGGTGCCGAGGGCGGCATCGAAGGTTTCGCGGCTATGTTCGGCGAAGCGCGGGCGCTGGGTCAGGGCTTCGGCATCGAGGACTTCGTACAGCTCGAACGCTAGGTTGCGGGAACTGAGCAGGGTTTCGGACATGACGACCTCGGCGAAAGGGGATCGTGGGGCGGCGCGGCGAAGGCATCGACCGTCGCAGGCGGTGCCAGGGTGCCAGCGAGTCTAGGCTGGTGAATGAAGGTCGCCAACCAACATCGATATGCGTGATACAAGGGCCAAACCTGCGACGGCGAGACCGCTGCCGAAGCCTCGGGAGGCTGGTAGAATCCGCGCCCCTCGCCCATGGGCGAGGGCCTGTGCCGACGCGGGGTCGGCGCGAATCCGCCGGGGCCGGGCGGTCCGGCTAGCAGCGCTGCCTGGCGCTGTCCAAGGAGCAGTCATCATGAACTATCGTCACGCTTACCACGCCGGCAACCATGCCGATGTCTTCAAGCACCTGGTGCTGGCGCGGATCTTCGCCCTACTGGGGCGCAAGGACACGCCGTACGCCTACCTGGACAGCCATTCCGGGGTCGGCCTCTACGACCTGCAGGGTGACGAGGCCAGCCGCACCGGCGAGTGGGAGCAGGGCATCGCCCGCCTGTGGGAGCGCGAAGGCCTGCCCGAGCAACTGGACGATTACCTGGACGTGATCCGTCACCTGAATCCGGACGGCTCCCTGCGCTACTACCCGGGCTCGCCGGAACTGGCGCGGCGCCTGACCCGCGCCCAGGACCGCGTGCTGCTCAACGAATTGCATCCCGAGGACGGCCGCCTGCTCAAGGCCAACATGGCTGGCGAACGGCGGGTCGCCGTGCACCAGGGCGACGGTTGGCTGCTGCCGCGGGCGTTCCTGCCGGCGCCGGAAAAGCGCGCGGTGCTGCTGATCGATCCGCCGTTCGAGCAGGCCGACGAATTGCAGCGTTGTGTCGCTGCGCTCGACGAGGCGATCGGGCGGATGCGCCAGACGGTGGTGGTGATCTGGTATCCGATCAAGGACGAGCGCCAGCTCAAGCGTTTCTACCAGGCCCTGGAACGTAGCGTCGCGCCGAAGCTGCTGCGTGCCGAGCTGCACGTGCATCCGATCGACGACGCCGAGCGTTTCAACGGCTCCGGGCTGGCCATCGTCAATCCGCCGTGGCCGCTGGAGGACGAACTGCGCGACCTGCTGCCCTGGCTGGCCGAGGTCATGGCCCAGAGCCAGGGCGGCTGGCGTCTCGACTGGCTGGTGGCGGAATAGTCGTCAGGCCGGCAGGCACACCCCGGTGCCGCCCAGGCCGCAGTAGCCGTTGGGGTTCTTCGCCAGGTACTGCTGGTGGTAGGCCTCGGCGTAGTAGAAGGGCGGGACGTCGGCGATCTCGGTGGTGATGCGGTCGTAGCCGGCTTTCGCCAGTTCGGCTTGGAAGCTCTCCCGGCTGGCCATGGCCGCGGCTTTCTGGGCCGCGTCGAAGGTGTAGATCACCGAGCGGTACTGGGTGCCGATGTCGCCGCCCTGGCGCATGCCCTGGGTCGGATCGTGGGCTTCCCAGAATACCTTGAGCAGCTGTTCGAAGCTGGTCTCCTGCGGGTTGTAGACCACCAGCACGACCTCGCTGTGGCCGGTCAGGCCGGAGCAGACTTCGTCGTAGGTCGGGTTCGGCGTGTAGCCGCCGGCATAACCCACCGCGGTCACCCAGACACCCGGTTGCTGCCAGAGGCGACGCTCGGCGCCCCAGAAGCAGCCCATGCCGAACAGCACCTGCTGCAGGCCGGCGGGGAACGGCGCGGTCAGCGGGCGGCCGTTGACGAAGTGCGCTTCGGGCACCGGCATGGCGCTTTCGCGACCCGGCAGGGCCTGGTCCGGCGTGGGCAGCTCGCTTTTCTTGGTGAGGATTTCAGAACGCAGAACCATGGCTCTCGTCTCCTGCTCAGGGGGTAGGCGAATGACTCGCGGATGAGCACAGAGAGTACAGCCTTTCCGCGCCGGCGGGGGAGGCCTGGGCGATCAGTGCAGGGTGCGGCAGGGATAGCGCAGCAGACTGGTATTGAGCAGGTCGCTGGGGATCGGCCGGTCGAACAGGTAGCCCTGGCCGATGTCGCAGCGGTTGCGCCGGAGGAAGGCCAGTTGCTCGGCGCTCTCCACGCCTTCGGCGACTACCTTGAGCTTGAGGTTGTGGGCCATGGCGATCACCGCCGAGGTGATTTCCATGTCGTCCTGGCTGTCCGGAATGTCCTTGATGAAGCTGCGGTCGATCTTGATCACGTCGATGGGGAATTTCTTCAGGTAGCTCAGCGACGAGTAGCCGGTGCCGAAGTCGTCCATCGCCAGAGTCAGGCCGAGGCTCTTCAGGCGTTCGAGTTGCTGGCGGGTATCGTCGGTGGCGTCCAGCAGCAGGCTTTCGGTGAGCTCCAGTTCCAGCTGGCTGGCCGGGATGTTCTCTTCGTGGAGGATCGCCGCGATCGAGCCGACCAGGTCCGGGTCGGTGAACTGCTTGGGCGACAGGTTGATGGCGATCTGCAGCTCGCCCAGCCCGGCCTCGGCCAGCTCGCGGGCCTGGCGACAGGCTTCGCGGATCACCCACTTGCCGATCGGCACGATCAGCCCGGTTTCCTCGGCCACGCTGATGAAGCGGTCCGGGCGGATCATGCCTTTTTCCGGATGCTGCCAGCGCAGCAGGGCTTCCAGGCCGAGCAACTGGCCGCTGCGCAGGCACAGCTTGGGCTGGTAGTGCACCGCCAGTTCGTTCTGCGCCAGGGCGCGGCGCAGGTTGCTCTCGACGAACAGCTTGTAGCTGGCCTCGGCGGTCAGCGCCTCGGTGAACACCTGGACCTGGTGCTTGCCGTTGGCCTTGGCCTTGTGCAGCGCCAGGCCGGCGTACTTCATCAGGGTCTGCGGGTCGCAGCCGTGCTGCGGGGCGCTGGCCAGGCCGATGGAGCCGGTGATGTTGATCAACTGGTTGTCGACGAACAGCGGCTTGTCGAGCATGTGCAGGACCTGCGCGGCAATGCTTTCGCCCTTTTCCACCGCGGTGTCGTCGAGCAGCACGGCGAACTCGTTGCTGGCGAAGCGCGCCAGGGTGGCGCCGTCGCCGAGGCAACTGCGCAAGCGCCGGGCCAGGCTGACCAGCAGCTTGTCGCCGGTCTGGTGGCCGAGGCTGTCATTGATCCGCTTGAAGTTGTCGATGTCCACCAGCAGCAGGCTGAGCGGGCGGTCGCCGCTGCTTTCCAGGCGTTCCTCGAGGGCGCCGATGAAATAGTGCCGGTTGGCCAGGCCGGTGAGGTTGTCGCGGTAGGCGAGTTTCTCGATGTGCTGCTGGGCCAGCTTGTTCTGCGTGATGTCTTCGTAGATGCCGATGTAGTGGGTCAGCTCGCCGAGATCGTCGTAGACCTTCGACAGCGACAACTGGCCCCAGTAAGGCTCGTGGTTCTTGCGGCGGCTGCGGAACTCGCCCTGCCAGCTGTTCTGCTGAGTCAGCGCGGAACGCGCGTCGAACAGCAGCTCGCTGAGGTTCTCCAGCGCCGGTAGCTCGGACAGGCGTCGGTTACGCACTTCGTCGGCGCTGTACTGGGTGATCGAGGTGAAGCTCGGATTGACGTATTCCACCACGCCGTCGCGGTCGATCAGCAGGAAGGCGCTGGCGCTCTGTTCCACCGCGCGCTGGAACAGGTGCAGGGCGCTGGAGACATTGCGTCGCTCGTGGTTCATCAGGACCTGCGCGTACTGGTCGGCGAGTTCCCCGGCGAAGGCGATCTCGTCGCTCTGCCACATGCGGTTCTCGCCGGCGTGTTCCAGGCACAGCACGCCGACCACCTCGCCGCCGATGCGGATGGTGGCGTCGAGCAGGGCGTTGACGCCCAGCGGCTTCAGGTAGTCCTTGTAGAGTTCCTGGGTGCGTGGGTCGCGCTGGGCGTTGTGGGCGTCGATGGCGCGCCCGCTGTGTACCGCCTCGAGGTAGGCGGGGTAGCGGCTGGCGTCGATGCTCTGGGGCTTCTCGTACTGGTCGAGGTCGCGGCGGTAGACGGTCACCGCTTCCAGGCGCTGGTCGTCGAGCAGCCGCCAGATGCCGGCTCGCGCGGTGCCGTAGGCTTCGCAGGCGGCCTGGGTGATCAGTTGCGCAGCCTCCAGCAGCGGGTCGCTGGACAGGTAGCGATGGCGGGCCAGGCGGACGATCAGGTTCTGCTGGGTGCGCGAGCGCAGCAGGTGTTGCAGGTGGTCGTCCTGGGAGCGCTGGTAGAGGTCCAGGGACGCCTTCAGGCGCAGGTTCTGCGATTCCAGGTCGAGCAACTGTTCGCTGCGCTCGGCGCTCTCCGCTCGCTCCTCGACCATCAGGTAGCCGTGCAGCAACTGGCGGCCATGCTGCTGGAAGGCTTCGCCGAACTCCAGCATGGTCAGCACGCCGTTGGGTGTGTGCAGCTTGTAGCTCACCTGGTAGTGCGGGCGCTTCACCAGTTGCTGCTGGATCTGCTCGTGCAGGCGGTGGCGGGCCTCGGGTTCCATCAGGCTGGCGTAAGGCGCATCGAGCAGTGCGCAGAGGGTAGTCGCCGGCAGCCCGAGCTGGCGCTCGCAGGCAGGATCGAGGAACAGCAGTGCCCAGCTCGGCTCGTTCAGCCGCTCGAAACGCAGCAGCCCGAGCCGCGACGGCACGGGTAGCTGCGTGACAACCTCGGCCGCCGAACGGCTGGCGGCATCGGGATGACTTTTCATGCGAGGCTGATTCCAGGTACTGAGCGAGGGGGAGGCCTCGACCCGTTTCGATGGGGTGCAGGCAAAGGGTGCATTATGCCGATTGGTCTGACAAGTAACTCTGTATCGGCCCGGCAGGGCCCAAGTTAAGCGTATCCGGGAAAAAACCGCTGGACGGTCGGAGGTCTGCGGTGCCGCTGGAAAAGCCCTGTTTTTCGTAGGGTTGGCTTCGCCGGGAGGGTTGGCGTCGAGCGCCTGTCATCGTGCGCGCCGAACTCGCGCCTGCGGGTCCTGTGGCATTCGCTGGCGGTACGACGGGACGCAGTTTCGCCGAGCCGTCAGGCGGGCAAAAAAAGCCCCACCATCCGGTGGGGCCGAGAGACGAGCGTGGCATGCTCGCGAGAGGGGCTGGCCGCTCCGTGGGGAGCGGCGCAGGTATTACAGGAGCAGGGTGCGGATGTCCGCCAGCAGCTCGCCCAGGCGCTTGGTGAAGCGCGCCGCGGCGGCACCGTTGATCACGCGATGGTCGTAGGACAGCGACAGCGGCAGCATCAGGCGCGGCTGGAAGGCCTTGCCGTCCCATACCGGCTGCATGGTCGCCTTGGACACACCGAGGATCGCCACTTCCGGCGCGTTGACGATCGGCGTGAAGCCGGTGCCGCCGATGTGGCCGAGACTGGAGATGGTGAAGCAGGCGCCCTGCATGGCATCGGCCGAGAGCTTCTTGTTGCGGGCCTTGTCGGCCAGGTCGGCGGCCTCGGCGGCCAGTTGCAGGAGGCTCTTCCGGTCGACATCGCGGATCACCGGGACCAGCAGGCCGTCCGGAGTGTCCACGGCGAAGCCGATGTGTACGTACTTCTTGCGGATCAGCGCCTTGCCGCTGGGGGCCAGCGAACTGTTGAAGTCCGGCAGTTCCTTGAGCAGGTGGGCGCAGGCCTTGAGCAGGATCGGCAGTACGGTCAGCTTGACCCCGGCCTTCTCCGCCGCGGCCTTCTGGGCAACGCGGAAGGCTTCCATGTCGGTGATGTCCGACTGGTCGAACTGGGTCACGTGCGGCACGTTCAGCCAGCTGCGATGCAGGTTGGCGGCGCCGACCTGCATCAGGCGGGTCATCGCCACTTCTTCCACTTCGCCGAACTTGCTGAAGTCGACTTCCGGGATCGGCGGGATGCCGGCTCCGCCGGTGGCGCCGGCACCGCCGGACTTGGCGCGCTGCAGTTGCTCCTTGACGAAGACCTGGACGTCTTCCTTGAGGATGCGACCCTTGGGACCGCTGGCTTTCACTTCGCTCAGCTCGACGCCGAACTCGCGCGCCAGCATGCGCACCGCCGGGCCGGCGTGGACCTTGGCGCCGTCGCGGCTGGGTGCGCCGACCGGAGCCGGGGTATCGGCCTTGGCTGGCGCAGGGGCCGCCGCGGCGGGCTTCTGCTCGGCGGCGGGCGCCGCGGCCTGGGCCGGAGCGGCTGCCGGTTGCTCTTCGGCTGCCGGAGCGGCGCCTTCCACCTTCAGCTTGAGGATCAGGTCGCCGGTGCCGACTTCGTCACCGACCTTGATCGAGACGCTTTCCACCACCCCGGAGGCCGGCGAGGGAATCTCCATGCTGGCCTTGTCGGATTCCAGGGTGATCAGCGACTGGTCGGCCTCGACCGTGTCGCCGGCCTTGACCATCACTTCGATGACGTTGGCCTTGCCGGCCGAGCCGATGTCCGGGACCTTGATGTCCTGGACGCTGGCCGCGGCGGGGGCGGCCGGCTTGCTCTCGCTCGGGGCGGGAGCAGGCGCTTCGGCTTTCGGCGCTTCCGGTTGGGCGGGCGCTGCCTCGGCCTTGGCTTCGGCAGGCTGTTCGCCGCCTTCCACTTCCAGCTCGAGGATTTCGTCACCTTCTTTCAAGGTGTCGCCGACCTTCGCCTTGATGCTTTTCACTACCCCGGCCTTGGGACTGGGGATTTCCATGCTGGCCTTGTCGGATTCCAGGGTCAGCAGGCTCTGATCGGCCTCGACCTTGTCGCCGGGCTTGACCAGCAGCTCGATGACTTCACCCTCACCGTTGCCGATGTCGGGTACGCGAATGAGTTCGCTCACATTCCTCTCCTTTTACGTGCCACCACCGCTGTGCGGCGCGCAAAACAAAGACTTTTGGTCCTTGGTTCGTTGTGAGCCGGCGCCGCCCGTTGGCGGCGCCGGCGTGCTCGAAACCCCTCGCTGCCGAGGGGAGTATGGAGCGAATTAGCAATCCAGCGGGTTGCGCTTCTCCGGATCGATACCGTACTTGGCGATGGCCTCGGCCACCACTTTCGGCTCGATATCGCCGCGATCGGCCAGCGCTTCGAGCGCGGCCAGCACCACCCAGTGACGATCCACTTCGAAGAAGTTGCGCAGCTTCTTGCGGCTGTCGCTGCGGCCGAAGCCGTCGGTGCCGAGCACCTTGTACTCCTTGGAGGGAACCCACTGGCGGATCTGCTCGGCGTAGAGCTTCATGTAGTCGGTGGAGGCGATCACCGGGCCGCGACGGCCGCCCAGGCACTCCTCGACGTAGCTCTGCTTCGGCTTCTGGCCCGGATGCAGGCGGTTCCAGCGCTCGACGGCAAGGCCGTCGCGACGCAGCTCGTTGAAGCTCGGCACGCTCCAGACGTCGGCGCCGATGCCGAAGTCGTTGCGCAGCAGCTTGGCCGCTTCCTCGACTTCGCGCAGGATGGTGCCGGAGCCCAGCAGTTGCACGTGGTGAGCGGCTTCCTTCTTGTCCTCCTCGAGGAGGTACATGCCCTTGATGATGCCTTCCTCTGCGCCCTTCGGCATGGCCGGCTGGACGTAGTTCTCGTTCATCACGGTGATGTAGTAGAAGATGTCCTGCTGCTCTTCGATCATCTGCCGCGAGCCTTCGCGGATGATCACCGCCAGTTCGTAGGCGTAGGTCGGATCGTAGGTGCGGCAGTTCGGGATGGTCGAGGCCAGCAGGTGGCTGTGGCCGTCCTCGTGCTGCAGGCCTTCGCCGTTCAGCGTGGTGCGACCGGCGGTGCCGCCGATCAGGAAGCCGTGCGCGCGGCTGTCGCCGGCGGCCCAGGCCAGGTCGCCGATGCGCTGGAAGCCGAACATCGAATAGAAGATGTAGAACGGCAGCATCGGCTGGTTGTGGGTGCTGTAGGAGGTACCGGCGGCAATCCAGCTGGACATGGCGCCGGCCTCGTTGATGCCTTCCTCGAGGATCTGGCCCTTCTTGTCCTCGCGGTAGAACATCACCTGGTCCTTGTCCACCGGCTCGTAGAGCTGGCCGACCGAGGAGTAGATGCCGAGCTGGCGGAACATGCCTTCCATGCCGAAGGTACGGGCCTCGTCCGGGACGATCGGGACGATGCGCGGGCCGAGTTCCTTGTCCTTGACCAGCTGCGAGATGATCCGCACGAAGGCCATGGTGGTGGAGATCTCGCGATCGCCGGAGCCGTCGAGCATGGCCTTCAGGGTTTCCAGCGGCGGAACCGGCACGCTCATGCTCTTCTGCCGGCGCACCGGCATGAAGCCGCCCAGCGCGGCGCGGCGCTCGGCCAGGTACTTGGCCTCGGCGCTGCCTTCTTCAGGCTTGTAGAACGGCAGCTTCTCCAGGTCGGCGTCCTTGACCGGGATGTCGAACTTGTCGCGGAACGCGCGCAGGCTGTCGACGTCGACCTTCTTCACGTTGTGCGCGATGTTCTTCGCTTCGCCGCTGCCGGTGCCGTAGCCCTTGATGGTCTTGGCCAGGATGACGGTCGGCTGGCCCTTGTGGTTGACCGCCTGGTGGTAGGCC
This sequence comes from Pseudomonas sp. 20-5, assembly GCF_056782835.1. Lineage (NCBI taxonomy): Bacteria > Pseudomonadati > Pseudomonadota > Gammaproteobacteria > Pseudomonadales > Pseudomonadaceae > Pseudomonas > Pseudomonas sp. 20-5. The sequence goes on along the minus strand of NZ_CM165584.1, from coordinate 5,689,347 downwards.
GCATAGACCTTGTAGGGGTCGTGGCCGCCGCGGTTGAGCTTCCAGATTTCCTCGTCGGAAAGGTCCTTGACCATTTCCAGCAGTTCCGGACGCGCGCCGAAGAAGTGCTCGCGCACGTAGGCGCCGTCTTTCGCCTTGTAGTTCTGGTATTCGCCGTCGATGACCTCGTCCATGCGCTGCTGCAGCAGGCCGGCGGTGTCCTTGGCGAACAGCGGGTCCCAGAAGCGACCCCAGATGACCTTGTTGACGTTCCACTCGGCGCCGCGGAACACGCCTTCCAGTTCCTGGATGATCTTGGCGTTGCCGCGGACCGGGCCGTCGAGGCGCTGCAGGTTGCAGTTGATGACGAAGATCAGGTTGTCGAGTTTCTCGCGGCCGGCCAGGGAGATCGCGCCGAGGGATTCCGGCTCGTCGCACTCGCCGTCGCCCATGAAGCACCAGACCTTCTGCTTGCCGGCGGGGATGAAGCCGCGGCTTTCCAGGTACTTCATGAAGCGTGCCTGGTAGATCGCCTGGATCGGGCCAAGGCCCATGGATACGGTGGGGAACTGCCAGAAGTCTGGCATCAGCCAGGGGTGCGGATAGGAGGACAGGCCGTTGCCGTCCACTTCCTGGCGGAAGTTCTCCAGTTGTTCCTCGCTGATGCGGCCTTCGAGGAAGGCCCGGGCGTAGACGCCGGGGGACGCGTGGCCCTGGAAGAACACCAGGTCGCCGCCGTGTTCGTCGGTGGGAGCCTGGAAGAAATAGTTGAAGCCGATGTCGTAGAGGGTCGCCGAGGAGGCGAAGGTGGAGATGTGGCCGCCCAGGTCCGGGTCGTGCTTGTTCGCCCGCATCACCATCGCCAGGGCGTTCCAGCGCACCAGGGAGCGGATCCGGCGTTCCATGAACAGGTCGCCGGGCATGCGTGCTTCGTGGGTTACCGGAATGGTGTTGCGATAGGGCGTGGTGATCGCGTAGGGCAGTTGGGTGCCGCTACGGCTGGCCAGCTCGCCCATGCGGGTCATCAGGTAATGAGCGCGGTCTTCACCTTCGCGGTCGAGTACGGACTCCAGGGCGTCCAGCCATTCCTGGGTTTCGACGGGATCGAGGTCTTGCATGGCTTGCTCCAGGGCGGAAAGGCTTCCAGAATCGGATGCCATAGGTGAGCGGCCGGCCTCGTGGGCGACCGCAGCTAATTCTTGGATGTTCTCCGGGGGTGTACCCGGCGACTTGTAGTTTTACTACAGATCACTCTGAGAAACAGCCCTCTGGATACAATTTTTAGTAGTAAAACTACATTTCGATTGTCGTTGTCAGGCTATAAGGCCCGATGTAGAGCCTTTTCGACGTTGTGCGTCGAGCCTGTGGTCTTCGGTCGGAAACCCAAACAGGATAGACCATGAGCCTGCCTTCGCTGGCGAATCTGCCGGCCACCCTGCTGCCCGCCGCCGAACGCGCCGGGACTGCCCTCCGCTCCGCTGTCGCCGCCCTCGATGCCGCCGCCCTGGCCCGCCTGGAGGCCTGGCCCGAGGAGCGCCTGGAGGATTTCCGACGGGTCGCCGCGGCCAGCGATTTCGTCGCCGAGCAGGCAGTGCGCGACCCGGCGATGCTGCTGGAACTGGCCGAACGCGGCGAGCTGGAGAACCCCCACGCGCCCGGCGAACTGCGCAGTCAGTTGCAGGCGCGGCTGGAGGATTGCGCCGACGAGGACGAACTCGGTCGGCGCCTGCGACGTTTCCGCACACGCCAGCAACTGCGCATCATCTGGCGCGACCTGACCCGCCGCGCCGCGCTGGCGGAAACCTGTCGCGACCTGTCGGCCCTGGCCGACGCCTGCATCGACCTGGCTTGCGAGTGGCTTCATCGGCGCCAGTGCGAGCAGTTCGGCACGCCGATCGGCCGGCGCTCCGGCGAACCGCAGCGGATGGTGGTCCTCGGCATGGGCAAGCTGGGCGCGGTGGAACTCAACCTGTCGTCGGACATCGACCTGATCTTCGGTTACCCGGAGGGCGGCGAGACCGAGGGGGCGAAGCGTTCGCTGGACAACCAGGAGTTCTTCACCCGCCTGGGGCAGAAGCTGATCAAGGCGCTGGATGCGATCACCGTCGACGGCTTCGTCTTCCGCGTCGACATGCGCCTGCGTCCCTACGGCTCCAGCGGACCGCTGGTCTACAGCTTCGCCGCGCTGGAGCAGTACTACCAGGACCAGGGGCGCGACTGGGAGCGCTACGCGATGATCAAGGCGCGGGTGGTCGGCGGCGACCAGCAGGCAGGCGAGCAACTGCTCGGCATGCTGCGGCCGTTCGTCTATCGGCGCTACCTGGACTTTTCCGCCATCGAGGCGCTGCGCACCATGAAGCAGCTGATCCAGCAGGAGGTCCGGCGCAAGGGGATGTCGGAAAACATTAAGCTGGGCGAAGGCGGTATCCGCGAGGTGGAGTTCATCGCCCAGGCCTTCCAGTTGATCCATGGCGGGCGCGACCTGAGCTTGCAGCAACGGCCGCTGCTGAAGGTGCTGGCGACCCTGGAGGGGCAGGGCTACCTGCCGCCGGCGGTGGTCGAGGAGCTGCGCGGCGGCTACGAGTTCCTGCGCTACGCCGAGCATGCCATCCAGGCGCTGGCCGACCGGCAGACGCAAATGCTGCCCAGCGACGAATACGACCGCATCCGCGTGGCCTTCATCATGGGCTTCGCCAGTTGGGCCGCATTCCACGAGCGCCTGAGCCACTGGCGGGCGCGCATCGACTGGCACTTCCGCCAGGTGATCGCCGACCCGGACGAGGACGAAAGCGGCGAGGCGGCCTGCGGCAGCGTCGGCGCCGAGTGGATCCCGCTGTGGGAGGAGGCGCTGGACGAGGAGTCGGCCAGCCGGCAACTGGCCGACGCCGGCTTCGTCGATGCCGAGGCGGCCTGGAAGCGTCTCAGCGATCTGCGCCACGGCCCCCAGGTACGAGCGATGCAGCGTCTCGGCCGGGAGCGCCTGGATGCCTTCGTTCCGCGCCTGCTGGCGATGACCGTGGAAAACCCCCAGCCGGACCTGGTGCTGGAGCGGGTCCTGCCGCTGGTGGAAGCGGTGGCGCGGCGTTCCGCCTACCTGGTGTTGCTGACCGAGAACCCCGGCGCGCTGGAGCGCCTGCTGACCCTCTGCGCGGCCAGCCCGATGGTTGCCGAGCAGATCGCGCGGTTCCCGATTCTGCTCGACGAGCTGCTCAACGAGGGGCGCCTGTTCCGTCCTCCACAGGCCGCCGAGCTGGCCGCCGAGCTGCGCGAACGGCTGATGCGGATTCCCGAGGACGACCTCGAGCAGCAGATGGAGACCCTTCGTCACTTCAAGCTGGCCCACGGGCTGCGGGTGGCGGCCTCGGAGATCGCCGGCACGCTGCCGTTGATGAAGGTCAGCGACTACCTGACCTGGCTGGCCGAGGCGATCCTCGTCGAGGTCCTCGAACTGGCCTGGCGGCAGTTGGTGCAGCGTCACGGCCGGCCGTTGCGCGCCGACGGCACGCCGTGCGATCCGGACTTCGTCATCGTCGGCTACGGCAAGGTCGGCGGGCTGGAGTTCGGCCATGGCTCGGACCTCGACCTGGTGTTCATCCATGACGGCGACCCCCAGTGCGAGACCGATGGCGGCAAATCCATCGATGGCGCGCAGTTCTTTACCCGCCTGGGGCAGAAGATCATCCATTTCCTCACCGCGCAGACGCCATCCGGCACCCTCTACGAGGTCGACATGCGCCTGCGTCCGAGCGGCGCGGCCGGCCTGCTGGTGAGTTCGCTGGGCGCCTTCCAGCGCTACCAGGAGCAGGAGGCCTGGACCTGGGAGCACCAGGCGTTGGTCCGCGCCCGGGTGCTGGCCGGTTGCCGGCGGGTGCAGGCGAGCTTCGAGGCGGTACGTGCCGAGGTGCTGGCGAGGCCGCGCGATCTCGACGCGTTGCGCACCGAAGTCAGCGAAATGCGCGCCAAGATGCGCGACAACCTGGGAACCCGCGCGACCGCCGCCGGTACCGCCTCGAATGCCTTCGAGGCCACGGCAGCCTTCGATCTCAAGCACGATGCCGGTGGTATCGTCGATATCGAATTTATGGTGCAATATGCGGTTCTAGCTTGGTCCGGAGAACACCCGGCGCTGCTCGAATTCACCGATAACATCCGCATTCTGGAAGGACTGGAACGGGCTGGCCTGATCGCCAGCGAGGACGTCCGTCTCCTGCAGGAGGCCTACAAGGCCTATCGCGCAGCCGCACACCGCCTGGCACTACAGAAGGAGGCCGGGGTCGTGAGCGGCGAGCACTTCCAGACGGAGCGGCGAGAAGTGATCAGGATCTGGCGCGAGCTGCGGCTCGGCTGATCCACTCAGGCACGTAACGCAAGTACGTAACGAATATCTGAAGGAGCTGGCAACTATGTCGATGGCCGATCGTGATGGCGTGATCTGGTATGACGGTGAACTGGTGCAGTGGCGCGACGCGACCACGCACGTGCTGACCCATACCCTGCACTATGGAATGGGCGTGTTCGAGGGCGTGCGCGCCTACGACACCCCGCAGGGCACGGCGATCTTCCGCCTGCAGGCGCATACCGACCGGCTGTTCGACTCCGCGCACATCATGAACATGCAGATCCCGTACAGCCGCGACGAGATCAACGAGGCGACCCGCGCCGCCGTGCGCGAGAACAACCTGGAAAGCGCCTATATCCGCCCGATGGTGTTCTACGGAAGCGAAGGCATGGGCCTGCGCGCCAGCGGCCTGAAGGTCCATGTGATCATCGCCGCCTGGAGCTGGGGCGCCTACATGGGCGAGGAAGCCCTGCAGCAAGGCATCAAGGTGCGCACCAGTTCCTTCACCCGCCACCACGTCAACATCTCGATGACCCGCGCCAAGTCCAACGGCGCCTACATCAACTCGATGCTGGCCCTCCAGGAAGCGATCTCCGGCGGCGCCGACGAGGCCATGATGCTCGATCCGGAAGGCTACGTGGCCGAAGGCTCCGGCGAGAACATCTTCATCATCAAGGATGGCGTGATCTACACCCCGGAAGTCACCGCCTGCCTGAACGGCATCACTCGTAACACTATCCTGACCCTGGCCGCCGAACACGGTTTTAAACTGGTCGAGAAGCGCATCACCCGCGACGAGGTGTACATCGCCGACGAGGCCTTCTTCACTGGCACCGCCGCGGAAGTCACGCCGATCCGCGAAGTGGACGGTCGCAAGATCGGCGCCGGCCGCCGTGGCCCGGTCACCGAAAAGCTGCAGAAAGCCTATTTCGACCTGGTCAGCGGCAAGACCGAGGCCCACGCCGAGTGGCGTACCCTGGTCAAGTAAGCACCGAAGAAGGGTGTGACAGGGAGGCGAAAGCCTCCCTGATCATTTCCGGAGCCTGAATGAGAATTCTGATCGTAGGTCCCTCCTGGGTGGGGGACATGGTGATGGCGCAGACCCTGTTCCAGTGTCTGCGCCAGCGGCATCCCGAGTGCGTGATCGACGTGCTGGCGCCCGAGTGGAGCCGACCGATCCTCGAGCGCATGCCCGAGGTGCGCCAGGCCCTGAGCTTCCCGCTCGGCCACGGGGTGATGGACGTCGCCACACGGCGCCGGATCGGACGCGGCCTGCGCGGTCAGTACGAGCAGGCGATCCTGCTGCCCAACTCGCTGAAGTCGGCGCTGGTGCCCTGGTTCGCCGGAATACCGAAGCGCACCGGCTGGCGCGGCGAGATGCGCTACGGGCTGCTCAATGACATCCGCAAGCTCGACAAGCAGCGCTATCCGCTGATGATCGAACGCTTCATGGCCCTGGCCTTCGAGCCGGGCGTGGAGTTGCCGAAGCCCTATCCGCAGCCGCGCCTGCGGATCGACGACGGCAGCCGCCAGGCGGCGCTCGACAAGTTCGCCCTGAGCCTGGACCGCCCGGTGCTGGCGCTCTGTCCCGGCGCCGAGTTCGGCGAGGCCAAGCGCTGGCCGGCGGAACACTACGCCGCGGTCGCCGAGGCGAAGATCCGTGCCGGCTGGCAGGTCTGGCTGTTCGGCTCGAAGAACGACCATCCCGGTGGAGAGGAGATTCGCCAGCGCCTGATTCCGGGGTTGCGCGAGGAGTCCTTCAATCTTGCCGGGGAGACTTCGCTGGCCGAGGCCATCGACCTGATGTCCTGCGCTGGCGCGGTGGTGTCCAACGATTCCGGCCTGATGCACGTGGCGGCCGCGCTGGATCGCCCGCTGGTGGGCGTCTATGGCTCCACCTCGCCGCAGTTCACCCCGCCGCTGGCGGACCGGGTGGAGATCGTCCGCCTCGGTCTCGAGTGCAGCCCGTGCTTCGAGCGCACCTGTCGCTTCGGCCACTACAATTGCCTCCGCGAGCTGCCGCCTGGCCTGGTATTGCAAGCCCTGGAGCGGCTGGTCGGCGACCCTGCCGAGGTCGCCGGATGAGGGTACTGCTGGTCAAGACCTCGTCCCTCGGCGACGTGATCCACACCCTGCCGGCGCTTACCGACGCCGCCCGGGCGATTCCCGGCATCCAGTTCGACTGGGTGGTGGAGGAAGGTTTCGCCGAGATTCCCGCCTGGCATCCGGCGGTGGCGCGGGTGATCCCGGTGGCGATCCGGCGCTGGCGCAAGAACCTCTGGCAGACCCTGCGCAACGGCGAATGGCGGCGCTTCAAGCAGCGCCTGAAGGAAGTCGACTATGACCTGGTGATCGACGCCCAGGGGCTGCTGAAGAGTGCCTGGCTGACCCGCTACGTGGGCAAGACGCCGGTCGCCGGTCTCGATCGCGACTCGGCGCGCGAGCCGCTCGCCAGCCGCTTCTATCGCCGTGCCTATCCGGTCGCCTGGGGACAGCATGCGGTGGAGCGCACGCGCCAGTTGTTCGCCCAGGCGCTGGACTACCCGTTGCCTGAGTCGGTCGGTGACTATGGCCTGGACCGCGAGCAGTTGGCCGACGCCGACCCTGGCGCGCCGTACCTTGTGTTCCTGCACGGTACTACCTGGGACACCAAGCATTGGCCGGAAGCCTACTGGCGCGAACTGGCCGAGCGCATGTGCGAGCGCGGCTGGTCGGTGCGCCTGCCCTGGGGCAGCACCGCCGAGCGGGAGCGGGCCGGGCGCCTGGCAGCGGGGTTGGAAAATGCCGCGGTACTCCCCAGATTATCCCTGGCCGGCATGGCCAAGGTGCTTGCCGGCGCGCGCGCCTGCGTGGCGGTGGATACCGGCCTCGGTCACCTGGCGGCGGCGCTGGACGTGCCGACGCTGTCGTTGTTCGGCCCGACCAATCCTGGCTTCACCGGCGCCTACGGGCGCTCCCAGGTACACCTGGGCAGCGACTTCCCCTGTGCGCCGTGCCTGAAGAAGACCTGTACCTACCAGCCGACCGAAGAGGACCGCAAACTGTTCGATCTCAAGCGTGAGCAGCCGCTGTGCTTCACCCGGCTGAATCCCCAGCGCGTGGCCACCCAGCTGGAGGCCATGCTGCTGGCCCCGGAGACCCTCCGATGACCCTGGCGTTCATCCTCTACAAATACTTCCCCTTCGGCGGCCTGCAGCGCGACTTCATGCGCATCGCCCTGGAATGCCAGCGGCGCGGGCACGACATCCGCGTCTATACGCTGATCTGGGAGGGCGACGTGCCGGACGGCTTCGAAGTGCTGGTGGCCCCGGTGCGCTCGATCTTCAACCACCGGCGCAACGAGAAGTTCACCGCGTGGGTCCGCGCCGACCTGGACAGGCGCCCGGTGCAGCGGGTGATCGGCTTCAACAAGATGCCCGGACTGGATGTCTACTACGCCGCCGACGCCTGTTTCGAGGAAAAGGCCCAGACCTTGCGCAACCCGCTGTACCGCCAGTGGGGCCGCTACCGCCACTTCGCCGGCTACGAACGGGCAGTGTTCGACCCGGCCTCGAAGACCGAGATCCTGATGATCTCCGAGGTGCAGCAGCCGCTCTTCGTCAAGCACTACGGCACCCAGGCCGAGCGTTTCCATCTGCTGCCGCCGGGGATCAGTCAGGATCGCCGGGCGCCGGCCAACGCCGCGGACGTGCGTGCGGAATTCCGCCGCGAGTTCGGCCTGGAGGAGGACGACCTGCTGCTGGTGCAGATCGGTTCCGGCTTCAAGACCAAGGGCCTGGATCGCAGCCTGAAGGCGCTGGCCGCGCTGCCCAAGGCGTTGCGCAGGCGTACCCGGCTGATCGCCATCGGCCAGGACGATCCCAAGCCGTTCCTGCTACAGATCGCCGCCCTCGGTCTCAACGACCAGGTACAGATCCTCAAGGGGCGCAGCGATATCCCGCGCTTCCTGCTCGGCGCCGACCTGCTGATCCACCCGGCCTACAACGAGAACACCGGTACGGTGCTGCTGGAGGCGCTGGTCTCCGGCCTGCCGGTGTTGGTGACCGATGTCTGCGGCTACGCCCACTACATCGCCGAGGCCGACGCCGGGCGGGTGCTGCCGAGTCCCTTCGAGCAGGACAGTCTCAACCGCCTGCTCGCGGAAATGCTGGAGGACGCTCCGGCGCGCGCCGCCTGGTCGCGCAATGGCCTGGCCTACGCCGATCACGCCGACCTCTACAGCATGCCGCAGCGCGCCGCCGACCTGATCCTCGGGGAGGCCTCATGAGGCTGGTGCTGGAAGAGCCGTTCAAGCGCCTGTGGAACGGGCGCGACCCGTTCGAGGCGGTGGAGGCGCTGCAAGGCAAGGTCTACCGCGAACTGGAAGGGCGCCGCACCCTGCGCACCGAGGTCGACGGGCGTGGCTACTTCGTCAAGATCCACCGTGGCATCGGCTGGGGCGAGATCGCCAAGAACCTGCTCACCGCCAAGCTCCCGGTGCTCGGCGCGCGCCAGGAGTGGCAGGCCATCCGGCGCCTGCACGAGGCCGGCGTAGCGACCATGACCGCGGTCGCCTACGGCGAGCGCGGCAGCGATCCGGCGCGGCAGCATTCCTTCATCGTCACCGAGGAACTGGCGCCGACCGTGGACCTCGAGGTGTTCTCCCAGGACTGGCGCGAACGTCCTCCACCGCCGCGGCTCAAGCGCGCGCTGGTCGAGGCGGTGGCGCGGATGGTCGGCGACATGCACCGTGCCGGAGTCAACCATCGCGACTGCTACATCTGTCATTTCCTGTTGCACACCGACAAGCCGGTGAGCGCGGACGATTTCCGCCTCTCGGTGATCGATCTGCACCGTGCCCAGACCCGCGACGCCACGCCGAAACGCTGGCGTAACAAGGATCTGGCGGCATTGTATTTCTCTGCGCTGGACATCGGACTGACGCGTCGCGACAAGCTACGCTTCCTGCGCACCTATTTCCGCCGGCCGTTGCGCGAGATACTGCGCGACGAGGCCGGCCTGCTGGCCTGGATGGAACGCAAGGCGGAAAAACTCTACGAACGCAAGCAGCGTTACGGAGACCTGCTCTGATGGCGGGGTGGACCCTCGAACCCGATTACCGTCACCTGGCCGCCGACTTCGGTAGCCTCGATAGCGTGTTCGCCCTGGAGGGCGAGCGCCTGACCCGCGACCCGTTGTCCGAAGTCATCCGCATCGAGCGCGACGGCGTGCGTTACTACGTCAAGCGCTACCGCAGCGCCGGCAAGGGCCTGCGCCGCTACCTGGCGCGACCGCGGATCAAGGCCGAGTGGCAGAACCTCAAGCGCTTCGAGAAGTGGGGCATTCCCACCGCCGAAGTGGTCGCCTGGGGGCTGGAGCGCAAGGCCGGCGCCTTCCAGCGCGGCGCCATGATCACCCGCGAGCTGCCGGGCACCGAGGACTTGTCGGTGCTCGCCTGCAACCGGGATCCGCGCCTGAAGGACCCGCGCTGGGTGGACGGCGTCAGCCGGCAGATCGCCAAGGCTACGCGCCTGATGCATGACCAGCATTTCACCCATAACGACCTGAAGTGGCGCAACCTGCTGGTGGACGACCAGCCGCTGGTGTATTTCATCGACTGCCCGAACGGCGCGTTCTGGTGGAGCTTCATGCTGCGCTATCGGATCACCAAGGACCTGGCCTGCCTGGACAAGGTGGCCAAGTACCACCTGTCGCGCACCCAGCGCCTGCGCTTCTACCTGCAATATCGCCGTCGCCGGCACCTGAACGAATCCGACAAGAAGCGTATTCGCCAGGTGGTGGCTTTCTTCGAGGGGCGCGAATGAGCGTTTTCATCGCCGCGCAGGACCACGACCTGCTCCAGCGCAACCGTCTGGACAGCTTCGACGCCCTGTGGGCCTTGCAGCTGGATGCCGTGGACGAACCGAATACCGAGCGGGGTGGCTGGAGCAGCGTCTACCGTCTCGACCTGGGCGACTCCGCCTACTACCTGAAGCGCCAGAGCAACCACCTGACCCGCAGCTTGCGCCATCCGCTGGGCGAGCCGACCTTCGCCCGCGAGTTCCGCAACATCGAGCGCTACCGGGCGCTGGGCATTCCCGCCCTGCAGGCGGCGTTCTTCGCCCAGCAGGCGGTCGGCGGAGAGCGCCAGGCGATCCTCCTGACCCGTGCCCTGGACGGTTGGCAGGACCTGGACACCTGGCTGGCGTCCTGGCACGACCTGGCCGAAGAGCGGCGCCGGGCGATTCTCCGGGCGGTTGGCAGGCTGGCGCGCCAGCTGCACGCCGCCGGACAGATGCATGGTTGCTTCTATCCCAAGCATCTATTCCTCCGCGAGGGGGCCGATGGTGTCTTCGAGGCCTGCCTGATCGACCTGGAGAAGACCCGCCCGATCTGGTTCGGCCGCCGCGACCAGGTCAAGGACCTGGAGCCGATGCTGCGCCGTGCCCCGGACTGGAGCGAAGCGGACGTGCACGAATTCATCTCCGCCTATGTCGACGAACCCCTCGACTCGGCCGAGGTCGAGCAGTGGTATCGCCTTCTCGACCAGCGCCGTCGGCGCAAGGAGTCGCGCCGATGAGACTGGCCGAACTGCAAGCCGCCGGGCGCCACCCGCAACTGCCATTGCGGGTGACCCTGGCGGATGGCGCTGGCGCTGCCGAACTGCGCCTGGACAGTCTGCTGCGGGTGCTGCCCGGGCAGCGCTACGTCGGTGCCGGCGAATGGTGTGGGCGCAAGGTGCTGGCCAAGCTGCTGGTGGGCGGCAAGGCCGCACGGCATTTCCAGCGCGAACTGGAAGGGGCGCGTCTGCTCGCGGCCCAGGGGCTGACCACCCCGGCGCTGCTGGCCGACGGGCTGCAGCAGGGCGAGGGCGGCTGGCTGCTGTTCGACTACCTCGACGCGGCGCAGAGCCTCGGTGACGCCTGGCGTGCGGTGGAGGCCCAGGCGCCGCTGGGCGATGCCCAGCAAGCGGTGCTCGGCGAAGCCCTGGCAGCCATTGGCGAGCTGCATGCAAAGGGCCTCTGGCAGGACGACCTGCACCTGGACAACCTGTTGCGCCACGCCGGCCACCTGTATCTCATCGACGGTGGCGGCGTGCGTGCGGAAACTCCCGGCCAGCCGCTGTCGCGACAGAAAGTGCTGGAAAACCTCGGGGTGTTCTTCGCCCAGTTGCCGGCGCTCCTCGATCCTTTCCTGGAGGAGTTGCTGGTGCATTACCTGCTGGCCAACGGCGAGCATGCGCTGCCGCTCGAAGCCTTGCAGAAGGAAATCGCCAAGGTTCGCCGCTGGCGGGTGCGCGACCTGCTGAGGAAGGTCGGTCGCGACTGTAGCCTGTTCAGCGTCGTGCGCGGTCCGTTCCGCCTGTTCGCCGCCCGCCGCAGCGAGGCCGAGACGATGGCGCCCCTGCTGGCGGACGCGGACCGCCTGATCGCCGCCGGCCACGTCTACAAGGACGGCGGCGCGGCCACCGTCGCCCGGGTCGAAGCGAACGGCCGCACGCTGATCATCAAGCGCTACAACATCAAGGGCTGGGTCCATTGGCTGAAGCGCTTCTGGCGGCCGAGCCGGGCCTGGGCCTCCTGGCGCGAAGGCAACCGCCTGGAATTCCTCGGCATCGCCACCGCCCGTCCGCTGGCGATGCTGGAGCGGCGCTGGTGCTGGCTGCGCGGGCGCGCCTACCTGATTACCGATTATCTCGGCGGTCAGGATATAATCGCTCGTTTTAAGCCTTGCCTGGACATGCCCGATGGCGCCGTTTCGCCACCGGAAGCCGAGTTGGCGGCACTGGATCGGCTGTTTTCGACGTTGATCCGCGAACGCATCAGCCACGGCGACCTGAAGGGACACAACCTGTTCTGGCAGGCCCATGAACAAGGCGGCGAATGGGCGCTGATCGACCTGGACGCGATGCGCAAGCATCACAGCCAGGCGTCCTTTGCCCGCGCCTACGCCCGCGACCGCGCGCGCTTCCTGCGCAACTGGCCGCAGGACAGCGGCCTCTACCGGCTGCTGGAGCAACGGATTCCCCGCCTCGGCGACGCCGCCGGGGCTTGAACGACAAGCGACGACCACCGCCTGCGGCGGTCGACGAGTTAAACGAAAGCCGCGGTTGTCGGTCCCACTCCGCAACCGCGAGCTGCTTTGAAGAGGTTCTACCGTGGCATTGACCGTCCTAGGCCTGTCTGGCGCCGTAAGCCATGACCCGTCCGCCGCCCTGTACATCGACGGCAAGCTGGTCGCGGCCGTCGAGGAAGAGCGCTTCGTGCGCGACAAGCACGCGAAGAACCGCATGCCCTACGAATCGGCGAAGTTCTGCCTGGAGCAGGCAGGGATCGAGCCGGCCGATGTCGACGTGGTGGCGATTCCCTTCGCTCCCATCAGCATCATGGAAAAGGCCCGCTGGCACTACGCCAAGCGCTACGCCTACGCGCCGGATCGCGCGCTGGATGCGATCCTGCTCGGCAACCGCCGCTACAAGCGTTACTACAAGCGCATCGAGTGGTGCCTGCAACAACTCGGCTTCGACCTGAAGAAAATCAAGATCCAGCCGGTCGAGCACCACCTTGCCCACGCCTCCAGTGCCTACCATTGCTCGGGGTTCAAGGAAAAGACCGCGATCCTCGGCATCGACGGCAAGGGCGAGTACGCCACCACTTTCTTCGGCTGGGGCGAGAACGGTCGGATCCACAAGATCAAGGAGTTCTACGATCCGGATTCGCTGGGCGGCCTGTACGGCGCGATCACCGAGTACCTCGGCTTCGACATGCTCGACGGCGAGTTCAAGGTCATGGGCATGGCGCCCTACGGTGACGCCAGCAAGTACGATTTCTCCCGTCTCGCCAAGTTCGAGAACGGCGAACTGGTGATCAACACCGATTATGCCAACGTCATCGGCTTCCGCCGCTACAAGGAGAAAGGCAAGGGCTACTACTTCTCGCCCAAGCTGATCGAGTGGCTGGGGCCCAAGCGCGAAGGCGACATCGCTGACGATCCCTACATCCATTACGCCGCGAGCATCCAGGCGCTGTTCGAGAAGCTCGCGCTGGAGATGATGGACTACTACCTCGGCGATATCATCCGCGAGACCGGCAAGGTCGCTTTCGCCGGCGGCTGCGCGCTGAACGTCAAGCTCAACCAGAAGATCATCTCGCGCCCCGAAGTGAAGGAGCTGTTCGTCCAGCCGGCGGCCAGCGACGCCGGCACCGCGGTCGGCGCGGCGGCCTACGTGTCGCACCAGCGCGGCGTGCCGGTGGAGAAGATGGAGCACGTCTACCTCGGCCCGGAGTATTCCAACGAGGACGTCATCGCCGCCTGCGCCCGTCACGAGGCCAGGCCGCAGTGGCAGAAGATCGACAACCGCAGCCGGCGTATCGGCAGGATCCTTGCCGACGGCAACCCGGTGGCCTGGTTCCAGGGACGCATGGAGTTCGGTCCGCGTGCCCTCGGTGGCCGCTCCATTCTCGGCTGCCCGAGCGTGCCGGGCGTGGCCGACCGGATCAATGCGCAGATCAAGTTCCGCGAGCGCTGGCGGCCCTTCTGCCCGTCGATGCTGGATACCGTCGGCCCGCAGATGTTCAAGATCGACCACCCGGCCCCGTTCATGACCTTCACCTTCGAAGTCAACGAAGAGTGGAAGGAGCGAGTGCCGGAAGTGGTGCACGAAGACGGCACCTCCCGCGCCCAGGTGCTGAAGCGCGAGTACAACCCGCGCTACTACGACCTGATGAAGGAACTGGAGAACCTCACCGGCAACGGCGTGGCCCTGAACACTTCGCTCAATCGCCGTGGCGAACCGATGATCTGCTCGCCGACCGACGCCCTGAACATGTTCTTCGGCTCCGATCTGCAGTACCTGATCATGGAGGACATCCTGGTCGTGAAGGAGGGCGTGGACTGGTATGACTCGGTCGGCTGAACCTCGCGTCCTGCAGTTCTGTCACGGCTACGACGGGCCTTTCCTCGACTGTGCCCGTCAGTACGCCAGCCTGTTCGCCGGAACCCCGTACAAGGTCACCACGGTGTTCCTCACCGGGCGTTCCGATCCTGAGGTGGCGGCGCGTTGCGCCTCCGACGAGGTACTGTTCCTCGAGTACGGCTCCAGGGACATCCGTGGCCTCAAGCTGAAGGCGATCCGCGACTTGCGCGAGATCGCCCGTTCGCGCGACTTCCGCTTCTGCATCGCGCACCGCTTCAAGCCGATCTGGATCGCCAGCCTGGCCACTCGTCTGCCGATCGTTGGCGTGCACCACGCCTTCGGCGATTACCAGCGGTTGTCGCGCAAGGTCTTCGCCGGCCTGATGAGCAAGCGCCTGAGCCTGCTGGCGGTGTCCGACGCGGTGCGCGACGATATCCGCCGTTGCCTGCCGAAGTGGCCGGCGGAGCGGATCGAGACGCTCTACAACCGCATCGACGTCGCTGCGCTGCAGGCCGAGCAGGTCGAGCGCCTGAGTGCGCGCCGGCAACTGCGCCTGCCCGACGAGGCCTGGGTGGTCGGCAACGTCGGCCGCCTGCATCCGGACAAGGACCAGGCTACCCTGCTGCGCGGCTTTGCCGCCGCGCTGCCGCGCCTGCCGCAGAACAGCCTGCTGGCGATCCTCGGCAGCGGCCGCCTGGAAGAGCAGCTCAAGGACCTGGCCTGCGAACTGGGTATCGGCGAGCGCGTGCTGTTCCTCGGCCAGGTCGAAGAGGCACGGCGCTACTTCAAGGCGTTCGACGCCTTCGCCCTGAGTTCCGACCACGAGCCGTTCGGCATGGTCCTGCTGGAGGCCATGGTCGCCGGTGTACCGCTGATCGCCACCGCCTGTGGCGGCGCCCGCGAAGTGGTGGAAGGGGTCGGCATCCTCTTCCCGCTGGGCGACGAGACGGCCCTGGCCGAGGGCCTGACCCACCTGGCGGCGCTTGACCGCCGCCAGCGCGAGGCCTGTGCGCGGCTCATGCTCGAGCGCCTGGAGACACGCTTCTCCGACGCTGCGGTGCGCCGCGAATTCTGGCGCCTGCCGACGATTGCCGGCTTCGCTTCGGAGTCTGCATGCTGAACAGGTTGCGCGCCTTCCGCGAACGCGGTTGGCGCGAAGTGGACGCGCCGACCTACGCCCAGGCCTGGCAGCGTTTCGGCGGCAGCGTCGCGACCCACCCGCTGGTGGTCGAGCAGCTCGCCGAAATGGCTGGAATCCCGGTGCGTTACCTGGGTTGGGAGAGCGCTGGCGAACTGGTTGCGGCGATCCCGACCTGGG
Source organism: Pseudomonas sp. 20-5 (assembly GCF_056782835.1). Lineage (NCBI taxonomy): Bacteria > Pseudomonadati > Pseudomonadota > Gammaproteobacteria > Pseudomonadales > Pseudomonadaceae > Pseudomonas > Pseudomonas sp. 20-5. The sequence continues at coordinate 5,673,816 of NZ_CM165584.1, read as the reverse complement.
GCCGCCACCTGGCGTTGTCCAAGGACGTGCTCAAGCGGCGCGGCAAGAAGGGCCTGTACGACCTGGGCAACGCCGAACTGATCCTGCCGGTGGCCGACGATGCCCGCATCGCCCTCCGCCATGCGGGACGCTACCTGTCGGCGCTGCATGAGCGGAACATCGTCACGCTGCGCCCTCAGACCGAGCAACTGGCTTTCGCTCGCGCCCCCGAGGATTTCTCCAAGAAGTTCCGCTATAACCAGCGGCGCGAAGTGCGCCTGGTGGAGGAGGCTGGTGGCCAGGTGCGCCAGGCAGACAGCTTCGCCCCGGCCGAGTTCGCCGCCATCTATCTTGAACTGTTCCAGCGTCGCTGGGGTTTCCCGGCCACCGGCGCGGAGCGCATGGCCGAGGTCTTCGAGCGGCTGCGCGAATTGCTGCGCGGCTCGGTCCTGCTGCTTAACGACCAGCCCATCGCGGTCCAGGTACTGTATCGCGCCGAAGCGCCGGGCTGGCTCAGCGTCGAGTACATCAACGGCGGCGTCGATCCGCAGACCCGCGAGTTCAGCCCTGGCAGCGTGCTCAGTTACCTGAACACCCAGGCCGCCTGGGAGGATGCGCGAGCGCTGGGCAAACCCCTGCGCTATTCGTTCGGTCGCGCCGACCGCGAATACAAGGATCGCTGGTGCCATCCTTCTCCGGTCTTCCAGGTCTGAAGCATGAGCGCACGCAAGCAGCAGTTGCTCAAGCGTCATCGACGCAACAAGCGGATCGGCCTACTGGTTGCGCTGCTGGCATTGCTGGCCGTCGGTCTGCTGGTCAGCCCCTGGTTGTTGCCGATCCTCCTCGTGGCCCTGTGGGTCGCCCACGAAGCCTGGTTCGCCGATCACCTGTTCTATTCGTCGGGCGAGGACTACCGCTACCGTTTCGCGGAAGGGGTCGAGTCGCTGCCGGTACGCCTGGCGGATGGCCGTCTGCGAGTCGACGGCGAGTTGCGCGAAGGCGATACGCTGGTGCTTGGCATCTGCGTGCGCGCTGGCTGGCTGGGGCGTTTCCTCGAACCCTCGGTGCTGCTGGAAGGTGGCGCAGAGGCCGATGCCCAGGCTTTCGAACGTGGGGTGAACGGCTTGCGCTACCTGAACCTGACGGGACTGGCCGGGCCGCTGGGCGAGGGCCGGATTCGCCTGCGCGGCCGGCATTGCCGGCTGGTCGGCGAACCGACCCTGTGGCGTGCGCGCCATCCCGACTACCGTGAGCGGCGGGTGATGGTCATCGCTCCGCATGCCGACGACGCCGAGCTGGCCGCCTTCGGCCTCTACAGCCAGGCTCGCGAGGCCTGGATCGTGACCCTGACCGCCGGCGAGATCGAAACCGAGCATTACCGCCGCATGGGCCTCGACGGAATAGCTGCGGCGCGCCTGAAGGGTCGCCTGCGCGCCTGGGATAGCCAGGCCGTGCCGACGTGGGGTGGGGTGCCGGCCGAGCGCTGCGTGCAACTGGGTTATTTCTGTCTGCAATTGCCTGCCATGCAGGCGAACCCGGGCGAGGTGGTGCCGTCCCGTGAGGCCGATCTCGCCGATATCCGTCCGTTCCGCCAGTTCAACCGCCTGCGCCTGGCCAGCGATGCCGACGGCCTGTCGACCTGGAACAATCTGCTGTCCGATCTCCGCGAGCTGATCCTGCTGGCACGTCCCGAGGTCATCGTCCTGCCTCATCCGCATTTCGATCCGCACCCGGACCATGTCCGCGCCCAGGAGGCTGTGCGCGAGGCGCTCCAGGGCCTGGACTGGCAGCCGCAGGCATTGTTGCACTATGCCAATCACCTGCACGACAACGATCGCTGGCCGATGGGCGATGCGCACATGGGGGTCAGCCTGCCACCGCTGACCGAAGAATGCTCGCCGTTGCTGCCATGGACGCTGGCGCTGGAGCGCACGCGCCAGGTGGACAAGGCCATGGCCTTGGGCATGATGCACGACCTGCAACCCAGGCTGCCGTTCAAGCGCCGTCTGCGCCGCCGTCTGCAGGGCTGGCTCGCCGGGCGTCGCTGGCCGGCTTACGGCGAGGACGAGTTCATGCGCAAGGCGGTGCGTCGGCACGAGTTGTTCTGGGTGGAGTCGCTGGATGGGGAGGCGTGATGCTTGGGTCGAGCGTTCGGCAAGGTTCGAGCCGCCATGCTGCTTCGGAGCAGCCGCGAGGATGAAGGTCTGATGAAAGTTCTGTTTCTGGTCCAGAAAGAGCAGCGCGCGATCCTGGATCGCCTGTACGACGGCATCGCTGCCCATTGCGAGTGCGATACCCGCTGGCTGAGCAGCGAGGAGCAGGCCGACCTGCGCGGCTACTTCCGCAACCACGTGGATGTCTCGCGCTACGACCGCATCCTGTTCTTCCTCCGTTTCAAGAAGGAAATGCGCCAGGTCCGCTTCATCCGCAGCGTGCCCAACCTGGTGATCCTCGAGCACGATGCCTACCAGAACTACATTCCCTGCAAGTACACCGGCAAGTTCAGCGCCCATTACCGGCGCCTGCCCTGGGCACGGGTGATCAGTTCGGGCCATACGGTCAGCGAACGCCTGCGCCAGGAGGGATTCGACGCGGTATTCGTGCCCAAGGGCTACGACCAGACCCTGTTGCATGACCTGGGCCTGGCGCGCGATATCGAGCTGGGCTTCGTCGGCAGTACCGGCAGCGTGGCCTACAGTGGACGCAAGGCGCTGCTCGACGAGTTGGGCGGAGTGGAGAACCTGCTGGTGACCAAGACCAAGTCCGGCGAGGAGTACCTGCGCACGCTCAACCGCATCCGTTTCTTCGTCAGCGCGGATGTCGGCATGGGCGAATACATGATCAAGAATTTCGAGGCGATGGCCTGCGGTTGCGTACTGCTGGCCTACGACCAGGGCGAGCGGGAAAACGAGGCCTTGGGTTTCCGGGACATGGAGAATATCGTGCTGTATCGCTCGGTGGCGGACATCCAGGAAAAGCTCGCGATCCTGCGCCTCGATACGGCTCTCGCCGAGCGGATCGCGCGAAGCGGCCAGGCGCTGGCCATCGAACGATTCAGCTTCGCCGCTGTCGGTCAGAGTATCGTCGAGGCCATGCGGCCCGCGTTGCGCGAGCCGGAGCGTCCCGGATGGCTGGAGAAGACCTGGCGACGTATTTTTACCTGAGAGTAGCAGCCGAAAAGAGCTGGGGCTTCAGGCGTGTTTGCTATTGTTCAGCTTGTTTTTCCGGGCTGGGGGGAGGTGTAGGACCGATGAAGATCGCAGGATCGCTCATGCATGTCTGGCGCTTTGAATGGGGACGTGAAGGACAGGTAAGGTTGTAGTTATGGCGCTCGTCGATGATGGTTCGCAGCCATTGGTTTCCGTGATCATCGCTTCCTATAACCACGAAAAGTACATAGAAGCGAGCATCGCCAGCGTGGCTGCGCAGACATACCGCAACGTGGAACTGCTGGTGGTGGACGATGGTTCCAGCGATGGCAGCGTCGAGCTTTTGCGCGGGCTCCAGGCGAAGTACGGCTTCGACCTCAGGGTCCAGCAGAACCAGGGACTGTCGAGAACGCTCAACGAGGCGATCGCCAGGGCCCGGGGAAATCTCATCGTGCCTTTCGGTTCGGACGACATCATGCTGCCGCAACGCCTGGAGAAACAGGTGGCACACATGTGGGACAAGCCCGAGGTAGGTATCTGCGCGGGCAATATCGAGATCATCGATTCCAATGGCCGGGTCATGCCGGGAAAGGAGCAGCGCAAACGCGACCTGCCTTTCCGCCGTCTCGACTTCGATGACCTGTTCCTGGACCGCAAGCCGGGCCCGATGGCGCCCACCCTGATGTTCCGGCGGGAAGCCCTGGAGAAGGTCGGCGGTTTCGATCCGGACATACGCCTGGAAGATGTCTATATCGAACTGGCGGTGACCAAGGCTGGCTACGTCATCGACATTCTTGGCGAGGTCCTCGCCCAGTACCGCAAGCATCCCACCAATACGTACAAGAACGCCCGTTTCATGGTGGACAACGTATTCAAGACGTACAGCCAGTTCAGCGATCACCCCGATTACGAGCAGGTGATCATGCGCTTCCGCAATTCGATGTTCCTCAAGTGCTCGAACCGGGACAAGGTACTGGCCCGGGAGCTGCTCTCCGGCTTGCCGCTGAAGTACTGGAACGAGAAGACCTTCCGCGGCATTGCGCGGCTGTTTTTCTCCTGATCGCTGATATCGCCGCACTCAAGGCGCGGCGATATCCTCACCGCGCCTGCTGGCGGCGAACCTTTGCTGGATCCACAGCGCATACAGCAGCGCCATGGGAATCCAGATCAGGAACCAGTGTTCCTTGGGACGGGGCAGGAAGGCGTTGCCCTCCGTGAGTCCGGCTGCCAGGCCGAACACCAGCCAGGTCGAGGCTAGCAGAACGGCTGGAGACTTCCGGTTTTTCCAGGAGAAGCCGAAGGCCAGTGCGTAGATCGCCACCCACAGCAGGAGCCCGATGATCCCTCCAGCGAAAAGCACACCCAGTTCGATGTTGTGCGGGTCGGCGAGCAGCATGCCGTTGCTCAGGACGATTCGCATCGGATGATCGTAGCCGTGTCCGAGCCATGGATGCTCGCTGATCTGGCGTAGGGCGTCGGCCCAGATTTCCGGGCGGAACGATGCCCCTCTCTGGGTGATCACTTCCGGGTACAGGATGTAGCCCAGTAGCGCTCCAGCCAGGGCGAGTGCCAGGGCGATGAGGGCTTTTTTCCTGTCTCCGGCCAGGACCAGCCACATAAGGGCCGCTGTGAGCCCTACCAGGGGAGTACGTGAACCGGTCGCGATGAGAAGGCCACCGAGCAGCGCCAGAGATATCAGTGGCAAGGGGGCCAGGATGGGGCGGGATTGCATCCAATAGGCCAGCCAGAGTGCCGTGAAGGCGCCATAGACATGGGCGCTCAGTAATGGGTTATAGAGAGCGCCATAACCGGTAAGGCGCAGCGGGTTGGCGTCCCAGTAGTATTGCAGCAAGGTGGCTGCCGCGGAGATCACCGCGCCAAGGGCAGCCAGCCAGGTCGCGGTCTTGAGGCGGAGGGGAGCTTCGAGCGCCAGGATGGCGGCGCAGAAGAACAGGAGGGCGATGTACAGGGGGCGCTTGAGCAGCGAGCCGGTGGAGTTCTCGGGGGCCGACCAGGACAGGCTCAGCATCATGTAGCTGCTGAAGGCGAGGAAGGCGATGAACAGCGGCGAGCCCGTTAGCGGGCGAAGCAGACGCGGTTGCAGTATCACGTACAGCAGCGTCGGGGCTGCAAGCAGGATGTAGAAGAGGCGATGGTAGTCGGAGCGGTCGCCGACCCAGAACATTCCGGTGAGCAGGGCCAGCCAGCCCAGCGGCAGGATCCAGTGGCTGAGGATGCGGCTGGTATCGTGGCGAAGACGGGTCAGTCGGGTAGCTGCGAACATTCCTTGCTCAATCCAGTTGCAGTTGCTTGAGGAGCTGCTCGAGTGTCCAGTGGACCTGGCTGCTGCGGAGATAGGACTTGAGCACCAGGTGCTCGCTGTCGTCGAGGAACCAGGTTCGATCCTGTTCGTAGCGCAGCAGGTGCTTGAAATTGCGAATGCGCTGGGCGGCGCTGAGCGCCGAGCGCTGGACCCGCAGGTCGGCGATGTCGATCAGGCCCATCCGGCCTTCCGGCGTGCGCACCACGTTGCCCAGGTGCAGCGAGCGGAAGTACACCCCCTTGGCGTGCAGCGCGGCGATCAGCTCGCCCAGTTGCGTCCGGACTGCGTCGCCGCACTCCGGGTCGTTGCGGTCGAGTTGGCGGAGGGTCTGCCCCGGTAGCGGCTCGTAGTGCACCGCGTCGCGCTGGATATGTGGGATCCGCAATACGTCCAGCACCTTCGGGCAGACGATGCCGCGCCGCGCCAGTTCGCTGGCGTTGCGGGCGAAGCGCTCCGCATAGGGGAACAGGGCTGCGGAGGAAATCAGGCGCTTGCGGCGAAACAGTTTGAGGAAGGACCCGTCGCGCAGACGCAGAACCTTGTCCCCATGACCATCGGCTTCCAGCACTTCTGCGTTGTCACGCAACTGCAAGTAGGAGGGGTAGTCTATGACTCGCATGCGAGCTCCTGAACGAACGGCCCGCCATCTTACCCCAACACGCCTTCCAGGCGGAGTGATGGAGGTCCTGTGCTACACTCCGGGACCTTTTCAGCATGTAAGAAACCATGAGCGATAGTCCTCAGAATCCCGGACCTTCCAGTCTCAAGATCTATTTCCGCCTGTTGGGCTACGTGAAGCCCTACATCGGAATGTTCCTACTCAGCATCGTCGGTTTCCTGATCTTCGCCTCGACCCAGCCGATGCTGGCGGGCATCCTCAAGTATTTCGTCGACGGCCTCTCCAATCCTGACGCGGCATTGTTTCCGAATGTGCAGTGGCCCTGGTTGCGCGACCTGCACCTGGTCTACGCGGTGCCGTTGCTGATCATCCTGATCGCTGCCTGGCAGGGGCTGGGCTCGTTCCTCGGCAACTTCTTCCTCGCCAAGGTTTCCCTGGGGCTGGTGCATGACCTGCGGGTCGCCCTGTTCAACAAGCTGCTGGTGCTGCCGAACCGCTATTTCGACACGCACAGCTCCGGTCACCTGATCTCGCGCATCACCTTCAACGTGACCATGGTCACCGGAGCGGCCACGGATGCCATCAAGGTGGTGATCCGTGAGGGCCTGACCGTGGTCTTCCTGTTCCTCTACCTGCTGTGGATGAACTGGAAGCTGACCCTGGTGATGCTGGCGATCCTGCCGGTCATCGCGGTGATGGTGACTACCGCCAGCCGCAAGTTCCGCAAGCAGAGCAAGAAGATCCAGGTGGCCATGGGCGACGTCACCCACGTCGCCTCGGAAACCATCCAGGGCTACCGGGTAGTGCGCAGCTTCGGCGGCGAAGCCTATGAAGAGAAGCGCTTCCTCGACGCCAGCCAGAGCAATACCGACAAGCAGTTGCGGATGACCAAGACCGGCGCGGTCTACACGCCGATGCTGCAATTGGTGATCTACGTCGCCATGGCGATACTGATGTTCCTCGTGCTGTGGCTGCGCGGGGACGCCTCGGCCGGCGACCTGGTGGCCTATATCACCGCGGCGGGCCTGTTGCCCAAGCCGATCCGCCAGCTTTCCGAGGTCAGTTCCACGGTCCAGCGCGGCGTCGCCGGCGCCGAGAGCATCTTCGAGCAGCTCGACGAAGCGGCGGAGGAAGACCAGGGTACCGTCGAGAAGGAGCGGGTCAGCGGGCGCCTGGAAGTGCGCAACCTGAGCTTCCGTTATCCCGGAACCGACAAGCAGGTGCTGGATGACATCAGTTTCATCGCCGAGCCCGGGCAGATGATCGCCCTGGTCGGCCGTTCCGGTAGCGGCAAATCGACCCTGGCCAACCTGGTTCCGCGCTTTTACCAGCACAATGACGGCAAGATCCTCCTTGATGGCGTTGAAGTCGAGGATTATCGCCTGCGCAACCTGCGCCGCCACATCGCCCTGGTGACCCAGCAGGTCACGCTGTTCAACGACAGCGTGGCCAACAACATCGCCTACGGCGACCTGGCTGGCGCGCCGCGCGAGGAAATCGAGCGGGCGGCGAAGGCTGCCAACGCCAAGGAGTTCATCGACAACCTGCCGCAAGGCTTCGACACCGAGGTCGGCGAGAATGGCGTGCTGCTTTCCGGCGGCCAGCGCCAGCGTCTGGCGATCGCCCGGGCGCTGCTCAAGGACGCGCCCCTGCTGATCCTCGACGAGGCGACTTCGGCGCTGGACACCGAGTCGGAGCGGCATATCCAGGCGGCGCTGGACGAAGTGATGAAGGGGCGCACCACCCTGGTGATCGCCCACCGCCTGTCGACCATCGAGAAGGCCGACCTGATCCTGGTGATGGACCAGGGGCAGATCGTCGAGCGCGGCAGCCACGCCGAGCTGCTGGCGCAGAACGGCCATTATGCGCGGCTGCATGCGATGGGACTGGATGAGCAGGCGCCGGCGCCTGTCGGCTGATAAACTGGGCGTCTGCCCCGAGAGGTTGTTTGGAGTTCCCATGAAGTTGTCCATGCCCCGTTTCGACCAGGCCCCGGTGTTGGTGGTCGGTGATGTGATGCTCGACCGCTACTGGCATGGCGCGACTTCGCGCATTTCGCCGGAGGCCCCGGTGCCGGTGGTCCGCGTCGAACAGCACGAGGACCGCCCCGGCGGCGCCGCCAACGTCGCGCTGAACATCGCCGCGCTGGGCGCGCAGGCCTTGCTGGTCGGCGTCACCGGCCGCGACGAGGCCGCCGACAGCCTGGCCAACAGCCTCAAGGCCGCTGGAGTGGACGCGCGCTTCCAGCGCATCGATAGCCAGCCGACCATCGTCAAGCTGCGGGTCATGAGTCGCCACCAGCAACTGCTGCGGGTCGACTTCGAGGAACCGTTCCGCACCGACGCGGCGGCCCTGGCCGTGGACGTCGAGTCGCTGCTGGCCAAGGTCAAGGTGCTGGTGCTGTCCGACTACGGCAAGGGCGCGCTACAGAACCACCAGGTGCTGATCCAGGCGGCGCGGGCGCGCAACATTCCGGTACTGGCCGATCCCAAGGGCAAGGACTTCGCCATCTATCGCGGCGCCAGCCTGATCACCCCGAACCTGTCCGAATTCGAGACCATCGTCGGCCGTTGCGCCGACGAAGCCGAACTGGTCGCCAAGGGCCAGGCGCTGATGAGCGAACTCGACCTCGGTGCCTTGCTGGTGACCCGCGGCGAGCATGGCATGACCCTGCTCCGCCATGGCCAGCCGGCCCTGCACCTGCCGGCGCGGGCGCGGGAAGTGTTCGACGTCACCGGTGCCGGCGATACGGTCATCTCCACCCTGGCCGCGGCGCTTGCCGCCGGCGAGGAGCTGCCGTCCGCGGTGGGCCTGGCCAACCTGGCCGCCGGCATCGTGGTCGGCAAGCTGGGTACCGCGGCGATCAGCGCGCCCGAACTGCGTCGCGCGGTGCAGCGCGAGCAGGGTTCCGAGCGTGGCGTGCTGGGCCTGGAGCAATTGCTGCTGGCAATCGAAGACGCCCGCGCCCACGGCGAGAAGATCGTCTTCACCAATGGCTGCTTCGACATCCTTCACGCCGGCCACGTGACCTACCTCGAACAGGCGCGCGCCCAGGGCGACCGCCTGATCGTCGGGGTCAACGACGACGCCTCGGTCACTCGCCTGAAGGGCGTTGGCCGGCCGATCAACTCGGTGGACCGGCGCATGGCGGTACTCGCCGGGCTCGGCGCGGTGGACTGGGTGGTGAGCTTCGCCGAAGACACTCCCGAGCGCCTGCTCGAGCAGGTGCGTCCGGACGTGCTGGTCAAGGGCGGCGATTACGGCGTCGAGCAGGTGGTCGGCGCGCAGATCGTCAAGGCCTACGGCGGCGAGGTACGGGTGCTCGGCCTGGTGGAGAACAGCTCCACCACCGCCATCGTCGAGAAGATCCGCCAGCGCTGATTCCCGTTAACAGGTTCTTCCCGCTTCACGCCGACCCCTGGCCCTGTGGCTGGATCATTGATGTTCCAGCCAAGCCTGGAACATCAATACATTCCAGAGCGGGCCTTGCCAGTTTCTTTTTCCGCTGAGATGCTCCTGCCAGGCTCGCCGAATCGGCTCCGGGCGCAGGTAGCCCTCGCGTCTCAAGCGTTCCTCAGCCAGGAGGCTTTCGGCCCACTCCCGCAACGGTCCCCGCAGCCAGGTGTCCAGAGGGATGGCGAATCCCATCTTGGGACGCTCGATCAGCTCCCGGGGAACGTGCTGGTAAAGAACCTGGCGCAGCAACCACTTGCCGTCGTTATTTCTGATCTTCAGGTTCAGTGGCATTTTCCAGGCGAGTTCGACCACGCGATGATCGAGGAGCGGGACGCGGGTTTCCAGGCTAGTGGCCATTGCGGCGCGGTCGACCTTCGCCAGTATGTCATCGGCCAGGTAGGTCCGGGTATCCATGGCCATCATCCATTGTTCGAAGCTTTCCATCTCGGGGAGGCTGTCAAGATTCCAAAAGACGGAAGCCGATTCCTCGCTGCCGATGACGAGGTTCGTAGGCTTCTTCCAGTGGCTGACCAGATCCTTGTAGAAGTCCTCTTCACTGGAAAACGCCATGAGACCGGCGAGCTTCTGAAGCTTGTCTCCTGGTGTGCGCAAACGGTACTTCGAGGGTAGCAAGGGGCTTGCGAGAGAGAACAGGCTGTCCCACATCGCCGGTGGCAGAGCGCTCAGCAGTTTTGCGAGCGTCATCCTGGCAACCAGTGGAAGCTGTTGCAACCTGTTCCATGCCTGGCATGCCGTGAGATAGCGATTGTAGCCGGCAAACAGTTCATCGCCACCATCGCCGGTGAGAGCGACCGTTACGGATTGCTTGGCCAGGCGACTGATCAGGTAGGTCGGTATCTGTGAGCTATCGGCGAAGGGCTCGCAGTAGATGCCGGGAAGACACGGCACCACCGCGAGTGCGTCTTCGGCCCTGACGTAAAGCTCGGTGTGCTGGGTGCCGAGATGCTGGGCGACAGCCTTGGCGTGTTCCGCTTCGTTGTAGCCGGGCTCGTCGAAGCCAATGGTGAACGTCTGTACGGGCCGGGAATGCCGAGCCTGCATAAGGGCCACGATTGTGCTGCTGTCGACGCCACCGCTAAGGAAGGCGCCAAGAGGTACGTCACTGAGCATTTGCGAAGTAACGCTGGCGGACAGTTGCCGGTGCAGGGCATCCACGGCCTCTGAGTCACTTCCCTGGAATGGCTGATGGATCCCTTGTGCGATGACCTTGCTCAGAGACCAGTAGGGGAGCGGATCCATGAGTTCACCTGGCGTAGCATTAGCCAGGTTCAATTGAATGTAATGCCCGGGCGGAAGTTTTTTTATACCTTTGTAGATGCTGTTGGGAGTGGGGCAATATCCAAAACGTAGAAATGCTGCAAGGCTGTCTCTGTCGATCTCTTTTTGGAACTCTGGGTGTACGGTCAGGGACTTTAACTCGGAGGAAAACAGGAAGCAGTTTCCCTGCCACCCATAATATAAAGGTTTTTCTCCTAGCCGGTCACGAATGAGGAAGATTTTACTCGTTTCTTTATCGAAAAGTGCGAGGGAAAACATGCCAGTGATATTGGATAGGGTTTTCTCCATACCCCAGACGGAGAAGCAGGCAAGCAGCGTCTCGGTGTCGGAATGCCCCCTCCAGGGATGCGGTCCGAGCAGGGCACGGAGTGCCAGATGATTGTAGATCTCCCCATTGAAGACTATGACGTACCGTCCGCATGCAGACGGCATGGGCTGATGTCCGGCCGTCGACAGGTCCTGTATGGCCAGGCGGCGGTGGCCGAGCGCCAGGCCGATGGAATGATCCAACCAATATCCTTTGTCATCGGGGCCACGATGAATGATCTTGTCCGTCATCTGGCCAATGATCTGTACCATTTGGGTCTTTTCAGTGTGTCTTTGGATAAATCCACTGATACCGCACATTTTCTTTACTCGTCGACGGGAATGGCTTGGGGATGACGCGGGAGGGGGATGGCAAGAAGTGGGATTGTATTTAAAGGTTTTACTTAGGGAAGAGGATAAGCCTGCAGTAATTTCATGCTTTTAAAGAAAATTCCTACCGATTGGTTTTGGTTTCGGCGGGTGGGATACCTCAGGTGACCGATATTCGTGATTATCCTTGCCCAATCTGAGAATTAAATGCCGTGGTCGTCGGGCAAGTCATCTTCAAAGCTTTAAAGAGTGTTAAGAAGTGTAAAGTCAGCGCGCGCCTTTCTGCTTTCCCTGAGTTTCCACGGCTAGAATCCGCTGTTCTGAGGGATGGCTTCCGGCAGAATGCCGACCTATCCGGGCAGGTGACTGGCTGGTCTGACAAGTTTTCCCGGCGAGACGGTCATAGGCGCTGCCCATGCGGCGGCGCATGATCCGGGCATCCCATCCTGCGTGGAGCAAGATGCCCATGAGCACCGATGTACAGGGCCGTGCCCTGGCTGTACTGAACCGTGTCGCCCAGGCCGACTGGCCGGATCGCTTCAATCTTCGCAAACCCTTCGAGAAACTGCTCTACAGCGGCAGCCGTACCGGCTTCCGCCTGGCCAGCGAGCGTTCGGCGAAGCAGGCGAAGGGACCGCGCAAGGCCGATCCGGACGGGTTGTTCGACCTGTCGTTCTCCGACGACCAGCAGATGCTGGTGGACATGCTCGAAGGCTTCGCCCTGGAGGTGTTGCGTCCGCTGGCTCATGACGCGGATGCCGAGGCCAGCCTGCCGGCGGAACTGCTCAACCAGGCGCTGGAGCTGGGCCTGACCCACTATGGGGTCGGCGAGGTGCACGGCGGCATGGCCGGTGAGCGCACCACGGTGACCACTGCCCTTATCGCCGAGGCCCTGGCCAAGGGCGACCTGACGCTGGCGGCGGCCCTGCTGGTGCCGTTGTCGGCGGCCAACTGCATCCGCCGCTGGGGCAGCCCCTCGCAGCAGGCGCAGTGGCTGCCGGCGTTCGTCAGCGAAGAGGGGGCGCCGCTCACCGCCATCGCGGTCAACGAGCCGAGTCTGCTGTTCGACCCGCAGAAACTGGCGACCCGCGCCCGGCGCAAGGGCAGTCACTACCTGCTTTCCGGAGAGAAATGCCTGGTCCTGCGCGGCCTGGAGGCCAGCCGCCTGATCGTCGCGGCGAAGACCGACGAGGGGCCTGCGCTGTTCCTGGTGGAAGCCTCCGCCAAGGGCGTCGAGCGACGTGCCGAGCCGGCGATGGGACTGAAGGCCGGCGGCACCGCCCGGTTGCGCCTGAAGAGCGTCAAGGTGCCGGCGGACAACCGCCTGGCCGCCGAGCATTTCGACTACCGGGCCTTCCTCGATCACGCGTCCCTGGCCTGGTGTGCCCTGGCGCTGGGCACCGGACAGGCGGCGCTGGACTACGTGATCGCCTACTGCAACGAGCGTGAGGCCTTCGGCGAGCCGATCAGCCATCGCCAGGGGGTCGCCTTCATGGTCGCCGACATCGCCATCGAACTGGACGCCATGCGCCTGATGGTCTGGCGCGCCTGCGCCCTGGCCGAGCGCGGCCAGCCGTTCCAGCGCGAGGCTTACCTGGCGCGGCTGCTGTGCGCCGAGAAGGCGATGAAGATCGGCACCGACGCGGTGCAGCTGCTCGGTGGCCACGGCTTCACCAAGGAGCATCCAGCCGAGCGCTGGTACCGCGACCTGCGCGCGGTAGCGCTGATGGCCGGCGGCCTGCACCTGTGAACCCGAGCGAGTGCGCGGTCCGCCGCGACGAGTGAACGAGGAATCGACATGTACCTGGAAACCCCGAAGAAATTCCGCAGCCTGGCCAACCAGGCGCATCAGGTCGCGGAAAACTATTTCCGGCCGATCTCGCGCAAGTACGACAAGGCCGAACACGCCTATCCGAAGGAGCTGGACCTGCTCGCGGCCTTGCTGGACGGCATGAACAGCGGCTCGCCCGAGGCTGTCGGTGCGACCTCGGCGAGCAAGCGCGCCGGCAAGCAGGTAGAGGAGGGTATCAAGAACGGCGGCAACCTGTCGGCGTTGCTCGGCGTGATGGAACTGTGCTGGGGCGACGTCGGCCTGCTCCTGGCCATGCCGCGCCAGGGGCTGGGCAATGCGGCGATCGCCGCGGTGGCCAACGAGGAGCAGTTGCAGCGCTTCGGCGGCACCTGGGCGGCAATGGCGATCACCGAGCCGGGCTGCGGCTCGGACTCGGCGGCGATCCGCACCACCGCGACCCAGGATGGCGACCACTATGTACTGAACGGCGAGAAGATTTTCGTCACTTCCGGCGAGCGGGCCGATGCCGTGGTGGTCTGGGCCACCCTGAACCGCAACCTGGGGCGGGCGGCGATCAAGTCCTTCGTGGTCGAGAAGGGCACGCCGGGGATGACCGTGACGCGCCTGGAGAAGAAGCTCGGGATCAAGGCTTCGGATACCGCTTCGATCAGTTTCAATGATTGCCGGGTGCCGGCCGCGAACCTGCTGGGCAACGCCGAGGTCGACGTGCAGAAGGGTTTCGCCGGGGTCATGGAGACCTTCGACAATACCCGCCCGCTGGTGGCCGGCATGGCTGTCGGGGTGGCCAAGGCGGCGCTGGACCGGACCCGCGAATTGCTGAAGAAGGCTGGCTGCAAGTTCGACTACAGGAAGCCGCTGCTGACCGTCAGCCACGCCGAGGCCACTCTCTATCGCCTGGAGGCGGAGTGGGAGGCAGCGCGCCTGTTGACCCTGAAGGCGGCATGGATGGCCGACAACAAGCTGCCCAACTCGAAGGAAGCGTCCATCGCCAAGGCCAAGGCTGGACGGGTGGCCAACGAGATCACCCTGAAGTGCGTGGAGCTGGCCGGCGCCCTCGGCTACGCCGAGGATGAGCTGTTGGAGAAGTGGGCGCGGGACTCGAAGATCCTCGACATCTTCGAGGGCACCCAGCAGATCCAGCTGCTCATCGTCGCTCGCCGCCTGCTCGGCAAGTCTTCCAGCCAGTTGAAGTAGAAAGGGCGGCAAAGCCCGCCCGGTTCAGGCGCTGGCGCGGTCGCGCCCACCGCCGGCCTGGTCGCCGTTGCTGGATGGCCACAGTGCCAGCCAGTCGCGGAAACGGATGCGTTCCTCATGCACCAGCCAGCCGTCCTGTACGGCAAAGCTCTCGGCCAACCACAGGCCGCGGGTGGCCGCAGGGCGCAACTGGCCCTTGCGCAGGGTGAACAGGTCGCCGGTGGGGCGCCCCTGGTCCAGCGGCAGCAGGTAGAGATCGGGGCGCCGACGGTCCAGACGCGCCACCAGCGGACCGCTCTCGAGCCGCTCGTCGACATGGTAGAGGCTCGGCTCGCGCGCATCGCGCGGCAGCTCCAGGCGCATGTCGTAGACCAGTTGCAGCGAGGCCGTGGGCAGGTGTACGTAGGCGCGTGGGCGCTCCAGCAAGCGCAGGCTGCCGGCTTGCACCGGACGGGCGGCGCCGGACAGCGGGGTGAGGACGAAGTGGCTGTTCTCCCGGTAGCGCAGCGAACCCTGGTAGGGCGTCGGCAGCCAGGTGTCGCCGAAGCGCCCGCCGAGCCAGCCGCCGGCGGTCTCCACCAGGCATTCCTCGGCGACTTCCTGGATCGCCGTGAGCAGCGGCAGGTTCAGTTCGTGGGCCGGTACGTAGCCGGAGATCAGCTTGAGCACGGTATCGCCGCGGTCCAGCCGGCGCTGACGGACCAGCACCCAGTAGTCGCGGCCCTGCCAGTTCAGGGTCAAGCGCACCGAGACCCCCAGGTTGGCCAGCTCGGCGACGAAGCGCTGCGGGTCGGCTACCTCCATGCGGCGGCGGCGTACGAGCATCTGCTGGAAGTTCAGCGGCAGGCCGAGGGCCTGGTAGACCAGCCCGTCCGGGGAGGCCTCCACCAGCAGCGGCAGGGTCTTGAAGGCGGACGGATCCTTGCGGGCGAGCATACGGGGCATACGGGGCTCCTTGTCGGGTCATCGCGCCGGGGCGGGACGGAGGCTCACGTTCGATGCACCGGCCACCGGAGGCGAGGGCGGCAGGCAGGATACGGCTCGTTCGGGAGGAACATGGCAGCGGAATGCACCGCGGGTGTCAACCCGCGGATGTTGCAGCCGATGTATGGTTCAGGCCTTTTTCAGGGCTTGCGCGGCCATCGCGACATTATGGGCCAGGTGCAGCGGATTGATGGTGCCGACGATGGCGGCGGCGACGCCCGGCTGGTCGAAGACCAGTTCGAAGCTGGCGCGCACCGGGTCCTGTCCGGCGCCCAGGCAGGCATGCCCGCTGGCCAGCGCCTTCTTCACCAGGATGCCCTTGGCATGGGCCGCGGCGTACTCGATGACCGGGCGCTCGGCGCGCTCGTTCAGGTTGTAGGTGACCATCGCGCAATCGCCCTCGCGCAGGGCGCGCAGGCCACCTTCGACGGTCTTGCCGGAGAGTCCGTAGGCGCCGATCAGGCCCTCGCGCTTGAGCGCGGCGAGAGTCGGGTAGACCTCGCTGTTCTCGAGGATATCCAGGTCGTTGCCATCGGAATGCACCAGCACCAGCTCGATCCGCTCGGTCTCCAGGCGCTTCAGGCTGCGTTCGACGGAGCGCCGGGTATGCGCGGCGGAGAAGTCGAAGACTGACTGGCCGTCGACGAACTCTTCGCCGACCTTGCTGACGATCACCCAATGTTCGCGCTGGCCGCGCAGCAGCGGGCCGAGGCGTTCCTCGCTGCGGCCGTAGGCCGGGGCGGTGTCGATCAGGTTGATGCCGAGGTCGCGGGCCAGGGCCAGCAGGTCGGCGGCTTCGCGGTCGTCGGGGATGGTGAAGCCGGAAGGGTACTTCACTCCCTGGTCGCGGCCGAACTTGACGGTGCCCAGGCCCAGCGGCGAAACGGCCAGGCCGGTGTCGCCCAGCGGGCGGTGCAGGTCGTGGAGGGTATCCCTGATCATGCGAAGGCTACCTCCCAGGCCGGTTCGGCGAGCGGCGGACGCGGCAGTTGCGGCAGCGCGGCATGTTCGCTGGGGCGGATGCCGTCTTCTTCCAGGCGGGCGCAGACCCGGTCGGCGAAGTCAGGGGCCAGCGCCAGCTTGGTCGGCCAGCCGACCAGCAGGCGTCCCTGTTCGGCGAGGAAGGCGTTGTCCGGACGCAACAGGTTGGACTGTGCCGGCTCGGCGCGATCCACCCGCAAGGTGGCCCACTGCGCCTGGCCGAGGTCGATCCAGGGCAGCAGCTTTGCCAGTTCGCGACGCGCTTCGGCGATCTGCGCGGCTTCGTCGCGGGCCACGCCATCGGCTTCGGCGATGTCGCCGCCGAGGTACCAGACCGACTGGCCGTCGCGGGTCGGATGGGTGGTCACGGTGATCCGTGGCTTCGGTCCTGCCCCCAGGCAGTGGGCGTACAGCGGTTTCAGGGTCGCCGCCTTGACCATCACCATGTGCAGCGGCCGCCGCTGCATGGCCGGTTGTTCCAGGCCCAGTTCGCGGAGCAGCGCCTCGTTGCCGGCACCGGCACTGAGCACCACGCGCTGGGCACGGATCTCCCGGCCGTCGACGCACAGGCCGGCCAGTTCCCGGCCTTCGCGCAGCGGTTCGATGCGCTCGCCGGCGAGCAGGCTGTCGCCGGCCAGTTCCGCCAGGCGGCGAATCAGGTCGGGGACGTCGAAGACGATTTCCGTGAGGCGGTAGGCCTTGCCCTTGAACCCCTTGTCGCGCAGCGCCGGAGGCAAATCCTCGCCCTTGGCCTGCTCGACCCGGCTGCGCACCGCCTTGCTGGCGAAGAAGCTGGTAAGGCTGCCGGCCAGGCCGCCCGGCGACCACAGGTAGTGCGCCTCGGAAAGCAGGCGTACGCCCCGCAGGTCGAGTTCGCCGTCGCTGCCGAGACAGGCGCGCCAGCGCCGCGGCATGTCGGCGATGGCTTCGGAGGCGCCGGTCAGGGCACCATGCAGGGCGTACTTGGCGCCGCCGTGGATGATCCCCTGCGACTTCACGCTCTGTCCGCCGCCGAGGCTGGCGCTTTCCACCAGCACGGTGGCGTAGCCGGCCCGGCGCAAGCGGGCGTTCAGCCAGAGGCCGGCGATACCGCCGCCAACGATGAGGATGTCGGTGGAAAGGGCTTGGGGCATGGGGCTGCCTTATCGGGAACGGAAAGGGCGCAGTATACAACCTGCGCCCGCGACGGTCGTTCAGTGCCCCGAAGCGCGGGAGAACAACTGGATCACCAGCACGCCGGCGATGATCAGGCCGATACCGAGGAGGGCTGCGGGGTCCAGGCGCTGGCCGTAGACGAACATCGCCACCAGGCTGACCAGGACGATGCCGAGCCCGGACCAGATGGCGTAGACCACGCCGACCGGCAGGGTGCGC
Organism: Pseudomonas sp. 20-5; assembly: GCF_056782835.1. NCBI lineage: Bacteria > Pseudomonadati > Pseudomonadota > Gammaproteobacteria > Pseudomonadales > Pseudomonadaceae > Pseudomonas > Pseudomonas sp. 20-5. The sequence continues at coordinate 5,656,009 of NZ_CM165584.1, read as the reverse complement.
ATGACCAGCACGAGCATGCTGAAGGCGAGCACGTAGCCGCCCACCACCAGCAGCAGCGGCAGTGGCTTGCTGAATCCGGCGACGGCTTTCAGCGAGGTGGTGGCGACCACTTCGGCGGCGATGGCGATGGCGAGGTAGAGATAATTGGTCATGGCGGGGTCCTCCGGAAACTGCGGCCATTCTAGGGAGCCGGCGGATGGGATAAAGTCGTTACCTATCTTTATTGGAGATAGGTTATGCAGTGGAACCTGGAGCAGATCCGCCTGTTCGTCAGCGTCGCCGAGCGCCAGTCGTTCTCTGCCGCCGCCCGCGAACTGAAGCGGGTGCAATCGGCGGTGAGCAACGGCATCGCGCTGCTGGAGGCGGACCTCGGCGTCACCCTGTTCGAACGCAGCAGCGGACGCCAGCCGCGCCTGACCGACGAGGGCCGGGTGCTGCTGGCGGAGGCGCGCGAGGTGCTGCGCCAGTGCGAGCGCCTGCAGGGGCGCGCGCTGGGGCTGGCGCGCGGCGAGGAGCCGCGGCTGCGCCTGGCCCAGGACGAGGCGATGCCCTACCAGCCGGTGCTGGACAGCCTGGAAGCGCTGGCGCAGCGCTTTCCCAGTCTGGAGGTGCAGGTGTCCAGCGGCGGCCAGGGTGACGTCACCCGTCGTTTGCTCGAGGAGCAGGCTGACCTCGGCCTGCTGTTCCACCATGAGCGCATGCCTGAGTCGCTGGAGCGGCGGCGCCTCGGCAGCGTCGAGATGGTCACGGTGTGCGGTGCCGGCCACCCGCTGGCCGGGCTGCAACGGGTCAGTCGCCGCGAGCTGGCACAGCACCGGCAACTTTTGATCGTGCCCCAGCAGAGCGGCTATCCGGGCGGCGAGCAGATCAGCCCGCAGGTCTGGCGGCTGGACAGCTTCTATTCCATGGCCGAGCTGCTGATGCGCAACCTCGGCTGGGCCTGGCTACCGCGGCACGTGGTGCAGTACCCCACCTACGACCGGCTGATGGTGGAGCTGACCAGCGACTGGACGCCGCCGGCGCTGGTGGTCGAACTGGTCTGGCGGCGCAACGAGGTGCTCGGCCCGGCGGCGGCCTGGCTCGGCGAAACCTTCACCCGCCACCTGCGCGCCATCGGCTGAGCCGGTCGGCGGGAGTTTTGCTAAGCTGCGCGCCCATGAACCGTACCCTCTATACCCTGCTGTTCCATCTCGGCTTGCCGCTGGTGGCGTTGCGCCTGTGGTGGCGCGCGCGCCGGGCGCCGGCATACGCCAAGCGCATCGGCGAGCGTTTTTCCCTGTCCTTGCCCGAGGTGCCGCCCGGCGGCATCTGGGTGCACGCCGTCTCGGTGGGCGAGAGCATCGCCGCCGCGCCGATGGTGCGGGCGCTGCTGGAGCGCCATCCGCAGCTGCCGGTCACCGTCACCTGCATGACCCCGACCGGCTCGGAGCGCATCCGCGCATTGTTCGGCGAGCAGGTCCGGCACTGCTACCTGCCCTACGACCTGCCCTGGGCGGCGGCGCGCTTCCTCGACCGGGTGCGGCCGCGCCTGGCGGTGATCATGGAAACCGAGCTGTGGCCCAACCATATCCATGCCTGCGCCGTGCGCGGGATCCCGGTGGCGCTGGCCAATGCGCGCCTGTCCGAGCGCTCGGCGCGTGGCTACGCGCGCTTCGCCGGGCTGACCCGGCCGATGCTCGCCGAGCTGTCCTGGGTCGCCGTGCAGACCGAGGCCGAGGCCGAGCGCTTCCGTCGTCTCGGCGCGCGTCCTGAGTGCGTCAGCGTGACCGGCTCGATCAAGTTCGACCTGCGCATCGACCCGCAGCTGCCGCTGGCCGCTGCCGCCCTGCGCGAGGAATGGGACGCGACGGCGCGACCGCTGTGGATCGCCGCCAGCACCCATGCCGGCGAGGACGAGATCGTCCTGGCAGCCCACCGGCGCCTGCTGGAAACGCGTCCCGACGCGTTGCTGATCCTGGTGCCGCGCCATCCGGAACGCTTCGCCGGCGTCCACGAGCTATGCCGCCGCGAAGGCTTCGCCACGGTCCGGCGCTCCGGCGGCGAGCCGGTGGCACGCGCGACCCAGGTGCTGCTCGGCGATACCATGGGCGAGCTGCTGTTCCTCTATGCCCTGGCCGACATCGCTTTCGTCGGCGGCAGCCTGGTGCCCAACGGCGGGCACAACCTGCTGGAGCCGGCGGCCCTGGGCAAGCCGGTGTTCGCCGGTCCGCACCTGTTCAACTTCCTCGACATCGCCGCGCAATTGCGCGACGCCGGGGCGCTGCTCGAGGTGACGGATGCCGGCGAGCTGTGCGACGGCCTCGCGCGCCTGTGGGCGCAGCCGGAGGTCGCGACGGCCATGGCCACTGCCGGAGAGAAGGTGCTGCGCAACAACCAGGGCGCCCTGGAGCGGCTGCTGGCGGGGTTGGCGCGGTTGCTCGGGCGCGGCGGGTAGAGCTCGCCCCGTCGGCCCTCCCCTGGCCCTGCATCGCGACAGGGCGTTTCAGAACGTCGGCGGGGTGATCACCCAGAGCACCAGGGTATCGCTGTCGCCCGGGTTGCCGTAGCGATGCGGTTCCTGGCTGGAGTAGCTGAAGCTGTCGCCCTCGCGGAGCTGGAAATGGCGGTCGCCGACCCAGAGTTCGAAGATTCCGCTGAGGATGTAGCCGGCTTCCTCGCCCTCATGGCTGTAGCTCTGCTGGCTGTAGGTGCCCGGCGGGAAACGCGAGTGGAGGATCTCCAACTGGCGGCTGGGCTGCGGGGTGAGCAGTTCGTCGATGATGCCGTCTTCGTAATGCACGCTCATGCGCGTGTTGCGCCGCACCACGTAGCCGGCGTCCGCCGGGTCCACCGCGGCCTCGCTGGCGAAGAACCACTGGATGGTCACGCCGAGGCTGCGGGCGATGTTGAACAGCGCCGGAATCGACGGATACGCCAGGTTGCGTTCCAACTGGCTGATGTAGCCGGCGGTGAGTTCGCTCTGTGCGGCCAGCTCGGCCAGGGTCAGGCCGCGGCGCTTGCGCAGGCCGCGGATGCGGGTGCCGAGGAAGTGCGTTTCGCTGCGCGGCGTGTCGGTGGCGTCCGGCGGTGACGGGCGGGGCATGCGGCGGGGTCCTGGCTGCGTTTGCGGCATTCTAGGGGCTGGGCCGGGACCCGTCGAGGGAGCCGCGGCCGCGCCGCTCAGATGCTCCAGGCGGCCTTGAGCCCTTCGTAGATCGCCTCCTCGGCGGTGCGGGGGGCCAGGCAGTCGCCGATCCGCAACACCTCCGCCAGGCCGTGCAGGCTGTCGGCCAGGCGGTCCACCGGCTGGTGGCCCTGGCATAGCACCAGGGTATCGACCTCCTCGAACAGCATCGCCTCGCCGCTGGCGCTGTGCTGCATGTACACCGTGGTATCGTCGCAGCCGTACAGGCGGGCGTAGGGCGTGACCGGGATACCCAGGCGGTGCAGTTCGCCGGCCAACTGGTCGCGCACGTACAGCGGCAGGCTCTCGCCGCAGTGGGTGCCGTTCACCGCCAGGCGTACCTGGTGGCCCTCGCGTACAAGCTTTTCCGCGATACCGGGGCCGATCCAGTCGCCCCGCCAGTCGGTGACCAGCACCGAGCGACCGACCCGCACCTCGCCGCGCAGCACCTGCCAGGCATCCACCACCTGCAGCTCGCCGCCGCGCTCGAAAGGCGGCCAATAGGGTTCGGCGCCGGTGGCGACGATCACCAGGTCCGGCCGTTCGCGCTCCACCAGCGCGCGGTCGACCGGCGTGTTGCGGCGTACCTCGACGCCGGCCAGTTGCATCTCCCGTTGCAGGTTGGTGGAGGCGCCGCCGAATTCCGCGCGGCGCGGCAGCAGTTGCGCCAGGTTGACCTGGCCGCCGAGCTGGGCGCCGGCCTCGCAGAGCACTACCTCGTGGCCGCGCTGTGCCGCCACCGCCGCCGCCTTCATCCCCGCCGGGCCGCCGCCGGCGACCAGCACGCGCTTGCGCCGCGAGGGCGGATTGGGCGTTGCGTAGGTCAGCTCGCGGCCGGTTTCCGGGTGCTGGATGCAGGAGATCGGATAGCCTCGGTGGAAATGTCCGATGCAGGCCTGGTTGCAGGCGATGCAGGCGCGCACGTCGTCGCTGCGCCCGGCCTCGGCCTTGTTCGGCATCTGCGGGTCGCAGATCAGCGCGCGGGTCATGCCGCAGACGTCGGCCTGGCCTCGGGCGAGGATGGCCTCGGCCTCCTGGGGCTGGTTGATGCGCCCGGTGACGAACAGCGGGATCGCCAGGCGCGCCTTGAAGGTACTGGCTTCGCGGGCCAGGTAGGCCGGCTCGATGGCCATCGGCGGGACGATATGGATGGCGCCGCCGAGGGAGGCCGAAGTGCCGGCGACGATGTGCAGGTAGTCCAGCTCGCCCTGGACTGCCTCGGCCGCCTGCAGCGACTCGCTTTCGCTGAGACCCTCGGGGTCGCGCTCGTCGGCGGACAGGCGCAGGCCGACGATGAAGTCCTCGGAGGTGGCCGCGCGCACCGCCGCCAGCACTTCGCGGAGGAAACGCAGGCGGGCATCGAGGTCGCCGTTGTAGCCATCCTTGCGGCGGTTCACCCGCGGGTTGAGGAATTGCGCCGGCAGGTAGCCGTGGCTGGCGACCACCTCCACCCCGTCCAGTCCTGCCTCGTGCAGGCGGCGCGCGGCGGCGGCGTAGCCGGCGACGATCTCGTCGATCAGCGGCTGGTCGAGTTCGCGCGGCATCACCCGGAACCGTTCGTTGGGCGAGGCCGAGGCGGAATAGGCCACCGCCAGCAGGCCGTCGGCGGACTCCATGATCTCGCGCCCGGGATGGAAGATCTGCGACAGCACCACGCAGCCTTCGGCGTGGCAGGCCTCGGCGACCCGCCGGTAGCCGGGGATGCAGGCATCGTCGGTGGCCATCAGCACGTGCGAGGTGTAGCGCGCGCTGTCGTGGACCCCCGCCACCTGCATGACGATCAGTCCGGCGCCGCCGCGGGCCCGGGCGCGGTGATAGGCGACGAGTGGCTCGTTGACCAGGTTGTCGGTAGGCATCGACGTGTCGTGGCCGCTCGACATGATGCGATTTTTCAGGCGTTTGCCCCGGATTTCCAGGGGGCTGAACAGGTGCGGGAAATTCACGGTTGGCGTCCTTCTTGTTGTTCTCGCGGCGCGCTTCAGAAACAGGATATGAATTTACCGTCAGTAAAAAATCAACTTGTTTTTTTAAAAACGACTGGATAGTTTCTGTCCCGTGGCCGCTTCCCGGCGGCTCGCTGCGATCCACTCCACAACAAGAACAAGAGGAGACGCACATGAACCGTTCCTTTCCGTTGCGCCGCGCGGCCAGCGCCCGTCCGCATCCGGTTTTTCCTTGCCGCGTCCTGCTCGGCGCCGTCCTGCTGGCGTTCGGCGGCCTCGCGCCGGTCCAGGCCGATGATGGCCTGGTGGTGGTCGGCTACGGCGGCGCCGGACAGAAGGCCCAGGAGGTGGCGTTCTTCCAGCCGTTCACGCAGCAGACCGGGATTCCCGTGGTGCAGAGCGAGTACAACGGCGAGATGGCCCGGATCAAGGTGATGGCCGACACCGGTCACGCCGACTGGGACCTGGTCCAGGTCGAGGGGCCGGACCTGGCGCGCGGTTGCGACGACGGCCTGTTCGAACGCCTGGACTGGCAGGCCATCGGCGGCAAGCAGCAGTTGATCGCCAATGCCGCCCAGGAATGCGGTTCCGCCGCGCTGGTCTGGGGCGTGGCGATCGGCTACGACGCCGACCGGCTGCAACAGCCGCCGGCGTCCTGGGCCGACTTCTGGGACGTCCAGCGCTTCCCCGGCAAGCGCGGCCTGCGCAAGCGGGCGATCTACAACCTGGAGTTCGCCCTGCTCGCCGATGGCGTGCCACGCGAGCAGGTCTATCCGCTGCTGGCGACCCGCGCCGGCGCCGACCGTGCCTTCGCCAAGCTGGGCCAGCTCAAGCCCTACATCCAGTGGTGGGAGGCGGGAGCGCAGCCGGCGCAGTGGCTGGCCGCCGGCGACGTGGTGATGACGTCCACCTACACCGGGCGCATCGCCGACGCCCACCGCGCGGGGCGCAACCTGGCCCTGGTATGGCCGGGCAGCCTGTACGGCATGGACTACTGGGCGGTGGTCAAGGGTTCGAAGCGCGGCGCCGAGGCGCGTCGCTTCATCGCCTTCGCCAATGCCCCGGATGCCCAGGTGCGCTACGTCGAGAACATTCCCTACGGGCCGACCAACCGCCAGGCCGCCCAGCGCCTGCCCGCGCAACTGGCGAGCTGGGTGCCGACCGCGCCGGCGAACCTGGAGCAGGGCCTGGCGATGGACGACGAATTCTGGGTCGAGCATGGCGAGGAGCTGGAGGAGCGCTTCAACGCCTGGGCCAGCCAGTGAGACGGGCGCCACGTAACCTGCGATCATCGGGGCTGCCCGCCGGTGGTCGCGGGCGACGAGCAGGAGCCGCGAAAGGATGAACCAGGAAGTGCGCTTTTCCCGTCTGGAACCAGAGCAGCGCAAGGCGCTGCTGATCGAGGCGACCCTGGCCTGCCTGAAGCGGCATGGCTTCCAGGGCGCCTCGGTGCGCAAGATCTGCGCCGAGGCCGGGGTATCGGTGGGCCTGATCAATCACCACTACGATGGCAAGGACGCGCTGGTGGCCGAGGCCTACCTGGCGGTCACCGGACGCGTCATGCGCCTGCTCCGCGGCGCCATCGACACCGCGCCGGGCGGCGCCCGCCCGCGGCTCTCGGCGTTCTTCGAGGCATCTTTCTCCGCCGAGCTGCTCGATCCGCAATTGCTCGACGCCTGGCTGGCGTTCTGGGGCGCGGTGGGCAGCATCGAAGCGATCGGGCGGGTCCACGACCATTCCTATGGCGAGTACCGGGCGCTGCTGGTCGGCGTGCTGCGGCAACTGGCGGAGGAGGGCGGCTGGGCGGACTTCGACGCGGAACTGGCGGCCATCAGCCTCAGCGCCCTGCTCGACGGGCTGTGGCTGGAGTCTGGGCTGAATCCCGCGACCTTCACGCCGCGGCAGGGCGTGCAGATCTGCGAGGCCTGGGTGGATGGCCTGGAGGCGGGCGCCCATCGCCGCTTCCGGCGTGCGACGGAAGCTTGTTGATCGTCCGTTCAGTAGTGGATAGGCTGCTGCTGGCAGCGGAAGGCGCCCCGGCCCCTTCCGCCCACCGTCCGACAACCCAGAACAAGAAACGCCCCGGCCCGCCGGAGGCGCAAGGTGATGGCGATGGTTCCGCGCGTATTGGTGGTCGACGACGACCCGGTGATTCGTGAGCTTCTCCAGGCCTATCTCGGCGAGGAGGGCTATGACGTCCTCTGCGCCGGCAACGCCGAGCAGGCGGAAGCCTGCCTTGCCGAGTGCGCCCATCTCGGCCAGCCGGTCGAGCTGGTGCTGCTGGACATCCGCCTGCCCGGCAAGGACGGCCTGACCCTGACCCGCGAGCTGCGGGTGCGCTCCGAGGTGGGGATCATCCTGATCACCGGGCGCAACGACGAGATCGATCGCATCGTCGGCCTGGAGTGCGGCGCCGACGATTACGTGATCAAGCCGCTGAACCCGCGCGAACTGGTGTCGCGGGCGAAGAACCTGATCCGCCGGGTGCGCCATGCCCAGGCCAGCGCCGGCCCCGCCCGGCAGGCCCTCAGGCAGTTCGGCGACTGGCTGCTGGACGCCGACCGGCGCCGCCTGATCGACCACGCGGGCAACGAAACCCTGCTCACCCATGGCGAATTCCAATTGCTCGGCGCTTTCCTGCGCAACAGCGGGCATACCCTGAGCCGCGACCAGTTGATGGACCAGATCCGCAACCGCGAGTGGCTGCCCAGCGATCGCTCCATCGACGTGCTGGTCGGCCGCCTGCGTCGCAAGCTGCGCGACGACCCGGCCGAACCGCAACTGATCATCACCATCCACGGCGCCGGCTACCTGTTCACCGCCGCGGCCAGCGACGCCTGAGCCATGCAGGCCTGCTGGCTGGCGCTCTGCGGATGGCTGCTGGGCGGCCTGGCACAGGCTGCGGAGACCATCCGCTATTGCGACTATCCGGTATACCCGCCGATCTCCTGGAGCGACGGCCAGCAGGTCCGGGGGCTGGCGCCGGAGCTGGTGAAGCGGCTGTTCGGCGCGCTGGGCTACCGGGTCGAGGTGGTGGTGCTGGGCAACTGGCGGCGCTGCCTGCTCGACGCCGCCGCCGGACGGGTCGACCTGATACTGGCCTACCGCACGCCCGCGCGTGATCGCGACCTGGCGTTTTCCGCCGAGCCGGTGCTGCGCGAGGACGTGGCGATCTTCTACAACCGCCAGCGGCCGGTGCGCATCCAATCCCTCGGCGACCTCGCCGGCTATCGCGGCGGGCTGTTGTTCGGCGAAAGCTACGGGGCGGACTTCGACCGCTTCGTCGGCCGCCACGGCAACGTCGAATGGGTTTCCGACAGCCGACAGAACTTCGGCAAGCTGGTGCGCCAGCGCATCGACTACATCGCCCACGAACGCCGCACCGGCACGCTGTTCGCCGAGCGCCTGGCCGGCGGCGAGAACATCCGTGCGCTGCCCGAACCGCTGACGGTGGACTACCTGCGGGTGGCGGTCTCGCGGCACTCGCCGCTGGCGGCGAAGATGGACGAGATCGACCGGGCCCTGCGTGGCTATCGCGACGACGGCAGCATCCAGCGTTGGCTGGACGACAGCGTGCGCGACTATCGGCGCCTTGCCGGCAACCGCGCGGACGCCTGGTGAGCGGCCACGGCGGAGTGTTGGCGCGGCGCCTGCTGTGGCGGGTGCTGCTGTTCAGCCTGTGTTTCACCGTCCTCGCCGGCGCCGTGCAGCTGTTCTTCGAATACCGCCGCGAAATGCGCGAGATCGAGGCGCGCCTGGAACTGATCCGCAGCGGCTACCTGGCCAGCTTCGAGCGCAGCCTGTGGGATCTCAACCAGGAGCAGTTGAACGTGCAGTTGCGCGGCCTCGGGGATTTCCCCGACATCGCCCGTGTCAGCCTGCAAAGCGCCGACTTCAACCTGTTGCAGGGCGACCAGCGTCCACGCGGCATGCTGCGGGTCGAGCGCTTTCCCTTGAGCTACCAGCCGCCGGGGGGCGAGCGTCGGCAACTGGGCGAGCTGGAGATCGCCATCGACCTGGCGGCGGTCTATCGCCGGCTGGTTTCCGGCGGCCTGGCCAGCCTCTTGTGGATGGGCAGTTTCCTTTGCGGCCTGGCGGTGGCCCTCAGTTGGCTGTTCCACAGCCTGGTCACTCGCCATCTGTGGCGCATGTCCGAGTTCGCCGGGCATATCGCCGAAGGCGACCTGCAACAGCCGCTGCGACTGGACAAGGCGGACCGCGAACGCGACGAGATCGACGCCGTCGCCGCCGCCCTGGAAGACATGCGCCAGGCCCTGCGCACCGACCGCCGCCGGCGCGATGCCGATCGCGACGAGTTGCGTCGGCAGGTCGAGCGGCGCACCGCCAGCCTGCGCCGGGCGAAGGACCAGGCGGAAGCCGCCGACCGCGCCAAGAGCCGTTTTCTCGCGACCATGAGCCATGAGATCCGTACCCCGCTGAACGGCATCCTGGGCATGGCCGAGCTGCTGCGCGAGGCATCGCTCGGCGAGCGTGACCGCCAGCGCCTGCGGGCACTGGCGACAGCGGGGGAGGGACTGCTGGCGATCCTCAACGAGGTCCTCCACTTCGCCCGGCTGGAGGAAGCGTCGGATGTGCCGGAAGCGGTGGACTTTTCCTTGCGGAGCCTGCTCGAGGACGTCCTCACCCTGCTCGAACCACGGGCGCGGGAGAACGCCACACGGCTGGACCTGTGGCTGGACCCACAGGTTCATGACGGCCATCGCGGCGCCGAGCAGTTCCTGCGCCAGGTGTTGACCAACCTGCTGGGCAACGCGGTGAAGTTCACCGAGGCCGGCGAGGTGCGCGTTCGCGTCGAGCGGCTGGCGCGCAGCGCAGGAAGCGAGCGCCTGCGGCTGAGCGTCGCGGACGATGGAATCGGCATTCCCGAGGAAATGCGCGAACGCATCTTCGAACGCTTCACCCAGGGCGGCGACGCCGTGACCCGCCGTTACGGCGGAACCGGCCTGGGCCTGGCGATCAGCAAGCGGCTGGTGGAAGCGCTGGGCGGGCGGATCGGCGTGGAAAGCCGGGTCGGCCAGGGCAGCACGTTCTGGTTCGAGATCGAGCTGGCGCTGGCGAGCTTGTCCGGCGCGACGCCGCCGGCGGCATCGGTGTCTGCGCTGGAGGTGCTGCTGGTGGAGGACGTGGCGCTCAACCGCGAGGTGGCCCAGGGCCTGCTCGAGCGGGACGGCCACCGGGTGATGCTGGCCGAGGACGCGGGGCCGGCCCTGGCGTTGTGCCGGCAGCGGCGCTTCGACCTGATCCTGCTGGACATGCACCTGCCGGGGATGGCTGGCCTCGAGCTTTGCGCCGGGATTCGCCGGCAGCTCGACGGCCTGAACCGCGCCACGCCGATCTTCGCCTTCACCGCCAGCATCCAGCCGGACATGGTGCGTCGGTACTTCGCCGCGGGCATGCAGGGCGTGCTCGGCAAGCCCCTGCGGATGGACGAGCTGCGCCGCGCGCTGGGCGAGGTCGGCACCAGCGTGCCTGCGCTTGCGGTGGAGGCCGCGCTGGACCGGCAAATGCTCGAGACCCACCGCCGCCTGCTGGGGCGGCACAAGCTCGCCGGACTGCTGGGCAACCTGCTGGGAAGCCTGGACGAGCAGTTGCCGCTGCTGGCCGAAGCCCTGGACCAGGCGGACCTGGCCGAGGCGGCGAACATCGCCCATCGCCTGTCCGGAAGCTGCCACTCCATGGGCCTGGTGGCGCTCGGCGCCGGCCTGGGCGAGCTGGAGCGCGAGGCCCTGGGCGCGGCCGGGGTCGACCCGCGAGCCTGGGGCGCACGCCTGGGTAGCCTGCGCCGCGACGGCGCCGAAGCCCTGCGCCGCGCCGGCTTCCTCGGCGAAGCCGACTCAGCGGCCGGTTGAGCGGCGCGGCGAACAACTTCCTTACAGCTTTTTACATCTTCGATCCGCGCGTTCAACGGCGTCTTACATCCGCCGCCAATAATCCGCTCATCCGTGCGCAAGACACGGCCTCTGACAGAGTGGAGACAAGAATAATGAGCCATCTCGAAGACCCCTGTGCGTACCCTCATCCGGAGGTGCGCCATGGCTGACGGCAAGGAAAGGCTGCAACTCACCCGGGCCCTGGCGAGCCGCCACATCTTCATGCTGTCCCTCGGCGGGGTGATCGGCACCGGGCTGTTCATGGGCTCCGGCGTGACCATCAACCAGGGCGGCCCGGCCGGCGCGGTGCTGGCCTACCTGGTGGCCGGGGTGCTGATGTACCTGGTGATGGTCTGCCTCGGCGAGCTGTCGGTGCAGATGCCGGTCTCCGGTTCGTTCCAGGCCCACGCGACGCGTTTCATCGGACCGGCGACTGGCTTCATGATCGGCTGGGTCTACTGGATGAGCTGGGCCTCCACGGTAGGCCTGGAATTCACCGCGGCCGGGATGCTCATGACCCGCTGGTTCCCGGAGGTGCCCGTGTGGCTATGGTCGGGTTTCTTCGTGGTCGTGCTGTTCTCCCTCAATGCCCTGGCGACCCGCGCCTTCGGCGAGGCCGAGTACTGGTTCGCCGGGATCAAGGTGGCGGCGATCCTGGTGTTCATCGTGGTCGGGGGGCTGGTGATCTTCGGCGGTATCGAACTGAAGAGCGGTGCGCCGGCGCCGATGTTCTCCAACCTGGTCGGCGAGCGGCTGTTCCCCAACGGGCTGTCGGCGGTGTTCGCGGTGATGATGACGGTGGTCTATGCCTTCCAGGGTTGCGAGATCATGGGCGTCGCCGCCGGCGAGACCGAGCGACCGGAGAAGAGCATCCCGCGGGCGGTGCGCAACGTGGTGTTCCGCGTGCTGATCTTCTACGTGCTGGCCATCGTTGTGCTTTCCGCCATCATTCCCTGGCAACAGGCCGGGCTGTTGGAAAGCCCGTTCGTGCAGGTGTTCGACATGGTCGGGATTCCCTACGCGGCGGACCTGATGAACTTCGTCATCCTCACCGCCATCCTCTCGGTAGGCAACTCGGGCCTGTACGCCTCGACGCGGATCCTCTGGGCGATGTCCAGGACCGGCATGGCCCCGCGCGGCCTGTCGAAGCTCAGCGCGCGCGGCGTGCCGCTCTACGCGTTGCTGATCACCCTGTGCTTCGCCCTGCTCTCGTTGCTGACCAGCGTGATCGCCGCCGACACCCTGTTCATGGTGCTGATGGCGGTGAGCGGGATGTCCGGCACCGTCACCTGGATCGTCATCGCCTACGCCCAATACCGCTTCCGCCGCGAGCACATGGCCAGCGGCGGCACGGTCGCCGAGCTGAAATATGCCGCGCCGCTGTTCCCGCTGGTGCCGCTGGCCTGCATCGCCGTGTGCTGCTCGCTGTTCGTCTTCCTCGCCCTCGATCCCACCCAGCGGCCGTCCTTGTACTGGGGCTTCGGCTTCATCGCCGCCTGCTACCTGGCCTATTACGTGGTTCGTCGCCGGCAGCCGCAGGGACTGGGCGACCCCGCCCTGGGACGGGCCGGCTGAACGGCCATTCGCAGGACCCGACGCCCGCCGCATCCGGCGGGCGTTTTCGTTTTCGCCTGGTTGGTTTGTTCGAAGTTGTAACAGCCGGCTCGCGCGGGCCTCCGCCGCTTTTCGGCGGATCGCATGGCGTGTGGCTTTGCGCCTGCCGCAGGGCCGTTACATACACCCGAATGGGTGGATTGTGGTCTTGTTGAACGAGTGTTTAGTATTACCTGAAAGCCGCGATCGCCATCAACCAACAATAAGAACGAGGGCCGCATGACTGACCTTTCCCCATTGCAGACGCGGGTCGAAGCCGGGATCGCCTGGCTCGTCCTGAACCGTCCGCAACAGCGCAATGCACTGGATATCCCCACCCTGGAGGCCCTGCACGTCCGACTCGATGCCTGCGAGCGCGACCCGGCAGTGCGCGCTGTGGTGCTCGGCGGCAGCGGACGCAGCTTCTGCGCCGGGGCCGATCTCGCCGAATGGGCGGCGGCTGAAGCCCGTGGCGAGCTGGAAAGCTATGGCTGGACCGAGGCCGCCCACGCCCTGATGGGGCGCCTGCACGCCCTCGACAAACCCACAGTCGCCGCCGTCAACGGCAGCGCCGTGGGCGCTGGCATGGACCTGGCGCTGTGCTGCGATTTCCGCATCGCCGCCGCCTCGGCGCGCTTCAAGGCCGGCTACACCGGCATGGCCTACTGCCCGGACGCCGGCGCCAGTTGGCATCTGCCACGGCTGCTCGGCAGCGAGGCGGCCAAGCGCCTGCTGTTCCTCGACGAAGCCTGGAGCGCGGAGCGAGCCCTGGGCGCCGGACTGGTCGGCGAGGTGGTCGCCGACGAGCACCTGGTTGAGGCGGTCGGCGCCTTCGCTGCGCGTCTCGCCAGCGGTCCGACCTTTGCCTTCGCCCAGACCAAGCGCCTGCTGCGCGACGGCGCCGGGCGCTCGCTGGCCGAGCAGTTGCGGGCCGAGCAGGCCGCCGGGCTGCTCTGCGGGCGCAGCGAGGATGCCGCCGAGGCGCTGCGCGCCGTGGCCGAGAAACGTTCCCCTCAATTCAGCGGGCGCTAGGCGCCGAGCAGGTGATTCCCATGGATTTCAGGCTGACCCAGGAACAGGACATGCTGGTCGAGGCGGTGCGCAGCTTCGTCGAGAAGGAACTGCTGCCCCACGAGGACGATGTCGACCGCGCCGACGCGGTGTCGCCGGAGCTGGCCGCACAGATTCGCGGCAAGGCCATCGCCGCCGGTTTCTATGCCTTCAACATGCCCGAGGAAGTGGGCGGCGGCGGCCTCGACTACCTGTCCCAGGCGCTGGTCGAACGCGAGCTGTCGAAGGTCTCCTGGGCCCTCCACGTATTCGTCGCGCGGCCCTCGAAGATCCTCATGGCCTGCACCGGAGAACAGCTCGGCGACTACCTGTTGCCCTGCGTGCAGGGCGAAAAGACCGATTGCTTCGCCCTCACCGAGCCGGGCGCCGGCTCCGACGCCAATTCGATCAAGACCCGCGCGGTGCGCGACGGCGACGCCTTCGTGATCAACGGTAGCAAGCACTTCATCAGCCACGCCGGGCACGCCGACTTCGCCATCGTCTTCGCCGTCACCGACAGCTACGAGCACAACGGCCGCAAGCGCAACGCGGTGACCGCCTTCCTGGTGGACAAGGGCACGCCCGGGATGACCGTGCGCCGCGGGCCGAAATGCGTGAGCAACCGTGGCTACCACACTTACGAGATCTTCTTCGACGATTGCCGGGTGCCGGCCTCCAAGGTACTCGGCGAGGTCGGCAAGGGCTGGGAAGTGGCCAACGCCTGGCTCACCGCCGGACGGGTGATGGTCGCCGCCAACTGCGTCGGCCAGGCCCAGCGCGCCCTCGACCTATCACTGCGCTGGGCGGCCGATCGCAAGCAGTTCGGCCAGCCGATCGGCAGCTACCAGGGCGTTTCCTTCAAGCTCGCCGACATGGCCACGCAGATCCGCGCCGCCGAGCTGATGACCCTGCACACCGCCTGGAAGATGGACCAGGGCACCATGACCGACGGCGAGGCCGGCATGGCCAAGCTGTTCGCCAGCGAGACCCTCGGCAAGGTCGCCGACGAAGCGGTGCAGATCTTCGGCGGCATGGGCCTGATGGATGAAGGACCGGTCGAGCGCATCTGGCGCAACGCGCGGATCGAGCGGATCTGGGAGGGCACTTCGGAAATCCAGCGGCACATCGTTTCCCGCGAACTGCTGCGGCCGTTGCTGCGTTGAAGTCCTGGCTCCCCTCTCCCTCCAGGGGAGAGGGGAAGGCTGCCATGTTCCGAATCGAGAACCGACATGAATCGTGAAAACCTCAAGCGCCTGCTGGCACCCAGGCATCTCGCCTTCATTGGCGGCCGTGGCATGGCGCGTGCCCTGAAACGCTGTGCCGAAGGCGGTTTCGCCGGCCAGTTGTGGCTGGTCAATCCGCAGCACGCCGAACTCGAAGGCGTACCCTGCGTGGCCAGCGTCGCCGACCTGCCGTGCGGCCCGGACGCGGCGTTCGTCGCCACCAACCGCGAACTGACCCTCGACGCGGTCGCCGCGCTCGCCGCCAAAGGCGCCGGCGGGGCGATCTGTTATGCCTCCGGCTTCGCCGAAACCGGCGAACAGGGCCTGGCCTTGCAACGCCGGCTGCTGGCCGCCGCCGGCGAAATGGCGCTGCTCGGCCCGAACTGCTACGGCTTGCTCGACTACCTGCACGGCGCCGCGCTATGGCCGGTGGCACATGGCGGTCGGCAGGTGGAGCGGGGCGTCGCGGTGCTGACGCAGAGCGGCAACTTCGCCTACAACCTGTCGATGAGCGACCGTTCGCTGCCGGTGGCCTATATGGCATCGGTTGGCAACCAGGCGCAGCTGGGCATCGCCGAGCTGATGGACGTGCTGCTCGACGAGCCGCGGGTGACTGCCATCGGCCTGCATCTGGAAGGTCTGAAGAACGTCCCGGGGTTCGCCCGCGCGGCCTACAAGGCGTTGCAGAAAGGCGTGCCGGTGATCGCCCTGAAGACCGGGGTGTCGGAGATCGGCGCGGCCCTCGCGCTCAGCCACACCAGTTCCCTGGCCGGTTCCGACGCGCTCTACGACAGCCTGTTCGAGCGCCTCGGGGTGATCCGCGTGAGCGGCCCGGTGAGCTTCGTCGAAACCCTCAAGGCCGCCGCCTGCGGCCACCTGCCTGGCGGGCCGAGCCTGGTCGCGCTGGCCTGTTCCGGCGGCGACGCCGGGTTGATCGCCGATTACGCCGAGCGCAACGGCCTGGGGTTGCCGTCTTTCGACGCCGGACAGCGCGACGAACTGGCCGGGGTGCTGCCCGACTACGCCAACATCGCCAACCCGCTGGACTTCACCACCGCCATCTGGGGCGATGCCGCGGCCCTGGAGGAAATGCTCGACAGCGCTTTGCGCAGCCCTGCCGACGCCGCCCTGCTGGTGCTCGACTATCCGGGCGAGGAAACCGGCGAGCGGCCGCAGTGCGACCTGCTTCTGCAACGCTACTGCGCCGCGCTGAAGCGCCACGGCAAAGTCGGCTTCATCGCCTCGGCGTTCCCGGAACTGCTGCCGGCCCGGGCCCGCGAGCTGTTGCACGGCGAGGGCGTCGCCGCGCTGCAAGGCGTCGAGGATGGTCTCGCCGCCTGGGGACGGATCGCCCGCTACCGCCAGCGCCGCGCGGCGCTGCTGGAGCGCGGTGAGGCGGCGTTGGTGCCGATCTGCCCAGGGCCGCTGGCGGGCGACGGCTACCTGCTCGACGAGTGGCAATCCAAGCAGGCGCTGAAACCCTTCGGCCTGCCACTGCCCCAGGGGGTGCTGAGCACCCCCGGCCAGGCCCGCGAAGCGGCCCTCGACCTCGGCTTCCCGCTGGTGCTCAAGGCGGTCAGCGCCGCACTGCCGCACAAGACCGAGGCCGGTGGCGTGGCGCTCGGCCTGCGCAACGAGGCGGCGTTGGAGGCGGCATTGTTCGACATGCGCGAAAGCCTGGCCCGGCACGCGCCGCAACTGGTCTTCGAGCGTGTTTTATTGGAGCGCATGGCTGGCGCGCCGCTGGCCGAGCTGATCGTCGGGGTCAAGCGCGAGGAGGGCTTCGGCCTGGCATTGGTGATCGGTGCCGGCGGGATACTCGTGGAGCTGCTGCGCGACAGTCGCAGCCTGCTCCTGCCAACCACCGACGCGGCGATCCGCGATGCCCTGCTGAGCCTGCGCAGCGCGCCGTTGCTCAGCGGCTTCCGCGGTCGCCCGGCAGTGTGCATGGAGGCCCTGGTGGCGGCGATCCGCGCGGTCGCCGAATTCGCCTGCGAACATGCCGAGCGCTTGCTGGAGCTGGACGTCAATCCGTTGCTGGCGGATGCCGAGGGAGCGCTGGCGGTGGATGCGTTGATCCGGCTGGCCAATGGCTGAAGGCCGGGGGGACACGACGGCTCCCCCTCCCGCTTGTGGGAATGGGAGCAAGAGCGCTGCGGCGCGAACGGCGACTCCGATGGTCGCCGAACTGGACGAGGATATTGCCCATGCAACCACAGAAGACCCTCACCGCCGGCCAGGCCCTGGTCCGCTTGCTGGCCAACTACGGCGTGGATACCGTTTTCGGCATCCCCGGCGTGCATACCCTGGAGCTGTACCGCGGACTTCCGGGCAGCGGCATCCGCCACGTGCTGACCCGCCACGAGCAGGGCGCCGGCTTCATGGCCGACGGTTATGCGCGGGTCAGCGGCAAGCCGGGAGTGTGCTTCGTCATCACCGGGCCGGGCGTGACCAACGTCGCCACCGCCATCGGCCAGGCCTACGCCGACTCGGTACCGCTGCTGGTGATTTCCAGCGTCAACCACAGCGCCAGCCTGGGCAAGGGCTGGGGCTGCCTGCACGAGACCCAGGACCAGCGTGCCATGACCGCGCCGATCACTGCCTTCTCCGCCTTAGCCTTGAGCCCGGAACAGCTGCCCGAACTGATCGCCCGGGCCTACGCGGTGTTCGACAGCGAGCGTCCGCGCCCGGTGCATATCTCGATCCCGCTCGACGTGCTCGCCGCGCCGGTGGCCCATGACTGGAGCGCTGCCGTGGCGCGCCGCCCTGGTCGTGGTGTGCCGTGCACCGAGGCATTGCGGGCGGCGGCGGAGCGCCTGGCTGCGGCCCGGCGACCAATGCTCATCGCCGGCGGCGGCGCGCTGGCGGCCGGCGAGGCGCTTGCCGCGCTGAGCGAGCGCCTGGCCGCGCCGCTGTTCACCAGCGTCGCCGGCAAGGGTCTGCTGCCGCCGGACGCGCCGCTCAACGCCGGGGCCAGCCTGTGCGTAGCGCCGGGCTGGGAGATGATCGCCGAGGCCGACCTGGTGCTGGCGGTGGGCACCGAGATGGCCGACACCGACTTCTGGCGCGAACGCCTGCCGCTGTCCGGCGAACTGATCCGCGTCGATATCGACCCGCGCAAGTTCAACGACTTCTATCCCTCTGCCGTAGCGCTCAGGGGCGATGCCCGGCAGACCCTTGAGGCGCTGCTGGCGCGCCTGCCGCAGGAGGCCCGCGACGCCGCGCCGGCCGCCGCGAGGGTGGCGCGCCTGCGCGCGGAGATCCGCGCGGCACACGCGCCGCTGCAGGCGCTGCACCAGGCGATCCTCGACCGGATCGCCGCCGCGCTGCCGGCCGATGCTTTCGTCAGCACCGACATGACCCAACTGGCCTATACCGGCAACTACGCGTTCGCCAGCCGAGCGCCGCGCAGCTGGCTGCATCCCACCGGCTACGGCACCCTCGGCTACGGCCTGCCGGCCGGCATCGGCGCCAAGCTCGGCGCCCCGCAGCGCCCGGGCCTGGTGCTGGTCGGCGATGGCGGCTTCCTTTACACCGCGCAGGAACTGGCCACCGCCAGCGAGGAACTGGACAGTCCGCTGGTGGTGCTACTGTGGAACAACGACGCGCTCGGCCAGATCCGCGACGACATGCTCGGCCTGGACATCGAGCCGGTCGGCGTGCTGCCGCGCAACCCCGACTTCGCCCTGCTGGGCCGCGCCTACGGTTGCGCGGTGCGCCAGCCGCAGGACCTGAACGAACTGGAGCGCGACCTGCGCGCCGGCTTCGGGCAGCCCGGCGTGACCCTGATCGAACTGCGGCACGCCTGCGCGCGCTGACCGCCGGACAAGGAGAGTATCCATGCGCTATTCCGACTTCACTCAACGTATCGCCGGCGACGGCGCCGCTGCCTGGGACATCCACTATCGCGCGCTGGCGCGGGTCGAGCAGGGCGAGGAAATCCTCCTGCTGTCGGTCGGCGACCCCGACTTCGATACCCCGGCGCCCATCGTCCAGGCGGCCATCGACAGCCTGCTGGCCGGCAACACCCACTACGCCGACGTGCGCGGCAAGCGCGCCCTGCGCCAGCGCATCGCCGAGCGCCACCGGCGGCGCAGCGGCCAGGCGGTGGACGCGGAGCAGGTGGTGGTGCTGGCAGGTGCCCAATGCGCGCTGTACGCGGTGGTGCAGTGCCTGCTGAATCCGGGCGACGAGGTGATAGTCGCCGAGCCGATGTACGTCACCTACGAAGCGGTGTTCGGCGCCTGTGGCGCGCGGGTGGTGCCGGTGCCGGTGCGCTCCGAGAATGGCTTCCGCGTGCAGGCCGAGGAGGTCGCCGCACTGATCACCCCGCGCACGCGCGCGATGGCGCTGAACAGCCCGCACAACCCGTCCGGCGCCAGCCTGCCGCGGGCCACCTGGGAAGCCCTGGCCGAGCTGTGCATGGCCCATGACCTGTGGATGATCTCCGACGAGGTCTACAGCGAACTGCTGTTCGACGGCGAGCATGTCAGCCCGGCCAGCCTGCCGGGGATGGCCGACCGTACCGCGACCCTCAACAGCCTGTCGAAATCCCACGCCATGACCGGCTGGCGGGTCGGCTGGGTGGTCGGTCCCGCAGCACTCTGCGCGCACCTGGAGAACCTCGCCCTGTGCATGCTCTATGGCTCGCCGGAATTCATCCAGGATGCCGCCTGCACCGCGCTGGAAGCGCCGCTGCCGGAGTTGGAGGCGATGCGCGAGGCCTACCGCCGCCGCCGCGACCTGGTAATCGAGTGCCTGGCCGACAGCCCCGGCCTGCGTCCACTACGCCCGGACGGCGGCATGTTCGTGATGGTCGACATCCGTCCCACCGGACTTTCCGCCCAGGCCTTCGCCGACCGCCTGCTGGACCGCCATGGCGTATCGGTGCTCGCCGGCGAAGCCTTCGGCCCGAGCGCCGCCGGTCACATCCGCCTCGGCCTGGTGTTGGGCGCCGAACCGCTGCGCGAAGCCTGTCGGCGCATTGCGCTGTGCGCCGCCGAGTTGCTCGGCCAGGCCTGAACCCCTCGGCCGCGAGCGATGCGGCCGGTCACCACGATTCGGAAACCACGATGAACGTACTGATCGTCCACGCCCACAACGAACCGCAATCCTTCACCCGCGCGCTCTGTGACCAGGCATGCGAGACCCTGGCAGGCCAGGGCCACGCGGTGCAGGTCTCGGATCTCTACGCGATGAATTGGAATCCGGTGGCCAGTGCCGCCGACTTCGCCGAGCGCGCCGATCCCGACTACCTGGTGTACGCCCTGGAGCAGCGCGAGAGCGTCAAGCGCCAGAGCCTGGCCGCCGACATCCAGGCCGAGCTGGACAAGCTGCTGTGGGCCGACCTGCTGATCCTCAACTTTCCGATCTACTGGTTCTCGGTGCCGGCGATCCTCAAGGGGTGGTTCGACCGGGTACTGGTGTCCGGGGTCTGCTATGGCGGCAAGCGCTTCTACGACCAGGGTGGCCTGGCCGGCAAGAAGGCGCTGGTCAGCCTGACCCTGGGCGGGCGCCAGCACATGTTCGGCGAGGGTGCCATCCACGGACCGCTGGAGGACATGCTGCGGCCGATCCTGCGCGGCACCCTGGCCTATGTCGGCATGCAGGTGCTGGAGCCCTTCGTCGCCTGGCACGTGCCATACATCAGCGAGGAAGCGCGCGGCAACTTCCTGCGCGCCTACCGGGCGCGGCTGGAAAATCTCGAGCAGGATGTACCCCTGCGGTTCCCGCGGCTGGAGCAGTTCGACGCGCTGCTCCAGCCGCTGGCGCGCTGACCCGGGCGACGCGCGCCAGGCCAGTCAAGCGAAGACGCCCCCGACCGGGGGCGTCTTCGCTCGTGCTAGTACTGCTGGCGCGGCTTGCTCTGTAACTGCTCGGCGGCGGCCTTGGCCAGGTCCGGCGGGAGGAAGTCCTTGTCCGGATCGTAATCCTGCTTCAGGTAGGCGCTGAGCGCCTCCAGGTCGGCCGGGCTGAGGGTGCCGGCCGCCTGCTTCAGGCGCAGGGTATCGAGGATGTAGTCGTAGCGGCTGTTGTTGTAGTCGCGCACGGCGGCGTACAGCTGGCGCTGGGCGTTGAGCACGTCGACGATGTTGCGGGTGCCGACCTGGTAGCCGATCTCGGTGGCTTCCAGCGAACTCTGGTTGGAGATGATCGCCTGGCGCCGCGCCTGGACCTGCTCGACGTCGGTATTCACCGCGCGGTGCAGGTTGCGGGTGTCCTGCACCACCTGGCGGCGCTGGCCTTCGCGGGATTGCTCGCTCTGGTTGAGGCGCTGGTAGGACTCGCGGACCTGGGAGGAGGTCAGGCCGCCGCTGTAGATCGGGATGTTCAGTTCCAGGCCAATCGTGCGTTCCTCGACATCCTTGCCGTAGTGCACCAGCGGATTGGCGGCGCTGTTGGCGAAGCCGAGGGCGTCGTTGTCGCCCTTCTGGTACTGGGCCACGGCATCGAGGGTCGGCAGGTGCCCGGCCTTGCGCTGGCGGAGGGTTTCCTCGGCGGCGTTGACCGCGTAGTTGCTGGCCAGCAGGCGCAGGTTCTGCTGCACCGCGGTGTCGACCCAGGCCTTGGCGTCGTTCGGCGCCGGCGGCACCACCGGCAGGGTATGGCGCATGCCCTCGATGGCGCTGTAGTCGCGGTTGGTCAGGGTCACCAGGGCCTGGAAGGCATCGTCCACGCGCTGTTCGGCGATCAACCGGTTGGCGCGGGCGGTGTCGTAGCTGGCCTGGGCCTCGAGCACGTCGGTCTTGTCGGAAAGGCCCACGTCGAAGCGCTCGTTGGCCTGGTCCAGCTGGCGCTTGAAGGCGGCTTCCTCGGCCTTGCTGGTGGCCAGGTTGTCCTGGGCGCGGAGCACCGTGAAGTAGGTCTCGGCGCTGCGCAGGATCAGGTCCTGCTGGGTCGCGGAGAATTCCAGCCGGGCCTGGTCGCTGGTTTCCTTGGCGGCCTGCCACTGGAACCAGCGGTCGGCGCGGAACAGCGGCTGGCTGAGGCTGGCCTGGACCACATGACTGCTGCGTTTGACCGTGGCGGCCGGTTCGTCGAGAGCGATCCGTGAGTCGCCGATACGGCCGCCGGCGCCGAGTTGCGGCAGCAGGCCGGCGCGGGCCTGGGGCACCACTTCCTTGCGCGCCAGGTAGTCGGCCTGGGCGGCGGCGAGGTCGGCGTTGTTGTCGACGGCTTCCTTGTAGACGCTGATCAGGTCGGTCTTGGTCGGCAGCGGGGTCGGCTGGGCGGCCCAGGCGACACCGGTAGCAGCGGCCACGGCGGCCGCCAGGGAGAGTCTGCGCAGCATTCGTTCGTCCTGGAAAAGATGTGAGGTGGGGCAAGGCTAAGGTCGCTACCGGTGGCGGTCAAGGCACCTGCGCGGCAACTGATCGAAGAGCCAGTCCGGATCGATGTGCCGGCGAACGTGCGGGGATCTGCGTCTTCCCTGGCGAGAGGGCGCCGGACCGGACCATGACTGCCGGTCGGGCGGGGCGTTTTCCCGTTGGCGTATCCCGCCGGTGTTGATTAGACTGCCGGGGTTCTTGTCGGGGTGCCCTATACGAGGGGCTGAGATCGGATAGTTCCGGATCCCGTTGAACCTGATCGGGCTAGCGTCCGGTTCCGCCTCGCGCGGACCGCAGCAACCCGCGTAGGGAACAAGATGTCCGCGCCATGCCTGCCTTGCCGGCGCGTCCTTCTCGCCACCAGTCCCGGTGGCCCCGCGTGCCAGGTTCTCCCGACAATCACCCAGGAGAGCCATCGATGAGCGCAACGCAGAAGAACAACATCACCCGCCTTGAGCAGCTCGACCGCCAGTCGACGCAGCCTTTCCCGAACTCGCGCAAGGTCTACCTGACCGGCTCGCGCCCGGACATCCGCGTCCCGGTGCGGGAAATCTCCCTCGCCGACACCCCCACCGCCTTCGGCGGCGAAAAAAACCCGCCGGTGTTCGTCTACGACACCTCCGGCCCGTATACCGACCCTGAGGTCCGCATCGACCTGCGCAAGGGCCTGCCTGACGTGCGTTCGCGCTGGATCGACGAGCGCGGCGACACCGAGATCCTCCCCGGCCTGACCTCCGAGTTCGGCCAGGCCCGCCTGGCCGACGCCAGCCTCGACGCCCTGCGCTTCGCCCACGTGCGCACGCCGCGCCGGGCCAAGCCGGGCGCCAACGTCTCGCAGATGCACTACGCGAAGAAAGGCATCATCACCCCGGAGATGGAATACATCGCCATCCGCGAGAACATGAAGCTGCAGGAAGCCCGGGCCGCCGGCCTGCTCGACCAGCAGCACCCGGGGCACAGCTTCGGCGCCAACATCCCGAAGGAAATCACCCCCGAGTTCGTCCGCGAGGAAGTCGCCCGCGGCCGCGCGATCATTCCGGCGAACATCAACCACACCGAGCTTGAGCCGATGATCATCGGCCGCAACTTCCTGGTGAAGATCAACGGCAACATCGGCAACAGCGCGCTGGGCTCGTCGATCGAGGAAGAGGTGGAGAAGCTCACCTGGGGCATCCGCTGGGGCGCCGACACGGTGATGGACCTGTCCACCGGCAAGCACATCCATGAAACCCGCGAGTGGATCCTGCGCAACAGCCCGGTACCGATCGGCACCGTACCGATCTACCAGGCGCTGGAGAAGGTCAACGGCGTCGCCGAGGACCTGACCTGGGAAATCTTCCGCGACACCCTGATCGAACAGGCCGAGCAGGGCGTCGACTACTTCACCATCCACGCCGGCGTGCTGCTGCGCTATGTGCCGCTGACCGCCAAGCGGGTCACCGGCATCGTTTCCCGCGGCGGCTCGATCATGGCCAAGTGGTGTCTGGCGCACCACCAGGAGAACTTCCTCTACACGCATTTCGAAGAGATCTGCGAAATCATGAAGGCCTATGACGTCAGCTTCTCGCTGGGCGATGGCCTGCGTCCGGGCTCGGTGGCCGACGCCAACGACGCCGCCCAGTTCGGCGAGCTGGAGACCCTCGGCGAGCTGACCAAGATCGCCTGGAAGCACGACGTGCAGGTGATGATCGAAGGTCCCGGCCACGTGCCGATGCAATTGATCAAGGAAAACATGGACAAGCAGCTGGAGTGCTGTGACGAGGCGCCGTTCTACACCCTCGGCCCGCTGACCACCGACATCGCCCCCGGCTACGACCACATCACCTCCGGCATCGGCGCGGCGATGATCGGCTGGTTCGGCTGCGCCATGCTCTGTTACGTCACGCCCAAGGAGCACCTGGGTCTGCCGAACAAGGATGATGTGAAGACCGGGATCATCACCTACAAGATCGCCGCCCATGCCGCCGACCTCGCCAAGGGCCACCCGGGCGCGCAGATCCGCGACAACGCGCTATCCAAGGCGCGCTTCGAGTTCCGTTGGGAGGACCAGTTCAACCTTGGCCTGGACCCGGACACCGCGCGGGCGTTCCATGACGAGACCCTGCCGAAGGACTCGGCCAAGGTCGCGCACTTCTGCTCCATGTGCGGACCGAAGTTCTGCTCGATGAAGATCACCCAGGAGGTTCGCGACTACGCCAAGGAAAACGGCCTGTCCGACGAGAGCAAGGCCATCGAGGCCGGCTTCCAGGAGCAGGCGGCGCGCTTCAAGGACGAAGGATCGGTGATCTACAGGCAGGTGTAGGCCGCGCCACGGGGCCCCTCGCCGTGACGAGGGGCTGCGGAGCGTCGGAAGCGTCAGCCGCGGCCGGGGAACAGGTTCGGCTTGACGATGCCGTTCAGGCGCGGATACGGGATCTTCAGTTCGGGGTGGGCATAGGAATACGGCGCGATGGAGTAGGCGTCGTACTTCAGCGTCACCGCGCCGAAGGTCAATGCCACGTGCGGGGTGCGCTGGAACGGCCAGGTCTTCTGGAAATCGGCGTCCTGGTCGAGCTTGTTGGCCAGCAGCCAGGCCTTGTGCGCCAGCTCGGCCTGTTTCCAGAAGGCTTCTTCCTGGCCGGGAACCAGCATGTCCTGCAGGCTCAGCACCTTGTGCTGCCTGCGGTCGTAGTTGATGAAGCCGCGACCGGGCATGCCGTGGGCGCCGCCGGTGAACAGGTAGCTGGAAAGCTCGATGATCACCAGACCGTCATGTTGTTCGCGCACCTTGGCTTGCAGGTAGCTGCTCCAGCCCGGCTCGGCGCTGTCCAGGAACTGCCGCTCGTAGGCCGCCAGCGATGCCGGCAGGGGCGTTTCGTTGTTTTCCCGGGTCATTTCCAGCAGGGCGCGCTCGACGATCGGGTCCAACTGCGGTTCGTCGGGGAACTTCAAGGTGTCGATGTTTACCAAGGGACACTGTTCGCCCTGACAGCCGGGCTTCAGGTGCTCGCTGGCGAGGCGCTCGGTGGGCAGCGGGTCGTCGAGGCCGGGCTTGAAGAGGCTCTGGCAGGCGCTCAGCAGAACGACCAGGCTGCCGAGGGCGGCGAATTTCAGAAGGCGC
The DNA here is from genome assembly GCF_056782835.1 of Pseudomonas sp. 20-5. Lineage (NCBI taxonomy): Bacteria > Pseudomonadati > Pseudomonadota > Gammaproteobacteria > Pseudomonadales > Pseudomonadaceae > Pseudomonas > Pseudomonas sp. 20-5. The sequence goes on along the minus strand of NZ_CM165584.1, from coordinate 5,630,718 downwards.
ATGGGATTCCTTTTGCGACGGTGGATGGGCGGGCTCGAAGCGTCGACCAGTCCATTTCGACCCTGGCGTCGCGCTTGAGTTCGGCCCGCGCAAACCCCAAGTATGGCCTAGCCGTGGCCGGGAAACACGCCCGTGCGGCGAGCGCCACGAAGTTTTCCCGAGCTGTCCTGAAAGTGGCTGCGCCCTGCGCCGGGCCGCGATAGGATGGCGCGAAACCCACATACCCGAGTGAAGTGAGTCGAGGATGTCCGAAACCTTCAAACCCGCCCCCGGTGACGTCGAGCTCGTGCAGCGCGAGGAATGCTTCCGCGGCTTCTATCGTCTCGATCGCCTGCGCCTGCGGCATCGCCAGTTCGACGGCAGCATGGGCCGGGAAATCAGTCGGGAACTGTTCGTCCGCCATGACGCGGTCTGCGTGCTGCCCTACGACCCGCAGCGCGATTGCGTGGTGCTCATCGAGCAATTCCGCGTCGGGGCGATGCAGAAGCTCGCCAACCCCTGGCTGCTGGAGCTGGTCGCCGGCCTGATCGACAAGGACGAGCAACCGGAGGAAGTGGCCCATCGCGAGGCGATGGAGGAGGCCGGGCTGACTCTCGGTGCGCTCTGGCCGATAACCCAGTACCTGCCGTCGCCGGGCGGCACCGACGAAGTGGTGCACCTGTTCGTCGGCCGTTGCGACAGCGAAGGCGTCGGCGGCGTGCATGGCTTGCCGGAGGAGGGCGAGGACATCCGCGTCCACGTCTGGCCGTTGGAAGATGCGCTGCAGGCCGTGCGCGACGGGCGGATCAACAACGCGGCGAGCATCATCGCCCTGCAGTGGCTGGCCCTGAACCGGGCCGAGGTGCGTGGGCTATGGGCCTGAACCTGCTGCGCGAGCGCTACCGGGTCGACCTGGCCAGCCTGCAGGCGACCTGCGAAGCGAACTACGCGCGGCTCATGCGCCTGCTCCCGGACATGCGCGAGGCGCAGGCCTCGCGCCGGGTCGCGCTGAGCGAAGGAGAGCGGCTGCTCGGCGTACTTGCGCTGGAAGTGACCGAGGCCTGCCCCTACACCACCACCCTGCAGGTGCGCCAGGAACTGGGCCTGCCCTGGTTGCCGGCGCCGCGGCTGGAAGTGCGGGTCTACCACGATGCGCGGATGGCCGAGGTGATCGGCGCCGAACAGGCGCGGCGGCTGATGGCGATCTATCCCTACCCGAACCAGGCGATGCACCAGCCCGACGAGAAGAACCAGCTCAACCTGTTCCTCGGCGAGTGGCTCGCCCATTGCCTGGCCTGCGGCCACGAAATGGAGCCGGTGGCCCAGCGCTGAGCGGTTGCAGGCAAAAGGCCAGTTGAATGACATCAAGCCAAAAGTAGTCCTCGCAACTGTGATCTGTTCCGCTTTCCGGGTTTGCCGCCACTTTCGTCGGTCACCATAATCATCCCTTTCACCGCGGACGCCTCGCCTTCAGGAGACGGCCCCTTGTCACGCCATTCGAACACTCCCGCCACCGACGCCTCCGTACTGCTGGTGCAGCTCTCGGACAGCCACCTGTTCGCCGAGGATGGCGCGCGCCTGCTTGGCATGGATACCGCCCATAGCCTGGAGAAGGTGGTCGAGCGGGTCGCCCGGGAGCAGCCGCGGATCGACCTGATTCTCGCCACCGGCGACGTCTCCCAGGACGGCAGCCTCGATTCCTACACACGCTTCCGCAGGTTGAGCGCCCCCCTGGACGCGCCGTTGCGCTGGTTCGCCGGTAACCACGACGAACGCGAGCCGATGCAAAGGGCGACCGAGGGCAGCGACCTGCTGGAGCAGGTCGTCGACGTCGGCAACTGGCGCGTGGTGTTGCTCGACTCGAGCATTCCCGGCGCGGTGCCGGGCTATCTCGAGGAGGATCAGCTGGAGCTGCTGCGGCGCGCCATCGACAGCGCCGGCGAACGCTTCCTGCTGGTTTCCTTCCATCACCACCCGGTGCCGATCGGCAGCGACTGGATGGACCCCATCGGCCTGCGCAACCCGCAGGCGCTGTTCGACCTGCTGGCACCCTATCCGCAGGTGCGCTGCCTGCTGTGGGGGCACATTCACCAGGAGTTCGACCGCCAGCGCGGCCCGCTGCGCCTGCTGGCTTCGCCGTCCACCTGCGTGCAGTTCGCCCCCGGCAGCAGCGACTTCACCCTCGACCGCCTGGCGCCGGGCTACCGCTGGTTGCGCCTGCACGACGACGGGCGCCTGGAAACGGGGATCTCGCGGGTCGATGACGTCGTCTTCGAAGTGGACTACGACACCGCCGGATACTGACATGCCCCCCGGTCGCGGGATGCCGCGGCCGCGTGCGTCGTTGCCGATCGGCGCGCAGGCTGGAAGATGAAGCCTGGAAGCTGGTACCGTTCGGCTTTCCCTACCGAGTTGAAGCCCATTAGCCCGTTCCCGATGACCGCGACCAGCCCATCCCTGCTGTATATCCACGGCTTCAACAGTTCGCCCGAATCGCACAAGGCGCGTCAGCTGCAGGCGGCCTTCGGCCACTTGGGCCTGGCCGAAGGCCTGCGCGTCCCGGCCCTGCACCATCACCCACGGCAGGCTATCGCCCAGTTGGAGCGGGCCATTGCCGAGCTCGGGCGACCGGTGCTGGTCGGCAGCTCCCTGGGTGGCTACTATGCGACCCATTTGGCGGAGCGCCATGGCCTGGCGGCGATCCTGGTCAATCCGGCGGTCGCCCCGCATCGCTCCTTCGACGGCTACCTGGGCGCGCAGACCAACCACTACAGCGGCGAGACCTGGGAACTCACCGAGGACCACGTGGCGGCGTTGGCCGAACTGGAAGTCACGCACCTGCAACGTCCCGAACGCTACCAGGTATGGCTGCAGACCGCCGACGAAACCCTCGATTATCGCGTCGCGCAGGCCTTCTACCGAGCCTGCGCGCTACGTATCCAGGCCGGCGGCGACCACGGTTTCCAGGGCTTCGCCCGGCACCTGCCGGCGCTGCTGGCGTTCGCCGGCTACCCGTCGGCGCTGTGGCGCGACACCGACTTTTCGACTTTTGACTGAATAGAGACCCCATGGCTACTTACAACGCAGACGCCATCGAAGTCCTTTCCGGCCTCGACCCGGTGCGCAAGCGCCCGGGGATGTACACCGACACCACCCGCCCCAACCACCTGGCCCAGGAAGTCATCGACAACAGCGTCGACGAAGCCCTGGCCGGCCACGCGAAGAGCGTGCAGGTGATCCTGCACCAGGACAACTCGCTGGAAGTCATAGACGATGGCCGCGGCATGCCGGTGGACATCCACCCGGAAGAGGGCGTGCCGGGCGTCGAGCTGATCCTTACCAAGCTGCATGCCGGCGGCAAGTTCTCGAACAAGAACTACCAGTTCTCCGGCGGCTTGCACGGGGTCGGCATCTCGGTGGTGAACGCGCTCTCGACCCGGGTCGAGGTACGCGTCAAGCGTGACGCCAACGAGTACCGGATGACCTTCGCCGACGGCTTCAAGGACAGCGATCTGGAAGTCATCGGCACGGTCGGCAAGCGCAATACCGGTACCAGCGTGCATTTCTGGCCGGATCCGAAGTATTTCGATTCGGCGAAGTTCTCGGTCAGCCGCCTCAAGCATGTGCTCAAGGCCAAGGCGGTGCTGTGCCCGGGCCTGAGCGTGGTGTTCGAGGACAAGAACACCGGCGAGCGCGTCGAGTGGCACTTCGAGGACGGCCTGCGCTCCTACCTGACCGACGCGGTCGCCGAGCTGCCGCGCCTGCCCGATGAACCCTTCTGCGGCAACCTCGAAGGTTCCAAGGAAGCGGTGAGCTGGGCCCTGCTGTGGCTGCCCGAGGGCGGTGAGTCGGTGCAGGAAAGCTACGTCAACCTGATTCCCACGGCCCAGGGCGGCACCCATGTGAACGGCCTGCGCCAGGGCCTGCTCGACGCCATGCGCGAGTTCTGCGAGTTCCGCAACCTGTTGCCGCGCGGCGTCAAGCTGGCGCCCGAGGACGTCTGGGAGCGGATCGCCTTCGTCCTCTCGATGAAGATGCAGGAGCCGCAGTTCTCCGGGCAGACCAAGGAGCGCCTGTCGTCCCGCGAGGCGGCGGCGTTCGTCTCGGGCGTGGTGAAGGACGCCTTCAGCCTGTGGCTCAACGAGCACGCCGAAATCGGCCTGCAACTGGCGGAACTGGCGATCAGCAACGCCGGGCGTCGCCTCAAGGCGGGCAAGAAGGTCGAGCGCAAGAAGATCACCCAGGGGCCGGCGCTGCCCGGCAAACTGGCCGACTGCGCCGGACAGGAACCGATGCGCGCGGAACTGTTCCTGGTCGAGGGCGACTCCGCCGGCGGCTCGGCGAAGCAGGCGCGGGACAAGGAATTCCAGGCGATCATGCCGCTGCGCGGAAAGATCCTGAACACCTGGGAAGTGGACGGCGGCGAGGTGCTCGCCAGCCAGGAGGTCCACGACATCGCGGTGGCCATCGGCGTCGATCCGGGTGCCAGTGACCTGGCCCAGCTGCGCTACGGCAAGATCTGTATCCTCGCGGATGCCGACTCCGACGGGCTGCACATCGCCACGCTGCTCTGCGCGCTGTTCGTCCGCCATTTCCGCCCGCTGGTGGAAGCCGGCCACGTCTACGTGGCGATGCCGCCGCTGTACCGCATCGACCTCGGCAAGGACATCTACTACGCCCTCGACGAAGCCGAGCGCGACGGCATCCTCGAGCGCCTGGCCGCTGAGAAGAAGCGCGGCAAGCCGCAGGTCACCCGCTTCAAGGGCCTTGGCGAAATGAATCCGTTGCAACTGCGCGAGACCACCATGGATCCGAATACCCGGCGGCTGGTCCAGCTCACCCTGGAGGACGCCACCGGAACCCTGGAGATCATGGACATGCTGCTGGCCAAGAAGCGCGCCGGTGACCGCAAGTCCTGGCTGGAAAGCAAGGGCAACCTGGCCGAGGTGCTGGTCTGATGCGCCGCCTGCTGGCCATCCTCGGCCTGTTCGGGGGCCTGGTCCAGGCGGCCGAGGCGCCGCCAGAGCCACCGGTTCCGGCAGCCTTGAGCTTCATCTCCGAACATGCGGTGGAGGGCATGCGCGGCGGCAACCTCTCCGGGCTGGCCTGGTGTGGCGGCGCGCTGTGGACGGTTTCCGACCGCGACGATGACCGCCTGTATCGCCTGCAACCCTCGGCCGAAGGCTCCGACCAGCCCTGGCAGGCCGAGGCCGAGAGTTTCATCGCTCCGACCCCGCCGGACAGCGGGTTGCCCTGGGGCATGAGCACGCGGGTCTGGCTCAGTGGCCTGGTGCGCGGCGGCAACCTCGACTTCGAAGGCATCGCCTGCGATGCCGCCGGCAATCGCTACCTGGTCAGCGAGGCGCACGCGGCGGTCCTGCAACTGCCGGTGAGCGGCACGCCGAACTGGCTGCGCCTGCCGCCCGGCCTGCTGCCGCAAGCGCGGGCCAGCGGCATGCTGATGAATTTCAACGCGTTGTTCGAAGGGATCGCCGTCGACCCCGAGGGCAAGCGCCTCTGGCTGGCTGCCGAGCGAGAGCGCCGCGGCCTGCTGGTGGCCCACCGCGACAACAGTGCCTGGCGCTGCGAGGGCAGCTGCGTACTGCTCGCCGAGGGCGGCAAGATCGAGCCGCCGCCGGAACTGGGCAGCGCGCGCAAGCTGCCGAAGGATTTCTCCGACCTCGCCTTCTACCGCGGCAAGCTGTTCACCCTGGAGCGCCTGGCGCATCAGATCTGCCGCCGCGACCTGGCCCAGGCCAAGGTCGAGCGCTGCTGGTCGTTCGCCTCGGCGGTCCTGGCGCCGGAGCGTCGCTACGAGCTGCCTTATGGCGTCGCGGAAGCCCTGTCGCTGGACGACAAGGGCGCCTGGCTGGGCATCGACAATGGCGACCATGCGCGCGCCGATGGCGATGTGCGGCCCTTCGTCCTGCGCTTCGCCGCGCCCGCCGGCGGCTGGTTGGGGGACAAGTGACGCAACGGGCGCCCGGTCAGCGGCTGGGACGGATCATGCTGGTGCTGGCCTGGGTCGCCGGGCTGGCGCTGGCGACGCGCTATTTCGGCGTCTGGGAAGATCGACAGCGCAACCCGAACCAGGCGCCGCAATCGATCCATGGCGACGGCTACGTCGAGTTGCGCCTGGCCAGCAGCCGCCAGGGCCATTACCTGCTGAACGGGCAGATCAACGGCCAGGGCGTGACCTTCCTGCTCGATACCGGGGCGACCCAGGTGGCGGTGCCGGAAGCCCTGGCGGCAAGACTCGCGCTGGAGCGCGGCGCGCCGATCACCCTGAGCACGGCCAACGGCCGCGCCACGGGCTGGCGCACGCGGCTGGACCAGCTGCAACTCGGCGATATCCGCCTGTCCGGGGTCGCGGCGCTGATTGCGCCGGGCATGGACGGCGATGAGGTGCTACTCGGCATGAGCGCCCTGAAACAACTCGAATTCACCCAGCGCGACGGCACCCTGGTGCTGCGCCAAAACACTTCTCCGTGAGGTACGCATGAGCGAATCCCTCGATCTGAGCCTGGAAGGGGTCGAACGCCGGTCGTTGGCCGAGTTCACCGAGCAGGCCTATCTGAACTATTCCATGTACGTGATCATGGACCGCGCCCTGCCGCATATCGGCGACGGCCTGAAACCGGTGCAGCGACGCATCGTCTACGCCATGAGCGAACTGGGGCTGGATGCCGATTCCAAGCACAAGAAGTCGGCGCGCACCGTCGGCGACGTGCTCGGCAAGTTCCACCCGCACGGCGACTCGGCCTGCTACGAGGCCATGGTGCTGATGGCGCAGCCGTTCTCCTATCGCTATCCGCTGGTGGACGGCCAGGGCAACTGGGGGGCGCCGGACGATCCCAAGTCCTTCGCCGCCATGCGTTATACCGAGGCGCGCCTGTCGCGCTATTCCGAGGTGCTGCTCAGCGAACTGGGCCAGGGTACCGTGGACTGGGTACCGAACTTCGACGGCACCCTCGACGAGCCGGCCGTGCTGCCGGCCCGCCTGCCCAACCTGCTGCTCAACGGCACCACCGGCATCGCGGTGGGCATGGCCACCGACGTGCCGCCGCACAACCTGCGGGAAGTCGCGTCGGCCTGCGTGCGCCTGCTCGACCAGCCGGGCGCGACGGTCGCCGAATTGTGCGAACACGTGCCGGGCCCGGACTTCCCCACCGAAGCCGAGATCATCACCCCGCGCGCCGACCTGCAGAAGGTCTACGAGACCGGCCGCGGTTCGGTGCGCATGCGCGCGGTGTACCGCGTCGAGGACGGCGACATCGTCATCCACGCCCTGCCGCACCAGGTGTCCGGTTCCAAGGTGCTGGAACAGATCGCCGGGCAGATGCAGGCCAAGAAGCTGCCGATGGTGGCCGACCTGCGCGACGAGTCGGACCACGAGAACCCGACCCGCATCGTCATCATCCCGCGTTCGAACCGGGTCGATGTCGAAGAGCTGATGACCCATCTGTTCGCCACCACCGACCTGGAGACCAGCTACCGGGTCAACCTGAACATCATCGGCCTCGATGGCAAGCCGCAGGTCAAGGACCTGCGCCAGTTGCTCTCGGAGTGGTTGCAGTTCCGCATCGGCACCGTGCGTCGACGCCTGCAGTTCCGCCTGGACAAGGTCGAGCGCCGCCTGCATCTGCTGGATGGCTTGCTGATCGCCTTCCTCAACCTCGACGAGGTGATCCACATCATCCGCACCGAGGACCAGCCCAAGGCGGTGCTGATGGAGCGCTTCGAACTCAGCGAGGTGCAGGCCGACTACATCCTCGACACCCGCCTGCGCCAGTTGGCGCGCCTGGAAGAGATGAAGATCCGCGGCGAGCAGGAAGAGTTGCTGAAGGAGCAGAAGCGCCTGCAGACCCTGCTCGGCAGCGAGGCCAAGCTGAAGAAGCTGGTGCGCGAGGAGCTGATCAAGGATGCCGAGACCTACGGCGACGACCGCCGTTCGCCGATCGTCGCCCGCGCCGAGGCCCGCGCGCTGTCGGAAACCGAGCTGATGCCCACCGAACCGGTGACCGTGGTGCTCTCGGAAAAAGGCTGGGTGCGTTGCGCCAAGGGCCACGACATCGACGCCGCCGGCCTTTCCTACAAGGCCGGCGACGGCTTCAAGGCCGCCGCGCCGGGACGCTCGAACCAGTATGCGGTGTTCATCGACTCCACCGGGCGCAGCTACTCGCTGCCGGCCCACAGCCTGCCGTCCGCGCGGGGCCAGGGCGAGCCGCTCAGCGGCCGGCTGACGCCGCCGCCGGGGGCCAGCTTCGAATGCGTGCTGCTGCCGGACGACGATGCGCTGTTCGTGATCGCTTCCGACGCCGGCTATGGTTTCGTGGTCAAGGGCGAGGACCTGCAGGCCAAGAACAAGGCCGGCAAGGCCCTGCTCAGCCTACCCAACGGCTCCGCCGTGGTGGCGCCGCGCCCGGTGCGCGATGTGGAGCAGGATTGGCTGGCGGCCGTGACGACCGAGGGCCGTCTGCTATTGTTCAAGGTCTCCGACCTGCCGCAGCTCGGCAAGGGCAAGGGCAACAAGATCATCGGCATCCCCGGCGAACGCGTGGCCAGCCGCGAGGAATACCTCACCGACCTGGCTGTTCTGCCAGCCGGGGCGACGTTGGTCCTGCAGGCCGGAAAGCGTACCCTGTCGCTCAAGGGCGACGACCTGGAACACTACAAGGGGGAGCGGGGCCGGCGAGGCAACAAGCTGCCGCGCGGTTTCCAGCGCGTCGACAGCCTGCTGGTGGATATTCCGCCACAGGATTGAAATGAGCCGTTACCGGTCTCCGATCTCTCGCATATCCGCAAGGGAATGGCGAAAGCGGCCTCTTCCGAGGCCGGCTTTCCGGGGGAATGTCGTCTCCCTGGCGGGTTCCGCCGGGTTTTCCCCTGACGCAGGTGGTCCGAAACCGGTTTCGGAATACGCTCTGCCTCTGGAGCTATGGCGCTGGTTAGGGGATGATACGCCCCTTCGGCCGCCGTTTCCGATGGCGGGTGGCCAGTAGAATTCAAGTCTTGCATCAGTAGTGCCGATCTTCGGCGAAATACGGTGGTTCTCGATGAGCGCGTGGCGCGTCTTCGCATGTCTTTCCCTCGTCAGCCTGCTCGGGCTGACGGGTTGTGCGGTCCATCCGCCGGCCCAGCTCTACCAGTTGGACGTCGGTGCCGCTGCGGTACCGAAAAAGGACGGCGGTGCGGCCGTCCTGCTCGGGCCGGTACAACTGGCCGACTATCTCAAGCGCGATGTGATGGTGCAGCGGCAGGCCGATGGTATTCTCAGTCTGTCCACCGAAGCGCGCTGGGCCGGCAACCTGGAGACCAATGTCAGCCAGCAACTGCTGCGGCAGATGTCCAGCGAGCTGGGCAGCAGCCGCCTGGCGCTGTTCCCGGAAAAACCCGGTTTCACCCCCCAGGTCCAGGTGATGCTGACCATCAGTCGCCTCGACTCCGGCCCCAAGCAGCCGGCAGTGATCGAGGCGCGCTGGCGCCTGTTGGACCAGAAGGGCGACCTGAAGGACAGCCGGGTGTTCCACGAGGAAGAACAGCATCAGGGCAGCATCGGCGACCAGATCCGTGCCCAGAGCGACCTGCTCAAGCGCCTGGCGGCGCAGTTGGCCAAGGACGTCAAGCCGATCGCCGTGGCGGCCGAGGCGCCGCCGCCGGCGACCGCGCGCAAGCCGGTGGCCAAGCCGAAGGTCAAGGAAGAGGAAGGTCCGAAAATGCCACTGGTGGTGCCGATTCGCACCGACGCCGAGGTCTATCGGTTCTGATTGTCGATAGCCGACCAGGAGAAAGCCCCGCCGAAGCGGGGCTTTTTCGTTTCGGCGTCAGCGTGAGCGGCGCAACAGGAAGCGCAGGGCCATGCCGGCGAGCGCCAGCAGCAGGCAGGGCAGCCAGACCCAGCGCGCCTCCGATTGCAGCACCAGCAATCCGCGTTCGCTGAGGAAGCGCGACAGACCGATCGGCGACACGGCGATCGGATGGAACGGCATGAAGTAGCGGGCGTCGCTCCAGGGCCAGAACCAGGCGACGCCCAGCCCGCCATTGGTCATCGCGTCCAGCAGGCTGTGCGAGGCGGTGGCCAGCGCCACCCACAGCCCGGCTTTCAGCGGTCCGCTATGCAGCGGCCGGCAGGCGAGGGCGGCGAGCGCGCCGAGGATCGCGGCGAACAATAGCGAATGGCTGAAGCCGCGATGGCCGAAGGCATCGTGATAGGCGATGCCGAGCTTGAAGGCGACTACGTCGAAGTCCGGCAGGCAGGCGGCGAGCATGCCTGCCAGCAGCAGGCGTGGCGGGATCACCCGGCTGCCAAGGGCCAGTCCCACCGCCAGGACCGGCAGCGGGTGGGTGATCAGGGTGGTCACGGGCGGGCGCGGTCGTGCATGCGCGCCAGTTGGCGCTCGAGCATCGATGGATACGGCTCCAGCAGACGCTCGACGCAGCAGGCTCCTTCCGGACTGGCGATGGCGCGGATACGGGCGCGCTCGCGGACCACCGCGTCGTCGGCGATGCTGCGTTCGACCAGCAGCAGGTTGCGGCTGTGCTGGTTGAGGGCGAGGGCGTTCTGCACGGTTTCGTTGAGCAGCAGGTCGGCCTGGGTCTGTTCGCTGAGGTCTTCGCCGAGGCTCAGGCCCAGTTGCAACTGCAAGGTGATGCCGCTGTCGGCGACCTCGATCTGCAGGGCATGGCCGAGCGCGCGCATCAGTTCACCGCAGCAGAGCGCGTTGGTCAGGTAGTCGGCGCGGTTGTCGCGGCTGTGGAAGAGAATCAGGCTGCCGCCGTCGCTGAGCGTGTGCAGGCTGCCCTTGTACTGGCGGGCGGCCTGTTCCAGGCAGTCGCGATAGCGTTGCAGGAGGTCCACCAGGCGGCTGCGCGGCAACCGGCGCAACTGTTCCTGGGCGCCGAGCTGGATCGCCAGCACCGCACTGTGTTGCGGTTCGCGCGCAGCGGCGGGCGCCGCGGGCTGTTCCCCGGCTTCGGCTCCGTTCTCGTCGAAGGCGTCCTGGTCCAGCGGGTCTTCGTCGATGGAGGTGAATTCCACCGGCTTGGTCTCGTCCAGCAGGGCGTCGCCCAGCGGAATGTCGTCTTCCTCGAAGGCCGAGGCCTCGACCTTGCGGCTGCGCAGGTCGGCTTCGTCGTCTTCCAGCAGGATGTCGTCGAAGTTCTGCGGCAGCGGTGCTTCTTCCGGCTCCGGCGCCGGCGGCTTCTCCGGCACCAGGCGCTCTTCCAGGTCGCGCGCCAGGTCGCCCAGCTCGTTCTGCAGTTCGGCGCCGGGGGCCGGATTGTCCGGATCGCGCAACCAGACACGCAATTGCAACAAGGGTGTGGAAATCTGCCGCCCCAGGCGCAGGCTGAAATACAGGGCGAGGATCAGCAGGATCAGGCTGATCAGGCCCATGCTCTGCAGGCTGATCATCATCGGCTGCTGGAACTGCTGCATGTCCAGGCTGATGCGCAGGTGCCCGGCGATCACTTCCTGGAAGGTGATCGGCGTCGAGTACAGGCCTTCGGTGGCGCCGAGCAGGCTCTGCTTCGGACGGCTGCCGGCCTCGGCGAGGATGCGCTGGTCGACGCTGTAGATCGCCGCATGGGCCACCAGCGGGTTCTTCACCAGGTTGTTCAGCAGCACGTTGAGGCTGAGGATGTCGTTGGACACCAGCAACTCGGTGGCGGACGCGGCGGTCTGGGTGATCAGGCTCTGGCCCAGGGCATCGGCCTGCTGTTGCATGGCCTGGCGAAACTGCATGCCCATGACCCAGGCGTAGATCAGCAGGGCCAGGGCCACCAGGATCAGGCTATGGCTGGCGAGCCGCAGGGCGATCGGGACGCGGCGCTGGCGCAAGGCACGAAACAGCAGGAGGAAGAAATTGTCGGGCTTGACGGACGTGGGCCGGGTCACAGGGGGCTCGGTCTTCTGAAATAGAGGTATCGCGCAGTATAACCAGCGCCCCCCGAGGGGCAAAGGGCCGTTGACGCGCTTTCCAGGCCGCCGCGCGGCGGTTTCGCGGGTTTTCCCGGTCGGTTCCGACCGGTGGTGATGGCAAATGCCCGGCTCTGCGTCTCTCGGGTGTGCGGGAAAGCGGGTAGAATGGCGTCTTTTACCTGGCGGAGCTTACGCCTTGCGCGAAATTGTCCTGATCAACATCACCGGGGAAGACCGCCCCGGTCTCACCGCTGCCATCACCGGCGTACTGGCCCAGGGCGGGGTGAACATCCTCGACATCGGCCAGGCGGTGATCCACGACACCCTGTCGTTCGGCATCCTGGTGGAAATCCCGGATACCGAGGCCGGTTCCTCGGTCCTCAAGGACGTGCTGTTCACCGCCTACAAGCTGGACCAGCAGGTGCGCTTCACCCCGGTCTCGGAAGAGGACTACCGGCAATGGGTCGACGGCCAGGGCAAGACGCGGCACATCGTGACCCTGCTCACCCGCCGGGTGACTGCCGAGCAACTGCAGAGGGTCAGCTCGATCACCGCCAAGTACGCGCTGAACATCGACCACATCGACCGTCTCTCCGGGCGTATGCCGCTGGACATGCCCGCCGACCAGGGCAAGGGCTGCATCGAGTTCTCGGTACGCGGCGAACCGGCCGATCCGGCGGCGCTGCGTGCGGAATTCCTCAGCGTCGCCCAGGAATTGAACGTCGACATCGCTTTCCAGCAGGACAGCGTGTTCCGCCGCAACCGCCGGCTGGCGGTGTTCGACATGGATTCGACGCTGATCGAGGCGGAAGTCATCGACGAACTGGCCAAAGCCGCCGGCGTCGGCGAGAAGGTCGCCGCGATCACCGAGCGGGCGATGCGCGGTGAACTGGACTTCCGCGCCAGCTTCAAGGAGCGCCTGGCGCTGCTGCAGGGGCTGTCGGAAGACGTGCTGGAGGAGATCGGCGCCTCGCTGCGTCTGACCGAGGGTGCGGAAACCCTGTTCGCCGAACTCAAGCGCCTGGGTTACAAGACCGCCATCCTGTCCGGCGGCTTCACCTATTTCGCCCGTCAATTGCAGGCGAAGCTGGGGATCGACTACGTGTTCGCCAACGAGTTGCAGATCGTCGACGGCAAGGTCACCGGGGTGGCGGTCGAGCCGATCGTCGATGCCCAGCGCAAGGCCGACCTGCTGCGCGAACTGGCGGCGAAGGAAGGCCTGAGCCTGGAGCAGACCATCGCCGTCGGCGACGGCGCCAACGACCTGCCGATGCTCGGCCTGGCCGGCCTGGGCGTGGCGTTCCGCGCCAAGCCGCTGGTCAAGCAGTCGGCCAAGCAGGCGATCTCGACCCTGGGCCTGGACGGCATCCTCTACCTGCTCGGCTACCGCGACCGCGAAGGACGAGCCTGAGGCCGGCGGGCGTCTCTTGCCGGCCCGGCAGCCACGAACCAGGTCGGTAGAGCGGAAAAGCAACGGGCGCCCAGGGCGCCCGTTCTTCATTCGTCTCCCGAGGAGAAGTCGTAGTCCATCGCCTGGCTCGGCCCCTGCAGGTAGTAGCCCTGGATGTAGGTGGCGCCGGCTTGCCACAGGGTGGCGAGGACGCTGGCGCTCTCGACGAAGGGGACGATGCTGAGCTTCTGCTGTTCGTGCAGTTCGGCGATCAGGCCCTTGAGGATCTCCTGGTTTTCCACCTGGTTGAGGTCCTGGACGAAGGAGCCATCGATCTTGATGAACTGCACGGTCAGGTGCTTCAGCGCGTTGAACGGGTTCAGCGAGCAGCCGAACTGGCTGATCGCCGCCTGGCAATGCAGGGTGGCCAGGCCCTGGGTCAGTTGCTTGGCCTGCTTCAGATAGCTGGTGGCGTCGGCTTCGCTGATCTGGAACACCAGCGACTCCGGCGGCAGGCGCGCGGCCTTCAGCGCCACCCCGAGCCAGGGCAGCAGGCCGGGGTCTTGCAGGCTCGCGCTGGACAGGTGGACGAACAGCTTGGTCTGGTGCCCCTTGGCGCGATGCTCGGCGAGCAGCTTGATCGAATTGAGGATCACCCAGCGGTCGATCTTCTCCGCCAGCCCGGCTTCCTTGGCGGCATGCAGGAACTCCGCCGGCGGCACTTCCTGGCCCTGCGGATTGAGCAGGCGCAGGAGCACCTCGTAGTTCTCGTGGCTGTCGCCGCGCAGGCTGATGACTGGCTGGAACAGCAGGCGGAAGCTGTTGGTCTCCAGCGCCTGCTGGAGGATCGCGATGACGTCGCCGCGCTGGGCGGCGGCGGCAAGCTCTTCCGCCGGGTTGTACTGCTTGATCTGCGACCCGCCCTTGCGTGCCGCGTCATCGGCGCAGCGATGCGCACGGTTCATCACGTCCTGGGCCTTGGCGGTCTTCTCGTCGAGACCGGCGACGCCGATGCTGAGGGTGGCCTGGGCGCTGCGGCCGTTCAGCTCGAAAAGGTGGTTCTCGACTTTCTTCAGCAGTCGTTGCAGCGCCGCTTGCGCCTGCTCGGGAGTCTTGCCCTTGAACAGGGCGGCGAAGATCGAATCGCCGAAACGCGCCAGGTCGGCTTCCTCGCCGAACTGTTCACGCATCAGTCCGGCCAACTGGCCGAGCAGCAGGTCGATCCCGGAAAGCCCGTGGTCGGCCTGGAGCGAGGGGTAGCCGTTGAGATGGATATAGGCCAGGGTCGACGGCTTGCGGGCGGTCACCGCCTGCTGCACGGCGGCATCCATCAGGTCGAGGAAGTGGCTGCGGTTGTAGAGACCGGTGACCGGGTCCTGGCTGCTGACTTCGCGGAGCTTTTCTTCCAGCTCGGCGTTGTCGACCTCGCCGCGGATCACCACCTGGATGCAGGGTTCGCCGTCGTACGTGGCGGCGGAGAGGCTGATGCGCGCCTTGAATTCCTGGCCGTCGAGCTTGACCCCGGTGCAAACCAGTTCGGTCTGGCGCTGGTCGTTCTGGTAGCCCTTGAGGAAATCCTTGAAGGCGCCCTGGTCGCAGGAGGCGATCAGGTCGATGACCGGCAGGCCTTCCAGTTCCTCGGCGTCCTCGTAGCCGAACAGCGCCATGTAGGAGCGGTTGGCGTAGATGTGCATGCCGTCGTGGACGTAGGTGATGGCGTCGACCGAGCTGTCGAGCAGCAACTGGCAGCGTTTTTCCGCCTCGCGCAGGGCGAGTTCGGCGGCGCGGCGCGCGCGGCGTTCGGCGAGGCCGGCCAGCTCGCGGTTGGCGACCAGCACCAGGCGCTCGTCCTCGCCTTGCGGCAGGGCGTCCTGGGCGCCGAGCATCAAGGCGTCGGTGATGGCGTCGGAGCTGTTGTCGGCCACCAGCTGGATGAACGGGATGTCGCGCGACTGGCGGCGCAAGGTGGCGAGCGCCTCGCCGGGCTCGAGACACTCGCTGGTCGGCGCGGCGATCAGCAGGTCCCAGCTTTGCTGGAGGGTTTCGGCGAGGTCCTCGGGAGAGGTCAGTCGATGTACGCGGGTCGCGTGGCCGGCATTGCGGAACAGACTGACCAGGCGTTCGGCTTCGTTCTGCGAGTCTTCCAGAATCAGCAGGCGGATGGTTTTCTTTTCGATGGCCATGGAAAGGGCTCAGTCCGCGTCCGGGCGGGCGCGAAAAGACGGCGAATGGAGGTGTCGGGGCAATCTACAGAGACTTCCAGAGCGAGTCAAAATCTTCCTCCCCCGCAGGCGGCCGGGCCACTGGCGCTGTGACCGGCTTATCGCTCGGGGTGTTCACCGGTTCCGCCGAGCGGTATTCGAACTGGCTGAAGCTGCCGGTCGAGGCCTGCCGGCGATTCAGCACCGCGCGCCGCTCCTCGCCGTGCAGGTTGATCTGCACCCGGCTGCCCTCCTGGAACGGCAGGCGCGGGGTGATCACCGTCGC
Source organism: Pseudomonas sp. 20-5 (assembly GCF_056782835.1). Classification (NCBI taxonomy): domain Bacteria; kingdom Pseudomonadati; phylum Pseudomonadota; class Gammaproteobacteria; order Pseudomonadales; family Pseudomonadaceae; genus Pseudomonas; species Pseudomonas sp. 20-5. The sequence continues at coordinate 5,614,942 of NZ_CM165584.1, read as the reverse complement.
CGGCCGCGAGATCGCGGCGATCGCCGGCAGCAGCAGGGCGCGCAGGTAGTGGCTGCTCTGCTCGGTCTTGCGCAGCAGTTGCAGGCCGCAGGGCTGTGCCGCCGGGGCGATCATCTCGATGCCCATCTGCGTGCCGCCATTGCGTACCTGGCGGATCCAGCGCACCACCGCGATGCTCCACGCCTGGCCTGGAAGGTCCTGCAGGCCGACCAGTTCGCCCGCCTGCAGTTGGGCGGGCACCTCCTTCGGCCAGCTCAGGCAATAGCCGCCGGGGCTGTGGTTGACGATGGGCAGGGCGTAGGTCGGGTAGTCCTCGGTGGCGTCAGCCTGTGCGTGGGCCTGCGGGTGCCCGGGTTGCACACTGCGGGGCGACTGATGCGGGCGGTACTCGATTTCCTCCAGCGGCATGCCGGGCTGCCAGTCGGTGACCTTCTGTGCATCGAAGGCGCCGGCCCAGGCGTCCTGGACGTCGGCCTTGAAGCGAGGCGCCTCGGGCGCTTCCTGGATCTGCAGGACCTCGTTGAACGGGCGGCGCCCGGCGAGGAAGTAGTGCAGGGCGCTCATGCCGATGCACAGGGTCAACTGGCCCTGGCCCTGGGTGCGCTGGAAGGTACGTTCGGCGATGTCACCCCAGGCCGAGGAGAGATGTTGCAGCAGGTCCAGGGTCACCCCTTCGATCAGCGGCAGGCGTGCTTTCGCGCGTTCGGCCTCGGGCTGCAGCAGGTATTCGCGGATCAGCTCGACCAGCGGCTGGGTGTCGATGCCCAGGGCACTGGCCAGTTGGGTCTCCGGGTACAGCGAACGGTAGCGCGGCGGGCCGTCGATCTGCGGCACGGCGATGAACAGCGAGCCGGGCAGCGTCGCGCTCTGTATCGACAGCAGCTGGCTCCAGGGTTCGAGCACCTCGGCGAGCCGTGCAATGTTGTTCTGGCGCATCTGGTTGCAGCGCGCGCAGCCGAGCAGCAGCGGAATCAGGTAGGCCTGCTCGACGCTCAGGCCGGGGGTGTGCTTGGCCAGTTCGTCGCGCACCGCGAGACGATGCACGCCGCGCTGGCTGGCCAACTGGTAGAGCTGGTGGAGTTCCAGCCAAAGCCCCTCGGGGACCGGGCAGTACAACTGGCTGGCGCGGATCAGCGGCCCGCACAGGCTGCGGATCGCCCGCTGGATGCCGACCGCGAGCAACTGCGCGCGGTCGCGGCTGTTGCGCGGCGCTTCCTGGACCACGATCAGCTTGTAGCCGATGGCCAGGTGGTTCTGCAGGGCCTGGCAGAGGTTGGCGATCTTGCGCGGCCGTTCGTCGAGGACGATGGCCTGGTTGAGGAAGTGCCGTTCCAGGTGGGCGCAGACGAAATGCACCTCTGGACGGAACAGTTCGAGCAGTTGCAGGCGGGCCTCGACGGGCAGCACCAACTGGTTGAGTTCGATCAGGCCCTGGTAGAGCTGGCGCGCGGTTTCCCCGAGGTTGGCCTTGGGCAGGTGCGCCAGCCAGTACTTGATGTCCTTCGGGGTGGCGTCGCAGAAGCTCAGGTTCTGCTGCGTCGGAGTGGGGACGCGCAACGAGAGGTGGGGGCTCTGGTTTTCCATGGGGGGTTAGACGGCTCCGCTACTGAAAAGGCTCTACGGGGGGATGAAGCCCCGGAGAGGTGCCGGACTTCCGATCGCCGCGGCTGCGCCTCCTCTTTCTTAACACGGGAGGCGGGTTCATCGTCGTGGCCAGGACAGGAACTGTGCGGCAGTCCGCTTTCCTGACCGAGGGGTCGGCACAGGCTCGATAGGACCTTTCCGAACTCTAGCAGCATCGAAATGGACCCGCAGCCTTCGGACGCCACGATCCCGCCGGGAGGTCCCGGCGGCGGGGAGAGACGGGACGGAGGCGCTCGGGGCGCTCCGTCCCGGCGAGGTCAGGACTGTTTCGGCAGTGCCAGGCATTCGCCCATGCGCACCGGGCTCGCTGCCCCGAGGCCGTCGTTGAACGCGACCTGCTGCGGGCCGAACAGGACGATGGCGGTGGAGCCCAGCTTGAAGCGACCGAGCTCGGCGCCTTTTTCCAGGCGGATCGGCGCACGGGCGGCTTCGTCGTAGCGGAAGGTCTTCAGTTCGCGCTTCGGCGGCGTAACCAGGCCGGCCCAGACGGTTTCGATGGAGGCTACGATCATCGCGCCTACCAGCACCACGGCCATCGGACCGCGCTCGGTGTCGAACAGGCAGACCACCCGCTCGTTGCGGGCGAACAGCTCGGGAACGTTTTCCGCGGTGGTCTGGTTCACCGAGAACAGCCGGCCGGGAACGTAGACCATCTCGCGCAGGGTGCCGGCCAGCGGCATGTGCACGCGGTGGTAGTCCCGGGGGGACAGGTAGACGGTGGCGAAGTCGCCGCCCATGAAGGGCGCGGCCAGTTCGGCGTCGCCGCCGAGCAGTTCGGCCAGGCTGTAGCTGTGGCCTTTGGCCTGGAAGATCCGCCCGTGCTCGATCGGGCCGAGCTGGCTGATCGCGCCATCGGCCGGGCAGAGCACCGCGCCGGGCTCCTGGGCCAGCGGGCGGGCGCCATTCTTCAGGGCGCGGGTGAAGAAGGCATTGAAATGTTCATAGGCCTGCAGGTCCTCGACCTGCGCTTCGCGCATGTCGACCTGGTAGCGCCGGGCGAACCAGGCGATCAGGCGGTCCTTGAACCAGGTCGCCCGGCAGTCGGCGGCGAAGCCGATCAGCCGGGACAGCAGGTGGTGCGGCAGCAGGTACTGGCTGCAGATGAACAGACGATCTTTGAACGACATTCCTCAAACCTCTACAGGGGTATCGGGGTGGTTGCCCCATTCCGACCAGGAGCCGGCGTAGCCTTTGACCCGCGGGTAGCCCAGCGCCTTGGCCACCAGGTAGGTGAAGCCGGAGCGATGGTGGGTCTGGCAGTGGGTGATCACTTCCTTGTCCGGCGTGATGCCGAGGTCCTCCAGGACTTCGGCGATATCCGCGCGGATGCGCAGGGCGCGAGCCGGGTCCATGCCGGCGGTCCATTCGAAATTGATCGCGCCGGGCACATGCCCGGCCTTCGCGGCGAGCACCTTGGTACCGGCGTATTCGCTGGGGTTGCGCGCATCCCATACCGCCAGGTCGGCGGCGCCGAGGCGGCTTTGCAGGTATTCGCGGGTCGCGCTGGGCTCGTCGTGCAACGTCAGCGGCAGCGGGCCGCCGACAGGCGCCGGGACCTCGCGGTCGAGCGCCTGGGCGTCGGTGATCCAGGCCGGCAGGCCGCCGTTGAGATAGTGGTAGCGGTGGTGGCCGATCACGTCCAGCAGCCAGATGAAGCGGCCCGCCCAGCCGCCGCCTTCGTCGTCGTAGACCACGTAGGTCGCCTCCGGGCGGTGGCCCAGCTCGCCGAACAGGGCTTCCAGGTCGGCCTTCGCCGGTAGCAGACCGGGTGCCGGGGGTTGTCCCCACTGGGTGCGTTTGGGGTCGACGAAACGCGCGCCGGGGATATGCCCTTCGGCGTAGCGGGCGGCACTGGTCAGGTCGACCAGGATCAGCTCGGGCGCGCCCAGGCGCGGCGCGAGGTCGCTGGGCTCGATCACCAATGGCAGGTCGGAGAAAACGGACATGCGAGTACCCCCGGGTTGAAGAAGGGCAGCAGTTTAACGGAAAGCGCGCCCGACCAGTGTGCCGGGCATGTCCCTCATTCCGTGCGGCGCTGGCGGCCGAACTGCTGGATCGCGCGCTCGGTGCACTGGGCGGTCTTGGCGAAGGCCTGGGCATGCAGGTCGCTGAACGGCTGGCCGCCGAGGTCGGCCAGGACCAGCATCACCACCCGCGAGCCGTTGCCCAGCGAGCGCAGCAGCAGGTGAGGTCCGGGGAACAGTTGGCGCAAGGGTTCGCCGAGGGCCGGCAGCAACTGGTCCTGGTTGTTCGGGCCGATGCGCAGCAGGGCGGGTTGCTGGAACAGTTTCTTCAGCAGCGGGCTGCTGGCAATCTCCAGTTGCAATTTCTCCTGGCCCGGTTCGAGTCCGGCGCTCTGCTGCGCCAGCACGTGTACCTGGGTGCGATCGGCCACCAGCAGCAGCATCCTTTGCAGGCCGCAGGCGCGCAGCGCATCGCGGGCACAGGCGGTGAGCTGCACCACGTTGCTGAACGGGCTGGGCTCCCGGAGCAACTCGGCGCAATGCTGCCGCCACTCGGCCAGGGCTTCCGCCGAGGGCGGCGGCGGGGGTGCCGCTTCGGCACGCCAGCGGCTGGCCTGCCAGGGCCAGATCAAGGCCACCGCCGGATGCCACAGCGGCGGCCGGGCGTGCAGGCGCGCGCTTTGCGCGGCGAGCATGTGCACCTGCTGCTGGACTTCGGTCAGCGGCTGGCCCAGGTACAGGCCGGTCAGGCGCTGCCAGCGCAGCATGTGCGGCCCGTCCCAGCTCTGGTGCGCGGCGATGGCCAGGCCATTGGCGAGGAGAGTGCAGTTGGCCGGCTGGGTCAGCCAGCGGGCGAGATCGGGCTGGGCATCGAGTTGCTGTTGCTGGAGCAGGGGCGACTGATGGTCGCGGGCGATACGCAGGGCTCGAACCAGCAGACGACGGTCGCAGGCGAGCAGGCGATAGCCCTGGATGACCCACTGCGGTAGCCGCCAGCGTTCGGCCAGCGCCAGGCAGATCGGCAGCAGGCGCATGCCGAGCAGTTCGCGCTCCACTCGCAGGGTCGGTTCGCCTTGTACCAGCACGCGTTGCTGCCATTGCTCCAGCAGCTGCGGGCGGGCGTTGGCCAGCGCCCAGACCGGAGCCATGGTCAGCAGGCTGCCCCAGTGAATTTCCTGCCAGAGCCTGGCCAGACGCGCGCCGAACAGGCCGCTGGCCTGCTGCATGGCGTGCTGGCTGATCAGCAGCATCTGCCCGAGGACCCTGGGCATCTCCGCATCCTGGATGCTCGGCAGGGTCTTCAGAAGTTGGCTCGCGCGCGCCAGGCCGAGGCGGCTGAGGGCCACCTCCAGGCTTTCCGCGGGGTTGTCGCGGGCGCTCTCGGCGCGATTGGCCTCGCGCAGGATGGACAACGCCAGTGTCGGGCTGCCCTGCAACTGGTCGGCGATCTCGCGCAGCGAGCGGCGGCTGTCGCTCAGCGCGGCGTGCAGGCCGGCATAGTGGCTGGCGGGGATCGGCAGGGGTTGCCGGTCGAGCTCTTCGAGCCAGGCGGCGAGGCGGTCTGTCATGGGTGTCGGGCTCGGTGTCGGCGAGGCGGCGAACTGGCTTTTCGAGTATTCGGACTATAGTCTTGCGGCTAGCAACCGATAACAAGAGGGAGCCTAGCAGTCCCCCTCCTTATCCTGTTCATTTCGCACGTCCGGTCCTCATGTCAAAAATCATCGGCATCATCGTCGTTTTCGCCAGTGTCCTCGGGGGCTTCCTGCTCTCCGGCGGCAAGATCGGCGCCATCATCCAGCCCTTCGAGGTCCTGATCATCGGTGGCGCGGCACTGGGGGCGTTCCTCCAGTCCAACCCGGGCAGCACGTTCATGGTGGTGCTGAAGAAAGCGCCGAAGATGTTCAGCAACCGCTTTACCCAGACCTACTACCTCGAGGTGCTGGGCATGCTCTACGAGATCCTCAACAAGAGCCGGCGCGAAGGGATGATGGCGATCGAGGCGGACATCGAGGACCCCGCGGCCAGCCCCATCTTCAGCAAGTACCCCGGCGTGCTGAAGGATGAGCGGATGACCGCCTATGTCTGCGACTACCTGCGCATCATGTCCTCCGGCAACATGGCGCCGCACGAGCTGGAAGGCCTGTTCGACATGGAGCTGTCCAGTCTCAAGGAGGACCTGGAGCATCCGTCCCACGCGGTGACCAAGGTCGCCGACGCCCTGCCGGGCTTCGGTATCGTCGCCGCGGTACTCGGCATCGTCATCACCATGGCGTTGCTTGGCGAAGGCAGCCAGGCGGAGATCGGCCACCACGTCGCCGCCGCCCTGGTGGGCACCTTCCTCGGGATTCTCGCCGCCTACGGCTTCGTCGGCCCGCTGGCGGGCGCCCTGGAGCACGATGCCAAGGAAGAGTTGAACCTGTTCGAGGCGATCAAGGCCTGCCTGGTCGCTTCCGCTTCCGGCATGCCGCCTTCGCTGGCCGTCGAGTTCGGCCGCAAGGTGCTGCTGCCCGCCCATCGGCCGACCTTCGCCGAGCTCGAGCAGGCCGTGCGCGGCCGCTGAGTGGAGGTACTGTCGATAGATGGACAATAACCAGCCGATCATCGTCAAGCGCGTCAAGCGCTATGCCGCCGGCCACCACGGCGGCTCGTGGAAGATCGCCTTCGCCGACTTCGCCACGGCGATGATGGCGTTCTTCCTGGTGCTCTGGCTGCTGTCTTCGGCCACCCCGGAGCAGAAGAAGGCGATTTCCGGATACTTCCAGGACCCCATCGGTTTCAGCGAAAGCGCCAGCCCCTACGTCATCGACCTCGGCGGCACGCCGACGCCGGCGCCGGACAAGACCCTCAATCCGCAGGTCCAGGCCCAGCCGGACTCCAACGAAAGCCGGATCAGCCCTGAGCAGGACCATCAGGTCAACGCCGACCAGGCCGAGAACCTCGCCGAGCAGGTTGAGCGAGAGCGCCTGGCGCTGCTGCTGCAGGAGTTGCAGAACAAGGTCGACGAAAATCCGATGCTCAAGGACTTCAAGGACCAGATCCACTTCGAGATCACCCGCGACGGCCTGCGCATCCAGATCGTCGACGCCGCCAACCGGCCGATGTTCGACCTCGGCAGCGCGCGCCTGCAGCCGTATTTCGAGGACATCCTGCTGGCCATGGCCGAGACCATCCGCCAGGTGCCGAACAAGATCAGCATCAGCGGCCACACCGACGCCAAGCCCTATGCCGGCAACGGCGACTTCGGCAACTGGGAGCTATCGGCCAATCGCGCCAACGCCGCGCGCCGAGCACTGGTCGCCGGCGGTTATCCGGAAGGGCAGATCGCCCAGGTTGTCGGCTATGCCTCGGCACGCCTGTTCGACGACAAGGACCCGCTGAACCCGGTGAACCGGCGGATCGACATCGTGGTCCTGACCCGCAAGGCGCAGAAGGCCATCGAAGGCGAGACCGGCGCTCCCGAAGCCAGCGCCCCCGCGGCTGCCCCGGGCGAGCAGCCGAAGCCGGCTGCCGAGGCACCGGCGGCGGGCGCGCAACCTTCGCTACCGGCGGACGAGGTGCAGAAGAAGCTCAACCTGTTCGACGACGGCGGCAGCCTGAAGCTGGAGCAGATCAAGGGCGACTGAGGTTCAGTAGTCCGTTTCCGGCATGCTTGCCAGAATGTGCCGGTAGCTGGCCATGCGTTGCGGCATGATGCGCCCGTCCTCCAAGGCCTGGAGCAGGGCGCAACCTGGTTCACGGTCGTGCTTGCAGTCGCGGAAGCGGCAATGCCCGAGCAGGTCGCGGAATTCGATGAAACCGGCCTCGACATCGTCTCGCGACACGTGCCCCAGGCCGAACTCACGGATGCCGGGCGAGTCGATCAGGTCGCCGCCGCCGGGAAAATGGAACAGTCGCGCGGTGGTGGTGGTATGGGTGCCCTTGCCGGTCACCGTGGAGAGGTCGCCGACACGTGTGTCGACACCTGGCAACAAGGCATTCACCAGCGACGACTTGCCCACCCCGGACTGCCCGACGAAGACGCTCACGTGACCGTCCAGCGCGCCGCGCAGTTCGTCCATCGCCAGGCCATTGAAGGCCGACACCTCGATCAGCGGGTAACCCAGGGTGCGGTAGACATTCAGCAGCGCATCGATGCCTTCGGCATTGCTCTCGTCGACCAGATCGGCCTTGTTCAGCAGCAGCAGCGGCTGGATGCCGGCATGTTCGGCGGCGATCAGGTAACGGTCGATCAGGTTGGCGTGCGGTTCGGGACGCGGGGCGAAGACGATGACGATGCGGTCGACGTTGGCCGCCACCGGCTTGAGCAGCCCGCGCATGTCCGGGCGGCACAGCTCGGAGCGGCGCGGCAATTGCGCGACGATCACGCCGATGCCCTGGTTGCCGGCGCGCCAGACCACCTGGTCGCCAGTCACCAGTGCCGGCAGGTTGGCGCGCAGGTGACAGCGGGAAACCTGGCCGTCGGCGGACTCGACCTCTACCTGAACCCCGAAATGAGCGATCACCTGGCCGGTCTGCTCCGGTCCCAGGTCGCCGCCCTCCAGCTCTTCCACGGCACGCGACTCGCGACGGGCCGCCCGGGCCGCGCGTTCTTCCTGGATCTTTTCGATGCGCCAGCTCTGCCGGCGGGTCAAGTGGCGTTTGGCCATGATGCGTCCGCATGAAAAATCGGCGGCGAGTTTAACATGGGCGCGCCGTCATCATTCGCGCGGCGGCGTTCCACGCTAGAATGCACGGCATAGCGACTGGAGCGACTCCCCATGCAGAACCCGCAGAACCTTATCTGGATCGACCTGGAGATGACCGGCCTCGATCCGGACCGGGACGTCATCATCGAGATGGCCACCATCGTCACCGACAGTGACCTCAACACCCTGGCCGAAGGACCGGTGATCGCCATCCACCAGCCAGAGGAAATCCTCGCCGGCATGGACGAGTGGAATACCCGCCAGCACGGCCAGTCCGGCCTGACCCAGAGGGTTCGGGAAAGTACCGTGAGCATGGCCGAGGCCGAGGCGCAGACCCTGGCTTTCCTCGAGCAGTGGGTGCCCAAGCGCAGCTCGCCGATCTGCGGCAACAGCATCTGCCAGGACCGCCGCTTCCTCTATAGGCACATGCCCAGGCTGGAAGGCTACTTCCACTACCGCAACCTCGACGTCTCCACCCTCAAGGAGCTGGCCGCGCGCTGGGCGCCGCAGGTCCGCGAGAGCTTCAAGAAGGGCAACACCCACCTGGCGCTGGACGATATCCGCGAGTCGATCGCCGAGCTGCGCCACTACCGCGACCACTTCATCAAGCTCTGATCCGTCCGGACCGGGCGGCAGGCGCCGGCCGGGCTAGGTTTCCCCGTGGCGCCGCAGGGCCCATTCCACGTGCTCGCGGACCAGCTCCGAAGGGAACCCGCGGCGCGCCTTCAGCGCCTCCAGCACCGGGATGGTCGAGGGCGCGTTGCCCAGCCCCACCGCCAGGTTGCGCAACCAGCGCTCGTAGCCGGCGCGGCGCAGCGGCGAACCCTCGGTGCGGCCGAGGAACTCCTCCTCGCTCCAGAGGAACAGTTCGGCGAGTTCGGCGTTGTCCAGGCTGTGGCGCGGCTGGAAGTCGCCCTGCCCGGTGGGGCGGGCGAAGCGATTCCATGGGCAGACGATCTGGCAGTCGTCGCAGCCGAATACCCGGTTGCCGATCAGTGGTCGCAGCTCCAGCGGAATCGCGCCCTTGTACTCGATGGTCAGGTAGGAGATGCAGCGTCGCGCGTCCAGCCGGTAGGGGCCGACGAAGGCCGCGGTCGGGCAGATGTCCAGGCAGGCCGAGCAGCGTCCGCAATGCTCGCTGTCCATCGCCGGGTCGACGGGTAGCGGCATGTCGACGAACAGCTCGCCGAGGAAGAAGTAACTGCCGGCCTTGCGGTTGAGCACCAGCGTGTTCTTGCCGATCCAGCCGAGGCCGGCCTGTTCGGCGATGGCCTTTTCCAGCACCGGCGCGCTGTCAACGAAGGCGCGGAAACCGAACGGGCCGACTTCGGCCTGGATGCGCTCGGCCAGTTGTTGCAGACGCTTGCGGATCAGCTTGTGGTAGTCGCGGCCGAGGGCGTAGCGCGAGACGTAGGCTTTTTCCGGCGTCGCGAGGACCTGCGCCATGCGCGTGTCGCCGGGCAGGTAATCCATGCGCAGGGAGATCACCCGCAGCGTGCCGGGAACCAGCTCGGCAGGTCGCGAGCGCTTGCTGCCGTGCGCCGCCATGTAGTCCATCTCGCCGTGGTAGCCGGCCTCCAGCCAGCGCTGCAGGTGCGCTTCGTGCTCGCCCAGCTCGACGTCGCTGATACCGACCTGCTGGAACCCCAGCTCGCGGCCCCAGTCCTTGATGGACTGGGCGAGGCGGGTGGGGTCCGGCGGGGAAAGGTTGTCGGCCAGAGGTTGGGGAGTCATGGGAGGCAACGAAGACGAGGGAAAGCGAAATGGGATAGGTATAATTCTGCCAGACTGCGCGCCTGACGCCGAATCGATCCGATGACCATGACCTTCCAGCACGACGACCTGCCACTCGCCCTCTATTCCGCCGCCCAGGTGCGCGACCTCGATGCGCGCCTGATCGCCGCCGGCACGCCGGGCTTCGAACTCATGCAGCGCGCCGCCCACGCCGCCTGGCGTGCCTTGCGCCGCCGTTGGCCGGAGGCCGCGGCGCTGACGGTGCTCGCCGGGCACGGCAACAATGCCGGCGACGGCTACCTGATCGCGGCGCTGGCGCAACGTGCGGGTTGGCGAGTGCGGGTGCTGGCGGTCGCGGCGCCGCAGCGGCTTGCCGGCGACGCGGCGCAGGCGCATGCCGCCGCGCTGGCGACCGGGGTCGTGGTGGAGCCCTGGAGCGAGTGCGCCGTGCTCGAGGGCGTAGTAGTGGATGCATTGCTCGGCACCGGCCTGGCAGGTGCCGTGCGCGAGCCCTTTGCGCAGGCCATCCGCCTGGCCAACGCCGCCGACCTGCCGGTGCTGGCGGTGGATATTCCTTCCGGCTTGAGCGCTGACACCGGTGCGGTATTGGGGGAAGCGATCAGGGCGGATCTGACAGTGACTTTCATCGGCCTGAAGATCGGGCTGTTCACTGGCGAGGCGCCAGCACGGGTCGGCGAGCTGGTGTTCGACGAACTCGGCAGCGACGCCGTCGTGTTGCAAGGGCTCCAGCCCCGGGCCCACCGTTTGGCACGAAATGCCCTGCCGAGTCTGGCAGCGCGGCCGCGGACCGCGCACAAGGGGCTGTTCGGCCACCTTCTGGTGGTCGGCGGCGACACCGGCATGGGCGGGGCAGTGCTACTGGCCGCGGAAAGCGCCCTGCACTGCGGCGCCGGGCTGGTCTCGGTGGCGACCCGCGTCGAATATGTGCCGGCGTTGCTGAGCCGTTGTCCCGAGGTCATGGCCCATGGCGTGGCGTCGGCGAACCAACTGCTGGCCCTTGCCGAACGCGCCAGCGTGCTGGTGCTCGGTCCCGGTCTTGGCCAGCGCGCCTGGGGGCGTAGCCTGCTGAGCGCTGTCCGGTCGCGACCGTTGCCGCAGGTCTGGGATGCCGACGCGTTGAACCTGCTGGCCCTGGAACCGGTCGGAGCAGGGCCGCGGACATGGATTCTGACGCCACATCCCGGCGAGGCCGCGCGCCTGTTGGGTCGCTCGACCACCGAGGTGCAGGCGGACCGCCCGGCGGCGGCGCTGGAACTGGCGCGTCGCTACCAGGCGGTGGTGGTGCTGAAGGGCGCCGGCAGCCTGGTCGCCGCGCCCGACGGACGACTTGCCGTTTGTTCCCAGGGGCATCCGGCGATGGCTGGTGCCGGCCTGGGTGACGTGCTGTCGGGCATCACCGGTGCCTTGCTGGCCCAGCGCGTGGAGGCGTTCGAGGCGGCCTGCCTGGCGGTCTGGCTGCATGCCGCCGCCGGTGAGCGGCTCGGCGCCCAGGGTCGTGGGCTGGCGGCGACCGATCTCATACCTACCGTTCGTCAGTTGCTCGAGGAGTGCAGTCCGTGTCTGAAGTGATCCTGTCCGCCGAAGGGGAAGACGCGATGCTCGAACTGGGCGGGCGCATCGCCCGGGCCAGCGGGGGGCAGGGGGTGATCTACCTGCATGGCGACCTCGGCGCCGGCAAGACCACCCTCTCGCGCGGCATCCTGCGCGGCCTCGGCCATGCCGGCTCGGTGAAAAGCCCGACCTTTACCCTGGTCGAGCCTTACGAAATCGGCGAGCTGCGCGCCTACCATTTCGACCTGTACCGGCTCGCCGATGCGGAGGAATTGGAGTTCTTCGGCATCCGCGACTATTTCGACGGCAGCGCACTCTGTCTGATCGAGTGGCCCGAGCGCGGTGCGGGCGTTTTGCCAACCGCCGATCTGGACATTACCATTACTGCCCAAGCGGGTGGACGGACACTGCGCCTGGTACCGCACGGTGCGCGGGGCGAAGCCTGGTGTGCCACCCTGACCATGGGAGCATGAGAAAAACGATGGGTTGGGGCTTGCGTCTGCGGACGTTGTTGACTGGGGTGATGATTCTGCTGGCCTGCCAGGTCGGCGAGGTTCTGGCCGCCGCGCAAATCAAGAGCGTGCGGATCTGGCGCGCTCCGGACAACACCCGTCTGGTCTTCGATCTCTCCGGTCCGGTGCAGCACAGCCTGTTCACCCTGGCCGCTCCCAACCGTATCGTCATCGACGTCAGCGGCGCCCAACTGGCGACCCAGCTCAACGGTCTCAAGCTCGGCAACACCCCGATCACCGCGGTGCGCTCCGCCCAGCGCACGCCCAACGACCTGCGCATGGTCCTCGACCTGTCGGCGCAGGTCACCCCGAAAAGCTTCGTCCTGCCGCCCAACCAGCAATACGGCAACCGCCTGGTGGTCGATCTCTACGACCAGGGCGCCGACCTGACCCCGGACGTGCCCGCGACGCCGACCCCGAGCGTGCCGGTCACCCCGGTGACGCCGACCCAGCCGGTGGCCAAGCTGCCGCTGCCAACCAAGGGCGGCACCCGCGATATCGTCATCGCCATCGACGCCGGCCACGGCGGTGAAGACCCTGGCGCCCTTGGCCCGGGCGGGTTGCACGAGAAGAACATCACCCTGTCGATCGCTCGCGAGCTGCAACGCCAGATCAACCAGGTGCGCGGTTACCGGGCCGAGCTGACCCGTACCGGCGACTATTTCATCCCGCTGCGCAAGCGCACCGAGATCGCCCGCAAGAAGGGCGCCGACCTGTTCGTCTCGATCCATGCCGACGCCGCGCCGAGCCGCAGCGCCTTCGGTGCCTCGGTGTTCGCCCTGTCCGACCGCGGCGCCACTTCGGAAACCGCGCGCTGGCTGGCCGACAGCGAGAACCGTTCCGACCTGATCGGCGGCGATGGCAGCGTCAGCCTCGGCGACAAGGATCAGATGCTCGCCGGCGTGCTGCTCGACCTGTCGATGACCGCCACCCTCTCGTCGAGCCTGGATGTCGGCCACAAGGTACTGACCAATGTCGGCCGCATCACTTCGCTGCACAAGCGTCGTGTCGAGCAGGCCGGGTTCATGGTGCTGAAGTCGCCCGACATCCCGTCGATCCTGGTGGAAACCGGCTTCATCTCGAACGTCAACGAGTCGCGCAAGCTGGCCAGCGCCAGCCATCAGCAGGCTTTGGCGCGTTCGATCACCAGCGGCATCCGCCAGTATTTCCAGCAGAGCCCGCCGCCCGGCACCTACATCGCCTCTTTGCGCGCCCAGGGCAAGCTCTCCATGGGGCCGCGCGAGCACGTGGTGCGGCCCGGAGAGACCCTGGCGATGATCGCCCAGCGCTATGAAGTGAGCATGGCCGCGCTGCGTAGCAGCAACAGCCTGTCCAGCGACAACCTGAAAGTCGGCCAGGCACTGTCCATCCCGAGCACCGCCCTGGCGGCCCAGTGATGAGTGAAGCACCGCGTATCCAGCTGCTGAGTCCGCGGCTGGCGAACCAGATCGCCGCCGGTGAGGTGGTCGAGCGTCCCGCCTCGGTGGCCAAGGAACTCCTGGAAAACAGCCTTGACGCCGGTTCCCGGCGCATTGATGTGGAGGTCGAGCAGGGCGGCATCAAGTTGCTGCGAGTGCGCGACGACGGTCGCGGCATCCCCGCCGACGACCTGCCGCTGGCCCTGGCTCGCCACGCCACCAGCAAGATCCGCGAGCTGGAAGACCTGGAGCGGGTGATGAGCCTCGGCTTCCGTGGCGAGGCGCTGGCCTCGATCAGCTCGGTAGCGCGCCTGACCATGACCTCGCGTACCGCCGACGCCGGCGAAGCCTGGCAGGTGGAAACCGAGGGCCGTGACATGCAGCCGCGGGTACAGCCGGCGGCGCACCCGGTGGGGACCAGCGTCGAGGTTCGCGACCTGTTCTTCAACACCCCGGCGCGGCGCAAGTTCCTGCGTGCCGAGAAGACCGAGTTCGACCATCTGCAGGAGGTCATCAAGCGCCTGGCGCTGGCCCGCTTCGACGTGGCTTTCCACCTGCGCCACAACGGCAAGACCATCTTCGCCTTGCACGAGGCGCGAGACGAGCTGGCCCGCGCGCGCCGGGTCGGCGCGGTGTGCGGCCAGGCATTCCTCGAGCAGGCGCTGCCGATCGAGGTCGAGCGCAACGGCCTGCACCTGTGGGGCTGGGTCGGCTTGCCGACCTTCTCCCGCAGCCAGCCGGACCTGCAGTACTTCTATGTGAACGGGCGCATGGTGCGCGACAAGCTGGTCGCCCACGCGGTGCGCCAGGCTTATCGCGACGTGCTGTACAACGGCCGGCATCCGACCTTCGTGCTGTTCTTCGAAGTCGATCCGGCGGTGGTGGACGTCAACGTGCACCCGACCAAGCACGAAGTTCGCTTCCGTGACAGCCGGATGGTCCATGACTTCCTCTATGGCACCCTGCATCGTGCGCTGGGCGAGGTCCGTCCCGACGACCAGCTCGCGCCGCCCGGGGCGACCAGCCTGACCGAGCCGCGTCCGACCGGCGCTGCCGCCGGCGAGTTCGGCCCGCAGGGCGAGATGCGCCTGGCCGAGAGCGTGCTGGAGAGTCCGGCGGCACGGGTGGGCTGGAGTGGCGGCTCATCGGCCTCCGGCGGCTCCTCCGGCTATTCCGCCTATACCCGGCCGGAGGCGCCGCCCTCTCTGGCCGAGGCCGGTGGCGCCTACAAGGCCTACTTCGCGCCGTTACCCGCGGGCGAGGCGCCAGCCGCGTTGCCCGAGAGCGCCCAGGACATCCCGCCGCTGGGTTACGCCCTGGCGCAGCTCAAGGGCATCTACATTCTCGCCGAGAACGCCCACGGCCTGGTGCTGGTGGACATGCACGCGGCCCACGAGCGGATCACCTACGAGCGCCTCAAGGTGGCGATGGCCAGCGAAGGCTTGCGTGGGCAGCCGTTGCTGGTGCCGGAGTCGATCGCGGTCAGCGAGCGCGAGGCGGATTGCGCGGAAGAGCATTCCAGCTGGTTCCAGCGCCTGGGCTTCGAACTGCAGCGCCTGGGGCCGGAAAGCCTGGCGATCCGGCAGATCCCTGCGCTGCTCAAGCAGGCGGAGGCGACCCAGTTGGTGCGTGATGTCATCGCCGACCTGCTGGAATACGGCACCAGTGACCGTATCCAGGCGCACCTGAACGAGCTGCTCGGCACCATGGCCTGCCATGGCGCGGTGCGCGCCAACCGGCGCCTGACCCTGCCGGAAATGAACGCCCTGTTGCGCGACATGGAAATCACCGAGCGCAGCGGCCAGTGCAACCATGGGCGTCCGACCTGGACCCAACTGGGCCTGGACGAGCTGGACAAGCTCTTCCTGCGCGGACGCTGAGCCTTGCAGCTTCGGGCGCAAAGCCCGAAGCTATGCGCTTTGTCCAAGAGCGTTCCGATGTCTTCCCTGCCTCCCGCCATCTTTCTCATGGGGCCGACCGCCGCCGGCAAGACCGACCTGGCGATGGCGCTGGCCGATGCGCTGCCCTGCGAGCTGATCAGCGTCGACTCGGCGCTGATCTACCGCGGCATGGATATCGGTACGGCCAAGCCTTCCCGGGAGCTGCTGGCGCGCTATCCGCACCGCCTGATCGATATCCGCGACCCGGCGGAGAGCTATTCGGCCGCGGAGTTTCGCGCCGACGCCCTGGCGGCGATGGCCGAGGCCACCGCGCGCGGCAGGATTCCCCTGCTGGTGGGGGGCACCATGCTCTATTACAAGGCGTTGCTCGAGGGTCTGGCCGACATGCCCGGCGCCGATCCCGAGGTGCGCGCGGCGATCGAGGCCGAGGCCCAGGCCGAAGGTTGGGAGGCGCTGCACCGGCAACTCGCCGAGGTCGACCCGGAATCGGCTGCGCGTATCCACCCCAACGATCCGCAGCGACTGATGCGGGCGCTCGAGGTGTATCGCCTCGGCGGGGTGTCGATGAGCGACCTGCGTCGCCGGCAAAGCGCTGAAAAGGCGGATTTTGACGCGTCAGGCAGGAATCAATTGCCGTATACTGTCGCTCAGCTGGCGATTGCTCCCGAGCAGCGCCAGGTGTTGCACGCGCGGATTGCGCAGCGTTTTCGCCAGATGCTGGAACAGGGTTTCATCGCCGAGGTCGAAGCACTGCATGCCAGAAGTGACTTGCATGCAGGATTACCGTCTATTAGAGCCGTGGGTTACCGTCAGGTGTGGGATTACCTGGATGGCAAGCTGTCCTACGCTGAAATGACCGAACGCGGCATCATCGCTACCCGCCAGTTGGCCAAGCGCCAGTTCACCTGGCTGCGAAGCTGGAGCCATCTACACTGGATGGACAGCCTAGCAGGTGACAATCTGCCGCGTGCCTTGAAATACCTGAAAACGGTCTCCATATTGGCCTGAGACCTTAATTTGTCCGTCTGTTTCCGGAACGACTCCGGAGTTTGGACGGCGCCAAGTCACCCTATTCGACTACTTCAAACTACGATCCTTAAAGGAGTGCGGCACATGTCAAAAGGGCATTCGCTACAAGACCCTTACCTCAATACCCTGCGGAAAGAACGCGTCCCGGTTTCCATCTATCTGGTCAACGGCATCAAGCTGCAAGGCCAGATCGAGTCCTTCGACCAGTTTGTCATCCTGCTGAAGAACACCGTCAGCCAGATGGTTTACAAGCACGCGATCTCCACCGTGGTACCGAGCCGTCCGGTGCGTCTGCCGAGCGGTGACCAGCCGGCCGAGCCGGGCAACGCTTGACGGGAGTCCGCTTTGTTCTTTGAGCGCCCAGGTGGTGGGGAACAGGCTGTTCTGGTGCATCTGGAAGGGCAGAACCCCGAGGCGCGTGAAGACCCGCAGGAGTTCCAGGAGCTGGTGCGTTCGGCCGGCGCGGAAACGGTGGCATTCGTCAGCGTCTCCCGCCACCAGCCGAGCGCCAAATATCTTATCGGCAGTGGCAAGGTCGAGGAGTTGCACGACCTGGTCAAGGCCGAAAACGTCGAGCTGGTGATTTTCAACCACACCTTGACGCCCAGCCAGGAGCGCAACCTCGAGCGTGCGTTCGAGTGCCGCGTACTCGACCGGACCGGGCTGATCCTCGACATCTTCGCCCAGCGCGCACGTACCCACGAAGGCAAGTTGCAGGTGGAACTGGCGCAACTGGAGCACATGAGCACGCGGCTGGTACGCGGCTGGACCCACCTCGAACGGCAGAAAGGCGGTATCGGTCTGCGCGGTCCGGGCGAGACCCAGCTGGAAACCGACCGACGCCTGCTGCGCGTGCGCATCCGCCAGATCAAGCAGCGCCTGGAGAAGGTCCGCAGCCAGCGCGAGCAGGCTCGACGCGGGCGCAAGCGCGCGGATATCCCGGCGGTCTCCCTGGTCGGCTATACCAACGCCGGCAAATCGACCCTGTTCAATGCGCTCACCGCCTCCGAGGTGTATGCCGCCAACCAGTTGTTCGCCACCCTCGACCCCACCCTGCGTCGCCTGCAACTGGACGATCTCGGGCCGGTGGTGCTGGCCGACACGGTGGGCTTCATCCGTCACCTGCCGCACAAGCTGGTGGAGGCCTTCCGCGCTACGCTGGAAGAGTCGAGCAACGCCGACCTCCTGCTGCACGTGATCGACGCCTACGAGCCCGAACGGGATGCGCAGGTCGAGCAGGTGCTGGCGGTGCTCGGCGAGATCGGCGCCAACGAATTGCCGATGCTCGAGGTCTATAACAAGGTTGACCTGCTACCCTCGGTCGAGCCGCACATCCAGCGCGACGACTCCGGCAAGCCGGTGCGCGTCTGGCTGTCGGCGCAGACCGGCGAAGGCCTCGACCTGTTGCGCCAGGCCATCGCCGAGCTGCTTGGCGAGGACCTGTTCGTCGGAACCTTGCGCCTGCCCCAGCGGCTCGGGCGCCTGCGCGCCCAGTTGTTCGAACTGGGCGCGGTGCAGTCCGAGGCGCACGATGAGGAGGGTTGTACCCTGCTGCAGGTGCGCCTGCCGCGGGCCGAGTTGAACCGCCTGGCGAGCCGCGCTGGCTGGCAGCCGGCGGAGTTCGTTGCGCAACACACTTTGCAATAAAGCCCGTATCGCTGCTTTTGGCAGCGGGCAGGGCATTCGGTAGCATGGGTGGCCGCGCCGCAGGCGCGTTTCGCGTTACTAGATGGAGAGCGCTATGGCTTGGAACGAGCCGGGTGACAACTCGAACAACAACGATCGAGACCCGTGGGGAGGCCGCCGCGGTGGTGGTGGCGGCGGTGGTGACCGCAAGGGGCCGCCCGACCTGGATGAGGCTTTCCGCAAGCTTCAGGACAGCCTGAACGGGCTGTTCGGTGGAAAAAAACGCAGTGGCAACGGTTCCGGCTCCGGTTCCGGCGGCAAGGGCGGTGGCCTGGGCCTGTTCGGCATCGGCCTGGCGATCCTCGCCGTGCTCTGGCTGTACAACGCCATCTATGTGGTGGACGAGCAGGAGCAGGCGGTCATCCTGCGCTTCGGCAAGTATTACGAGACGGTCGGTCCCGGCCTGAACTTCTACTTCCCGCCGATCGACAAGCGCTTCCAGGAGAACGTCACCCGCGAGCGTGCGTACAGCAAGCAGGGGCAGATGCTCACCGAGGACGAGAACATCGTCGAAGTGCCGCTGACCGTGCAGTACAAGATCAGCAACCTGCAGGACTTCGTGCTCAACGTCGACCAGCCCGAGGTCAGCCTGCAGCAGGCGACCGAGAGCGCGCTGCGGCATGTCGCCGGCTCCACCACCATGGACCGGATCCTCACCGAAGGCCGCGAGCAGATGGCGACCGAGGTGCGCGAGCGCCTGCAACGCTTCCTGGATACCTACAGGACCGGTATCACCGTGACCCAGGTGAACATCCAGAGCGCCCAGGCACCGCGTGAGGTGCAGGAAGCGTTCGACGATGTGATCCGGGCCCGCGAGGACGAGCAGCGCGAGAAGAACCAGGCCGAAGCCTATGCCAACGGCGTGGTGCCGGAGGCACGTGGCCAGGCCCAGCGTATCATCGAAGAAGCCAACGGTTACCGCGACGAGGTGATTTCGCGCGCCCAGGGCGAGGCGGATCGCTTCTCCAAGCTGCTGGTGGAATATCGCAAGGCTCCGGAAGTGACGCGCGAGCGTCTGTACCTGGACACCATGCAGGAAGTCTTCAGCCAGACCAGCAAGGTGCTGGTGACCGGTCAGCAGGGGCAGAACAACCTGCTCTACCTGCCGCTGGACAAGATGATCGATGGTCGTAACGCCGCGCCCGCTACGGGGGCCGGTGCTTCCGCCGGTGGTGGCAGCGCCAGCGCTTCCGACCTGGGGTCGCGGATCGTCAACGATCTGCGGCAGCAAGACGCGCGTACGAGGGAGAGCCGCTGATGGGCAACAAGTCTTTGATCGCTCTGATCGTCGGTGTCGTCGCCGCCATCGTCCTGTGGAACAGCGTCTACGTAGTCCAGCAGACCGAGCGCGCGGTCATGTTGCGCTTCGGCCGGGTGGTCGAGTCCGACGTCAAGCCGGGCCTGCACTTCAAGATCCCGTACGTCAACCAGGTGCGCAAGTTCGACGCTCGCCTGCTGACCCTGGATGCCCCGACCCAGCGCTTCCTGACCCTGGAAAAGAAAGCGGTGATGGTGGATGCCTATGCCAAGTGGCGGGTGGCGGATGCCGAGCGCTTCTACACCGCTACCTCGGGCCTCAAGCAGATCGCCGACGAACGCCTGTCGCGGCGTCTCGAAGCGGGTCTGCGCGACCAGTTCGGCAAGCGTACCCTGCATGAAGTGGTATCGGGCGAGCGCGACGCGCTGATGGGCGACATCACCGCTTCGCTGAACCGCATGGCGCAGAAGGAACTGGGTATCGAGGTGATCGACGTGCGGGTCAAGGCCATCGACCTGCCGAAGGAAGTCAACCGCAGCGTCTTCGAGCGGATGAGCACCGAGCGTGAGCGCGAGGCCCGCGAGCACCGCGCCAAGGGTCGCGAACTGGCCGAAGGCATTCGTGCCGACGCCGATCGCCAGCGCCGGGTAATCGTTGCCGAAGCCTACCGCGAGTCGGAAGAGACCCGCGGTGACGGCGACTCCAAGGCTGCCGCGATCTATGCCAAGGCCTACAACCAGGATCCGGAGTTCTATTCCTTCTACCGTAGCCTGAAGGCGTATCGCGAAAGCTTCGCCGAGAAGCGCGACGTACTGGTGCTCGATCCGAGCAGCGAGTTCTTCCGCTATCTGAACAAGGCCAACAAGTAATACTCGGTTCTCCGGCGGGCGGCAGCGCCCGCCGGAGAAATCGTGTTATGATGAGCCAGCCGGGAAATCCCGGCTTTTTTGCGTCCGCGAGAATCATGTGGCAGGAATTCGGCATCGCTTTTTGTCTCGTGCTGGTGCTGGAAGGCATCCTGCCGTTCCTGTGTCCGCGACAATGGCGCGAGGCGGTCACCGGCATCGGCCGGCTGAGCGACCGTCACCTGCGTCTCGTGGGGCTGGGCAGCATGCTGCTCGGCACCCTGCTTCTTTACTGGATTCACTGATGATGTGCCGCCCGGCTGAAAGGGGAGAGGCGAAATGGCAACGGTAGACCGCTGGCTGCTGCCAGATGGGATCGAAGAGGTGCTGCCCCCGGAGGCGGCGCGCATCGAAGCAGCCCGCCGTCAGGTGCTGGATCTGTTCCACCGCTGGGGTTACGAGTTCGTCGTGACCCCGCATATCGAATACCTGGAGTCGCTGCTCACCGGCGCGGGACAGGATCTTGACCTGCGCACCTTCAAGGTGACCGACCCGGCGTCCGGCCGGCTCATGGGTTTCCGTGCCGACATTACGCCGCAAGTGGCGCGGATGGATGCGCACAGCCTGCGCCGCGAGGGACCGAGCCGCCTGTGCTATGCCGGCAGTGTGCTGCATGCGCAGCCGCGCGCGCTGTCCACTTCGCGTAGTCCGATCCAGCTGGGCGCCGAGCTGTACGGCGATCCGAGCCCTGCCAGCGATGTCGAGGTGATCAGCCTGATGCTGGAAATGCTCGAGATGGCGGAAGTGCCGGACGTGCACATGGACCTCGGCCATGTCGGTATCTACCGCGGCCTGGCGCGCGCGGCAGGGCTGTCCGGCGAAGTCGAGCAGCAGTTGTTCGATGCCTTGCAGCGCAAGGCGGTGGACGAGGTCGAGGCGCTGACTGCAGACCTGCCTGCCGAGCTGCGCGGCATGTTGCGTGCGCTGGCCGAGCTATGCGGCGGCCGCGATGCGCTGGAGCAGGGCCGTGCCCGTCTGGCGGCGGCGCCGGCCGATGTCCAGGTGGCGCTGAACGAGCTGATCGAGATCGCCGATTCGCTGGCTGGACGTTTCCCCGGCTTGCCGCTGTATTTCGACCTCGGCGAGCTGCGTGGCTATCACTATCACACCGGCGTGGTGTTTGCGGCCTTCGTGCCCGGCGTTGGCCAGTCCATCGCCCAGGGCGGTCGCTATGATGATATCGGTGCCGATTTCGGGCGCGCCCGCCCGGCCACCGGTTTCTCCACCGATCTGAAAAGCCTGGTCACTCTCGGCCAGGCCCGGTTGGACCAGGCTGTATCGGGTATCTGGGCGCCGGCCGAAGGGGCCGGGCTCTGGCAGGTGGTGCAACGACTGCGCCGCGACGGGCAGCGTGTCGTCCAGGCTCTGCCCGGGCAGGATGCGGCTTCTGCGCGCGAGGCGGGCTGCGACCGGCAGCTGGCGCTGCGCGATGGCAATTGGCAGGTGGCGCCGCTGGCGTCCTGAGATTCCGCCGGCCGCGGCCGGCATCGAACTTCCACGATGGGGACAAGTGTTATGGGTAAGAATGTCGTAGTCCTGGGCACCCAATGGGGTGATGAGGGCAAGGGCAAGATCGTCGACCTGCTCACCGAGCAGGCGGCTGCCGTAGTTCGCTACCAGGGTGGTCACAACGCTGGCCACACCCTGGTGATCGATGGCGAGAAAACCGTCCTGCACCTGATTCCATCGGGCATCCTGCGCGAAGGCGTGCAGTGCCTGATCGGCAATGGCGTGGTGCTGGCGCCGGATGCGCTGCTGCGCGAAATCACCAAGCTGGAAGAGAAGGGCGTGCCGGTGCGCGAGCGCCTGCGCATCAGTCCTTCCTGTCCGCTGATCCTGTCCTATCACGTCGCCCTCGACCAGGCGCGCGAGAAGGCCCGCGGCGAAGCCAAGATCGGCACCACCGGTCGTGGCATCGGCCCGGCATACGAGGACAAGGTGGCACGTCGCGGCCTGCGCGTCGGCGACCTGTTCCACCGCGAGCGCTTCGCCGCCAAGCTGGGTGAGCTGCTGGACTACCATAACTTCGTCCTGCAGCACTACTACAAGGAGCCGGCCATCGACTTCCAGAAGACCCTGGACGAGGCGATGGAGTATGCCGAGCTGCTCAAGCCGATGATGGCCGATGTCGCCGCGACCCTGCACGACCTGCGCAAGCACGGCAAGGACATCATGTTCGAAGGCGCCCAGGGATCGCTGCTGGACATCGACCATGGCACCTACCCCTACGTGACCAGTTCCAACACCACCGCTGGCGGTACCGCCACCGGTTCCGGCTTCGGCCCGCTGTACCTGGACTACGTACTGGGTATCACCAAGGCCTATACCACTCGCGTCGGCTCCGGTCCGTTCCCGACCGAGCTGTTCGACGACGTCGGCGCCTACCTGGCCAAGCGCGGCCACGAGTTCGGCGCCACCACCGGTCGCGCTCGTCGCTGCGGCTGGTTCGATGCCGTGATCCTGCGCCGCGCCATCGAGATCAACAGCATCTCCGGCCTGTGCCTGACCAAGCTCGACGTGCTCGATGGCCTGGATGTGGTGCGCCTGTGCGTCGGCTACAAGAATGCCGATGGCGATGTGCTGGAAGCGCCGACCGATGCCGACAGCTACATCGGCCTGCAGCCGGTCTACGAGGAAATGCCCGGCTGGAGCGAGTCGACCGTGGGTGCGAAGACCCTGGAAGAGTTGCCGGCCAACGCCCGCGCCTACATCAAGCGTGTGGAAGAGCTGGTGGGTGCGCCGATCGATATCATCTCCACCGGTCCGGACCGCAACGAGACCATCATCCTGCGCCATCCATTCGCCTGAGGCGGATAGCGGGGCGATGACGGAACGGGCTGCGCATGCGGCCCGTTTTCATTTCCGGGGTCGGCGCCGCGGTGAGCGGGGGAGGGTGGCGTGGCTCGAAGGGAAAATCGCGGACAACAAAAAGCCGAGCGATGCTCGGCTGTTTGTCTTGAAGATGGTGCCCAGGAGAAGACTCGAACTTCCACGGTGTTGCCACCGCTAGGACCTGAACCTAGTGCGTCTACCAATTCCGCCACCTGGGCATGCTTTTCAGCATTGTGCGATGATCGCTCATCGACTTGGGTGTTGCAAACCTTGTCGCAGTTTCAATGCCTGGTAGTGGCTGAACTGCTGAAACAAAAACGGTCTAATGACCGGCTTTGTCTGAAATATGGTGCCCAGGAGAAGACTCGAACTTCCACGGTGTTGCCACCGCTAGGACCTGAACCTAGTGCGTCTACCAATTCCGCCACCTGGGCACTGGAGTCGATGATCGCTCATCGTTTCCGTGTTACAACGTCTCAGCAACGTTGTGGGCGCGAACTATACGAGTACGTATTCTGCTTGTAAACCCCTGATGCGATAAAAATTATTCTGTTGCCGAAGCTGACCGACGAAGCGTTTTCGCGCTTCAATAGAGCAATGGCAGCAAACGCTAAAGAAGAAAAGGTGACCTACCTCTAATGGCCGATTGGCAAAACCTCGATCCCGAGGCCGCTCGCGAAGCGGAAAAGTACGAAAACCCCATCCCCAGCCGGGAACTGATCCTGGCTCACCTATCCGAGCGGGGCGCTCCGGCGACTCGCTCCCAGTTGCTCGACGAGTTCGGGCTCGCCGGCGAGGAGCCGGAAGAGGCCTTGCGTCGTCGCCTGCGCGCCATGGAGCGCGACGGGCAGCTTATCTATACGCGTCGTGGCGCCTATGCGCCGGTGGACAAGCTGGACCTGATCCGCGGCCGCATCAGCGGGCACCGCGACGGCTTCGGCTTCCTGATCCCCGACGATGGCAGCGACGACCTGTTCCTCAGTCCCACCCAGATGCGCCTGGTGTTCGACGGCGACCGCGCCCTGGCCCGGGTGTCCGGCCATGACCGGCGCGGACGCCGCGAAGGCCAGCTGGTCGAGGTGATCGAGCGGGCCCACGAGATCGTGGTCGGCCGCTACTTCGAGGAAAGCGGCATCGGCGTGGTGGTCGCGGACAACCCGAAGATCCAGCAGGAAGTCCTGATCCCGCCGGGCAAGGCCGGCAAGGCCAGGCACAACCAGTTCGTCCAGGTGCGCATCGAGCAATGGCCGAGCATCCACCGCCAGGCCCAGGGCGAGATCGTCGAGGTGCTCGGTGACTACATGGCGCCGGGGATGGAGATCGAAGTCGCCCTGCGCAGCTACGATATCCCCCACGTCTGGCCGGCCGCGGTGGAGAAGGAAGCGGCCAAGCTCAAGCCGGAAGTGGCGGAGAAGGACAAGGAAAAGCGTGTCGACCTGCGCCAGGTGCCCTTCGTCACCATCGACGGCGAGGATGCCCGCGACTTCGACGACGCGGTGTACGCCGAGGCCAAGCGCGGCGGCGGCTGGCGCCTGTTCGTGGCGATCGCCGATGTCTCGCACTACGTGAAGGTCGGTTCGGCGCTGGACGAAGAGGCGGCCAGGCGCGGCAACTCGGTGTATTTCCCCGAGCGGGTGATCCCGATGCTGCCGGAGGTGCTGTCCAATGGTCTCTGCTCGCTGAATCCGCTGGTCGACCGGCTGGCCATGGTCTGCGAGATGACCCTGTCCAAGGCTGGCAAGCTGACCGGCTACCAGTTCTACGAAGCGGTGATCCACTCCCATGCCCGCCTGACCTACACCAAGGTCAGCCAGTTGCTCGAGCATCCCGACAGCGTCGAGGCCGAGAACCTGCGCCAGCAGTTGCCCGGCGTGGTGCCGCACCTGCAGCAGCTGTATGCGTTGTATAAAGCGCTGCTGGCCGGCCGCCATGTCCGCGGCGCGATCGATTTCGAGACCCAGGAAACCCGCATCGTCTTCGGCGCCGACCGGAAGATCTCGGAAATCCGCCCGACCCAGCGCAACGATGCGCACCGCCTGATCGAAGAGTGCATGCTCTGCGCCAACGTGGCGACCGCACGCTTCCTGCAGAAGCACGCCATCCCGGCGTTGTACCGGGTGCATGACGGCCCGCCGCAGGAGAAACTCAACAACCTGCGCCAGTTCCTCGGCGAGCTGGGGTTGAGCCTCGGCCGCGGCAAGGCCGCGCCGACCCCGGGCGACTACCAGGAGTTGCTGGAGAAGATCCACGACCGCGCCGACTTCCGCCTGATCCAGACGGTCATGCTGCGTTCGCTCAGCCAGGCGGTGTACAGCCCGGACAACAATGGCCACTTCGGCCTCAACTACGACGCCTACACCCACTTCACCTCGCCGATCCGGCGCTACCCGGACCTGCTGGTGCATCGTGCGATCCGCAGTGTGATCCGCTCCAAGGCGGAGACTCCGCACGTGCAGCGGGCCGGCGCGGCGAGCATGCCCAAGGCGCGTATCTATCCGTACGACGAATTGCGCCTGGACCAGTTGGGCGAGCAGTGCTCGATGACCGAGCGGCGTGCCGACGAGGCCACCCGCGACGTGACCAACTGGCTGAAGTGCGAATACATGCGCGAGCGGGTCGGCGAGACCTTCCCTGGCGTAATCACTGCGGTCACCGGTTTCGGTCTGTTCGTCGAGCTGACCGACATCTTCGTCGAAGGCCTGGTCCATGTGACCGCGCTGCCCGGCGACTACTATCATTTCGACGCCGTGCACCATCGCCTCAGCGGCGAACGCACCGGGCGCAGCTTCCGTCTCGGCGACACCACGGAAGTGGTAGTGGCGCGGGTCGACCTGGACGAGCGGAAGATCGATTTCGAGCTGGCCGGAAACGTGCTGAGCGCGCCGATCGGACGCAAGAAGCGCAACGGCGACAAGTCGGCGAACGCCGGCAAGGCGCCGAAGGGGCGCAAGGGCGCATCCGTGCCCGAGGTCGACCTGGAGCCGGCGCTGGCCAGTCCCGACGCCGCGGTGGTGCCGCGGCGCAAGGCCGGCAAGGTGCAGGCGCTGCCGCCGGTCGCGCCGGAGCTGCTGGCGCAGGCCGCGGAGATGCTCGGCAACACCGACGTGCGCAAGAGTCGCGAGGTGAAGCAGGCGCTGCTCGCCGAGGCGCGTGTCGGCGGCAAGGACAAGGGCGGGAAGAAGGGCAAGGTCGTTCCTGCGGGCAAGAGCGCGAAGGGCAAGGCCAAGGACGGCAAGCCCGCCGCTGCCGCCAAGCCGGGCAAGCCGACCAAGCATCGCAAGGGGCCTTCCAAGCCGAAGGCCGACAACGCTCCGGCCGCCACCGGGGCGCGCAAACGTAAGGCCAAGTCATGAGTCAGTGGGAAAAGGTCTACGGCGTGCATGCCGTGGAAGCGTTGTTGCGTCATCACCCGAAGCGGGTCAAGCAGTTGTGGCTGGCCGAGGGGCGGCATGATCCGCGGGTCCAGGTGCTCACCGAGCTGGCCGCCGGGTTCCGTATTCCGGTAGGGCAGCGCGATCGGCGCGAACTCGACGAGTGGGCGGAAGGCGTCCACCAGGGCGTGGTCGCGGAAGTCAGCCCCAGCCAGGTCTGGGGCGAAAACATGCTCGAGGAACTGCTCGAGCGGAGCGAGGGCGTGCCGCTGCTGCTGGCCCTGGATGGCGTCACCGATCCGCACAACCTCGGCGCCTGCCTGCGTACCGCCGATGCGGCGGGGGTGCAGGCGGTGATCGTGCCCAAGGACAAGTCCGCGACCCTCAACGCCACCGTGCGCAAGGTCGCTTGCGGCGCCGCCGAGGTGATCCCGCTGGTGGCGGTGACCAACCTCGCGCGCACCCTGGAAAAGCTCCAGCAGCGCGGCCTGTGGGTGGTCGGCACCGCTGGCGAGGCGGACAAGACCCTCTACCAGCTCGACCTCAAGGGGCCGACCGTGCTGGTGATGGGCGCGGAAGGCAAGGGCATGCGCCGGCTGACCCGCGAGCACTGCGACTTCCTCGCCAGGTTGCCGATGGCCGGCAGCGTCAGCAGCCTGAACGTCTCGGTCGCCACCGGCGTCTGCCTGTTCGAGATCCTCCGCCAGCGCACCCCGCTGGAGTGAGCGCGTGCGGGGCCGCCGCGGCGCGGCCCCGCGCCATTCCATCCGCTGTACAAATATTCGCCAATCTTCCTTGCTTCGCCGGTTGCCCTTCTCTAGAATGTCGCCCCTTGCCGCGTGGGCAGGCGTTCGTTCGCCTCTCCACCAGGCAAGCCAAGAAAACATTCACTCCTTGCCTGACCGTTCTGCGGCAGGCTGCAACCCGTAAGGAGCATTTATGCGTCATTACGAAATCGTGTTCCTGGTTCACCCGGACCAGAGCGAACAAGTCGGTGGCATGGTCGAGCGTTACACCAAGGCCATCGAAGAAGACGGCGGCAAGATCCACCGTCTGGAAGACTGGGGCCGTCGTCAGCTGGCCTACGCCATCAACAACGTGCACAAGGCCCACTACGTTCTGATGAACGTCGAGTGCAGCGCCAAGGCCCTGGCTGAGCTGGAAGACAACTTCCGTTACAACGATGCCGTGATCCGTAACCTGGTCATGCGTCGCGACGAAGCTGTCACCGAGCAGTCCGAGATGCTCAAGGCTGAAGAAAGCCGCAACGAGCGTCGCGAGCGTCGTGAGCGTCCGAACGATAACGCTGAAGGCGCCGATGGCGACGACAACAGCGATAGCGATAACGCTGACGAGTAATTCCGGACCAGTATTGAGGAGCCAATCACATGGCACGTTTCTTCCGTCGTCGTAAGTTCTGCCGCTTCACCGCCGAAGGCGTGAAAGAGATCGATTACAAGGATCTCAACACCCTGAAGGCCTACGTTTCCGAAACCGGCAAGATCGTTCCGAGCCGTATCACCGGCACCAAGGCCAAGTACCAGCGTCAGCTGGCGACCGCTATCAAGCGCGCCCGCTACCTGGCCCTGCTTCCTTACACCGACAGCCACGGCCGTTGAGATCGGGCAGTCGAACGCTGGTAAGGGATAGATCGCATGCGCGCACTGGCTGAGTTCACCATGCGCGGCCGCATGCAGGCCACGCTCGCCGTGGCAGGCTCCGCGGTTGTTCCACTGTTGTTCTGGCTGAGTGCCGCCGCCGGTAGCCTGGTGCTGCTGCGGCGCGGATTCGGCGACGCCTTCGGCGTCCTGGCCTGGGCGGTGCTACCGGCGATGTTCTGGTGGTACCTGGGCGATCCGAGCATCCTTCTGGTCCTGCTCGGTACCCTGACGCTGGCGCAGATCCTGCGCGCCAGCACGTCCTGGAGCCATGTGCTGCTGGGCAGTGTTGCAGTTGGCGTGGTATTCGCGCTGGTGCTGGGGCATACCTCCAGCGAGCTGATCGGCGCCCTGGCGACGGAAGTCACCAAGGTCCTGACCCAGCTTCGCGGGGAGTCCCAGCTGTCGGGCGAAGAGCTGGACAAGTTGCAGGTGGCGCTGGTGCCGACCCTGACCGGGGTCATGGCTTCCTCGCTGCAGGTGACCTGCCTGCTCTGCCTGATGCTCGCGCGGTACTGGCAGGCTTCGCTGTACAACCCGGGCGGCTTCGGCCGCGAATTCCGGAGTTTGCGGCTGGCGCCGGCGGTTGCCGTGATCCTGCTGCTGGGGGCCGTCGTGGTCCCGGCGCTGGAAGTGCAGGCCGCGGTGCTCGGTCCGTTGTGCAGCGTGCCGCTGATCATCGCCGGCGTGGCGCTCGGGCATGGCCTGATCGCCCTGAAGCGCCTCGCGGGTGGTTGGCTGGTGGGCCTGTACCTGGCTGTATTGCTGCTGGGGAACCTGATCTGTCTTTTGGCGGTTGTCGACAGTCTGTTTGATTTTCGTGGACGCCTGGCCCGGCGCCAGGGTTCCACGAACGGTGAAGGTTAAAAGTTAAGAGGTAAGACTCAAATGGAAGTCATCCTGCTGGAAAAAGTCGCCAACCTGGGCAACCTGGGCGACAAGGTGAACATCAAGGGCGGTTACGCCCGTAACTTCCTGCTGCCGCAGGGCAAGGCCACCGTCGCCACCGCCGAGAACGTCGCTGCGTTCGAAGCACGCCGCGCCGAGCTGGAAAAGGCTGCCGCCGAGAAGAAGGCCGCTGCCGAAGCCCGTGCTGCCCAGCTCTCCGAGCTGGTGGTAACCCTCGGCGCCCACGCTGGCGACGAAGGCAAGCTGTTCGGTTCGATCGGCACCCGCGACATCGCCGAAGCCGTTTCCGCTGCCGGTTACCCGCTGGAAAAAGCCGAAGTTCGCCTGCCCAACGGCGCGCTGCGCAACACCGGTGAGTTCGACGTCGCCGTGCACCTGCACACCGACGTGGAAACCACTCTGAAGCTGATCATCGTCGCTGAGTAAGCGATCCGATCGGTAGGGCTGGGCGGGCATATGCGTGTCCGCGGCAGTCCGCTAACATCGGGCACGGTACCGGCAACGGCACCGTGCCCGTTGTTTTTTCCGCTGTTCCTTTTTCTTGCGTCGAGTCTATGAACGAGATCACCAGCCCCGAGCAATACGACCTGGAAACCACAGCCCTGAAGGTGCCGCCGCACTCGATCGAGGCCGAGCAGGCCGTGCTGGGTGGCCTGATGCTGGACAACAACGCCTGGGAGCGTGTGTCGGATTCGGTGTCCGACGGCGATTTCTACCGCCATGACCATCGCCTGATCTTCCGCGCCATCTACAAGCTGGCCGAGGCCAACCAGCCGATCGACGTGGTGACCCTCTCCGAGCAGTTGGAGAAGGAAGGACAACTGGCCCAGGTCGGCGGCCTGGCCTATCTCGGCGAACTGGCGAAGAACATTCCCTCGGTCGCCAACATCAAGGCCTACGCGCAGATCATCCGCGAGCGCGCCACCCTGCGCCAACTGATCGGCATCAGCAACGAGATCGCCGACAGCGCCTTCCACCCGGAAGGGCGCGGCGCCAACGAGATCCTCGACGAGGCCGAGCGGAAGATCTTCGAGATCGCCGAAGCGCGACCGAAGACCGGCGGGCCGGTAGGGATCAGCGATATCCTGGTCAAGACCATCGACCGCATCGACTACCTGTTCAACACCACCGAGGCGCTGACCGGGGTGTCCACCGGTTTCACCGACCTCGACGAGAAGACCAGCGGCCTGCAGCCGGCCGACCTGATCATCGTCGCCGGGCGTCCGTCGATGGGTAAGACCACCTTCGCCATGAACCTGGTCGAGAACGCGGTGATGCGCACCGACAAGGCCGTGTTGGTGTACTCCCTGGAGATGCCCTCCGACTCGATCGTGATGCGTATGCTCTCGTCGCTCGGGCGTATCGACCAGACCAAGGTGCGTTCCGGCAAGCTCGACGACGAGGACTGGCCGCGCCTGACTTCGGCGATCAACCTGCTCAACGACAAGAAGCTGTTCATCGACGATACCGCTGGCATCAGTCCCTCGGAAATGCGCGCGCGGACCCGTCGCCTGGTGCGCGAGCACGGCGACCTGGCGCTGATCATGATCGACTACCTGCAACTGATGCAGATACCCGGCTCCAGCGGCGACAACCGGACCAACGAGATTTCCGAGATTTCCCGCTCGCTGAAGGCCCTGGCGAAGGAATTCAACTGCCCGGTGATTGCCCTGTCGCAGCTCAACCGCTCCCTGGAGCAGCGACCCAACAAGCGCCCGGTGAACTCCGACTTGCGCGAATCCGGGGCGATCGAGCAGGACGCCGACGTGATCATGTTCGTCTACCGCGACGAGGTGTACCACCCGGAGACCGAGTTCAAGGGCGTCGCCGAAATCATCATCGGCAAGCAGCGTAACGGTCCGATCGGTACGGTGCGCCTGGCCTTCATCGGCAAATACACGCGCTTCGAGAACCTTGCCGCCGGCATGTACAACTTCGAGGACGAATGACCCGGCTTGGGTCTTGCCCGGCGGGCGCCTTACCATAGGCACCCGTTTCAGTTGCAGGACCCGATGCCATGCGTCCCCTCGTTGCCACCGTCGACCTTTCCGCCATTCGCCACAACTATGCCCTGGCCAAGCGCTGCGCGCCGCAGCGCCAGGCGTTCGCGGTGGTCAAGGCGAACGCCTATGGCCACGGTGCGCGCGAAGTGGTTACCGCGTTGCACGACGATGCCGATGGCTTCGCCGTGGCCTGCCTGGAGGAGGCCGCGGAAGTCCGCGCCTTGCACGCCAGCGCGCGCATCCTGTTGCTGGAAGGCTGCTTCGAGGCGAGCGAATACGCCCTCGCCGGGCAATTGCGCCTGGACCTGGTGATCCAGGGCGCGGAACAGGGCGAGGCGTTCCTCGCCGCCGGCCTGGATATTCCACTCAACGTCTGGCTCAAGCTCGACTCCGGCATGCACCGCCTGGGCTTCGATCCTGCCGCGCTGCGCGCCTGGCATGCGCGCCTGCGCAGCCATCCCGGTGTGCGCGAGCTGAACCTGATCAGCCATTTCGCCTGCGCCGACGAACGCAACCATCCGCTCACCGAACAGCAGCTGGAGAGTTTCCTCGGCCTGCTCGACCTGGACTTCGACCAGCGCAGCCTGGCCAATTCGGCGGCGGTGCTGACTATCCCGGCCGCCCACATGGACTGGCTGCGGCCGGGAGTCATGCTCTACGGGTCGACCCCGCTGGCCGACCTCAGTGCTGCCGAACTGGGCCTGAAGCCGGCCATGAGCCTGGGCGCGCAGTTGATTTCACTGCGCGAGGTGGCCGTGGGTGAGAGCGTCGGCTACGGCGCCACCTGGATCGCCGAGCGGCCGGCGCGGATCGGCACGGTCAGTTGCGGCTACGCCGACGGCTATCCGCGTACCGCGCCAGCCGGGACTCCGGTACTGGTCGGGGGACGCCGCGCGACCCTGGCCGGGCGGGTCTCGATGGACATGCTGGCGGTCGACCTCTCCGACCTGCCGGAGGCTCGCGTTGGCGACCCGGTGGAGTTGTGGGGCGCCGGGTTGTCGGTGGACGAGGTCGCCCGTGCCTGCGGCACCCTTGGCTACGAGCTTCTGAGCAAGGTCACGGCTCGGGTTCCGCGACGCTACAGCCACTGATTCAGGAGATACGCTCCGGTGCCAGGGCGGTCGGCCAGGGGAGCGCCGGCGCGGTCTCGCGTTCATCGTCGGCAGCCATCGCATAGCCGGCGCGCCCGGCGCCCTTGACCCGGTACAGCGCCTGGTCGGCGGCCTTGTAGAGTTTGCCGAACTGCAGGGCGTCGCCGGGAAACAGGGCGACGCCGATGCTCGGTGTGATCACCAGCCACTGCTTGGCGAACTCCACCGGTTTCGCCAGTTCTCGCAGCAGGCGTTCGGCGATGTCGCGGGCATGCTGCTCGGCATTCGACCCGCCGACCAGCACGGCGAATTCGTCGCCGCCGAGGCGCGCCACGCAATCCTCGGTGCGCACGCAATGGCGCAGCCGCTGGGCCACGTTCTGCAGGACGAAGTCGCCGGCATCGTGGCCATGGGTATCGTTGATCGGCTTGAAGTGATCCAGGTCGATCAGCAGCAGCGCCATGCTGTTGCCGTGGCGGCGCGCGTCGTCCAGGGCGCTTTCGGCGAACTCCATCAGGTGCCTGCGGTTGCCAAGCCCGGTCAGCGGGTCGTGATGGGCGGCGTACTGCAGTTGCGCTTCGCGCATCTGCAACTGGCGATTGGCCTCGCTCAACTCGTTGGTACGGACTTCCACGGCGCGTGCCAGGTCGCGCTGGGCGCTGTGCAGCAGGGCCAGGCGCGCGTTCTTTTCCTGGTCGGCCTGGTCCAGGGCCAGGGCCCTTTCCTGCTTCAGATCCTGGATGCGCGAGGCGAGCGCCAGGGAGAACAGCAGGGCCTCCAGGGTCAGCGCCAGCGGGAAGACCATGGCGTTGGCCGAGGTCGGCTGGACCAGCGCGGTGGCGCGCATCACGCCAAGGCTGACGCTGCCGAGCACCAGGCCGAAGCCGACCAGGTACAGGCGCGCCGTGGCCGAACCCTGGCGCCAGCGCTGCACTGCCAGGCCGATGGCGATCGGCAGGTTGGCCAGCAGGGTCAGCGCCAGCACGCCGGCCGCCTGCCAGCGCCAGCCGGCGGCGTTGAACGCCAGGCAGGCAAGGAACAGCAGGCAACAGGCGTTCAGCAGGTGATGGGCCCAGCGTGCGTGCTGCCGGCTTTGCAGCAGGTTCTGGCTGAAGCGGATCACGCAGATGCCCCAGATCGCCAGCAGCGCCAGGCGGTCAAGCCACCAGGGCACCGCCCGCTCGGGCCAGAAATACTCGAAACCATGGCCGCTGATGCTCAGGGTCAGCACCAGCGCGCTGGCAGCGGTCAGCACGTACCAGAAATAGGCGCGATCGCGCAGGCTGGTGAAGAGGAACAGGTTGTACAGCAGCAGGGCGAGGATCAGCCCGTAGGCCATGCCGAACAGCAGGTTGCCCTGGCTGCGGTATTCCAGCAGTTCGTCGTGGCTCCAGAGCCTCAGCGGAAAGGCGTTGCCGCCGGGATCGTAGCTGCGCAGGTAGACGCGCAACGGCCCATCGCCGGGAGGGATCCGGAACAGCGGATGACGATAGGCGTGGTCGCGGCCCTCGGCGAAGGGCACCGCTTCGCCGCTGCGATGTTCACGGAACCCGCCGCGCTCGTCGGGGAGGTACAGGCGCAGGTCGTGCAGGCTGGCGCTGGCGACTTCCAGCCACCAGCCGCCGGATACCGCCTCGCGTCTCGGCAGGTCGAGGCGCAGCCACCAGGCGCTGCGGCTGAGGCCGACGCTGGTGCGGCCGGCGGCGGCGACGAAGCGGCCGGCCTGCTCCGCTTGTTCGAGGTCCTCCACCGCCAGGTTGCCATCGGGGTCTTCGAGCAGGTCCAGCGAGCCGTTCAACCAGGCACCGCTGGCCGGAGGCGCCGGAAACTCCGGCGCGGCGCGCGAAACGGCGCTGGCCAGTAGCAGGAAGATGACCGCGAGCAGGGCAAGAGGATGGCGCACGATGACTCTCCCGGGGGCCTGCCTTAGA
Organism: Pseudomonas sp. 20-5; assembly: GCF_056782835.1. Classification (NCBI taxonomy): domain Bacteria; kingdom Pseudomonadati; phylum Pseudomonadota; class Gammaproteobacteria; order Pseudomonadales; family Pseudomonadaceae; genus Pseudomonas; species Pseudomonas sp. 20-5. The sequence continues at coordinate 5,580,839 of NZ_CM165584.1, read as the reverse complement.
GGCCGGGTGAGATGACGATGAATGGAGTATAGAAACAAGATGGCTAAATGATGGCATTTTTTCGAAGCCGGCCGACGACAGGCAATACCCAGTGAAAACGTCGGAATTGCTCATTTTTTGTGCTATATTCCGCGCCCCGCGTTTTCGCGACCCCCCATTCCTAGAGATACCCCCTGGTGCCCGTGATGCAAGCCGCCAAGCCGCTGTTCGACTATCCCAAGTACTGGGCCGAGTGTTTCGGTCCGGCGCCCTTCCTGCCTATGAGTAGGGAAGAGATGGATCAGCTCGGCTGGGACTCCTGCGACATCATCATCGTCACCGGCGATGCCTACGTCGACCACCCGTCCTTCGGCATGGCCATCATCGGCCGCCTGCTGGAGGCCCAGGGGTTCCGCGTCGGCATCATCGCCCAGCCGGACTGGCAGTCGAAGGACGACTTCATGAAGCTCGGCGAGCCGAATCTGTTCTTCGGCGTGGCGGCCGGCAACATGGACTCGATGATCAACCGCTATACCGCGGACAAGAAGGTCCGTTCCGACGACGCTTACACCCCCGGCGGCCTGGCCGGCAAGCGCCCGGACCGCGCCAGCCTGGTCTATAGCCAGCGCTGCAAGGAGGCCTACAGCCATGTGCCGGTGATCCTCGGCGGGATCGAGGCCTCGTTGCGGCGCATCGCCCATTACGACTACTGGCAGGACAAGGTCCGCCGCTCGATCCTGATGGACGCCACGGCCGACATCCTGCTCTACGGCAACGCCGAGCGTGCGGTGGTGGAAATCGCCCAGCGCCTGGCCCAGGGCGAACTGGTGAGCGCGATCACCGACGTGCGCGGCACCGCCTTCGTCCGTCGCGACACCCCGGAGGGCTGGTTCGAGATCGATTCCACGCGGATCGACCGGCCGGGCAAGATCGACAAGATCATCAATCCCTACGTGAACACCCAGGACACCGCCGCCTGCGCCATCGAGCAGGAAAAGGGCGCGCAGGATGACCCGCAGGAAGCCAAGGTCGTGCAGTTGCTGGCGAACCCCAGGCTGACCCGGGAGAAGACCGTGATCCGCCTGCCGTCTTTCGAGAAGGTGCGCAACGACCCGGTGCTCTATGCCCACGCCAACCGCGTGCTGCACCTGGAGACCAACCCGGGCAACGCCCGTGCCCTGGTGCAGAAGCACGGCGAAGTGGATGTCTGGTTCAACCCGCCGCCCATTCCGATGAGCACCGAGGAAATGGACTACGTGTTCGGCATGCCCTATGCCCGCGTGCCGCACCCGGCCTACGGCAAGGCGAAGATTCCCGCCTACGAGATGATCCGCTTCTCGGTGAACATCATGCGTGGCTGCTTCGGCGGCTGCACCTTCTGCTCGATCACCGAGCATGAGGGACGGATCATCCAGAACCGCTCGCACGACTCGATCATCCGCGAGATCGAGGAGATGCGCGACAAGGTACCCGGCTTCACCGGCGTGGTCTCCGACCTTGGCGGACCGACGGCGAACATGTACCGCATCGCCTGCAAGAGCCCGGACATCGAGCGGCACTGCCGCAAGCCATCCTGCGTGTTCCCCGGCATCTGCGAGAACCTCGATACCGACCACAGCTCGCTGATCGAGCTGTACCGCAAGGCCCGGGCGCTGCCGGGGGTGAAGAAGATCCTGATCGCCTCCGGCCTGCGCTACGACCTCGCCGTCGAGTCGCCCGAGTACGTCAAGGAACTGGTGACCCACCACGTCGGCGGCTACCTGAAGATCGCCCCGGAGCACACCGAGCGCGGTCCGCTGGACAAGATGATGAAGCCGGGGATCGGCACCTACGACCGCTTCAAGCAGATGTTCGAGAAGTTCTCGAAGGAAGCCGGCAAGGAGCAGTACCTGATCCCGTACTTCATCGCCGCCCATCCCGGGACCACCGACGAAGACATGATGAACCTGGCCCTGTGGCTCAAGCGCAACGGCTTCCGCGCCGACCAGGTCCAGGCGTTCTATCCTTCGCCGATGGCCACTGCCACCGCTATGTATCACTCGGGCAAGAACCCGCTGCGCAAGGTCACCTACAAGAGCGATGGCGTGACCATCGTCAAGAGCGACCAGCAGCGGCGCCTGCACAAGGCCTTCCTGCGCTACCACGACCCGAAAGGCTGGCCGCTGCTGCGCGAGGCGCTGGAGCGGATGGGGCGCGCCGACCTGATCGGCAATGGCAAGCACCACCTGGTCCCGACCTACCAGCCGGATACCGGCGAATACCAGAGCGCCCGGCGGAAGAACTCGACGCCGGCCGGCAGCAAGAAGGCCGGCAAGCTGCTGACCCAGCATACCGGCCTGCCGCCACGCGCCAGCGACGGCGGCAAGCCGTGGAGCAAGGGCCAGCAGAACAAGGCGACGGCCTTCGCCAAGGGCAAGAAGAAGTCGCGCCAGCCGAACATCCCGCGCTGATCGCCGGGGCGGCCCTGCCGCCCGCAAAGCGTGCGCGGCTGCAACCTTGCCTGCGGTCGCGCACCGTCGCAGTGCATTGCCGCGGCACGACCTCCTGGCCGCCCGGGCCTGACGGCGCTGGCACAAGTCTTGCGCTTCCGGGGCATCCCGGTCTTCACGAAGAACCGTCGTGGCGGACCCGGCAACGCCTCGTCGCTTCGCTCCGGCGTCGCGCCGCCGACTCCGCTACAGTGACCGCAACCCCAGCCCCGCGAGCCTTCGATGCCCGAGCTGCTTGCCCACTATCCGTTCACCGATACGGCCTACCACGAGTTGCTCGATCGCCAGGGCGGCGTGCGTCCCCATTGGCAGCGGCTGTTCCGCCAACTGGAGCGCAGCAGCCCTGAGCAATTGCGCCAGCGCCAGGCCCTGGTGGAACGGCAGATCCAGGAGAACGGCGTCACCTACAACGTTTACGCCGATCCCAAGGGCACCGACCGCCCCTGGGCGCTGGACCTTCTGCCGAACCTGCTGTCCGCCGCCGAGTGGCAGCCGATCGCCGCTGGTGTGGCGCAGCGTGCTCGGCTGCTCAATGCGCTGCTGGCCGACCTGTACGGCGACCAGCGTCTGCTCGCCGAAGGGCTGCTGCCCAGCGAACTGGTCTTCGGCCATCCGAACTTCCTCTGGCCGGCGCTCGGCATCCGGCCGCCCGGCGGGATTTTCCTGCACAGCTATGCCGTGGACCTGGCGCGCGATGCCGACGGACGCTGGCAGGTCCTTGCCGACCGCACCCAGGCTCCGTCCGGCGCGGGCTATGCGCTGGAGAACCGGCAGATCGTCTCGCGGGCCTTGCCGGAACTCTATCGCGACCTGCGCGTGCAGCATCTCGCCGGGTATTTCCGCACCCTGCAGGAGACCCTCGCCAGCCAGGCCGCCGGCGACGGCGAGACGCCGCTGGTGGTGCTGCTGACTCCCGGACGTTTCAACGAAACCTACTTCGAGCATCTCTACCTGGCGCGCCAGCTCGGTTTTCCGCTGGTCGAGGGGCACGACCTGACGGTGCGCGACGCCACCCTCTATCTCAAGACCCTCGGCGGCCTGAAACGGGTGCACGCGGTATTGCGGCGCCTCGATGACGATTTCTGCGACCCACTGGAATTACGTACCGACTCGGCGCTGGGCATTCCCGGCCTGCTCGAGGCGGTACGCCAGGGACGCGTGCTGGTGGCCAACGCACTGGGCAGCGGAGTGCTGGAGTCGCCCGGCCTGCTCGGCTTCCTGCCGCAGGCTTGTCGCCGCCTGCTTGGCGAGGAACTGGCGCTGCCCTCGCTCGACACCCGCTGGTGCGGCGAGCCGCAAGCCCTCGAGGCGATACTCGCGGCACTGCCCGACCTGGTGATCAAGCCGGCCTTTCCCGGCCAGCGCTGCGAACCTCTGTTCGGCCACGCCCTCGACAGTGCCGGCCTGGCATCCCTCGGCGAGCGCTTGCGCGAGCGCCCGCAGGCCTACGTGGCGCAACGCCTGGCGCAGTTGTCCCAGGCACCGGTCTGGCGCGACGGCAAGGCCGGCGTCGGCCTGCAGTCGCGGGCCATCGGCATGCGCGTATTCGCCGTCGCCGCCAGCGACGGTCGCTACTGGGTGATGCCCGGCGGCCTGACCCGCGTAGCCTCGGCGGCGGACGCCGAAGTGGTGTCGATGCAGCGCGGCGGGGCGAGCAAGGACACCTGGGTGCTGGCCGAGCGAGCAGTCGGCGGCGAGCCGTTGCGCCCGCGCCGGCTCGGCGTGCGCGACCTGGTCCGCGAAGACCCCTACCTGCCGTCGCGGGTGGTGGAGAACCTGTTCTGGTACGGCCGCTATGCCGAGCGTTGCGACGACCATGCGCGTCTGTTGCGGGTGGTGCTGTCGCGCTACGTGGATGCCGATGGCGACGAAGAGGCGTTGCGCAGCGCCCTGGCCCTGGCCGGCGGCATCGGCCTGCTGCCCGGGGATGGCGAGCCGTTGGAAAGGTGCCTGTTGCGGGCGTTGCTCGACGAGCACTGGCCGGCGAGCCTGTGCGCCAACCTGCGGCGCCTGCACTGGGCGGCGGCGCAGGTGCGCGGGCGCTTGTCCGGGGAGAACTGGCTGGCCTTGCTGGAGCTGCAACGCGACATGCAGGCGCTCGATCCGGCACGCACCGACCTCGGCGAAGCGCTGGACTTCCTCAACCGGCTAGTGATGTCCCTGGCCGCGTTGTCCGGTTTCGCCCTCGACGACATGACCCGCGACGACGGCTGGCGTTTCCTGATGATCGGCCGGCGCATCGAGCGCGTGCGCTTCTTCGCCGAGAGCATCGCCGCCTTCCTCGACGGCGGTAGCGCCTGGGACGCCGGCGCGCTGGAGTGGCTGCTGGAGCTGGGTAACAGCGGCATCACCTACCGCTCGCGCTACCTGGCGTCGCCGCAGCTGGTCCCGGTGCTCGACCTGCTCCTGTTGCACGAGCAGAACCCGCACTCGCTGCGCTTCCAGTTGCAGGCCCTGGAGCGTTCGCTGGAGCGCCTGCACGAGGAGTTCGGCGCGCCACGCGAGCGGGAACTCAGGACCCTGGGCGAACGCCTGCGCAGCTTCGATCTGGCGGCCCTGGAAAGCCCGCTGTTCGGCGCGGCAGGACTCGATGAGGTGCTCGTCGGGCTGGCGCGACTGCTGCGCGACATCGCCGCCTGCGCCGGACAGGTCTCCGATCGGCTAGGCTTGCGCTATTTCGCCCATGTCGACGATGTCAGCCAGAGAACGGTATCCACCTGATGTCCGCACCCGCGCTTCGCTCCGTTCCGCTCCAGGGCGCCCGCTACCAGGTGCTGCACGACACCCATTACCGCTATGCGACGCCGGTCTCGCTGTCGCGGCAACTGGCGCATCTCTGGCCGCGCGAATGCGCCTGGCAGGCCTGTCATGAGCGGGCACTGCTGATCGAGCCGGGGCCGAGCCGGCGCGAGGATGGCCACGACGCATTCGGCAATCCGCTGAGCCGGCTGGCCTTCGAGCGTCCCCACGAGGCGCTGCGGGTCAGCGCGCGACTGCAGGTCGAAGTGTTCGCCCATGCGCCGGCGCAACTGACCGCGTCGCCGGCATGGGAAACCGTCGCCGCCGGGCTGGCATTTTCCGGGCGGGCGCTGTCCGCCGCCGAGCTGGAAGCCTGCCGCTATCGCGTCGAGTCGCCCTATGTGCGCATCCAGCGGCGATTCGCCGAGTTCGCCGCCGACTGCTTCCCGCCCGGACGGCCGTTGCTGGTGGCGGCGGCGGCACTGATGGAGAAGATCTTCCGCGAGTTCGCCTTCGATGCGCAGGCCACCCAGGTGGCGACGCCGCTGGACGAAGTGCTGGAGCGCCGTCGCGGGGTCTGCCAGGACTTCGCCCACCTGATGCTCGCCTGCCTGCGCGCGCGCGGACTGGCGGCGCGCTACGTCAGCGGCTACCTGCTGACCCGCCCGCCGCCCGGACAGGCGCGACTGATCGGTGCCGACGCCTCGCATGCCTGGGTCTCGCTGTATTGCCCGGAGAACGGCTGGGTGGATTTCGACCCGACCAACGACCTGTTGCCCGACCTGGAGCACATCACCCTGGCCTGGGGGCGGGATTTTTCCGATGTGTCGCCGTTGCGCGGGGTGATCCTCGGTGGCGGTAGCCATGACCCGGAGGTGCGGGTGACGGTGCTGCCGCTACGGGAAACTGCCGGCTGATCAAAAAGTGATCGGTCCCGCGGAGGCCCTGCCGCCCGGGACTCCCGGACCTTTTCACCCAGGTTGTCCACAGCCTCGCCCACGCCGTTTGGGGACAACGAAGCGGTGCTCCGGCAAATTCGCGGCGCCGTGCTAGCTTTTCCAGAAGCCGCTACGGACGTTGTCGGGCCAAGGGCCGGAGCCTGCCTTTCCGGTGCCAGGGGCGGTTCTCGTACGGAGCCAGACTCCTTCCTTGCGCACGGTGAGCGATATGGATGACACGACGATCGTCAACGTAGGTACCGAGAAGATCAACGCGCTCTGGGCGACGGTGTCCCAGTACGCCTTCGCCTTCGGCATCAAGATTCTCGCGGCCATCGCCTTCTGGGTGATTGGCCGCTGGCTGATCGGCTTCGCCGTCGGCATGGTGCAGAAATCCCTCGAGCGGCAAAAGGTCGATCCCACCGTGCTGCGCTACGTGGGTTCGTTCATCACGGTGACCCTGAACGTGCTGCTGGTGGTGGGCATCCTCGGTTTCTTCGGCATCCAGACCACCAGCCTGGCGGCGCTGATCGCGGCGGTCGGCCTGGCCATTGGCATGGCCTGGTCGGGATTGCTGGCGAACCTGGCGGCCGGCGGCTTCATCATCGTCCTGCGGCCGTTCAAGGTCGGCGACTTCATCTGCGCCGGCGGAGTGACCGGCACGGTCAAGGAGATCGGCCTGTTCACCACGGCGATCAACACTCCGGACAACGTGCTGACCATGGTCGGCAACAACAAGATATTCGGCGACAACATCCAGAACTTCACCCACAACCCGTTCCGCCGGGTCGAGTTGAAGGCGCAGCTTTCCGGTGCCGCCGACTACCAGGCGGCCATCGCCCTGCTCAGGCAGCGCGTCGCGGCGATTCCCAACGTGCTCGGCGAGCCGCCGGTGGACGTGGAGATCCTCGAGTTCAACCTGGTCGGGCCGGTGCTGGCGGTGCGCCCGTATTGCCACAACGACCATTACTGGCAGGTCTATTTCGATACCAACAAGGTGATCAAGGACGCCCTCGGCGCCGACTTCCCGGCACCGATGCCGGCGCAGACGGTGATCGTGCAGCAGTCCGCCGGCGCCTGACGTTTCCCGCTCGGCACCGACGCCCCGTCCTGCGGGGCGTTGGCGTTTGTGCGCGGACCGGGTGGCGGGCCGCGCGGAGAAAACGGGCCATCGGCGAGTCCAACGGGCACCCCGGCGAACAAGGTATAGTGCGGGCCTGCAACCGTCGCCGCAGCCGGCCGGGTTTCATCGGGAAAAGGATTCCGTGTGTTCTTCAGATTGCTCTTGATCGCCGTCCTGCTGGCGGTATCCGCGTGCAGCTCCAAGGCTCCCGGCCCGGGGGCGTCGGTGCCGAAGGTCATGCGCGGCGAGTATCGCGTCAAGCGCGGCGACACCCTCTATTCGATCGCCACCCGGCACGGCTGGAACTACAAGGACCTGGCGCGCGCCAACGGCATCCGCCCGCCCTACGCGGTCAAGGTCGGCCAGGTGGTGCGCTTCGACGGGCGCAAGTCGACCTACGTCGCCAGCAGCCGCTCCTCGTCTAACACCCGTGCGCGCAAGCCGCCGCCTCCGCCGCCGTCGGTGACCCTGCGCGGCTGGCAGTGGCCGATGAAGGGGCCGGTGATCCGCCGCTTCTCCAGTTCCGACAAGCTCAACAAGGGCATCCGCATCGCCGGCACCCTGGGCCAGCCGGTGCAGGCCTCGCTGGCCGGCAAGGTGGTGTTCGCGGTGAACAACATGCGTGGCTACGGCAACCTGGTGATCATCCAGCACGGTACCTCGTACACCAGCACCTACGCGCACAACAGCCGCTTGCTGGTGAAGGAGGGGCAGATGGTCGGCAAGGGCCAGAAGATCGCCGAGGCCGGTTCCTCGGATGCCGACCGGGTGCAGCTGTACTTCGAGATCCGCCAGAACGGCCGGCCGCTCGACCCGCTGAGCCTGCTGCCGCCGTCCTGAGAGAGGAGCGGATCACTGCGGGGTGCGGTCGACCCACTTCGGCGCCACGCTCGGCGTCCAGGCGGCGAGGGCATCGAGCAGCGCCTCCGGGCTGGCGCCGCGCTGCAGCATGCCGCGGTGTTCGGCGCGGACGAAACGTTCGTCGGCCAGGTGGTCGAGGAAAGTCAGCAGCGGGTCGTAGAAACCGTTCACTTCGAGCAGGCCCAGCGGCTTGGCGTGGTAGCCCAGTTGGCCCCAGGTCCAGACCTCGAACAGCTCTTCCAGGGTGCCGAGCCCGCCAGGCAGGGCGATGAAGGCGTCGGCCAGTTCGGCCATGCGTGCCTTGCGCGCGTGCATGCCGTCTACCACTTCCAGGCGGGTCAGGCCCTTGTGGCCGATCTCGGCCTCCTGCAGGCTCTGCGGGATGATCCCGATCACTTCGCCGCCGGCGGCCAATGCGGCGTCCGCCACGGTGCCCATCAGACCGACCGCGCCGCCACCGTAGACCAGGGTCAGGCCGCGCTCGGCCAGGTGCCGGCCGAGGGCCACGGCGGCTTCCTGGTAGACCGGGGAAGCGCCGGGGCTGGCGCCACAGAATACGCAGACGGAACGCAAGGTCATGATCGACTCCTGTCGGGGGTGGAAAAAGGCGCACAGGGTAGCGGCTGGGAGCGCTTCGACCAAGCCGTGCGAAGCGTTGCCGGACGTTGCGTCGCAGGCGCGAAGCGGCACATCTGTGCTAAAACAGGAGTTCCCCGTAGTAAACGCCGGGCAGATCCCGCTCGATGCCCCGCCACGTCCGGTTCGGGTTTGACCTGAATCAGTGGAACTCGGTGCCCGATCGGGCAGTCTGCTCTTTCAGGATTCATCGCCCAACCTGCCTAGGAGGCTGCTCCATGCTACGTAAACTCGCTGCGGTATCCCTGCTGTCCCTGCTCAGTGCGCCGCTGCTGGCTGCCGAGTGCTCGGTGGACATCCAGGGTAACGACCAGATGCAGTTCAACACCAATGCCATCACCGTCGACAAGAGCTGCAAGCAGTTCACCGTCAACCTGTCCCACCCCGGCAACCTGCCGAAGAACGTCATGGGCCACAACTGGGTACTGAGCACCGCCGCCGACATGCAGGGCGTGGTCACCGACGGCATGGCTTCCGGCCTGGACAAGGATTACCTGAAGCCCGACGACAGCCGTGTCATCGCCCACACCAAGCTGATCGGCTCGGGCGAGAAGGACTCGGTGACCTTCGACGTCTCCAAGCTGAAGGAAGGCGAGCAGTACATGTTCTTCTGCACCTTCCCGGGCCACTCCGCGCTGATGAAGGGCACCCTGACCCTGAAGTGATGCGCGAGCGATCCGCTGCATGAAAAAGCCCGGCCGCTGCCGGGCTTTTTCATGGGCGCGCGCCGGGCTCAGCGCGCGTAGCGTGCCGCCATCGCCTCGCCGGCCAGTTGGTGCACGCGCCGGGTCGGATGCCACTCGTCCCAGAAGTAGTACTGGTCCGGGTTGGCGCAGGCCGGGCGGACGCTGGGCTGGGTCGGCTGGCAGGGCGCGTCCAGCTCCACCAGGCCATAGCGCGCCGGGTTGCGCCGCAAGTGGCGGCTGAAGGTGAGATGGTCGAACCAGCTCAGCTCCAGGCCGCGGGTCTTGCGCAGGGCGGCGAGCTGGATCGGCAGGCTGGCGTTGACTGCCTGCAGGTAGCGCTGCGCCCGCTCGACCCGGTTACCGGCGACCACCGCCGGGACCACGCTCAGGTCGGTCGAACTGACCACCAGGAAGCGTCGTGCGCCGGCCTCTCCGAGACGCTGCACCGCGGCGCGGATGTTCGCCACGCTGCTGCCGGCCAGTTGTTCCAGGGGCTGCTCGCCGGCGAAATCCTCGTGCTCGAAGAAATCGTTGGCGGAGACGAAGATGAAGTGCAGCGCCTGGCCATCGACCGGCTTGCCGTCCAGCGTGGCGAGGTAGGCGTCGACCTGGCCGGCGAGGCCGGTATGGCGGTAGGCGCTCATCCAGCCGTAGTAGTTGTCCGCTCCGCTCTTGGCGCCGCCCACCGCATGGTCGGCCAGTTGCGCACCAAGCTGGCGGGCGAGCACCTCGACGGCGGTCGGGCCGTTGCTCCAGCGGCCCTGCCAGTAGACTTCGCCGGGCAATGCCTGGGCGCCGGCGATGCCCTTGGCGAGCATCTCGCGGGTCAGTCGCTGGCTTTCGCCGTTGTCCGAATAGCTGTCGCCGAAGGCGTGGATCTGCCGTACCGGCGCGAGCAGCGGGGATGTGTGTCCGCAGGCCTGGCCGGCCAGCAGGACACCGAGGAGCAGGGCGGGGAGACGGGTGCGCATGGCTGGCCTTCGCAGGGATACAGCTTCCTTCTAGCGCGCCGCCGCGCGGACTTGAAGACCTGGTTGCGACAGGCACATTCCCGCCCGCGACAAAGGCCCGTCGACGACGGGCCTGCCGCACGGACCGGGAGGCTCAGGGCGCCTTCGGCAGTTCGCGCTTGTGCTGGGTCTTGTGGTAGGTGTCGACGATCACCCGCGCAGCTTCCTCGCGCAGCGGCTGGCCGTGCAGGAAGGCGTCGATCTCGGCATAGGTGACGCCGTGGGAAGCCTCGTCCGGATGGCCGGGGCGCAGGTCCTCGAGGTCGGCGGTGGGGATCTTCTCCACCAGGTTCTCCGGAGCGCCGAGGGCGCGGGCGAGGGCGCGTACCTGATGCTTGGCCAGGCCGCTGAGCGGAGCCAGGTCGCAGGCGCCATCGCCGAACTTGGTGAAGAACCCCATGACCGCCTCGGCGGCATGGTCGGTGCCGATCACCAGGCCGCCGCGGGCGCCGGCGATGGCGTACTGGGCGACCATGCGGATGCGCGCCTTGATATTGCCGATGACGAAGTCGCTCTTCGCCGGCTCGAGTCCTTCCAGGGCTTCCAGCTGTTCCGCCAGGGCTTTCACCGACGGACCGATGTTGACGGTCTGCTCTTCGTCGGCGCGGATGGTCGCCAGCGAGGCCTGGGCATCGGCCTCGTCCTGCTGCACCTGGTAGGGCAGGCGCACGGCGATGAAGCGGTAGGCCTGGTCGCCGGTCTGCTCGCGCAGTTGCTCGACGGCGCGCTGGGCCAGCAGGCCGGCGGTGAGCGAGTCGACGCCGCCGCTGATCCCCAGCACCAGGGTCTTCAGCCCGGAATCCTTCAGGCACTGCTGGATGAAGGCGATGCGCCGGGCGATCTGCGCCTGCACGTCGGCCTCCGACTGGAACGGCGGCTGGACCTGCAGGGCTTGGGCGATGTCGCGTTGGATCTGTTGCATGTTCGGGCTCCCGTTAGGTGCGAAAGGATTAGGCCGGCACGTTGAAGACGTGGCGGAGGTAGGCGACGAAGTTCTCGTCGCGGCATTGGGTCTTGCCCGGGGCGTCGGATATCTTCGCCACCGGATGGCCGTTGCAGGCCGTCATCTTCAGGACGATGTTCATCGGCTCGACCCCCGGAATGTCGCAGGTCAGGTTGGTGCCGATGCCGAAGCTGACGTTGATCTTGCCACGTAGCGCGCGGAACAGCTGCAACGCCTTGGGCATGTCCAGCCCGTCGGAGAACACCAGGGTCTTGCTCAGCGGGTCGATACCCAGGCGGCGGTAGTGGGCGATGGCTTTCTCCGCCCAGGCCAGCGGGTCGCCCGAATCGTGGCGCAGGCCGTCGAAGAGCTTGGCGAAGTACAGGTCGAAGTCGTCGAGGAAGGCATCCATGGTAATGCAGTCGGTCAGGGCTATGCCGAGCTGTCCGCGGTACTCGCGGACCCAGCAGTCCAGCGCCGCTTGCTGGCTGTCGACCAGCCGCGGGCCGAGTTGCTGGTGGGCCATCAGCCATTCGTGGGCCATGGTGCCGATCGGCTTGAGGTCGTACTCGCGGGCCAGGTGCACGTTGCTGGTGCCGACGAAGCGCCCGGGGAAGTCGCGCTTGAGGATATGCACCACTTCCTCCTGGGTGCGGTAGGAGAAGCGCCGGCGGGTGCCGAAGTCGGCGACCTGGAATTCCGCGAGTTCCTCGCTGCTGGCCTGGGCGGAGAGCCAGTCGAGCTTGCGATAGAGCTGCTCGCCGACCTGTTCCAGGACCACCTCGCGGTAGCGATAACGGTTGCGCACCTCGCTGACGATGGCCAGCAGCGGCACCTCGAAGAGGATCACGTGCAGCCATGGGCCGCGCAGGCGGATTGCCAGTTGGCCATCCTCGATGCCGGTGTGCACGTAGCGCAGGTTGAAGCGGAACAGGCTGAGGAAGCGGATGAAGTCCGGCTTCATGAACGGGATGCGTTCGAGGAAGGCGAGCTGGTCGGCGGTTACCTCGACTTCGGCGAGGCGCTCGATCTGGTAGCGGATCTCCGCCAGGTACGGACGCAGGTCCTCGGCGTTGCGGCAGCGGAATTCCCACTCCACTTCGGCGTTGGGGTAGTTGTGCAGCACCGCCTGCATCATGGTCAGCTTGTAGAAATCGGTATCGAGCAGGTTCTGCACGATGCGCTCGGCAAAGACGCTTTCGGCCATGTTCACTTCTCCTTGTCGGCGCCGGCGAGGGCGCTATCCAGTCGTTCCAGGTCGGCGCAGAGGATCACCCCGGCGTCGCGCATCTCGTCGCAGGCCCGCTGCGCGGTGTCCTCGGCGATGGCCCGGCAGGCGGGCAGGTAGAGCAGCACCTCGAAACCGGCGCGGCGCAGTTGCAGGGCGGTGTTCTTCACGCAGTAGTCCAGCGCCAGGCCACCCACCAGCACATGGCTCACGCCATTCTGCCTCAGGTATTCGATGACCCCGGTGCTGCGGCGTTCCGCCAGATCGTGGTAGCAGGCGCCGTAGGGATGCAGGTCCGGCTCCACGCCCTTCCAGACGAAGAAGTCGTAGTCGATCGGCCGCGGCAGTTCGTCGAGCAGCTCGAAACCCGGCGTACCCGGTACGCAGTGGCTCACCCAGGTCAGGTCGGCATCCGGATAGGCCAGCGGCCGCAGCATCTGCTCGGCGCTTTCCACTACCCAGGCAGCCTTCGGGCTGTGCGCGTCCTTGCTGCCCAGGCGCAGCGCGGCGCGGCTGGCCAGTTGGTTGAGGGCGGCGCCGATGGCGTCGCCGCCGGGCACCGGCAGTTCGTCCGGGCACAGCGGGGTGAAGCCTTTCTGGGCGTCGACATCGAAGCTGGCGATCTTGCTGGGACGATTCATGGAAGCCTCCGCTTGACGGGTTGGGGCTGAATGTGGGTACATAATTCATCACGTGAAATAAGTCGTCAAGCACTTGTACTACAAAATTTCGCAGTGGAAGGTATTTTCTATGCGTGATGAAATAAGTTCCCGGATTCGCCGACTGCCTGCCGGGATGAGCGGCGGACGCGCCCCCGACTTCGCCCTCGCGGTCTACGGTGGGGCGTTCGACCCGCCGCACCCCGGCCATGAGTCGGTGATCCGCCGGGCGCTGCTTTGCGCCGAACGGGTCGCCCTGGTGCCGAGCCACCGCCACGCCTTCGGCAAGCGCATGGGCGATTTCGAGCTGCGCTGCCGCTGGCTGGCGCGGCTGGCCCGGCGGATCGATCCGCGGCGGGTGTATTGCGAACCGATCGAAGCAGGATTGATGCCTGATCGTCCGGCGGTCTACAGCATCGACCTGCTGGAAGCGCTGGCCGCGCGTAGCGGCCTGGCGTCACCGCGGATCGCCCTGCTGATCGGCGCCGACAACGAGGCGGAGCTGCCGCGCTTCGAACGCGCCGCCGAATTGTGCTGGCGCTTCGGCCGGCTGGTGGCGGAGGAGCGGCTGCCGCTGCACAGCTCGATGATCCGCCAGCGCCTGCGTGAAGGGCTGGCGGTACCGGAGGCCTGGTGCCTGCCGGAAGTGAAGGACGAACTGCACTGCTATGGCGGCGAACGCCAGGCGGGCTGAAGAGAGGAGTGACGATGAGTTCAGCGGAAGTATTGGCCAGCGTGGATATCGTGGCGTTGCGCCTGAACCCCGGGCACGGACTGGAGCTGTTGCTGATCCGCCGCGCCCAGGCGCCTTTCGCCGGCCAGTGGGCCTTGCCCGGCGTGCTGGTCAACGGCCGCAGCGCCGACCACAGCCTCGACGACGCGGCGGTGCGCGCCCTGCGCGACAAGGCGCGGCTGGAGCCGGCCTACATCGAGCAGGTGGCCACGGTCGGCAACGCGGTACGCGACCCGCGCGGCTGGTCGCTGAGCGTGTTCTACCTGGTGCTGGTCGGTCCGGACACCCGGGTGGAGGACGACGACCTCGACTTCGTGCCGCTGCGCGACGTTCGCAGCGAGCGCTTCGCCCTGCCGTTCGACCACGCCCAACTGGTACAGCAGGCCTGCGAGCGCCTGGCGAGCAAGTCGGTGTACAGCGCCCTGCCGCTGTTCCTGCTGGCGCCGCGCTTCACCGTGGCCGAGGCGCTGAAGGCCTTCGAGTGCGCCATCGGCCAGGAAGTCCAGCATTCCAGCCTGCGCGGGCGCCTGGAGCGGATGAAGGAGGCTGGCTGGGTCGAGGACACCGGCGAACGCCAGCGTCCGCCCATGGGGCGCCCGCAACACGTCCTGCATTTCACCCCGAAGCCGGGCGGCGCCTTCGTTTTCGACCGCAGCCTGCTGGCGTCCTGACAAACGGGTGCGGCAGGGCCGGTGAGGCCGCTCCCTGCCGCGCTTGCTAGACGGTGAAGCGCTGGATCTGCTGCTCCAGTCCGTTTGCCAGCTTCGCCAGCTCGACACTGGAGGTGGAGGTCTTCACCGCGCCCTCGGCGACTTCGCCGATGCTGGCATTGAGCGAGTCGATGTTCTGGCTGACCTCGCTCGCGGTGGCGGTCTGTTCTTCCGTCGCCGTGGATATCTGCGCGTTGCTCTGGGCGATACCTTCGACCGCCTGGGCGATGAGACCGAGCGCCTTTCCCGCCTCGTGGGCGCGCTGGACGCTGACCTGGGCCTGCTCGCGTGACTGCTGCATCACGCTGACCGCGCTGCTGGCGCCTGCCTGCAGGGCTTCGATCATCTCGCGGATGGTTTCGGTGGCCTTGTGCGTATTGGTGGCCAGGCTGCGCACTTCATCGGCGACCACCGCGAACCCGCGCCCGGCCTCGCCCGCCCGTGCGGCTTCTATCGCGGCATTGAGGGCGAGCAGGTTGGTTTGCTGGGCGATGTTCTGGATGACTTCCAGAACGGTGCTGATTTCCTCGGTCTTGTTGCGTAGCGTGTCGATGACGGCTCCCGCCTCTCCGACCATGACCGACAGGCCCTGGATGGCGTCGAGGTTCGCATGCACGAGTCCGGTTCCGGTGTGCGCCTCGCTGTTCGCCGATTCCGCGCTGGCTGCGGCGGCCTGGGCGTTCCGCGCCACGTCCTGGACCGCCATGCTCATCTGGTGTACCGCCGTGGCGACCATGTCGGTCTGGTCGCCCTGGGACGTGGCGACATGGCTGACCTGGTTGCTGATGGCACTCATCTCGTCCGAGGTGATGGTGAGCTTCCTGGCTGTCTCGGCGAGATGCCGAAGCAGCGCCTGCTGGCTTTCCAGCATCATATTGAAGGCGCGCGCCGTATCGGACACTTCGTCGCGCCCGCGCGCATCGGCGCGGAGCGTGAGATTCGAGGAGTCCTGCACGCGGCGGATCACCCCGCGCAGATCGGAAAGCGGGCGCATGATCGACAGGCTGATGAACCAGGCCGCGGCGACGATGAGGACCAGGGCTGCGGCGCCGATGAGCAGGAAGGTGGTGCGCATGGAGTCGTAGCGTTTCTCCATCTGCTCGTTGAGCTTGGCGCCTTCACTGAGCTGCAGGTCGATCAGCGTCGACAGCGCGGTTCCCAGCGGATCGAACGCACCATACATCTCGCGATTGAACGTGCCGGCCTCGACGTTTCGCAGGCTTCCGGCCCTGGCCTGCTCGCCGTATGCCAGGGTCATCCGCTTGACCCGTTCCAGGGTGGGGACCAGCGACTCGATGATTTCCTTCTCGGCGGCAGTCCGGTGGTCTGCGGAATAGTCGGCCCACGACTTCTCGATGCGCGACAGCGCCCCACTCAACTCCTGCTGCAGGCGCTCTTCATCGAAGACCCCCGCACGGTACTTGTGCAGGGCGTCGACCACGCTGACCGCAACGGCGTCGGCGACGATCTTGAGCTGGCTGATGGGCTTCATCCGGTTGTTGAAAAGGTCCTGGAAGCTGGCATCGAGTCGACTGGCGTTGGCCAGCGCCATCGCGATGACCGTGACGAGCATCGTCAGCGGTAGCAGCGCCAGGACCAGCAGGCGGATTCGAACCGTGACGCCAGTGAGCATGGGACGTTCCGAGGTGAACCGAGTGAGAGTAAAGATGGTTCCGCGCAGCGGAAACGTCAAACCGGGCCGTGGCGCGTCTGGCGGGGGCCCGCTGAGGGTTGCTCCTGCTCCAGGCGCTCTACCATCCACTCGATGAAATGGCGCACCTTGGGGACTTCCGCGGCATGCTCGGGATAGGCCAGGTAGTAGGCCTCCTGGCTGGGCAGGGCGTGCGGCCAGGCGATCGCCAGCTTGCCTTCGGCGAGTTCCTCCTCGACCAGGAAGCGCGGTAGCAGGGCTACCCCGCAACCGGCCTGGGCGGCGCGGATGCACATGTAGAAGGTGTCGAAGCGTGGACCGTGGTAGCAACCCTGGCAATTTCGCTCCAGGCTGGCGAACCAGTCGTGCCAGGCCTCCGCGCGGCTGGCGTTCTGCAGCAGCACCAGCCCCGCCAGTTGGGTCGGTTCGTCCAGTCCGCCGGCCGGCAACAGGGATGGCGCGCAGACCGCCACCAGTTGTTCGCCGAACAGGCGGATGCACTCGGCGCCCGGCAGGGTGCCGGGGCCGAAGAAGAACGCCAGGTCGCAATGGCCCTGGCGCAGGTCGTCCGGTTCCAGTTCCTGGCGCAGGTCGAGGTGGATGTTCGGGTGGCGGTGGCGCCAGCCGTTCAGTTGCGGGATCAGCCAGCGCGCGCCGAAGGTCGGCGGGGTCGCCACTCGCAGCACTTCGGTCTCGCCGCCGTAGGAAAGCAGGAAGCGGGTGGACAGCTCTACCTGTTGCAGGATGCGTCGTACCTCGGCCAGGTACAGCTCGCCGGCCGGGGTCAGTTGCAAGCGCTTGCGCACCCGGCGGAACAGGGCGTGCTGCAGTTGCTCCTCGAGTTGCGCGACCTGCTTGCTCATGGCGCTCTGGGTCAGGCTCAACTCTTCGGCGGCGCGGGTGAAGCTCAGGTGCCGGGCTACCGCTTCGAAGCATTGCAGGGCGGTCATCGACGGCAGGCGGCGTTTGTTCAGCATGGCGGGTTTCCTGGCGCGGGTGGAGCGGGCGGAACGCGTTATATGAATAAACGGAATGACGTAGGGAGGAAAGCTCGCTTGCCGGAGTGCCGGGCGACGCTTATTACTGCCGGCAAGTCTCGCGATAGAGCATTCGCTGGCTTATGACGAATCCGTCACAGGGTTTTGCGCCGAACGTGGCGTCGCTAACGGATATGTTCATGTCGTATTCGAATCGACTTTTTCCGCCAAGTACCGAATTCCGGGAAGTTCATGTTCATATTAATTTTAAAAACCGCTCTGTCCTGCACTTTCATTGAAAAAGAGGACCTCAATTAGTGCGTGGAACGCACCAGTGACGTGCAGTTTCTAACCGCTTCAATATCGTTGTAGAGTTATTCCTAGGAACGGTTCAGGCCTTGTGAAGCCTGGGCTGTAGCTCTCCGAAGGGGATTCGGAGAAATGCCTAAATGACTGATTTCCAATAACAAAGATAAAAACGGAAAGGAGGGCTAAAGTTCTTGTGGCCGGCCACTCAGGAAAAAAACGAATGGCACGCCGCTTGCTCTGCCTGTTGAGCGAAACACAACAACAACATCGTAGTTACGAGCGCCAACATCATCCTCAGGAGCAACACCCCATGTCCAAGAAGCTGTTCAGAAAAGGCATCCTGGCTCTCGCGGTTTCATCCGTGATGGGTCTTTCCACGCATGCGCTGGCCGACGTCGTGATCGGCGTGGCCGGACCGCATACCGGCGCCAACGCCTCCTTCGGCGAGCAATACTGGCGCGGCGCGTCCCAGGCGGCGGAAGACATCAACGCGGCGGGTGGGATCAACGGCGAGAAGATCAAGCTGGTCAAGGCCGACGACGCCTGCGAACCGAAGCAGGCCGTGGCCGTGGCCAACCGCCTGGTGGACCAGGACAAGGCCATCGCCGTGGTCGGCCATTTCTGCTCTTCTTCGACCATCCCCGCATCCGAGGTCTACGACGAGGCCGGGATCATCGCCATCACCCCCGGTTCCACCAACCCGCAGGTCACCGAGCGCGGACTCTCCGGGATGTTCCGCATGTGCGGCCGCGACGACCAGCAGGGCGTGGTCGCCGGCGACTATATCGTCAACGTGCTCAAGGCCAAGAAGGTCGCGGTGATCCATGACAAGGACACCTACGGCCAGGGCCTGGCGGACGCCACCAGGGCGCAACTGAACAAGCTCGGCGTGAAAGAGGTTCTCTACGAGGGCCTGACTCGCGGCGAGAAGGACTTCAACGCGCTGGTCACCAAGATCCGCGCCTCCGGTGCCGAGGTCGTCTACTTCGGCGGCCTGCATCCGGAAGCCGGTCCGCTGGTACGGCAGATGCGCGAACAGGGACTGACCGCCAGGTTCATGTCCGACGACGGCGTGGTCACCGACGAACTGGCGACCACCGCCGGCGGTCCGCAGTACGTCAAGGGCGTGCTGATGACCTTCGGCGCCGACCCGCGGCTGATCCCCGACGGCAAGGCGGTGGTGGAGAAATTCCGTGCCGGCGGTTTCGAGCCGGAAGGCTACACCCTCTACTCCTACGCCTCGATCCAGTCCCTGGCGGCGGCCTTCAACGGCGCCGGCGCCAACGATCCGGCCAAGGCCGCCGAGTGGCTGAAGTCGCACCCGGTGCAGACCGTGATGGGCAAGAAGGAATGGGACAAGAAGGGCGACCTGAAAGTCTCCGACTACGTGGTCTACGAGTGGGACGACAAGGGCAAGTACCACCAGTTGCCCTGATCGCGCTCGACCGCCATGCGCCGGGCACAGGCCCGGCGCATGGGTAAGTCCGGGAGCTGCTGAAGTGCTCGCCCGTGCTTGCCGCCGTAGTGCGGATTCACCGAAGACGTCTGCGTGTGGTCGGTCTGGAGTCCCGCGATCCGGGGCCGTTTCAGTAGCACCCGTCCGCTTTCACCGGCGAGCGCCGGCGCGCCTTACAAAGGCCGTCGCGATTCGCCCTGAAGAGACTGAAAAATGGACGGCATCTTCCTCCAGCAAATGATCAACGGGCTGACCCTCGGCTCGGTCTACGGCCTCATCGCCATCGGCTACACCATGGTCTACGGCATCATCGGCATGATCAACTTCGCCCACGGCGAGGTGTACATGATCTCCGCCTACCTGTCGGCCATCGCCCTTGCCCTGCTGGCCTTCTTCGGCCTGCAGAACTTCCCGCTGCTGATCCTCGGCACCTTGCTGTTCACCGTGCTGGTGACCTGCACCTACGGCTGGGTGATCGAGCGCATCGCCTACAAGCCGCTGCGCAACTCCACGCGCCTGGCGCCGCTGATCTCGGCGATCGGCATGTCGCTGATCCTGCAGAACTACGTGCAGGTGGCGCAGGGACCGCGCCAGCAGGGGATCCCGACCCTGCTCGACGGCGCCCTGAAATTCCACGTCGGCGACGGTTTCGTCCAGCTCACCTACACCAAGCTGTTCATCCTGATCGCTTCGCTGATCGGCATGGCGGTGCTGACCTACGTGATCCGCTACACCAAGCTCGGGCGCATGTGCCGGGCGACCCAGCAGGACCGCAAGATGGCTTCGATCCTGGGGATCAACACCGACCGGGTGATCTCCTACGTGTTCGTCATCGGCGCGGCGATGGCCGCCCTGGCCGGGGTGCTGATCACCATGAACTACGGCACCTTCGACTTCTACGCCGGCTTCATCATCGGCATCAAGGCGTTCACCGCGGCGGTGCTCGGCGGCATCGGCTCGCTGCCCGGGGCGATGCTCGGCGGCCTGGTGCTGGGAGTGGCCGAGGCGCAGTTCTCGGGGATGGTCAACACCGACTACAAGGACGTGTTCGCCTTCTCGTTGCTGGTACTGATCCTGATCTTCCGTCCCCAGGGCCTGCTCGGCCGCCCGCAGATCGCCAAGGTGTAAGGGGACGACGATGAGCAACGAGACTTCCATCGATCTCAAGCAGTGCGTCCTCGATGCCGTGCTCTCCGGGTTGATCGCCCTGGTGGTGTTCGGCCCCATCGTCGGCGTGGTCCTCGACGGCTACGGCTTCAACCTGCATTACGAGCGGGTCGGCTGGATCATCGCGATCGTGATGGCCGGGCGCTTCCTGCTCAGCCTCTACCTGCAGACCCGCGGCGGGCGCGCCGTGCTGGAGCGCTTCGAGGGGGCTGGCAGCGGCGTCCACGTCCTGCCGCCGGGCTACAAGACCCGCTTGCGCTGGATCGTGCCGCTGATCCTGGTGGCCGCGGTGATCTTCCCGTTCTTCGCCAGCAAGTACCTGCTGGCGGTGGTCATCCTCGGCCTGATCTACGTGCTGCTGGGCCTGGGCCTGAACATCGTGGTCGGCCTCGCCGGGCTGCTCGACCTCGGCTACGTGGCCTTCTATGCCATTGGCGCCTATGGCCTGGCGCTGGGCTACCAGTACCTCGGCCTGGGCTTCTGGACCGTCCTGCCGCTGGCCGCGCTGACCGCCGCGGTGGCCGGGGCGATCCTCGGCTTCCCGGTGTTGCGCATGCATGGCGACTACCTGGCGATCGTCACCCTGGGCTTCGGCGAGATCATCCGCCTGGTACTGAACAACTGGCTGTCCTTCACCGGCGGGCCGAACGGCATGCCGGCGCCGGCGCCGACCTTCCTCGGCCTGGAGTTCGGCCGCCGGGCCAAGGATGGCGGGGTGCCGATCCACGAGTTCCTCGGCATCGCCTACAACCCCAACATGAAGTTCCTGTTCATCTACGTGGTGCTGTTCCTGGTCGTGCTGCTGGTGCTCTACATCAAGCACCGGCTGACCCGGATGCCGGTCGGGCGCGCCTGGGAGGCGCTGCGCGAGGACGAGATCGCCTGTCGCGCGATGGGCCTCAACCATGTGCTGGTGAAACTCTCGGCGTTCATGCTCGGCGCCTCCACCGCGGGACTGGCCGGGGTGTTCTTCGCCAGCTACCAGGGCTTCGTCAACCCGTCCTCGTTCAACTTCTTCGAGTCGGCGCTGATCCTCGCCATCGTCGTGCTCGGCGGCATGGGCTCGACGGTCGGGGTGGTGATCGCCGCCTTCGTCCTCACCGTGGCGCCGGAGCTGCTGCGCAGCTTCGCCGACATCCGCGTGCTGCTGCTCGGGATACTCATGGTGGTAATGATGATCTGGCGGCCGCGCGGGCTGATCCGCATCAGCCGGGTGGGCTTCGCCCCGCGCAAGGGGGTGGCGCCATGAGCGACAAGATCCTCAGCGTCGAGCACCTGATGATGCACTTCGGCGGCATCAAGGCGCTCAACGACGTCAACCTCGACGTCGAGCGCGGTTCGATCACCGCGCTGATCGGCCCCAACGGCGCCGGCAAGACCACCGTGTTCAACTGTCTCACCGGCTTCTACAAGGCCACCGGCGGCAACATCCTGCTCAACACCCAGGGGCGCACCACCGACGTCATCCAGGTGCTCGGCGAGCCGTTCCAGCTGGACGACTTCGTCAAGCCGCCGCAACTGGGCAGTCGCCTCTACTACAAGATGTTCGGCGGCACCCACCTGGTGAACCGCGCCGGGCTGGCGCGGACCTTCCAGAACATCCGCCTGTTCAAGGACATGTCGGTGGTGGAGAACCTGCTGGTGGCGCAGCACATGTTCGTCAACCGCAACCTGCTCGCCGGCATCCTCAACACTCCCGGCTATCGCCGCGCCGAGAGCGAGGCGCTGGACCACGCGTTCTACTGGCTGGAGGTGGTCGACCTGGTGGACTGCGCCAACCGCCTGGCCGGCGAGATGTCCTACGGCCAGCAGCGGCGCCTGGAGATCGCCCGGGCCATGTGCACGCGGCCGGAACTCATCTGCCTGGACGAACCGGCCGCCGGCCTCAACCCGGCCGAGACCCACGCCCTGAGCAACATCGTCCGCTACCTGCGCGACCACCACGGGATCACCGTACTGCTGATCGAGCATGACATGGGCATGGTGATGAACATCTCCGACCACATCATCGTACTCGACCACGGCGACGTGATCGCCCGTGGCAACCCCGAACAGATCCGCCATGACGAGAAGGTGATCGCCGCCTATCTCGGTGCCGACGAAGAGGAGCTGTCATGAGCGCGGCGTTGCTGGAATTCCGTGAGGTGGACGTGTTCTACGGGCCGATCCAGGCGCTGAAGAAGGTCTCGCTGCAGGTCAACGAGGGCGAGACGGTGAGCCTGATCGGCGCCAACGGCGCGGGCAAGTCGACGCTGTTGATGTCGATCTTCGGCCAGCCGCGTGCGGCGGCCGGGCAGATCCTCTATCGCGGCCAGGACATCCGCCAGAAGTCGGCGCACTACGTGGCGTCCAACGGCATCGCGCAGTCGCCGGAAGGACGCCGGGTGTTCCCCGACATGAGCGTCGAGGAAAACCTGCTGATGGGTACCATTCCCATCGGCATGGACCACGCCGAGGAGGACATGCAGCGCATGTTCGAGCTGTTCCCGCGCCTGAAGGAGCGGCGCAACCAGCGCGCCATGACCATGTCCGGCGGCGAGCAGCAGATGCTCGCCATCGCCCGCGCGCTGATGAGCCGGCCGAAGTTGCTGTTGCTCGACGAGCCCTCCCTGGGCCTGGCGCCGATCGTGGTCAAGCAGATCTTCCAGACCCTGCGCGAGCTGGCCAGGAGCGGCATGACCATCTTCCTCGTCGAGCAGAACGCCAACCATGCGCTGAAGCTCTCCGACCGCGCCTACGTGATGGTCACCGGGGAAATCCGCATGAGCGGCAGCGGCGAAGAACTGCTCGGCAACCAGGAGGTGCGCAACGCCTATCTCGGCGGACATTGAGCGCGCCCTGCCCCGGCTGCCTGGCCGCCGGGGCGGGCGCTGCCCTGGAGCCACGGAGGAAACTCGACTTATGCACAGCCTGCGCTTTTTCAGCAACGCCGAGGTCGCCGAGCGCCTGGCTTATCCACAACTGATCGAGGCGTTGCGCATCGGCCTGGCCAAGCCTTGCAGCGCGCCGCTGCGCAACTGCCATGCCTTGCCGGCGCAGGCCTCGCTGCTACAGATGCCGGTGTGGCAAGCCGGCGCGGGGATCGGCGTGAAACTGGTGACGGTGTTCCCTGGCAATGGGGCGCGTGGCCTGCCGGCGGTGGCCGCGGTGTTCGCTCTGTTCGACGGCGAAGACGGTCGCCCACTGGCGTTGCTGGAGGCTTCGGAGTTGACCGCCCGGCGTACCGCCTGCAGCTCGGCGCTGGCCGCCGACTACCTGGCGCGGGACGATGCGCGGCGCCTGCTGGTGGTCGGCTGCGGAACCCTGGCTGCGCACATGGTGCGGGCCCACGCCTGCGTGCGCGACTATCGCCACATCGACATCTGGGGCCGCGATCCGGCCAAGGCCGCCGCGCTGGCCGCCCGGCTGCGCGAGGAGGGCTACCCGGCGCGAGCGGCCGACGGGTTGCGCGCGGCGGTGGAGGCGGCCGACTGCGTCAGTTGCGTTACCACCTCCCGCGAAGCGCTGGTACGCGGCGCATGGCTGAAGCCGGGCGTCCATCTCGACCTGGTCGGCGCCTTCCTGCCGTCCATGCGCGAGACCGACGCCCTGGCGGTGGCGCGCGCGCGGGTCGTGGTGGATACCCGCGCAGGCGCGCTGGAAGAGGCCGGCGACCTGTTGCAGGCGATCGCCGAAGGCGCCATCGGGCGCGAGGCGATATCCACCGAACTGCGCGACTTGCTGGGCGGGGCAGGGCGGCGCGGCGATCCCGGGGAAATCACCCTGTTCAAGTCGGTGGGTTATGCGCTGGAGGACCTGGTCGCCGCGCGCCGGGTTGTGGATAACGCCGCCTGAGGTTGTTCAGGATTTCTGTGCGGGGGCTTGTGGATAAGGTGGGTAAGAACCGCCAAACCCCTGAATCGGCGAGGGTTATGCGTGGCTGGTCAGAAAATGAACAGCGCTCGCGCCAGGTACTTATCCCCAACGCGTGGTCATCCCGCTGCCACAGTTGTTCAGGAAAACTGTGCGACGCCCTGTGGACAAGTTGGTGGCTGTTCGCTGCGGCCCAGGCACGGTGCGGGTTCCGCGAGGTTGGTCGTTTTTTGAGCAGACGCCTCGGCAAACTCGTGCGCAACTGTATGGCCAACCGGGCACGGCGAGGCTCTAGAATCCCCGGACATCGTTTTTCCGCCCCGTACGAGGAGATGCCCATGTCGTCCACCCTGTTCATCACCGGCGCCACCTCAGGCTTCGGCGAAGCCTGCGCCCGTCGTTTCGCCGAGGCCGGCTGGTCGCTGGTGCTCACCGGCCGTCGCGAGGAGCGTCTGCAAGCCCTGGCCGGTGAGCTTTCGGCGAAGACCCGGGTGTTGCCGCTGACCCTGGACGTGCGCGACCGCGCGGCGATGAGCGCGGCCGTGGACAACCTGCCGGAAGAGTTCGCCACCCTGCGCGGCCTGATCAACAACGCCGGCCTGGCGCTGGGCACCGACCCGGCGCAGTCCTGCGACCTGGACGACTGGGACACCATGGTCGACACCAACATCAAGGGCCTGCTCTACAGCACGCGCCTGCTGCTGCCGCGGCTGATCGCCCACGGCGCCGGGGCGAGCATCGTCAACCTGGGTTCGGTGGCCGGCAAGTGGCCCTATCCGGGTAGCCATGTCTACGGCGGCACCAAGGCTTTCGTCGAGCAATTCTCCCTGAACCTGCGTTGTGACCTGCAGGGCACCGGGGTGCGCGTGACCAACCTCGAGCCGGGGTTGTGCGAGAGCGAGTTCTCCCTGGTCCGCTTCGGCGGCGACCAGGCGCGCTACGACAAGACCTACGCCGGAGCCCATCCGATCCAGCCGGAAGACATCGCCGAGACCATCTTCTGGATCATGAACCAGCCCGCCCACCTGAACATCAACAGCCTCGAGATCATGCCGGTGAGCCAGTCCTGGGCCGGCTTCGCCATCCACCGCGAAAGCTGACCGGCGGAGGCGGCCGGGGCACGCTATGATGCCCCGGACGTCCCGATCGAATAAGCGAATTCCATGAGCAAACCGGGCCAACGCGTGCTGGCCGAGCTACGCAAGCTGATCGCTTCCGGCGAACTCGCCGCCGGCGAGCGCATCGTCGAGATTCCCACCGCCGAACGCCTGCAGGTCTCGCGCATGCCGGTGCGCATCGCCCTGCGTACCCTCGAGCAGGAAGGCCTGCTGTGCAAGACCGGGCGCGGCTACAGGGTGCGCGCGGTGACCCGCGAGGATATCGCCGGCGCGGTCGAGGTGCGCGGCGTTCTGGAAGGCCTGGCGGCACGCCAGGCGGCCGAGCGCGGGCTGTCCGCCGAGGCACGGGCGACCCTGGAGGAATGCCTGGCCGAGGGCGACCGATTGTTCGCCAACGGCCAGGTCCTGCTGGAGGAGCTGGAGCGCTACCAGCGCATGAACATGCGTTTCCACCGCACCATCATCGAGGCCAGCGGCAACCCGGCGATCGCCGTGGCGCTGGCGCGCAACGACCACCTGCCGTTCGCCTCGGTGAGCGCCCTGGCGGTGGATCGCGACAATCTCGAGCAGGAATTCCGCCGTTTCAACTTCGCCCACATGCAGCACCACGCGGTGGTCGACGCGCTGGTCAACGGCCAGGGGGCGCGCGCCGAGGCGATCATGCGCGAGCACGCCAACGCGACCCTGCGCTACGCCGACTACTTCGATCCGGCGCGGCAGGGTGTCACCGTGCTTCACGGCGACGTCGCCGCCGACTAGAGATCCAGCACCAGCCGTGGGCTGCGCGAACGCGAACAGCAGGGCGTGAAGCAATCGTTGGCGGCCTGCTCCTCTTCGCTGAGGTAGAGGTCGCGATGCTCCGGCTCGCCGTCCAGCACGCGGGTCAGGCAGGTGCCGCAGATGCCCTGCTCGCAGGAGGCCGGCAGGTCCACCCCGGCTTCGCGCAGGGCCGCCAGCACGGTCTGCCCGGCGGCGACCCGGATCAGCGCCCCGTTGCTCGCCAACTGCACTTCGAAGGTGCCGTCCGCACTGGCGTCTCGTGGCGCGGCGGCGAAGTGCTCGCGATGCAAGCGGGTTGCTTCCCAGCCCAGTTCGCGGGCGCTTTCTTCGATCCACTGCATGAAGCCCGCCGGCCCGCAAAGGTATAGCTGGGCGTCGCGCGGACTGGTCGCCAGCAGGGCGCGAAGGTCCGCGCGCCGGCTGCTTTCGCCGTGGTCGAAGTGGCAGTGCACGCGGTCGGCGAAGGCGCACCGGCCAAGGTAGTCGACGAAGGCCGCGCGCTCGCCGGAATGCGCGCAGTAGTGCAACTGGAAGTCGGCGCCATCGCGGGCCAGGCGTTCGGCCATCGCCAGCAGCGGCGTGATGCCGATGCCGCCGGCGAACAGCAGGCGCGGACCGGGCTCCGGCGACAGCGGGAAGAGATTGCGCGGCTCGCCGATGTGCAGCCGCTGGCCGACCCGCAGTTCGGCGTGCAGCGTGGCCGAGCCGCCGCGCGAATCGCGGCAGCGGAGTACGGCGATACGGTAGTGGCGCGGCCGTTCGGCGGGGCCGCAGAGGGAGTACTGGCGGACCAGGCCGTTGGGCAGGTGCAGGTCGATGTGTGCGCCCGGCTCGAAGGACGGCAGGGCCGCCCCGTCGGCCCGGAACAGTTCGAAGCTGTGGATATCCTGCGCCTCCAGGCGGATGGCGCCGACGATGACCTCGATCATGGCGAAGGCTCCCGTCAGGCCTGGGCGCGGTTGGGGGCGGCGGCCTGGCGCTCGTCCGCCAGCAGGCGCTCGATGATGCGCCGGGCCTGCACGCCGCCGGCGTCGATGTTCAGTTTCAGCAGGTCGCGCCGTGGATGGCGCAGCAGGTTGCGCTGCTGGCTTTCGAGCATTTCCAGGTCTTCGCCGAAGATCTTTCCCTGGCCTTCGCGAATGCTCTCGGTGAGCGCCTGGTCGTGGGCCTGGAAGTTGCGCGCCATGCCCCAGAAGTACCAGATGGAAGTGGCGCTCTCCGGGGTGATGAAGTCGACCACGATGCTCGCCGCCTTGCGCTCCGCCGGCGCCTGGTAGCCGCCGTGGCCGGCGTGGGCCACGCCGACCTCGATCAGCACGTGGCTGGGCGGCGTGAAGCGGCAGATCTGCCAGCGGTCCACCGCCACGTCGTCGGCCAGGCCGTTGCCGCGCAGAGCCATGCGCCAGAACGGCGGGGCCATGACATTCTGCATGTGGCGGCTGGTGATCACCTCGTCGCCTTCCACCCGCGTGGTCGGCGCGGCCTCGTCGATTTCCTTCTGGCCGATGCTGGACGCATGGACATAGGTCTCGTGGGTCAGGTCCATCAGGTTATCGATCATCAGGCGATAGTCGCAGTGGATGTGGTACAGCCCGCCGCCATAGGCCCAATCGGGGCTTTCCGCCCATTCCAGGCGGGGTATCAGCGCGGCGTCGGCCTGTTCTTCCGCGCCCGGCCAGACCCAGACGAAGCCGTGCCGTTCCTGCACCGGGAAGCGACGGATGCAGGGGAAGCCGCGGACCCGCTGGCCGGGCATCGCGCGGGTGCGACCGTCCTCGCCCATTGCCAGGCCGTGGTAGCCGCAGACCAGCACGCCGTCCTCGACGAAGCCCAGCGACAGCGGCGCGCCACGGTGCGGGCAGAAATCCTCGAGGGCCGCCACGCGGCCGTCCTCGCCTCGGTAGAAAACCATCGGCTCGTCGCAGATGCGTCGGCCGAGCGGCTTGCCGGCCAGTTCGTCGGGGGTGCAGGCCACGTACCAGGCGTTCTTCGGAAACATCGTCGGATCCTCTCGTTGTTTTTGTAATTGGATCCAATGATTCGCGAGGCAACTTTTCCAAGTCAACCGCTTCTGTACAAAAAATAATCTGTTCGATAGTCGCACATAAAAAACTTCAGGAATAAATTGCCAAATTATCTCGTTCCAGAGCCTTTCTCGGATTTCGCTGACAGTGGGATATCCACTGGCCATCCGTTTTCTTGTCGTCAAAATGGATCCAATAGGATTGCGGCATCGACGCAACGGTGCCAGGGTGCCTGCGCTTGCCGTGCCTACAACAACAAGAAAAAGGGTCTTCCCAATGATGGATTCCTGCATTCCCGCGCCTCGCTCCCGCCTGCCGTCGCTTCTTTCCTGTCCGCTCGGGGAGGGCCGCCCATGAACCGGGACTTGCGCCGCGCTCTCGACGACGAACCGATGCGTCCGTTCCAGTGGCTGGCGGTGGCTGTGTGTATCGTGCTCAACCTGATCGATGGCTTCGACGTGCTGGTGATGGCCTTCACCGCATCCTCGGTGGCCGCCGAATGGAACCTTGGCGGCGCCGAGATCGGCCTGCTGCTCAGCGCCGGCCTCTTTGGCATGGCCGCCGGCTCGCTGTTCATCGCGCCCTGGGCCGACCGCTGGGGGCGCCGCCCGCTGATCCTCGCCTGCCTGGCGCTGTCGGGCCTGGGCATGCTCGCCTCGGCGCTGAGCCAGGCGGCCTGGCAACTGGCGTTGCTGCGCGGGCTGACCGGACTGGGTATCGGCGGCATCCTCGCCAGCAGCAACGTGATCGCCAGCGAGTACGCCTCGCGCCGCTGGCGCGGCCTGGCGGTAAGCCTGCAGTCCACCGGCTACGCGCTCGGCGCGACCCTTGGCGGACTGCTCGCGGTATGGCTGATCGGCGCCTGGGGCTGGCGCTCGGTGTTCGTCTTCGGCGCTGGCCTGACCCTGGCGGTGATCCCGCTGGTCTGCCTGTGCCTGCCGGAGTCGCTGGACTTCCTCCTGGCGCGCCGGCCGCCGCGGGCGTTGCAACGGGTCAACGCGCTGGCCCGGCGCCTGGGCCGCGCGGCGCTCGCGGAACTGCCGAGCCCGCCCGGTGGCGGAGCGGAGCACGGTAGCCGCCTCGCCCGGTTGCTTTGCGTTGCCCAGCGACGTACCACGCTGCTGCTCTGGGCGCTGTTTTTCCTGGTGATGTTCGGCTTCTACTTCATCATGAGCTGGACGCCGAAGCTGCTGGTCGCCGCCGGCCTGTCCACCGCCCAGGGCATCACCGGCGGCACCCTGCTGAGCATCGGCGGGATCTTCGGTGCCGCCTTGCTCGGCGGGCTTGCCGCGCGCTTTCGCCTGGAACGGGTGCTGGCGCTGTTCATGCTGCTTACCGCCGCTCTGCTCGCGCTGTTCTCGCTGAGTGCCGGGCTGCCCGGCGCGGCCTTGCCGCTGGGACTGCTGATCGGGCTTTGCGCCAACGCCTGCGTGGCCGGCCTGTATGCCCTGGCGCCGAGCCTCTACGACGCTTCGGTGCGCGCCACCGGGGTCGGCTGGGGGATCGGCGTCGGTCGCGGCGGGGCGATCCTCTCGCCGCTGGTGGCCGGGCTCCTGCTCGACGACGGCTGGCAGCCGCTGTCCCTCTATGGGGCGTTCGCGGCGGTGTTCGTCGTCGCGGCCGCCGTGTTGCCGCTGCTCGGTGCGCGGCGTCGCGAGCGCTCGCCGACGCTGGGAGACGCTGCGTGAGGGCCGCCGGCGTTTCAGCGTTGGGCGGCGATGATCGCCTCGGCGATGGTGGTGCGGAACCAGTTCAGCGCCGCCGAGCGTTCGCTGCTCTCGTGCCAGTGCAGGGAGACGTCGAACGGCGGCAGGGTGAAGGGCAGTTCGAGCATGCGCATGCCGCCTTCGGCGACGAAGCGATAGGCGATCTGCGCCGGCAGGATGGTCAGCAGCTCGGTACCGGGAATGATCTTCGGCAGCACCGAGAAGTGCGGCACCCGCAGGCTGATGCGGCGCTGCACCTGCATGGCCTCGAGCACGTCCTCGGCGATGCCGTGGCCGGAGGTACGGGTCACCACGATGTGCCGCTCGGCCAGGTACTGCTCCAGGCTCAGGCTGTCGCCGATCCGCGGGTGGCGGTCGCTGAGCAGGCACACGTAGCGCTCGTGCAGGACCCGCTGGCTGCGCGCGCCGGGCACCGGCTGGCGGCAGATCGCCGCATCGACCTTGGCGCTGCTCAGCCAGGCGCCGACCTCGTCCACCTGCAGCGGCAGCACTTCCACTTCGGCGAACGGCGCGTCGCGGGTCAGGCGTTCGAGGATCAGCGAGAGGAAACCCACTTCGCCGAGATCGGTGAGGGCGATGCGGAAACGTCGCTCGGTGGTCGCCGGATCGAAGTGGCGAACGCTCTGTACCGCGCCCTCGATGCGCGTCAGCGACTCGCGGAAGGTGCCGTAGAGCTGCTCGGCGACGAAGGTCGGCTGGATGCCGTCGCGGGTGCGGGTGAACAACGCGTCGTCGAACAGTTCGCGCAGGCGCGCCAGGGCGTAGCTCACCGATGGCTGGGTGACGAACAGGCGCTCCGCGGCGAGGGTCACGCTGCCGGCTTCGTAGAGGGTGACGAAGGTGCGGATCAGGTTGAGATCGATCGGACTCATATAGACCAGTTCTATTTTTTATAGAAAGAGTATCGATTTGATTGATTATCGAGCGGCTGCAACAGTAGCGCAAATCCAGGAAACGAGCTTGAAGGCCTGCATGAAAACCGTCCATTCCGCGTCTTACGAGATCCTCCGTCGCCACGGCCTGACCACCGTCTTCGGCAACCCCGGCTCCAACGAGCTGCCGTTCCTCAAGGACTTCCCCGAGGATTTCCGCTACATCCTCGGCCTGCACGAGGGCGCGGTGGTCGGCATGGCCGATGGCTTCGCCCTGGCCAGCGGCCGCCCGGCCTTCGTCAACCTGCATGCGGCGGCTGGCACCGGCAACGGTATGGGTGCCCTGACCAACGCCTGGTACTCCCATAGCTCCCTGGTCATCACCGCCGGGCAGCAGGTGCGCTCGATGATCGGGGTCGAGGCGATGCTCGCCAACGTCGATGCCGGACAACTGCCCAAGCCGCTGGTGAAATGGAGCCACGAGCCGGCCTGCGCCCAGGATGTACCGCGCGCGCTGAGCCAGGCGATCCAGACCGCCAGCCTGCCGCCGCGGGCGCCGGTGTACCTGTCGATTCCCTACGACGACTGGGCGCAACCGGCGCCGGCCGGCGTCGAACACCTGGCTGCGCGCCAGGTCAGCGGCGCCGCGCTGCCCGCGCCGGCATTGCTGGCCGAACTCGGCGAGCGCCTGTCGCGCTCGCGCAACCCGGTGCTGGTGCTCGGTCCGGACGTCGACGGGGCGAATGCCAACGGCCTGGCCGTGGAACTGGCGGAGAAGCTGCGGATGCCGGCCTGGGTCGCGCCGTCGGCCTCGCGTTGTCCGTTCCCCACCCGCCATGCCTGCTTCCGCGGCGTGCTGCCGGCGGCCATCGCCGGGATCAGCCGGCTGCTGGACGGCCACGACCTGATCCTGGTGGTCGGCGCGCCGGTGTTCCGCTATCACCAGTTCGCCCCCGGCGATTACCTGCCGGCCGGCGCCGAGCTGGTGCAGGTCACCTGCGATCCCGGCGAAGCGGCACGGGCGCCGATGGGCGACGCGTTGGTCGGCGACATCGCGCTGACCCTCGAGGCACTGCTCGAACAGGTCCGCCCCAGTGCGCGGCCGTTGCCCGAGGCGCTGCCGCGACCGCCGGCGCTGGCCGAGGAGGGCGGACCGCTGCGTCCGGAAACCGTGTTCGACGTGATCGATGCGCTGGCGCCGCGCGACGCCATCTTCGTCAAGGAGTCGACTTCCACCGTGACCGCCTTCTGGCAGCGCGTGGAGATGCGCGAGCCGGGCAGCTACTTCTTCCCGGCCGCCGGCGGCCTCGGCTTCGGCCTGCCGGCGGCGGTTGGCGCGCAACTGGCGCAGCCGCGGCGGCAGGTGATCGGGATCATCGGCGACGGCTCGGCCAACTACGGCATCACCGCGCTCTGGAGTGCCGCGCAATACCGCGTGCCGGCGGTGTTCATCATCCTCAAGAACGGTACCTACGGCGCCCTGCGCTGGTTCGCCGGGGTGCTCGAGGTGCCCGATGCGCCGGGGCTCGACGTGCCCGGCCTGGACTTCTGCGCGATCGCCCGCGGCTATGGCGTCGAGGCGCTCCACGCGGCCACCCGCGAAGAGCTGGAAGGTGCCTTGAAGCATGCCCTGGCCGCTGATCGCCCGGTTTTGATCGAGGTGCCGACGCAAACCATCGAACCCTGATGTTCCACGGCGCCGCCCCATGCCAGAGTGGGCGGTGCCGACCGACGCCCGCGTGCGCCCATAACAAGAACAAGAGAGAGGTTGGTATGAACAGGCAATCCGCTGCGGCGGTGATCGACGCTGCCCGCTTTAACCGTACTCACTGGCTGATCCTCGGCTGGGGGTGTTTCATCATGCTGTTCGACGGCTACGACATGGTCATCTACGGCTCGGTGGTGCCACGCCTGATGCAGGAGTGGCAGCTGAGCCCGGTGCAGGCCGGCACCCTCGGCAGTTGCGCGCTGTTCGGCATGCTCTTCGGCGGCACCCTGCTGGCGCCGCTGGCGGACCGTTTCGGCCGGCGCCGCCTGGTGATCGCCACCACCCTGCTGGCGAGCCTCGCCGCCTTCCTCACCGGGCACGCCCGCGACCCGCTGGAACTGGGCGCCGGACGCTTCTTCACCGGCCTGGCACTGGGCGCGCTGGTGCCCAGCGCGATCAACCTGATCAGCGAATTCGCCCCGGCCGGGCGGCGCAGCACCCTGGTCACGGTGATGTCGGCCTTCTACTCGGTGGGCGCGGTGCTCTCGGCGCTACTGGCGATCGCCATGATCCCCGCCTGGGGCTGGCAATCGGTGTTCTACGTGGCGGTGCTGCCGGTGCTGGCGGTGCCGCTGATGTTGCGCTGGTTGCCGGAGTCGGCGGCGTTCCTCGAACTCAAGGGCCGCCGCGCCGAACTGGACGCGCTGCTGCGCAAGGTCGATCCCGACTACCGGCCCGGCGCCGAGCGGGCGAACGCTGTCGCGGCCGAAGCGCCGAGCGGACGGGTCGCCCAGTTGTTCGAGGGGCGCCAGGCAGTGGGCACCCTGCTGCTGTGGGTGGCCTTCGCCATGTGCATGCTGATGAGCTACGGGCTCAACACCTGGTTGCCGAAACTGATGGCCGGCGGCGGCTACGCCCTCGGTTCGAGCCTGGCGTTCCTCGTCACCCTGAATGTCGGGGCGACCCTCGGTGCGTTGTTCGGCGGCTGGCTGGCCGACCGCCTCGGCGCCGGCCGCACCCTGGTGCTGTTCTTCGCCCTGGCCGCGGCCTCCCTGGCGGCCCTCGGCCTGGGGCCAGGCCCCTGGCTGCTCAACGGCCTGCTGGTGGTGGCCGGCGCCACCACCATCGGCACCCTGGCGGTGATCCATGCCTACGCCGCGCAGTTCTATCCGGCCTGGGTGCGCTCCACCGGGGTCGGCTGGGCCGCCGGCGTCGGCCGCCTCGGCGCCATCGCCGGGCCGATGCTCGGCGGCAGCCTGCTGGCCCTGGAGCTGCCGTTCCAGCAGAACTTCCTGGCCTTCGCCGCGCCCGGCGTGATCGGCGCGCTGGCGATCGCCTGCATCCACCTGCGGCCGCGCGTGCCGGCGGAAGCGTCCGTCGACGCGACGGCGAAGAAACCCCTGTGATTTTCGAAAGAGGAGAAGAGCGATGAGCGATTCCCGTTATACCGACCTCGGTCTCCAGCCCCTGGCCGGCGAGTGGCGCCACGGCCGGGCCGGCCGCCGGCTGAAGGTGAGCAACCCGTTCGACGGCAGCCTGCTGCTGGAGATCGAGCAGGCCGACCGCGACGACCTCGATGCCGCCTACGCCAAGGCCGCCGAGGTCCAGCCGGCATGGGCCGCGCTCGGGCCCTCGGCACGCGCGGCGGTACTGTACAAGGCGGTGGAGGTGTTCGACCGCCGCCACGAGGAGATCGTCGACTGGATCATCCGCGAGTCCGGCAGCACCCGCCTGAAGGCCGAGATCGAATGGGGCGCGGCGCGCGCGATCACCCTGGAGTCGGCGTCGTTCCCGGCACGGGTGCACGGGCGCATCGTCGAGTCCGACGTGCCGGGCAAGGAAAGCCGGGTCTACCGCAGCGCCATCGGCGTGGTCGGGGTGATCAGCCCGTGGAACTTCCCGCTGCACCTGACCCAGCGTTCCATCGCCCCGGCCCTGGCGCTGGGCAACGCGGTGGTGGTCAAGCCGGCCAGCGACACGCCGGTCTGCGGCGGACTGCTGCTGGCGCGGATCTTCGAAGAGGCCGGGCTGCCGGCCGGGCTGTTCAGCGTGGTGGTCGGCCCCGGCAGCGAGATCGGCGACGCCTTCGTCGAGCACCCGGTGCCGGGCCTGGTGACCTTCACCGGATCGACCCCGGTGGGCCGCAACATCGGCCGCATCGCCAGCGGCGGCGCGCACCTCAAGCACGTGGCGCTGGAGCTGGGCGGCAACAGTCCGTTCGTGGTGCTCGGCGACGCCGATCTGGAGCAGGCGGTGAATGCCGCGGTGTTCGGCAAGTTCCTCCACCAGGGGCAGATCTGCATGGCGATCAACCGCATCATCGTCGAGGACAGCCTCTACGACGCTTTCGCCGCGCGCTTCGTCGAGCGGGTCAAGGGCCTCCGGGTCGGCGATCCGCAGCGCGCCGATACCGCGGTCGGGCCGATCGTCAACGCGCGCCAGCTCG
This sequence comes from Pseudomonas sp. 20-5, assembly GCF_056782835.1. NCBI lineage: Bacteria > Pseudomonadati > Pseudomonadota > Gammaproteobacteria > Pseudomonadales > Pseudomonadaceae > Pseudomonas > Pseudomonas sp. 20-5. The sequence goes on along the minus strand of NZ_CM165584.1, from coordinate 5,546,018 downwards.
AAGGCCTGCTGGAAAAGATCCGCCTGGCCCGCCAGGAAGGCGCCAAGCCGCTGTACGAGGGCGGCGTCGATGGGCAGTTGCTGGCTCCGCACGTATTCGGCGAGGTCACCGCGACGATGGAGATCGCCCGCGATGAAATCTTCGGCCCGCTGGTCGGCCTGCTCCGCGCGCGCGACGAGGCGCATGCGCTGGAGTTGGCCAACGCCAGCGAATACGGGCTGTCCAGCGCGGTGTTCAGCCGCGACCTGGAACGCGCGGTGCGCTTTGCCCGCCAGCTTCGCGCGGGGATGACCCACGTCAACGACATTCCGGTGAACGACGAGGCCAACGCGCCCTTCGGCGGCGAGAAGAACTCCGGGCTTGGCCGCTTCAACGGCGACTGGGCCATCGAGGAATTCACCACCGACCACTGGATCAGCGTGCAGCACGCGCCGCGCCAGTTCCCGTTCTGACCCTGGCGGCGGGGCCCGCGCCCCGCCGCTGACCCGACCGTCGTCACCAGGTGGCCCGCAGAGGCTGCCGGGGCCCGGTCGTCCCTGAAAAACGGAGCACAATAACAATGAAAATCCGTCGTAAAACCGCAGTCCCGCGCAACGCAGGGGCGGTCCTGCCGATGCTCGCCTGTCTTGCCGCGCAAGCTGCCGAGGGCGGCTTCCTGGAGGATGCGAAGACCGACCTGGTCCTGCGCAACTATTACTTCAACCGCGATTTCCGCGACCACGATGCCGGCAAGAGCCTGGTGGACGAGTGGGCGCAGGGCTTCATCCTCAAGTTCAGTTCCGGCTATACCCCGGGCACGGTCGGCGTCGGCCTCGACGCCATCGGCCTGTTCGGCGTGAAGCTGAACAGCGGACGTGGCACCAGCAATTCCGAGCTTCTTCCGTTGCACGATGACGGTCGCGCGGCGGACAACTATGGGCGTGTCGGCGTGGCCGCCAAGCTGCGCGTTTCGGCCAGCGAACTGAAGATCGGCGAGATGCTCCCGGACATTCCGCTGTTGCGCTACGACGACGGACGCCTGCTGCCGCAGACGTTCCGCGGCTTCGCCGTGGTTTCCCGCGAGCTGCCGGGCCTGGCCTTGCAGGCCGGACGCTTCGACGCGGTGAGCCTGCGCAATTCGGCGGACATGCAGGACCTGTCGGCCTGGAGCGCGCCGACGCAGAAATCGGACGGTTTCAACTACGCCGGCGCCGAGTACCGCTTCAACCGCGAGCGCACCCAACTGGGTCTGTGGCACGGGCAACTGGAGGACGTCTACCGGCAGAGCTACGCCAACCTGCTGCACAAGCAGCGTGTCGGCGACTGGACCCTGGGCGCCAACCTCGGCCTGTTCGTCGACCGCGACGACGGCGCCGCGCGCGCCGGCGAGATCGACAGCCACACCGTCTACGGCCTGTTTTCCGCCGGCATCGGCCTGCACACCTTCTACCTTGGCCTGCAGAAGGTCGGCGGCGACAGCGGCTGGCAGTCGGTCTACGGCAGCAGTGGGCGGAGCATGGGCAACGACATGTTCAACGGCAACTTCACCAACGCCGACGAACGCTCCTGGCAGGTTCGCTACGACTACGATTTCGTCGGCCTCGGCTGGCCCGGCCTGATCGGCATGGTCCGCTACGGCCATGGCTCGAACGCCACCACCAAGGCCGGTAGCGGTGGCAAGGAATGGGAGCGCGATGTCGAACTCGGCTACACCGTGCAGAGCGGTCCGCTGGCGCGGCTCAACGTGCGCCTCAACCACGCCAGCAACCGACGCAGCTTCAACAGCGACTTCGACCAGACGCGGCTGGTGGTGAGTTACCCGTTGTCGTGGTGACGGACGCTGTCTCGCCGCTCCTCCGGACAGTTCCGGAGGGACGGGGAGCGGGAGGCCCGGTGCTTCGGCGGATAGCCGCTGGGCGGTTATCCGCCCTACCGGAGCGGCGCTCCGCCGACAACGCCTGGAGGGGGAGAGGGAGGCTCAGAACTTCGCCTGCATCCCCACCCGCAGGGTACGCCCGGGCGCGGGCATGAAACTCTGTGCCAGCGGGTCGAGGTAATAGCGGTCGGTGAGGTTCTGCAGCGAGGCATTCAGTTCGGTGTGCTCGAACAGCTTGTACTTGAGGAACAGGTCGAACAACTGCACCGAGCGGTACTCGATCTGCGGTGTGGTGGCGCCGACCTGCCAGGGCTTGTCCGCCGTGGCGGTGGGGCCGGAGGTATAGGTCATGCGTCCGCCCAGGGTCAGGGCCTGGTCGAAGAAGCGCAGGCCGGCGGTCAGGTTGGTCGCCAGCCGCGGCGGGTTCTGCGTGTTGGTATAGGAGCCCATGAAGCTGCCCGGGGTGCAGTTCGGCGTGTTCTCGGTGCGCTGGTAGCGGTTGGCGCCGGCGCGCAGCCTGGCGGCGAAGGCGGCGTCGCAGGTCTCGGTCTTCAGGTAGTAGGTCGCCGACAGGTCGGCGAACACCCGCCCTGCGTCGTAGTGCGATTGCAGTTCGAGACCGCTGGTGCGGTAGCTGTCGGTGTTGCTGAAGGTCATCAGGCCCATCTGGCCCGGATCGTAATAGCGGGTGATGTAGTTCTTGATGGTGTTGTTGAAGTAGGCCAGCTTGATCGCCGCCGAGTCGCCGTCGGCCAACAGGCTGTCGCGCAACGCGCTGGCACCGATCTCCCAACTGCGCGAACGCTCGGGCTTGAGGTCCTTGCCCGGCTCGACCTGGAGGGTGCCCTGGCTGGTCTCGAACAGCGATGGCAGGCGCAGGCCTTCGGTGTAGGAGGCGTAGACGAAGGTATCCGGGGCCAGCTCGAAATTGATCCCGAATGCCGGCGAGAAACCGCCGCCGCGGCTGCTGCCCTTCTTGCTGTAGTTGTAGCCGGTGACCACGTTGGTGACCCGCGAGGGATGGACCGTCACGTTGGCCGGGCCGAACTCGTCGAAGGGAATGCCTTCGAACGGATTGTTGGTGTTGTTGGTGACGATGCCGTTGTTGAGGCGCGGATCGGTGGCGTTGGTGTACTGGCCGTTCTGGTCGGGGAACCACATCATCGAGCCGTAGTAGCCGGGCCTGCTCACCGTGATGAAGCGCATGTCGCGATCCTCGCGCCGCGGCGAGGCGGAGATGCCGTTGTCCTTGCTGTTGAAGTGGCTGTAGCGGCCGCCGCCCCATAGCGTCAGGCGCTCGACCGGCTTGAACTCGAGCTTGCCGTTGAGGCCGTATTCCTGGCGGGTGGCGTCCCTCAGGGTACGGTTGGCGTTGATGTCGTGGAGGGTGGTGACCACGCTTTTCTGCGGCTGGATGTCTTCGACCTGGAACGAGCCGCCGAGGTCGAGCTTGAAATCGCCGAAGTCGGTTTCGAAGCGCGCCACGTTGTTCAGGTCGCCGCCGATGCGCCGGTTGTCCTGGCGCGTCCAGTTGCGATCGGAGCGATAGGCCTGGGAGCGCGGCGCCAGCACCGAGGTCAGCATGTCGCTCTTCGCCTCGGTCATCCACAGTCCGGTGCTGAGGTCCACCAGCGGATTGTTCTCGGGCAGGTAACGGTAGCGTGCGGTGTAGGTGTCGATCTTCACTTCGCTCAATGGGTACTGGTAGATGCCGGCGGTGCCGAAACGGAAGATGTCCGACGGCATGATCTCCCCGGTGCGCCCGTCGTAGCGACGATAGCCGAGGTCCAGGGTGTGCTCGTCGGCGATGCGCCAGGTCGCCTTGAGCAGGTAGGACTCGGTCTCCGACGACGAGTTGAGCACTTCCTCTCCCGCGTTGTAGACCTTGGCTACGCTGCTTTCCTCGCGACCGTAGCGGTTGTAGACGCGATAGCGGTCCTGGCCTTTCTTGCCGGAAAAGTAGTTGCCCTGGTTGCGCTGCGCATAGGCGGCGACCAGGTCCAGATGCTCGTTGCGGTAGGCGAAGGCGGCGCTGCCGGACTTGGCCTGGGAGCCGAACAGGCTGCCGCGGTCATCGTGCGGCACGCTGCTGAGATTCTCGGTCTTCGAACTGGCGCTGCGGTGCTGCGGGGCGACGCCGTTGTTCCAGACGTCGCCGGTGAAGCGCACGCCGAGGTCCTTGCCGTCGACCAGGATGTCCTTGACGCCGATGGTGCGCATTTCCACGCTGCCGCCGATCGCGCCCGAGCGGGTCGAGGGACCCTTGTCGACGGTCACGCTGCTGACCAGGTCGGGATCGATGTAGCTGCGCTGCTGGGTGCCGGCGTAGCCGCGGTAGACGTCCAGCGCCTGCTCCGCGCCGTCGACCCGCACCGCCACCCGGCTCTGCCCCTGGATGCCGCGGATGTTGACGTCCAGCGCGCCACCGTTGCGGCTGTCGCCGACCTGTACGCCCGGGATGCCCTGGAGCAGGTCACCCACGGAAACCCGGCCGAAGCGGTCGATGTCTTCGCTGGAGAGGTACACCGACGAGCGTGGCGCGGTATAGGTTTCCTTCTGCGGATCGGCCAGCTCGGCGGCCGAGACCACCACCGGCGACAGGTCGGCCGGGGCTTCTCCGGACATGCGCGGCTCGACCAGCAGGTAGGCGCCGGAGGTTCCCGCCGCGACCTGCAGGCCGGTGTTCGACAGGACTCGCTGCAAGCCTTCCAGTACGCTGTAGCGACCCTTGAGCGCCGGCGCCGTGCGGCCGCGGGTCAGCTCGGGGTCGAAGGACAGCAGCAGGCCCGACTGGCTGGCGAAGGCGCCTAGGGAGGCGCCCAGCGAACCCGCCGGGATGTCGTAGCTGCGCGGCGTGGCGTCGTCCAGGCGGGTAGCCGCGCTGTGCTGGCCGACGCTCTGCGCGTGGGCCAGGCCGCCGCCGAGCAGGCCGGCGCCGACCGCCGACAGGCCGAGCAGGGCGCAGCGCAGGGCAAGGGTGAGCGGGGAGAGGCGCGACAAGGGACGCGCCAGGCTGGGGATAGGGCGTTGTAGGGACATGACTTCTTCGCTCGCAGGGTTGGCGCCCGTCATTGCGGGCTCTCATTCCCTCTGTCGCACGAGATCGGAAAAGGGATATTTCGGGTTCGGCGGGCCGGACGGAAAGGGTCGCCGGCATTGTGGTCAACGCAAAATTAGTGATAATAGTTTTCATTTGCGATTGAATCCAGCTGACTATTCCGATGAATGCGCCTCCGATGAATGCGCCGAGTTCCTGCCTGTCCGCGGACCGCGACGGCGTCGCCACGCTCTACCGTGAAAACCATGCCTGGTTGCGCAACTGGCTGGCCTACCGACTTCGCTCCTGGGGACGCGGCGTGGCCGACGACCTGGCCCACGACACCTTCCTGCGCATCCTCGCCAGCCGCGATGGCGGCCAGCGTGACGCGATCCGTCAGCCGCGCGCCTATCTCACCCGTATCGCCAACTGCGTGCTGGTCAGTTGGCGCCGTCGCCAATCGCTGGAACTTGCCTGGCTGGAGGCCCTGGCCACGCTGCCCGAGCCGTTGCAGCCGTCGCCGGAACAACAGAGCGTGATCGTCGAGACCCTGCACGAGATCGACGCGCTGCTCGACACCCTGCGCCCGCGGGTGAAACAGGCATTCCTGATGGCGACGCTGGACGGCATGAAGCAGAAGGACATCGCCCAGGCGCTGGGCGTCGCGCTGCCGACGGTGAAGAAGTTCATCCACCAGGCCTACGTGACCTGCCTGAGCCTGATGCCCGATGAATGACCGCGCTTCCCGCCGGGCGCCGCAGGCGGGCGATACGGAGCTTTCCGGGCCGCCGGCCGCCGAGGCGATCGCCCCGCAGGTGCTCAGGGAGACCGCCTCCTGGCTGCTGCTGATGCAGGAGGGGCCGCTGGCTCCGGCGCAGCAGGCCGAGCTGGAGTCCTGGCGCTCGCGCAGCCCCGAGCACCAGCGCGCCTGGCGGCGCGCCGAGCGTCTGCTGGCGAATATCGGTTCGCTGCCGCCGGCGCTGGCCCGGCGTGCGCTCGAGCGTCCGTCCGGCAGCGGCCGGCGCGCTGTCCTGCGCGGCCTCGCCCTGCTGCTCGGCGGCGCACCGCTGGTCTGGTGGGGATGGCGCGCGCAGGTCTGGCGCGACGGCTTCGGCGCCGACTACCTCACTGCCGTCGGCGAGCGGCGCGACCTGGTGCTGGAGGACGGCAGCCAGGTCGAGATGAACACCGACAGCGCGCTGGACGTGCGCTACGACGCCGGCCAGCGCCTGCTGCGCCTGTATCGCGGAGAGATCTACCTCCGCACCGCGGCGGATCGGCGCGAGCCGCCGCGGCCGTTCCTGGTGCGCACCGAACAGGGCCTGATGCGCGCGCTGGGTACCGCCTTCAGCGTCCGACGCGAGGGCGCAGAGACAGTGCTGGCGGTGTACGAAGGCGCGGTCCAGGTGCGTCCGGAGGGCGCCGCGAGCGCGGCGGATGGCCGGGTGATCGAGGCTGGCCAGCGGGTGCGCTTCGATCGCCAGCGGATCGGCGCCGTCGAGTCCGCCAGCGAGGCCGCGCTGGCCTGGCGCCAGGGCCTGCTGGTGGCCGACGACATGCCGCTGCGGCAGTGGGCGGGAGAACTGATGCGCTACGGCGGCGAGAGCATCGAGTGCGAGCCGTCGCTGGACCCGCTTCGTGTCTCCGGCACCTTTCCCGTCGACGACCTGCCGCTGGCCCTGGCGATGCTGGCACAGACCCATGGCCTGCGCCTCGTGCACCAAGGCCGACGGGTGCTGATCAGGCGCTGAGGGGAGGCGCGGCGGCTCAGCCGGCCAGCAACCAGACCCCGGCGCCCGCCGAGGCCAGCCCGGCGAGACGTACCAGGGGCGCGGCCGCCTGCGGCAGGAAGCGCACCAGCGCGTAGCCGGCGGCGTGCAGCGCGGCGGTGGCGGCGACGAAACCGAGCGCGTACAGCCAGGGGCTGGAGAGGGCCGGCAGCTCCAGGCCGTGGGCGACCCCGTGGGCCAGGGCGAACAGCGCGGTGGCGGCCATCGCCAGCGGCAGCGGCGGGCGCACGGCGAGGGCCACGCAGAGGCCGAGGGCGAGCACCGAGGCGGCGATGCCGGTCTCCATGAACGGCAGTTGCAGGCCCTCGAAGCCGAGCAGCCCGCCGACCAGCATGGTGCCGACGAAGGTGCAGGGCAGGGCGAGGCGCGCGGCTCCCTGTTGCTGGGCGGCCCAGAGGCCGACGGCGAACATCGCCAGCAGGTGGTCGAGGCCGGTGAGCGGATGGGCGAGGCCGGCGACCAGGCCGTGTTCGCCGTGGCCGGGGTGGGCGAAGGCCAGCGCCGGCGCGGCGAGCAGGGCGAGGGCGGCGAGCAGCTTGGGCAGTTTCATTGGCGGTTCCTTGTCGTTGCGAGGTGGCGTCAGGCGGCGGTCAGCAGGCCCTGGCGCTCGATGAAGGCGATGATTTCGTCCAGCCCCTGGCCGGTCTTCTGGTTGCTGAACACGAACGGCTTGTCGCCGCGCATGCGCCGGGCGTCCCGGTCCATCACGTCGAGGGAGGCGCCGACCAGCGGCGCCAGGTCGATCTTGTTGATCACCAGCAGGTCCGACTTGCAGATGCCGGGGCCGCCCTTGCGCGGGATCTTGTCGCCGGCGGAAACGTCGATCACATAGAGGGTCAGGTCGGACAGCTCGGGGCTGAAGGTGGCCGACAGGTTGTCGCCGCCGGATTCCACCAGGATCAGTTCGAGGCCGGGGAAGCGCCGGTTGAGCTGGTCCACCGCCTCCAGGTTGATCGAGGCGTCCTCGCGGATCGCCGTGTGCGGGCAGCCGCCGGTTTCCACGCCGATGATCCGCTCGGGGGCGAGGGCCTCGTTGCGCACCAGGAATTCCGCGTCTTCCTGGGTATAGATGTCGTTGGTGACCACCGCGAGGTTGTAGCGCTCGCGCAGTTCGCGACACAGGGCCAGGGTCAGGGCGGTCTTGCCGGAGCCCACCGGACCGCCGATGCCGACACGCAGGGGTTGGGATGTCATGGGGTTTCTCCTAGGAACGGAACAGACGGCTGTACTGGGTTTCGTGGGTCATGCTGGCCAGCGCCAGACCGAACGCGGCGCTGCCCTCGACGGCGGGCCGCCGCAGCGCCTCGGCGCAGGCGCGGTCGAGTTCCGGCAGCAGGCTGGAAGCAAGTTTCTGCGCGGCCAGTTGGCCGAGCGGCAGGGTTTTCATCAGCACCGCCAACTGGTTTTCCAGCCAGCTCCAGAACCAGGCACTCAGCGCCTCCTCGGCGTCCAGGCGCCAGGCGCGCGCGGCCATCGCCCAGGCGGCGGCGAGATTGGGCGGGTCCTGGCGCGCCAGCCAGGCGCGGCCGGGAGCGTCGAGTTCGGGCAGGGCTTCCAGCAATTGGTGCAGGGAAAAGCCCATCTGCCGGCTCTCTTGGGCCAGCTCGCGGGTCTCGCGGCTGGCCCTATGGCGCTCGCTGGCCGCATCGCAGGCGGCCCAGTCGCCGATCAACGCGGCGCGCAGCAGGCCGGCCAGCAGCGGCGCCTCGAAGCGCGCCAGGTTCAGTTGCAACTGGTCGACCAGCCAGGTCCGCGCGCTCTCGGCGTCGCGCACCCAGCCATTGTCGAGGGCCGCCTCCAGGCCCTGGGAATAGCTGTATCCGCCGATCGGCAACTGCGAGCTGGCCAGGCGCAGGCGCGCCCAGATGCTGTTCACCGGCGCACGCCGAACTGGTGCAGGCGCGGCGCGTAGTTGAACTCCGCCTCGCCATGGTGCGAGTGGTGGTGGCCTCCGCCGTAGGCACCGTGCTCCGGCTGGAACGGCGCCTCGATGGCCTCCACCGTGGCGCCGAGCTGTTCGAGCATGGCTTTCAGCACGTAGTCGTCGAGCAGGCGCAGCCAGCCGTCGCCGACCTGCAGGGCGACGTGACGGTTGCCCAGGTGGTAGGCGGCGCGGGTCAGTTCCAGCGGGCTGGCGCAGGTGACGTGGAGCAGACGTTCGGAGCGGGCGACGACCCGCACCAGGCGACCGTCGCGGGCCTCCAGGCAGTCGCCGTCGGCCAGCGGCGGCTGGCCGCGCTCGAGGAACAGGCCGACCTCCTCGCCGCTCGCCGCGAAGCAGCGCAGGCGGCTCTTGCTGCGCGCCTCGTAGGTCAGGTGGAGTTCTTCGTCCCAGCGGGGCGAGCGGGCGGGCAGGCGTTGGTGAATGACCAGCATGGGCAGTTTCCGCAATGCGACAGGAAAGGAATCACAACAAGCACCAGCAAGGGCCTTGCCAGGTCGATGCGGGACGCCTGTACCGGGAAAACGGGGCCATAGGGATGTAACAAAATATTGCAGCGCGCCAGGTTGGTGCGCAACGACTTTTTTGCCGCACCGGAAAGGTGCGCGCGCGTCTAGTCCGCGGGCGAACGCCGAGCCGGAGGTCCGCTGGGGAGGTGTGGGGTCAGTCGGGCAGGCCGTGCCAGTGCTTGCCGCCGATCATGATGAAACGCAGCTGGTGGGTGATCTTCGCGGCCGGCATCAGGTGCGGCGGCAGATCGGCGGCGGGTGGGTCGATCAGCTCCGGAAGGGTGGCGAAGACAGTCTTCACCACCAGGTCGGCGAACACGTCGAGGGCCGCGCCGTCGAGGTGCGGCATCTTGTTCAGCAGCGCCAGGTCGGCGGCCAGGTCGTCGGTGATGCGCTGGCGCAGGCTGGCGATGGCCTGGCGGATCGGCAACGAGCCGCCGTATTGCTCGCGGGCGAGGAAGAGGAACTGCGAGCGGTTGGCGCCGACCGCGTCGAGGAAGATGCGCACCGAGGCGTCGATCAGCCCGCCCAGTTCGAACTCGTTGCGGCGCACCGCGCGCAGGGTGGCGCGGAAGGTCTCGTCGACTTCGGCGACCAGCGCCAGGCCGAGCTGGTCCATGTCGCTGAAGTGCCGGTAGAAGCCGGCCGGGACGATGCCGGCGGCGCGCGTCACTTCGCGCAGGCTGAGGCTGCCGAAGCCGCGCCCGCTTTCCATCAGGTGGCGCGCGGCGCTCATCAGCGCGTGGCGGGTCTGCTGTTTCTGTTCGGCGCGGGGTGAGGACATACGGCTTCCTTTGGCGGACCGGCGACTGTAGCAAAAGCCCTGCGACCCGGTCGAACCGGGGACGGCAGCGGTCGAAGGATACATCAGTGAACGCTTGTTGACTCGATTGCGCGGAACGGGCAAAGTTTTGTGAACGATCGTTCACTGAAATATTTTCCATGGCCTTGCTTCCCCTCGCGCTCCTGACCCCTTTGCTCGCACCCCTGCGCCGTCTCGCCGCCCGTGGCTGGCTGCGTGAGGCCGATGTCGACGGCCTGCTGCGCCACGCCCATCCGCTGGCGTCGCTGAACCGCCACTATGCGCGGGTCGAGGCACGCTACTGGGTGGCCGACGATATGCTCGCCCTGGCCCTGCGTACCGCCCCCGGCTGGCCGCCGGCGCGGCCGGGCCAGCACATCCAGCTGCTGGCGGAGCGCGACGGGGTGCGGGTCGGGCGCAGCTACAGCCTGACCCGGGTGGTCGGCGAGCGCCTGGAAATCGCCGTCAAGCGTCACCCGGACGGGCTGCTCTCGCCCTGGTTGTGCGAACACCTGGCGGTCGGCCAGCGTGTCGAGTTGCAACCCGCGCAAGGCGATCTGCGCTGGCCGATGCAGGCCGAGGCGGTCTGCCTGCTGGCCGCCGGCAGCGGCCTGACGCCCTTGCTCGGCCTGCTCCGCGAGGCGCTGGAGAACGGCTATCGCGGTCCCGTGCTGTGGCTGCACTACGTCCGTCATCCCGGCCAGCGCGCCTGGCTCGGCGAGCTGGAGGCGCTGGCGGCGCGCCACCCGAACCTGGAGTTGCGCTGGAGCCTGACCCGCGGGGCGCGGGCCGATGGCTGCCTGGAGGGGCATTTCCAGCCGCGCCACCTGGACGGCTGGGCAGCCGACCTGGCACGCAGCCAGGCCCTGGCCTGCGGGCCGGCGGCTTTCGTCGAGGCGGTGGGCGAGCAACTGGGGGCACGCTTCGCCGGCTTGCAGACGGAATCCTTCAGCGTCCCGCGCTGGCGCAGCGGGGAGGCGCCGCGCGAAGTGCGCCTGCGCTTCGCCCGGTCGCAGCGGGAAGTCTCCGGCGACAGCGCCGCCAGCCTGCTGGAACAGGCCGAGGCCCACGGCCTGCGCCCGGCCCACGGTTGCCGCCAGGGCATCTGCGCCAGTTGCACCTGCGTCCTGCTCAGCGGCTGCGTGCGCGACCTGCGCAGCGGCGCGCTGTGCAGCGAGCCCGGCCAGCCTATCCGCCTCTGCGTCAGCGCCGCCCACGGCGACCTGGCGCTGGACCTGTGAACCGACCTGCGAGCCCTGCGATGCGCGACGACCGCGAACTGATCCCGGAACAACTGGCGGCCTTCGGCGCCGAACTCGATGCCCTGCACCTGCGTACCCTGGCCGATCTCGGCGCGGACGACGCGCGCTACATCCGCCGGGTCCGCGCGGCGGTGCGCGTCTGCTGCTGGAGCGGCAGGGCGCTGCTGATGTTCGGCTGGCTGCCGCCGACCTGGCTGCTCGGCAGCCTGCTTCTCGGCCTGGGCAAGATCCTCGAGAACATGGAGCTGGGCCACAACGTCATGCACGGCCAGTACGACTGGATGAACGATCCGGAATTCGCCGGCCGCGCCTACGAGTGGGACATCGCCGGGCCGTCCGACTTCTGGCGGCACACCCACAACCATATCCACCACACCTACACCAACGTGCTGGGCAAGGACGACGACGTCGGCTATGGGGTCGTGCGCCTGTTCCCGGAGCAGCGCTGGAAGCCGTTCTACCGCTGGCAACCGCTGTGGGTGACGCTGCAGGCGCTGCTGTTCCAGTACGCGGTGGCGATCCAGCATCTGCGCCTGGACAAGTACGCCAAGGGGCGCCTGGACAAGGCCGAACTCATGCCGCTGCTACGCCGCCTGCGTGCCAAGCTGGGTCGCCAGTGGACCAAGGACTACCTGCTGTTCCCGCTTCTCGGCCTGTTCGCCGGCGGCTTCGGCGCGGTGTTCGTCGGTAACCTGCTGGCCAACGTGCTGCGCAACCTGTGGACCTTCACGGTGATCTTCTGCGGCCACTTCACCGAGAAGGCGGTGGTCTTCCCGCCCTCGGTGCTGGAGGGAGAGACCCGTGGCCACTGGTACCTGCGCCAGTTGCGCGGCTCCAGCAACCTGGAGGGCGGGCCGCTGTTCCACATCCTGACCGGCAACCTCAGCCACCAGATCGAGCACCACCTCTACCCGGACCTGCCGGCGCGTCGCTACGCCGCGTTGTCCCGCGAGGTCCGCGAAATCGCCCGGCGCTACGGGCAGACCTACAACAGCGGACGCCTGGGACGGCAATTCCTCACTGTCTTGCGGCGCATCTGGGTATATCGGCTGCCGCCGCGCGAGCCCCTCCCGGCGGGGCGCGGCTGAGCCGACGGAACGCTCGCGGCGCCCGTGGCGGGGCCGCTCCGGAGCGGGGATAATGCCGCCCTGTGCACCGCGACGTGGCTTCCGGCCGCCGCGTGGCGTCGGAGTCTCGCCGAACGCAGGACGGCCTGCGCCCGCGATCGGCCAGCAGCGTCGATCCTTCCCGAATCTAACAATGCTCGGCGGATGCCGGCCGTGGGGCCCGTCCGTCTAGGAACCGTCATGTTCAGCCCGCTCGTCACCTTTCCCGCGCTCTACACCGCCACCCTGCTCATGCTGGCCGGCTCCGGCCTGTTCACCACCTACATCGGCCTGCGCCTGACCCAGGAAGGCGCAGGCGACCTGTGGGTCGGCGGGCTGATGGCGTCCTACTATTTCGGCCTGGTCTGCGGTGGAAAATTCGGACACAAGCTGATCGCCAGCTTCGGCCATATCCGTTCCTACGTGGCTTGCGCCGGGATTGCCACCGTGACCGTGCTGCTGCATGCCCTGGTCGATCAGCTGGAAGTCTGGCTGCTGCTGCGCTTCATCACCGGCGCGGTGATGATGAACCAGTACATGGTGATCGAGAGCTGGCTCAACGAGCAGGCCGAGAGCCACCAGCGCGGCAAGGTGTTCGCCGGCTACATGGTCGCCGTCGACCTTGGCCTGGTGCTCGGCCAGGGCCTGCTGGCGCTGAGCCCGACCCTCGACTACAAGCCGCTGCTGCTGGTCGCCATCTGCTTCGCCTCGTGCCTGATCCCGCTGGCCATGACCCGGCGCGTGCACCCGGCCAAGCTGGTCGCCGCGCCGCTGGAAGTGCGTTTCTTCTGGCAGCGCGTGCCGCAGGCGCTGGGCACCATCTTCATCGCCGGCCTGATGGTCGGCGCCTTCTACGGCCTGGCGCCGGTCTACGCCAACCGCAACGGCCTGGATGCCTCGCAATCGAGTTTCTTCGTCGGCATGTGCATCGTCGCCGGCTTCTGTGCGCAGTGGCCGCTGGGTTGGCTGTCCGACCGCCTCGACCGCAGTTGGCTGATCCGCGGCAATGCGGTGCTGCTGTGCCTGGCCTCGATCCCGATGTGGGGGCTGGTGACGCTGCCGTACTGGTTGCTGCTGGCCAACGGGTTCGTTACCGGCATGCTGCTGTTCACCCTCTATCCGCTGGCGGTGGCGCTGGCCAACGACCACGTCGAGCAGCCGCGCCGGGTCGCGTTGTCGGCGATGCTCCTGACCACCTACGGGGTCGGCGCCTGTATCGGTCCGCTGGTGGCCGGCGCGCTGATGCGCCACTTCGGTCCGGGACTGTTCTACATGCTGGTGTCCGGCTACGCGGTGCTGCTGGTGTTCTGGGTGCAGCCCAAGCGCGTCACCGGCGAACACCGGGTCGACGAGGCGCCGCTGCAACACGTGGCGATGCCGGACACGGTCAGCCCGATGGCCGCCACCCTCGACCCGCGCGTCGAGGAAGTGCCGGAGGAGCTGGTGGTGGAGGCGCCGGCGAATATCGGCCGCTCCGACGGCGAGCCGGACGCCGGCGAGAAACCCGCTCAGTCCTGAGCCGGGAACGCCAGGTCGAAGCGGATGCGTCCCGGAGCCGGTGCACTCGCTTCGGCGCGGCCGCCGTGCAGGCGCATGATTGCCTGGACGATGGCCAGGCCGAGACCGCTGGACTGGGCGTCGCTGCGCGCGGCGTCGCCACGGTAGAAACGGTCGAACAGGCGCGACAGCGGTTCGGCCGGCAGCCTGTCGCAGGCGTTCTCCACGCTCAGCAGGAATTCCCCCGATCGGCGCAGGCCGCGCACTTCGATCAGGCTGTCGGCGCTGGCGTAGCGGATGGCGTTGGCCAGCAGGTTGCTCAGCGCCCGGCGGAACAGTTGCGGATCGGCGCGTAGCTGGCCGCTGACCTGGACGTCGAGGCTCAGCCCACGTTCCTCGGCCAGCCCTTCGAAATACTCCGCCTGGCGCCGCAGTTCTTCGCCCAGGTCCAGGCGGCTGCGCTCCACCGCTGCCCGTACGTCGTCGGCGCGAGCGAGGAACAGGATGCTCTCGACCATCCGCGCGATGCGCTCCAGCTCTTCCTGGTTGGAGGCGATCAGCGCCTGGTACTCCTCGTTGCTGCGCGGCTGGCGCAGGGCCACCTGGCCGTGGCCCATCAGCGAACCGATGGGCGTGCGGATCTCATGGGCGAGGTCGGCGGAGAACTGCTGCAGACGCTGGTAGCCGTCGTCTAGGCGTTCGAGCATGGCGTTGAACGACTGTGCCACCTGCTGCAACTCGGCAGGCGCGGCGGCGACGTCGAGGCGGGTATCCAGGCTGGTCGGATGGATCTCCGCCGCCTTCGCCGCCAGCGTGCGCAGCGGGCGCAGGCCGTGGCGCAGGACCAGCCAGCCGAGCAGGGCGGTGCCAAGGAACGCCAGCAGCACGGCGGCGATGACCCGGTCGCGGTACTGGGCGAGCATCCGCGTCTCGCCCAGCAGCAGGTGTGCGGCGGTGATCTGCAACGGCTCGCGGCCGCCGACCAGGACCTCGGCGGCGAGCACGCGCATCGGGATGCCGTCGTGGGTCAGCGCGGCGTGCACGACGGACGGATTCAACGCCTGGCCGGCGGCGACCACCCGTAGCGACGGCAGGCGTTCGTGGCGCGGGTTGACCGCGACGATCGGCGCCTCGCCGGGCTGACCGAGGAGCAGGATGTCCTGCTCGTTGCCGAGCATGTTCTCGAACAGACGCGGGCGCGCCTTCAGCTCGGCCAGGGTGAGGTTGTCGCGCAGCAGGTTGCGGAAGTGCTCGACCCGGCCGGCGACCATCACGTCGCTGCGCCGCAGCATCGCCTCTTCCACCGAGCGGTACAGGTAGAAGCCGACCGCGCTGACCACCAGCGCCGCCACCGCGGCGAACAGCAGCGCCGCGTAGAGGGTCAGGGAGCGGCGGGCGGGCACGGGCGCTCCTCGCAGACGTAACCGATGCCGCGCACGGTATGGATCAGCTTGTTCGGGAAGGGATTGTCGACCTTGGCGCGCAGGCGCTTGATCGCCACGTCGACGACGTTGGTGTCGCTGTCGAAGTTCATGTCCCAGACCTCCGAGGCGATCAGGGTGCGCGACAGCACCTCGCCCTCGCGGCGCATCAGCAGGTGCAGGAGGGCGAACTCCTTGTTGGTCAGGGCGATCACCTGCCCCTGGCGGCTGACCTTGCGCCGCAGCACGTCCAGCTGCAGATCGGCCAGTTGCACCTGCTCTGCCTCGCGGACCACGCCGCGGCGCAGCAGGGTACGGATACGCAGCAGCAACTCGGTGAAGGAGAAGGGTTTCACCAGGTAGTCGTCAGCACCCAGTTCGAGGCCGCGGATACGGTCTTGCAGCTGGTCGCGGGCGGTGAGGAAGAGCACCGGCACATCGTGCTTCTTGCGCAGCACTTCCATGATCTGCCAACCGTCCAGGCCGGGCAGCATCACGTCGAGGACCACCAGGTCGTAGCGGTTCTCCAGCGCCAGGTAGAGACCGTCGGCGCCGTGCTGCGACCAGTCGACCGCATAGCCCGACTCGCCGAGGCCCTTCTTCAGGTACTCGCCGGTCTTCGTATCGTCTTCGATCACCAGGATGCGCATGTCTCGTTCCCCCTCGTTCGCCGCCATTCTAGCCAGCGCGCGGCGCGGACTCGGTGACATTTTTGTCATGCGAAAGTCATCTCCGGGTACCGCCGGCGGGGCGACCATCGAGGCTCAACCCCACCGAGGATCGACCGATGCTTCGACTCAAGGCTTCCCCCGCGCTGCTCTTCGGCCTGCTCCTGGCCAGTGCCGCCAGCTTCGCCGCGCAACCGCCTGCGGGCATGCTGCAGCCGCTGCGCGGCACCATCCAGCAGGCCGCCGACGACCACCTGCAACTGAAGGCCCGCAACGGCCAGCAACTGACGGTCAGGCTCACCGACAAGACCGCGATCCGCGCCGTGTCGCTGGCGAAGCCGGAGGACATCCAGCCCGACAGCTTCATCGGCACTGCCGCCGTGCCGCAGCCCGACGGCACCCTGAAGGCCCTCGAGGTGCATGTCTTCGCCCCCAGCCTGCGCGGCAGCGGCGAAGGCCACCGGCCCTGGGAGAACGCCGATGGCAGCGCCTCGACCATGACCAACGGTACGGTCGGCAACCTGGTGGTCAGCCAGGGCCGGCGCATGACCGTGAAATACGGCGATGGCGAGAAGACCGTGGTGGTGCCGGACGACGTGCCCATCGTCAGCCTGGAGCCGGGCGAGCGCAGCCTGCTCAAGCCTGGCGCCAAGGTCGTGCTGTTCCCGCAGAAGGGCGCCGACGGCAGCCTCACCGCCCTGGCCATCTCGGTCGGCAAGGACGGCGTGACCCCGCCGATGTGAGGTTTCGCCGGGACGGCGCGTCCGTCCCGGCCGGGTTTCCTGGGAGAAAAGCCATGAACCGTGCGTTGCACGCCTGGCCGGTGAGACTCTGCCACTGGCTCAATGCCTATGCCATGGCCTGCCTGATCGGCAGCGGCTGGGGCATCTACAACGCTTCGCCGCTGCTGGATTTCCGTTTTCCCGCCTGGGCGACCCTCGGCGGCTGGCTCGGCGGTTCCATCGCCTGGCATCTCGCCGCCATGTGGCTGCTGCTCGGCAACGGCCTGTGCTACCTCGCCTACGGACTGTCCAGCGGGCATTTTCGTCGCGACTTCCTGCCTTTGAGCGCGGCCGGCGTCTGGCGCGACCTGCGCCTCGCCCTCGGCCTGCGCCTGGTCCATGAGCCGGGCCGCTACAACGCGGTGCAGCGCCTGTTGTACTGGCTGGTCCTGGCGCTCGGTGCGCTGCTGGTGCTGTCCGGGCTGGCGATCTGGAAACCGGTGCAACTGCACGGGCTGACCGCGCTGTTCGGTGGCTTCCAGGGTGCGCGCTGGGTGCATTTCCTGGCCATGGCCGGGGTCGTCGGGTTCGTCGTCGTGCACCTGCTGCTGGTGCTGTTGGTGCCGCGCACCCTGCTGCCGATGATCATCGGACGCGAGTGGCGGCGCGGACGGAGGAGCGAAGGATGAAGGGGCCGGAGAAGAAGCGCGCGAAGATCGCGGTCGACCCGTCCAGCGAGCGGCAGATGGTCGATTTGCAACGCCGCCTGCTGTTGCGCGGCGGCCTGTCCCTGGGCGCCCTGGCGATGCTCTCGGGGTGCCGGCTACAGGATGGCGATTCGGTCGACAAGGTACTCTGGGCCATGTCGCGCTGGAACGACCGGGTCCAGGCCTGGCTGTTCAGCCGTACGCGGCTGGCGCCGACCTTCGATCCGTCGCAGGTGGCCTCGCCGTTCCCCTTCAACGCGTTCTACCCGGCCTACAACGTGCCGGAGATCGACCTGCCGGAATACCGCCTGCAGGTTTCCGGGCGGGTCCGCGACAAGCGCCCCTGGAGCCTGGAGCAACTGCGCCGGCTGCCGCAGGCCAGCCAGGTCACGCAACTGATCTGCATCGAGGGCTGGAGCGCGATCGGCCAGTGGAGCGGAGTGCCGCTGCGCACCTTCCTGGAGCTGGTCGGCGCCGACACCTCGGCGAAGTACGTTGGCTTCAAGTGCGCCGACCGCTACTACTCCAGCCTCGACATGCCCAGCGCGCTGCATCCGCAGACCCTGCTGGCGCTGGAGATGTCCGGGCAGGCGCTGCCGGAGGAGAACGGCTATCCGCTGCGCCTGCGGATTCCCACCAAGCTCGGCTTCAAGAACGCCAAGCACGTGGTGGAGATCTTCGTCAGCAACAGCAATCCCGGAGGTTACTGGGAGGACCAGGGCTACAACTGGTTCAGCGGAGTCTGAGGCGGGAGAGTGCGGCTTGCCTCGGGCCATGCGCCCAGCGCGACAGGGATGGGAAAATAGGAAAGCCCGGCATCGAGCCGGGCTTTTCTCGCGCCTTGCGGCGTAGCGAGCGGTCAGGCGGTGCGCAGGTCGAAACGGCTCATGCTGCGATGCAGGCGGTCCACGGTCTGTTCGCTGCCGTTGTCGGCCAGGCGGGCTTCGGCCTTGGTCATGTCCTTGTGCAGGCGGTCGACGGTCTGCTCGCTGCCGTTGTCGGCCAGGCGGGCTTCGGCTTTGGTCATGTCCTTGTGCAGGCGGTCGATGGTCTGCTCGCTGCCGTTGTCGGCGATGCGCAGTTCGACGCTGGACATGTCCTGGTGCAGCCGGTCGATGGTGCGGCTGGAGCCATCGGCGGCGAAGGCGGCGTTGGCGGTCAGGGTGGCGAGGGCGAGGCCGAGGATCAGGGAAGCTTTCATGACGGTGACTCCGAGTGGGTTGTCGATTGCGTTGGAGTCATTTTCAGTTCGGATAAGTCGATTTAAAAACGAAGTGCGATGATAGTGTCTATCGACATGGGTGATTATGTGTTTTCTTATTACTTATCAGTAAGTTAGTTGATTATTTTTGTGATGTAGAAGATTTCGTAAAGGATAGTTAGCTTTTCTCTATTTAATCGATAAATTGGATAAATAAGGCGAAAAGAAAAGCCGGCGCTGCGGGCGCCGGCTCTCGGACGGGTCTTGCTCTGGAGTCAGGCGAGGTCGTCGAGGATGTCGGCCATGTCGTCTGCGTGTTCTTCTTCCTGGGCCAGGATTTCCTCGAAAATGCGTCGGGTGGTGGGGTCGTCGTTACCGAGGTAGGTGATGATCTCGCGATAGCTGTCGATGGCGATGCGCTCGGCGATCAGGTTCTCGGTGACCATGTCCTTCAGGGTCTTGCCTTCGACGTATTCGGCATGGGAGCGCTCCTCCAGGCCGCGCGGATTGAAGTCCGGCTCGCCGCCCAGTTGCATGATGCGCTCGGCCAACTGGTCGGCATGCTGCATTTCCTGGTTGGCGTGCTCGAGGAACTCGGCGGCGGCGATGCTCGCCTTAAGGCCGGTGGCCATGAAGTAGTGGCGCTTGTAGCGCAGGAAGCAGACCAACTCGGTGGCGAGCGCTTCGTTGAGCAGGCGCAGGACGGTCTGGCGATCGGCCGAATAGCCTTCGGTGACCGCGCCTTCCTGGATGTTCTTGCGGGCACGGTCGCGAAGGGTCTGGACGTCCGTCAGTTGAGCGGTGGTCATCGGTTATCTCCTTGGGGCTGATCCGGTGAAAAAGGGGCCGGCTCTGCGGCCGGCTTTTTTCTGCTTACCTAAGGTGTGAGTCCCGCGCGGTCGAAAAAGTTTTATCGACCCGCCGCCGAACTGGCCTTTTGCCTGAAATGCGTGGGACGGGGAGCAATGCCGGCTTTTCGCCGGTCCTAACGGAACGGGCCGGCGTATTCGCGCTGGCGAGTCCATGGGCCAGCCTGCACACTGACGGGCTGAGCGAGGCGCGCTGCCGCGCCTGCCCGACAACCGACGCGGCGAAAAGGAGTTGTGCATGACGCGCGGCCGAAAGATCCTGACCTGGAGCCTCGCCAGCCTGGTCCTGCTGCTGGCGGCGTTGGTGGTGTTCATCGCCACCTTCGACTGGAACCTGATCAAGCCCACCCTCAACGAAAAGGTCTCGGCGGCGCTGAACCGCCCGTTCGCCATCAACGGCAACCTCGCCGTGGCCTGGCGCCGCGAGGAGGGCGAGGAAGGCTGGCGCGCCTGGATCCCCTGGCCGCGCTTCAGCGCCGAGGACATCACCCTCGGCAACCCGGAGTGGACGGCGGGCAAGACCAAGGCGAGCGAGTTCGCCAGCCTGGAACGCATCGAATTCCGCCTCGCGCCGTTGCCGTTGCTCTGGCAGACCATCCGCATTCCACAGATCAAGCTGACCCAGCCGCGCGCCGAGCTCCTGCGCCTGGCCGACGGCCGCGCCAATTGGGATTTCGACCTGCCTGCCAGCGACAGCGACGAGCCGTCCGCCTGGCAACTGGACATCCGCGAGATCGGTTTCGACAAGGGTAGCGTCAGCCTCGACGACCAGCGTTTGAAGACCCGTCTGGAAGTGCTGGTCGACCCGCTCGGCAAGCCGGTGCCGTTCGGTCAGTTGGCCGGCAAGGCGCTGGCCACGGGCGATGCGGCGAACGCCCAGGACTATGTGTTCGGCTGGAAGGTCAAGGGCACCTACAAGGGCCAGGCTCTGGCCGGCTCGGGCAAGGTCGGCGGGATGCTGGCGTTGCAGGATGCGAGCAAGCCCTTCCCGCTACAGGCCGAGGTCAGTGCCGGCAGCACCCGTGCCGCGGTGGTCGGCACCCTGACCGACCCGCTCAACCTCGGCGCCCTCGACCTGCGCCTGAAGCTGTCCGGGACCAGCATGGCCAATCTCTATCCGCTGACCGGCATCACCCTGCCGGACACTCCGGCCTACTCCACCGACGGACACCTGCTGGCGCGGCTCAAGGAGGAGGGCGGCGCACTGTTCCGCTACGAGAACTTCAACGGCAAGGTCGGCGCCAGCGACCTGCACGGCAGCCTGACCTTCGTCGCTCGCCAGCCTAGGCCGAAGCTGTCCGGCAAGCTGACCTCCGAGCAACTGCGCTTCGCCGACCTCGGCCCGCTGATCGGCGCCGACAGCAATGCCGAAAAACAGAAGCGCGGGCAGACCAGCCGCCAGCCGGGCGACAAGGTGCTGCCGGTGGAGGAATTCCGTACCGAGCGCTGGCGCGACATGGACGCCGACGTGGAATTCACCGGCAAGCGTATCGTCCACAGCGACCAGTTGCCGATCAGCGACCTCTATACCCATCTGGTGCTCAACGACGGCCTGCTGCGCCTGGAGCCCCTGCGCTTCGGCGTGGCCGGCGGCAAGCTGGAGTCGGACATCCGCCTGGACGGCGGCAAGCAGCCGATGCAGAGCCGAGTGAAGATGAGCGCGCGGGGCTTCAAGCTGAAGCAGTTGTTCCCCGGCTTCGCGCCGATGCAGACCAGCTTCGGCGAGCTGAACGGCGACGCCAGTCTCAGCGGCAGTGGCAATTCGGTGGCGAAGATCCTCGGCGGCGCCGATGGCGAATTGAAGATGCTGATCAACGACGGCGCGATCAGCAAGGGCCTGACCGAAATCGCCGGCCTCAATGTCGGAAACTACCTGGTGACCAAGCTGTTCGGCGACGACGAGGTGAAGATCAACTGCGCGGCCGCCGACTTCGGCCTGCAGAAGGGCCTGATGACCAGCCGGCTGTTCGTCTTCGACACCGAGAACGCGCTGGTCAACGTCGACGGCACGGTGAACTTCGCCAACGAGAAGCTCGATCTCGATGTCACCCCGCACAGCAAGGGCTTGCGGATCTTCTCGCTGCGCTCGCCGCTGTACGTGCGCGGCACCTTCGCCAAGCCCGACGCCGGGGTCCATGCCGGGCCGCTGGTGGCGCGCGGCGCGGGAATGATAGCCCTCGGCGTGACGGTGGGCCCGGCGGCCAGCCTGCTGGCGCTGGTGGCGCCGAGCAAAAGCGACGACAACCAGTGCACCGCGCTGCTGCAGCGCATGCGCTTGCCAGCCAAGGTGCCGGCCGGCAAGCGCTGATTCAGTAGATGGGGATATACAGGTCGACTTGCGAGTTCGGATCCAGCGGTCCGCGGAAACGCTGGTCGTAGTATTCGAAGTCGACCCCCGCCTTGGGCTCCAGGCCGCGTTCGGCGAGCAGGTGGCTGTAGATCGCCTGGAAGCTCTCGGCGATCTGCGGCGCCGTGCCCTTGTGGGTGAACACCGCGTACTTCTGCGCCGGCACCTGGAAGCGCACCATGCCCTCCGGCACCGGCCAGCCCTCCTGCACCTCGAAGCCGGCGACGTAGTGGAATTCGCCGTTGGGCTGCTGCGCGCAGATGCCATAGGAGACCTCGGGATCGTGCTTGCCGGCGATCTCGTGCTCGCGCGGGATGAAGCGTTCCCAGAGCTGGCCGATGGTGTCGCCGGGGGCGCTGCCGAAGTATTCCATGCCCACCACGCTGAAGGCGGGACGTTCGACGATTCGTGCATGCATGTTGCGGATCTTCCAGTGGGCGAGCGTCGCCAGGGTTCGGTCGAGTTCCGCCAGCAGGCGCTGGCGGGCGCTGATCTCTTCGCGCAGGGTGTGCTGGTGTCGTTGCAGGAAATGCCGCAGGCGTTGCGGGTCGTCCAGCGCGCCATCGCGTTTCAGGCGGTCGATGGCTTCCAGCGGAACGTCCAGCCGGCGCAGCGCGAGTATGCGCGAGAGCTGCTCGATCTGTTCCGGCTGGTAGTAGCGGTAGCCGTTGTCGCTACCGGTGCGCGCGGGGACGAACAGGCCGATGGCATCGTAGTGGCGAAGCGTCTTGGTGGAGATCTCGAAGATTCGCGCCAGTTGGCCGATGGTGAGCATTTCCGGTTCCTGCTGCGGGATACCGGCAGACTACGGATTGCCCCTGGGGCAAGGTCAAGGGGTTTGTGCCGGTGCGCACTTTCTCTGAACGTCCGCCGTCGCCTCCCGGTCCCAACAGTGAACCCATCGCAAAGGGAGATATCCCCATGCCCCGTGGCGACAAGAGCAAGTACAGCGACAAGCAGCAGCGCAAGGCCGAGCACATCGAGGAGAGCTACAAGGCCAAGGGTGTGAGCGAATCGGAAGCCGAGGCGCGCGCCTGGGCGACGGTGAACAAGCAGTCCGGCGGCGGCGAGCGCAAGGGCGGTTCCGGCCGCGCCAAGAGCGAGACGGCCAAGCGCGCCGACCGCAAGGACTCGGCCCATCGCGCCGCCCAGGCCCGCTCAGGGAGACCGGCCAACCGCGGCTCGGCGAGCCGTGGCAAACGTCAAGGCAGCACCTCGGTGAGCGAGATGACCCGCGAGGAATTGATGCAGCTGGCGCGCAAGCGCGACATCCGCGGTCGTTCGACGATGCGCAAGGCCGAACTGATCGAGGCCCTGTCCCGGGCCTGAACGCAGACGCCCCGCCTCCGTAAGGAAGCGGGGCGTCGAGCCGTCAGGGGCGGGCGTCGCGCTCGTGGCGGTCCAGCTCGGAGCAGCTCAGGAAGCCCGAGCCGTCGACCTTGCCGCTGCCGTCGAAACTGACGTAGAACGGCTGCTGCTGGCCGTCCTTGTTGAGGATGTAGCTGTTGCAGCTCCCCGGTTTCATCAGGCGCTTCTGGGTGCCGGAAGGCGTGCCGCCGATGCGCAGGACTTCCTGCTGGCTCATGCCTTTCTCGACATCCTTGACCAGCGGTTCGTTGCGGAAGGTGATGTAGTTGACCGGGTTCTGCACCTTGGTCGACGCGCAGCCGGCCAGGGTTGCCATCACGAACAGTGCCGCCAGTGACTGCTTGTACATGCTGTGACTCCTTGTGGTTGAGCGGTGCTTGCCAACATTGGAACGCAGGCCCTCGCGCAGAGTTCGCCCGGAATCGCGGCGGATTGCCTCAGACCTTCTCCAGGGCCCGGTGCGGCAAGGGGGGCAGCTGGATATCGATGGCGTCGCCGGGGCGAACCTCGCCGTCTTCCAGGACGATCGCCATCACCCCGGCCTTGCGAATCAGGTTGCCCTGTTCGTCGCGGCCGAGCACGGCGGCGGTCAGTCCGGGCTGGTAGTTGTCCAGCTGCGAGCAGGGATTGCGCAGGCCGGTCAGCTCGACCAGGGCGCTTTCCCCCAGGCGCAGGCGGGTGCCGGTGGGCAGGCCGAGCAGGTCGACGCCACGGGTGGTGATGTTCTCGCCCATGGTCCCCGGGCCGATGGCGAAGCCGCTGGCGCGTAGCTCGTCGTGCAGTTCCTCGTGGATCAGGTGGACCTGGCGCAGGTTCGGCTGGGTCGGGTCCTGCCGCACCCGCGAGCGGTGCTTCACGGTGACGCCGTGGTGGGCGTCGCCCTCGACGCCGAGGCCTTTCAGGAGGCGGATGGCGGGACGCACCTGCTTGCTGAACGCGTGGGTGGCGCAGAGGCTCACCGCGATGACCTGTTGCATGGAACTCCTCCTCGTGCGAAGCGTCAGTCTAGCCGCGAAACATGACGCTTGTCGCAAGCGCACAGGACGCGTTCCCAGCCCCTGCAAAGCCCGCCGCAGTCGCTAGACTTCAGCGCACCTGCATGCGAACGTGCAGCCCTTCAAGGAGAGTTCGATGAATATCCTGCGTATCCCGATGTTCGTATTGGCCATGGCCGTCTCGGCCCATGGTTTCGCTGCCACCGCGCAGCAGGAGAAGATGACCGCCTGCAACGCCGAGGCCACCACCAAGGCGCTCAAGGGCGACGAACGCAAGGCGTTCATGAGCGGCTGCCTGAAGGCCGGCGCGCCTGCCGGCGGCAAGGCCACCGCCCAGCAGGAGAAGATGAAGAGCTGCAACGCCGACGCCAGTGCCAAGTCGCTCAAGGGCGACGAACGCAAGGCGTTCATGAGCAGTTGCCTGAAGGCCGGCGGCAGCGCCAAGGCGGCGACCCAGCAGGAGAAGATGAAGACCTGCAACGCCGATGCTACCGCCAAGGCGCTCAAGGGCGACGAACGCAAGGCGTTCATGAGCACCTGCCTGAAGAAGTGAGCCCCACCCTCGTCGGGCTCGGTGTGGCGGCGGATAACGCCTGTGGCGCTATCCGCCCTGCGGACGGGTGTGGCGTGGTCTTGGCGTAGGGCGAATAACCGCTCGCGGTTATCCGCCATGGCGGGCCCGGTGTGACCTTATCCCCCTATAGGGCAGGGGCGCGGCCAGGGCGGCTCAGCCGTAGCGCTTCTTCGCCTCGATGGCCAGGCCGCTGCCGATGCTGCCGAACAGGTTGCCCTCGACATGACGGGCGTTGGGCAGCATCGCCGAGACGCTCCGGCGCAGCGCCGGAATGCCGCTCGAACCGCCGGTGAAGAACACCGTGTCGACCCGGTCCGGGTCGACCCCGGCCGAGGCCAGCAGTTGCGCGACGCTGTTGCGCACGCGCTCCAGCAGTCCGTCGACGGCGTTCTCGAACAGCCCACGGGTCAGCTCCACGCCGAGCCCGGCCTCGATGCGCTCCAGCGAGAGGTGCAGGCGCTCGGTTTCGGTCAGGCGGATCTTGCTGTCTTCCACCTGCATCGCCAGCCAGTGCCCGGCGCGTTCCTCGATGAGCCTGAAGAGGCGGTCGATGCCGGTGCTGTCGACGATGTCGTAGCGCATGTTCTTCAGCGCCAATTGCGACTTCTGCGCGTACACCGCGTTGATGGTGTGCCAGGTGGCCAGGTTCAGGTGGTAGCTGGTGGGCATGAAGGCGTCGCTCTTCATCCGGCTGCCGTAGCCGAACAGCGGCATCACGCCTTCCAGGCTGAGCTGCTTGTCGAAGTCGGTACCGCCGATGTGTACGCCGCCGGTGGCCAGGATGTCGTCCTGGCGCTCGGCCAGGTTGCGCCGCTCCGGCGCCAGGCGCACCAGGGAGAAGTCCGAGGTGCCGCCGCCGATGTCGACGATCAGGACCAGTTCCTCGCGCTGGATGCAGCGCTCGTAGTCGAAGGCCGCGGCGATCGGTTCGTACTGGAAGGAAACCTCCTTGAAGCCGAGCTTGTTGGCCACCTGCACCAGGGTGTCCTGGGCCTCGCGGTCAGCCTCCGGGTCGTCGTCGACGAAGAACACCGGGCGACCCAGCACCACCGCGTCGAAGGCTTGCCCGGCGGCGGCCTCGCCGCGCGCCTTGAGCTGGCCGATGAACAGGCCGAGCAGGTCCTTGAACGGCAGGGCGCTGCCGAGCACGGTGGTCTCGCTCTTCAGCAGCTTGGAGCCCAGCAGGCTCTTCAGCGAGCGCATCAGCCGGCCCTCGTAGCCCTCCAGGTACTCGCCGAGCGCCTGGCGGCCGTAGACCGGGCGGCGCTCCTCGACGTTGAAGAACACCACCGAGGGCAGGGTGATCTTGCCGTCCTCCAGCTCGATCAGCGGTTCGACCTCCGGCCGCCACCAGCCGACGGTGGAGTTGGAGGTGCCAAAATCGATGCCCAGGGCGCGGGCGGCGGTGCTCGGGTTCATGGCGCGAAACGGTCCGGGAAAAAAACGGCCGCGCAGTGTATGCGAGAGCGTCGTAGATTTCACCGCCGGCGATCGGCAGGACGCGTCCTGGGACGTCCGTGCGGGCCGCCCCGACCTTTGTATACGGATTTGCCAAGGGGCCTGCGCATGGTGCTATGTTGGCGCTGCTTTCCCACTCCGTCTTGCCGTGTTGTCCTGGATTTCGCCATGCATAGAGCCTCACACCATGAGTTGCGTGCGATGTTTCGCGCGCTGTTGGACTCCTCCCGTTGCTACCACACCGCTTCCGTGTTCGATCCCATGTCGGCGCGTATCGCCGCCGACCTCGGCTTCGAGTGCGGCATCCTCGGCGGTTCGGTGGCTTCCCTGCAGGTCCTGGCGGCGCCGGACTTCGCCCTGATCACCCTCAGCGAATTCGTCGAGCAGGCCACCCGCATCGGCCGGGTGGCGCGCCTGCCGGTGATCGCCGACGCCGACCACGGCTACGGCAACGCGCTGAACGTGATGCGTACGGTGGTCGAACTGGAGCGCGCCGGAATCGCCGCGCTGACCATCGAGGACACCCTGCTGCCGGCGCAGTTCGGGCGCAAGTCCACCGACCTGATCTGCGTCGAGGAAGGCGTCGGCAAGATCCGCGCGGCCCTGGAGGCGAGGGTCGACCCGGCGTTGACCATCATTGCCCGGACCAACGCCGAACTGATCGACGTCGATGCGGTGATCCAGCGCACCCTGGCCTACCAGGAAGCCGGCGCCGATGGTATCTGCCTGGTCGGCGTGCGCGACTTCGCCCACCTCGAGGCGATCGCCGAGCACCTGCACATCCCGCTGATGCTGGTCACCTACGGTAATCCGCAACTGCGCGACGACGCCCGCCTGGCGCGGCTCGGCGTGCGTGTCGTGGTCAACGGCCACGCCGCCTATTTCGCCGCGATCAAGGCGACCTACGACTGCCTGCGCGAGGAGCGCGGTGCGGTGGCCTCGGACCTGACCGCCTCGGAGCTGTCGAAGAAGTACACCTTCCCCGAGGAATACCAGGCCTGGGCCCGCGACTACATGGAAGTCAAAGAGTAGGCGACCTCAGGCCAGGCCCATGTTGCGCTGCCGCGCCTGCAGGTCGGCGGCGCCCGCCAATGCGCAGAAGGTCGCAGGGCGACAGTCTGGTTCAGGATCGCCCGGAGCGCTCGCGTCGCTTGCGTTCGCGGTAGGCGGCCTGGTTGGCCAGGCGCCGCTGCGCCGAACCGGGGCGGTTGGCCGACTGGGCGCGGTACAGGCGCTGGGCGTAGACCAGTTCCATGTAGCGTTGCATCGCCCGGCTGTTGAACAGCAGCCAGGCACAGGCGCCGCCGCCGAGGGCCACCAGGCCCGACGTCTCGCCGCTGGCCAGGCGCAGCAGGAGCCCGGTGCCGACCAGCAGCAGGCTGGCGTCGCGGGCCAGGCGCGGGCCGAGGCTGGCGCCACGGGAGAGCAGGGCGATCAGCCACAGCCAGGCCGCCAGCAGCGGCAGGGCGGAGAGCCAGCCCAGCGGCCGCAAAGGAGCCTCCGGCAATGCCAGGCGCAGCGCGGCAAGACCCAGCGGCGCGGCACCGAGCAGCAGCGCCAGGCTGCCGAGCAGCGGTGCGTAGAGACCGGGATGACGGCGCGGATACAGGCCGTGCAGTTGCCGGACGCTATAGCGGTCCTCCGGCGCCGGCAGAGCGAACGGATCGCCGGCGAGCGCGGCGTCGAGCTGGCGGCCCTGGTCGATCAGGTGGGCGAGGCGGCGGAACGGTCCCATCATGCGGTGTACCTTCAGGCTTGGCTGGCGATTGTGCCACGCCAGGCCGATGGTCGCGCCGCCCTTGCAAAGCCGCGGGCGAACGCCCATATCTGGAGGTTCCAGGGTTTCAGCCAGAGGAGTCAGTCATGGCCAGCGGGTGGGCGAACGACGGTGCGGTGCAGGAACAGATCGACAGCACGATCGAGGATGCCATCGCTCGTGCGCGCAGCCAGTTGCCTCGTGGCGAGAGCCTGACCCATTGCGAAGAGTGCGACGCGACTATCCCCGAGGCGCGGCGCCGGGCGATTCCCGGCGTGCGCCTGTGCGTCAACTGCCAGGCCGAGCACGACAGGGAACAGGCGAAGTTCAGCGGCTACAACCGCCGCGGCAGCAAGGACAGCCAGTTGCGCTGAAGGCCTGCCTCAGTTTTCCCGATAGCGTTCCTTCACCCATTGCTCCACCGGCGACAGGGTGCGCATTCCCACGCCCAGCGGATCGTCCATGTCATGCTGGCTGGAGGCGGTCCAGCGCGGGTCGATGAAGGACCAGGCCAGGCCCGCCGGGCCCTGGTCGCGGTAGGTGCCGAAAACGTCGTTGAGGCCCAGCGGCTCCGCGTTGCGCAGCCATTGCCCGTTGAAGCTGTCGCCGTTGATGGTGCGGTCCGAGATCCAGCGACCGTCGTCGTAATGGAAAGCCATCACTCGCCAGCGATGCTCGCACCAGTGGCAGGCGTCGTCGTCGACGTAGAAGGCTTCGACGAAGATTTTCTTCCCGCCGATGTCGAGGAAGGTCGAGTAATCGTCGGTATGGCGCGGGGCCAGGCTCAGTCGGCTGCCGTCGCCGAGGTCGATGAAGCGATCGGGGGCGTAGGGCGAGCGCGGCGAAAGGCTCATCAGGACCCTGGCGTAGTCGTCCCGCTGCGGCGGGTCGGCGACCAGTGCCTGGCGCTCCGCGGCGGTCAGCGCGAAGCGCTCGCTGCCTCGGCCGACCACGTCTTCCAGCTGACGCTGGTCGCGCGGCAAGGTGCCGTCGAGGCCGGCGTACAGGTTGACCGCCTGGATGAACTGGGCGACGTCGATGTCGAGCATTTCCGGATAGCCGGAATGGGCGGTCAGCGCGCCGTCCTTCAGGTCGTAGATCACCGACCAGCGCGTCCCTCCCGAACCGCCGGCGTAGGACAGGTAGCCCAGGCGCAGTTCGTCGCGGCCGTCGCCGTCGTAGTCGGCGACTTCCAGTTGGCTGAGGCTGAACAGCTGGGGGAAGGCATAATCGGTTTCGAACTGCTCGCGCGGTTTCCGCTTCGCGTCCGGATCGAAGGGGACCAACTGGATCTTCCGGTATTCCCGGAGGCTCAGCTCGACCATGTTCTTCTGGATATCCAGGAACGGGGAGAGGTTGAGCAGCGAGGAGAGGAGGCCGGGTTCGGCGATGTAGAACACCTTCACCAGCGGCAGGTTGGTCCGTCCCTGGTTCCGCTCCAGGCGCTCGATGACCTGGTCGTCCATGGCGAAGGCCTTGCCGACGAAGCGCCGATTGCCGTAGGCGACCAGGAATTTCTCGCCGAAGCCGAGCAGGTCGGCGCCCTTGATCTCCACCTCGTAGTCCGCCGGAAAGCGCGCGAGGATGGCTTGGCGCAGCATCACGTCCTTCTTGCTGATGGGAATCTCGCCGTACTGGTAGAGCTGGTAGGTCCAGTAGAGGAAGTAGCTCACCACGACGATGGCCGTTGCCTGGAAGGCCTTGGCCAGATACGGGGTGGAAGCGTTGCGGGACGATTGGCGGGAGGACATGGACGGACTGCCGGCGGCTACGGGTAGGCGCCATTGTCGCCGCTAGCGCCGACAAGCCAAGCTGTCCGAACGGAGCGGTCGACGTCCCGGCGTGGCGCCGGGACCCGTCGCGTGGGAATCAGAACAGGAAATAGCGCTGCGCCATCGGCAGCACGTCCGCCGGTTCGCACCAGAGCAACTGGCCGTCGGCGCGTACCTGGTAGTTCTGTGCGTCGACCTCGATGGTCGGCAGGTAGCCGTTGTGGATCAGGTCGGTCTTCTGCACACCGCGACAGCCGCTGACCACGCCGATGGCCTTGCGCAGGCCGAGCTGCTGCGGTACGCCGGCGGCGAAGGCGGCCTGGCTGACGAAGGTCAGGCTGGTCGCGTGACGGCTGCCGGCGTAGCTGGCGAACATCGGTCGGTAGTGCACCGGCTGCGGCGTGGGGATCGAGCCGTTGATGTCGCCCATCAGGCTGGCGGCGATGGCCCCGCCCTTGAGGATCAGGCTCGGCTTGACGCCGAAGAAGGCCGGGCGCCAGAGCACCAGGTCGGCCCACTTGCCGGCTTCGACGGAGCCCACTTCATGGCTGATGCCGTGGGTGATCGCCGGGTTGATGGTGTACTTGGCGATGTAGCGCCTGGCGCGGAAGTTGTCGTTGCGCGCACCGTCGCCGTCGAGGCGGCCGCGCTGGCGCTTCATCTTGTCGGCGGTCTGCCAGGTGCGCGTGATCACTTCGCCGACCCGGCCCATGGCCTGGCTGTCGGAGCTGATCATGCTGAACGCGCCGAGGTCGTGGAGGATGTCCTCGGCGGCGATGGTCTCGCGGCGGATGCGCGACTCGGCGAAGGCCACGTCCTCGGCGATGGCCGGGTCGAGGTGGTGGCAGACCATCAGCATGTCCAGGTGCTCGTCGATGGTATTGCGGGTGAACGGCCGTGTCGGGTTGGTCGAGCTGGGCAGCACGTTGGCGAAGCCGCAGGCCTTGATGATGTCCGGTGCGTGGCCGCCGCCGGCGCCCTCGGTGTGGTAGGTGTGGATGGTGCGGCCCTTGAAGGCGCCGAGGGTGGTCTCGACGAAGCCGGATTCGTTGAGGGTGTCGGTGTGGATCGCCACCTGGATGTCGTGGCGCTCGGCGACCTCCAGGCAGTTGTCGATCGCCGCCGGGGTGCTGCCCCAGTCCTCGTGCAGCTTCAGGCCGATGGCGCCGGCGAGCACCTGCTCCTCCAGCGGCAGCGGCAGGCTGGCGTTGCCCTTGCCGGTGAAGCCGATGTTCATCGGGAAGGCGTCGGCGGCCTGGAGCATCCGCGCCATGTGCCAGGGACCGGAGGTGCAGGTGGTGGCGTTGGTCCCGGCGGCGGGGCCGGTGCCGCCGCCGATCATGGTGGTGACCCCGCTCATCAGCGCCTCTTCGATCTGCTGCGGGCAGATGAAGTGGATGTGCGTGTCGATGCCGCCGGCGGTGAGGATCATGCCCTCGCCGGCGATCACCTCGGTGCCGGCGCCGATGGCGATGTTCACCCCGGGCTGGATGTCCGGGTTGCCGGCCTTGCCGATGGCCTGGATGCGCCCGTCCTTGAGACCGACGTCGGCCTTGACCACGCCCCAGTGGTCGAGGATCAGCGCATTGGTGATCACCGTGTCGACCACCTGCGCCGCGCCCAGCTGGCTCTGGCCCATGCCGTCGCGGATGACCTTGCCGCCGCCGAACTTCACTTCCTCGCCATAGACGGTGAAGTCCCGTTCCACCTCGATCCACAGGTCGGTGTCGGCCAGGCGCACGCGGTCGCCGACGGTGGGGCCGAACATGTCGGCGTAGGCTTGTCTGCTGATTTTCATCGAACGCTCCTTTGGCGATCGTCGGTGTTCGCTGTCTTTGGTCGAACCTGGCCAGTGGGGCCCTAGAGGTCCCCCATCACCCGCCCGGCAAAGCCGTATACCCGCCGTCCGCCGCCGATTTCCACCAGCTCCACCTCGCGGCTCTGCCCCGGTTCGAAGCGCACCGCGGTGCCGGCGGCGATGTTCAGGCGCATGCCACGGGTGGCCGGACGGTCGAAGGCGAGGGCGTCGTTGACCTCGAAGAAGTGGTAGTGCGAGCCGACCTGGATCGGCCGGTCACCGGTGTTCGCCACGCTCAGGGCGAGGGTGCGGCGGCCGGCGTTGAGTTCGATATCGCCGGGCTGGATGTCGTATTCACCGGGGATCATGAGGGCTCCTTGGGGCTCAGGGCGCGCTGCGCGTCGGGTCGAGGTTCAGTTGCATGAAGGTCAGGTCGAGCCAGCGGCCGAACTTCTGGCCCACCTGCGGCATCTGCCCGCTGATCTCGAAGCCGAGGCGCCGGTGCAGGCCGATCGAGGCGGCATTGCCGCTTTCGATGGCGGCCACCATGACGTGCAGGCCCTGGGCCCGCGCACGTTCGATCAGCGCCTGCAGCAGTTGCACGCCGAGGCCTTTGCCGCGCTGGTCGTCGCGCACGTAGACGGAGTGCTCGACGGTGCCGCGGAAGCCCTCGAAGGGTCGCCAGTCGCCGTAGGAGGCGTAGCCGAGCACTTCGCCGGCGGCGTCGCTTGCCACCAGGATCGGGTAGCCCTGGCGGGCGCGGGTGTCGAACCAGGCCTGGCGGTTGGCCAGGTCCACCGGGGTTTCGTTCCAGATCGCCGTGGTATTGCCCACGGCGTCGTTGTAGATGGCGAGGATGCCGGGCAGGTCGGCGACGCCGGCGTCGCGGATCGAAGCGCTCATGGCCGGCCTCAGGCGATGGGCTGGTGGACGGTCACCAGCTTGGTGCCGTCGGGGAAGGTGGCCTCCACCTGGATGTCCGGGATCATCTCCGGCACGCCCTCCATCACCTGCTCGCGGTTCAGCAGGGTGGTGCCGTAGTGCATCAGCTCGGCGACGCTGCGGCCGTCGCGCGCGCCCTCCAGCAGGGCGGCGGAGATCAGCGCCACCGCCTCCGGGTAGTTCAGCTTGAGACCGCGTGCCAGCCGGCGCTCGGCGAGCAGGCCGGCGGTGAAGATCAGCAGCTTGTCTTTCTCGCGGGGGGACAAGTCCATCTCAGGTACTCCAGATGCGTGGGGGAACGGCCTCGCGGCCGAGCAGCGCCGGCCGCAGCAGGCGCCAGAGTTCGATCAGCCAGGCTCGCGCGTGCAGCGCCTCGTCGGCCAGGCAGCGCGCCACCAGCAGGCCGCCGGGCAACTGGCTGAGGTTGCCGCGGCCGGCGCAGGGGAGCGCGCGGCAGCGTTGCAGCAGGTCGGTGTCGATCTCGCCGCTGGCGACCAGGGTCGCCAGCACCGGATGCCCGGCGAGGCCGATCGGCGAGTCGAGCAGGCGGTCGCCGCCGTCGATGCGCTGGCGCTCGTGCCAGAGCAGGCGGTCGTCGCGACGGATGTCCAGGGCCGCGACGAAGTGGCCGCTGGCGAAGCGCTCGCCGCTGGCCGGGCGGCCGAGCGCGACCATGTCCCAGTAGAACAGGCGGGCGTCGCCGCGCAGCTGGATACGGGTTTCCAGTTCGGCCTGGGCGCCGGCGAAGACGATGCTTTCCTGCGGCAGCCATTCCAGGGTGGCGCCGGGCTCCAGGTGGATCTCCAGGGTCTGTCGCGACGGGCAGGCGGCGCGGTACCACTTGGCCGCGCCGGGGCTGGTGAGCTGGGCCCAGGCGCGTTCGCCGAGGCGCACGTCGAAGGCCAGGCTGTCGCCGCCGGCGATGCCGCCGGGCGGATGCACGAGGATGTGCTGGCAGACTTCCGGGCCTTCGGCGTAGAGGTGCTTCTGCACCCGCAGCGGTCCGGCGTGGCGCCGCGTCACCGGGCGGGTGGCGTCGCCGGCGCGGGCGTAGGCCAGCTCCAGTTGGGCGTGCCAGGCGGGGTGGAAGCTCAGGTCGGGGAGGGCGGCGGTCATCGGTCGGGTCAGGCCAGGGCCTTGCGCATGAACACGCGGCGGAATCCCTCTTCCTGGCGGCGTTCGTATTCGAGGTAGCCGACCCTGGCGTAGAGCGCGATGTTTTCCGTCATCCGCTCATTGGTGTAGAGGTACAGCGAGCGGTAGCCGAGGCTCGTCGCGTCGCGCTCGGCACGCTCCAGCAGTTGTCGTCCGATGCCCTGGCCCTTGCATTCGGGAAGCACGGCGAGGTTGTCGACGAGGAAGCCGTCGGCGGTTTCCCGGGTCACCAGCAGGCCGACCGGCTGGCCGTCGTGCTCGGCGATGAGGACCCGGTCGCTGGCGATCACCTCGTGGTAGTCCTGGGTCATCGGCCAGGGCTTGCGGCCGATCACCGCGATCCACGGGGCATAGGCGGCGGCGACGCAGAGCGCGGCGAAGCCCGCGTCGGCCTGGACGGCCGGGCGCAGAGTGACGGTCATTTCGACCTCCTGCGGAAAGACGAGGGCATAGAGATTGCCAGCGCAGGCCCCGGTTGCGCCAGCGGCAGTGTGTCCCAGTCCGTTCAAATCGCCACCAGCCCGCGCACGCCCTCGCTCTCCATGTCGCGGCCGCGGCCCTGCTGGACGATCTCGCCGCGCGCCATCACCAGGTATTGGTCGGCCAGTTCGGCGGCGAAGTCGTAGAACTGCTCGACCAGCAGGATCGCCATGTCGCCGCGCGCCGCCAGGCTGCGGACGACCGCGCCGATCTCCTTGATCACCGAAGGCTGGATGCCTTCCGTGGGTTCGTCGAGGATCAGCAGTCGCGGCTGGCTGGCCAGGGCGCGGCCGATCGCCAGTTGCTGCTGCTGGCCGCCGGAGAGGTCGCCGCCGCGGCGCTGTTTCATTTCGCGCAGGACCGGGAACAGCTCGTAGATGAAGTCCGGCACCGCCCGGGCGTCCCTGGCGCTGAAACGGGACAGTCCCATCAGCAGGTTCTCTTCCACCGTCAGCCGGGGGAAGATTTCCCGTCCCTGCGGCACGTAGGCGATCCCGGCGCGGACCCGCTGGTGCGGCCTGAGTCCGGTGAGCGAACGGCCTTCCCAGGCGACCTGGCCCTCGCGGGCCGGGACCAGGCCCATCAGGCAGCGCAGCAGGGTGGTCTTGCCCACCCCGTTGCGACCGAGCAGGCAGGTCACCTCGCCCACCTTCGCCTCGAAGCTCAGGCCACGGAGGATATGGCTACCGCCGTAGTACTGGTGGAGCTTGTCGACTTGCAGCATGGTTCTCTTCCATTTGTCCCGTGATGGTTCTTCACTGCGATTCCCAACCTGGCTCGGCGGATAACCGCGAGCGGTCATTCGCCCTACGCGACGGGCGCCACTTGGCAGGCGCTACCCGCCGAGCGGATGGCTGGCGTCAGCGACCGAGGTAGACCTCGATCACCTGTTCGTCGGCCTGTACCTCCGCCAGCGAGCCTTCGGCCAGCACGTGGCCCTGGTGCAGCACGGTGACATGGTCGGCGATGCTGCCGACGAAACCCATGTCGTGCTCCACCACCATCAGCGAGTGCTTGCGCGCCAGGGACTTGAACAGCTCGGCGGTGAATTCGGTCTCGGCATCGGTCATGCCCGCCACCGGCTCGTCGAGCAGCAGCAACTGCGGTTCCTGCACCAGCAGCATGCCGATCTCGAGGAACTGCTTCTGGCCGTGGGACAGCAAACCCGCCGGACGCTGCCGCGACTCCAGCAGGCGGATGGTGGCGAGCACCTCCTCGATGCGTTCCCTCTGCGTGCCGTCGAGCCGCGCGCGCAGGCTGGCCCACACCGACTTGTCGGCCCTCTGCGCCAGTTCGAGGTTCTCGAACACGCTCAGGGCCTCGAACACCGTAGGCTTCTGGAACTTGCGACCGATCCCGGCCTGGGCGATCTGCACCTCGCTCATGCGGGTCAGGTCGAGGGTGTCGCCGAAATACGCGGTACCGCTCTGCGGGCGGGTCTTGCCGGTGATCACGTCCATCAGGGTGGTCTTGCCGGCGCCGTTGGGGCCGATGATGCAGCGCAATTCGCCGACGCCGATGTACAGGGTCAGGTCGCGCAGGGCCTTGAAGCCGTCGAAGCTGACGTTGATGTCTTCCAGGCTGAGGATGGTGCCGTGGCGCGCGTCCAGCCGGCCGCTGGTGGCGGCGCCCAGGCCGATGGCGTCGCGGCCGCTGCCGGCGGTATCGAGGCCGGGGTGGAAGGCCGGTTCGAGCATCAGGTGCGGGGTGGTCCTCATTGCTCCTTCTCCTTGCGCAGCAGGCCGAGCAGGCCGCGCGGCAGGTACAGGGTGACGACGATGAACAGCGCGCCGAGGAAGAACAGCCAGTATTCCGGGAAGGCCACGGTGAACCAGCTCTTCGCGCCGTTCACCACGCCGGCGCCGAGCAGCGGGCCGAGCAGGGTGCCGCGTCCGCCGAGGGCGACCCAGACGGCGGCCTCGATGGAGTTGGTCGGCGACATCTCGCTGGGGTTGATGATCCCCACCTGCGGCACGAACAGCGCGCCGGCGAGGCCGCAGAGCACCGCGCTCAGGGTCCAGACGAAGAGCTTGTAGCCGCGCGGGTCGTAGCCGCAGAACATCAGGCGGTTCTCGGCGTCGCGCAGCGCGGTGAGGACCCGGCCGAACTTGCTTCGCGCCAGGCGCCAGCCGAGCAGCAGGCTGGCCGCGAGCAGCGCGACGGTGGCGAGGAACAGGGCGGCGCGGGTGCCCGGCGCGGTGATCGGGAAGCCGAGGATGCTGCGGAAGTCGGTGAAGCCGTTGTTGCCTCCGAAACCGGTCTCGTTGCGGAAGAACAGCAGCATGCCGGCGAAGGTCAGGGCCTGGGTCATGATCGAGAAGTACACGCCGCGGATCCGCGAGCGGAAGGCGAAGTAGCCGAAGGCGAAGGCCAGCGCGCCGGGCACCAGCACCACCAGGCACAGCGCCCAGAGGAAGTGCTGGGTGCCGGCCCAGTACCAGGGCAGTTCGTTCCAGGAAAGGAAGGTCATGAACGCCGGCAGGCTGTCGCCGGAGGCCTGGCGCATCAGGTACATGCCCATGGCGTAGCCGCCGAGGGCGAAGAACAGCCCGTGGCCGAGGGACAGCAGGCCGGCGTAGCCCCAGACCAGGTCGAGGGCGAGGGCGACGATGGCGTAGCAGAGGATCTTGCCGGTCAGGGTCAGGCTGTAGGCCGAGAGGTGCAGCGCGCTGTCCGCCGGCAGCAGGTGCAGCAGCGGCATGACCAGCAGCGTGGCGAAGGCTGCGCCGAGCGCGATAGCGGTGACGCGGCCGCCGGCCCGGCGGGCGAGGGTGACGGTGAGTGGCTGGTTCAATCGATGACCCTCCCTTTCAGGGCGAACAGTCCCTGCGGGCGTTTCTGGATGAACAGGACGATCAGCGCGAGGATCAGGATCTTGCCCAGCACCGCGCCGATCTGCGGTTCGAGGATCTTGTTCGCCACGCCGAGGCCGAAGGCGGCGAGGACGCTGCCGGCGAGCTGGCCGACGCCGCCGAGCACCACCACCAGGAAGGAGTCGATGATGTAGCCCTGGCCGAGGTCCGGGCCGACGTTGCCGACCTGCGACAGGGCTACCCCGCCGAGCCCGGCGATGCCCGAGCCGAGACCGAAGGCGAGCATGTCCACGCGCCCTGTGGGCACCCCGCAGCAGGCCGCCATGTTGCGGTTCTGGGTCACCGCGCGGACGTTCAGGCCGAGCCGCGTGCGGTTCAGCAGCAGCCAGGTGAGGAGCAGCACGAACAGGGCGAAGCCGATGATGACGATGCGGTTCCACGGCAGCACCAGGTTCGGCAGCACCTGGATGCCGCCGGACAGCCAGGCCGGGTTGGCTACCTCGACGTTCTGCGCGCCGAACAGCATCCGCACCAGTTGGATCAGCACCAGGCTGATGCCCCAGGTGGCGAGCAGGGTTTCCAGCGGCCGGCCGTAGAGATGGCGGATCACCGTGCGCTCCAGGGCCATGCCGATGGCGGCGCTGACGCAGAACGCCACCGGTAGCGCCAGCAACGGGTAGAGCGCCAGCCATTCCGGCGCCAGGCGCTGGAACAGCAGTTGCACCACGTAGGTGGAATAGGCGCCGAGCATGAGCATTTCGCCGTGGGCCATGTTGATCACCCCGAGCAGGCCGTAGGTGATCGCCAGGCCGAGCGCCGCGAGCAGCAGGATCGAGCCCAGCGACAGGCCACTGAAGGCCTGGCCGAGCAGGTCGCCGACCAGCAGCCGGCGCTTGACCTGGGCCAGGCTGGTGGCGGCGGCGATGCGCACGCCTTCCTCCGGTTCCACCGCCGGGTCGAGCAGGTTCTCCAGGCGGGTTCGCGCCAGCGGATCGCCGGACTCGCCGAGCAGGCGCACGGCGGAAAGGCGTAGCGCCGGGTCGGGATCGCCGAGTTGCAGGTTGGCCAGGGCCAGGCCGAGGGCTTCCTTCACGCCAGCGTCGCTCTCGATCCGCAGGCGCGCTTCGAGCAGCGGCCGTTGCGCGGCCTTGGCGGTTTTCTGCAACTGCTGCGCGGCGGCCTGCCGCAGCGGCACTTCGTTGGCCACCAACTGGTGGCTGGCCAGGGCGGTGTTGAGCAGGCCGCGCAGGCGATTGTTCAGGCGCAGCGGCTTCGGCTCGCCGTCCGGCAGGGCGTCGCCTTCGGCGGCCTGGAAACGCTGGTCGGCGCCGAGGATGAATGGCTGCTGGCGGCTGTCCAGCGCAATGCGGTTGTGGCGCAGCGCTTCGAGAAAGGCCAGGCGATCGGCGTCGGGCGTCGCCGCCCAGTGTTCGAGCAGGTGGGCGCGACCGCCGTTGTCGGCAGCGGCGAAGTCCTGCGCCGGTCCGGCGTAGGCCGTCACCGCGAGAAGGGCGGCCAGGACCAGGACACAGGCATGGAGCGGGCGGGTGAGGAGGGCAAGGGGCATGCTGGGGTTCCTGGGCGACGTGCGGTATGGCCGGTCCCCCGCCCTCTCCCTGAAGGACGAGGGGGCCGTTAGGCGCGCGACCGGGGCGTTCCCGTTCCGTTCAGGGGAACGCCTGGTCAGGGGGGCAGGGTTCTTCACGGCAGAACTCAGTTGCTCTTCAGCGCATGCTCCGGCTTCTTCTCGTTGCCCGGGATGAACGGGCTCCAGGGTTGCGCGCGAAGCGGCTCGGGGGTCTTCCAGACCACTTCGAACTGGCCGTCGTCCTGGATCTCGCCGATCATCACCGGCTTGTGCAGGTGGTGGTTGCTCTTGTCCATGACCAGCGTGTAGCCGGATGGCGCCTTGAAGCTTTGCCCGGCCATCGCCTCGCGAACCTTGTCGACCTCGGTGCTGCCGGCCTTTTCCACGGCCTGCGCCCACATGTGGATGCCGACGTAGGTGGCTTCCATGGGGTCGTTGGTCACCGCGGTGCCGTAGTTCGGCAGGTTCTTCGCCTTGGCGTAGGCTTTCCAGTCGGCGACGAACTTCTCGTTGACCGGATTGCTCACCGACTCGAAGTAGTTCCATGCCGCGAGGTTGCCGACCAGCGGCTTGGTGTCGATGCCGCGCAGTTCTTCCTCGCCTACGGAGAAGGCCACCACCGGCACCTCGGTGGCTTCCAGGCCCTGGTTGGCCAGTTCCTTGTAGAAGGGCACGTTGGAGTCGCCATTGACGGTGGAGACCACCGCGGTCTTGCCGCCTGCGGCGAACTTCTTGATGTCGGCGACGATGGTCTGGTAGTCGCTGTGGCCGAACGGCGTGTAGACCTCCTGGATGTCCTTGTCGTCCACGCCCTTGCTGTGCAGGAAGGCGCGCAGGATCTTGTTGGTGGTGCGCGGGTAGACATAGTCGGTGCCGAGCAGGAAGAAGCGCCTGGCGCCGCCGCCGTCCTCGCTCATCAGGTACTCCACCGCCGGGATCGCCTGCTGGTTCGGCGCCGCGCCGGTATAGAAGACGTTCGGCGAGAGTTCCTCGCCCTCGTACTGGACCGGGTAGAACAGCAATCCGTTGAGTTCCTCGAACACCGGCAACACCGATTTGCGCGACACCGAGGTCCAGCAACCGAAGACCACCGCGACCTTGTCCTGGGTCAGCAACTGGCGGGCCTTTTCCGCGAACAGCGGCCAGTTCGACGCGGGATCGACCACCACCGCCTCCAGCTTCCTGCCGTTGACCCCGCCCTTGGCGTTGATCTCGTCGATGGTCATCAGGGCCATGTCCTTCAGCGAGGTCTCGGAGATCGCCATGGTCCCGGACAGCGAGTGGAGGATGCCGACCTTGATGGTTTCGGCGGCCTGGATGGACCAGGACAGGCCCATGGAAGCGATGGACGCGGACAGCGTGAAGGCCTTGAGCAGACTGCGACGTTTCATTGGTGTTGTTCTCCATTCACCAGCGGTCGGGGCGGCAGTTTTCAGGAGGCGTCGTGCTTGTCGTCGGGCATCCGTCCGGTGGACGGCGGGGTGCGCACTGCGGCCTGGATCTCTTCGTCGAGGCTCCAGAGCAAAGGCTGTGCCTCTTCTTGGCGCTGGCCGGTATCGGTCGGCGAAAAGGCGCCGCGAGTCTCCGGGGAAGCATGCCGAGCAGGTCTGGCTATGCCGGGGAAGGCTGCGTTTTCAACGGGTTTTCGCCGGATATCGACGGAGAAGGCGCCGTGGGCTCCGGAAGGGGAGGCGTCGCGCTGACCTCCCTCCTTGCCGCCGGCGGCGCGTCCATGGGAACGCCGTCGCTCCGTCCTGGCACTACCGCGGTGCGTCAGGGCGCGGCATCCAGGGCGTCCGCCTCAGGCTGGTGCGCTCAGCCTGGGAACAGCGAACCCTTCAGGCCGGTGACGATGATCTGCGCCGCCAGTGCGCAGACGAACAGGCCCATCAGGCGACTGACGATCTGTAGTCCCTGGTCGCCAAGCAGGCGTTCGATGCGGTCGGAAAGATAGAGCGTGGTGCCGAGGGTCAGGCAGGCGAGGAAGATCGCCACCAGGGAGATCAGCTTGGCCTCCCAGCCCTGGCCGACGCCCATCACCAGCAGCGCGCCGATGGTGCCGGGGCCGACGGTGAGAGGAATGGTCAGCGGGACGATGGTCACGTCCTGCTGCACGTTGTCGCTTTGCACCGCCGCGCGACCCTGGGCCATGCCCAGCGCGGAGATGAACAGCACGCTGCCGGCGCCGATGCGGAAGGCGTCGGCGGTGATACCGAAGAGGATGAAGATGTAGCGGCCGAACAGGTACAGCGCGACGCTGGCGATCAGCGCCGCCAGGGCCACCCGCCAGGCCATGCGCTTGCGGTCGCGCGGGCCGAAGCCGCGGCTGAGGCTGATGAAGCAGGACAGCACGAAGAAGGGGCTATAGAGCACCAGCATCTTCAGGTAGACGCTGAACAGCAAATGCATGGAGGCGCTTCCGGTCCGGGTGTGGGCATGAGCATAGCGTGCGACGGGCCGGTGCGATGTCCGGCGGGTTGGCAATATGCCGGTTCGCGTGGCATGTGACAACGAGGCCGGATGTCGGCGGATAACGCCGTTGGCGTCATGCGCCCTACGGGAGCCGGGACCACCGGGGCGTAGGGCGAATAGCCGCGTGCGGTTATCCGCCGTGGCGGAGGCCGGGTGCAGCGCCGGAGCACGTCGCTGCCCTCAGGAGGGCAGGGCGTCGCCCTGGCGGCGGCGATCGCGTTCGCCGACCCAGTAGGCGATCAGCTCACGCAATTGCGACAGCTCCACCGGCTTGGCCATGTGCCCGTCCATGCCGACCAGCCGCGCGCGTTCCTTGTGTTCGCTGAGGATGTGCGCGGTGAGCGCCACCACCGGGGTATGCGGGCGCTGTTCGTGGGCTTCCCAGGCGCGGAGCTGCTCGGTGGCGGAGAAGCCGTCCAGAACCGGCATCTCGCAGTCCATCAGCACCAGGTCGTACTGGGTCGCCTTCATCGCGCTGAGCGCCTCCTGGCCGTTGCTGGCGGTGTCCGGCTGGAGGTTGAGCTTGTTCAACATGCCGCGGATGACCTTGGTGGAGATGCTGTTGTCCTCGGCGACGAGGATCCGGAAGTCGCTCGGCAGGCTCGGCGCCTGCGCTTCCTTGGCCGGTTGCAGGTAGTTGGTGACGCCGCTGACGCCGCGCTGGGCGAGTTCGTCGGCGAGGGTCGCCTTCAGCGTGTAGCCGGCCACCGGCTTGGCCAGGATGCGCTTGATCCCGGCGTTGCGGGCGATGATCTTGCTCGGCGCGTTGCTGATCCCGGTGAGCATGATCAGCAGGATGTCGTGGTTGAGGTTGGGGTCTTCCTTGATCTTCGCCGCCAGTTGCATGCCGGTCATGCCGGGCATGTCCTGGTCGAGCAGGACCACGTCGAAGTACTCGCGCAGGTGCGCCTTGGTGCGCAACTGGGCCAGCGCCTCCTTGCCGGACGACACCGCGCTGACGTTCAGGCCCCAGCCGCTGCACTGCTGCACCAGCACCTTGCGGCAGGTTTCGTTGTCGTCCACCACCAGCAGCCGGGCGCCCTGCAGCGGGCCGTCGAGGTCGGCGGTGGGGTTCTCCAGCTGCTGCGGGTCGAGCGGCAGGGTCAGCGACAGGGTGGTGCCCTGGCTGCTGCCGGACTGGATGCCGAACTCCCCGCCCATCAGCCGCACCAGTTGGCGGGCGATGATCAGGCCGAGGTGGCTGCCGAGCTTGCTGGCGGAAAGGAAGTCGCCGCTGTGCAGCTCGGCGGTGAGCAGCGCCTCGCGCTCCTTGGCGTCGAACGGGTGGCCGCTGTCCTGCACGGCGATGCGCAGGCGTGGCGTCTCGCCCTGGTCGTCGAGGGCCACCACCAGCAGGATCTCGCCTTCCTCGGTCTGCTTGAACGCGTTGTCCAGCAGGCTCAGGACCACCTGGCGCAGGCGCGTCGGATCGCCGCCGATGACCCGCGGCACCTGCGGCTGGGTGAAGCTGATCAGCTCGATGCGCTGCTGCTCGGCCTTGACCCGGAAGATATCCAGGCAGTCCTCGATCAACGCGTTGAGGTCGAACTGCACTTCGTCCAGCTCGATCTGCCCGGACTCCAGCTTGGAGATGTCGAGGATCTCGTTGATCAGCGTGAGCAGCTCGTTGCCGGCGCTGTGGATGGTCTGCACGTAGTCGCGCTGCTTCGCCGACAACGGGGTGCCGAGGAGCAGTTCGGTCATGCCCAGCACGCCGTTCATGGGCGTGCGGATCTCGTGGCTGATCTTGGCCAGGAACTCGGCCTTGGTCTGCAATTCCGCGGTGTGCGCCGCCTCGCTGGTGCGCTGTTGCAGGTTGAGCTGCTGGATCAGCCGCTGGCGTTCGGTGAGCGAGACGCTCAGGACCAGCCCGGCGAGGGTGGCGAAGCTGAACACGCCGAGCACCAGCCAGCCCGGATCGAGTTGCTTGGTGCCGAACAGTACCGGCAGGAACACCATGAAGCCGGCGTTGAACACGATCATCCCGGCAACGATCAGGCGCGCCGGCTGGTAGCCGCGATACCAGTGCCAGGCCGCGATCAGCGGGACGCTGAGCGAACTGAGGATCACCAGCAGGTAGATCAGCCAACTGAACCAGAGTTGCTGGGTGAAGGCGATGATCGCGCCGACCGCCAGGATCAACAGCGCCTCGCCTTGCAGGAGGCGGTTCAGGCGGCTTTCCGCAGTGCCGCGGAAGAAGCTGCAGGCGAACCACAGCAGGCTCACCGCGGCGCCGAGGGCG
This sequence comes from Pseudomonas sp. 20-5, assembly GCF_056782835.1. Lineage (NCBI taxonomy): Bacteria > Pseudomonadati > Pseudomonadota > Gammaproteobacteria > Pseudomonadales > Pseudomonadaceae > Pseudomonas > Pseudomonas sp. 20-5. The sequence goes on along the minus strand of NZ_CM165584.1, from coordinate 5,502,870 downwards.
CCGAGGTCGGCGGTCAGCGACTGGTTGAACTTGAGTCCCGGCAGCCAGAACGCCACCAGCCCCAGGTTCGCCGCGGCGCAGACCGCCAGCGCCGCGTGCACCGCCGCCAGCCACAGGCTGCTGGCGCTGCGCGAGTAGGCGAAGCGGATCAGGTTGTACATCAGCAGCAGGAGCATGCCGCCGAGCAGCATGCCGAAGGCGTAGGCGGGCTTCTCCAGGCCGACCAGGCCGGCTTCGTCGATCTGGTCGAACCAGGCCATCAGCGGATGGTTGGAGGTCATCCGCACGTACAGGGTCATCGGCTTGCCGTCGACCGGCAGCGAGAACAGGTAGGAGCGCGAGGGCAGCGGGCGCTCCTGGAACGGTCGCGACTCGCCGGTGTGCTGGTCCCGCACCAGTTGGCCGTCCTGCACCAGGTAGTAGTCCAGGTACTGCACCCGCGGGGCGAAGATCCACAGCCAGCTCGGCACCTTCTGCGCGGGAAGCTGGACCTGCAGCCAGACCGCCTGGGGGCTGGCGGGGAAGATGAAGGAGCGCTTGGCCAGCGGGCGGAACTGCTCCTTGCGCTGGAGGACGTCGGCGATCCGCAGTTGCGCGCTCTCGTCGCGCAGCAGGCGCCAGTTCTGGTTGACGCTGGGGGTGGTGGCGGTGGTTTGCAGGGGAACGCTGGAAACGCCGGCGTCGTCCGCGACCGCCGGCGACATCGGACCGAGCAGAAGCAGCAGGAAGCTGACGAGTAGTCCTATGGCGATCCGAAGCCGTACCACGGCGAAGTCCCTTCGAAGGTGAATGGCCGGATTATAGCCAAGTGGCCGTGGCAACGGCATAGGCCGCGGAAGCGCCGTGCGGCGCCCGCGGCTTCGGGCCCGGTCAGGACTCGCCGCGCTCGCGGGTGATGGCACGGTAGCCGATGTCCTTGCGGTAGAAGCAGCCGTTCCAGCGGATCTTCTCGGCCAGGCGATAGGCCTGTTGCTGGGCGGCGGACACGCTCTCGCCGATGGCGGTGGCACAGAGCACGCGGCCGCCGGAGGTGACCACCTGGCCATCCTTCAGCGCGGTGCCGGCGTGGAACACCTTGCCGTCCAGCGCGGCGGCCTCGGCCAGGCCTTCGATGACCTCGCCCTTGGCGTAGTCGCCCGGATAGCCGCCGGCGGCCAGTACCACGCCCACGGTCGGACGCGGGTCCCAGGTCGCCTCGACCTTGTCCAGCGCCTTGGCCAGGGCGGCCTCGACCAGCAGGACCAGGGAGGACTCCAGGCGGACCATGATCGGCTGGGTTTCCGGATCGCCGAAGCGGCAGTTGAATTCGATGACCTTGGGCGCGCCGCTCTTGTCGATCATCAGGCCGGCATAGAGGAAGCCGGTATAGACGTTGCCTTCCTCGGCCATGCCGCGCACGGTCGGGTAGATCACTTCGTCCAGCACCCGCTGGTGGACCTCGGCGGTGACCACCGGGGCCGGCGAGTAGGCGCCCATGCCGCCGGTGTTCGGCCCGCTGTCGCCATCGCCGACGCGCTTGTGGTCCTGGCTGGTGGCCATCGGCAGCACGTTCTGGCCGTCGACCATGACGATGAAGCTGGCCTCCTCGCCATCGAGGAACTCCTCGATCACCACGCGCGAGCCGGCGTCGCCGAAGGCATTGCCGGCGAGCATGTCGCGCACGGCGGCTTCGGCTTCGTCCAGGTTCATGGCGACGATCACGCCCTTGCCCGCGGCCAGGCCATCGGCCTTGATGACGATGGGCGCGCCCTGCTCGCGCAGGTAGGCCAGGGCCGGCTCGACCTCGGTGAAGTTGCGATAGGCGGCGGTGGGGATCCGGTGGCGGGCGAGGAAGTCCTTGGTGAAGGCCTTCGAGCCTTCCAGCTGGGCGGCGCCGGCGGTCGGGCCGAAGATATCCAGGCCGCGCTCGCGGAACAGGTCGACCACGCCTGCCACCAGCGGCGCCTCGGGACCGACGATGGTCAACTGGACGTTCTTCGCGGCGAAGTCGGCCAGTTGCTCCAGGGCCAGCACGTCGATGGCGACGTTCTCGCACTTGGCTTCGGTGGCGGTGCCGGCGTTGCCCGGGGCGACGAAGACCTTCGCCACGCGCGGGTCCTGGGCGACTTTCCAGGCCAGGGCATGTTCACGACCGCCGCTGCCGATGATGAGTACGTTCATGGGGTTCTCCTGGCGCAACGGCGGGTAACGCGCCGCGTTATCCGCCCTGCGTGAAATTCGTGGGTAGGGCGGCTGACCGCATCGCGCTCAGCCGCCGTGATACTCAATGGCGGAAATGGCGCATGCCAGTGAACACCATCGCGATATCCGCCTCGTCGGCCGCCGCGATCACTTCGTTGTCGCGCATCGAGCCGCCCGGCTGGATCACCGCGGTGATGCCGGCCTTGGCCGCGTTGTCGATGCCGTCGCGGAACGGGAAGAAGGCGTCGGAAGCCATCACCGCGCCTTTCACTTCCAGGCCGGCGTGCTCGGCCTTGATCGCGGCGATCCGTGCGGAGTTGACCCGGCTCATCTGGCCGGCGCCGACGCCGACGGTCTGGCGGTTCCTGGCGTAGACGATGGCGTTGGACTTGACGAACTTGGCCACCTTCCAGGCGAAGATCAGGTCGTGGATCTCCTGCTCGGTGGGCGCGCGGCGAGTGACGATCTTCAGGTCCTCGGCCTTGATCATGCCGATGTCGCGGCTCTGTACCAGCAGGCCGCCGTTGACCCGCTTGAAGTCCCAGCCCGGGGCGCGCTCGGCTGGCCATTCGCCGCATTCGAGCAGGCGTACGTTGGCCTTGGCGGCGACCACCTCGCGGGCGGCGGCGGAAATCTTCGGCGCGATGATCACCTCGACGAACTGGCGCTCGACGATGGCCTTGGCGGTTTCGCCGTCCAGCTCGCGGTTGAAGGCGATGATGCCGCCGAACGCCGATTCGCTATCGGTGGCGTAGGCCAGGTCGTAGGCCTTGCGGATGCCGCCTTCGTCTTCCGGCACCACGGCGACGCCGCAGGGGTTGGCATGCTTGACGATCACGCAGGCCGGCTTGAGGAAGCTCTTCACGCATTCCAGGGCGGCGTCGGTGTCGGCGACGTTGTTGAACGACAGTTCCTTGCCCTGCAACTGGATGGCGGTGGAGACGCTGGCCTCGCCCTTCTTCGCCTCGACGTAGAACGCCGCGCTCTGGTGCGGGTTCTCGCCGTAGCGCATTTCCTGGGCCTTGACGAACTGACTGTTGAAGGTGCGCGGGAAGGCGCCGCGGTCGGCGGTGCCTAGGGTATCGCGGGTCTGGTCGATGGTACCCAGATAGTTGGCGATCATGCCGTCGTAGGCGGAGGTGTGCTCGAACGCCTTAAGGGCCAGGTCGAAACGCTGGGCGTAGGTCAGGCCGCCGGCCTTGAGGGATTCGATCACGGCGGCGTAGTCGCCGGCATTGACCACGATGGCGACATCCTTGTGGTTCTTCGCCGCCGAACGGACCATGGTCGGCCCGCCGATATCGATGTTCTCGATGGCGGTAGGCAGGTCGCAGTCGGGCCTGGCCACCGTGGCCTCGAAGGGATACAGGTTGACCGCCACCAGGTCGATCGGCTTGATGCCGTGCTGCTCCATGACCGCGCCGTCCAGGTCGCGGCGACCGAGGATACCGCCATGCACCTTCGGGTGCAGGGTCTTCACCCGACCGTCCATCATTTCCGGGAAGCCGGTGTAGTCGGCCACTTCCACGGCAGAGATGCCGTTGTCCCGGAGCAGCTTGTAGGTGCCGCCGGTGGAAAGGATTTCCACGCCGAGGGCGACCAGCTCACGGGCGAAGTCGACGACGCCGGTCTTGTCGGAAACGCTGATCAGCGCGCGGCGGATGGGCAGGCGGGTGGTTTGGTCGGTCATTGCAAGGGTCCTGAGGGCTGGCTTCCGGCCGCGGGTGCCGGCCGGGACGCGCGCCCTTGGCCGGAGCCCGCCGCCGCTCTTAAAGAAGGTCGTATTGCTTGAGTTTCTTGCGCAGGGTCCCGCGGTTCAGGCCGAGCAGCTCGGAGGCCTTGGTCTGGTTCCCCTTGACGTGGTTCATGACGGTTTCCAGCAGCGGCGCTTCGACTTCGCAGAGCACCATGTTGTAAACGTCCGTGACCGGCTGCCCTTCGAGGTGGGCGAAGTAGTTGTGCAATGCCTTCTCCACGCTGTCGCGCAGGGTCTGCCCTTCTTGCGTCGGCGTGGTGAGGTGCTGTTTCAGGTTGGCGTTGTCGCTCACGGGCGTTGTTCCACTCACTAAAGTCTCGGTCGTCATCGTTGTCATGCGGCCACCCCTGTTCCGTTGTTCTGGCGCTCGGCGAAGAACTGCCTGACGCTGGCGCACTGCGCATCCGTGTCCTGCAAACGATTGAACTGGGCGCGGAATTCCCTTACGCCCGGCAGAGTCGCGAGATACCACCCCACATGCTTGCGGGCGATCCGCACACCCATTTCTTCCCCATAAAAAAGGTGCAGCTCCGCGAGGTGTTCGAGCAGGATGCTCTGCACTTCGGGAAGCGGCGCCGCCGGCAGGTGCTCGCCGGTCCGCAGGTAATGGTCGATCTCGCGGAAAATCCACGGTCTTCCCTGGGCGGCCCGACCGATCAGCAGGGCATCCACCCCGGTCTGCTCGATGACTTTCCTGGCCTTCTCCGGCGAATCGATGTCGCCATTGGCGAACACCGGTATCGACACGGCCTGCTTGATCGCCGCGATGGTCTCGTACTCCGCCTCCCCGGTGTACAGGTCGGCGCGGGTCCGGCCATGCACCGCAAGAGCCTGGATCCCCGCCTGTTCGGCGAGCTTCGCGACGGTGACGCCGTTACGGTTGTCCCGGTCCCAGCCGGTCCGGATCTTCAGGGTGACCGGTACGTCGACCGCCCTGACCACGGCATCGAGGATCTCGGCGACCAGCGCCTCGTCCCGCAGCAGGGCGGACCCCGCTGCCTTGTTGCATACCTTCTTCGCCGGGCAGCCCATGTTGATGTCGATGATCTGCGCACCGAGTTCCACATTGCGCTGCGCGGCCTCGGCCAGCATGGCCGGATCGCCGCCGGCGATCTGCACCGAGCGCGGCTCGTCCTCGCCATCGTGGATCAGGCGCAGGCGCGACTTGCGGCTGTTCCACAGGCGGACGTCGCTGGTCACCATCTCCGATACCACCATCCCGGCGCCAAGGCGACGGCAAAGCTGACGGAACGGACGATCGGTCACCCCGGCCATCGGCGCGAGGATCAGTCTGTTGGGCAGTGTATATGGGCCGATGCGTACCACCGACATGGGGCTTCCCTGTCTTGCGGTGCTGCGAAAAAAGGGAGGGCATGATACCCGCTCTGGATGACCGGATAAAGGCTGTTTTGGATAAATTCTGAACAGCCGATTCCTTAGTTCTTACAGTTGGAAGACGAGCGGCACTTGCGCCTGGCGCTCCGCGCGAGCGGGTGGGCGTAGCGGCCCGGCGGCGACCGGCGAGGTCTTTCCGGTCACTCCGGGGAATGGAAGCTCAGGCTGTAGTTCACCGCCTTCGGACCCGGGTCGAGGATGTCCAGCGACACGTGGATCGGTACCTGCGGTGGCATTTCCGTTCGTCCGGCCAGCTCGCCGCCGAGGTACTCGCCGGGCTTGAAGCGGCGATTGGCGATGAGGTGGCCGTTGAGGTCGGCGAAGCGCAGTTCCAGCAGCGGGAACGGCTGCGAGAAGCTGGCGCGGTTGTAGATGATCGCGTCGACCACCAGCGCGCCGCTGAATTCGGGATGGCTGCGGACCACCAGGTTGCTGCTCCTGATCTGCTCCACGTCGACCTTGGAGGGAAGGGTGCAGCCGATTTCCGGGCAGAGCTGGGCGAACCAGGGGCGATAGGCGTCCTGGCGCGCCAGCTCGTCGAAATGGTAGGCGACGTACTGAGCGGCGAGACCACCCAGCGCCAGCAGGATCAGCAGCAGCCAACCGAGACGCCGCGGCCATTGGCGCCGGGGCTTCTCCCAGGCCAGTTGCAGCGGCTCGTCGCGCAACTGGTCGAGACTCTCGACCGGCGCCTCGTCCGGCTTGCGGGCGCTGCCCAGGGGCGCGACGGACTGTTCCTCGGCGCTTTCCTCGTCGTCTTCATCCAGGGCGCTCAGGCCGTGGCGGCGCTTGCCGAGGCTGGGCTCGTCGTCATCGTCGTCATCGAGGCTGAGGCGAAGTTCCGGCGGATCCTCGGCGCGGCGCAGCGGCACGAAGGATACCCGCTCTTCCGCCAGCGGTTCGCCGAGGCTCGGTTCCTGGCGCGGATTGCCGCGCGCCGGCTGGGCCGGTTCGGCATCGGCGATCAGCGCCTCGGCCCAGCGTTCGTCATGTGGATCGCGTTCGTCGTCGCGGCGCGCCAGCAGGCTTTCCGCCGGTCGCGGGGCCTTCTCGATGCTGGAGAATTCCTGGTTCAGCTCGAATTCGTCGAGCTTGGCCAGTTCCTCGTCGAGGTTGAGGCTGTCCAGGTCGAGGTCGTCATGGATCCACAGGGTTTCGTCGCGCGGGCGCGCTGCCGGGGGCGCGGCCGAGGTGGCGGCCGCGACGCTGGGCGCGGGTGGCGGAGCGGCGGCCGGCTTCGCTTCGGCTGCCGAAGGAGCGTTCGCGCGCGGCGCGCCACCGACCTGGTGTTGCAGGGCGTTGAAGACTTTCAGGCAGGTGCCGCAGCGGACCGCGCCATTGGCGGCGCCCAGTTGCGCGTCGTTGACGCGGAAACTGGTGCTGCAATGGGGACATTGGGTGATGACGCTTTCGCTCATGCGGCGATCCGTAGGGAAAATCCGGCGGCTAGTCTACCCCAAGCTTCTTGCACGAAGGCAGTGGGGCGGGATCAGTGGTGGCTGGCAGCGCGCCATCAATCGGCGCGGCGGCGGCCGCTGATGCGGATCCAGCCTTCGCGCTCGGCGGTCGGGTCGAGATCGAAGTGTGCGGAGTAGGCCGCGCGGACCTCCGCGGCCTGCTCGGCGAGGATGCCGGACAACGCCAGCAGGCCGCCGGGACGTACCAGGCCGGTCAGTTGCGGGGCGAGGGAAACCAGCGGGCCGGCGAGGATATTGGCGACCAGCACGTCGGCCTGTCGCTGCGGCAGGTCCGCCGGCAGGTAGACAGGGAACCGCGCGGGCTCGATACCGTTGCGCGAGGCATTGTCGCGCGAGGCTTCCAGGGCCTGTGGATCGATGTCGGTGCCGACCGCCCGTTCGGCGCCGAGCAGCAGCGCGGCGATGGCGAGGATTCCCGAGCCGCAGCCGAAATCGAGCACCTGCCGGCCGGCCAGTTCCTGGCCGTCGAGCCATTCCAGGCACAGCGCGGTGGTCGGGTGGGTGCCGGTGCCGAAGGCCAGGCCCGGATCGAGCAGCAGGTTGACCGCGTCCGGCTCGGGGGCGGCGTGCCAGCTCGGCACGATCCACAGGCGGCGGCCGAAACGCATCGGCTGGAAGTTGTCCATCCAGCTGCGTTCCCAATCCTGGTCGGCGATTTCCTCGACATGGTGCTCGGGCAGGTCGCCGCCGGTAAGCAAGGCGAGGTGGGCGAGCAGGGCGGTCTCATCGGTGTCCGCTTCGAACAGCGCCAGCAGGTGGGTGCGCGACCACAGCGGGGTGGTGCCGAGGTCCGGCTCGAAGATCGGCTGGTCTTCGGCGTCCATGAAGGTCACGGAGACGGCGCCGACTTCGAGCAGGGCGTCTTCGTAGGTTTCGGCCTGTTCCGGGGTGATGGCCAGGCGAACTTGTAACCAGGGCATGGGGCGACCTCTGTTGCGGCTGTAAACGAAACGGGCCGCCCAGGGGCGACCCGTTTTCCACCGCGCAAGCTTACTTGAGGCTAGCCGGCGCTGCCACTCTCTGCCGTGGCCTCGCCGCGCAGTTGCGCCAGGCCGCGATTGGCCAGGTGGCAGGTACCGCCGCCGAGCACCGCCGGCAGCAGCAGGTTGAGCAGCGGCACCAGCGCCAGGAGCAGTATCAGCAGGCCGAACAGCAACAGGCTGCCGCGGCGAGCACGAAGCACGGCGAGCTGCTCGCCGGCATCGGCCAGCCCGGCCAGCGTGGCGGGCAGCAGGAAGCGGATGTTCAGGTAGGCCAGCGCCAGCAGCAGGAGTACACCGTTGTAGAGCGGAACCAGCAGGCCGACCAGGATCGATCCGGAAACGCCCAGCCAGGGTGCCAGGCGGAAGCCGGCGGCACGCCACAGCGAGATCCTTTCGCCGGAGGCAGGTGCCAGTCGCGGGTAGCGTTGGCGGACCTGTTCCTTCAGTTGTCCGAGCAGGCCGATGCGCAGGCCCAGGCGGATGCCGAAGACGATGCTGGCGGCGTACAGGGCGACGAAGAACAGCGCGGCATAGCCGACGAAATAGAACGCCAGTTGCGCCAGTCCCGCCAGGCCGTTGAAGGCCGCCAGCGGATCGAAGTACGGGCCACCGCTGCCGGCCTCGATCAGCGAGCCGCTGGGGATCAGGGCGAAGTTGGCCACGCTGAATGCCGTGTACAGCGCGGCCCAGCCGCAGAGGCGGATGATCGGTTCGAAGAAATGCACGAACAGCCAGGTGCACAGCACGCTGACGAGAATGCACAGGCTCGCGGAGCGGAAGAGTGCGGCGGGTTGCAGGCTTTCCCTGAAACCCAGGGCGAAGCAGGTCGCGGCCTCGGTCGCGGCGGCCAGCGATTGGCGGTACCAGCGGCGGATGCGTTCCATGCAGGAGTCCGGTGGTGGAGGGGCGACGAGGATAGCACCGTTGGGGCGGCCGGCAGGCGGAAACGACAAGGGCCGCCCGGAGGCAGCCCTTGTGCGCAGCGACTGACGGATCAGTGCTTGTCCATACCCAGTTTCTTCTCCAGGTAATGGATGTTCACCCCGCCCTTGCAGAAGGCGGCGTCGCGCACCAGGTCCTTGTGCAGTTCGGTATTGGTCTTGATACCGTCGACGATCAACTCGTCCAGGGCATTGCGCATCCGCGCCAGCGCCTCGTCGCGGTCGGCACCGTAGGTGATGACCTTGCCGACCAGCGAGTCGTAGTTCGGCGGCACGCTGTAGCCGCTGTAGAGGTGCGAGTCGACGCGCACGCCGTTGCCGCCGGGGGCGTGGAAGTGCTTGACCTTGCCCGGGCTGGGCATGAAGGTCTTCGGGTCTTCGGCGTTGATCCGGCATTCCAGCGCATGGCCGCGGATGACCACGTCCTCCTGGCGGATCGAGAGCTTCTCGCCGGAGGCGATGCGCAGCATCTCCTTGACGATGTCGACACCGGTGACCATCTCAGATACCGGGTGCTCCACCTGCACGCGAGTGTTCATCTCGATGAAGTAGAAGCGGCCGTTCTCGTAGAGGAACTCGAAGGTGCCGGCGCCGCGGTAGCCGATCTCGATGCAGGCCTGGACGCAGCGGGCGAAGACTTCCTGACGGGCCTTCTCGTCGATGCCGGGGGCCGGCGCCTCTTCGATCACCTTCTGGTGGCGGCGCTGCAGGGAGCAGTCGCGGTCGCCGAGGTGGATGGCGTTGCCCTGGCCGTCGGAAAGCACCTGGACTTCCACGTGGCGCGGGTTGGTCAGGAACTTCTCCAGGTAGACCATCGGGTTGCCGAACGCCGCGCCGGCCTCGGTGCGGGTCAGCTTGGCCGACTTGATCAGCTCGGATTCGTCGTAGACCACGCGCATGCCGCGACCACCGCCGCCGCCGGCGGCCTTGATGATCACCGGGTAGCCGACCTCGCGGGCGATCGCCAGGGCGGTTTCTTCATCTTCCGGCAGCGGGCCGTCGGAGCCCGGCACGGTGGGGACGCCGGCGCGCTTCATGGCGTCCTTGGCCGAGACCTTGTCGCCCATCAGGCGGATCACCTCGGCGGTCGGGCCGACGAAGGTGAAGCCGGAGCGTTCGATCTGCTCGGCGAAGTCGGCGTTCTCGGCGAGGAAGCCGTAGCCGGGGTGGATCGCGGTGGCGCCGGTGACCTCGGCCGCGGCGATGATCGCCGGGATCTGCAGGTACGACTGGGTGGCCGGGGCCGGACCGATGCACACCGATTCGTCGGCGAGCGACAGGTGCATCAACTCGCGGTCGGCGGTGGAGTGTACCGCCACCGTCTTGATCCCCAGCTCCTTGCATGCGCGAAGGATGCGCAAGGCGATTTCGCCGCGGTTGGCGATCAGCACTTTTTCCAACATCGCAGGTTCCCCGCGGCTTAGACGATGGTGAACAGCGGCTGGTCGAACTCAACCGGCTGGCCGTTCTCCACCAGGATCGACTCGATGGTGCCGCTAACTTCGGCTTCGATGTGGTTCATCATCTTCATGGCTTCGACGATGCACAGGATGTCGCCTTTCTTCACGCTCTGGCCGACTTCGACGAAGTTGGCCGAGGTCGGCGAGGCGGCGCGGTAGAAGGTGCCGACCATCGGCGAGCGAACCACGTTGCCGTTCAGCTTCGGCGCGGCCGGGGCGCTTTCCGCGGCAGCGGCGGCCGGAGCGGCGGCTGCCGGCGCCGGCACCGGCGCGGCGACCGGAGCGGCGAAGGCCGGAGCCTGTGCGTACACCGGCTGGGCGGCGGTCTTGCTGTGGCGGCTGATGCGTACCGACTCTTCGCCTTCGCGGATTTCCAGCTCGTCGATACCGGACTCTTCCAGCAGCTCGATCAGTTTCTTGACTTTACGAATGTCCATTAGCGCTAGCACTCCCAGTGAGGTCAGGGGCGTTGAAGTTGTTCAAGGGCGGATTCCAGGGCCAGGCGGTAGCCTGTGGCGCCGAGACCGCAGATCACCCCTACCGCCACGTCGGAGAAGTAGGAGTGATGCCGGAAAGGTTCACGTTTGTGCACGTTCGACAGGTGCACTTCGATGAATGGGATGCTCACCGCAAGCAGCGCGTCACGTAACGCGACGCTGGTATGGGTGAATGCCGCCGGATTGATGATGATGAAGTCCACGCCTTCGTCGCGCGCGGCATGGATCCGGTCGATCAGTTCGTATTCGGCGTTGCTTTGCAGATGCAGCAGGTGGTGGCCGGCTTCGCGGGCGCGGCGCTCGAGGTCCTGGTTGATCTGCCCGAGGGTGGTCGAACCGTAGGTGCCGGGCTCGCGGGTGCCCAGCAGGTTCAGATTCGGCCCGTGCAATACGAGGAGGGTCGCCATTGTCTTGTTGATTGTCCTGTACAGGCTGCAAACGGCAAGCGGGCACTATGCCGGAATTTCCGTATGACTGTCCAGTCACTGTTAGATTGCAGTAGATCGCCGCATGTTGACCGGCAATTGCGGCAGAAGTATGTCAGCGCATGTCACTGCCGGGTAGCGGCCCGGCGCAGTCGTTCGGCGAGCCCGGCGGCGTCGATCTCTCCGATGACGCGCAAGTCGCTCCATTCGTCACCGCCCGGGGCGAAGAACAGGATCGCCGGCGGACCGAACAGGTTGTAGCGGTCCAGCAGGCCGCGCTGGGCCGGGTTGCTTTCGGTGATGTCGAAGCGCAGCAGGCGGTAGGCCGGCAGTCGTGCCTGCACCGTGGGATCGGTGAGAACCTGGCGCTCGATGACCTTGCAACTGATGCACCAGTCCGCATACCAGTCCAGCAGCACCGGCTTGCCGGCCTGACGTGCCTCGGCCAGGGCGGCGTCCAACTGCGCCGGGGTGGTCAGGTTCTGCCATTCGCCGGGCGTGCTCGGCGGCCCGGCATGGATCGACGGCACCGAGCGGCCCAGCGGATGGATCGGGTCCGACTCGCCCTGCAGGGCGCCGATCCAGGCGGCCACCGCGTAGGTCAGGAACATCAGGCCAAGCAGTTGCAGCAGGCGGCGTGCGGCGCTCTTCGGGGTGAATTCGAGGGCGCCCAGGGCCAGGCCGGCGCCGCCGGCGAGCATGCCCCAGAGCATCAGCGCCACCGGGCCGGACACCACCCGCTCCAGCAGCCACACGGCGACCGCCAGCAACAGCACGCCGAAGGCGTTGCGCACGCCATTCATCCAGGCTCCGCTCTTGGGCAGCAGGGCGCCGCCGCCGGCGCCGAACACCACCAGCGGCGTACCCATGCCCAGGCCGAGGGCGAACAGTTGCAGGCCGCCCCCCCAGGCATCGCCGCTGGCGCTGATATAGAGCAGCGAGGCGGCCAGCGGGGCGGAGACGCAGGGCGAGACCAGCAGGCTGGAAAGCACGCCGAGGGTGGCCGCGCCGAGGATCGAGCCGCCGCGCGCATCGCCGGCCAGGCGGTCGAGCGGTTCGCGGATGAAGCCGGGCAGGCGTAGCTCGAAGAAGCCGAACATGGCCACGGCGAACAGCGCGAAGAACGCCGCGAATGGCACCAGTACCCAGGGCGACTGCAATTGCGCCTGGAGATTGAGGCTGGCGCCGAACATGCCCATCAGCGCGCCGAGCAGGGCGAAGCAGAGCGCCATCGGCAGCACGTAGGCGAGCGACAGGACGAAGCCGCGACCACCGCCCGGCCGGCCGCGCAGGACCACTCCGGAGAGGATCGGCAGCATCGGCAGCACGCAGGGGGTGAAGGTCAGGGTCAGGCCGGCGAGGAAGAAGAACAGCAGGCTGCGCTTGCCCTTGTGTTCGAGCGGGTCCTTGCTGGCCGCGTCGTTCGCGGCTGGCGTCGCGGCACCGCCGTCGATGTCGAAGCGCCTGGTTTCCGGGGGGTAGCAGAGGCCCTTGTCGGCGCAGCCCTGGTAGGTCACCACCAGGGTATAGGGCTGCCGGGCCGGGTTGTTCAGGGGAATCTCCAGGTCGACGATGTTGTAGTAGACCTCGGTATCGCCGAAGTACTCGTCGTGGTGCTGCTTGCCCGCCGGCAGTTGCACCTGGCCGAGGCTGACCTGGGCTGGCTCGACCTTGAACTGGAAGCGGTGGCGGTAGAGGTAGTAGCCCTCGGCGTTGACGAAGCGCAGCAGCACGTGCTGCGCGTCGCTGCGCTCGACGCTGGGCTTGAACGCCTGGTCGACCTTGAGGAAGTCGCCGCCATCGAGGCCGCCGCCGAGGGAGGCGCCGGGACGGCTGTCGAAAAGGCCCGCGCCGGCGGGCAGGGCGACCAGCAGGAGGATCAGGGTCAGCAGGCGGCGCATGGATATCTCGTCGGATCAAAAGCCGGAATGATAGCGGAAAGCCGGGCCCGATCGAGCCCCGTGCGGCTGATCAGGTCCTGCCCCGGTTCCGCTGAGCGGTATCCGACCGGTCCGAAGCCAGACGGTTCCCCTGGCGCCTTGCGGCACGTCGCCGCAGGGTCACAGGCGGAAGGCCTGCACCGTGGTGCGCAGGTCGCCGCCCAGTTGCCGCAGTTGCTCGCCCTGTTCGCGGCTATGGCCGATCAGCCGCAGATTTTCCCCGCCCAGGGCGTGGATGCGTTCGCTGTGCGAGCGAATCTCGCCGACCGCCTGGCTCTGCTGGGTCGAGCCTTCGGCGATGCGTTCGGCCATCACGCCGATGGTATGGATCGCGGCGACCACTTCGTCCAGTGCGCCCTCCGCCGCGCCGGCCTGTTCGGCGGTGCGTTCGGCATGCTCGACCTGGCTGCGCATGGCCTCCACCGATTGCCGCGCGGCCTGTTGCAGGCGGCCGATGAGCTGCTGGATCTCCTCGGTGGCGCCGGCGGTGCGCTGGGCCAGCGAGCGGACTTCCTCGGCGACCACGGCGAAGCCACGGCCCTGGTCGCCGGCGCGGGCGGCCTCGATGGCGGCATTGAGGGCGAGCAGGTTGGTCTGTTCGGCGATCGAGCGGATCACCGTCAGCACGCTGCCGATGGTCGCCGACTCCTCGGCCAGGCGTTCGATCGACTGGGCGTTGCCCTGCACCTCGTCGACCAGCTCGCGCAGGCCGCCCAGGCTCTCGCCGATCACCCGCTGGCCATGCTCCACTGCCTGGCCTGCGCTGCGACTGGCGTCGGCGGTCTGGCTGGCGTCTCCGGCGACCTGCTGGATCGCCGCTTCCATGTCGCCGAGGGCGTCGCGGATCTGCCCGGTATCGCCGGCCTGGCGCTCGACCCCGGCGTGCAGGCCGCTGCTGACCTCGGCCAGGGTCTGGCTGCTGCCGGCGACCTGTTCGGCGCGGCGGTGGATCGCGCCGACCAGCTCGGCGAGGAAGCTGCGCAGGCGGTTCAGCGAATCCTCCAGGTTGCGCAGGTCCTCGGTGCGGGTACGCAGGGATATGGGGCGTGAGAAGTCGCCGTCGGCCCAGGCCGAGAGCGCCGGCACCAGTTGCCCGAGGACCCGTGCCAGGCGCCTTTGCAGGCTGTCGATGGCGAGGGCGATGAGCAGGATCAGGGCGATCATCCCACCCTGGATCAGGCGTACCTGGCTTTGCAGGCGCTGGCGCTCGCCGCGCACCTGCGGCTCCAGGGTGGCCAGGGCCTGGCGCACCGCGTCCAGTTTGGCGCCGGTGTCGGCGGACAGTTGCTGGCGACGCTCGATCAGGTCGCGGGTGCGGCGCAACTCGTCCGGATAGCGTTGCAGCAGGCTGGCGAGTTCGCGCCGCAGCGCCACGCCGCGGTCTTCGGCATTGCCGGCGCCAGCCTCGACGTCGCCGGCCAGCCCCATCATGGCGGCGAAGTCGTCGCTGGCCGAGCGTTGCTCGTCGAGCACGCCGAGCAGCGGCAAGGCCTCGATCCGCCCGGCCTGCTCGCGCAGGTTGGCCAGTTCGCGTTCGACGTCGCCGGCCAGGGCCGGGTTGGCGCTTTCCACCAGCTTGGCGCGGGCCAGGCTGAGGCGGGTCAGGTGCAGGCTGGCGAGCAGCAGCGGGGTGCGGTAGGCGCCGGCCAGGGGCTGCTCCGTCGCGGCATCCAGGTAGGCGGACCATTGTTCCAGGTTGCCGGCGAGGTCGCGCTCGGCCTGTAGCAGCAGGCCCTGCGGGTCGCCGGCGAGCTTGCCGGCGGCGAGCAGATCGCCGGCGCTGAATTCGCGCAACTCCGCGAGGCTTGGCGCGAGGGTCCGGGCGAGGTCCGGCGGTAGCTCCGGCAAGGCCTCGGCGAGGCTTTCCAGGGCCTGCAGCGCGGCCTGCTGGCGTACGGCGTCGCCGCTGCCGAGGTACTGGCGGACGTTGCGCGCGACCTGTTCGTCGAAGCGCTGCGACAGCTCCAGGTACTGGTCGAGCAACTGGAACGGGCGCTCCATGGCGCGTTGCGACCACCACAGGGTGATTCCCAGGGCGAGGCAGACGGTGAGCAGGAGCAGGGTGTTGAGATTGGTGAGTTGCTTGAGGCGCATGGCGGGTCTCGTCCGACTACGGAGCGGCGAGACCGCAGGTTATTTCCGTTTGGTTACCAGGTGATGACAAAGAGCCATTACCGGGCGTCGGGACGATATACCTCGATCCGGTTGCGTCCGCCGTGCTTGGCCCGGTACAGCGCTTCGTCGGCCTGCTTGGCCATGCTCTTGATATCGAGGTCCGGGGTCAGCTCGGCGATGCCGCAACTGAAGGTGCAGCGCAGGTCGGTCGGTTGCGCCGGGTAGTGGATCTCGGCGAAGCGCTGGCGAATCTCGTCGAGCACCAGGCGCGCGGCGTCCAGATCGGTGTCCGGAAGGACCACGGCGAACTCCTCGCCGCCATAGCGGCCGATGTGGTCGGTCTTGCGCAGGCGCTGCTTGAGAAACAGCGCCAGGCCCTTGATCACCCGGTCGCCCATGGGGTGGCCGAAACGGTCGTTGACCTGCTTGAAGTGGTCGATGTCGAGCATCGCGAAGCTCAGCGGACGGCCATCGCGACGCGCGCGCAGGCGGGCATCCTCGAGCAGTTGCAGGGTATGGGTGTGGTTGTACAGGCCGGTCAGGCTGTCGCGCACCATCCGCGCCTTCAGGCTGCGCGCGCGGCTGGCGCGGGTGCGCACGGTGGCGATCAGGTGGCGCGGGCGGATCGGCTTGGTGAGGAAGTCGTCGCCGCCTTCGCTCATGGCGTCCAGTTGCTTGTCCAGGTCGTCCTCGGCGGACAGGTAGATGATCGGCACGCTGACGTGGCGCTCGTGCTGGCGGATCACCTTGGCCAATTCGGTGCCCAGGCACTCGGGCATGTACATGTCGAGGATGATCAGGTCGGGCTGGAAGTCGCTCAGCTCGGCCATCACCGACAGTGGCTCGGTGAGTGCGCGGGTGATGATCCCGGCGCTGTTGAGGACCATCTCGGTGTGCAGCGCCTGGGCCCGGGAGTCGTCGACGATCAGTACCCGGTAGGGCTCGTAGAAGCTCAGGCGGCTGAGGGTCTCGATCTTTTCCAGCACGCTGGAGGCGTCCAGGGTGCCGGTGAAGAATTCCTGGCCGCCGGCGCGGGCTGCGGCCAGGCGGGTCGGGGTGTCGGTCTCGCTGTCGCTGAAGAACAGCACCGGCAGCTTGTGTTCGAGGCCGGCCTGGGCCTCGCTGGCCAGTCGCAGGCCCATGTCGGGGCCGGCGAAGTCGACTTCCATGACGATCGCCGCCGGGTAGCGTTCGCGCATGCTGGCGCGGAAGGCGTCGGCGGTCTCGCAGCTCAGCGCCTGCAGACCGAAGAACTCCAGTTGCTGGGCCAGGCGCTCGGCGCGTTCGCGGTCCTTCAGTGCCAGGTAGACCGGTTTGCGCAATGGCGGCAGGACGGTGTGCTCGAGCTGGTCGCCATGCCGCAGGCCGGTGCGCGACAGGCGCTGCATCAACTGGTTGAGTTCGCTGATCGACTCGCTGGAAAGCCGGCCGCGGTTGGCCTCGACGACGTCCAGGGTACGGTCGATGGCACCGGCCAACTGGGCATGCTCGGCTTGCTCGAAGCGTTCGGCGTAGCGCTGCAGGCGCAGGGTGGCGTCGGCCAGTTCTTCCATGCCGTCGCTGTTCCACTCCGCGCGGGTCAGGCGTTGCCAGACCTCCAGAACCTGGCGCGCCTGGTTGATCACTCGCTGGGCGAAGTGGTGCTTCAGGCGGTCCAGGGTCGGGTCATCGTGCTCGGTCATCATGACGCGCTTCTTTCGTGGTCTTCGCGGCAGAGCGTCGCTGCGAATGATGGCTCTATGCTATCACCTATCGCCATGAAAGCCAGCGGCCGTTGGGCGGCTGACGAGAGGAGCCTTTTCTTTTCCAAATGTCATCCCCACCTGTTGGTGGGTGCCTTTGTGCGACGGACTACGGCATGCTTATGCCTGTTTCGGAAAATTCTCACTGAGCATTCCGGCACAAAACCGGCTTCCACTACGCTGAAAGCCGACGATGCCGAGGTTTTCGGCGTCCTGGAAGGGTTGGCGCTTGGCACGGAACGCGTTCGCCATGGTCCAATCCCCCATCTATCGAGCTGTTTTAAGGACCCTTGCCATGCTGGACTGGAAGAAGCGTCGTGGGACCATGCGCGATCGCGTGGACAATTCCGTGGATGATGTGCGTACCTACTTCGGCGGCCCCTGGCTGGTGCGCGTGGTGGGAGGCCTGCTGGGCGTCTACCTGCTGGTGGCGATGCTGGTCGGCTGGTACTGGAGCCAGGAACCCGACCTGTTCCCCGTGCAGCAGGACGCCCAGGCCGCCGCCGAGCGCGCCGGGCGGCAGATGGTCACCGGCTACACCACGGTGGAGACCCTCAAGGAAGTGGTCGACACCCTGCTGACCAAGCCGGGCGGCTACATCTCCAACGACATCTTCCCGCCGGGCATCTGGATGGACAACATGCCCAGCTGGGAGTATGGCGTGCTGGTCCAGGTGCGTGACATCAGCCGGGCGCTGCGCAAGGACTTCGCCCGTTCGCAGTCGCAGTCCACCGAGGACGCCGACCTGGCTCGCGCCGAGCCGCGCTTCAACTTCGACAACAAGAGCTGGGCGCTGCCGGCGTCCGAGTCGGAGTACCAGGAAGGCATCAAGTCGCTGGACCGCTACCTGGCCCGCCTGTCCGACCCGAACCAGCCCAACGCGCAGTTCTATGCCCGCGCCGACAACCTGAACAACTGGCTGGGCGACGTCGCCACCCGCCTGGGCTCGCTGTCCCAGCGCCTGTCGGCGAGCGTCGGCCGGGTCAAGCTGAACACCAACATCAAGAACCCCGAAGAAGTACAGCCGGGCGAGGCGCCCAAGGTCGAGGAAGTGGTCCAGGAAACCCCCTGGCTGCAGATCGACAACGTCTTCTACGAGGCCCGGGGCCAGGCCTGGGCGCTGTCGCACCTGCTGCGCGCCATCGAGGTCGACTTCGCCGACGTGCTGGCGAAGAAGAACGCCACGGTCAGCGTGCGGCAGATCATCCGCGAACTGGAGGCCGCGCAGGAGCCGTTGTGGAGCCCGATGGTGCTGAACGGCAGCGGCTACGGCATCCTGGCCAACCACTCGCTGGTGATGGCCAACTACATTTCCCGCGCCAACGCCGCGGTGATCGACCTGCGCCAGCTGCTTTCCCAGGGCTGACCCATGGCCGCGCCGATCAGCGCCGAAGAGGTGGCCCACCGGGCCGCCTCCGACGCCGAACTCATCGCCTGGGTCGACGAGCAGGACCGCCCGCTCGGTAGCCTGCCGCGCGCGGAGCTGCGCGAGCGCGGGCTGATCGGTCGCGGCACCTTCATCCTGCTGTTCAACTCCGCCGGCGAGCTGTGCGTGCAGCGCCGGACCCTGAGCAAGGCGGTCTATCCGGGGTACTGGGACCTCGCCGCCGGCGGCATGGTCCAGGCCGGCGAGCCCTACGCCGACTCCGCCGCCCGCGAACTGGAGGAAGAGCTGGGAATTCGCGACGCGGTCCTGCGCGAACATGGCCGCTTCTTCTTCGACGAACCGGGCAACCGGCTTTGGTGCGCGGTGTTTTCCGCCGTCTCCGATGCGCCCTTGCGTCTGCAGGCGGAGGAAATCTCCGAAGCCCGCTTCATCCGTCCCGAACTGGCGCTGGAAGAGGCTCGCAGCCTGCCGTACTGCCCCGATTCCCTGCAGGCGTTGCGCCTGTACCTGGATGCCTGAGCCGCGGATGTCGCCATTTCACCGATCAATGGCGCATTTTCGCTCTTAGCATTTGCTCGCAATGCTGCTAAATTGCGCGACCTTTTCGGGCGGTCCCCATGCCGCCCCTGCGCAGCCCCTGCCTGAGTGGGGCGTCGCGGTCGGCTCCCGCCGGCCATCGTTGTTGACCTGGCCCGTCGAGGCCATTCTGGGGGAAACGCCCGGTGGTCAAAAAAGCTTCGTCCCTGTCCGCCCTCGGCGGGCTGGTGTATTCCACGGATGGCGGCCGGCATTGCCCGGACTGCCAGCAACCCAAAGACGCCTGCATCTGCGGGCAGGCCGTAGCGCCTGTCGGCGACGGGATCGCGCGCGTGCGCCGCGAGACCAAGGGCCGCGGCGGCAAGACGGTGACCACCATCAGTGGCCTGCCGCTCGCCGGCGATGCGCTCAAGGAGCTGGCCAGCGCGCTGAAGCGGCGCTGCGGCACCGGCGGCAGTCTCAAGGACGGCGTGGTGGAGATCCAGGGCGAGCATGTCGAACTGCTGATCGACGAACTCCTCAAGCGCGGTTTCAAGGCGAAGAAGTCCGGCGGCTGACCGCGTTCTCCCCTGCAGAGAGCGGGCAGGTCCGGCACCGCGAAGGCCGCACCAGCCCTTTCCCTAGATGGGAGACTGCGGATACCCGCATGAGCGGATTTCCTCGGCTTTCCTAAACTACCGCCCAGTGTGGCGGTCAACACGGCAACGTCACATCCTCCGGCTAGCCTCCACCACAGGCGTGCCGGCCCAGGGCCATCCGGAGATCCCGGCGCCCGCCCGACCCCGAACATTGAGGAGATCACCGCGCATGGCCGCTCGACGGACTCGCAAAGACGATGGCAGCAACTGGACCGTGGCCGACAGCCGCGGCGTATACGGCATCCGCCACTGGGGTGCGGGTTATTTCGCCATCAACGATGGCGGCAATGTCGAAGTGCGTCCGCAGGGCGCCGACTCGACGCCCATCGATCTCTACGAGCTGGTCGGCCAGTTGCGCGAGGCGGGCCTGAGCCTGCCGCTGCTGGTGCGCTTCCCGGATATCCTGCAGGACCGCGTGCGCAAGCTCACCGGCGCCTTCGACGCGAACATCGAGCGCCTCGAATACCAGAGCCGCTATACCGCGCTGTATCCGATCAAGGTCAACCAGCAGGAAGCGGTGGTGGAGAACATCATCGCCACCGAGAACGTCTCCATCGGCCTGGAGGCAGGCTCCAAGCCGGAACTCATGGCGGTGCTGGCGCTGGCCCCGAAGGGCGGCACCATCGTCTGCAACGGCTACAAGGACCGCGAGTTCATCAAGCTGGCGCTGATGGGACAGAAGCTCGGGCACAACGTGTTCATCGTGATCGAGAAGGAATCCGAGGTGCAGCTGGTGATCGAGGAGGCCGCCAACGTCGGCGTGCAGCCCCAGGTCGGCCTGCGCGTGCGGCTATCCTCGCTGGCTTCGTCGAAGTGGGCAGACACCGGTGGCGAGAAGGCCAAGTTCGGCCTTTCCGCCGCCCAGCTGCTGTCGGTGGTCGAGCGCTTCCGCCAGGCCGGTCTCGACCAGGGCGTGCGCCTGCTGCATTTCCACATGGGCTCGCAGATCGCCAACCTGGCCGACTACCAGCACGGCTTCAAGGAAGCCATCCGCTACTACGGCGAGCTGCGCGCGCTCGGCCTGCCGGTGGATCACATCGACGTTGGCGGCGGCCTCGGCGTCGACTACGACGGCACCCATTCGCGCAACGCCAGCTCGATCAACTACGACATCGATGACTATGCCGGCGTGGTGGTCGGCATGCTCAAGGAGTTCTGCGACGCCCAGGGCCTGCCGCATCCGCACATCTTCTCGGAGAGCGGCCGGGCGCTGACCGCGCACCATGCGGTGCTGATCACCCAGGTCACCGACGTCGAGCGGCACAACGACGACGTGCCGAAGATCGTCGATCTCGACGAGCAGCCGGAGATCGTCCGCTGGCTGGCCGAACTGCTCGGCCCGACCGATGCCGAGATGGTCACCGAGACCTACTGGCGCGCCACCCACTACATCGGCGACGCCGCCGCGCAGTATGCCGACGGCAAGATCAGCCTGGCGCAGAAAGCCCTCGCCGAGCAGTGCTACTTCGCTATCTGCCGGCGCCTGCACAACCAGCTCAAGGCCCGCCAGCGCTCCCACCGGCAGGTCCTCGACGAACTCAACGACAAGCTCGCCGACAAGTACATCTGCAACTTCTCGGTGTTCCAGAGCCTGCCGGATACCTGGGCCATCGGCCAGGTGCTGCCGATCCTGCCGCTGCACCGCCTGGGCGAGGAGCCGGATCGGCGCGCGGTACTGCAGGACCTGACCTGCGACTCCGACGGCAAGATCACCCAGTACGTCGACGAGCAGAGCATCGAGACCAGCCTGCCGGTGCACGAGGTGAAGGAGGGCGAGGACTACCTGATCGGGGTATTCCTGGTCGGCGCCTACCAGGAGATCCTCGGCGACATGCACAACCTGTTCGGCGACACCGACTCGGTGAACGTCTACCAGCGCGCAGACGGCGGCATCTATCACGCCGGCATCGAGACCCACGACACCATCGAGGACATGCTGCGCTACGTGCACCTGTCGCCGGAGGAACTGATGACCCTCTACCGCGACAAGGTCGCCGGGGCCAAGCTCACCGCCCGCGAGCGCAACCAGTACCTGGATGCGCTGCGCCTGGGGCTGACCCGCTCGGCGTACCTGTCCTGACTGGCTAGCCCGTCGGCGACGGGAAGCGAACCAGGCAATGGCCGGCGGGCGCGAGGCGCCCGCCGGCCGTTTCGTTTCCGTTGTCTGGGAGTTCCGCGCAACCCTTCATTTCTACTTCCCTGCCGGCGGTGGACGTCGGCGTGGTTGCCTGCTGTGTCCGGCGGATAACGCTTCGCAGCATTCGTCCTACCCGTGGGGGGGAAGGGCCGGACGTTTCCAGCGGCTCCTGGATGCTCCGCGCCTCAGAAGTATTTCAACCAGGCGATATCCCGCCGCCGCGCCTTGAAACCGGCGAACCAGTGCACCGCCGGGTACAGCGTCACGGCCAGCAGGATGCTGCACAGCCATAGCGCCGGCACCGAGGAGAAACCGAAGTAGTCGCCCCGGTTGGCGCCCCAGATCGCCAGCGCCAGCAGGTACAGCAGCTTCAGTAGGTAGAGATGCAGCAGGTAGAAGAACATCGGCGCTCCGCCGAACGCCACCAGGGCCTTGCCGCGACCGTTCCAGTCCAGGCGTTCGAACCAGGCCAGGAGCAGCAGGCCGATTCCCAGGGTGAGGGCGAGGAACAGCAGCGACGGCGGATACTTGGTGACGTTGAAGAAGCCCATCAGGGTGATCGCCGGCGTCTCGCCGAAGGCCCAGGGTTTCTCGCCATAGCCGTTGAGCAGGCGCAGCAGGATGAAGCCGAGCAGCAGCCCGCCACCGCCCGCCAGGAGGTAGCGTCGGCGCGTGGTCGCCGGCGTGGCGCCGCTGAACCAGTTGCCTGCGGCATAGCCCAGGGCGATCACACCGATCCACGGCAGCAGGGGGTAGGAGGTGCGCAGGCGCAGGGCGTCGCCCGCTTCGATCCAGCCGCGATCGTGGAGCACCGCCCACGGCAGGTGCCAGGCCGAGCCGGGAGTGAAATGCAGCGGATCGAGCAGGTTGTGGCCGGCCACCAGCAGCACGCCGAGCGCCGCGAGCAGAGGGCGCGGCAACCAGAACAGGGCGGCCAGGGCGAGCATGCTCAGGCCGATCGCCCAGATCACCTGGAGATAGATCACCGTCGGCGGCAACTGGAAGGTCCAGGCGAAGTTCACCAGGGTCAGTTCCAGCGCCACCAGGAACAACCCGCGCTTGAACAGGAACGCCGAGACCGCCCGGCGTCCCTGGTGCTTCTCGCCGTAGAGGAATGCCGACAGGCCGGTGAGGAAGACGAACACCGGCGCGCACAGGTGCGCCAGGGTGCGGCTGAGGAACAGCGCCGGCTCGGTGCTGGCGACGTCCATCGGGTCGCCGACCTGGCGGTGCAGGAAAAAGGTCTCGCGGACATGGTCGAGCAGCATGAACAGCATCACCAGGCCGCGCAGGGCGTCGATGCTGTGCAGGCGGGAGGAATTGGAGATGGAGTTGGGCATGGCTGGGCTGGTCGTCGGAAAAGAGGGATGAGTATCACAGCCTGGCGGCGAGACGCGAGATAGAGCCGGGCATTGTATTGCGAGGCCGGAATCGAACTGGTAGCGTTATAGTATATCATTTCTTTTCTGGTGCGATTTCCCATGAGAGTCAGTGTGTCGCTTGTCCTCGGTGTCGGCCTCGGTTGCAGCAGTCCGGCGCTCTGGGCGGAAACGGAAAGTCCCGCAGAGCTTGAGGTCCTCACTGTCACCGCCGAAGCGGAGCGCGCGGAGGGCCCGGTGCAGGGCTACCGGGCCAATCGGACGGCCAGCGCGACGCGCACCGACACCCGTATCGAGGACATCCCGCAAGCCATCAGCGTGGTGCCGCGCCAGGTGCTCGACGACCTTGACAGCGCTCGTATCGAACGGGCGCTGGACTTCGCCGGCGGGGTCTCGCGGCAGAACAACTTCGGCGGCCTGACGATGTTCGAGTACAACGTCCGTGGCTTCACCACTTCGGAGTTCTACCGCGACGGCTTCAGCGCCAACCGCGGCTATATGAACGCCCCGGACAGCGCCACCATCGAGCGCGTGGAAATCCTCAAGGG
This sequence comes from Pseudomonas sp. 20-5, assembly GCF_056782835.1. Taxonomy (NCBI): domain Bacteria; kingdom Pseudomonadati; phylum Pseudomonadota; class Gammaproteobacteria; order Pseudomonadales; family Pseudomonadaceae; genus Pseudomonas; species Pseudomonas sp. 20-5. The sequence continues at coordinate 5,479,331 of NZ_CM165584.1, read as the reverse complement.
ACCGGCCTCCAGCCTTTACGGGCGCGGCGATCCCGGCGGCACGGTGAACCTGGTGACCAAGAAGCCCCAGGCCGAGCGCTTCGCCCGCCTGCATGCCAGCGCCGGCAGTTGGGACCGCTACCGCTCGACCCTGGACCTGAACACGCCGCTGGACGAAGAGGGCGACCTGCTCTACCGGATGAACCTGGCGGTGGAGGACAGCAAGGGCTTCCGCGACTACGCCGACGGCCAGCGCCTGCTGGTGGCGCCATCGTTCAGCTGGCAACTGGACCCGGACACCTCGTTGCTGGTGGAAGCCGAGGTGGTGCGCAACCGCCAGGTCTTCGACCGCGGCACCGTGGCGCCGCACAACCACCTGGGCAGCCTGCCGCGCTCGCGGTTCTTCGGCGAACCGGACGACGGCAAGATCGACAACAACAACGAAACCCTCCAGGCCACCCTGCGCCATCACTTCAACGAGCAGTGGAGCCTGCGCCTGGCCAGCCACTACAAGCATGGCCACCTGGACGGCTACGCCTCGGAGAACTCCAGCCTCGCCGCCGACGGCTACAGCCTGCGCCGGGAGTACCGCTACCGCGACTTCGAGTGGCACGACAGCATCACCCAGCTCGACCTGCTCGGCGACCTCCATACCGGCTCGATCCGCCACCAGTTGCTGATGGGCCTCGAGTACGAGCGCTACCACAACGACGAACTGATCCTGCGTAGCATCCCGTCGCGCAACCCCTATGCCATCGACATCCGCCGGCCGGTCTACGGCCAGCCGAAACCACCCTTCGGACGCGACGACCGCAACCACGAGGAAGTCGACGCGATGGCCCTCAACCTGCAGGACCAGATCGAGTTCAGCGAGAAATGGCGCGGCCTGCTCGGCGTGCGCTTCGACCGCTACCGCCAGGACATGAACGCCACGCGCCTGAACAATGGCCGCTTCCGCGACACCAGCTCGCAGCAGACCCAGCGTGCCGCCACCCCGCGCATCGGCGTGCTGTACCAGGCGACCCCGGAGGTCGGCCTGTTCGCCAACGCCTCGAAATCCTTCAAGCCCAATGGCGGTACCGACATGGCCGGCAAGGCCTTCGACCCGGAGGAGGGGCGCGGCTACGAGGCGGGGGTGAAGCTCGACCTGCTCGATGGCCGGCTGGGCATGACCCTCGCCGCGTTCCACCTGAAAAAGAAGAACGTGCTCACCGCCGACCCGAGCAATCCCGGTTACCAGCAGACCGCCGGCGAGGCGCGCAGCCAGGGCTTCGACCTGCAGTTCAGCGGCCAGCTCACCGAGCAGTTGCGGCTGATCGGCGCCTACGCCTATATCGACGCCGAAGTGACCAAGGATGAGAACGTCGCTCGCGGCAGCCGCCTGCTCAACGTGCCGAAGCACAGCGGCAGCCTGATGGGCGTCTACGAGTTCCGCGAAGGCTGGCTGCACGGCGCCGATGCCGGCGCGGCGGTCAACTATGTCGGCGAGCGCGTCGGCGACAGCAGCGACAGCGGCTTCGAACTGCCGGCCTACACCACCGTCGACCTGCTCGCGCACTATCCGCTGGCGAGCAATGCCACCCTCGGGGTGAACGTCAACAACCTCTTCGATCGTCGCTACTACGAGCGTTCCTATAACAACGTCTGGGTCGCCCCCGGCGAGCCGCGCAACCTGACCATGAGCCTGACCCTGAACTACTGAGCCCTCTACCGCCGCCAGGAAGCCATGCCATGCAAGGACGCACACCGCTGCTGGAAACCCTCCGCGAACTGGAATGCGAGATTCGCCTGCTCACCGTCTATGCCCGCGAGTGTTGCGACTGCTACGAGATCCTCAGGCGCAAGCTCGACCGTCTGAGCGGACTGATCGGGGAGGATTGCAGCCGGGCGCAGTGGCAGGCCGATTCGGACGATCCTGCGTTGCAGGCGCTCGGCCTGCGCCTGCGCGACGCGGCGGTGCAGGCCCTCTGCGAACTGGAGAAGCACCTTTGCCAGGGCGTGCTGCATGAACCCGGCGAGATGGGCCGCTACCTGGGTAGCCTGCTGGAATCCATCCGCGGCGAACTCGACAGCGCCGGGATAGATGCCGATGCACGGGTCCTGTTCGTCGGCTCCGGTGCCCTGCCGACCTCGGCCCTGGTGCTGGCGCGGGAGGTCGGCGCACATTTGTGCTGCCTGGACATCGACGAGGAGGCCCTGGGCTATGCCCGCGAGATCGCCCGCTGCCAGGGGCTGGAGGCGCGCATGCAGTTTTCCTCGCTGCCGCCGGCGGAACTGGCGTTTTCCCGCGATGCCACGCATTTCCTGATCGCTTCGCTGGTGCAGCAGAAAAGCGCGGTACTGGCGCAGATCCGCCAGGTCATGCGCGCCGACGCCAAGGTCCTGCTGCGTCACGGCAGCGGTATCAAGGGACTGTTCAACTACCCGGTTGAGCCGGCCGAACTGGAGGGCTGGCGGGTTTGCGCGGAGCGGGTCAGCCAGCCGCTGTACGACACCCTGATCCTGGAGAAGGCCGGTCGATGAACGCCGCTGATGAGAGCCTGGGCAACGTCCTGCTGGTCGGTCTGGGCGCGGTGGCGATCCAGGTCGCGCTGGACCTGCGCCGCCACGGTGCCGGTCGCCTCGGCGCGCTGAACCATCCCGGCCGGCGCAGCCAGCGGATCGCCGAGGCCCTGGCGCGCGGCGCCTGCCTGCAACTGGAAGGGCAGGGGCAGCATCGCTGGCTGTCCGGCAACGCCGCGCTGGACGTCTTCCACCAGGACCCCGCTGAGCTTCGCGACGATTGGCAGACCCTGGTGCTCTGCGTGCCGGCCGACAGTTACCTGGACGTGGTCCGCGGGTTGCCCTGGGAGCGACTCGGCGGGGTGCGCACGCTGCTGCTGGTGTCCGCCTTCATCGGCGCCAACCTGCTGGTGCGCAGCGCCCTGCCGGCGGGGTGCCAGGCGACCGTGCTGAGCCTGTCCAGCTACTACGCGGCGACCAAGGTGATCGACGAGACACAACCGCTGCGGGCCCTGACCAAGGCGGTCAAGCGCAGGGTCTACCTGGGTTCCAGCCGGCCGGACTGCCCGGCGCGGGAGACCTGGCGGCGAGTCCTGGCCGGCAGCGGGGTGGAGGTGGTACCCCTGGCGACGCCGGAAGCGGCGGAGGGCCGCAACGTCACCACCTACGTGCACAGTCCGTTCTTTCTCGGCGAGTTCGCCCTCGCCCGGATACTTTCCGAGCAGGGGCCACCCGGTTTCATGTACAAGCTCTACCCGGAGGGACCTATCACCCCCGGGGCCATCGGCGCCATGCGGCGGCTGTGGTGCGAGCTGAGCGAACTGTTGCGGCGGATGGGCGCCGAGCCGTTGAACCTGCTGCGGTTCCTCAACGACGACAACTACCCGGTGCACGAGACGATGCTGCCGCGCGCGGCCATCGACGGCTTCGCCGAGGCCGGCGCCGAGCGCCAGGAATACCTGCTGTTCGTGCGCTACGCGGCGTTGCTGGTCGATCCGTTCTCTCCGGCCGACGAGCAGGGTCGCCACTTCGACTTTTCCGCCGTGCCGTTCCGCCGCGCCAGTCGCGACGAAGACGGACTCTGGCGGCTCCCGCGGGTGCCGCTGGAGGACTATCGCAAGCTGGCGCTGATCGTCGCGCTGGCCGCCCACTTCGACCTGGCCATGCCGCAGGCGCGCAGCCTGTTGGCGAGCTACGAGAACGCCGTGTCCCGATTCATCGATTGCCAAGGAGCGAGCCAGTGCCATCCAAGCCTGTATCCGATCGACAGCCGTCCGGAGGCGGACGCCATCTATCGCCAATGGTGCTCGACCTGCTGAAGAGCGGGGTGCTGCTGGCGGTGCTGGCGTCCTTCACCTTCAGCGTGATGAACGCCCTGGTCAAGGAAGCCAGCGCCACCCTGCCGGCTGCCGAGATCGTGTTCTTCCGCAGCGCCATCGGTACCCTGCTGATCTATCTGCTGATGCGCCAGGCCGGTGTCGCCCTGTCGCGCCAGGGCGTGCCGATGCTGCTGGTGCGCGGGGTGATGGGGGCGCTGTACCTGGTCTGCTATTTCTACGCCATCGCCCATATCCCGCTGGCGGACGCGAGCATCCTGGCGCACATGTCGCCGTTCTTCGTCATCCTCTTCTCCGCGCTGTTCCTCGGCGAGCGGATTCCCCGGGCGGTCTATTGGCTGTTGCTGGTGGTGGTGCTCGGCGCGCTGATGATCGTCAAGCCGTTCAGCTATTCCAGCTACTCGGTATACGCCGTTGTCGGCTTGCTCAGTGCGGTGTTCGCCGCCGGTGCCTCGGTGGCGATCCGCCAACTGAGCGCGCGGCACCATACCTACGAGATCGTCTTCTACTTCCTGGCGGTGGCCACCCTGGTGGCCATCCCGCTGATGTGGAACGACTTCGTGGTGCCGGCGACGCTGCGCGAGTGGGGGCTGCTGCTGGCCATCGGGGTCGTATCGCTACTCGGCCAGGTGTTCCTAACCCGCGCCTTCAGTCACGAGAGCGCGACCATCGTTGCGGTGACCCGCTATATCGGCATCGTCTTCAACGCCGGCTGGGGCTGGCTGTTCTGGAGCGAGGTGCCGGACGCACTGACCATCGCCGGCGGCGTGCTGATCGTGGTGGCGTGCATCGCGCTGTCGCGGACGAAGAAGGGCTGAGCCTCCGGCGCGACCAGCTCCCGCTGCTTCGCGCCGGACCGCGCCTAGAGTACGTAGCGCCAGATCGCCACGAAGTGGAGGAGGCTGCCGGCGATCACGAACAGGTGCCAGATGCCATGCCAGTGGCGGAAGCGGTGGTCATAGGCATAGAAGACGATCCCTACGGTATAGAGCACGCCGCCGGCCGCCAGCCAGGTGAAGCCGGCGCTGCCGAGGGCGGCGAGCAGCGGTTTCACCGCGATCAGCACGATCCAGCCCATCACCGCGTAGATCACCACCGACAGCACTCGCGCCTCGGAGCGTGGCTTGATCTCCTGGAGCATGCCGAGTACCGCCAGGCCCCAGACGATGCCGAACAGCGTCCAGCCCCAGGGACCGCGCAGCGTGACCAGGCAGAAAGGCGTGTAGCTGCCGGCGATCAGCAGGTAGATGGACAGGTGGTCGAGCTTGCGCATCACCACCTTCGCTCGCCCGCGCACGCTGTGGTAGGCGGTCGAGATGCTGTAGAGCAGCGTCAGGGTGACGCCGTAGACGCCGACCCCGACGATCTTCCACGGACTGCCGTTGAGGCTCGCCTGGACCGTCAGCCAGACGGCGCCGGTACAGGCGGCGACCGCACCGATCAGGTGGGTCCAGGCATTGAGTCTTTCACCGTGATACATGACGCATGATCCTCCCGCGATGGACAACGCCATGGTAGGGCATGTCGGGGTGGTGTGGGTCCTGACCTTTTATTGGCGTTTTCCGTGACGGTTGCATGAAGGTTTTCCTCATCCCTCCCTGCTCGTTGGAACGGATAAAGGCTTGACGGTTTTAATTATGGTCATAATATTAATTGTGTAATATAAACAGCCGCTGTCAGCGGTCAGGCTTTTTTCCAGCGAGAACCCACATGAACGAACAGATTGGCAATGGCGTCGCCCTGGTCACCGGCGCCTCTTCCGGAATCGGCGCGACCTACGCCGAGCACTTGGCCCGCCGTGGCCACGACCTGTTGCTGGTGGCGCGCGACCGGCAACGCCTGGAAGCCCTGGCGGATCGACTTCGCCAAGCCCACGGGGTCAGGGTGGAGATCCTGCGCGCCGACCTGTCCGAGCGCGACGATAGGTTGCGGGTCGAGCGACGGTTGCGCGACGACGCCTCGATCGCGTTGCTGGTGAACAACGCCGGCGTGGCGATGAACGGTCCGCTGACCGATGCCGACATGGACCGGGCGGAGCGGATGATCGCCCTCAACGTAGTGGCCCTGACCCGCCTGGCTGCCGGCGCGGCGGAGGGGTTCCGCCGGCGTGGCGGCGGCGCCATCGTCAACCTTGGTTCGGTGGTGGCGCTGGCGCCGGAGTTGTTCAATGCCGTCTATAGCGCGACCAAGGCCTACGTGCTGAGCCTGAGCCAGTCGCTGCAGCACGAGCTGGCCGGCAGCGGCGTTTACGTCCAGGCGGTGCTGCCCGGCGTCACCCGTACCGAGATCTGGGAGCGCAGCGGCGCCGGAATCGCCGGGATTCCCGCGGAGATGGTGATGGAGGTCGAGGATCTGGTGGAGGCAGCGCTGGTCGGTTTCGATCGGCGTGAAGCGGTGACCATCCCGTCGTTGCCGGATGCGGCCGATTGGCAGGCGCTGATGACGGCGCGGGCCAGGCTCGCGCCCAATCTGTCGCGGCAGCGGCCGGCCGAGCGCTACCTCGGCTGAGGCCCTAGCGCTCCATCTGCTCCAGCAGCTTCTTGCGCGTCGCTTCCAGTATCCGTTGCGACAGCGCCTCATCCTGCACGCTGCGCGACAGTTGCAGCGCGCCGACCAGCGAAGCGAGCAGCAGCACGGCGCGCTCGCCTGCGTCCTCGCCCTCCAGGGCCGCTTCGATCATCGCCAGGCGCTTGCGCACGATGCTGTCGGTGGTCGGGCTCGGCGTGCCGCGCTGGCCGAGTTCCGCCGACAGGGTCGGCAACGGGCAGCCGGCGCCGGGGTTATCGCGGTGACGCGGCGACAGGTACTGCTCTATCAGCAGCGCCAGCGGTCGTTCCGCCTCCGCCAGGGGCGCGGTGATTTCGTCGAGTTGCGCCGCGGCATGCCGCAACGCGGTTTCCACCAGGTCGTCCTTGGACTTGAAGTGCGCGTAGAAGCCTCCATGGGTCAGGCCCAGGGCCTTCATCAGCGGTTGCAGCCCGGTGGCGCCGACGCCGTCCTGGCGGAACAGCCGGGCAGCCTCCTCGACGATACGCCGGCGGGTCTTCTGCTTGTGGTCTTCGGGATAACGCATGGCTTCGATACCTTGGAATGCAGGTCGTCATCTTAACGCCTGGCGAAGCCGCGTTCATCCGGCCATGTGCAGGACCAGGCAGGTGGTCGAGCCGACGGCGTAGAGACGGTCGTCGACATCGTACAACCGGCCCTCGGCGACCGCCGTCGAGCGGCCGAGGTGCACCACCCGGCCTTCGGCGCGCACCGGGCCGACCTTGTCGGTCAGCGCGCGCAGGTAGCTGATCCGCAGGTCGGTGGTGGTATAGCCCTGGCCGGCCTGGAGCCGGGTATGGATCGCGCAGCCCATGCAGGAGTCCAGCAGCGACGCGGCGTAGCCGCCGTGCACGCTACCCAGCGGATTGTAGTGGCGGCGGTCCGGGGTGCCCTGGAACAGGAAGCGCCCTTCGGACCACTCGATGGGAACGAAGTCGACCAGTTCGCCGTAGGGCGGACAGGGCAGTTGGCCGCTGCCGATGCGGTCGAAGAACTCCTGCGGGGAGAGCGCGGCGACTTGCGCCAGCTCCAGGGTTCCGCTGGCGCCGAGGCGGGCGCGGGCGGCCCGCTCGGTGGCGATCCAGGCGTTCAGGCGATCTTCGCGGCCGGGCTGTTCCATGGTAGTGCTCCTGTCGTGGTGGGAAAGGGTTGCAGGAAAATTACGGTCATCATATAAGCTTTGCATGACGAGCGAAATACAATCGCTTTCGGTCCCTCTACGCGGCGTTTCCTCTATTTGCGCCGGCGTCGCCTACGCTGAGGGGGCCGTGGCGGGACAACCGAGGAGCAGGATGATGGAAAGCTATGACGTGATCGTGATCGGCGCCGGTCCGGGGGGCTACAACGCTGCCATTCGCGCCGGCCAGCTGGGCCTGAAGGTGGCCTGCGTGGAGGGTCGCGAAACCCTCGGCGGGACTTGCCTGAACGTCGGCTGCATGCCGTCCAAGGCCCTGTTGCACGCCTCGGAGCTATACGCCGCGGCGAGCGGCGGCGAGTTCGCCCGGCTCGGCATCCGGGTCAGCCCGGAACTGGACCTGGCGCAGATGATGAAGCAGAAGGACGAGAGCGTCGCCGCCCTGACCCGTGGCGTCGAATTCCTCTTCCGCAAGCACAAGGTGCAGTGGATCAAGGGCTGGGCGCGCTTGCAAGGCGAGGGCCGGGTCGGCGTGGCCCTTGCCGACGGCGGCCACGCGCAACTGGAGGCGCGCGACATCGTTATCGCCACCGGTTCGGAACCGGCGCCGCTGCCCGGCGTGCCTGTGGACAACCAGCGCATCCTCGACTCCACCGGCGCCCTGGAGTTGGTCGAAGTGCCTCGCCACCTGGTGGTGATCGGCGCCGGCGTGATCGGCCTGGAGCTTGGTTCGGTCTGGCGCCGGCTGGGCGCACAGGTCACGGTGCTGGAGTACCTCGAGCGGATCTGCCCGGGGCTGGATGGGGAAACCGCAAGGACCCTGCAGCGCGCCCTGACCCGCCAGGGCATGCGGTTTCGCCTCGGCACCCGCGTGGTCGCCGCGCGCAGTGGCGAGCAGGGCGTCGAACTCGACCTGCAACCGGCCGCCGGCGGCGCTACGGAATCGCTGCAGGCGGACTACGTGCTGGTGGCCATCGGCCGGCGCCCCTATACCGAAGGACTGGGGCTGGAGACGGTCGGCCTGGCCAGCGATCGTCGCGGCATGCTGGAGAATCAGGGACAGCGCAGCGCGGCGCCGGGCGTCTGGGTGATCGGCGACGTGACCTCGGGACCGATGCTGGCGCACAAGGCCGAGGAAGAGGCGATCGTCTGCATCGAGCGGATCGCCGGGCATGCGGCGGAGATGAACGCCGAGGTGATTCCGTCGGTCATCTACACCCAGCCGGAAGTGGCCAGCGTCGGCCTCGGCGAGGAGCAGCTGCAGGCGGCGAGGCGCGAGTACAAGGTCGGACGCTTCCCGTTCAGCGCCAACAGCCGGGCGAAGATCAACCACGAGAGCGAAGGCTTCATCAAGATCCTCTCCGATGCCCGCAGCGACCAGGTGCTCGGCGTGCACATGATCGGGCCGGGCGTCAGCGAGATGATCGGCGAAGCCTGCGTGGCCATGGAGTTCAGCGCTTCGGCGGAGGACCTCGCGCTGACCTGCCATCCGCATCCGACTCGCTCCGAGGCGCTGCGCCAGGCGGCGATGGACGTGCATGGCCGGGCCATGCAGAACTGAGGGCTCAGCCGCGCATGCCGAAGCCGCGCGCCATCAGCGTAGCCAGCAACGGAATGACCAGCAGCAGGAGCAGTTGCAGGCGCACCGCCAGGACCACCCGCCGGCCCCGGGCCGGCGTCACCGCCGGCACTTCGCCGGCCTTGAGGGCGCCGCGCCAGCCAAGGAAGGTAACGGTCGGCAACAGCGAGACCAGGGCCGCGAGGACGAATAGCCCGACCTTGGCGTGGAACAGACCATTGTGCAGGTAATAGTCGACGCCCTTGCCGTACCACAGCACCCGCGCCAGCCCGCTGGCCAGTACCGCCAGGGCGCAGAGGCCGTAGCCGCGGTCGATCGCCGCCAGGCTGCGGGCGCGCTCCAGGTCCAGCGGCAGGCGCAGCAGGCGGTGCTGCAACACCAGCAGGGCGAACAGCAGGAAGATCGACAGGTAGTGCAGGTAGGCGACGATTGCCTGGGCCATGGCGGCGCTCCTCGGGGTGGGATGGGCACAGTCAAGCAGACCCCGGGCCAATGTGCCTGACGGCGCTTCCGGTATTCCCCGAGAATGCGTCTAGAATCGAGCTGGCCATTTTCCGGAGCCCGCCATGACCCCGCTGACGCCCGAGCAGACCCATGCCTACCTGCACCATATCGGCATCGACGATCCCGGTCCGCCGAGTCTGGCGAGTCTCGACCGACTGATCGACGCGCATCTGCGCCGGGTCGCCTTCGAGAACCTCGACGTGCTGCTCGACCGTCCCATCGAGATCGACGCCGACAAGGTTTTCGCCAAGGTCGTCGAGGGCAGCCGCGGTGGTTATTGCTTCGAACTCAACTCGCTGTTCGCCCGCCTGCTGCTGGCCCTCGGCTACGAGCTGGAACTGCTGGTGGCACGGGTACGCTGGGGACTCCCGGAGGACGCGCCGCTGACCCAACAATCGCATCTGATGCTGCGTCTGTACCTGGCGGAGGGCGAGTTCCTGGTGGATGTCGGCTTCGGCTCGGCCAATCCGCCGCGAGCACTGCCTTTGCCGGGCGACGAGGCGGACGCCGGACAGGTGCATTGCGTGCGCCTGGTCGACCCGCACGCCGGTCTCTACGAAAGCGCCGTGCGCGGTCGCAGCGGCTGGCTGCCGCTGTACCGCTTCGACCTGCGCCCGCAGTTGTGGATCGATTACATCCCGCGCAACTGGTACACCTCGACCCACCCGCACAGCGTGTTCCGCCAGGGCCTGAAGGCCGCCATAACCGAGGGCGACCTGCGCCTGACCCTGGCCGACGGGCTGTTCGGCCAGCGCGCCGGCAACGGCGAGACGCTGCAGCGCCAACTGCGCGACGTCGAGGAACTGCTGGACATCCTGCAGACCCGTTTTCGCCTGCGCCTCGACCCGGCCTCCGAAGTGCCGGCGCTGGCGCGACGGCTGGCGGGACTGATCTCCGCCTGAGCGCTTTTGGCCGGTGTCTTTTCGCCGGACTCCTGCGGGAATTTTCCGATGTTCCATAGAAGCCTGAACGAAACGGCTTTTTCGGTTGACCTCGTCTGGCAAGAGGTCTATAAAACCCCCGCCCGCAGAGCCGGGCACTTTCTTTCCCCCTACGAAGAGAGCCATGGACAGTATTCCCAGTAGTCGTCGCCCGGCCCAGCAGATGCCGGCTGGTGCGATGACCCAAACCAACGCACGACGGAACCCGCAACGGGTCGGTCGGTTGAGCGGCATCCTGGGCTGACCCACTGCTTCTCACCCGTGTCCGGCACGCCGGGTACAGGTGAGTCATGAACTTCGAGAATTCGGTATCCCCCGGCGTATCCGCCTTCGTGGCGAAGATGCGCGTGCGCGCCGCGCAGTCCCCCGGCGCGATCCTTCCCGGCCACGGCCATCCTGCGAGCCTCGCCTGGCGTGTCGACCCGGCCGGCGGTCGCCTGGAGTATCGCCGCCTGGAGACGCAGGTCGAAGAGAACCCTGAGAGCGGTCGCCGCCCGATGCGCGGCTGACGCTTTCTCCTGCCCAACCCTTCGCACAAGGAGCCTGCCATGGACGAACCACCAAGTCGGCCTGCTGCGTGCCGCCTGAGCGGCCGCGCGCAGTGGGCCTCACCCGGACAAGCCGAACATTCTTCCCACCGATCGCGAACATCGCGACCCGGCACGCCTTTGCCTGTCACCTGACCGGCAACCGACTCGTGTCGCCGTCGCGCAGCTCGCGACAGGAGACCGAGTCATGAGCGTAGCGACCCAACGCAATACCCAGCTCGATACCGAGCGCCGCAACGACCGACTGTCCATGCGCGCCGCCCGCGAAGCGCAGAACAGCCTGGAAACCACCCTCACCAACGTCCGCGGTCGCCAGGATGGCCTCGACCAGGCCGAGGCCGCCGCCCGGCTGCACGCCGACGGCCCCAACGAAGTGGCCCACGACCGTCCGCCACACGTCCTGGTGCAATTGCTGCAGGCGTTCAACAACCCCTTCATCTACGTGCTGATGACGCTCTCTGCGATCAGCTTCTTCACCGACTTCTGGCTGCCCCTGCAGGACGGTGAGGAAACCGATCTCACCGGCGTCATCATCGTCCTCTGCATGGTCCTGGTCAGCGGCCTGATGCGCTTCTGGCAGGAATACCGTTCGGGCAAGGCCGCCGAGGCGCTCAAGGCCATGGTGCGGAACACCGCCACCGTGCTGCGCCGCGACGAGCGCGGGATGCGCGGCGAGCTGCGGGAAATCCCCATGGGCGAACTGGTGGTCGGCGACATCGTGCGCCTGTCCGCCGGCGACATGATCCCCGCCGACATCCGCCTGATCGAATCGCGCGACCTGTTCATCAGCCAGGCCGTACTCACCGGCGAGGCGCTGCCGGTGGAGAAATACGACACCCTCGGCGCGGTCCGCGAGAAGTCCGCCAAGCGGATCGCCGCCGACCAGCAGGACCTGCTCGAACTGCCGAACATCTGCTTCATGGGCACCAACGTGGTCAGCGGCACGGCCACCGCGGTGGTGGTTGCCACCGGTGCGCGCACCTATTTCGGTTCGCTGGCCCGTTCCATCGTCGGTTCGCGGGCGCAGACCGCCTTCGACCGTGGGGTGAACAGCGTCAGTTGGCTGCTGATCCGCTTCATGCTGGTGATGGTGCCGATCGTGCTGCTGATCAACGGTTTCACCAAGGGCGACTGGACCGAGGCGTTCATGTTCGCTCTCGCCGTGGCGGTCGGCCTGACCCCGGAAATGCTGCCGATGATCGTCAGCGCCAACCTGGCCAAGGGCGCGGTGGCGATGTCGCGGCGCAAGGTGGTGGTCAAGCGCCTCAACGCGATCCAGAACTTCGGCGCCATGGACGTGCTCTGCACCGACAAGACCGGCACCCTGACCCAGGACCGGATCATCCTCGAGCATCACGTCGACGTTGCCGGCCGGCGCTGCGACCGGGTCCTGCAAATGGCCTGGCTGAACAGCTTCCACCAGTCCGGGATGAAGAACCTGATGGACCGCGCGGTGGTCGCCTTCGTCGAACAGAACCCGCGCATCACGCCGTCGGATGCCTGGCGCAAGGTCGACGAACTGCCCTTCGATTTCGTCCGTCGGCGTCTCTCGGTGATCCTCGAGGGCAAGGACGGCGAACACCTGCTGGTGTGCAAGGGCGCGGTCGAGGAAATGCTCGAGATCGCCACCCGCGTGCACCAGGACGGTGTCGACCTGCCGCTCGACGAGGAACGCCGCCGGGCCCTGCTGGCGCTGGCCGAGCAATACAACCGCGACGGCTTCCGCGTGCTCCTGCTCGGCACCCGCAGCCTCTCGCGCACGGAGTCCCAGGCCCAGTACGGCGCCAGCGACGAGCGCGACCTGGTGATCGCCGGCCTGCTGACCTTCCTCGATCCACCGAAGGAAACCGCCGGCCCGGCCATCGCCGCGTTGCGCGAGAACGGCGTGGCGGTGAAGGTGCTCACCGGCGACAACCCGGTGGTCAGCGCGAAGATCTGCCGCGAGGTCGGCCTGGACGTCGGCGAGCCGCTGCTCGGTCGCGACATCGACCTGATGGACGATGCCACCCTGCAACGCCTGGCCGAGGAGCGCACGGTGTTCGCCAAGCTGACGCCGCTGCAGAAGTCGCGAGTGCTCAAGGCCCTGCAGGGCAACGGACACACCGTTGGCTTCCTCGGCGACGGCATCAACGACGCCCCCGCGCTGCGAGATGCCGATGTCGGCATCTCGGTGGACAGCGGCACCGACATCGCCAAGGAATCGGCCGACATCATCCTCCTGGAAAAAAGCCTGATGGTCCTGGAGGAGGGCGTTATCAAGGGCCGCGAGACCTTCGGCAACATCATGAAGTACCTGAACATGACTGCCAGCTCCAACTTCGGCAACGTGTTCTCGGTACTGGTGGCCAGCGCCTTCATCCCCTTCCTGCCGATGCTGGCGATCCACCTGCTGCTGCAGAACCTGATGTACGACATCTCCCAGCTGTCGCTGCCGTGGGACAAGATGGACAAGGAGTTCCTCGCCAAGCCGCGCAAGTGGGACTCGAAGAACATCGGTCGCTTCATGGTCTGGATCGGCCCGACCTCGTCGATCTTCGACATCACCACCTACGCGCTGATGTGGTTCGTGTTCGCCGCCAACAGCCCGGAAATGCAGTCGTTGTTCCAGTCCGGCTGGTTCATCGAGGGCCTGCTCTCGCAGACCCTGGTGGTGCACATGCTGCGTACCCAGAAGATTCCCTTCATCCAGAGCACCGCGGCGCTGCCGGTGATGCTGATGACCGGGCTGGTGATGGCGCTGGGCATCTACGTGCCGTTCTCGCCGCTGGGGGCGATGGTCGGCCTGCAGCCGCTGCCGTGGGAGTACTTCCCCTGGCTGGTGGGCACGCTGCTCTGCTACTGCGTCACCGCGCAGACCATGAAGACCCTCTACATCCGCCGCTTCGGCCAGTGGTTCTGAGCGATCGGCCGGGCTTCGTCCCGGCCTTTCCCGGCGCGTCGGCAAGCCTCGCCGCGCCGCGCAACGCACACCGGACCCACGCATGGAGAGACGCATCATGACCCTGCACGACCGGCGCCCGCGGGCGCCCCTTTTCCAACCGCTGCCGGCCGCGCTGCGACGCGCCCTGTCCTGGCGCCTGGGCTTCGTCGCCGCCGCGCTAGCCTGCGTCCTGCTGCTGGCGCTGCTGTCCGAGGCTCGCGCCGCGGGCGGCGCCTACCGGGTCGACGACAGCGAGATCGACCCCGTCGGCGAATGCAACCTGGACGCCTGGCACCAGCGCGAACGCCACCACGGCAACCGCTACCAGTCGGTGCTGTCGCCAGCCTGCACCTTCTCCGCCCTACCATCGGTGCAGCTCGGCGCGGCGCTGGTGCGCGAGGGCGACGCAGGCGATCGGCACAGCCGCCTCAGCCCCGAGCTGAAGACACCGCTGCTGGCCCGCGACGACCTCGGCCTGGCGTTGGCCTTCGCGCTCTCGGCGGATCTCTACCTGGACCGCCGGCACGCCTTCGAAGGCGCCGGCTTCAACCTGCCGCTGAGCTACCAGCCGTTCGAGGCCCTGCGCCTGAACGCCGGGGTCGGCCTGGGGCATGCCTACGCCGAGGGCGAGCGCCGGCATCGCTGGAACTGGGGCATGGGCATGGAATACCGCGTTGGCCAGCCGTTGACCCTGATCGCCGAACGCTTCGGCGAGTCGGCCGGCGACAGCGGCTGGCAGGCCGGACCGCGGCTGCACCTGGGCGAACGGCTGGACCTCGATCTGCTGGTCGGCGGCCACCTGCGCGGCGAGCGCGAGCGATGGCTGGTCTCGGGAGCGACCTTGCGTTTCTGAGCCCAAGGGCGTGCCGCGCTGCGGCGCGCTCCTCCACCGAGGAAGCAGCCATGAACGTCGTACGCAAATGCCTGGGCGCGTCTCGCCGCGCGCTCTGTGGCCTGGCAGCACGGCTGCTGGCAAAGGCCGCGCACCTGCTGATGGTGGTCAGCGTGCGCGCATACGCCAGCGGCCGCCTGAGCCAGGTCGAAGTGAAATACCTGCTGGACTGCTCGAGCGCGCTCAACCGTGCATCGCTCAGGCTGGCCATGGGTCAATGAGCCCGTTCCCTTCACGATCCATTCCGAACCGGGAGTTCCGCCATGCTGGGAACCATCCTCCTGATCAACCTGGCCGGTGCCGTGGCCCTCCTGTTGTGGGGCACGCACATGGTCTCCAGCGGCGTGCTGCGCGGTTTCGGCACTGTGCTGCGCAACTGGCTCGGCCGCCACCTGGGCAACCGCTGGCTGGCCCTGCTCGCCGGGCTCGGCATCACCGGCCTGCTGCAGAGCAGCACCGCCACCAGCCTGATGGCAGCGTCCTTCACTGCCAGTGGCACCCTGGGCCTGGCGCCGGCGCTGGCAGTGATGCTCGGCGCCAACGTCGGCACCACCCTGGTGGTGCAACTGCTCAGCTTCGACACCTCGTTGCTGGCGCCGCTGGCCCTGCTGTCCGGCCTGCTGCTGTTCCGCCTGGGCGACGGTCCACGCCTGGAGAGCCTTGGCCAGTGCCTGATCGGACTCGGCCTGATGCTCCTGGCGCTGGCGTTGCTCGGCCATTCCCTGCAGCAGATCGAGGCCTCGCCAGCCTTTGTCGCGGTGATCCACGGCCTCGAAGGCGATCCGCTGATCGCCCTGCTGCTCGCCGCGCTGCTGACCTGGGCCTGCCATTCCAGTGTCGCGGTGGTACTGCTGGTGGCGTCCCTGGCCCAGGCCGGACTGGTCTCGCTGCCCATCGCCCTGGCCCTGGTGCTCGGTGCCAACCTCGGCGGCGCCTTGCCGGCGCTAGGGGTGGCCGGTAGCCGGGTGGCGCGGCGCCTGCCGTTGGGCAACCTGCTGGTGCGCCTGCTCGGTTGCCTGCTGGTGCTGCCCTGGCTGACGGCGCTGGCGCAACCGGCCAACGCACTCGGCGGTGCGGCGGCGGTCTGGTTCCACAGTGCTTTCAACCTGGCCCTGGCACTGCTGGCGATCGGCTTCACCGGACCCCTTGCGGCGCTGCTCGCGCGCCTGTTGCCGGAAGAGGCACAGTCCGACGAGCCGGGCATGCCGCGCTACCTCGACGAAGCCGGGCTGGAGGTGGCCAACATCGGCCTGGCCAACGCTACTCGCGAAGTCCTGCGGCTGGCCGACATGGCCAGTCTGATGCTGCGCGCCACCAGCGGCCTGTTGCAGCGACCGGAGGCGAAGGTGGCGGCGGAAATCCGTCGCCAGGACCAGGCCCTCGACCAGTTGAGTGCGGCGATCCGCGCCTACCTGGCAGACCTCGGCCAGGACGGCCTCGGCGACAGCGACGCCGATCGTGCCCAGGAAATCCTCCTGTTCGCCATCAACATCGAGCACATCGGCGATCTCGTCGCCAACAGCCTGCTGCCCCTGGCGATGCGCTGGGCCGGGCGCAGCCGCGCCGGCAGCGAGTTCGAGCTGGGCCGCATGCTGCCGTTGCAGGCGGCGATCGAGGAGAGCCTGCACCTGGCGATCAGCGCGTTCCTTCGCGAAGACCTGGACGCCGCGCTGCGCCTGGTGGCGCGCAAGAAGTTGCTGCAGCGACTGGAGGCCGATGCCAGTCGCGAGCGCTTCCGTCGCCTGCGCGACGATCGTGGTGCCTGGGTGGAGTCCGGTGACGTGTTCCAGCGCATTCTCCGCGACTACCGACGCATCCACCATCATGTCACCGCCCTGGCCTATCCGCTGCTCGAACGCAGCGGCATCGATCCGATGGCGAAGCGGCCGGACGAGCCAGGGCAAGGGGAGGGATCGGCATGCGCCTCCTGATCTGCGCCGGACGCCATTTCAAGGACGCCGAACGCCTGCGCCTGGCGCTCGACCAGTGCCACGGCCTGCAACCGGTGGCGCTGCTCGGCCACCTGCTGCATGCCGGCAGCGGCCTGCCGGACGAGGCCGAGCGCTGGTGCCGCGAGCGTGGCGCGGATTCGCGCACCTACGATTATCCGGAGCGCAGTGGCAGCGACAACGCCCTGCGCGAGTATGGCGAGGCCGTCTTCGGCGATGCCGCGCCGGACCTGGTGCTGGTGTTTCCCGGTGGGCGCCTGGCCAGCGAACTGGTACAGGTCGCGCACGCTGGCGACGTCCCGCTGATGCTCGCCTATCGCCCGCTGTCGGCGCCCTGAGCGGCGAACCAGCCATCGCGGCGGGTCAGGCGCCAGCCGTAGGCGGCCAGGACCAGCCCGCGCAGCAGCATGAAGGCGAGGAACGCCAGCCATAGCCCGTGGTTGCCCAGCCCCTGCAACAGCCAGCCGAGGGGCAGGCTGGCGGCCACCGCGACGAGCATCGCGTTACGCATCTCGCGGGCGCGGGTGGCGCCGATGAACAGGCCGTCGAGCAGATAGCTCCACATCCCCAGCAGCGGCAGGCAGGCCAGGTACGGCAGATAGGCGTAGGCGACTTCGCGGACGCCGGCGATGTCGCTCTGCAGGTCGATGAACAGGTGGCCGAACAGGGCGAACAGCGCGGCGAACGCCAGGCTTGCCAGCAGCGACCAACCACCGGCCACCACCAGCGCGCGGCGCAGGGCAGTTCGGTCGCGGGCGCCGATGGCGTGGCCGCAGAGCGCCTCCACCGCGTGGGCGAGACCGTCGAGGGCGTAGGACGTCAGGAGCAGGCCGTTGAGCAGCAGGGCGTTGGCGGCTACCGTGGCGTCGCCGAGGCGGGTGCCCTGTACGGTGAGCAGGAAGAACACCAGTTGCAGGGCCAGGCTGCGGATGAAGATATCCCGGTTGACCATCAGCAGCGGCAGCCAGGACAGCCAGTGGCGCAGGCGTTGCCACTGCGCCCGCCCGGGGCGCCGGGCCAGGTCGCGGCGGGTCAGGGCCAGGCCGAGCAGGGCGCCGCTCCATTCCGCCAGCACCGAGGCGCGGGCCGCGCCTTGCACGCCCCAGTCGAGGCCGTGGACGAACCAGAGCACCAGGGCGATGTTGCTCAGGTTGGTGGTCAACAGGATCGCCAATGGCGCCCGTGCGTTCTGCGTGCCGAGGAACCAGCCGACCAGTGCGTAGCTGGCCAGGGCCGCCGGCAGGCCGAGCAGGCGGGTATGGAAGAAGGCGCGGGCCTCGCCGGTCAGTTCCGCCGACGGTTGCATCAGTTGCAGGGCCCAGCCGCTCAGGGGCAGGGCCAGCGCGCCGAGCAGCAGGGCCAGGAGCAGCGCCATGCCCAGGCCCTGGGCGAGGATCAGGCGCAGCGCGCCGCCATCGTCGCGGCCGGCGGCCTGGGCGGCGAAGCCGGTGGTGCCCATGCGCAGGAAGCCGAGCACGCCGACCATCAGGGTGTACAGGCTGCCGCCCACGGCTACCGCGCCGAGCTGGTAGGCGTGCGGCAGGTGGCCGACCACCGTGCTGTCCACCAGGTGCACCAGGGGAACGGAAACGTTCGACAGAATCATCGGCCCGGCCAGCGCCCAGACCCTGTGGTGGGTCGGGGCGTGGCGCCAGGCATCGCGCAACAGGCTCATGGGGTCCTCCGGATCGGCCGGGCAGTATAGCGACGGCGGCGAGGCCTGCGGAAAACCCGTTTTTCATATCCGGTAACAGACCTCTGCCTGCCGTGTATTCCTTGTCCGACGCGGCTTCCAGGCCTGCCGCGGGGAACCCTGCGAAAACCTGTCAGGAAGCTTGCGCAGCGCTAACCGCGGGGCTTTGCGCACCTTCCTAGAATGCCGGCGTCGGTTGTTTCCAGAGGAAGCCATGCATGCTCCTGGGGCGTTTCGTCTCGGTCGGCGCCGGTGCCACCGCCGTTCATTACCTGGTGCTGACCCTCCTGGTCGAGGGCTTCGCCGTCGGCGCCGCCGTGGCCGCCGCGACGGGAGCAGGCTGCGGGGCTCTGGCTGCCTACCTGGGGCATCGCTGGAAGACTTTCCGCCACCGTGGCCCGGTGTTCCGTTCGCTGCCGCGCTTCTTCGCCGTCAGCCTGCTTTGCGTACTCGGCAACGCCGTCCTGGTGTTGCTGCTCGGCGACCTCGCCGGACTCGACTACCGCCTGGCCCAGCTCGCCGCGACCGGCGCACTGCTGTTGGCGACCTATCACCTTCATCGACTCTGGACCTTCTCATGATGATCGAACCTTCCCTGGCGTCGAAGCTCGAGGCCCCCTGCCTGCTCAGCGTGGTAGTGCCGGTGTTCAACGAGGAGGCGGTGCTGCCGGCCTTCCACCAGCGCCTGGGCGCCGTGCTCGGCGACCTTGGCGACGATTGCGAGGTGCTCTATGTCGACGACGGCAGCACCGACCGCAGCGCGGCGATCCTCGCCCAGCTACAGGCCGCCGACCGCCGGGTGGGCGTGGCCCGCTTCACCCGCAACTTCGGCAAGGAACAGGCGATGAGCGCCGGGCTCAAGCTGTCGCGCGGCGCCGCGGTGATCGTCATCGATGCCGACCTGCAGGATCCCCCGGAACTGATCCCGCAGATGCTCGACGCCTGGATCGGCGGCGCCGAAATGGTCAACATGCGCCGCCGCAGCCGGGCCGGCGAAAGCTGGCTGAAGCGCGCCTCGGCGAGCGCCTTCTACCGGCTGATCAACCGCCTCAGCGAGGTGCCGATCCCGCGCGACGTCGGCGACTTCCGCCTGCTCGACCGGCGGGTGGTCGATGCCCTTTGCGAGCTGCCGGAAGGCAATCGCTTCATGAAGGGGCTTTTCGCCTGGGTCGGTTTCCGCCAGGTCGATATCGCCTATAGCCGCGCCGCCCGCGTCGCCGGCCACAGCAAGTGGCGCTACTGGCGGCTGTGGAACTTCGCCCTGGAAGGCATCACCGGGTTTTCCACCGCGCCGCTGAAGGTCGCCGGCTACCTCGGCCTGCTCAGCCTGTTGGCGGCCCTGGCGACCCTGCTCGCCGGGATCTTCGGCCAGCAGGAGATCCACGAACACTGGCCGGTGATCGCCGCGCTGTTCCTGATCGGCGGCCTGCAACTGCTGGCCATCGGCGTGTGCAGCGAATACCTCGGGCGGATGACCATGGAAGCGCGGCGCCGCCCGCTCTACCTGATCGACCGCTACCTGCCGGCGCAGGTCGGCGGGGCCAATCCGTGAGGGCGCTGCGCGGCTGGCCGCTGGCCTGGTTCCTGCTCGCCCTGGCCTTCGCCATCCGCCTGCTGAGCCTGGGCAGCTATCCGCTGATGGACACCACCGAGGCCCGCTATGGCGAGGTGGCGCGGAAGATGGCCGAACTGGGCGACTGGATCACGCCCTGGTACGACGTCGGCGTGCCGTTCTGGGGCAAGCCGCCGCTGGCCTTCTGGCTCAGCGCCGGCGGCCAGCTTCTGCTCGGCGCCAACGAGTTCGCCAGCCGCCTGCCGCACTGGTTGCTGGGCGTGCTGGTGCTGTGGCTGGTATGGGACTGGCAGGCTCGCGAAGATCGTCGGCAGGCGCGGATCGCCTGCGTCCTGCTGGGCAGTTCGGCGCTGTTCTTCGTCGCCTCCGGGGCGGTAATGACCGACATGGCCCTGGCCCTGGCGCTGGTCCTGGCCATGCGCGGCTTCTGGCTGGGCCTGCATGGCGCGGAGGGAATCCGGCGCCGCGAGGGCTGGCTGATGTTCCTCGGCCTCGGCCTCGGGCTGCTGGCGAAGGGGCCGCTGACGCTGATCCTCGCCGGACTGCCGATCGGCCTGTGGACCTTGCTGGAGTGGCGCTGGCGCGCGCTCTGGCGGGGCCTGCCATGGATCCGCGGAAGCCTGCTGATGCTCCTGGTGGCCGCGCCCTGGTACCTGCTGGCGGAGTTGAAGACGCCGGGCTTCCTCGAGTACTTCCTGCTCGGCGAGCATTGGCAGCGCTTCGTCACCGCCGGCTGGGACGGCGACCGTTACGGCAATGCCCACGCCTATCCCTACGGCAGCGTCTGGCTGTTCCTGCTGGCCGCCGCGTTTCCCTGGAGCCTCTGGCTGCCGCTGCTGCTCTGGCTGGGCTGGCGCCAGCGCGGGGAGGTGGTCGATGGCGTCGCCTCGCGCAGGCGCTACTGGCTGTTCTGGGGACTGGCGCCGTGCCTGTTCTTCACCTTCGCCGGCAACGTCCTCTGGACCTACGTGCTGCCCGGCCTGCCGGCCCTGGCGTTGCTCGCCGCCGACCTGCTGCGCGCGCCGCTGGCGCGCAGCGCCTGGCTGCGGCGTGGCGGGTTGGCTTGCCTGGCACTGACCCCATTGCTGTTCGCGCTGTTCCTCGGCTCCCTGCTGCTGGGCTCGCGCGCCGAGCAGAAGTCCACCGCCGCGCTGCTGGCCAGCGACGCCGGCTGGCGCGAGCGGCCGCTGGTGTTCTGGCCGAAGCGGCCGTACTCGGCAGTGTTCTACAGCGGCGGGCGGGCGCAACGGGCGGAGGACAGCGAGCTGGCCGGCTGGTTGCGTCGCGACGCCCTGCTGGCGATCCGCTCGCGTTCGTTCGGCGCCTTGCCCGACGAGGTGCGCCAGCGCTTGCGCTGCCGGCCGCCGGTGGGACAGTACCAGTTATGCCAGGGCGTGGCGCCGCCTGGCTGAGACTACCTCGGCCGGTAGGCGCAGTAGCCGGGACGCGGGCCGATGCGCGGGTGGTTGCGGCAGGTGTCCGGGCGGCGGGCATAGATGGTGCATAGGCGGGTCTTGCGGTCGAGGTACAGGCAGTCGCCGTTGGCCATGCGGGTGAGGGTGAAGATCTCGCGCTTGTGGTTGAAGTGCTCGATCACGCCATCCTTTTCCAGTCGCTTGGCGATTCGCTTGGCCGGCTCCTCGCGCTCGAACTCGTCGACCAGTCGCATGCGGATCAGGTCGTCGATGCGCACTTCCACCGGCAGCGTGCAGCAGGTCGCGTTGCACTCGCCGCACAGGCCTTCGCGGTATTTCACCCAGGTATCCAGGCGGTCGGGGTCGGCGGCGGCGAGCGGGATTTTCTTCATCGGCGGGCGGGTGCGGGGAAAACGGGCGCGCAATGATAGTGGCTGCGCGCCCGTTGCGCTCGTCCGGGCGATGAGCGTCAGTGCCGTGGGTCCTCCCGCCATACCGGCCGGTCCTGCTCGTCCAGTGCCCAGTGCGCGGTGCCGGCGCGCAGGCATACGCCGCCGACCCAGCGTTCGGGGGCGCCGAGGTCGAGGCGGTAGCGCCGCCCGGCCAGGACCTCGCGGCCCGCAGCGGTCAGGGCCAGCGGCTGGCGTTCCCAGGGCAGTTCCGGCGCCGGCGTGCGCAGCAGCGCGCCGGGCTCTTCCAGCAGCGCGCGGAGCAGGACGCGGAACATCAGGTCGCCGAGATAGGGCAGCGGCTCGCGCCGTGCGGTCAGCTCGGCGAAGACCTGGCCGGCGCTCGGCCGCTCGCCGTCGCGGACGATCTCCAGGGTCAGCCGTTCGCTCAGCGACAGGCCGTCGCGCAGGGCCGGCAGTTCATGCAGTTGCCGACGCAGCGCCGGCCCCAGCAACGGTAGCGCCGGGGTCGGCGCGGCGGCCAGTTGCGCCCAGCGCAGTGGCGCCGGATCGCGGTAGGCGTCCCAGGCCGCGCGGGCCAGCGCCAGGGCTTCGGCGTCCAGCGGGCGACGCTGGGTCCATAGCCAGGCGAGCAGCTCAGGCGCCAGTTGGCCGATGCCGACGAAGCGCTCGACGCCTGGCACGCGGTCGATCTCGATCAGTTCCAGGTGCTCCGGCGGCGTCTGCATTCCTGCCAGCACCCGGACCAGGAACAACTGGTCGTAGGCATCCGCCTCGCACCAGAGCGCCACCCGCGAGTATTCGCCGAGCCGCTCGAGCCCGGCGTATTCCTGGCGCTGGCGGGCCTGGGCGTCGGCCGGGTCGAGGTCGAAGGCGCGGCTCAGGTAGTCGCTGCGCAGGGCGAGGAACTCGGGCAACGGCAGGTTCGGCACCGGTCCCATGGTCAGCGGGTCGGCGAACATCCGGAAGTCGCCGCGAAAGCCGGCGAGCTTCAGGCCGTGGGCGATGTCGTTGCCGCAGCGCAGGTGCAGGGTCGCGGCCTCATCGCCGCCGACCAGATCGGGGTGGCGGCTGGCGAAGGCGATGGCGTCGACATGCGCCTTGAGTCGCGGCCAACTGGCGAAGCCCAGTTCGCGCGCCACCTGCCACTGGGCGTCGGCCAGGCGCGGCTCCTGCCCCGGAAGCCCTGTACGGCTGGCCGGGTCGCGGCGCCACTGGCGCAACAGCTCCTTGGCGCGCTTGCGTTGCTGTTCGAGATTGATCCGGCCGTCGCCGAGAGTGCGGGAAAAGGACATACGATCTCCTCTGCAGCCTTGTCCGCCATCAGGCCTGGAGTCGCATGCGCGATGCTTGGGGTGGATCGCCTGGGCGCTGCCCTTTCCGCGGACGGGAGGCGTGGAGAACGCCGAGGCCGACTATAGGCCGGCCGACGCGTCCGCGGCAAGACGCACTCAGCCCTTGCGGATCATCCAGATGCCGGCGCCGATCAGTGCCAACCCGCCCAGCTTCAGCGCGCTGATCGGTGCCTCGCGGAAGCCGGCCCAACCGAAGTGGTCGAGGCTCATGGCCATGCCCAGCTGGCCGGCAAGCACCAGCACCAT
The DNA here is from genome assembly GCF_056782835.1 of Pseudomonas sp. 20-5. Classification (NCBI taxonomy): domain Bacteria; kingdom Pseudomonadati; phylum Pseudomonadota; class Gammaproteobacteria; order Pseudomonadales; family Pseudomonadaceae; genus Pseudomonas; species Pseudomonas sp. 20-5. The sequence goes on along the minus strand of NZ_CM165584.1, from coordinate 5,455,806 downwards.
GAACATCAGCGCGCCGATGCGCGGTGCGGCGAAGGCGGCGATGAAGATGAAGAACATGCCGAGGAAACCGCCGCACCAGTGCCACCAGCTCAGCCCGCGCAATGCCGCCAGGCCGGGAAACTCGCGCTGCGAGAGGGTCAGGGCGAGCAACCCGAGGGTGCCGACGAAGAACGAGATCAGTGCCGCGGCGAGGACGCTGGACACCTGCTTGGCCAACTGGCCGTTGATCCCCGCCTGCAGCGGCAGGCAGGCGCCGGCGAGCAGGGGCAGGACGAACAGCCACCAGGGTGGAGTGGGCATGCAAGACTCCTGGAACGATGACGGCGAGCGCGCCCCGCGCATGGCGAGGGACGGGCCGGAGTGGTACGGGGAGTCGCACAGTATGCACCAGGCGGGGGCGGAGGAGGAAAACGCGAGACCCCATCGCACGCCCTCGGATTCCGCCCGGCGGGTAACCGCGAGCGGTTGTTCGCCCTACGGCAGCCATACCGCCAGCGGCGTTATCCCCCTACAAGCGCGCCGCCAGCATGGCCCCCTCGCGAATCGCCCGCTTGGCATCCAGTTCCCCTGCCACCCGCGCCCCACCGATCAGGTGGAAGCGCAGGCTTTCCGCCGCCTGGCTGATCTGCAACTCGCGCAGCGGCTCCTGGCCGGCGCAGATCACCACGTTGTCCACCTCCAGCCAGCGTTCCTCGCCGTCGACGCGGATCAACAGGCCGCGTTCGTCGATCTTCAGGTACTCCACCCCGCCGAGCATGCGTACGGCGTTGTGCCTGAGGTGTGCGCGGTGTACCCAGCCGCTGGTCTTGCCGAGCTGCGCGCCGGGAGCGCCGGGCTTGCGCTGGAGCAGCCAGACCTGGCGCGCCGGCCGCGTCGGAGCGGGTTCGCGGAGGCCGCCGGGCTGGCTGTTGTCGAGGTCCACGCCCCATTCCGCGAGCCATTCGCCGAGCGCCCGCGGCTGGCCGTCGCTGGGCGCGGCGACGAGGAAGGCGGCGACGTCGAAGCCGATGCCGCCGGCGCCGACGATGGCGACCCGCGCGCCCACCGGCGCGCCGCGCAGCACGTCCACGTAGCTGAGTACGGTCGGTCCGCCGATGCCGTCGATCCTTGGCCGGCGTGGCTGGATGCCGGTGGCCACCACCACGTCGTCGAACTGACCGTCCAGCTCGCCCTGGCGCACCCGGTGGCCGAGGCGCAGGTCGACGCCGAGGCGTTCCAGACGCACGCGGAAGTAGCGCAGGGTTTCGCGGAACTCCTCCTTGCCGGGAATCCGCTTGGCCAGGTTGAACTGCCCGCCGATTTCCCCGCTCGCCTCGAACAGGCTGACCCGATGCCCGCGCTCGGCGGCCACGCAGGCGGCGGAGAGCCCGGCGGGGCCGGCGCCGATCACCGCGATGCGCTTCTGCGTGCGCGCCTTGCGGTAGCGCAATTCGGTCTCGAAGGCCGCCCGCGGGTTGACCAGGCAGGTGGCGCGGCGGTTGGCGAAGGCATGATCGAGGCAGGCCTGGTTGCAGGCGATGCAGGTGTTGATCTCCTCGGCCCGGCCGGCGCCGGCCTTGGCCACGAACTGCGGGTCGGCCAGCAGCGGCCGGGCCATCGACACCAGGTCGGCCTTGTCGGTGGCGAGCAGGGATTCGGCGACCTCGGGGGTGTTGATCCGGTTACTGGCGATCACCGGCACCTTCAGCTCGTGGCGCAGCCGTGCGCTGACCTCGGCGAAGGCCGCGCGCGGCACCGAGGTGACGATGGTCGGCACGCGCGACTCGTGCCAGCCGATGCCGGTGTTGAGCAGGGTGATTCCGGCTTCCTCCAGGGCCAGGGCGATGCGCCGCACCTCGTCCCAGGTATTGCCGCCCTCGACCAGGTCGAGCAGCGACAGGCGATAGCAGAGGATGAAGCGTTGGCCGACGATCCGCCGGATGCCGCGGACGATCTCCAGCGCCAGGCGCATGCGGTTTTCCAGCGGGCCGCCCCACTGGTCGTCGCGGCGATTGGTGCGCGGGCAGAGGAACTGGTTGAGCAGGTAGCCTTCGCTGCCCATCACCTCCACGCCGTCGTAGGCGGCGGCCTTGGCCAGCCGCGCGCAACGGACGAAGGCGCGGATGGTCTTGCGGATGCCGCGCTCGGAGAGCTCGCGCGGGGTGAACCAACTGATCGGCGACTTCAACGGCGAGGCGGACACCGCCATCGGGTGGTAGCCATAGCGCCCGGCGTGGAGGATCTGCAGCAGGATCTTGCCGCCCTCGGCATGCACCGCCTGGGTCAGGCGACGATGGGCGGGCACCTCCAGGGCGCTGGTGAGGCTGCTGCCGAAGGGCAGCAGCCAACCTTCGCGGCAGGGCGCGAAACCGCCGGTGACGATCAGCCCGACGCCGCCCCGGGCACGCTCGCGGTAGTAGGCAGCGAGCTTGCCGAAGTCCCACAGACGATCCTCCAGCCCGGTGTGCATCGAACCCATCACCACGCGGTTGCGCAGACGGGTGAAGCCCAGGTCCAGCGGGGCCAGCAGGTGAGGATAGGGAGCGGCGGCGAGCGGCGGGTAGGGGTTGCGCATGGCGCGGTTCCGGTAGCCAGGGACGCTTCACCATAGGAAGTTGCGCCGCCGCCGAATGCGGCCCGCTTGCCGGAACCGCCAGGCATTTCGGTCAAGCCGGCGGACTGGCTGATCGGATAGGTGCTCGCTGCGCTGCACCGCTGTGGCCCCGGGTGACAGGCGTCGAAAGCTCTCCGACAGCACTTGCGGCGCGGCGGGCGGAATGGGAACGGCGGCGCTGTTACCCGGGGTAATGGCGTGCGCCGGAAGCCCAACTTAAGCACGGCTCGACGCCTTTGGCGGCGCTGTCAGGCTGGGGTTCCGGCCCGCTCAGCACGTGCCTTGCCAACTGCCTGTCCAATCCGAACGGAGTCTCGACGATGAACAAGAACAAGACGTTCCTCGCGGCGGCGCTGGTAGCGCTGGCCGCCAGCTTTCCCGTGCACGCTGCGACCGACTACACCCGCACGCGCTATCCCATCGTGCTGTCCCACGGTCTGTTCGGCTTCAAGAGCGTCGGCCCGGTGGACTACTGGCACGCTATCGTGCCGGCCCTGGAGAAGGACGGCGCGAAGGTCTTCGCCACCTCGCAGTCGCCGGTGAACAGCAACGAGGTGCGCGGCGAACAGCTACTGGCGCAGGTGGAGGAAGTCCTGGCCCTGACCGGCGCGGAGAAAGTCAACCTGATCGGCCACAGCCAGGGCGGCATGACCGTGCGCTACGTCGCCGGGGTGGCGCCGCAACTGGTGGCCTCGGTCACCACCATGGGCACGCCGCACAAGGGCACGCCGGTAGCCGACGCGGTGACCGGCTTCAGCGAGTTCCTCGGGCCGATCGGCACCGAGGTGATCGCCTCGGCGGTGGAGGCGCTGTTCTCGGTGGTCGACATCGTCGACGGCGGCGAGTGGGTCAAGGGCGACGCGCTGGCTGCCCTGAACAGTCTCAACACTCCCGGCACCGCGCGGTTCAACCAGCGCTTCCCGCAGGCGATCCCGGCCAGCGCCTGTGGCCAGGGCGCGGAGACGGTAGCCGGGGTGCGCTACTACTCGATGAGCGGCACCGGCTCCCTGACCAATGCGCTCGACCCGAGCTCCGCCGGCCTGGCGGTGACCGGGCTGCTGTTCGGCGAGGCCAACGACGGTCTGGTCGGCCAATGCTCCAGCCACCTGGGCAGCGTGGTGAAGGACAACTACCGGATGGACCATCTGGACGAAGTCAACCAGTTGCTCGGCCTGGTCAGCCTGTTCGAGAGCGACCCGACCCAGGTCTATCGGCAGCATGCCAATCGCCTCAGGAACGTCGGACTCTGATCCGCTCGCCGGGTCGCCGCAGCCCTAGGCGACCCGGCATTAGTCTTTGGTCTAATGGCACCTGGATATCACCTCCTGTTCGCGCGCCTCGCGGCGTTCGGACCTGTCCCGATTCCGCGCACCTTGCTGGACAAGGTTTGCGCCGCCGTGTAATGACTCCGGTCAAGGCAGAAAAACCCAGCGTTCGTGTAGGGTTCGCTGCCCCGTAGCCATGCCCGGCTGGCGTACCTCGCCAGGCTGGCTATCTTTTAACCAGAGACATCCGGCCATGTCCCGGGTGTCCTTTGCCTGATGCAGGAGATGCACGATGGATATGAACCGTCGGCAATTCTTCAAGGTCTGCGGTATAGGCCTTGGAGGATCGAGCCTTGCGGCGCTCGGGATGGCCCCCACGGAGGCCTTCGCCGACCAGGTCCGCCACTTCAAGCTGGCGCACACGGTCGAGACCCGCAACACCTGTACCTACTGTTCGGTCGGTTGCGGCCTGATCATGTACAGCCAGGGCGACGGCGCCAAGAACGTCGCGCAGAACATCATCCATATCGAGGGCGACGCCGACCATCCGGTCAACCGCGGCACCCTCTGCCCGAAAGGCGCCGGCCTGCTGGACTACATCCACAGCCCGAACCGCCTGAAGTATCCGGAAGTGCGCGAGGCCGGCTCCAGCGAGTGGAAGCGCATCGAGTGGGACGAAGCCCTCGAGCGCATCGCCAAGCTGATGAAGGAAGACCGCGACGCCAACTTCGTCGAGAAGAACGAGCAGGGCCAGACCGTCAACCGCTGGTTGACCACCGGCTTCCTCGCCGCGTCCGCCTCGTCCAACGAGGCCGGCTACATCACCCACAAGGTGATGCGCTCCCTCGGCATCCTGGGATTCGACAACCAGGCGCGTGTCTGACACGGCCCGACGGTGGCAAGTCTTGCCCCGACGTTTGGCCGTGGAGCCATGACCAACCACTGGACCGACATCAAGAATGCCGATCTGGTGCTGATCATGGGCGGCAACGCCGCCGAAGCCCACCCGTGCGGATTCAAATGGGTCACCGAAGCCAAGGCGCACAACAAGGCGCGGCTGCTGGTGGTCGATCCGCGTTTCACCCGTTCCGCCTCGGTCGCCGACTACTACGCGCCGATCCGGACCGGCACCGACATCGCCTTCCTCGGCGGCCTGATCAACTACCTGCTGGAAAACGACAAGATCCAGCACGAATACGTGCGCAACTACACCGATGTCTCGTTCATCGTGAAGGAAGGCTTCAGCTTCGAGGACGGCCTGTTCAACGGCTACGACGCCGAGAAGCGGACCTACCCGGACAAGTCCTCCTGGGGCTACGAGATCGGTGAGGACGGCTATGCCAAGGTCGACCCGACCCTGACCCACCCGCGCTGCGTGTTCAACCTGCTCAAGCAGCACTACAGCCGCTACACCCCGGACGTGGTGAGCAACATCTGCGGTACGCCGAAGGACATGATGCTCAAGGTCTGGGCGGAAATCGCCGAGACCTCCAAGCCGGGCAAGGTCATGACCATCATGTACGCCCTGGGCTGGACCCAGCACTCGGTAGGCGCGCAGATGATCCGCACCGGCGCGATGGTCCAGCTGCTGCTGGGCAACATCGGCATGCCCGGCGGCGGCATGAACGCCCTGCGCGGCCACTCCAACATCCAGGGCCTGACCGACCTCGGCCTGCTGTCCAACTCGCTGCCGGGCTACCTGACCCTGGCGATGGACGCCGAGCAGGACTACGACGCCTACATCGCCAAGCGCACGGCCAAGCCGCTGCGCCCGGGACAGCTGTCCTACTGGCAGAACTACGGCAAGTTCCACGTCAGCCTGATGAAGGCCTGGTTCGGCAAGTCGGCGACCAAGGAAAACAACTGGTGCTACGACTGGCTGCCCAAGCTCGACATGCCGGGCGCCGGCTACGACGTGCTGCGCTACTTCGACATGATGTACCAGGGCAAGGTCAACGGTTACTTCTGCCAGGGCTTCAACCCCATCGCCTCGTTCCCCAACAAGGCCAAGGTCGGCGCCGCGCTGGCGCGCCTGAAGTGGATGGTGGTGATGGACCCGCTGGTGACCGAGACCTCGGAGTTCTGGCGCAACGTCGGCGAGTACAACGACGTCGACACCGCCAGCATCAAGACCACGGTGTTCCGCCTGCCCACCTCCTGCTTCGCCGAGGAAGACGGCTCGATCGTCAACAGCGGCCGCTGGTTGCAGTGGCACTGGAAGGGCGCCGAGCCGCCGGGCCAGGCGCGTCCGGACATCGCCATCATGGCCGGGCTGTTCCACCGCCTGCGCGAGATGTACCGCAAGGACGGCGGGGCCTTCCCCGACCCGATCCTCGGCCTCGACTGGTCCTACCTCAAGCCCGACGAACCGGGCCCGGACGAACTGGCCCGGGAGTTCAACGGCAAGGCCCTGAGCGACCTGGTCGACCCGGCCAACGGCATGATCCTGGCCAAGGCCGGCGAGCAGTTGCCGGGCTTTGCCCTGCTGCGCGACGACGGCAGCACGGCGAGCGGCTGCTGGATCTTCGCCGGCTCCTGGACCCAGCAGGGCAACCAGATGGGCCGCCGCGACAACAGCGACCCCTACGGCATGGGCCAGACCCTCGGCTGGGCCTGGGCCTGGCCGGCGAACCGGCGGATTCTCTACAACCGCGCCTCGGCCGACGTCAGCGGCAAGCCGTGGGACCCGGAGAAGAAGCGCCTGGTGTGGTGGAACGGCAAGTCCTGGGGCGGCACCGACGTGCCCGACTACAAGGCCGACGTACCGCCGGAAGCCGGGATGAACCCGTTCATCATGAACCCCGAAGGGGTGGCCCGCCTGTTCGCCGTCGACAAGATGGCCGAAGGCCCGTTCCCCGAGCACTACGAGCCGTTCGAGACGCCGATCGGGGTGAACCCCTTGCACCGCGACAACCGCAAGGCGATCAGCAACCCGGCGGCACGGGTGTTCAAGAACGACATGGAACTGTTCGGCACGGCCGACGAGTTCCCCTACGCGGCGACCACCTACCGGCTCACCGAGCACTTCCACTACTGGACCAAGCACTGCCGGCTGAATGCGATCACCCAGCCCGAGCAGTTCGTCGAGATCGGCGAGGCGCTGGCCAAGGAGCTGGGCATCAATGCCGGCGACAAGGTCAAGGTCTCCTCCAACCGCGGCTACATCAAGGCGGTGGCGGTGGTGACCAAGCGCATCCGCCCGCTGCAGGTGGACGGCAAGACCGTGCACCACGTCGGCATCCCGATCCACTGGGGCTTCGCCGGCATGGCGCGCAACGGCTTCCTGGCCAACACCCTGACCCCCTTCGTGGGCGACGGGAATACCCAGACGCCGGAGTTCAAGTCGTTCCTGGTCAACGTGGAAAAGGCGTGAGGTGAAACATGAGTAGTCAGGACATCCACGCCCGCTCCGCGACCACCACGCCGATGCCCTCGGTGCGGAACCAGGAGGAAGTGGCGAAACTGATCGACGTGTCCAAGTGCATCGGTTGCAAGGCCTGCCAGGTCGCCTGCTCGGAATGGAACGAGCTGCGCGACGAGGTCGGCCACAACCACGGCACCTACGACAACCCCATGGACCTGACGGCCGACTCGTGGACGGTGATGCGTTTCACCGAGCACGAGAACGAGGCCGGCAACCTCGAGTGGCTGATCCGCAAGGATGGCTGCATGCACTGCGCCGAGCCGGGCTGCCTGAAGGCCTGCCCGAGCCCGGGGGCGATCGTGAAGTACGCCAACGGCATCGTCGACTTCAACCAGGACAAGTGCATCGGTTGCGGCTACTGCATCACCGGTTGCCCGTTCGACATCCCACGGATCTCGCAGAAGGACCACAAGGCCTACAAGTGCAGCCTGTGTTCCGACCGCGTCTCGGTGGGCATGGAGCCGGCCTGCGTGAAGACCTGCCCGACCGGCGCCATCGTCTTCGGCAGCAAGGAGGACATGAAGGAACACGCCGCCGAACGCATCGTCGACCTGAAGAGCCGCGGTTACGAGAACGCCGGCCTGTACGACCCCGAAGGGGTGGGCGGCACCCACGTGATGTACGTGCTGCACCACGCCGACAAGCCGTCGCTCTATGCCGGCCTGGCCGACCAGCCGAGCGTCAGCCCGCTGGTCAGCCTGTGGAAGGGCGTGACCAAGCCGCTGGCGCTGCTGGCCATGGGCGCCACGGTGCTCGCCGGGTTCTTCCACTATGTGCGCGTCGGTCCCAACCGCGCGGACGACGAGGAAGACCACGGGCAAGCCGAGGCACCGGTGCACCAGGTCGATCCGTCGGTACACACCTTTGACCCGCACGAGCGTCGTTGAGCCTGCGCGCGGGCGTTGCCGCCGGTCCTCCGCGACCCGGCGGCAGCGGCGGCGCTCTCGAGGAGTCGGAAATGAAAAATGAAATCCAGCGCTACAACGCCAACGAGCGCAGCAACCATTGGGCCGTGGCGATCCTGTTCTTCATGGCCGGGTTGTCCGGGCTGGCGCTGTTCCACCCGGCGCTGTTCTGGCTGACCAACCTGTTCGGCGGCGGTCCCTGGACGCGTATCCTGCACCCCTTCCTGGGGCTGGCGATGTTCGTCTTCTTCCTCGGCCTGGTGGTGCGCTTCGCCCACCACAACCGGGTGCAGAAGAGCGATATCCAGTGGCTCAAGCAGTGGCGCGACGTGGTCAGCAACCGCGAGGAGAACCTCCCGGAAGTCGGCCGCTACAACGCCGGGCAGAAGCTGTTGTTCTGGGTGCTGCTGCTGAGCATGCTGACCCTGCTGGTCACCGGCATCGTGATCTGGCGCCAGTACTTCAGCGCCTGGTTCGGCATCGAGGCGATCCGCCTGTCGGCGCTCCTGCACGCCTTCGCCGCCTTCGTCCTGATCGCCAGCATCATCGTGCACATCTACGCCGGCATCTGGGTCAAGGGCTCGATGGGCGCGATGCTCTACGGCAAGGTCAGCCGCGCCTGGGCGCGCAAGCACCATAACGGCTGGCTGAAGGAAGTCGGCAAGGGCGAGGAGCACTGACGCGTATAGTGTCGCCATCGCCCGACCGGAGGCCCCAGCGATGGGGCCTTTGCATTCATTCCGCGCCCCTCCGGGCGCCCGATCGTTGCGGCGCGGCCCACCGGCCCGCCGGCGCAGACCCGAGGAGTTCCCGTGTCACGCACCATTCTTCAGCCGGGGCAGATCGAAGCCGCCGCCAACATTCCCCCGCACCTGCACCAGCCGTCGCGCGACCTGTTCGCCCGCCGCGGCGAGCGTCTGCTGCAACTGGCCGAGGGGCACCCGATGGGCGACTACCTGCGGCTGGTCGCCGGTCTCTGCCGGCTCCAGCAGGCGCTGCTGGACAACCCGCCGGCCCTGGCCCCGCTCGACCCCGAGCGCCTGCGCAAGAGCCGCGAGCACGGCATGCCGCCGCTGGCCTACGACCTGCTGGTGCGCGAAGGCGCCTGGCTGCCCTGGCTGGATGCCCTGCTCGCGGGCTACCCGGCACCGGCCAACGCCGCCGTCGGCGCGGCACTCGAACAATTGCGCGAAGCCGATGAAGGCCAGCGCAAGGCCTGGGCCATCGCCTTGCTCAGCGGTCAGTTCGACCTCCTGCCGGCGGCCCTGGTGCCGTTCCTCGGCGCCGCCCTGCAGGTAGCCTGGAGCCATTGGCTGCTGGGACTGGAGGAGGGCGCGGTGGTCGAGACCGAGAGCCGGACCCTGTGCCCCGCCTGCGGCTCGCCGCCGATGGCCGGGATGATCCGCCAGGGCGGCAAGGAAACCGGTCTGCGCTACCTGAGCTGCTCGCTGTGCGCCTGCGAATGGCACTACGTGCGGATCAAGTGCAGCCACTGCGAGGAAAGCAAGCACCTGGCCTACCTGTCCCTGGAGCATGACGGGCAGCCGGCGGAAAAAGCCGTGCTGCGCGCCGAGACCTGCCCCAGTTGCCAGGGCTACCTGAAGCAGTTCTACCTGGAGTTCGACCGCCACGCCGATGCCCTTGCCGACGACCTGGCCAGCCTGGCGCTGGACATGCGCCTGGCCGAGGACGGCTACCTGCGGCGTTCGCCGAACCTGTTGCTGGCCCCCGGCGGCGAATAGCCGAAGACGCTGCGGGCCTGCGCCGACGCGTCTATGATGGGCGTGTCGGTGACCCTACCCTGTGGATAAGGTTTCTCCATGAGTTCCGTTCGCTTGCCTTCGGTCGACCGCCTGCTGCGCAGCGCGGCGGCCGCTCCCCTGCACCAGCGCTACGGCCGCGAGGCGCTGCTGGCGACCCTCCGCGACCTGCTCGAGGAACTGCGCGAGCCGGCCCGACGCGGTGCCCTCGCCGAGATCGAACTGAGCGAGGCGGTGCTCGCCGGGCGCGCCGGCGAACGCCTCGCCGCGCAGCATGCCAGCCGCGTGCGGCGGGTGTTCAACCTGACCGGCACGGTGTTGCATACCAACCTCGGCCGCGCCCTGCTGCCGGACGAAGCCATCGAGGCGATCACCCTGGCCGCGCGCTACCCGCTGAACCTGGAGTTCGACCTGGCCAGCGGCAAGCGCGGCGACCGCGACGACCTGATCGCCGGGCTGATCCGCGAACTCACCGGCGCCGAGGCGGTCACCGTGGTCAACAACAACGCGGCGGCGGTGCTGCTGGCGCTGAACAGCCTGGGGGCGCGCAAGGAAGGGATCATCTCGCGCGGCGAGCTGATCGAGATCGGCGGCGCCTTCCGCATTCCCGACATCATGGCCCGCGCCGGCGTGCGCTTGCATGAGGTGGGCACCACCAACCGCACCCACGCCAGGGACTACGAAGCCGCCATCGGCCCGCGCAGCGGCCTGCTGATGCGCGTGCACACCAGCAACTACAGCGTCCAGGGCTTCACCGCCAGCGTGCCCACCGCGCAACTGGCGTCCATCGCCCATGGCCACGGCCTGCCGCTGCTGGAAGACCTCGGCAGCGGCACCCTGGTGGACCTGACCCGCTGGGGCTTGCCCAAGGAACCGACGGTGCAGGAAGCCCTGGCCGACGGCGCCGACATCGTTACCTTCAGCGGCGACAAATTGCTCGGCGGGCCCCAGGCCGGGCTGATCCTCGGCAACCGCGAACTGATCGGGCGGATCAAGAAGAACCCGCTCAAGCGTGCCCTGCGCGTCGACAAGCTGACCCTCGCCGCTCTCGAGGCGGTGCTCGGCCTGTACCGCGATCCGGACCGCCTCGCCGAACGCCTGACCACCCTGCGCCTGCTCAGCCGCCCGGCGGCGGAGATCCGCGCCCAGGCCGAGCGTCTGGCGCCGGCGCTGGGCGAGGCGCTCGGCGAGGGCTGGGAGGTCGCTGTGGTCGACGCCCTGGGCATGATCGGCAGCGGCGCGCAGCCGGTGGCGCGGCTGGCCAGCGCCGCGCTGTGCCTGCGTCCGCGGCAGCCCAGGCGCCTGCGCGGACGCGCCCTGCGCAACCTCGAGGAAGCCCTGCGCGGGCTGCCGCTGCCGGTGATCGGTCGGCTCGACGACGACGCCCTCTGGCTCGATCTGCGCCAGCTCGACGACGAGCCGGCGTTCCTCGCCCAGTTGCCGCGACTGCGGAGCGAGCTGTCGTGATCGTCGGCACCGCCGGGCACATCGACCACGGCAAGACCTCGCTGCTGCGCGCCCTCACCGGCATCGAGGGCGACCGCCGCCCGGCCGAGCGCCAACGCGGGATCACCATCGACCTGGGCTATCTCTACGCCGACCTTGGCGACGGCAGCCCCACCGGCTTCATCGACGTGCCCGGCCACGAGCGCTTCGTCCACAACATGCTGGCCGGCGCCAGCGGCATCGATTGCGTGCTGCTGGTGGTGGCCGCCGACGACGGCCTGATGCCGCAGACCCGCGAGCACCTGGCGATCGTCGAACTGCTCGGTATCCGCCGGGCGCTGGTGGCGCTGACCAAGATCGACCGGGTCGAGCCGCAGCGGGTGCAGCAGGTGCAGACCCAGGTCGAACACCTGCTGGCCTCCGGACCGCTGGCGCGCTCGCCGATCTTCCCGCTCTCCAGCAGCACCGGGGAGGGCGTCGCGGCGTTGCGCGAAGCACTCGGCGGGCTCGCCGGCGAAGTCCGCGAGCGTAGCCGCGAGGGATACTTCCGCCTGGCGGTGGACCGGGCCTTCAGCGTCGCCGGCAGCGGCATCGTGGTCACCGGCACGGCCTTCTCCGGACAGGTCGCGGTGGGCGACGAACTGCTCCTCGGCAACGCCGGACGGCCGGTGCGTGTGCGCGGCCTGCACGCGCAGAACCGGCCCGCGCAACAGGCCTGGGCCGGCCAGCGCGTGGCCCTGAACATCGCCGGCGAGCGCCTCGCGCTGGAACAGATCCAGCGCGGCGACTGGCTGCTGCAGGCAGCGCTGCACGCGCCGACCACGCGGGTCGACATCGACTTCCGCCTGTTGCCCGACGAACTTCGCGACTTCACCCACTGGACCCCGGTGCACCTGCACCTGGGCACCCAGGACGTCACCGGACGCCTGGCCCTGCTCGAAGGCGAACAACTGGAGCCTGGCCACCGCGCCTTCGCCCAACTGGTGCTGAACGCGCCGATCCAGGCCCTGCACGGCGACCGCCTGGTGCTGCGCGACCAGTCGGCGCAGCGCACCCTTGGCGGCGGGCGGGTGCTCGACGGCGCCGCGCCGGCGCGCAACCGACGAACGCCGGCACGCCTGGCGCAGCTCCAGGCGCTGCGCCAGGAAAGCCTGGAGGAGGCGCTGCCGACCTTGCTCGGCGCGGCCGAGAACGGCCTCGACCCGCAACGCCTGGTGCAATCCTTCAACCGCCCGCGCGAGCACTGGCGGCTGCCGGAAGAGGTGGTCGAGGTGCAGACCCGCCTCGGCCCCCGGTTGTTCGCCGGGGAGCGCTGGTTCGCCCTGGTCGAGCAACTGCTCGCCGGCCTGCGGCGCTTCCACGAAGAGCTACCGGACGAACTCGGTCCCGACCGCGACCGCCTGCGTCGCTACGCCCTGCCGCAGCTGGAGCGGCCGGTGTTCATCGCCCTGCTCGACGCCGCCCTGGCCGGCGGCGATGTGCACAGCAGCGGGCCCTGGCTGCACCTGCCCGGCCACGAAGTGCGCCTGAGCGATAGCGAGGAGCAACTGCGCGCGCGCCTCTGGCCGCTGCTCGAAGCCGGCCGCTACGACCCGCCCTGGGTTCGCGACCTGGCCCGCGAGCTGCGCCAGGACGAAGCCGCCATGCGCAACCTGCTGCGCAAGCTGGCGCGCCTGGGCCAGTTGCAGCAGGTGGTGCGCGACCTGTTCTACCCGGAAGCCACCCTGCGTCAATTGGCCGAGATCGCTGTGCAGGTGCGCGACCCCGCCGGGCTGATCCGCCCGGCGGAATTCCGCGACCGCCTGGGCATCGGCCGCAAGCGCAGCATCCAGATCCTCGAGCACTTCGACCGCATCGGCCTGACCCGCCGCATCGGCAACGACCGTCGCCTGCGCGAGGGCTCGGCGCTGGCCGAACAGTTGCTCGGCGGCGTCTCGCCCTGAGTCTCAGGGGCCGACGCGCTGCCCCTGGCTCAGGCACTCGATGAACAGCGCGAACAGTTCCGACTGCGAGCCGACTTCCAGCTTGGTGTAGAGATTCTTCCGGTGCATGCGCACGGTCTCCGGGGAGATGTCCATCAGCCGCGCGCTGGATTTCGCCGAGTGGCCGCTGAGCAGCAGGTGGCAGGCTTCGCGTTCGCGGTCGGTGAGCACGCCGCGACCGAAGCCGCGCAGCACTTCCTGAAGGCGCGGGGCGAGGTCGGCCTGCGGGTTCGGCGAGAGGTTGGCGCGCCCGGCGCAGAACTGCCGGGCCAGCTCCAGCACCGGCGGCGCCAGGCCGGCGAGGGCGGCGACCTGGGCGTCGCTGTAGCGGCTCGCCGAAAGGCCGTTGTAGAGACAGATCGAGAGCTTCTCGGTGGGGCCGAGGTCGAGGATGTAGTAGACGTCCTCCACCGCTCCGGCGCCGAGGTAGTAGGTCTGGTAGTAGGCGCTCTGGAAGAAGTCGTCGGGGGCGATCTCGCCGAGGGTGTAGAAGCCTTCCGGAAGGCCTTCCTCCACCGCCAGGCAGAAAGGGTCGAGCAGGTAGCCGCGGGAGAAGTAGCGGCGGATGATCGCCTCGCGGAAGCGCTCGGCGATGCCGCGCTCGTAGAGCAGGGTGGGCGCGTGGCCCTTGCGTTCCAGGCTGATCATGCTCGACTCGATCGGCACCAGTTGGTGGATGGCGTCGACCAGCGCGGCGAGGAAGTCGGGTTGGCGCAGGCGCCGGATCGCCAGCGCCAGGTGTTCGTGCCAGCGGTCGAGCGCGTTCGGGGCGATGGCCTGCATGGACGGTACGGCTCGTTCTTGTCGTTGTCGCCGCAGGATAGCAAGCCGCGTCGGCCGCACCCAGCGCTTACCCCAAAATGGGGTATGGCCCGCCGCGCGGTGCTCTTGCACCCTCGGAGCATCCATCCGAGAAGAGCGACAGCCCGATGAACGCAAGACTGCACGCCACGTCCCCCCTCGGCGACGCCGACCTGGTCCGTGCCGACCAGGCCCACTACATGCACGGCTACCACGTGTTCGACGACCACCGCGTCAACGGCTCGCTGAACATCGCCGCCGGCGACGGCGCCTATATCTACGACACCGCCGGCAACCGCTACCTCGACGCGGTGGGCGGCATGTGGTGCACCAACATCGGCCTGGGGCGCGAGGAAATGGCTCGCACCGTGGCCGAGCAGACCCGCCTGCTGGCCTATTCCAATCCCTTCTGCGACATGGCCAACCCGCGCGCCATCGAACTCTGCCGCAAGCTCGCCGAGCTGGCCCCCGGCGATCTCGACCACGTGTTCCTCACCACCGGCGGTTCCACCGCCGTGGACACCGCGATTCGCCTCATGCACTACTATCAGAACTGCCGCGGCAAGCGCGCCAAGAAGCACGTCATCACGCGGATCAACGCCTACCACGGCTCGACCTTCCTCGGCATGTCGCTGGGCGGCAAGAGCGCCGACCGGCCGGCCGAGTTCGACTTCCTCGACGAGCGCATCCACCACCTTGCCTGTCCCTACTACTACCGCGCTCCGGAAGGAGTGGGCGAGGCCGAGTTCCTCGATGGCCTGGTGGAGGAGTTCGAACGCAAGATCCTCGAACTCGGTGCCGACCGGGTGGGGGCGTTCATCTCCGAGCCGGTGTTCGGCTCCGGCGGCGTGATCGTCCCGCCCGCGGGCTACCACCGGCGGATGTGGGATCTGTGCCAGCGCTACGACGTGCTGTACATCTCCGACGAAGTGGTGACCTCCTTCGGCCGCCTCGGCCACTTCTTCGCCAGCCAGGCGGTGTTCGGCGTACAGCCGGACATCATCCTCACCGCCAAGGGCCTCACCTCCGGCTACCAGCCGCTGGGCGCGTGCATCTTCTCCCGGCGCATCTGGGAGGTGATCGCCGAGCCGGACAAGGGCCGCTGCTTCAGCCATGGTTTCACCTACTCCGGCCACCCGGTGGCCTGCGCGGCGGCGCTGAAGAACATCGAGATCATCGAGCGCGAGGGCTTGCTCGCCCACGCCGACGAGGTCGGCCGCTACTTCGAGGAGCGCCTGCAAAGTCTCCGCGACCTGCCCATCGTCGGCGACGTGCGCGGGATGCGCTTCATGGCCTGTGTCGAGTTCGTCGCCGACAAGGCGAGCAAGGCGCTGTTTCCGGAAAGCCTGAACATCGGCGAGTGGGTCCACCTGCGGGCGCAGAAGCGCGGCCTGCTGGTTCGTCCGATCGTCCACCTGAACGTGATGTCGCCGCCGCTGATCCTCACCCGCGAACAGGTCGATACCGTGGTCCGGGTGCTGCGCGAGAGCATCGAGGAAACCGTGGAGGATCTTGTCCGCGCCGGTCACCGGTAAGCGCCGGGGCGCCGCCGGCGCCCCACCCGAACATTCAGGAGAACCCCAATGGACGACAACAAGAACAAGGTCCTGCGGTTGCGCGATGTGGTGCTCTACACGGTCTCGGCGATGCTCTTCATGGACCAGATCGCCCTGGCTTCCTCCCTCGGTCCGTCGAGCCTGTTCTGGTGGCTCTACGTGCTGGTCCTGCTGTTCCTGCCGATGGCCATGATGACCTCCGAGCTGGGCACCGCCTTCCCCGCCAACGGCGGCGTCTACCACTGGGTGCGCAGCGCCTTCGGCTTCCGCTGGGGGGCCCGGGTGTCATGGATGTACTGGGTCAACAACGCACTGTGGATGCCTTCGGTCTACACCCTGTTCGGCAGCATGCTCGGCGCCTTCTATTTCCCCGAGCTGAGCCTCTGGGGCAAGATCGCCATCGGCATCGCCCTGGCGCTGCTCACCGCGGCGTTCAACGTGGTCGCGCTGCGCCTGGGCAAGTGGCTGCCGAACCTCGGCGCGCTGCTCAAGCTGCTCGCGGTGCTCGCCCTGGGCGTCGGCGGCCTGCACTTCGGCTGGAACCATGGCTTCGCCAACGACTTCAGCCTGGACTCCATCGTCCCATCCTCGCCGGGCCAGATGGCCGCGCTGGGAGTGATGGTCTATGGCATCATGGGGACCGAGCTGGCCTGTTGCAGCGCCGCGGAGATGCGCAACGCGCGCCGCGACATCCCGCGCGCGGTGCTGATCTCCGGGCTGATCGTCGGCGCCTTCAACATCTTCGGCACCCTCGGCGTGCTGGCCGCGGTACCGGCCGAGGAAACCGACGTCACCCGGATCTTCGCCCATACCCTCTACAACATCTACGGCCACGACGGCGCCGGCGGGATGCTCGCCGATCTGGTCGGCGCCTTCGTCCTGTTCACCCTCTTCACCAACATGGTCACCTGGAGCATGGGCACCAACCGTGCCGCGGTGGAAGCGGCCAAGGCCGGCGAGCTGCCGGCGCTGTTCGGCGTGGTCCATTCGCGCCACGGCACGCCGATCGGCTCGGCGGTGCTGGCCTCGGCGGTGAGCATCGTCCTGCTGCTGCTCTACGGCCTGGTGGCGCACACTGCCGAGGAACTGTTCTGGACCCTGCTGTCGATCTTCGCCATGGTTTTCATGATGCCCTATGTGCTGATGTGCCTGGCCTTCGTCCGCCTGCGCCGCGCCGACCCGCGTCCACGGCCCTACCGGATGCCGCTGGGCGACCGCCTGGCCAGTCTCTGGGCGCTGTTCGTCGCGCTGCATGTGCTGGCCGGCATCTGCCTGTTCGTCGTCACCCCCGGCGCGCCGATGGACTGGGCCTACGCCGGCAAGATCGTCGGCGGCGTGGCGCTGGCCCTGGCCGTGGGCGAACTGCTGATCCGCCAGGCGGCGCGAAGGCGCGGCGTGATGTCGCTGCGCGGTGCCTACGGTTGAGGAGCGGCCCTGTCGCAACACCGCCTATGGCGTTAATGTGCCGTTAACGCCCTTGGTGGGTAATGGGTCGCAGCGCAACACGGAGAAGGTCGTCATGTCCGAACGAGAGCACTGGCAACGGGTATACGAGAGCAAGCCGTCCGACGCGGTGAGCTGGTTCCAGGCCGAGGCCACGCTGTCCCTCGACCTGATCCGACGCATCGGCGCGCCCCGCGAGGCGGCGATCATCGATGTCGGCGGCGGCGCCTCGACCCTGGTCGACGGCCTGCTCGCCGAAGGCTTCGGCGACCTGACGGTGCTCGACCTTTCCGACGCCGCCCTGCGCGTCGCCCGCAACCGCCTCGGCGCGCGCGGCGAAGAGGTGCGCTGGATCGCCGGCGACATTACCGGCGTCGACCTGCCGGAAGCCACCTATGATGTCTGGCACGACCGCGCCGTGTTCCACTTCCTTACCACTGCCGAAGCCCGCCGCGCCTACGTGCGCCAGGTGATGAAGGCGGTCCGCCACGGCGGCCACGTGATCGTCGCCACCTTCGCCGCCGACGGCCCGACCGAATGCAGCGGCCTGCCAGTCATGCGCTACGACGCCGACGAACTGCACGCCGAGTTCGGCTCCGCCTTCCAGCTCACCGAGCACCGCGACGAACACCACGTCACTCCCGCCGGCCGGGTCCAGCACTTCGTCTACTGCCATTGCCTGAAACGCCTGTGAAGTGCTCCGAGGCTGGGCTACGCTCTGCTCGCCCGGCCATGCGAACGACTTTCCATGACATCCGGCATTTCTTCTTCGGACCCCGGCCTGATAAGCTCCCGTCTCGAGGAAAACCTCTTGCAAATCAAAGAGGAAGGCAATCACGCCCGGTGGCGTGGCCGGACTTCAAATCCGGTGGGGGACGGCAGCCGTTCCTGGGTGGGTTCGACTCCCACTGCCTTCCGCCAATTCTCCGCTCGCTTTCGGCGGCCATCGTGTCTCACAGGATCAAGCGTCTATCTCGGTCCGTTCCAGCAGAAGCAGCGTCTCACCCGTCCCCGTCGTCTCCCTGACCAGCGCTCCCCGCTCATTCCAAAACGCACTCCTGCCCGCCGCCTTCCAGCCACCCGTCGGCCCGCCATGGTTGGCCAGCAGCACGCCCATTCCGTGCTCGCGGGCATAACCGGCCAGTAGGGCCGAGTCGGCCGGGTAGCCGTTTTCTCCGATCAGCGCGCTGGCGATGTAGAGGCGAGCGCCGGCACGGGCGGCGTGGGCCGGGTGGCTGGGTTGGCTGAAGTCGGCGCAGACCGCCAACGCCATCGGCAGGCCGTCGATCTCCAGCAGGGGGCCGCCGTCGCCGGCTGAGAAGTGGCGTTCCTCGCCCGCGTGCAGGTGCTGCTTGGCATAGACGCCGAGGCTGCCGTCGGCGCCGAGGATCAGGGCGGCGATCAGCGGCTTGGCATGCTTCGGCGAGCGCAGCGGCAGGCCGACCACCGTGGTCATCCGTGCCTGCTCGGCGAGCTGGCGCAGCGGTTGCAGCAGGGGCGTGTCCGCCGGCTGGGCGAGGGCGGCGGCAGCGCTGGGTTCGTAGCCGGTGAGCGACAATTCGGGAAACACCAGCAGGCGCACGCCCCGTGCCTGGGCGATACGCATCAGGCGCAGGTGGTCGTCGAGGTTGCGTGGCAGGTCGGCGGGGTGGGCGCAGCTCTGGGCGGCGGCGATCAGCGTCATGGGGCTGTCTCGGGTATGGATGGCACAAATTCGCCAGTAGAGCCGAAGGCAGCATTTCCGGGAAGAGGCGATTAGCGGCTGCGCTACGTTTGGCTGGGGAGGGCGCTTTCGTCGCCGCGAAGCCGTAAGATAACGCGCTTCATGGCGCGCCCGACGGACGGGTGCGCACGCTTGCCTCGGGAGAACAGGGATGGCCGAGATCAATCCGCTTTCAACGGACCTGCAACAGCAACTGGCGGAGCTGCAGGCACAGGGGCTCGCCTTGCTTGGCGTCGCCGCGGACGAGACGCCGGCGCAGATCGTCGCCGCCGTCACCGACTACGTGCGCGATGCGAGGGAGCAGGGGCGCAGCCTCGACGACGAGGCGGTCTTCGCCCTCGGCGCGCTGATCGGCGCGCAGTACGTGCGTGGCCTCGGCTGGCACTGGGGCGACGTGACCTGGGACGGCGACCCGGACAGCGCCGCCGTCGGCGTGCTCAGCCCCGACGAATCGCTGTTCAACAACCCCATCGGCTGGGTAGGCCAGATCGCCGAAAGCGGCGGCGGGGTGCCGTTCATGCTCAGCTACAACATGATCCTGGCCAACCAGGTGCCGCTGTTCGAGCGGGGCAGCGCCACCGGTCTCTATTGAGCATGCAGGCGGATCGCCGCGACGCGCCGGCGCATCCCGCCAGGCGGGGCCGACAACCTGAACGGCCGGCGTCAGGCGCCGCGACCCGCCGAGCAGCGCCAACCGGCGAACGAGGTGCGGGTGACCGTGGTGGAACAGACGCTGCCTCTGAGAAACCGCGCCTGCGGCGCTTTCCAGGAAGGCAGCCTGGAACGACGCGACTGCCGAGCCCATATCGGGCTGCAATTCCGCGATTGAGTGGGCTGCGGGTTCGCGACTCGGCTGGCCTTCCTGGGAACACTTCTGAGGTTTTCGCATGACGGATCTTGAACACGCGGTGGAAAGCAACCGACGCGCCTGGGACGCGTCCGCCGACAGTCACCTGCGTGGCAGTGGCTGGCAGGAATTGTCGCTGGCGGTACAGGAAACCGGCTTCAGTTGCCTGGACGAGACCCTGGCTGGCGTGCTGCGCAATCTGGACCTGGCCGGCAAGGCGGCGGTCCAGGTCGGCTGCAACAACGGCCGGGAAGTGCTTTCGCTGTACGCCTTCGGCGTCGCGCGGGCGGTGGGGATCGACCAGTCCGCCGCCTTCCTCGCCCAGGCGCGGCAACTGGCCGAGCGCTCGCCGCATCAGCCGCGTTTCGTCGAAGCCAATGCCTACGAGCTGCCGGTCGAGCTGAACGGTCAGTTCGACCTGCTGCTGATCACCATCGGTGTGCTCAACTGGATGCCCGACATCGCGCGCTTCTTCGCCTCGGTGAGCGGTCTGCTGAAGCCGGGCGGGCAATTGGCGATCTATGAGACCCACCCGTTCCTGGAGATGCTCGAACCCGAGTCGGAGCGACCGTTCGAACTGCGCAACGACTACTTCACCGACACGCCCCACGTATCCCGGGAGGCCATCGTCTACGAAGGCAGCGGCAGCGATACCGGCATCGCCAGCTACTGGTACGTCCACCCGCTCGGCGACATCCTCGGCGGGTTGCTCGGCGCCGGCCTGCGCCTGAGTCACTTCAAGGAGTACCCGCACTCGAACCGCGAGGAACTCTACGACCTCTACGAGGACGGACCGCTGGCGATCCCGATGTGCTACACGCTGGTCGCGGTCAAGGCATGACCTGCGTCGAGGCCGGGCGAGGCGCGCCGCTGCGTGTGGTGGTGGTCGGCACCAGCGGGGCCGGGAAGTCGACCTTCTCCGCCGCGCTGGCCGCCAGGCTGGGTTGTACGCATGTCGAACTCGACCGACTCTACTGGGGCCCCGGCTGGCAAGCCGTGCCCCACGAACGCTTCGAGCACGCCGTGGAGCGGGCGACGACGGCGCCGCGCTGGGTCGCCGACGGCAACTACAGCGCCGTCCGCGAGTTGCTCTGGGGCCGCGCCACCCACGTGGTATGGCTGAATTTCGGGCGCTGGACGGTGTTCTCCCGGGTCCTTCGCCGCACCCTGGCCCGGGGCCTGCTGCGCACCCGCCTGTCCCACGGCAACCGTGAATCGCTGCGGATGGCGTTCTGCTCCAGGGATTCGATCCTGCTCTGGTCATGGACCACCTTCGCAGGCAACCGCCGCAAATACACCGGCCTGCGCGAGGATCCGCGGTTCGCGCATTTGCGCTGGGTGGAGGTTGGCGAGCCGGGGAGGGTGGGGGAGGTGATCGAGAGGTTGGTGGAAGCCGTGCTCGCACAGTCGCAGTAGTGAGCGAAGCACGCTATCCGCCTCAGTCCTGGGGCTTGCTTACCCGGCTGCGCAGCGACTCGAAATAGGCTGTATCGGCGGGGCCGCCTGGCGTCGATTCCGCGCCGGCGACCAGCGTTTCACGCAGTTCCCTGGCGTGCATTTCGCGTTCTCCCCTTACCAGGCCACTCTGTATCATTGGGTGCCGCGTCGCCGCCAGCGCCCGGCCGAGAATCCTTGCGACGACCTCGTCCTTGCCACGGGTATAGGCCTCGCGGTCGGTGGGGTAGCGGCGGGCCAGAGTGTGCTTGGTTTCGGCGTAGAGGCGGGCGTCGTCGGGGTGGTTGCGCAGCCAGTCGCGGAACAGCAGGTAGCGGTCGGCCTGGGCCAGGGGCATGACGTGGACATGGTGGGTGCGGCCATGGCCGAAGGGCGGCATGCCTTTGACGAAGAACATCCGCTGGGTGTTCGGGTTCTCGCGCCAGAACTGGTAGCCGAGGCCCTCCAGCGGGGCTACCAGCCGCTGCGGATCGTGGCCGGGCGGCGGCAGCAGGAGGATGTCGATGATCGGCTTGGCGTCGAGCCCGGGCACCGCGGTGCTGCCGACATGCTCGATGCCCAGCCCGGGCAGCGCCAGTGCCGTGCGGATGGCCTCGGCTTCGGCGGCGAAGCGTTGTGGCCAGGCGGGGTCGGCGGGCAGCACCTCGATGCGGTCGTCGTCGGCGTTGCTCCAGCGTTGGCCGTCGAAGCGGGGCGGTTGGGGTGAGGACATGGCGGACTCCGGGGATATGCGGGAGATTGGCGGCGATGGGGAGCTGGGGTAGGGCGAATAACGCCAGCGGCGTTATCCGCCTTCCGCGAGCGGGGTGCGGGTAAAACCCGGGAGTCTCAGAAGTCCAGCGCCTGCACCCCTGGATGCTGCGGATCGAACCCATCCAGGCGCATGCGCTCGGCGAATGCCTCCCGCGCCGCGTTTCCCTGGAGAAACGCTCCCCGCGCCGAGGCCCAGTCGTCCGGTTGCAGCCGCACCATCCAGCCCTCGCCGTAGCAATCCCGGTTGATCAGCGCCGGGCGCTTGACCACCGCCGGGTTGCTCGCCAGCAGGGTCCCGGCCAACGGGCTGCGGGCCGAGGAGGCAGCCTTGGCGAACTCGACCACGCCGAAGCTGCGGTCGCGTTCGATGTGCCAGCCGTCGCGCTTGGGGGTGAAGGCGAAGATTTCGCCATACAACGCGCAGCCGTAGGCGCTCAGGCCCAGGGTCAGGCTGCCGTCGACTTCCTCGCGCAACCACAGGTTGTAGACCGGGGCGTAGAACAGCCCGTCGGGGAACTCCAGGCCGTGCAGGTTCGCGCTCATAGGGTCAGCACCCGCTCGGATTCGAGGATCAGCCGTGCCAGTTCGCCGCCGCTGGAGATTTCGTCGAGTTCCTCGATCAGTTCGCTTTCGTCGATGTTCACCCCGGGTTGGCGGCACATCAGCAGGCGCGCGCCGGCCTCGCGGGCCTGGCGGATGAAGTGGCGCAGCGGCTCGCCGCCGTCCAGCGCGCGCAACTGGTCGGCGACGGCGCGGCGGGCCAACTGCACGCCTTCGCCGCTGAGGAACAGGGTCACCTCGGCGTCCATGCAGGCCAGCAGGGTGGCGGTGTGGAAGGGCGCGGCGCAGCGGGCCGGGGTGCTCGGGCCGCTGGAGACGATGATGAGGACGCGCTGGGCGTGGGTGTCAGGGTTCAAGGGGCTTGTCCATCTGGATCAGCGCCACGCGCCGGCCGTCCGGATCGTGGCGTTCGGCGATGGCGCGCGGCTGGTAGCCGAGCTGGGTATAGAGCAGCAGCCCGGCGGCGTTGGCGTTGAAGCAGGAAATCTTCATCAGGCGCGCTTTGTACTGTTCGCGGGCGAGGTTTTCCATGACCCCGATCAGGTAGCGGGCCACGCCCAGGCCGCGCGCGGCGGGCGCCACCATCATGTTGCCGAGGGCGCAGAAGTCGCCGTGCTGCCACTGGTAGAAGTTGGCGAAGCCGAGCACCTGTCCGTCGTGCACGGCCACGGTGCTGCCGCGGCGTTCGGCGATGGCGGCGGCCAGCTGGGCGACGCTGAACGGCCAGATCGCCTTGGGGTAGCAATAGAAGAGTTCGTCGCGGTCCTGGGGGAAGCCGGCGACCGTCTCCAGGTCACCGGTCTCCGCCGGGCGGTGGCTGAGCTGCATGTCAGCGCGGCGGGTATTGCGACATGACTTTCTGCACCGTCTCGCGGATCGCCTGCTCGCGCTCGGCCGGGCTCGGCGGGCTGGTGCGCATGATCTGCTCGCCGTTGCCGCGCCAGACCAGCTTGCCGTCCTTGCCGTCGAACAGGTCGACCTGGAGGGTGGCAACCTTGTAATTCACGGTGCGCGTCTCGGCCATCGCCGGGCCGCCCCAGTATCCTCCCCAGTAGCCGCCCCAGTAACCGCCGCCGTAGTTGGTGGTGATCTGGTCCTGGCGATCGTCGACGATCAGGTAGGCGCGCACCGTGACGTCGCCCCTGGCGTTGCCCTGGGCCGGACGCAGGCCGCGCTGGTCGAGCTGCTGGGCGACGGCTTCGCGGATGCGTTGCTCGGTGAGGTCGCTCTTGATGCGTGGGTCGTCGGGGCGGTATTCGAAGGCGGGTTGCGACCAGCTCCAGCTACGGTAGGCGGCGAAGTCGCGGGAGCTGTCGAAGTCGCGGTCGAGCTGGGTGGTTTCGCAGGCTGCGAGGCTGAGGAGCAGGCCGAGCAGCAGGATTCGGCGGATCATGGTTTTTCTCCAGTCAGAGTTCACATCCAAGCTCAGCGCCGGATGAAAGGCAAGAGGAAACGCGGGTTTGAAGCGTCTCCACAAGTAACGTTGGCGAGCACCCGCCCTATAGGGCGCGACGGGAGAATGAAATGAATCGAAGTATTGCGATCCTGCTGCTGGGCCTGTCGCTGACCGGCTGCGTCGAGGCACGCTCGGTGGTACCGGCGGATGGCCCGGGCCCGCTGCTGGTGGCCCATCGCGCCGGCACCGCGGACTACCCGGAGAACACCCTGCTGGCGATCCGCAAGGCGCTGGACAACGGCGCCGACGCGCTATGGTTGTCGGTGCAGTTGAGCGCCGATGGCCATCCGGTGCTCTATCGCCCCGCTGACCTGGCGGTCCTGACCCAGGGCGCCGGCGCGGTCGGCCAGTCGAGCCTGGCCGAGCTGGCGCGCTTGAACGCCGGCTATATGTTCAAGGCCGAGGACGGCAGCTATCCCTACCGCCAGAAGCCGCTGCGGATTCCTACGCTGCGCCAGGCGCTGCGGGCGATCCCGCCGCAGGTGCCGGTGTTCCTCGACATGAAGTCGCTGCCGGTGGAGCCGCTGGTCGATGCCGTGGCCGGCGAGCTGGAGCGGCAGAAGGCCTGGTCGCGGGTGCGTTTCTATTCCACCGAGAAGGCCGCCAACGACTACCTGACGCAGCGCTACGCGGACCGCGCGCGACAGTTCGAAAGCCGCGATGCGACGCGCAACCGCCTGGTCGGCCTGGCCTTCGGCGAGCGCTGCGAGGCACCGCCGGCCGGCGGCACCTGGATGGGCATCGAGCTGCGCCGCGAACTGACGGTGACCGAGCGCTTCACCCTTGGCGAGTCTTCCTACAAGGTGCCGGCGGCGCAGTTGTGGACGCGCAAAGCGATGGACTGCGTGCGCCGCGAGCCGGTGAAGGTGGTGATGTTCGGCATCGAGACCGCCGAGGACTACCGCACCGCGCGCGCCCTGGGCGCCGACGCGGTGATGAGCAACTCGCCCAGGAAGATGGAGGCGATCCGCCGCCGGGTGCTCGCCGATCAGCCCGGCGGGTAGCTCGACAGCGCCCGTTTCACCGCTTCGCGCAGGGCCTTGGCCTGTTCGCTGGCGGAGTCGCCGGAGTCGAACTCGGCGCTGTTGCCCCACACCGGCTGGCCGCTGCGGGCGTCGTTCAGCTCGACGCGGACCACGGTGACCTGCACGGTGTAGCTGCGGGTCACCGGGTAGCTGGCGCCATAGCCGTACCAGGGATCGCGCCAGCCGCCGTAGTTGCCGTAGTAGCCGCCGTAGTAGTCGGTAACCTGGCGGGTGCGCAGTTCGTTGCGCAGGAACGCGCTGACCTGCAGGTCGGCCGCGCTGCCCGGCCGCGCCGGGCGCAGGCCGCGCTGGTCGAGCTGCTGGCTGACGGCGTCGCGCAACTGGTTGTCGTCCAGGCCCTGGGGAAAGCCGCTGACCCCGGCGGCGGCCCAGCTCCAGCTACGGTAGCGGGCGTAGTCGCGCGGCGCCGCCGGATAGGCGCCGGGATCGAGGCCGGGATTGGCCGCGGTGGCCGGCTGCGGCGGGTAGGGCAGAGAGCTGGCGCGGTAGGGATTGTCGCCCTGGCAGGCACCGAGGGCGGCCAGGCTGGCGAGTAACGGCAGGATCAACAGTCGCGATTGCATGCTCGACGCTCCGTGGCCGCGCTACGTCGGCGGCCCTTGCAGGCTCAGACTGCATTCTGCGCCTTTCATTGCGGGCGGCACAGCCAGTGCAGGTAGCGGCCAAGCCCGGCAAAGGCCGGGTGGCGGCGGTAGGCCAGTTCCATTTCTACCAGGTCGAGCCGTTCGGCCTTGGCCTGGAACTCGCTCGGCATGTAGTCGTGGAACACCCGCACGCCGCTGCGCGCCTCGATGCGCCAACGCGCTGCCAGCGCCTGTTCCAGCTCGCGCGGGTCGAGCGGGCGCTGCGGGGTCAGGCTCTGCCCCTCGCCAGCGAAGCGTTGCTTGCGCAGCTTGCGGAAGTGGCCCTTGAGCAGGTTGCGGTAGATCAGCGCGTCGCGATTGTAGAAGGCCAGCGACAGCCAGCCGCCGGGTGCGCAGAGTTGGTGCAGCACCGGCAGGATCGCATGGGGTTCGGCCAGCCACTCGAGCACGGCGTGGCAGAGCACCAGGTCGTAGGGCTCGGTGAGCTGGCCGAGCAGTTCCTGCCAGGGCGCCTGGATGAATTCGGCGGCCTGCCCGGCTTCGGCGAAGCGCTGGCGGGCGCCGTCGAGCATGGGTTGCGCTGGCTCGGCGAGGGTTACGCGGTGGCCGCGAGCGGCCAGCCAGAGCGACATGTGGCCGAGCCCGGCGCCGATGTCGAGGACCCGCAGAGGTCGCTCCGGGAGGGCCTCGGCGAGGTCGGCCTGGAGTACCGCGAGGCGGATCGCACCCTTGGCGCCGCCATAGATCTTTTCGGCGAAGCGCGTCGCCAGTTCGTCGAAATGGCGGTCGCTCATGGCAGGAAGCGCCGTTCGCAGTCGGCCAGCTTGGCGCGCACCACCTGTTCCAGGTCGAGGCCGGTTTCCCCGCAGAACAGCAGCAGATAAAGGACGATGTCGCCAACTTCCTGGCCAGCGTGTTCGAGCTGCTCGGCCGACAGCGTGCGCGACTGGTCTTCCGTCAGCCACTGGAAGATCTCCACCAGTTCGGCCATCTCGACGCTGGCGGCCATGGCCAGGTTCTTCGGGCTGTGGAATTGGCGCCAGTCGTTGCGGTCGCGGATGGCGTGCAGGCGCGCGGTGAGTTCGTGCAGGTCCATGGGGGATTCTTCGCGGTGGCGGTAAGCAGCCGCATAGCTTCGGGCTTTGCGCCCGAAGCTTCAAGGCATGGCGGACCGGCGTCAGCCCTGTAGCCGGCTCCAATGCCCGGCCATGTGCGGCAGGTCGTCCTTGCCGCGCAGGCTGAACTGGCCGTCCGCCGCCGCCGCGCTGGCCAGGAGGGTGAGGCTGGCCGGCAGCAGCACTGGCTTCTGGAAGCGCACCTCGACCCGATAGCCCGAGGCTGGCAGTCGCTCGCCGAGGGCGGCCAGGCTGCGAGCCTTGTTCCACAGGCCGTGGGCGATGGCGCGGGGAAAGCCGAACAGCTTGGCGCTGGGCGCCGACAGGTGGATCGGGTTGTAGTCGCCGGCGGCACGGGCATAGCGCCGGCCGATGTCGGCGGGCGCCTTCCAGTTGTCGACCGGCTCCAGCGGCAGCGGCTCCTGCTCGGCTTTCGGCGGAATTTCGCCGGGCACCTTGACGCCGCGGCAGAGCACCTTGCTGTCGCCGACCCAGAGCAGGCCAAGCTGGTCTTCCAGGCGGGTGACGATGCTGAAGGTGGCGCCCTTGTCGTGCGGTTGCAGGTTTTCCACCGCGACGCTCACGGTGAACGGGCCGAGGCCGCCGAGCGCGCGCAGCACGTCGATGCGGTTCTCCAGGTGGACCAGGCCGAGCAGCGGGAAGGGGAAGCGCTTGTCGGTGAGCAGCGCCATCTGCAGCGGGAAGGCGAGGATGTGCGGGTAGGTCGGCGGCAGCAGGCCGTCGTCGCGGAAGCCGCAGACCTGGCGGTAGCGCTCGAGGTGCTTCGGGTCCACCGTGACCTCGCTGCGCAGGCCGCGCTCGGGCAGGGCCTTGCCGCGGATGCCGCGGCGCAGTGCGGCGCGCAGGAACAGGCCGGGCAGGGCGGGTGGGGCGGGCAGGTCGAGCCAGGCGGTGGGCATTGGACATCTCCTCGAAATAGGTGGCTGTCAGCTTAGTCGAGCACCCGCAGCAGGCATTGGCCGCCTGGCCGACGCCGCTGGCAGGGCGGTCAATCGGCTCCGGGATGCGTCTGCATCGAGATTTTCGACCACGCCGGCGGCTAGTCGATCTGAGGGTTTTTCCGTCATGCGGGATGGGTTATTTCTATGGCCTCTCCTTGAGAGGGGATGGCAAAGCTGCCTAAGATGGGCCCGCCCCATGGATAACTAGAAAAAACACCATGCGTGATCTGACCGACGATGTAGCGCTGATGCGCCCGGTGATCGATGCCCTGCGCGCCAGCGGCTGCGATCCGGACCGGGTCCTGGTCCGTGTCGGGCTGCCGCCGGGTGGCCTGCCGGCCGGCCGTTTCCCCCATTCCGCACAGAACCTGTTCTGGAAGGCCGCCGCCGACGAGTGCGGCGAAGAGCATGTCGGCCTGCACCTGGCCGAGCACCTGCCGGCGTTCCACGGCCTGCTCCTGGAATACCTGTTCCTCTCCAGCGATACCTTCGGCGCCGGCCTGCGCCATTCCCTGCGCTACGTACGCCTGCTGTCCGACACCCTGCAGGCGCAACTGGAGGTGGAGGGCGAGCGCGCGGTGCTGTCGCTGGGCGAATCGCCGGCGATCAACCGCCACTTCCCGGAAATGCTCGCCGGCGCGGTGATCCGCCTGTTCGGCGCGCTCACCGAGGGCGAGTTCAAGCCGCTGGAAGTGCAACTGATGAACGAAACCGGCGCGCCGATGGAGCGCTACCGTGCGGTCTACGGCTGCCCGACGATCCTCGGCATGCCGCGCTACGCGCTGGTATTCGATGCCGCGGTGCTGGACAAACCCTCGCGCCACGCCGCCCCGGAACTGCTGCGCATGCACGAGTCGCTGGCGCGCCGGCAACTGGCCGAGGTGGAGCGCCTGGACCTGGTGCGCCAGGTCCGCGAACTGATCGGCGAGTTGCTGGTGGACGGAGGCGCCACCCTGGAGCAGGTCGCCGCGCGCCTCGGCATGCCGGCCCGACGTCTGCGCGAACGCCTGGCGATGGCCGGGGTGCGCTTCAACGATCTGGTCACCGACTACCGCTGCCGACTGGCCAAGGAACTGCTGCTGAAGACCGACGAGCGCATCGAAGTGATCGTCGAACGCACCGGGTTTTCCGAGCCGAGCACCTTCTATCGCGCGTTCAAGCGCTGGGTCGGCGAGACGCCGGTGGAGTTCCGCCGGCGCGGGCAGCAGGGGCGCGGGTAGGGCCTGTCCGAAAGGGGGCTACCGGTGTTTTCCTGGTGCAGGGCGCCTGCCCGTCGCCGGGGAGTCAGGGGCCGCCTCAGGCCCCCAGCAGGCTCTGCCCGCACACCCTCAGCACCTGGCCGCTGACCGCGCCGGACGACGGCTGGGCGAACCAGGCCACCGTTTCGGCGACGTCCTGCGGCAGGCCGCCCTGGCTCATGGAGTTCATCCGCCGGCCGGCCTCGCGGATGGTCAGCGGAATGGCGGCGGTCATCTGCGTCTCGATGAAGCCCGGCGCCACCGCGTTGATGGTGATGCCGCGCTTGCCCAGCGCCGGCGCCCAGGCCTGGGCCAGGCCGATCAGGCCGGCCTTGCTCACCGCGTAGTTGCTCTGCCCGAGGTTGCCGGCGATGCCGCTGATCGACGCCAGCAACACCACCCGGCCGTTGTCATGCAGCTTGCCGCCGTCGAGCAGGGCCTGGGTCAGCACCTGCGGGGCATTGAGGTTGACGTTGATCACCGAGTTCCAGAAGTCGCTGCTCATCTTCGCCAGGGTCTTGTCGCGAGTGATCCCGGCGTTGTGCACGACGATATCGACGCCCTCCGGCAGCGCCTCCACCAGTTGCTGCCCGGCGTCCGCGGCGCAGATGTCGAGGGCCACGGCACGGCCGCCGAGGCGCGCGGCGAGGCCTTCGAGGGCCTCCCTGGCCGGCGGCACGTCGAGCAGCACCACTTCCGCGCCGTCGCGCGCCAGGGTTTCCGCGATGGCCGCGCCAATGCCGCGGGCGGCGCCGGTGACCAGTGCGCGCTGGCCGGCCAGCGGCTTGCTCCAGTCGTGGACCTGGGCGCTGTTGGCGGCAAGACGGATCACCTGGCCGGAGACGTAGGCGCTCTTCGGCGAGAGGAAGAAGCGCAGCGCGCCTTCCAGTTGGTCCTCGGCGCCCTTGCCAACGTACAGCAACTGCACGTTGCCGCCGCGACGGATTTCCTTGCCCAGGGAGCGGGTGAAACCTTCCAGGCTGCGTTGCACGCTGGCGGTGACCGGGTCCTTGAGAGACTCGGGGGGGCGTCCGAGGACCACCACCTTCGGGCACTTGTCGAGGCCCTTGAGCACCGGCTGGAAGAAGTCGCGCAGCGCCACCAACTGCTCGAAGCGGGTCAGGCCGCTGGCGTCGAACAGCACCGCCTTGGCCCGCGGGCTGTGCTCGGCGGTCCAGCGCGGCAGCTCGAACTGTCCGTCGACGGCGGCGAACACCGCGTCGGTCAGCTTGCCGGCGAAGGGCAGCACGGCCTCGGCCAGCGCGCCGCTCCCGCCGATCACCAGCGGGCCGTCCACCGGCCGCACCCGGCCGGCCTGCCAGCGCTCCAGGCGCAGCGGGGAGGGAAGGCCGACGGCGCCAACCAGGCGGCGGCCGACGGGGGAGTTGGCGAAGGCGATGTAACGATCGGTCATGGAACGGGCTCCCGGTGGAAAGGCTCCAAGGCTGAAGGTGGATTCCGCCGGCCAACGATGCCGAGGGAACGCGGGTAACAGTGTGGACAACTCTACGCAGCCACCTGTTCGCCGCAATTGACCGCGCTGACCGGGATAACGGCAGGGCGGCCAATGCGACGCGACCGGCTAAGGTTAGCCTGTGCGCCACTGACCGCTCAGTTAACGGGTCGAGCCTCGGCTCGGCGTAAACGATTCCAGCAAGGAGTTCTTCCATGACCCAGCTGCGCCGGGTCGCCATTGTCGGCGGCAACCGTATTCCCTTCGCCCGCTCGAACACCGTGTACGCCACGGCGAGCAACCAGGAGATGCTCACTTCCGCCCTGGAAGGCCTGGTGGAGCGCTACAACCTGCACGGAGAGCGCCTTGGCGAGGTGGTGGCCGGCGCCGTGCTGAAGCATTCGCGCGACTTCAACCTGACCCGCGAATGCGTGCTCGGTTCGCGCCTGGCCCCGGAAACCCCGGCCTACGATATCCAGCAGGCCTGCGGTACCGGCCTGGAGGCGGCGATCCTGGTGGCCAACAAGATCGCCCTCGGGCAGATCGACAGCGGCATCGCCGGCGGCGTCGATACCACTTCCGACGCGCCGATCGGGGTCAACGAGGGCCTGCGCAAGATTCTCCTCGAGGCCAACCGCGGCAAGAGCAACCTGGACAAGCTCAAGAGCCTGCTGAAGATCCGCCCGCGCCACGTGGTCCCGGCCATCCCGCGCAACGGCGAGCCGCGCACCGGGCTGTCGATGGGGGAGTCCTGCGAACTGATGGCGCAGACCTGGCAGATTCCCCGCGACGAGCAGGACAGGCTGGCCTTCGAGAGCCACCACAAGCTGGCCGCGGCCTATGAGGAGGGCTGGCAGAACGACTTGATGACGCCATTCCGCGGCCTGACCCGCGACCAGAACCTGCGCCCGGATATCGACCTGGAGAAGATCGGCACCCTCAAGCCGGTGTTCGAGCGCGGTTCGCGCGGCACCCTCACGGCGGCCAACTCGACGCCGCTGACCGACGGCGCCTCGGTGGTACTGCTGGCCAGCGAGGAGTGGGCGAAGGCGCGCGGCCTGCCGATCCTGGCCTATTTCAAGGACGGCGAGGCGGCGGCGGTGAACTTCGTCGATCGCCAGGAGGGCCTGCTGATGGCGCCGGTCTACGCGGTGCCGCGGCTGCTGGCACGCAACGGCCTGAGCCTGCAGGACTTCGACTACTACGAGATCCACGAGGCCTTCGCCGCCCAGGTGCTCTGCACCCTGAAGGCCTGGGAAGACCCCGAGTACTGCAAGACCCGCCTCGGCCTCGACCAGCCGCTGGGCTCCATCGACCGCAGCAAGCTCAACGTCAAGGGCAGCTCGCTGGCCGCCGGCCACCCGTTCGCCGCCACGGGAGGACGGATCGTCGCCAACCTGGCCAAGCTGCTCTCGCTGGCGGAGCAGGGACGCGGGCTGATTTCCATCTGCGCCGCCGGTGGGCAGGGTGTGACCGCGATCATCGAGCGGTAATCCAATAAGGCGAGCGGCCTTGTCGCTCGACGATGTAAGCAACTCCGTGACTTGGGCGGTGCCGTGCGAACGGGACCGCCTTTTTTTTGCCGGTGCCCTACGGTTCGGGTTCGTCGGCGGCGTTGGAGACAGCGAATTCGACGCTTGTACGGAGAATCCCCTCTCTCTTCAGGGAGAGAGTTGGGGTGAGGGCGGCTCCGCTATCGGCCGGGAGTGCCGCTGCGGCGGATAACGCCGTTGGCGTTATGCGCCCTACGGTTCGGGTTCGTGGCGGCGATGAAGTACGGATCCCGACGCCTGCCGGATAACCCCGGCGCAGGGCTCACGCCGCACATCCGCCATTGCCGTCCTGCCCCCGCAGGCTTGCCGGCTGGCGGTCGGCGAAGGGGGTGGAGAGGATCATCGAGGTCTTGCTGATGCCGAACTTCATCAGCCGGTCGATCAGGTCCTGCAGCTCCGGCATCGAAGCCACGGCGGCCTTCATCAGCACGCAGGCGTCGCCGGTGATCCGGTGGCAGAGGGTCAGTTGGGGGATCCGGGCCAGTTCGTCGAGCACCGACTGGCAATCCTTCTCGGTGATCCGCAGTTCGATCACGCACTCGATGGGCAGGCCGAGCTTGGCCAGGTTCACCGAGGCGTGGTAGCCGGTGATCACCCCTTCGGCCTCCAGCTTGGCCACCCGGTCGGCCACCGCCGGGGGCGACAGGTTGATGCGCCGGGCCAGTTCGGCGAAGGTCAGGCGGCCGTTGTCGATCAGGGCGGCGAGGAGCGCACGGTCGTATTTGTCCATGATGGATCCCGGTTGTCGAATCGACGGAAAGCATGGCCGATTTCCATGGAAAGAAAAGTGTTACGTCCCGATAACCAGCGGCTGTGCCTTAACCGGCGGGTAGCGACCTCATAAAATGAAGTCTTTCTCCCGCCTGCCCTGTCGAGTGCTTTCCATGCCTGCCCGTCGCCTTCCGCTGTTGCTTTTCGGTGCGTTCTTCGCCCTGTACTTCATCTGGGGCTCCACTTACCTGGCGATCCGCTTCGGCGTCGAGTCCTGGCCTCCGATGCTGATGGCCGGGGTGCGCTTCGTCATCGCCGGCGGCCTGATGTTCGCCTGGTTGCGCTGGCGCGGCGCGCCGTTGCCGACCTGGCGCGAGTGGCGCGGCGCGGGGGTCGTCGGAATCCTCCTGCTCAGTTGCGGCAACGGCGGGGTGACGGTGGCCGAGCACTGGGGCGTGTCTTCCGGGGTGGCGGCCCTCGCGGTGGCTACGGTGCCGCTGTTCACCCTGCTGTTCAGCCAGTTGTTCGGCCAGCGCAACACCACCCTGGAATGGGGCGGCATCGTGCTCGGGCTGTTCGGCATCGTCCTGCTCAACCTCGGTTCGAACCTCCAGGCCAGCCCTGCCGGCGCCGGCCTGATCCTGTTCGCCGCCGCGTCCTGGGCCTTCGGCTCGGTGTGGAGCCGGCGCCTGTCGCTGCCGGCCGGACCGATGGCCAGCGCCGCGGAAATGCTGGTCGGCGGCGCGGTGCTGCTGGTCGGCAGCCTGGCCAGCGGCGAGCGCCTGGAGCATTGGCCGAGCACCAGCGGCTGGCTGGCGCTGGTGTACCTGATCCTGTTCGGCTCGATCATCGCCTTCAGCGCCTACCAGTACCTGCTGCGCAACGTACGGCCGGCGGCGGCCACCAGCTATGCCTACGTCAATCCGGCGGTGGCGGTGTTGCTCGGCACCCTGTTCGCCGGCGAGCGGATCGGCGGTATCGAGGGGCTGGCGATGGCGGTGATCATCAGCGCCGTGGTGCTCATCGGCCTGCCCCAGTGGCGCGCCAGCCGCGCCGCCGCCTGAATGCCTTAAGCGATCCCTAAGGCGGGCTGCGCCATGCTGCGGCGCAGCGCCCGGATGGGCCGGGCTGACGGGGGTACGAAGATGAAAGCGCTGGTCATCGGTGTGGTCCTGGTGTTCCTTGGCGGTTGCGCCAGTCACGTGAGCCCCGGCGGCAAGGCCATCGAGTCGCCGATCAAGGAGTATTTCGGCCAGGACCCCATCGAGCGCCGGGCCTTCGGCGAGAGCGAGAACGGCGCCGAGGCCGAGGATTCGCCACTGCGTTTCCGCCTGACGCCCTGAACGGTCGCCCCGGGCGCCTGACCGGACGTGCAGAAGTCGTCTCCAGCGTCTTCAATACGGAGTGACGGTCGCCGCCAGGCGGCCCCGTAGCGAAGGCCGGAGGGGCGATGGAGAGCATGCTGGACAGGCCCGAGCAGGAACTCGTGCTGGTGGTGGACGACACCCCGGACAACCTGCTGCTGATGCGCGAGCTGCTCGAGGAGCAGTACCGCGTGCGCACCGCCGGCAGCGGCCCGGCCGGGCTGCGGGCGGCCGTCGAAGAGCCGCGCCCGGACCTGATCCTGCTCGATGTGAACATGCCGGGCATGGACGGCTACGAGGTCTGCCGACGGCTCAAGGCCGATCCGCTGACCCGCGACATCCCGTTGATGTTCCTCACTGCCCGCGCCGATCGCGACGACGAGCAACAGGGCCTGGCCCTGGGCGCGGTGGATTACCTGGGCAAGCCGGTGAGCCCGCCGATCGTCCTGGCGCGGGTGCGTACCCATCTGCAATTGAAGGCCAATGCCGATTTCCTGCGCGACAAGAGCGAATACCTGGAACTCGAAGTGCGCCGTCGCACGCGCCAGCTGCAACAGTTGCAGGACGCCGTCATCGAAGCCCTGGCGACCCTTGGCGATCTTCGCGACAACCCGCGCAGCCGCCATCTTCCGCGTATCGAGCGCTATGTCAGGCTGCTCGCCGAGCACCTGGCGGCGCAGCGGGCGTTCGCCGACGAGCTGACTCCGGAGGCTGTCGACCTGCTGAGCAAGTCGGCGCTGTTGCATGACATCGGCAAGGTCGCGGTGCCCGACCGGGTCCTGCTCAACCCCGGGCAACTGGACGCCGCCGACACCGCCCTGCTACAGGGCCATACCCGCGCCGGGCGCGACGCCCTGGCCAGCGCCGAGCGGCGGCTCGGCCAGCCTTCCGGATTCCTCCGCTTCGCCCGGCAGATCGCCTACAGTCATCACGAACGCTGGGATGGCCGGGGCTTTCCGGAAGGCCTTGCGGGCGAGCGGATTCCCCTGGCGGCGCGGATCGTCGCCCTGGCCGACCGCTACGATGAACTGACCAGCCGGCACGCCTACCGGCCGCCGCTGGCGCATGCCGAGGCGGTGCTGCTGATCCAGGCCGGCGCCGGCAGTGAATTCGACCCACGGCTGGTGGAGGCCTTCGTCGCCGTGGCCGACGCTTTCGCCGAGGTTGCCCGGCGCTACGCCGACAGCGCCGAGGCGCTGGACGTGGAGATGCAGCGGCTGGAACAGGCGGTGGCGGAAAGCATCGAACTCACCGCGCCACCGGCCTAGTACGCCGATCGGTGCGCAGTCCGGCGGAAAGCCGGCGCGTCCGGCTGTGCTCGGCACGGCGTTTGCCGTATAACGTCAGACCCTTTGCCTTACACATTGGCCCCGAGGAACCGCGTAGCACCGATGAAGACACCCAGACGCCTGGAACCGTTGATCGAAGACGGTCTGATCGACGAGGTCGTGCGCCCGCTGATGAGCGGCAAGGAAGCCTCGGTCTATGTGGTGCGTTGCGGCGACAGCCTGCGTTGCGCCAAGGTCTACAAGGAAGCCAACAAGCGCAGCTTCCGCCAGGCCGCCGAGTACCAGGAGGGCCGCAAGGTCCGCAACAGCCGCCAGGCGCGGGCCATGGCCAAGGGCTCGAAGTATGGCCGCCGCGAACAGGAGGAAGCCTGGCAGAATGCCGAAGTGGCGGCCCTGTTCCGTCTCGCCGGGGCCGGTGTGCGGGTGCCGAAGCCCTATGATTTCCTCGATGGCGTGTTGCTGATGGAACTGGTGGCGGACGCCGACGGCGATGCTGCGCCGCGTCTCAACGACGTGACGCTGGAGCCCGACGAGGCACGGCGCCACCACGCTTTCCTGATCCGCCAGATCGTCGCCATGCTCTGCGCCGGCCTGGTGCACGGCGACCTCTCCGAGTTCAACGTCCTGCTCGGTCCGGACGGCCCGGTGATCATCGACTTGCCGCAGGCGGTCGACGCGGCCGGCAACAACCATGCGTTCAGCATGCTCGAACGCGACGTCGGCAACATGGCCGCCTACTTCGGCCGCTTCGCCCCGGAACTCAGGCAGACCCGCTATGCCAAGGAAATGTGGGCGCTCTACGAAGCCGGCGAGCTGACAGCGGAAACCCCGCTCAGCGGCACCTTCGTCGAAGCCGAAGAGGCCGCCGACGTGCGCGCGGTGCTCCGCGAGATCGAGGCCGCGCAGCGCGAGGAGGCGCGTCGCCAGGCGCTGCGCCAGGCCGACGACGCGCCGCGTGGCGAGCGCGAGGAACCGCCGCCGCCCTGGTTGCAGTGAGCGGCTGGCGGATGTTTTTTCCCGCCAACTGTATCGCGACCCTTGCGCACGCAACTGCTAGCGTGGCCTGAAGTTTTCCGGAGGCCGCCATGCCTGTTGCACATATCCTGCTCGCCCTGCTGGTGACCCTGATCTGGGGTCTGAACTTCGTCGTGATCAAGGTCGGCCTCGGCGACTTCCCGCCGCTGCTGTTCTGCGCCCTGCGCTTCGCCCTGGCGGCGCTGCCGCTGCTGGTCCTGCGCGGGCCGATGCCGGCGCCGTTCGGACGCATCCTGCTGATCGGCGTGCTCCTCGGGGTGGTCAAGTTCGGCCTGCTGTTCGTCGGTATGGCCCAAGGCATGCCGGCCGGGCTGTCGTCGCTGGTGCTGCAGAGCCAGGTATTCTTCACCATCCTCATCGCCGCCCTGTGGCTGGGCGAGCGGCCGACGCCGCGCGGGTTGTTCGGCCTCCTGCTGGCGGCGGCGGGGCTGGTCCTGATCGGCCTGGAACGGCCGCTGGGAGACAGCCTGCTGGCATTCCTGCTGGTGGTCGCCGCAGCGCTGGCCTGGTCCTTCGCCAATATCGCCACCAAGCGTTCCGGGGCCACCGACATGCTGCGCCTGATCTGCTGGGTCAGCCTGGTCCCGCCGTTGCCGCTGCTGGCGCTTTCCTATCTATTCGAAGGTCCGCAAGCCATCGAGCGCGCAGTGCTGAACATGAGCTGGGGCGGCTTCGGCGCGCTGCTCTACATCGCCTTCGGCGCGACCACGGTGGGCTTCGCCATCTGGAGTTTCCTCCTGCGCCACTACCCGGCCAGCCTGGTGACCCCGTTCGCCCTGGCGGTGCCGGTGTCGGGCATGCTCGCCGGCTGGCTGCTGCTCGGCGAACGCCTCGACCTGGACAGCCTGCTGGCCTGCGCGCTGGTGTTCGTCGGGCTGGCCATCACCCTGTTGCCGGCCAGCCTGCTGCGACGCTTCGCCTGGCCGGTGCGGCGGTTGGGATGAAAACGGCGGAAGACATCCTCGCGCTGATCGCCGCCGATTCCTCGCGCCTGCATCTGCTCCGCGTGCTGCGCGAGGTCGGCCCGGAGGGCGCCTGGATCGGCGCCGGCTTCGTGCGCAACGCGGTATGGGACCATCTGCATGGCTACGGCGAAGCCACGCCGCTGGCGGACATCGACGTACTTCATTTCGCCCCGCGGGCCCTCGACCCGCAGGCCGACGCCGACTTCGAGGCCGCGTTGCGCCGTCGCTGCGAGGTACCCTGGTCGGTGAAGAACCAGGCGCGCATGCACCTGCGCAACGGCGACCGGCCCTACCGGGATTGCGCCGATGCGCTGTGCCACTGGGCGGAAACGTGCACGGCGGTGGCGCTGCGGCTCGTCGGCGAACGCCTGGAGCTACTGGCACCGCTGGGCGTCGACGACCTGCTGGCGCTGAAGGTGCGGCCCACCGCGCATTTCGCCGGCAAGCCGGAGGTCTACCGGCGGCGCCTGCGGGAGAAGAACTGGACGGCGCGCTGGCCGCTGCTGGATATCAGTGGCAGCAGCCAGACGCCAGGTCCTTGAGGATCGGGCAGTCGGGGCGGTGGTCGCCCTGGCAGTGCTCGACCAGGTCCTGCAGGGTGTCGCGCAGGGTGCTGAGCTCCTCGATCTTGCGATTCAGCTCGCGCACGTGCTGCGCCGCCAGGGCCTTGACGTCGGCACTGGCACGCTGGCGATCCTGCCAGAGGGTGAGCAGCTTGCCGACTTCGTCGAGGGAGAAACCGAGGTCCCGCGAACGGCGGATGAACGCCAGGGTATGCAGGTCGTTCTCGTTGTAGTGGCGGTAGCCGCTGGCGCTGCGTCCGGCTGGGCGGAGCAACTCGATGGACTCGTAGTAACGGATCATCTTCGGCGTCAGTCCGCTTTTCTTCGCCGCTTCACCGATGTTCATCCGGGTCTCCTGGGAGGTTGCGAAGCCGCTAGCCTATCCCTTTCCCGGCCAATGCGCAGGCTATCAGATATGTGACCGCCCGCTGTCCGGACCTCTGGCCGGCGGCCGCGTCGCGTCCGGCTGGGTCTTCGGCAGGAACACCTGCACTTCCAGCCCTTTGCCCTCCAGTCCCTTGCCCAGGCCGATACTGCCGAAGTGCAGTTCGACGATGCGCTTGACGATCGGCAGGCCCAGGCCGCTGCCCTCGCCGCTGCTGGTGGCGGGGCTGCGGTAGAAGCGGGTGAAGATCGCCTGCTGCTCTTCCAGGGCGACCCCGGGGCCGTTGTCGCGCACCCGCAGCACGGCGTGCTGGGCGCGATTCTCGACGCGGATCTCGACCTGGCCCCCGGCCGGTGTGTAGCGCAGGGCGTTGCCCACCAGGTTGCCGACCATCGCCTTCAGCCACAGGTCGATGCCCATCACGTGCACGGTCTCCTGGTGCAACGACAGCTCGATGTCCTTGTCGATGGCCTGGCGCGCCAGTTCGGAGAGTACGTCTTCGGCCAGGGTGGCGAGGTTGACCGGGTGGAATTGCTCCAGCAGGGCGTCGCCGTCGAGGCGGGCGAGGAGCAGGATCTGCTCCATCAAGGTGCTGATCCGCTCGACGCTGCGACTGACTTGCAGCAGGCCGCGGGCGTGGGCCTTGGGGTCTTCCGAACGCAGCGCGACCTGGGCATGGGTGCGCAGGCTGGCCAGTGGCGTGCGGATTTCATGGGCGGCGTCGCTGGTCAGTCGGCGTTCGGCCTCGAGGGCGGTGCGCAGGCGCTCCAGCAGGAGGTTGAGTTCGTCGATGAGGCCGCGGATCTCCAGCGGCACCGCCTCCACCGCGATCGGCTGCAGGTGTCGCGCGGAGCGCTGCTGGACCTCGGCCTGCACTTCGCGTAGCGGCGCCAGGCCGCGGGCAACGCCGAACCAGACCAGGCCGCCGAGCAACGGCAGCGCCAGCAGCAGCGGGAACAGCGAGTAGAACAGCAGCAGGTTCATGGTGTGCTGGCGGTAGATCAGGTTTTCGCTGATCCAGATCTGGAAGCCGTCGATATTCAGCTGGAGCACCCGCCAGTGGGTGCCCTGGGCTTCCACGGTGCTGAAGCCGGGGCCCTGGGCCGTGATCTCCGGCGGCAGGTTGAGGCTCGACAGCAGCGGCTGGCCGTCGCGCCACAGGGCGTAGCCGAGGGCGCTTTCGCGGCGCAGCAGGGGCAGGCCCTGGATCGCCTCGCGGCTGCGTTCGATGATCTCGGTGATCGAGCCGTCCTCGCTGGCCTGGTCTTCGGTGGCAAGGTCGAGCAGGCGCAGGGCGGCTTCGCCGAAGTCCACCATGTCGTCGTCGAACAGGCGGTTCACCTGCTTCAGCGAGAGGTGGTAGGTCAGCGCCGCCACGCTCAGCCAGCACAGCACGAAGCCGACCAGCAGGTTGACCAGCAGGCGCCGGCGGACGGAGGGGACGGCGGCACGGGACATCGGGGGACTCCGGTAGGCGGTTTTCAGGGCGCCGGCTGGTCGATGCCGTAGCCGATGCCGCGGACGGTGCGGATCAACTGGTTGCCGAGCTTGCGCCGCAGGTGGTGGACGTGGACTTCGATGGCGTTGCTCTCGACGTCGCCGCTCCAGCCGTAGAGGCTCTGCTCCAGTTGGTTGCGCGAGAGCACCTTGCCGCTGTTCTCCAGCAGCAGGCGCAGCAGTGCGTATTCGCGCGGCGCCAGTTCCACCGCCTGCCCGGACAGGGTCACCTGGTGGGTCGCCGGGTCCAGGCGCAGCTCGCCGTGCACCAGTTGCGGCAGGGCGCGACCGGTGGTGCGGCGGGTCAGGGCGCGCACCCG
The DNA here is from genome assembly GCF_056782835.1 of Pseudomonas sp. 20-5. NCBI lineage: Bacteria > Pseudomonadati > Pseudomonadota > Gammaproteobacteria > Pseudomonadales > Pseudomonadaceae > Pseudomonas > Pseudomonas sp. 20-5. The sequence continues at coordinate 5,415,756 of NZ_CM165584.1, read as the reverse complement.
TGCCTGCAGTTCGTCGAGATCGAAGGGCTTGGTCAGGTAGTCGTCGGCACCGCTGTCGAGCCCGGCGACCCGGTCGGCCACCTTGTCCCGCGCGGTGAGCAGCAGCACCGGGGTGAGCCGGCCCTGGTGGCGCAGGTTACGCAGGATGTCCAGGCCGCTGCGGCGCGGCAGTCCGATGTCGAGCACCAGCAGGTCGAACTCGTCGGTGACCAGCGCGTTCTCCGCGGCCACGCCGTCGGTCACCCATTCCACGGTATCGCCTTCCAGGCGCAGCCCGGCGCGGATGCCGTCGCCGAGCAGCAGGTCGTCCTCGGCCAGCAGTATTCTCATGGCAGCCTCGTTTCAGTGATTCCACAATTCCCACAGGCTCAGGCCGGCCTCCAGCAGGAGGATGGCGACGATCAGCCATTCGACCCGCAGTTCGCCCCGGAAGTAGCGGTATTCGCCGAGGCGGTCGGCGGCCAGTTCGTAGAGGTCCTGCAGCACTTCGATGCGGTCGTCCAGGGTCGCCAGGCGATCGTGCACTTCGGCCTGCATGGCCAGTTCGTTGTAGAGCCGGCGCACAGCGCCGTTCAGTTGCAGCGGCGGCTTCTCCAGGTGCGACTCCAGGCGGGCATAGGCCATGCGCCAGAGTGTAGTGCGTCGCACCTGCCGGTTCACATGTTCCTGGCGCCGCAGGGCGGCACGGCGCGGTAGCTGGGTCAGTTCGACATCGGCCTGGGCCGGTTCCCAGGCCGCCGCGGTCTCGCCTTCCAGGCGGCGCAGGTGACCTTCGTGCCAGGCGAAGACGGCCAGGCCTTCGAGCAGCTCCCGGCAGCGCTCGGGGTTGCCGATGACCAGCGCGCGGCCGGGGCGCCACAGCACCCGCTCGCCGAACGAGGGCGCTTCCAGGGTCGGCTGGCGCTCGTCCTCGCCGGCGGCCATCCAGGCTTCCAGGCGCTGGCGCCAGGCGTGCCCGGTCTGTAGCCCGGCGTTGGCGAAGATCACCAGCAGCTCGTCGTCGACGGCGGTCTCCGGCAGTTCCGCGTCTTCGCTCAGCTCGATGCGTTGCGCCAGGACGGCCAGCGCCGGCTGCGGATCGCGCAGGGTGGCCAGTAGCGGCAGGCCGCCGCCGTCCGCGGCGGAGCGGAAGCGTACCCGGTGCAGCAGGCAGGGCGCGCCGTTGACGGCCAGCGGTACGCTGGCCAGGGGAGCGGCGGACATCTTCAGGTCCTCGCCAGGGCCGGCAATTGTGCCGGGCCGAACTCGATCTCCTCGATATCCGGCGGTGCGACGAAGGGTACGCCGTCTTCCAGTACCGGTCCCGGTTGGGCGAGCAGGAAGCGGGTTTCCCGGTCCATCACGAAGCAGGCCTTGAGGTAGTCGCCGTCGAGGTGGTCGAGCCACAGCGGGCCGAGCTTGCGTTCGATGCGTCGGTCGATGTCCTCGGCCTGCCAGTGGTTCGTGTCGAGCCAGTCGGAAGCCAGCAGGAAGCCCCAGGAGGAGAGGAACGAGGGCACCGTGGCGCGGTAGCTGTGGACCTGGGAGAAGACACTGCGCAGGGTGCGGGCGAGGGCCGCGTGGGGCTTGTCGTCGCTGTGGGAGAACTCCAGCCCCTGCACCGCGACCACCCCGCCCGGTCGCAGGCGCGAATGCAGCAGCTCGTAGAACTGGCGGGTATAGAGAGCCTGGGCCGGGCCGTTGTCGAGCATGTCGACGACGTCGATGATGACCACGTCATAGAGCGACGGGTCGCGCTCGAGATAGGCCCGGCCGTCCTCGGCGAGCAGTTCGCAGCGTGGGTCGTCGAAGGCGCCCTGGTGCCACTGGAACAGGTGTTCGCGACACAGTTCCACCAACTCCCGGTCGAGATCGACCATCACCGCCCGCCGCACGCTGGCATGGGACAGCACCTCGCGCAGGGTGGCGCCTTCGCCGCCGCCGATGATCAGTACGTCGCGCGGCTCGTCGTGGGCGAGCATGGCCGGCTGCACCAGCAGCTCGTGGTACAGCGACTCATCGCTCTCGGCGCTCTGGATCGCGCCGTCGAGCATCAGCACGCGGTCGTAGTTGTAGGTGTCGGCGATCAGCACGTTCTGCCAGCGCGTGCGGCCCTGGTAGAGCACCCGGCGCAGGCGGTAGACGTACTGGTCGAAGGGGTCGCTGTCCTCGATCGCGGTGATCGCGCCGTCGCCTTCCAGCAGCGGGTCCGGCGGATAGAAATAGAAGTGGTTCGGCGGCAGCGGCGGCAGCCCGGCGGCGACCTCCGCCGGCACCAGGCCGGTGAGGTCGACGGCGTAACGGGTCTGGCTCAGGTCGGGAGCCAGCGGGGCGCGTTCGATCGGCGTATCCATCAGGCCACCCCCGTGCCCTGGCCCAGCGCCCAGCGCAGGGTCGGGCTGTCTTCGTCGACCGGGCCATTGCCGGCCAGGCTGCGGCTGAGCAGCCCCAGGCGATGGCCGCCGAGGCCGCGGTCCATGCTCGAGATCAGGTGCCGACGGCTGCCCAGGCGTTCGCTGAGCACGCGCACGGCCTGGGCGCCATCGAGCACGTCGCCGCAGGTGAACACGTCGACCGCGGCATAGCCGTACTCCGGCCAGGTATGGATCGCCAGGTGCGATTCGGCGATCACCACCACGCCGGAGATGCCGATCGGGCTGAACTTGTGGAACGCCGAGGTGATGATGGTGGCGTTGGCCTGGCGGGCGGCCTCGAGCATGCTTTCCTCGATCCACTGGATATCGTCGAAGCGCTGGTCGACGCAGTCGAACAGCTCGATGACCAGTTGCTTGCCGAGCACGGTGATCGGATCGAGTCGCAACGGTTGAATTGCCATGAAGGCCTCCTGCTTCCGTTTCGGCGAGGGATGTCCTCGCGGTGGAAGGCACGATAGGCGCGGCTGACTTAAGAGGTGCTTAACGACGGATTTTTTGCGCGACCCGGCGCGGGCCGACGACGCCGGAGCAGCCATTTCGCCTGACGTAGGGCGAACAGCGCCAGCGGCGCTATCCGCCGCTTCTGCGGAGCATGGCCCGGCGGATAACCGCGAGCGGTTATTCGCCCTACCGGTGAGAGTCGTGACGTAGGGCGAATAGCGCCAGCGGCGCTATCCGCCTCTTTTGTGGAGCATGGCCCGGCGGATGACCGCGAGCGGTTATTCGCCCTACCGGTGGGAGTCGTGAGGTAGGGCGAATAGCGCCAGCGGCGCTATCCGCTGCTTCTGCGGAGCATGGCCCGGCGGATAACCGCGAGTGGTTATTCGCCCTACCGAGGCGCGCCCTTCGCCTGCGTCACCCGGTCCACCAGGTAGACCACCCCGCGGTAGTCGATCCCGCCGTGCTCGCTGAGGCCGATCTCGCAGGTACGGCTGGTGGATACGCCTTCCTCGCAGAACTGCACGGCATCCTTCAGGCTGCGCAGGGAGTGAGCGTTCAGTTCCGGCGTGGTGAAGCCCTTGTCGCCGGCGAAGCCGCAGCAGTGGATGCCTTCCGGGATCACCACCTTGCGGGTGCAGCGGCCGACCAGGTCGATCAGCGCCTGGCTCTCGCCGAGGTGCTGGGTGCTGCAGGTGACGTGCACCGCTACCGGTTTGTCCTGCGGGATGAACTCCAGGCGATCGAGCAGGTGACTGCGGATGAATTTCACCGGGTCGTGGATCTGCAGCCGCGGATCGTCCAGACCCTGGACCAGGCGCAGGGTGCAGGGACTGGTGTCGCAGTAGATCGGGTCGAGGCCGCCGCGGCTGGCCTGGAGCAGGGCGGCGAGCAGCTCGTCGCGCTTGTCGTCGGCCTGCTTCGCATACCCCTTGGACGCGAACGGCTGGCCGCAGCAGAGGTTGTCCAGGTTATCCGGGAACACCACCTGGTAGCCGGCCTTTTCCAGTAGACGGCGGGTCTTGTCCAGCAGCGGCTCGCGCTCTTCGTCGCCGAAGGCCGGGCCCATGGCACGCGAGACGCAGGCGGCGAGATAGACCACCCTCGGCCGCTCGTCGTCGAGCGGGGCGGTCGGCGGCGCCAGGCGTACCGGCTGCGGCAGCGCCGGCGTCCATTGCGGCACGCGGCCGCCGCTGGCCTGGCTGAGGCCGCGGCTGGCCCTGGCCAGCAGGGGCGCGCCAAGCAGGCGCCGGGCGCCGTCGGCAGCGAGCAGGGCGAAGCGCGCAGCACGCATGGCTCCGGCAAAGTTGCGCGCCAGCCAGGTGGCGCCTTCGGCGTGGCGGGCGTCGGCGCCGCGCAGCTTGCGGATCAGCTCGCCGGTGTTGATGTTCACAGGACAGCGCTGGGCGCATAGGCCGGTGGCGGCGCAGGTGTCGATGCCCTGGTAGCGGTAGTCGCGCTCCAGCGCCGTGGTGTCGAGGCCGGCGCGCTTCTTCGCCTGGATGTCGCGCCACAGGACGATGCGCTGGCGTGGCGTGAGGGTCAGTCCGCGCGACGGGCAGACTGGTTCGCAGAAACCGCACTCGATGCACTTGTCGACGATCTCGTCGGCAGCCGGCAGCGGCTTGAGGTTCTTCAGGTGGCTCTGTGGGTCGTCGCTGAGGACCACACCCGGGTTGAGGATGCCGCGCGGGTCGAGCAGGCGCTTGAGCTGCCACATCAAGCGATAGGCGTCCTCGCCCCACTCCAGCTCGACGAACGGCGCCATGTTGCGCCCGGTGCCATGCTCGGCCTTCAGCGAGCCGCCGTACTCCACCGCCACCAGGTGCGCCACGTCGTCCATGAACGCCGAGTAGCGGGCGATCTGCTCGGGCGAGTCGAAGCCCTGGGTGAAGACGAAGTGCAGGTTGCCCTCCAGCGCGTGGCCGAAGAGGATCGCCTCATCGTAGCGGTGCTTGTCGAACAGCTCGATCAGGCGGTTGACTCCCTCGGCCAGTCGTTCGACGGGGAAGGTGACGTCCTCGATAATCACCGTGGTGCCGGTCTCGCGCACCGCGCCGACAGCCGGGAAGGTGTCCTTGCGGATGCGCCAGAGCTGGTTGTAGACCGCCGGGTCTTCGCTGAAGTCGACCTGCTTCTCCAGCGGATATTCGGCGATGGAGGCCATGATCCGCCCGAGCTGTTCGTGCAGCAGCGTGCGGCTCGCCGCGCGGGACTCGATGAGCAGGGCGCAGGCACCGGCGGAAAGACTCTTCACCCATTCCGGCATGCCCTGCATGTTCTCCACCGAGCGCAGGCTGCGCCGATCGAGCAGTTCCACCGCCGAGACCGGCTGGCGCTTGAGCACCGCGACCGCCGTGCAGCAGGTTTCCACCGTGGGGAAAACCAGCAGCGCCGAGGCCTTGTGCGGGTGTTCCGGGACGGTGTCGTAGGTCACCGCGCTGATGAAGCCGAGGGTGCCCTCGGAGCCGACCATCAGGTGGGTGAGGATGTCCAGCGGCTCGTCGTAGTCGACCAGCGCGTTCAGCGACAGGCCGGTGGTGTTCTTCAGCCGGTACTTGTGGCGGATCTTCGCGGCCAGTTCGGCGTTGGCGCGGGTCTCGCGGCCGAGTTCGGCGAGCCGTTCCAGCAGCTCGCCGTGGCTGGCGCGGAAGGCCGCGACGCTGGCCGGGTCCTCGCTGTCCAGACGGGTGCCGTCGGCCAGCAGCAGGCGCAGGCCGGCGAGGGTGTGGTAGCTGTTCTGCGCGGTGCCGCAGCACATGCCGCTGGCGTTGTTGGCGACGATGCCGCCGATCTTGCAGGCGTTGATCGAGGCCGGGTCGGGACCGATCTTGCGGCCGAACGGCGCTAGCCAGGCGTTCGCCTGGGCGCCGATGACACCCGGCTGCAGGCGGATCTGCGCGCCGTCGGCGCGGATTTCCCGGCCGTTCCAGTTGTCGCCGAGGACGAGCAGCACCGAGTCGCTGATGGCCTGGCCGGAGAGGCTGGTGCCGGCGGCGCGGAAGGTCACCGGGACCTGCTCGCGGTAGGCGGCGGATAGGATCGCGGCGACCTCGTCCTCGCTTTCGACGCGCAGCACCAGCTTGGGAATCAACCGGTAGAAACTGGCGTCGGTGCCGAAGGCCAGGGTCGACAGCGGGTCGTCGAAGCGGCGTTCGCGCGGTATCAGCCGCTCGACGGTCTCGAGAAAGGGAATCGGCAGGCTCATCGGCTTTCCTCGGCCCTGGGACGACGGTCACGCCCCGGGCGTTTTCAGGCTTTTCTGGTGGGCGTCTCAGGCGCCCAGTTCGCGGACCAGCGAGTCGGCGCTGATCTCGCCGATCGACTTGGCCCCGGTGAGGACCATGGCCACGCGCATTTCCTTTTCGATCAGTTCGAGCAGGTTGCGCACCCCGGCCTCGCCGGCGGCGGCCAGGGCGTAGACGAAGGCGCGGCCGAGCAGCACGCTGTCGGCGCCGAGGGCGATCATCCGCACCACGTCGAGACCGGTGCGGATGCCGGAGTCGGCAAGGATCGCCAGTTCGCCCTTCACCGCATCGGCTATCGCCGGCAGCGCGCGGGCGCTGGACAGCACGCCGTCGAGCTGGCGCCCGCCGTGGTTGGAGACGACGATGCCGTCGGCGCCGAACTTCACCGCATCCCTGGCATCCTCCGGGTCGAGGATGCCCTTGATCACCATCGGGCCGTCCCAGAACTCGCGGATCCACTCCAGGTCCTTCCAGGAAATCGACGGGTCGAAGTTGGCGCCCAGCCAGCCGATGTAGTCCTCCAGTCCGGTCGGGTTGCCGCGGTAGGCGGAAATGTTGCCGAGGTCGTGGGGCTTGCCCAGCAGGCCGACGTCCCAGGCCCAGGCCGGGTGGGTCATGGCTTGCAGGATGCGGCGCGGCGCGGCGTAGGGGCCGCTCATGCCGGAATGGGCGTCGCGGTAGCGGGCGCCGGGGACCGGCATGTCGACGGTGAACACCAGGGTGGTGACGCCGGCGGCCTTGGCCCGCTCCAGGGCGTTGCGCATGAAGCCGCGGTCCTTCAGCACGTAGAGCTGGAACCACATCGGCCGGTCGATGGCCGGGGCGACCTCCTCGATCGGGCACACCGATACCGTCGACAGGGTGAAGGGCACGCCCTTCGCCGCCGCCGCGCGCGCCGCCTGGACCTCGCCGCGGCGGGCGTACATGCCGGTGAGACCGACCGGGGCGAGCGCCACCGGCATCGCCAGGGTCTCGTCGAACAGGCGGGTTTCCAGGCTCAGCTCGGACATGTTCTTCAGCACCCGCTGACGCAGGGCGATGGCCGACAGGTCCTCGACGTTGCGGCGCAGGGTGTACTCGGCGTAGGCGCCGCCGTCGATGTAGTGGAAGAGGAACGGCGGCAGCTTGCGTTGGGCGGCGGCGCGGTAGTCGGTGGAAGCGGAAATGATCATTGGGCTCTTCCGTTGTGTCGAAAGGTTTTGCATCGAGCGCAGTGGAGCGGGACACGGCGGAAATGGCCAAGGGAGCCGGGCCTACGATCGTAGGCGAGCCTCCCCGGGCCATTTCCTGCGCAGTATCGCCGACGCGCGGCCGATCAGGGCGCGGTCAGTGCACCAGCATGCCGGTGAATAGGTATGCCTGGGCCAGGGTGATCAGTCCGACCAGCGCGGCGAAGATCAGGCTGTGCTTCAGGGTGAAGCGGAACAGGTCGGATTCCTTGCCGACCATCCCGGTCGCGGCGCAGGCCACGGCGATGGATTGCGGGGAGATCATCTTGCCGGTCACGCCGCCGCTGGTATTGGCGGCCACCAGCAGGGTGTCGCTGACCCCGATCTGGTGCGCGGTGGTCGACTGCAGGGAGCTGAACAGGGCGTTGGAGGATGTATCCGAACCGGTCAGGAATACCCCCAGCCAGCCGAGGAACGGCGAGAAGAACGGGAACGCCGCGCCGGTACCGGCCAGGACCAGGGCCAGGGTGGTGGACATGCCCGAGTAGTTGGTGACGAAGGCGAAGGCCAGGACCATGCCGATGGACAGGATCGGCCACTTCAGCTCCACCAAGACTTCCTTGAAAGTGGTAATACCAATTTTCGCTCCGATGCGCAGGATGAACATCGATACCAGCGCCGAGAGGAAGATCGCCGTGCCGGTGGCGGAGATCGGGTCGAACTTGAATACCGCGGCGATCGGCGTGGCGCTGGTGGCGATCGGCGCGCCCTTGACCACCAGTTGGTCGAGGTGCGGGATGGCGAAGTTGAACACCAGCCAGTAGAGCTCGCCGCCCGGGGCGAACAGGGCCTTGAAAGGTTTCAGGGTCCAGATGGTCACCAGTACGGTGAGCACCAGGAACGGCGACCAGGCCTTGAGGATCTCGCCGAAGCTGTAGGCGGACGGTTCGACGCTGCGTTGCCCGCCGTAGCCGCCACCGGCCACGGCCGCGCCGCCGCCTGCGGCGAGCGCTTCGCTGGCGCCCTGCGGCTGCCAGACCTTGAGGAACAGGGTCAGGGAGACCAGGCTGACCAGTGCCGAGGTGATGTCCGGCAACTCCGGGCCGATGAAGTTGGACGTCAGGTACTGGGTGATGGCGAAGCTGCCGCCGGCGACGATGGCGGCCGGCCAGGTTTCGCGGATGCCGCGCCAGCCGTCCATCATGAACACCAGCCAGAACGGTACCAGGATCGACAGGAACGGCAGTTGGCGGCCGGTCATGGCGCCGATCTTGAAGGCGTCGATGCCGGTCACCTGGCCGGCGACGATGATCGGGATGCCCAGTGCGCCGAAGGCCACCGGCGCAGTGTTGGCGATCAGGCACAGGCCGGCGGCGTAGAGCGGATTGAAGCCGAGGCCGACGAGCAGGGCGGCGGTGATCGCCACCGGCGCGCCGAAACCGGCGGCGCCTTCGAGGAAGGCGCCGAAGGAGAAGCCGATCAGCAGTACCTGCAGGCGCTGGTCGCCGGTAATCGACAGCACCGAGCTGCGGATCACCTCGAACTGGCCGCTCTTCACCGTCAGTTTGTAGAGGAAGACCGCGGCGACGATGATCCAGGCGATCGGCCAGAGACCGTAGAGGAAGCCGTAGCCGGCGGCGGCGAAGGCCATGTCGGCGGGCATGTGGAAGGCGAAGATGGCCACCGCGATGGCCAGCGCCAGGGTGATGCTGCCGGCGATGTGGCCCTTGAGGCGGAATACCGCCAGGGCGAGGAAGAAGAACACGATCGGGATGACGGCCGCGGCGGCCGACAGGCCGAGACTGCCCAGGGGGGTATAGAGTTGTTGCCAGGCTTGCATGGGGGTTGGCTCCCTAATTGTTGTTGGGTTTGCCTGTGACCAGATCGGATACGCGCCAAGACCTGTGTGTGCAAGGGCGCTGGGCAGCCGAACCTGGCAAAGCTCGCATAATTGGTAAGACCAATTTACAAAAGCGAGCGCTCAGGTTAAGAGTCGAGCGTTCGGCGTGTCAATTTGCCCGTCTACGACTTTTGTCTAAGGATGCTCGTGCGGGGCTCGTGGCGCCTCGCTTGTGGTGCGGGGAGCGGCTCGGTACGCTTCCTCTCTTTTTCGCGCTGGGCGCATGGCAGAGGCTTTGCGACGAAACTTCGGGTAAGGGTGTCGGGATATGGAATTTGGTCAGGTCAGGCAGCGCCGTCTGTCGGATGACATCGTTGCGCAACTGGAGGCGATGATCCTGGAGGGCACGCTGAAGTCCGGCGAGCGGCTGCCCGCCGAGCGCGTGCTTGCCGAGCAGTTCGGGGTTTCCCGGCCGTCGCTGCGCGAGGCGATCCAGAAACTGGTGGCGAAGGGGCTGCTGGTCAGCCGCCAGGGTGGCGGCAACTATGTGACCGAATCGCTGGGCGCGACTTTCAGCGATCCGCTGCTGCACCTGCTGGAGGGTAACCCGGAGGCCCAGCGCGACCTGCTGGAGTTTCGCCACACGCTGGAAGGGTCCTGTGCCTACTACGCGGCGCTGCGTGCGACCTCCCTCGATCACCAGCGCCTGACCGAGGCCTTCGAGGCGCTCCAGGCCTGCTATGCGCGCAACGACCAGGTCAGCGCGGAAGAGGGCGCCGCCGACGCGCGCTTCCACCTGGCGATCGCCGAGGCCAGCCACAACACCGTGCTGCTGCACACCATCAAGGGCCTGTTCGACTTGCTGCGGCGCAACGTGGTGACCAATATCGGCGGGATGTACGCGCAGCGCACGGAAACCCGCGCGCAACTGATGGAGCAGCACCAGCGCCTATACGACGCGATCATCAGCGGTCAGGCGGAGCTGGCCCGGGAGGTGTCCAACCAGCACATCCACTATGTGCAGGAGGTCCTGGCGGAGGTCCAGGAAGAGGCGCGCAGGATGAAGCGCTCGCAGCGCCGGCGCAGCGTGCAGGAAGACTAGCGAGGCGCGGGCAGGGACGCGCTCAGTCGTCCTTGCCGTGGCGCATGGCGCGCTGGATCTCCCGATCGGAGTCGCGCTCCTTCTCGGTGTGGCGCTTGTCGAAGTCCTTCTTGCCCTTGGCCAGGGCGATCTCGCACTTGACCAGGTGCTTCTTCCAGTACATCGACAGGGCGACGCAGGCGTAGCCCTTCTGTTGCACGGCGCCGAACAGCTTGCCCAGTTCGCGCTTGTGCAGCAGCAGCTTGCGCGTGCGCACCGGGTCGGCGATCACGTGCGTGCTGGCGGTGGTCAGGGGCGTGATGTGGCTGCCGAGCAGCCAGGCCTCGCCATCCTTGAGCAGCACGTAGCTGTCGACCAGCTGGGCCTTGCCGGCGCGCAGGCTTTTCACTTCCCAGCCCGCCAGGGCGACGCCCGCCTCGAAGCGTTGTTCGATGAAATAGTCGTGCAGAGCCTTCTTGTTCTGCGCGATGGTCCCCGAAGGGTGTTTCTTCTGCTTAGCCATAGGCGGCGCATTATAGGGAGTCGCCGGCTTCACCGCTATGGGGCGGCGTCGCGCTTGAGGGATAGAGGCGAATTTCGGACAATGCCCACTCTTTTCCTGGCCGCTGGCCAAGGTTTTGTAAGAAAAGTCTTCAAGTGGCGTCAGGCTGCGCTGAGCGTTTTTTCTGCCGAACCCTGGCCCCGGTCGACGGGCGCAGCGCGCCGCCGTGGCGGATGCCGCCGTCCCGCCGGCTATGCTTGGGGAGTCGCCCGCTCGACAGCAGAAGTGAGAGTTCTATGAGCACCCATATCCAGCGTTCGGCGCTGTTGCCTTATCCCGCCCGCGCGCTGTTCGATCTGGTGAACGACGTGAAGCGCTATCCGGAGTTCCTGCCCTGGTGTTCGGCCAGCCAGGTCCTGGAGGAGAGCGAAAGCCTGATGCGCGCCGAGCTGACCGTGGCCAAGGGTAGCCTCAGCCAGCGCTTCACCACCCGCAACGTGTTGGTGCCGGGAGCTTCCATCGAGATGAACCTGGAAAACGGACCGTTCACCGAACTGCATGGCGTCTGGCAGTTCAAGGCGCTGGGCGAGAAGGCCTGCAAGATCACCCTCGACCTGACCTTCGATTACGCCGGGCCGCTGGTCAAGGCGACCCTCGGGCCGCTGTTCACCCAGGCCGCCAACACCATGGTCGACGCGTTCTGCCAGCGCGCCAAGCAACTCTATGGCTGAGATCGCCGTCGAGGTGGTCTACGCGCTGCCGGAGCGACAGGCGTTACTGCGCCTGAGCGTGCCGGCAGGTACCAGCGCACGCGAGGCCGTGCTGCTCTCCGGCATCGCCGAGGCGTTTCCAGGGCTGGATGTGCAAGGTTGTCCGCTGGGTATCTTCGGCAAGCTCCTGGCACGCCCGGAGGAGCGGATGCTGGAGGCTGGCGAGCGGGTGGAGATCTACCGTCCGCTGATCGCCGATCCCAAGGAGGTGCGCAAGCAGCGTGCCGCACGTGCCCGGAGCGAGCGCGAAGGCGGTTAGCCGCGGGGTTTCCTGCGGAAATGAAAAAGCCCGGCGAATGCCGGGCTTTTTCGTGGAACGCCAGCCGTCATTGCGGGCTGGGGTCCAGAGGTTCGGGGGTCGGGACCGGTACCGGCTGGGCTTCGTCCACTTCGCGCTGGAGCTGTTCCAGGGTGGAGCCCGGTTTCGGCGGCTCTTCTTTCTGCGCTTCCGGTTTCTGCTGGTCGGCCGGCTGGGTGACGGTGGTGCTGCCTTCCTTGCCGAGGATCGCTTCGTCGCGGCTGACGCCGGGCATGAAGTCGCCGTTCAGGCCGGCCAGCTGGTCGCTGTCGTTGAAGAACAGGCTGACGCGCTCCTGCTGGCGACGACCGCCGCCCGGCTGGATGCTGTAGAGGTAGTCCCAACGATTGGCGTGGAAGGTATCGACGATGAGCGGGTTGCCCATGATAAACCGCACTTGGCGTCGGGTCATTCCGGGACGCAACTGGTCTATCATGTCCTGCGTTACGACGTTGCCTTGCTGGATGTCGATTTTATAGACGCCAGGAAACGAGCAACCGGCGAGTGCGGCAAGCCCCGCGAAAGCGAGACAGGTCAGCATGAGCTTGGCGTTTTGCATCGGTGAGCGACTTCCACTATCTTGGCTGGGCAAATAAAAGCCCGATCATACCCGTATTCCGGGATACTGCGAAACATCCCGCGCTGAGAAAGCAGACATGGTTGAAAATAGCGAACTTCGAAAAGCCGGCCTTAAAGTGACCCTGCCGCGGGTCAAGATCCTGCAGATGCTCGACTCGGCCGAGCAACGCCACATGAGCGCCGAAGACGTGTACAAGGCGCTGATGGAAGCAGGCGAGGACGTGGGCCTGGCAACCGTCTATCGGGTGCTGACCCAGTTCGAGGCCGCCGGCCTGGTGGTGCGTCACAACTTCGATGGCGGCCATGCCGTGTTCGAGCTCGCCGATAGCGGCCACCACGACCACATGGTCTGCGTCGATACCGGCGAGGTGATCGAGTTCATGGATGCGGAAATCGAGAAGCGCCAGAAGGAAATCGTCCGCGAGCGCGGCTTCGAGCTGGTCGATCACAATCTGGTGCTCTACGTGCGCAAGAAGAAGTAGTCGCGCAACGGTTCCATGCGAAAACGGCGACCCTGGGGTCGCCGTTTTCATTTTCCATTGAAGGAACGTTCAGTTCTGGGCGGCCAGGTTGACCAGTTTCTTCGCGTGGGCCAGGGATTCCTTGGTCAGGTCGACGCCGCCGAGCATGCGGGCGATCTCCTCGATCCGCTGGGCCTTGTTCAGGGTGGCGACCGCCGTACGGGTTTCGCTGCTGCCGCGTTCCTTGTGCACGAACAGGTGCTGGTGGCCCTGGGCGGCGACCTGCGGCAAGTGGGTCACGGTGAGGACCTGGCCGCGTTCGCCGAGGCGGCGCAGCAACTGTCCGACCACTTCGGCGGTGGGGCCGCCGATGCCGACGTCGACTTCGTCGAAGACCAGGGTGGGGATGCGCGAGGTCTGTGCCGTGATCACCTGGATCGCCAGGCTGATCCGCGACAGTTCGCCGCCCGAGGCGACCTTGGCCAGCCCTTTCAGCGGCTGCCCGGGGTTGGCGCTGACCAGGAACTCCACGCTTTCCAGTCCGTTGGCCTGCGGCTCGGCGCTGTCGCCGGGATGCAGGACGATGGCGAAGCGCCCCCCGGGCATGCCCAGGCGCTGCATCTCCTGCTCCACGCTGGCGGCAAGAGGTGCGGCCGCGGCCTGGCGCAGGCGGCTCAGTTCTTCGGCTTTTTCCTGGTAATGCCGGGCGTAGGCGGCCAGCTCGTCGCCCAGGCGTCCGACCGCTTCGTCGTCGGCGTTCAGCGCCTCCAGTTCGTCGAACAGGCGCTGCTGCAGGTCGGCCAGTTCGGCGGGCTGGACCCGGTGCTTGCGCGCCAGGGAGTAAATGACGTCCAGGCGCTCCTCGACCTGCTGCTGGCGATTGGGATCGGCATCGAAGTGGTCGACGAAGCGGTTCAGTTCGCCGATCGCCTCCTCGACCTGGATCTGCGCGCTGGACAACAGGTTGACCGCTTCGCCGAGAGCGGCGGGCTGGCCGCTGAACGAGGTCAGGCGGTTGAGGCTGGCATTGAGCGCGGAAAGGACGTTGCCGGCATCGCTCTCGCTGCACATTTCCACGACTTGGCGGCAGGCGGCGAGCAGGCTTTCGGCGTTGCTCAGGGTCTTCTGCTCCTGCTCCAGGCTTTCCAGTTCGTTTTCGCCGAGGGACAGGTTTTCCAGTTCTTCCAGCTGGTAGCTGAGCAACTGGTGGCGGGCGCGCTGTTCGTCGCCGCTACGCGACAGGCGTTCGAGTTCCTGGCTGGTCTGCTTCCAGCGTTGCGCGGCGAGCTGCACCTGGCGCGCCAGCTCCTGGCAGCCGGCGTACTCGTCGAGCAGGCGCCGGTGGGTCTCGCTCTTCAGCAGCGACTGGTGCTCGTGCTGGCTATGGATGTCGATCAGCAGTTCGCCCAGGCTCTTCAGGTCGCCCAGCGGGCAAGGCGTGCCGTTGATGTAGGCACGCGAGCGACCTTCGGCAGTGATCACCCGGCGCAGGATGCACGGACCGTCCTGTTCCAGGTCGCGCTCGGCGAGCCAGTCGCGGGCCTCGGCGATGGCGCTGACGTCGAAGCTGGCGAGAATGTCGGCCTTGTCCGCTCCGGGACGGACCGCGCCGCTGTCGGCGCGGTCGCCGAGGGTAAGGCCGAGGGCGTCGAGCATGATCGACTTGCCCGCACCGGTTTCGCCGGTGATCACGCTCATGCCGGTAGCGAGTTCGAGATCCAGGTGCTCGACGATGGCGTAGTTGTGAACGGACAGGTGAACCAGCATGGCGGGCGGCTCCGTGGGTTTTGTCTGGTTATTTATACAGTATTTTTTCCGGCTGGCAATTGCCGCTCGCCCCTTGAACCGTGGAAAGCCGTCCCCATATAGCCGGCAACGTTGCGAACTTATGCGTTCGCCTTGTATTTGCCAGCTTATTTTTGAAGGAGAGTGGCATGGCTGACGAACAGCAGACCCTGGATCAACAGACCCCCGAGCAGCCCACCGGCGCCGCCGAGGACCTGACCGCCCGCGTGCAGGAGCTGGAGGAGCAGCTGGCTGCCGCCCAGGACCAGGCGCTGCGCATGGTCGCGGATCTGCAGAACGTACGCCGGCGTGCGGAGCAGGATGTCGAGAAGGCGCACAAGTTCGCGCTGGAGAAATTCGCCGGCGACCTGCTGGCGGTGGTCGACACCCTCGAGCGCGGCCTGGAGATGTCCGATCCCAACGACGAGGCGATCAAGCCGATGCGCGAAGGGATGGAACTGACCCTGAAGATGTTCGACGACACCCTGCGCCGCTACCAGGTGGAGGCGCTGAACCCGGAAGGCGAGCCTTTCAACCCCGAGCAGCACCAGGCGATGGCCATGCAGGAAAGCGCTTCGGCCGAGCCGGGCAGTGTCCTCAAGGTGTTCCAGAAAGGCTACCTGCTCAACGGCCGCCTGCTGCGTCCGGCGATGGTGGTGGTCAGCAAGGCGCCGGCGGAAACCCCGCCTTCCATCGACGAGCAGGCTTGAAATTCGACGCGACGACCCCATCTGGGTAGTCAACCGAGCACGAGACCCACGGGCGGGTCGCACGGAATCAAAGTTTCTGGAGAGTGAATATGGGCAAAATCATTGGCATCGACCTGGGTACCACCAACTCCTGCGTGGCTATCCTGGAGAACGGTAACGTCAAGGTCATCGAGAACGCCGAGGGCGCGCGTACCACCCCCTCGATCATCGCCTACACCAACGATGGCGAAACCCTGGTGGGCCAGCCGGCCAAGCGCCAGGCGGTCACCAACCCGCAGAACACCCTGTATGCGGTGAAGCGCCTGATCGGCCGTCGCTTCGAAGAGAACGTGGTTCAGAAAGACATCCAGATGGTGCCGTACAGCATCGTCAAGGCCGACAACGGCGACGCCTGGGTGGAAGTGAAGGGCCAGAAGATGGCGCCTCCGCAGATTTCCGCCGAAGTGCTGAAGAAAATGAAGAAGACCGCCGAAGACTACCTCGGCGAGCCGGTCACCGAAGCGGTGATCACCGTTCCGGCCTACTTCAACGACAGCCAGCGCCAGGCCACCAAGGACGCCGGCCGCATCGCCGGCCTCGACGTCAAGCGGATCATCAACGAGCCGACCGCGGCGGCGCTGGCCTATGGCCTGGACAAGGCCAAGGGCGACCACACCGTGATCGTCTATGACCTGGGCGGCGGTACCTTCGACGTGTCGGTGATCGAGATCGCCGAAGTCGACGGCGAGCACCAGTTCGAAGTGCTGGCCACCAACGGCGACACCTTCCTCGGCGGCGAAGACTTCGACATCCGCCTGATCGACTACCTCGTCGACGAGTTCAAGAAGGAAAGCGGCATCAACCTGAAGGGCGACCCGCTGGCCATGCAGCGTCTGAAGGAAGCGGCCGAGAAAGCCAAGATCGAGCTGTCCTCGACCCAGCAGACCGACGTCAACCTGCCGTACGTGACTGCCGACGCGAGCGGTCCGAAGCACCTGAACGTCAAGGTTTCCCGCGCCAAGCTGGAGTCCCTGGTCGAAGACCTGGTGCAGCGCACCATCGAGCCGTGCCGCACCGCGCTGAAGGATGCCGGCCTGGATGTTTCCGATATCCATGAAGTGATCCTGGTCGGCGGCCAGACCCGCATGCCGCTGGTACAGAAGACCGTTGCCGAGTTCTTCGGCAAGGAAGCGCGCAAGGACGTCAACCCGGACGAAGCCGTGGCTGTCGGTGCCGCCATCCAGGGCGCGGTCCTGGCCGGCGACGTGAAGGACGTGCTGCTGCTCGACGTGACCCCGCTGACCCTCGGCATCGAGACCCTGGGCGGCGTGATGACCGGTCTGATCGAGAAGAACACCACCATCCCGACCAAGAAGTCGCAGGTGTTCTCCACCGCCGACGACAACCAGGGCGCGGTGACCATCCACGTGCTGCAGGGCGAGCGCAAGCAGGCCGCGCAGAACAAGTCGCTGGGCAAGTTCGACCTGGCCGACATTCCGCCGGCTCCGCGCGGCGTGCCGCAGATCGAGGTGACCTTCGATATCGATGCCAACGGCATCCTGCACGTCTCGGCGAAGGACAAGGCCACCGGCAAGCAGCAGTCCATCGTGATCAAGGCATCCTCCGGCCTGTCCGAGGATGAGATCCAGCAGATGGTCCGCGATGCCGAGGCGAACGCCGAGGAGGACCGCAAGTTCGAGGAACTGGCTGCCGCTCGCAACCAGGGCGACGCGCTGGTCCACGCGACCCGCAAGATGATCACCGAGGCGGGCGACAAGGCCACCGCCGAGGACAAGGCGACCATCGAGAAGGCGCTGGGCGAGCTGGAAGCGGCGGTGAAGGGCGACGACAAGGCCGAGATCGAGGCCAAGATGAACGCTCTGTCCCAGGCTTCCACCCCGCTGGCGCAGAAGATGTACGCCGAACAGGCCCAGCAGGGCGAAGACGCTCCCCAGGGCGAGCAGGCGAAAGCCGCTGACGACGTGGTGGACGCCGAGTTCGAAGAGGTCAAGGACAACAAGTAAGCCCCGGCTTGCTTCTGCCCCGCGTGCCGGCCAGGCCGGTACGCATGATCCGCCACGCGGGAGCCTGCTCCCGCGTTGGCGTGTCTGGAGGGTCCTTAATTGAGACGGAAAGGTTATGGCGAAACGAGACTTTTACGAGGTTCTGGGGGTTGAGCGTGGCGCCAGCGAGGCGGACCTGAAGAAGGCCTACCGCCGCCTGGCGATGAAATACCACCCGGACCGCAATCCTGGCGACAAGGAAGCCGAGGACAAGTTCAAGGAGGCCAACGAGGCCTACGAGGTCCTCTCCGATGCCAGCAAGCGGGCGGCCTACGACCAGTACGGCCATGCCGGCGTCGATCCGAATATGGGTGGGGGCGCTGGCGCCGGTTTCGGCGGGGCGAGCTTCTCCGACATCTTCGGCGATGTGTTCAGCGATTTCTTCGGTGGCGGCGGTGCCCGCGGTGGCTCGCGCGGCGGCGCGCAGCGCGGCGCGGACCTGCGCTACACCCTGGACCTCGACCTGGAGGAGGCGGTACGTGGCACCACCGTCACCATCCGCGTGCCGACCCTGGTCGGTTGCAAGACCTGCAACGGCAGCGGCGCCAAGCCCGGCACCACACCGGTCACCTGCACCACTTGCGGCGGTATCGGCCAGGTGCGCATGCAGCAGGGCTTCTTCTCGGTCCAGCAGACCTGCCCGCGCTGCCACGGCACCGGCAAGATGATTTCCGATCCCTGTGGCTCCTGCCATGGCCAGGGGCGCGTGGAAGAGCAGAAGACCCTGTCGGTGAAGGTGCCGGCCGGCGTCGACACCGGCGACCGCATCCGCCTCACCGGCGAAGGCGAGGCCGGCAGCATGGGTGGTCCGGCGGGCGACCTGTACGTGGTGGTCAATGTGCGCGAGCACCCGATCTTCCAGCGCGACGGCAAGCATCTGTACTGCGAAGTGCCGATCAGTTTCGCCGACGCTGCGTTGGGTGGCGAGCTGGAAGTGCCGACGCTGGATGGCCGGGTCAAGCTGAAGATTCCGGAAAGCACCCAGACCGGCAAGCTGTTCCGCCTGCGCGGCAAGGGCGTGGCCCCGGTGCGCGGCGGCGGCGCCGGCGACCTGATGTGCAAGGTGGTGGTGGAAACCCCGGTGAACCTGGACAAGCGCCAGCGCGAGCTGCTCGAGGAGTTCCGCAAGTCGTTGCAGAGCGACACCTCGCATTCGCCCAAGGCCAGTGGCTGGTTCGAAGGCATGAAGCGTTTCTTCGACGACCTATAAACAAAGCCATGGGCGCGGCCTGACAGCCGCGTCCGGGTTCCGCGTGGAGTGGTTTTATGCGACGTATAGCCGTAGTGGGCGCCGCCGGGCGCATGGGCAAGAACCTGATCGAGGCCGTTCAGCAGACCGGCGGTGCCGCCGGGCTGACGGCGGCGGTGGATCGTCCGGATAGCACCCTGGTGGGGGCGGACGCCGGCGAGCTGGCCGGTCTCGGCCGGATCGGCGTGCCGCTGTCCGGGGACCTGGGCAAGGTCTGCGAGGAGTTCGACGTCCTGATCGACTTCACCCATCCCTCCGTAACCCTGAAGAACATCGAACAGTGCCGCAAGGCGCGCCGCGCGATGGTCATCGGCACCACCGGCTTCAGCGCCGACGAGAAGCTGCTGCTGGCCGAGGCGGCGAAGGATATCCCGATCGTCTTCGCTGCCAACTTCAGCGTCGGCGTGAACCTTTGCCTGAAGCTTCTGGATACCGCGGCACGGGTGCTGGGCGACGAAGTGGATATCGAGATCATCGAGGCCCATCACCGGCACAAGGTCGATGCACCGTCCGGCACCGCCTTGCGCATGGGCGAGGTGGTAGCCCAGGCGCTCGGCCGGGACCTCCAGGAAGTGGCGGTCTACGGACGTGAGGGGCAGACCGGCGCGCGGGCGCGGGAAACCATCGGCTTCGCCACCGTGCGCGCCGGCGACGTAGTGGGCGACCACACCGTGCTGTTCGCCGCCGAGGGCGAGCGCGTGGAGATCACCCACAAGGCTTCCAGTCGCATGACCTTCGCCCGTGGCGCGGTGCGTGCGGCGCTGTGGCTGGAGGGCAAGGAGAACGGCCTGTACGACATGCAGGATGTGCTCGGCCTACGCTGAGGCGCTGCCGCACGTCGTCTTATTGGTGGACCGGAATGTCGCGATTCTGTAAACTACAGCTTTAGTGTGTCCACTAAAAGCAGCGCAGCATGAATCGAAAAAAAGCGGGATGACTCTTCACGGTGTCATCCCGCTTTTTTACACCTGCGCGACCAGTCAGGCTTGATTTACGGGAGGTCTTCTTGACTAAGCCAGCCATACTTGCACTTGCCGACGGCAGCATTTTTCGCGGTGAAGCCATCGGTGCCGACGGTCAGACCGTTGGCGAGGTGGTGTTCAACACCGCCATGACCGGCTACCAGGAAATCCTTACCGATCCTTCCTACGCCCAGCAGATCGTCACCCTGACCTACCCGCACATCGGCAATACCGGTACCACCCCGGAAGACGCCGAGGCCAACCGTGTCTGGGCCGCCGGCCTGATCATCCGCGACCTGCCGCTGATCGCCAGCAACTGGCGCAGCAAGCAGTCGCTGCCTGACTACCTGAAAGCCAACGGCACCGTCGCCATCGCCGGCATCGATACCCGTCGCCTGACCCGTATCCTCCGCGAGAAGGGTTCGCAGAACGGCTGCATCCTGGCTGGTGCCGACGCTACCGAGGAACGCGCGCTGGAGCTGGCTCGCGCCTTCCCCGGCCTGAAGGGCATGGACCTGGCCAAGGAGGTCACCACCGCCGAGCGCTACGAGTGGCGCTCCAGCGTCTGGAACCTGGAAAGCGACAGTCACCCGGAGATCCCGGCCGGTGAACTGCCGTATCACGTGGTGGCCTACGACTACGGCGTCAAGCTGAACATCCTGCGCATGCTGGTGGCGCGGGGCTGCCGCCTGACCGTGGTGCCGGCGCAGACGCCGGCCAGCGAAGTGCTGGCGCTGAACCCGGACGGCATCTTCCTTTCCAACGGCCCCGGCGACCCCGAACCGTGCGACTACGCGATCCAGGCGATCCGCGAATTCCTCGATACCGAGATCCCGGTGTTCGGCATCTGCCTCGGCCATCAGTTGCTGGCCCTGGCCTCTGGCGCCAAGACCCTGAAGATGGGCCACGGCCACCACGGCGCCAACCACCCGGTGCAGGACCTGGACAGCGGCGTGGTGATGATCACCAGCCAGAACCACGGTTTCGCGGTCGACGAGAGCACCCTGCCGGACAACCTGCGAGCCACTCACAAGTCGCTGTTCGACGGTACCCTGCAGGGTATCGAGCGCACCGACAAGGTCGCTTTCAGCTTCCAGGGCCACCCCGAGGCGAGCCCCGGTCCGCATGACGTCGCCCCGCTGTTCGACCGCTTCATCTCGGCGATGGCCGAGCGTCGCTGAGGAGCAGAGCCATGCCGACCCTGGGGATAACCGATTTCTGGACCTACGTGCTGGGTGTGGTTTTCGTGATCCTGTTGCCCGGGCCGAACTCGTTGTTCGTCCTCGCGACTTCGGCCCAGCGTGGCGTGGCGACCGGCTACCGGGCCGCCTGCGGCGTGTTCCTCGGCGACGCGGTGCTGATGCTGCTGTCGGCCCTTGGCGTGGCGTCCCTGCTGAAGGCCGAGCCGATGCTGTTCATCGGCCTGAAGTACCTCGGTGCGGCCTACCTGTTCTATCTCGGCGTCGGCATGCTGCGGGGCGCCTGGCGCAAGCTGCGCAATCCCGAAGCGACGGCGGCGCAGGCCGAACAGGTGGATGTCCACCAGCCGTTCCGCAAGGCGCTGCTGCTCAGCCTGTCGAATCCCAAGGCGATCCTGTTCTTCATCTCCTTCTTCATCCAGTTCGTCGATCCCGGCTATGCCTATCCGGGTCTGTCGTTCCTGGTGCTGGCGGTGATCCTGGAACTGGTCAGCGCCCTTTACCTGAGCTTCCTGATTTTCACCGGTGTGCGGCTGGCGGCCTGGTTCCGCCGGCGGCAACGGTTGGCTGCCGGCGCCACTTCGGGCGTCGGCGCCCTGTTCGTCGGCTTTGGTGTGAAGCTGGCCACCGCAACCCTGTCCTGATTATTGCAACGAGAGTCCCATGCCAAAACGTACAGACATAAAGAGCATCCTGATCCTCGGTGCCGGCCCCATCGTGATTGGCCAGGCCTGCGAATTCGACTACTCCGGCGCCCAGGCCTGCAAGGCCCTGCGCGAGGAGGGCTACCGCGTCATCCTGGTGAACTCCAACCCCGCGACCATCATGACCGACCCGGCGATGGCCGACGCGACCTACATCGAGCCGATCAAGTGGGCCACCGTGGCCAAGATCATCGAGAAGGAACGCCCCGACGCGCTGCTGCCGACCATGGGCGGCCAGACTGCGCTGAACTGCGCCCTGGACCTGGAGCGCCACGGCGTGCTGGAGAAGTTCGGCGTGGAGATGATCGGCGCCAATGCCGATACCATCGACAAGGCCGAGGACCGCTCGCGCTTCGACAAGGCGATGAAGGATATCGGCCTGGCCTGTCCGCGCTCGGGCATCGCCCACAGCATGGAGGAGGCCTACGGCGTGCTCGAGCAGGTCGGCTTCCCCTGCATCATCCGTCCGTCCTTCACCATGGGCGGCACCGGCGGCGGTATCGCCTACAACCGTGAAGAGTTCGAAGAGATCTGCGCCCGTGGCCTCGACCTGTCGCCGACCAACGAGCTGCTGATCGACGAGTCGCTGATCGGCTGGAAGGAATACGAGATGGAGGTGGTCCGCGACAAGAAGGACAACTGCATCATCGTCTGCTCCATCGAGAACTTCGACCCGATGGGCGTGCACACCGGTGACTCGATCACCGTGGCACCGGCGCAGACCCTGACCGACAAGGAATACCAGATCATGCGCAACGCCTCGCTGGCGGTATTGCGCGAGATCGGCGTGGAAACCGGCGGTTCCAACGTGCAGTTCGGCATCTGCCCGAACACCGGGCGCATGGTGGTGATCGAGATGAACCCGCGGGTTTCCCGCTCCTCGGCCCTGGCCTCCAAGGCCACCGGTTTCCCGATCGCCAAGATCGCCGCCAAGCTGGCGGTCGGCTACACCCTCGACGAACTGCAGAACGACATCACCGGCGGTCGCACCCCGGCGTCGTTCGAGCCGGCCATCGACTACGTGGTGACCAAGATCCCGCGCTTCGCCTTCGAGAAATTCCCGAAAGCCGATGCCCGCCTGACCACCCAGATGAAGTCGGTCGGCGAAGTCATGGCCATCGGCCGGACCTTCCAGGAGTCGGTGCAGAAAGCCTTGCGCGGCCTGGAAGTCGGCGCCACCGGCTTCGATCCGAAGCTCGACCTGAACGACCCGGAGGCCGACAGCATCCTCAAGCGCGAGCTGACCGTGCCCAGCGCCGAGCGTGTCTGGTACGTCGCCGACGCCTTCCGCGCCGGCAAGAGCGTCGAGGAAGTGTTCGAGCTGACCCGCATCGACGAATGGTTCCTGGTGCAGATCGAGGACCTGGTCAAGGACGAGGAGAAGGTCAAGACCCTCGGCCTGTCCTCCATCGATCGCGAGCTGATGTACAAGCTCAAGCGCAAGGGCTTCTCCGACGCGCGCCTGGCCAAGCTGCTCGGCGTCACCGAGAAGAACCTGCGCAGCCATCGCCACAAGCTGAAGGTACTGCCGGTCTACAAGCGCGTCGATACCTGCGCCGCCGAGTTCGCCACCGACACCGCCTACATGTATTCGACCTATGAGGAAGAGTGCGAGGCCAACCCGTCGAGCCGCGAGAAGATCATGATCCTCGGCGGCGGTCCGAACCGCATCGGCCAGGGCATCGAGTTCGACTACTGCTGCGTGCACGCGGCGCTGGCGATGCGCGAAGACGGCTACGAGACCATCATGGTCAACTGCAACCCGGAAACCGTCTCCACCGACTATGACACCTCCGACCGCCTGTACTTCGAGCCGGTGACCCTCGAGGACGTCCTTGAGATCGTCCGCGTCGAGCAGCCCAAGGGCGTGATCGTCCAGTACGGCGGCCAGACCCCGCTGAAGCTCTGCCGCGCCCTCGAAGAGGCCGGCGTGCCGATCATCGGCACCAGCCCGGACGCCATCGACCGTGCCGAAGACCGCGAGCGCTTCCAGCAGATGGTCCAGCGCCTGAACCTGCGCCAGCCGGCCAACGCCACCGCGCGCAGCGAAGACGAGGCCCTGGCCGCGTCCAAGGCCATCGGATATCCGCTGGTGGTTCGCCCGTCCTACGTGCTGGGCGGGCGGGCGATGGAAATCGTCTACCAGGAAGAAGAACTCAAGCGCTACATGCGCGAGGCGGTGCAGGTTTCCAACGACAGCCCGGTGCTGCTCGACCACTTCCTCAACTGCGCCATCGAAGTCGACATCGACGCGGTATGCGACGGCGAGATCGTGGTGATCGGCGCGATCATGCAGCACATCGAGCAGGCTGGCGTTCACTCCGGCGACTCCGCCTGTTCGCTGCCGCCGTACTCGCTGCCGCAGCACATCCAGGACGAGATCCGCGAGCAGGTCAAGAAAATGGCCCTGGAGCTTGGCGTGGTCGGCCTGATGAACGTGCAGATGGCGGTGCAGGGCGAGGATATCTTCGTCATCGAGGTCAATCCGCGCGCCTCGCGTACCGTGCCGTTCGTCTCCAAGTGCGTCGGCGAGTCGCTGGCCAAGGTCGCCGCCCGCGTCATGGCCGGCAAGACCCTGGCCGAGGTCGGCTTCACCCAGGAAATCATCCCGCCGTTCTTCAGCGTCAAGGAAGCGGTGTTCCCGTTCGCCAAGTTCCCCGGCGTCGATCCGATCCTCGGCCCGGAAATGAAGTCCACTGGTGAAGTGATGGGCGTCGGTGATAGCTTTGCCGAAGCCTTTGCCAAGGCTCAGTTGGGGGCCAGCGAGATCCTCCCGACCGCCGGTTGCGCCTTCATCAGCGTCCGCGAAGACGACAAGCCGTTCGCCGCCCAGGTGGCTGGCGACCTGGTCGCGCTGGGCTTCGAAGTGGTAGCCACCGCCGGTACCGCGCGTGTCATTGAGGCCGCGGGCCTGCCGGTGCGTCGCGTGAACAAGGTGACCGAAGGTCGCCCGCACGTGGTGGACATGATCAAGAACGACGAGGTCACCCTGATCATCAACACCACCGAGGGCCGGCAGTCCATCGCTGACTCCTACTCCATTCGTCGAAACGCCCTGCAGCACAAGATCTGCTGCACCACCACCATTGCGGGTGGGCAGGCGATCTGTGAGGCGCTCAAGTTCGGTCCCGAGAAGACCGTTCGGCGTCTGCAGGATCTCCACGCAGGAATCAAGGCATGAGCAAGTTCCCCATGACCGTCCAGGGCGCCCGCGCCCTGGAAGAAGAAGTGAAACACCTGAAGGGCGTGCTGCGCCCGCAGATCAGCCAGGCCATCGCCGAAGCGCGTGAACTGGGCGACCTCAAGGAAAACGCCGAGTACCATGCGGCGCGCGAACAGCAGGGCATGGTCGAGGCGCGTATCCGCGACATCGAGGCCAAGCTGTCCAACGCCCAGGTCATCGATGTCACCGCCATCCCGCACAGCGGCAAGGTGATCTTCGGCACCACCGTCGACATCGCCAATGTCGAGACCGACGAGACCGTGACCTACCAGATCGTCGGCGACGACGAGGCGGATATCAAGGGTGGCAAGATCTCGGTGAATTCGCCGATCGCCCGTGCGCTGATCGGCAAGACCGAAGGCGATGCCGTGCTGGTGAGAACCCCGGGCGGCGACGTCGAGTACGAGATCGTCGAGGTTCGCCATATCTAAGCGCGCCCCGTTGCGCGCAGGCGCGATCAGTTGGCTGCTGGCCCAGACGTTCTGGGTCGGCGGCCTCTGGTTGCTGCAGTTCGTGGTCCTGCCTGCGTTGGCCAAGACCGGACTGGCGCCGCTGCTGGTGGAAACCGTAGCCGCGGCGTTGACGCCGCTGCTGATCGGCTTCGCCGGATTCTGTGCGGTGCTGCAGGCGCTGGTGTTGGTGTCGAGCCACGGGCCGAGGAGCCTTTGGCGAGACCTTCGCGGTCAGCTGTTGCTCGCCGTCGCGCTGCTCTGCCTGGTGTACTTCCTGGTGCGTGGGCTGGCGCCCGAGGCGGTGCGCTGGCTGCTGTTCAACTACCTGGCGGTGGCGATGTGTGGCCTGCTGCTGGTGTTGCAGCCGGTACCGGGGCGGGACGAGGAATACGTCTGAACCAGGTCGGGAAGTTTCCCGACCTTGGTTGGATGGGACATCAGATGCCGGCGAAACGGCTGATGTTCGAGAGATTCTTGTTCGGCTTCGGGTTCTTCCGATAGACCAGCGCCATCTTGCCGATGCTTTGCACCAGGTCGCTGCGCGACTGCGCGCAGAGTTCGTCGAGCAGGGCGCGGCGATCGTCGCGCTCGGCCAGCGCCAGTTTCACCTTGATCAGTTCGTGATCGTTGAGTGCGCGCTCGAGTTCGGCGAGAACGCCTTCGGTCAAGCCGTTCTCGGCTACGATCAATACCGGTTTCAGGTGGTGACCGATAGATTTGAACTGTTTCTTCTGCTCTTGAGTGAGCGCCATAATCAGACCCCTGGGAAAAAGTCGTCTATTTTACCCCAGTTTTAGTCCAAGTGATGCTGCCCCCGCCGACCGGGGGTGCCCGAAGAGGTATTCCGTGGCCCGCTCCAAAACCAGCCAGCGTTGGCTGAAAGAACATTTCGACGATCCCTACGTGAAGATGGCCCAGCGCGATGGCTATCGCTCGCGCGCCAGCTACAAGCTGCTGGAGATCCAGGAGAAGGACCGCATCCTGCGTCCGGGCATGACCGTGGTCGACCTGGGCGCCGCGCCGGGCGGGTGGTCGCAGGTCACCAGCCGGGTGATCGGCGACCGCGGCCGGCTGATCGCTTCGGACATCCTCGAGATGGACAGCATCCCCGACGTCACCTTCATCCAGGGCGACTTCACCGAGGACGCGGTGTTCGCGCGGATCCTCGAGGCGATCGGCGACCATCCGGTAGACCTTGTGATTTCCGATATGGCCCCCAATATGAGTGGAGTGCGGGCCGCCGACCAGCCGCGCGCCATGTATCTCTGCGAACTGGCGCTGGACCTGGCCGGCCGTGTGCTGCGGCCGGGCGGCGATTTCCTGATCAAGATCTTCCAGGGCGAAGGTTTCGACCAGTACCACAAGCAGGCCCGGGAAATGTTCGACAAGGTACAGATGCGCAAGCCCCTGTCGTCGCGTGATCGTTCGCGGGAACAGTATCTGCTCGCACGCGGCTTTCGCGGGGAATAGACTGGAATGATTGACCCTATAGCCTGTCTATTGGTCGATGACCTGTTGTGCCGGGACGGGCGAGGGTTCATAAAGGGTTACAGACAACGCCTGCGTGCGCGGGCGCTTGTGTAGTACTTTTGGCCGGAAGGAGTCTGGCCGTCGTGTGAAGCGGTTTCCAGGACGGAGCCGGCTTCAGAGGGTAGTCAATTGAACGACATGGCAAAGAATCTGATTCTGTGGCTGATCATCGCGGCGGTACTGGTGACCGTGATGAACAATTTCTCGAGCCCGAGCGAGCCACAGACGCTGAACTACTCGGACTTCATCCAGCAGGTCAAGGATGGCAAGGTCGAGCGAGTGACCGTGGATGGCTATGTCATCACCGGCAAGCGTAGCGACGGCGATACCTTCAAGACCATCCGCCCGGCGATCCAGGACAACGGCCTGATCGGCGACCTGGTCAACAACAACGTCGTGGTCGAGGGCAAGCAGCCCGAACAGCAGAGCATCTGGACCCAGTTGCTGGTCGCCAGCTTCCCGATCCTGGTGATCATCGCCGTCTTCATGTTCTTCATGCGCCAGATGCAGGGTGGCGGCGGCGGTCGCGGCGGCCCGATGAGCTTCGGCAAGAGCAAGGCGCGCCTGCTGTCCGAGGATCAGGTCAAGACCACCTTCGCTGACGTCGCCGGCTGCGACGAGGCCAAGGAGGAGGTCAGCGAGCTGGTCGAGTTCCTTCGCGATCCGGGCAAGTTCCAGCGCCTGGGCGGCCGTATCCCGCGCGGCGTGCTGATGGTCGGCCCGCCCGGCACCGGCAAGACCCTGCTGGCCAAGGCCATCGCCGGCGAAGCCAAGGTGCCGTTCTTCACCATTTCCGGTTCCGACTTCGTCGAGATGTTCGTCGGCGTGGGCGCTTCCCGTGTCCGCGACATGTTCGACCAGGCCAAGAAGCATGCGCCGTGCATCATCTTCATCGACGAGATCGACGCCGTCGGCCGCCATCGCGGCGCCGGCCTGGGCGGTGGTCACGACGAGCGCGAGCAGACCCTCAACCAGTTGCTGGTGGAGATGGATGGCTTCGAGATGAACGATGGCATCATCGTCATCGCTGCCACCAACCGTCCGGACGTTCTGGACCCGGCGCTGCTGCGCCCGGGCCGCTTCGACCGCCAGGTGGTGGTCGGCTTGCCGGATATCCGCGGGCGCGAACAGATCCTCAAGGTGCACATGCGCAAGGTGCCGCTGGGCGACCATGTCGATCCTGCCGTCATCGCCCGCGGTACGCCCGGTTTCTCCGGCGCCGACCTGGCCAACCTGGTCAACGAGGCTTCGCTGTTCGCCGCGCGCTCCAACAAGCGCATCGTCGACATGCGCGAGTTCGAGCTGGCCAAGGACAAGATCATGATGGGCGCCGAGCGCAAGACCATGGTCATGTCCGAGAAGGAGAAGCGCAACACCGCCTACCACGAAGCCGGCCACGCCATCGTCGGTCGCCTGGTGCCGGAGCATGACCCGGTCTACAAGGTGTCCATCATTCCGCGCGGACGCGCCCTGGGCGTGACCATGTTCCTCCCCGAGGAAGATCGCTACAGCCTGTCCAAGCGCGCGCTGGAAAGCCAGATCTGCTCGCTGTTCGGCGGCCGTATCGCGGAAGAGATGACCCTCGGCTTCGAAGGCGTCACCACTGGCGCTTCCAACGACATCATGCGTGCTACCCAGTTGGCGCGGAACATGGTGACCAAGTGGGGTCTGTCCGAGAAGCTCGGCCCGCTGATGTACGCGGAGGAGGAGGGCGAGGTGTTCCTCGGCCGTAGCGCCGGCAGCCAGCACGCCAATGTGTCGGGCGAGACCGCCAAGATGATCGACCAGGAAGTCCGGCGCATCATCGACGACTGCTACGGTACCGCCAAGCGACTGCTCGACGAGAACCGCGACAAGCTGGAGATGATGGCCGACGCACTGATGAAGTACGAAACCATCGACTCCGACCAGATCGACGACATCATGGCCGGTCGCGTGCCGCGCGAGCCGCGTGACTGGCAGGGTGGTTCGGGTACCGGCACCCCGCCGGCCAACCTGGAAGAGTCGGGCCGCCGCGAGAACACCCCTCCCATCGGTGGGCCGGCCGGCGAGCACTGAGAGCCCTGAATGAGCAATCCGCAATACCCGACCCGACTGCCTTGCGGCAGTCGGGTTCTTGATTTGGCCCGCCCACATGTCATGGGCATCCTCAATGTCACCCCCGATTCCTTTTCCGATGGCGGCCGTTACGACCGGCTGGACGATGCCCTGCGGCATGCCGAGCGCATGGTGCGGGAAGGCGCAACGCTCATCGACGTCGGCGGCGAGTCGACCCGTCCCGGTGCGCGCAGCGTTTCTCCGACGGAGGAGCTGGAGCGGGTCGCTCCGGTAGTCGAACGCATCGCTCGCGAGCTGGACGTCGTGATTTCGGTGGATACCTCCACGCCCGCGGTCATGCGCGAAACTGCGCGTCTCGGAGCGGGTCTGATCAACGACGTCCGTTCGCTGCAGCGCGACGGTGCGCTGGATGCTGCGGTGGATAGCGGCCTGGCGGTCTGCCTCATGCACATGCGTGGAGAACCGCAGACCATGCAGGATGCGCCTGCCTACCAGGATGTGGTGGCGGAAGTCGGCGCGTTCCTGCAGGAGCGTGTGAATGCCTGCGTGGCGGCCGGAATCGACCGCGAGCGGCTGTTGCTGGATCCGGGTTTCGGTTTTGCCAAGACACTGGAGCACAACCTGGTGCTGTTCAGGCATCTGCAGGCACTCCATGGCCTGGGCTTGCCGTTGTTGGTCGGCGTTTCGCGCAAGAGCATGATCGGCAAGGTACTGGGGCGGGAGGTGGACGAACGCCTCTACGGCAGCCTAGCTCTGGCGGCCCTGGCGCTGGCCAAGGGCGCACGGATAATTCGAGTGCATGACGTGGCGGCGACCGTCGACGTGATGCGAATGATCTCCGCCGTTGAAATGGCGGATTGAGCACGGAAGACAAAAGATGAGCAGAAAATACTTCGGGACTGACGGTATCCGTGGTCGTGTTGGCGAGTTTCCGATTACTCCGGACTTCGTTCTCAAGCTGGGCTGGGCGGTGGGCATGGCCTTCCGCCGGCAGGGCAACTGCCGGGTCCTGATCGGCAAGGACACGCGCAGCTCGGGTTACATGTTCGAGTCGGCCTTCGAGGCCGGGCTCTCCGCTTCCGGCGCCGATACCCTGTTGCTGGGACCGATGCCTACCCCCGGCATCGCCTACCTGACGCGGACTTTCCACGCCGAGGCCGGGGTGGTGATCAGCGCTTCGCACAATCCCCACGACGACAACGGCATCAAGTTCTTCTCCGGGCAGGGGACCAAGCTGCCGGACGACGTCGAGCTGATGATCGAGGAGCTGCTCGATGCGCCGATGACCGTGGTGGAGTCCGCCCGTCTCGGCAAGGTTTCGCGGATCAATGACGCGGCGGGGCGCTACATCGAATTCTGTAAGAGCAGCGTGCCGACCAGCACCGACTTCAACGGTCTCAAGGTCGTGCTCGACTGCGCCAACGGCGCTACCTACAAGATCGCTCCCAGCGTCTTCCGGGAACTGGGCGCGGAAGTGACGGTGCTGGCGGCCAGCCCGAATGGCCTGAACATCAACGACAAGTGCGGTTCCACTCACCTGGATGGCCTGCAGGCTGCGGTGGTCGAGCACCATGCCGACCTCGGCATCGCCTTCGACGGCGACGGCGACCGGGTGATGATGGTCGACCATACCGGTGCGGTCGTGGATGGCGACGAACTGCTTTTCCTCATCGCGCGCGACCTGCAGGAAAGCGGGCGCCTGCAGGGCGGTGTGGTCGGCACCCTGATGAGCAACCTCGGCCTGGAGCTGGCTTTGCAGGAACTGCATATCCCGTTCGTGCGGGCGAAGGTCGGCGATCGCTATGTGATGGCCGAACTGCTGGCTCGGAACTGGATGCTGGGAGGGGAGAATTCGGGACATATCGTCTGCTGCCAGAACACCACGACGGGCGATGCCATCATCGCGGCGCTACAGGTGCTGATGGCGCTCAAGCATCGCGGCCAGACCCTGGCCGAGGCGCGCCAGGGGATTCGCAAGTGCCCCCAGGTGCTGATCAATGTGCGCTTCAAGGGCGAAAACGATCCGCTCGAGCACCCCTCGGTGAAGGAGGCCAGCGTCCGCGTCACCGAGCAAATGGGCGGGCGCGGTCGTGTCCTGCTGCGCAAATCCGGCACAGAGCCGTTGGTCCGGGTGATGGTCGAGGGTGACGAGGAAGCTAGCGTTCGTGCCCACGCCGAACAGCTGGCAAAAATTGTTTCTGAGGTATGTGCTTGATTTTGCTTGCCAGTCTGGAAACTGTTGAGTAACATCTGCGCCCACTTTGCCCCGCGAGGTACAGCATGCGTCGACCCTTGGTGGCCGGTAACTGGAAAATGCACGGTACGCATTCCAGTGTGGCCGAGTTGATCAAAGGCTTGCGTCAGCTGGCGTTGCCGGGCGGAGTCGATGTAGCTGTGATGCCACCTTGCTTGTTCATCAGCCAGGTCATCCAGGGCCTGGCCGGCAAGGCGATCAATGTAGGTGCGCAGAACAGCGCCGTCGAGCCGATGCAAGGCGCGCTGACCGGTGAGACTGCTCCCAGTCAGTTGGCGGATGTCGGTTGTAGCATGGTCCTCGTGGGCCACTCGGAGCGTCGCCTGATTCTCGGCGAGAGTGACGAGGTTGTGAGTCGCAAGTTTGCCGCGGCTCAGTCGTGCGGCCTGGTGCCGGTGCTGTGTGTCGGGGAGACCCGGGCGGAGCGCGAGGCGGGCAAGACGCTGGAGGTTGTCGCAAGGCAGCTGGGAAGCGTGATCGACGAGTTGGGTGTTGGAGCTTTTGCTCGCGCAGTCGTGGCTTACGAGCCGGTCTGGGCGATCGGGACCGGGTTGACCGCGTCCCCCGCGCAAGCCCAGGAAGTGCACGCGGCGATCCGCGCGCAACTGGCAGCGGAAAATGCCGAGGTCGCAAAAGGTGTGCGACTCCTTTACGGCGGCAGTGTAAAGGCGGCAAGTGCAGCCGAGTTGTTCGGCATGCCGGATATCGATGGGGGGCTGGTAGGTGGAGCCTCCCTCAATGCGGATGAGTTCGGCGCGATCTGTCGTGCCGCGGGAAGCTGAAGATGCTGGAAAAGGTCGTAATTGTCGTGCACCTGCTGATGGCATTGGGTCTTGTTGGCCTGATCCTCGTTCAGCATGGCAAGGGTGCGGATGCAGGGGCTTCTTTCGGTGCAGGTGCTTCGGCAACTGTTTTCGGAAGCCAAGGTTCCGCTACCTTTTTGAGTCGGATTACTGGTATACTGGCAGCGGTTTTTTTCTTGACCAGCCTTGGCTTAGCGTACTTCGCTAAAGAAAAGTCTGATGCTCTGCAACACATCGGGCTGCCGGATCCGGCAGTTCTGGAGCAGAAGCAAGAGAAAGCACCGGCCGCTGACGATGTGCCGGTTCTTCAGGAGCAGTCCAAGCCTGCGGAAAGTGCAGGCGATGTACCGGCGGCTCCTGAACAGAAGTAAGAGAAAGGTTTCTGCCGAGGTGGTGGAATTGGTAGACACGCTACCTTGAGGTGGTAGTGGCCATAGGCTGTAGGGGTTCGAGTCCCCTCCTCGGTACCATATAAGCAAGCCCCGTCCTGCGGGGTTTGTCTCTGCAAGGTTCGGTTGACCCATCAAGGTGTCGGTCGTATAATCTTGCACCAGCTTTGACGCGGGGTGGAGCAGTCTGGTAGCTCGTCGGGCTCATAACCCGAAGGTCGTTGGTTCAAATCCAGCCCCCGCAACCAGTTTTTCAGGGCCCCTTTTTAGGGGCTTTTTGTTAGCTGGACAGTCCATGCCACGGTTCCGAGTGGCAATTTAGGGATGGGCGTTTCGCCCATTTTTTGTTTCTACGACATACGCGAGGCGATCAGGTGTCGAGCAAGCTAGAACAGTTGCAGGCCTTGCTGGCCCCTGTGGTCGAGGCGCTCGGCTATGAGTGCTGGGGCGTCGAGTTCATTTCCCAGGGTCGTCATTCGGTGTTGCGCGTCTATATCGACCGCCCCGAAGGCATCCTCATCGATGACTGTGAAGCCGTCAGTCGGCAGGTCAGCGGTATTCTCGACGTCGAAGACCCGATCAGCGGCGAGTACACCCTGGAGGTGTCCTCTCCGGGCATGGATCGGCCGCTGTTCACCCTCGAACAGTTCGCCAAGCATGCCGGCGAGCAAGTGAAGATCAGGCTGCGTTCGCCCTATGAGGGGCGGCGTAACTACCAAGGCATTCTCCGTGGTGTGGAGGAGCAGGATGTGGTGGTCCTGGTGGACGATCACGAGTACCTGCTGCCGATCGATTCGATCGACAAGGCCAACATCATTCCCCGTTTTGATTGAGACGCGAATCCGCGGATCCAATGGATTGAAAGGCGAGGCGTACAATGAGCAAAGAAGTACTGCTGGTTGTTGAGTCGGTATCCAACGAAAAGGGCGTACCGGCCGGCGTGATTTTCGAGGCGCTGGAGCTGGCTCTGGCGACCGCCACCAAGAAACGTTTCGAGGACGAGGTCGACCTGCGCGTCGAGATCAATCGTCATAACGGCAGCTACGAGACTTTCCGTCGTTGGCACGTCGTCGCCGACGAGGACTACCAGGACCCCGCCACCGAGATCACCGTCGAGGACGTCCAGGAGCAGAAGCCGGGCGCGAAGGTCGGCGAGGTCATCGAAGAAAAGATCGAATCCATCGAGTTCGGCCGCATCGCTGCGCAGACTGCCAAGCAGGTCATCGTGCAGAAGGTCCGCGAGGCCGAGCGCGCCCAGGTGGTCGATGCCTACCGCGAGAAGGTCGGCGAGATCATTTCCGGTACCGTGAAGAAGGTCACCCGCGACAACGTCATCGTCGATCTCGGCAACAACGCCGAGGCGCTGCTGGCCCGCGACCAGATCATTCCGCGCGAGACCTTCCGCGTTGGCACCCGCGTGCGTGCCCTGCTGAAGGAGATCCGTACCGAGAACCGCGGTCCTCAACTGGTCCTGTCGCGTACCGCGCCGGAAATGCTGATCGAGCTGTTCCGCATCGAAGTACCGGAAATCGCCGAGCAGTTGATCGACGTGATGGCCGCCGCCCGTGACCCGGGCTCGCGCGCCAAGATCGCCGTTCGTTCCAAGGACAAGCGCATCGACCCGCAGGGCGCCTGCATCGGCATGCGCGGTTCGCGCGTCCAGGCGGTATCCGGCGAGATCGGTGGAGAGCGGGTGGACATCGTCCTGTGGGACGACAACCCGGCGCAATTCGTGATCAACGCCATGGCTCCGGCCGAGGTGGCGGCGATCATCGTCGACGAGGATACCCATACCATGGATATCGCCGTCGCCGAGGACAATCTGGCGCAGGCTATCGGCCGCAGTGGCCAGAACGTCCGTCTGGCCAGCCAGTTGACCGGCTGGACCCTGAATGTGATGACCGAGGCGGATATCCAGGCCAAGCAACAGGCCGAGACCGGGGATATCCTGCAGCGCTTCGTCGACGAGCTGGATGTCGACGAGGAACTGGCCCAGGTACTGGTGGAAGAGGGCTTCACGACTCTTGAGGAAATCGCCTACGTACCGATGGAAGAGATGCTCAGCATCGATGGCTTCGACGAAGACATCGTCAACGAGCTGCGCTCCCGTGCCAAGGATCGCCTGCTGACCAAGGCCATTGCGACCGAAGAGAAGCTCGCCGACGCACAACCGGCAGAAGACCTGCTCAGCCTCGATGGCATGAGCAAGGAGCTGGCCCTGGACCTGGCGCTGCGTGGCGTAACCACCCGTGAAGATCTGGCCGAGCAATCGATCGACGATCTGCTCGACATCGACGGCATGGACGAAGAGCGTGCCGGCAAGTTGATCATGGCCGCCCGGGCCCATTGGTTCGAGTAAGCAGTCGCG
The DNA here is from genome assembly GCF_056782835.1 of Pseudomonas sp. 20-5. Taxonomy (NCBI): domain Bacteria; kingdom Pseudomonadati; phylum Pseudomonadota; class Gammaproteobacteria; order Pseudomonadales; family Pseudomonadaceae; genus Pseudomonas; species Pseudomonas sp. 20-5. Next base: position 5,381,228 of record NZ_CM165584.1, on the reverse strand, counting down.
GCCTGAGGAGAGAAGTGCATGACGCAAGTCACGGTGAAAGAACTGGCCCAGGTGGTCGACACACCGGTGGAGCGCCTGCTGCTGCAGATGCGTGACGCAGGTCTGCCGCACACCAGTGCCGAACAAGTTGTAACGGATAGCGAGAAGCAAGCCCTGCTGACCCACCTGAAAGGCAGCCATGGCGATCGCGCCAGCGAGCCGCGCAAGATCACCCTGCAACGCAAGACCACTACCACGCTGAAAGTGGGTGGCAGCAAGACGGTGAGCGTCGAAGTTCGCAAGAAGAAAACCTATGTCAAGCGCAGCCCCGACGAGATCGAGGCCGAGCGCCAGCGCGAACTCGAGGAGCAGCGCGCGGCGGAAGAGGCGGAGCGTCTGAAGGCCGAAGAGGCCGCTGCCCGCCAGCGTGCCGAAGAGGAAGCGCGCAAGGCCGAGGAAGCTGCGCGTGCCAAGGCTGCCCAGGAAGCAGCGGCTACTGCCGGTGCCGAGCCTGCCGTGGTGGCGGATGTCGCGGTTGCCGAACCAGTGGCCAAGCCTGCCGCCGTGGAAGAGCGCAAGAAGGAAGAGCCGCGCCGCGTGCCCAAGCGTGACGAGGACGATGACCGCCGCGACCGCAAGCACACCCAGCACCGTCCCTCGGTCAAGGAGAAGGAAAAGGTTCCTGCTCCGCGCGTGGCTCCACGCAGCACCGACGAGGAAAGCGATGGTTACCGTCGCGGCGGTCGTGGTGGCAAGTCGAAGCTGAAGAAGCGCAACCAGCACGGGTTCCAGAACCCGACAGGACCGATCGTGCGTGAAGTGAACATCGGTGAGACCATCACCGTAGCCGAGTTGGCCGCCCAGATGTCGGTCAAGGGTGCCGAAGTCGTCAAGTTCATGTTCAAGATGGGCTCCCCGGTGACCATCAACCAGGTCCTGGACCAGGAGACCGCCCAACTGGTCGCCGAAGAGCTGGGCCACAAGGTCAAGCTGGTCAGCGAGAACGCGCTGGAAGAACAACTGGCCGAGTCCCTGAAGTTCGAAGGCGAGGCAGTCACCCGCGCGCCGGTCGTCACCGTCATGGGCCACGTCGACCACGGCAAGACCTCGCTGCTCGACTACATCCGTCGCGCCAAGGTCGCCGCGGGCGAGGCCGGCGGCATCACCCAGCATATCGGTGCCTACCACGTCGAAACCGAGCGTGGCATGGTGACCTTCCTGGATACCCCCGGCCACGCCGCGTTCACCGCGATGCGTGCCCGTGGCGCCCAGGCGACCGACATCGTGATCCTGGTGGTCGCGGCCGACGACGGCGTCATGCCGCAGACCCAGGAAGCCGTGCAGCACGCGAAAGCGGCGGGCGTGCCGATCGTGGTCGCGGTGAACAAGATCGACAAGCCCGAGGCCAACCCGGACAACATCAAGAACGGCCTGGCCGCTCTCGACGTGATCCCGGAAGAGTGGGGCGGCGACGCTCCCTTCGTCCCGGTTTCGGCGAAGCTCGGTACTGGCGTCGATGAACTGCTCGAAGCGGTCCTGCTGCAGGCAGAAGTGCTCGAACTGAAAGCCACTCCGTCGGCCCCGGGCCGTGGCGTGGTGGTCGAGTCGCGCCTGGACAAGGGACGCGGCCCGGTGGCCACCGTGCTGGTCCAGGACGGTACCCTGCGCCAGGGCGACATGGTGCTGGTCGGCATCAACTACGGTCGTGTCCGCGCCATGCTCGACGAGAACGGCAAGCCGATCAAGGAAGCCGGCCCGTCGATCCCGGTCGAGATCCTCGGCCTGGACGGTACGCCGGATGCCGGTGACGAGATGACCGTGGTCGCCGACGAGAAGAAGGCCCGCGAAGTCGCCCTGTTCCGTCAAGGCAAGTTCCGTGAGGTGAAACTGGCGCGTGCCCATGCCGGCAAGCTGGAAAACATCTTCGAGAACATGGGCCAGGAAGAGAAGAAGACCCTGAACATCGTCCTCAAGGCCGATGTGCGCGGTTCGCTCGAGGCTCTGCAAGGCTCGCTCAGCGGCCTGGGCAACGACGAAGTGCAGGTCCGCGTGGTCGGTGGCGGCGTCGGTGGCATCACCGAGTCCGACGCCAACCTGGCGCTGGCTTCCAACGCGGTGCTGTTCGGCTTCAACGTGCGCGCCGACGCCGGCGCGCGCAAGATCGTCGAAGCCGAAGGTCTGGATATGCGTTACTACAACGTGATCTACGACATCATCGAGGACGTCAAGAAGGCCCTGACCGGCATGCTCGGCAGCGATCTGCGGGAGAACATCCTGGGCATCGCCGAGGTGCGCGACGTGTTCCGCTCGCCGAAGTTCGGCGCGATCGCCGGCTGCATGGTCACCGAGGGCATGGTGCACCGCAACCGTCCGATCCGCGTGCTGCGCGACGACGTGGTCATCTTCGAAGGCGAGCTGGAGTCTCTCCGTCGCTTCAAGGACGACGTCGCCGAAGTGCGTGCCGGCATGGAGTGCGGCATCGGCGTGAAGAGCTACAACGACGTCAAGGTCGGCGACAAGATCGAAGTGTTCGAGAAGGTCGAAGTCGCACGCAGCCTTTGATGGCGAGTGCGTAACCACAGCGCCCGGGCCGGCTTCCAGCTGTCCCGGGCGTTTGTCGCTTTTTTTTCCAGTGACCGGGTGTCGCTGGAGGCAGGTTGAAAAATGGCAAAAGACTACAGCCGTACCCAGCGTATCGGCGATCAGATGCAACGCGAACTGGCTCAACTGATCCAGCGCGAGATCAAGGACCCGCGCCTGGGCCTGGTCACCATCACCGGTGTCGAGGTCAGCCGCGACGTGGCGCACGCCAAGGTGTTCATCACCGTCATGGGCCAGGACGATGCCGGCAAGATCGCCCTGAACATGGAAATCCTCAACGACGCCGCCGGCTACCTGCGCATGCTGCTGGGCAAGTCGATGAAGCTGCGCAGCGTGCCGCAACTGCATTTCCACTACGACGAAAGCATCCGCCGCGGCGCCGAGCTGTCGGCGCTGATCGAGCGTGCGGTGGCCGAAGACGGCCGCCGCCACGGCGACGAGACCGAGGACTGAGCGTGGCCCAGGTGAAGCGTATCCGCCGCTCCATCAGCGGCATCCTGGTGCTCGACAAGCCGCGCGGCATGAGTTCCAACCAGGCACTGCAGAAAGTCCGCTGGCTGCTCAATGCCGAGAAGGCCGGCCACACCGGCAGCCTCGACCCGCTGGCCACCGGGGTGCTGCCGCTGTGCTTCGGCGAGGCGACCAAGTTCTCCCAGTATCTTCTCGATGCCGACAAGGGTTACGAGACGGTGATGCGCATGGGCATCACCACCACCACCGGCGACGCCGAGGGCGAACTGCTCGCCGAGCGGGACGTGACCGTCGGTCGGGACGATCTCGAACAGGCCCTGCCGCGCTTCCGTGGCGACATAGAGCAGGTGCCGCCGATGTACTCGGCGCTGAAGAAAGACGGACAGCCGCTGTACAAGCTCGCCCGTGCAGGAGAGGTAGTGGAGCGCGAGGCGCGTTCTGTTACTATTACGCGCCTGGATTTGCTCTCCTTCGAGCCGCCCTGTGCGACCCTGGCCGTTTCCTGCAGCAAAGGCACCTACGTGCGTACGCTGGTGGAAGATCTCGGCCAGGTCCTGGGCTGCGGCGCGCACGTCGCGGCACTGCGGCGGACCCAGGCCGGGCCGTTCGCCCTGGCCCAGGCGATCACCCTCGAGACGCTCGAACGCGTGCATGCCGAAGGTGGTCCGGAAGCGCTGGACCAATTCCTGATGCCGGAAGACAGCGGCCTGTTGCATTGGCCGGTGTTGCAGTTGTCCGAGCACAGTGCGTACTACTGGCTGCACGGGCAGCCGGTGCGGGCCCCGGAAGCGCCGAAGTTCGGCTGGCTGCGGGTGCAGGATCACACAGGTCGTTTCATCGGTATCGGTGAAGTGACCGACGATGGGCGTATCGCCCCGCGTCGACTGATTCGGTCATAAGACCGATACGAGGGTGGCTGTCAGCAGGCACGGTCACTCCTCCTTTTAAAACACGGGAAGCGATTCCCGGCCTGTTCACTCAGAGGAAGCCCATCATGGCACTGAGCGTTGAAGAAAAAGCGCAGATCGTTAACGAATACAAGCAAGCTGAAGGCGACACCGGTTCCCCGGAAGTGCAGGTAGCCCTGCTGTCCGCCAACATCAACAAGCTGCAGGATCACTTCAAGGCCAACGGCAAGGATCACCATTCCCGCCGTGGTCTGATCCGTATGGTTAACCAGCGCCGTAAGCTGCTGGACTACCTGAAGGGCAAAGACGTGTCTCGCTACACTGCCCTGATCGGCCGTCTGGGTCTGCGTCGCTAAGCGACGCCGGTCGGCAGCTTGAAGCAAGGAGCTGGAAGTCTGGCGTCGATACCCGCACACGAGGCGGGTATCGGCGTCGGGCTTCCAGCTTCGCGCTTTCTAGGAATCGATTCGGGTCCGACTCCCGGCATTCCACCGATTTCCCCCAAGGCAACATAGAAGGTAAAGACACCGTGAACCCGGTAACCAAGCAATTCCAGTTCGGTCAGTCGACCGTCACTCTCGAGACCGGCCGTATCGCTCGCCAGGCCACCGGCGCCGTACTGGTCACCATGGACGACGTCAGCGTGCTGGTCACCGTGGTCGGCGCCAAGTCGCCGGCCGAAGGCCGCGACTTCTTCCCGCTGTCCGTGCACTACCAGGAAAAGACCTACGCCGCAGGCCGTATCCCCGGTGGTTTCTTCAAGCGTGAAGGACGTCCTTCCGAGAAGGAAACCCTGACCTCGCGCCTGATCGACCGTCCGATCCGTCCGCTGTTCCCCGAAGGTTTCATGAATGAAGTGCAGGTCGTCTGCACCGTCGTTTCCACCAACAAGAAGTCCGATCCGGACATCGCCGCGATGATCGGCACCTCCGCCGCCCTGGCGATCTCCGGCATTCCGTTCGCCGGCCCGATCGGCGCCGCCCGCGTCGGTTTCCACCCGGAAATCGGCTACATCCTCAACCCCACCTACGAGCAACTGCAGAGTTCCAGCCTCGACATGGTCGTGGCCGGTACCGAAGACGCCGTGCTGATGGTGGAGTCCGAGGCCGACGAACTGACCGAAGACCAGATGCTCGGTGCCGTGCTGTTCGCCCACGACGAGTTCCAGGCGGTGATCCGTGCCGTCAAGGAGCTGGCCGCCGAAGCTGGCAAGCCGGCCTGGGACTGGAAAGCCCCGGCGGAAAACACCGTGCTGGTCAACGCCATCAAGGCAGAGCTGGGCGAAGCGATCTCCCAGGCCTATACCATCACCATCAAGCAGGACCGCTACAACCGTCTGGGCGAGCTGCGCGACCAGGCCGTGGCCCTGTTCGCCGGCGAGGAAGAGGGCAAGTTCCCGGCTTCCGAGGTCAAGGACGTATTCGGCCTGCTGGAATACCGCACCGTTCGCGAGAACATCGTCAACGGCAAGCCGCGTATCGACGGTCGTGACACCCGTACCGTGCGTCCGCTGCGCATCGAAGTCGGCGTGCTCGGCAAGACCCACGGTTCCGCGCTGTTCACCCGTGGCGAAACCCAGGCCCTGGTCGTCGCGACCCTCGGCACCGCGCGCGATGCCCAGCTGCTGGATACCCTGGAAGGCGAGCGCAAGGACGCCTTCATGCTGCACTACAACTTCCCGCCGTTCTCGGTAGGCGAGTGCGGCCGCATGGGCAGCCCGGGTCGTCGTGAAATCGGCCATGGCCGTCTGGCCCGTCGTGGCGTCGCCGCCATGCTGCCGACCCAGGACGAGTTCCCCTACACCATTCGCGTGGTTTCCGAGATCACCGAGTCCAACGGTTCCAGCTCGATGGCCTCCGTGTGCGGCGCCTCCCTGGCGCTGATGGATGCCGGTGTGCCGGTCAAGGCGCCGGTCGCCGGTATCGCCATGGGCCTGGTCAAGGAAGGCGAGAAGTTCGCCGTCCTGACCGACATCCTCGGTGACGAAGACCACCTGGGCGACATGGACTTCAAGGTTGCCGGTACCGACAAGGGCGTCACCGCCCTGCAGATGGACATCAAGATCAACGGTATCACCGAAGAGATCATGGAGATCGCCCTGGGCCAGGCCCTGGAAGCTCGCCTGAACATCCTCGGCCAGATGAACCAGGTCATCGCCAAGCCGCGCGCCGAGCTGTCCGAGAACGCCCCGACCATGCTGCAGATGAAGATCGACTCGGACAAGATCCGCGACGTCATCGGCAAGGGCGGCGCGACCATCCGTGGTATCTGCGAAGAGACCAAGGCCTCGATCGACATCGAGGACGATGGCAGCGTGAAGATCTACGGCGAAACCAAGGAAGCCGCCGAGGCCGCCAAGCTGCGCGTCCTGGCGATCACCGCGGAAGCCGAGATCGGCAAGATCTACGTCGGCAAGGTGGAGCGCATCGTCGACTTCGGTGCCTTCGTCAACATCCTGCCGGGCAAGGACGGCCTGGTGCACATCTCGCAGATCAGCGACAAGCGCATTGACAAGGTCACCGACGTGCTGCAGGAAGGCCAGGAAGTGAAGGTTCTGGTGCTCGACGTGGACAACCGTGGCCGCATCAAGCTGTCGATCAAGGACGTGGCTGCCGCCGAAGCTTCCGGCGTGTAAGTCGAGTCGTGATCGATGAAAACAGGGCCCTCGGGCCCTGTTTTCGTTTCCGCGACACGCTTCTCGGCGAAGGGGCGAATCCTTGCATTTTGCAAGCCCTGTCATCCCCAATTCGGCATTCTGCAACCGTCTCGCTTCCAGTCTGTTTTTTAACTTATTGTTTTTAAAGGATTTTATTTTAGAGGAAAACTGGCACAGCGCTTGCGATATCTACTATGCAACTGACGCCAGGAATGGCTGCAGTTTTTCGAAATCCATAGGAGAAACCGCAATGAAATTCAGCAAACTCGCTATTGCCGCTGCTACTGCCACTGCTCTGAGCTTCTCGATGGCCAATGCGTTCGCTGCCCAGCCCATCAGCCTGGCGGCCAACGACACTATGCAGAAAACCGAAGAAGCGGTTTCCGATACCTGGATCACCAGCAAGGTGAAATCCAGCCTGATCGCCAACAAGAATGTCAGTGGCGTCGATATCAAGGTCGAGACCAACAAAGGTGTGGTTTCCCTTTCCGGCAACGTGAAGAGCGATGCCGAGCGTGACCTGGCGATCGAGACCGCCAAGGGCATCAAGGGCGTGAAAGCCGTTTCCGCCGATGGCCTGAAATCGGTCGAGTAAGCGCCCGAGCCGAACGATCCCTTTTCCCTCGTCACCAGGAGGAAGACCGATGAATTCCGATGTGATCAAAGGTAAGTGGAAGCAACTCACCGGCAAGATCAAGGAGCGTTGGGGCGATCTAACCGACGACGATCTCCAGGCTGCCGACGGACATGCCGAATACCTGGTCGGCAAGCTGCAGGAACGCTATGGCTGGTCCAAGGAAAGGGCCGAACAGGAAGTTCGCGACTTCAGCGACCGCCTGTGAACAGGTAGAAAGAAGCCCCGCCGGGATTGCCCGGCGGGGCTTTTTCATGGGCGCTGGATTCAGTCGCCGCGCCGGCTCTGGATGGCGCTGAGGCGGTTGCCCTCGAAACGGACGAAATACAGCATGCCGTTCCATGGGCCATAGACCCATTCCTGGACCTCGACCTCGTAGCGCTTGCCCCATTCCCCGACGACCTCGCGATAACCCAGGCTGTCGCGGCTGCGTGGCTCGCCGCAGCGCGCAAGGACGTCGGCGCTGCTGTCGCCGGTACTCACCAGGCGGCTGCCGCAACGCAGCGAATCGGCCTGAGCATGTGCCAACGGCAGCAGGGACAGCAACGCCACCAGCCCGGTGCGCGGAAGCGAGCGATTCAACGCTTGAACTCGATGCGTTTCAGCTTGTTGGCTTCGAAGGTCAGTATGTAGGTCACGCCGTTGCGCGGGCCGTACACCCACTCCTCGACCTTGAATTCCCGCCGATCGTAGCTGCCCAGGGTATAGCCGACGTCGTCGCGGTGATCCGGATCGCCGCACTTTTGCTGTACTTCGAAGGCCCGGTCGCCGACGCTGACCAGCGCACTGCCGCAACGCATGGTGTCGGCCTGCGCGCTCGCGCAGGCAAGGTAGAGCAGGGGGGCCGCGAGGGCGGCGAATCGCTTGTGCAAGGTATCACTCGCTATCCAGGTGCAGTTGGGTGTCGACATTACCCTTGTCTTCGCCTTCGGCGAAACTGACGTCGATCAAGTAGATGCGATCGTCCGGCAACTGGCCTTTCTCCACCAGGTAATCCTTGATCCGGGTGGCCCGGGCCTGGCCGATCTGGCGCAGCAGCACCTGGCTCTTGGCCCAGGAAGCGATCACCGCTTCGCGCATCTTCGCGGTGCGTTCGTCGCTGTCCAGTTCCTTCCACTCGGCCGGTGGCTGCTGCTTCAGGCGGGTCCGGTAGATGCCTTCGAGCAGCGGTGCCTGCATGTTCTCCGGCACCTCGAGCTGCTTGGCGTCGCTCGGTACCTTGTCGCCGCGACGCTGGAGCATGCGGTAGTAGGTGTTCTGGTATTCCAGTTCGAGACGCTTGGCGCCGATCGAGGGACCGTCAGCCGCGGCGGAGGCCACGCCTTCCACTTCCAGGCGCAGCGCCGGCCGCTCCTTGAGCGCATCGGCGAGCTTGTCGAGGTTGGCCTGGGCTTCTGGCGTCAGCTCGTCGCTGCCCGCGGCGAAGGTTACCGTGCCGAGATCCTCGTTACCGCCGGCGGCTAGGCCGGCGATGAACTTGAACGGCGCCTGCACGGCGCGCAGGACCAGGTTGCGCAGGGTCTGCCAGACGATCGGCATGACGCTGAACTCCGGGTTGTTCAGATCACCGGCCACCGGCAACTGGATATCGATGTTGCCCTTGGTGTCCTTGAGCAGGGCTACCGCCAGCTTCACCGGCAGGTCCACAGCATCCGGGCTGTCGACCTTCTCGCCGAGTTGCAGGCCTTCCAGCAGGACCTTGTTTTCCGCTTTCAGTTGGCTACGTTCGATCTGGTAGTGCAGGTCCAGGTTGAGTCGCCCCTTACGGATGCGGTAGCCGGCGAACTTGCCGGAATAGGGCGTCAGGGTGGTCAGCTCGACGCGCTTGAAGCTGGTGGTGATGTCGAGCTTCTTCAGCGGGTCGAATGGGTCCAGTTCGCCGGCGATGGTCACCGGTGCGTACTTGTCGACCTTGCCCTTGATGTCCACCTTGGCCGGCTGCGAGTTGCGCGTGTCGAGGGTGCCGACTTCGCCGCTGAGCTGCTGGATGGCGGTACCGAACGGCGGCATCAGGGTCAGGTCGGCGAAGTTCGCCGAGCCGTTGTTGATCCGTACGCCGCCGATGTGGATGCCCAGCGGCTTGCTCGCCGGCGCATTCTTGCTTTCGGCGGCGGTCTTGCCGGACGAACTAGCCGGTTGCGGGATGATCAGCTCGCTGACGTTGGTGCTGCGATCTTCGTTGATGATGAAGCGGGCGTAGGGCTCCTCGAAGGACACGCTCTGGATCGACAGGCTGTCCTCGTGCCGGTAGGCGAGGCCGTTGAGGGTCAGTTTGGTCCATTTGACGAAGTCGCGGTCCTTGATGGTATCCAGGGTATGCAACTGGCTGACTTCGGCGCTGCCGTCGACGCTGAAAGCCAGCGGCTCGACGCTCTTCAGGTCGACCGCCAGCTCGCTGCCAAGGAAGCCGCTGCGCAGTTCCAGGCGGATGAACGGCGAGATGTAGGCCTGGGCCACGCGCAGGTCGATGTCGCGGGTACTGACCTTGAGCCTGGCGCTGACCGGGTCGAGCACCACCTGGCCGCTGGCCTGGACCTGGCCGCGGTTGCCGAGGCTGGTCTTGAGCTTGAGGTCGAAGGGGGTCTTGCCGAGGCTGTCGACGTTCTGCAGGTCGAGGTCCAGCGGGCCGACTTCCAGCGGGACCTCGGTGGCCGGCTGGCGATCCACCAGGTGCGCCTTGTAGCCGCGCAACTGGGCGTCGCGCAGGACGATGTGCCAGGGCTTGGCAGGCGTCTCCGCGGCGGCTTTCGTACTTTCCGGCGGAGGCGTCTTTGCAGTGCCGGCGAGCTGTTGCGGAGAGTCGCTGGCCGCCTTGTCGATCTCCGCAGTCTTGGCCGTTTCCTGCCCGGTTGCCTTGCCGGTCTTCGGAGCCTTGCTCGTCTCTTGCTTGGCTACCTTGTCGGCAGCGCCTTCCGCGGCCTTGGCGGACTCTTTGTCGTCCGTTGCCCTTTCCGTCTCGGCGACGCTGGCGTCCTTCTCCGCCGGCCTGTCCTTGCCCGCGTCGCCCGAGGCTATCGCGGCTGCCTTGGCGGCACCGTCGGTTGCCGGTTCGCTGGTGGTCTTCGCCGCGTCGGTCGGGGCAGCGGCGGGATCGGTGTTTTCCGCCGGCTTGGGTGCAGGCGCCTTGCGTGGCGGCGGAGTGAAGTCGGCGAACAGTTTCTGCCAGTCGAGCTGGCCGTCCTTCTCGCGCGCGGCCCAGGCCTCCAGGCCCTGGCTGCGGACTTCGCCGAGCACCACTTCCTGCTTGGCCAGGTCCAGGGTGGTAGCGGCCACGTCGAGGCTGGCGAGCTTGGCCAGCGGCTTGCCCTGGGGCGAATTGATGCTGAAGTCGGCGAGTTTCAGCGCGGCCTTGTCGAGCAGCAGCTGGGTGTCCTTGGACAGGTCCAGGCGATAGTCGCTGGAGAGGCTGACCACGCCGTTCTCCAGCACCAGCGGGGCATTGTCGCGGACATAGGGCCACCAGGCCTTGAGCTGGATATCCTTGACGCTCAGGTGGCCCCTGGACGTGATCGGCACCAGGGTCAGGTCGCCTTCCCAGTCGAGGCGGCCGCCGTTCGGGCCGGTGGCGACCAGGGTCATCTTCGCGCCGTCGTCGGGCAGGGTGCTGAGGTTGTGCAGCTCGAAGCCCAGCGGATCGAAGCTGAAGTCCACCGGCTCGCTCGGTCGCAGGTCCTGGAAGTGCAGGCTGCCCTCGGCCAGTTGGATGCGGTCGATGCGCAGCGGGAACGGGTCGCTCGGCTGTTCAGGCTCGGGCGATTCGCTCGGCGGGATCCTGAACAGGCTGGCCAGGTTGAGCTGGCCCTTCTCGTCGAACAGCAGTTCGGTATGCGGACCTTCCAGCTCGACGTCGGCCAGGTGCAGCTGGCGTTTCCACAGGCTGTCCAGCTGCAGGTTGGCGTACAGCCGGCGGAAGGCGAGCTGGGGGTTCTTCTCCTCGCCCAGGCGCAGACCCCAGAGGGTCAATTCCAGGCTGAAGGGGTTGAATTCGATACGTTCGAGACGTGCGGGGACGGTGGCGTATTGCGCCAGTTGCTGGTTGGCGACGCGCAGCCCGATGCCGGGTATGAGCAGGAAGCCCAGCAGGCAATAGACGAGGAAGGTGATCAGCAGGGCGCTGACAGCGCGTTTCAGTCCTTTGGGCATGGCTCTCTTTCGTTTTCCGTTCTAAGCGGTGCGTTGGAGTATGGCACGGCCTCAAGGTTCCGACCGTGATTCGCGCCGTTTCAGAGCCTTTGGACGGGTATTCTTGCTGTCACGGCACGAAAGTTCAGTGGCTCACCGGCGGCAGCCCCATGCGCCGGCAGGCTCGATGCATCGAAGCGTTGCGCACCGCCCAGCGCAGCAAGGGTACGCTGCGCCTGACGCTGCCGCGGATCAGGCGGCGTTGTAGCGGACTGAACGGGAGGTCGAGCATCGATCCGGCCCATTCCGGCAACAGCTCGGCGCCTGCGCGCAGCATCAGCGCGCCGAACGGCCTGGCCAGGGTGCTGGGCGCTGGTGCGTTGAAGAGAATCCGCACCACTTCGCGGGTGCGTTCGTCGCAACGCAGGCGTGGACGCATGGCCTCCAGGTAGGCGGCGATCTGCTGGCGGTCGCGCGGTACCGCGCGGGCGCCGAGGCGTTCGGCGACCAGGGCGATTTCCGAGTAGTAACGGTCCTGCTCGCTGCCCGGCAGGTCGGGATTGAGATAGCGCAGGTAGGACTTGAGAAAGCTGCTGACCTCGGCGACATGCACCCAGGTCAGCAGGTCCGGGTCGCTGGCGGAGTAGGGCGTGCCGTCGGGCAACTGGCCGATGACGCTTTCGTGGATGCGCCGGACCCGCTCGATCAGTCGCTCGGCATCGGCCAGCGGGCCGTAGGTGGTGGCCGAGATGAACTGACCGGTGCGACGCAGGCGCCCGAGCAGGTCGTCGCGGAAATTGGAGTGGTCCCACACCCCCGCCAGGGCCAGCGGATGGAGCATCTGCAGGAGCAGCGCGCCGATGCCGCCGATCATCATGCTGCTGAAGTCGCCGTGGACCTTCCAGCAGGCGGCATCGGGGCCGAACAGGCCCGGATCGCCTTTCGGCGACTCGAAGTCGACACCGCCGACGGCGAGCCCGGTAAGGCTCAGCACCTGGCTTTCGATATGGCGACGGACGCTTTCCATGGGGGGCTCGCTACGACAGGGCAGGCACGAGCTTAACCCAGGCGCCGGAGAGACTGGAACCGTCCCGCGCCGCAGGGCGGCGGGACGGTTGCGCGGGTCAGCGGTTGAGGCGGTTGTCGATCAACCCCTGCACCACTCCCGGATCGGCCAGGGTCGAGGTATCGCCGAGACTGTCCAGCTCGTTGCAGGCGATCTTGCGCAGGATACGCCGCATGATCTTGCCGGAGCGGGTCTTCGGCAGGCTGGGCGCCCATTGCAGGTGATCCGGCTTGGCGAAGCTGCCGATCTCCTTGCCGACCAGGGCCAGCAATTCCTGTTGTAGCGCCTCGCTGGGCTGACTGCCGGCCATCAGGGTGACGAATGCGTAGATGGCCTGGCCCTTCACATCATGCGGGCAGCCGACCACTGCCGCCTCGGCCACCGCATCGTGCAGGACCAGCGCGCTCTCGACCTCGGCGGTGCCGATCCGGTGTCCGGAGACATTGATCACGTCGTCGACCCGGCCGGTGATCCAGTAGTAGCCGTCCTCGTCGCGGCGCGCGCCGTCGCCGCTGAAGTAATACCCGGGGTAGGGCTTGAAGTAGGTGTCGATCATCCGCTGGTGGTCGCCGTAGACGCTGCGGATCTGACTCGGCCAACTGGCCTTGATCGCCAGTACGCCGCTGCCCGCGCCGTCGATTTCCTTGCCTTTCTCGTCGAGCAGCACGGGTTGCACGCCGAAGAACGGGCGGGTAGCCGAGCCTGGCTTTAGCGCAGTGGCGCCGGGCAACGGGGTGATCAGGATGCTGCCGGTCTCGGTCTGCCACCAGGTATCGACGATGGGGCAGCGCTTCTCGCCGACCACCTGGTAGTACCATTCCCACGCCTCCGGGTTGATCGGCTCGCCCACCGAGCCGAGCAGGCGCAGGCTGCTGCGCGAGGTCTGGCGGACCGGGGCGTCGCCTTCGCGCATCAGCGCGCGGATCGCGGTCGGCGCGGTGTAGAAGATATTCACCTGGTGCTTGTCGATCACCTGCCAGAAGCGCGAGGCGTCCGGGTAGTTGGGCACGCCCTCGAACATGAGGGTGGTGGCACCGTTGGCCAGCGGGCCGTAGACGATATAGCTGTGTCCGGTGACCCAGCCGACGTCGGCGGTGCACCAGTAGACGTCGCCATCGTGGTAGTCGAACACGTACTTGTGGGTCATCGCCGCGCCGAGCAGGTAGCCCCCGGTGGTGTGCAACACGCCCTTCGGCTTGCCGGTGCTGCCGGAGGTATAGAGGATGAACAGCGGGTCCTCGGCGTCCATCGCTTCCGCCGGGCAGTCGGCTGAGGCCGCGTGGAGCGCCTCGTGGTACCAGATGTCGCGACCTTCGACCCAGGGTATGTCGCCCTGGGTGCGCTCGACCACCACCACGGTAGAGACGTCCGGGCAGTCCTTCAGTGCCTTTTCCACATTCTGCTTCAGCGGGATGTACTTGCCGCCGCGCACGCCCTCGTCGGCGGTGATCACGGTGCGGCAGTCGGCATCGAGGATGCGGTCGCGCAGCGAGTCCGGCGAGAAGCCGCCGAACACCACCGAGTGCACCGCCCCGATACGGGCGCAGGCGAGCATGGCGTAGGCGGCCTCGGGAATCATCGGCATGTAGATGCAGACCCGGTCGCCCTTTTCCACGCCGCGGCTCTTCAGCACGTTAGCCAGGCGGCAGACGTTGTGGTGCAGCTTGCGGTAGGTGATGTGCGCGGATTCGCTGGGGTTGTCGCCTTCCCAGACGATCGCGATCTGTTCGCCGCGGCGTTCCAGGTGGCGATCGATGCAGTTGTAGGCGACGTTCAACTGGCCGCCCTTGAACCAGGTGGCCTGGCCTTTCCTCAGGTCGCCGTGGTGGACGCTGTGCCAGGGCTTGAACCAATCGAGGAAGGCCTTGGCCTGCTCGCCCCAGAACTCGTCGGGGTTCTCGACGGATTGGCGGTACAGGCGCTGGTAGTCGTCGTCGTTCAGGTAGGCACGCTGGCGGACGGCGTCCGGCACCGGGTGGACGCTGATCTCGAACATGGCGGTTTCCTTTGTTTTTCTGCTCCGCAAGGTGTCGAGAGACCGCACGCGGCCCCTCTCCAGGTTCGACCAAGGGTGGGCCAGGCGAGAGCCATGTTCAAGTGCCAAAGACGCGAGCGGGGAAGGCGCGGGGGTCAATCGCCGGACGGAATGAAAAAGCCCGGCCTAGGGCCGGGCTTTGGGGAGAGGCGGATCAGCCGCGATGGCGGCCGCGGAAGAAGTCGATCAGGCCTTGGGTCGAGGCGTCCTCGGCCGGGGTTTCCTCGCTGCCGACCAGGCGCGAATAGACACCCTTGCCGAGTTCCTTGCCAAGCTCCACGCCCCATTGGTCGAAGGCGTTGATGCCCCAGAGGATGCTCTGTACGTAGACCTTGTGCTCGTACATGGCGATCAGCGCGCCGAGGCGGCGGGCGCTGATGCGCTCGACCACCAGGGTGTTGCTCGGTCGGTTGCCCGGAATCACCTTGTGCGGCGCCAGGCGCTGCACTTCGGCTTCCGGCAGGCCCTTGGCGCGCAGTTCGGCCTCGGCCTCCTCGCGGCTCTTGCCGAGCATCAGCGCCTGGCTCTGCGACAGGCAGTTGGCGTACAGCCACTGGTGATGGTCGGCCACCGGGTTGTAGCTGCTCACCGGGACGATGAAGTCCGCCGGGATCAACTGGGTGCCTTGGTGCAGCAACTGATGGTAGGCGTGCTGGCCGTTGCAGCCGACACCACCCCAGATCACCGGCCCGGTGCCGCTGGTGACCGGCGTGCCGTCCTGGCGCACGCTCTTGCCGTTGGATTCCATGTCCAGTTGTTGCAGGTGGTCGGTGATATTCCGCAGATAGTAGTCGTAGGGCAGGATCGCGTGGCTGTTCGCGCCCCAGAAGTCGCCGTACCAGACGCCGAGCAGGCCGAGCAGCACCGGGATGTTGCGTTCGAACGGCGCGGTCTGGAAATGCTGGTCCATGTTATAGGCGCCGGACAGCAGTTCCTTGAAGTTGGAGATGCCGATGGACATGGCGATCGGCAGGCCGATGGCCGACCACAGCGAGTAGCGGCCGCCGACCCAGTCCCACATGGGGAAGATGTTTTCCTCGCGGATGCCGAAGGCGATCGCGGCTTCCTTGTTGCTGGAGACGGCGATGAAATGGCGGTAAAGCTCTTCCTCGGTGCCGCCCTGGGCCAGGTACCAGGCGCGTGCGGCCTGGGCGTTCTTCAGGGTTTCCAGGGTCCCGAAGGACTTGGAGGAAACGATGAACAGGGTGGTCTCGGCGTTCAGGCGGCTGGCCAGTTCATGGAACTCGCTACCGTCGATGTTCGCCAGGTAGTGGCAGCGCACGCCTTTCTGGGCGAACGGCAGCAAGGCTTCGGATACCAGTTGCGGGCCGAGGAAGGAGCCGCCGATGCCGATGTTCACCACGTCGGTGATCGGCTTTTCGGTATAGCCGCGCCACAGGCCGTTGTGCACGTAGCCCACCAGCTCGGTCATCTGGTGCAGGACGCGGTGGACTTCCGGCATCACGTCGACGCCATCGACCAGCACCTTGTCGCCGATCGGTCGACGCAGCGCGGTATGCAGTACCGGCCGGCGCTCGGAGGCATTGATCGCCTCGCCGTCGAACATCGCCCGGATCGCGTCGCTCAGCCGTGCTTCCTCGGCCAGCTTCACCAGCAGGTCGATGGTGTCCTGGCGAATCAGGTTCTTCGAGAAGTCGAGGAACAGCCCACAGGCGCTGAAGGAAAACCGCTTGAAGCGCTCCGGATCGTCGATGAACGCCTGGCGCATCCTGAAGTCCTGCAGTTCCTGGCGATGGGCGGCCAGGGCGCGCCAACTGTCGAGTTGCGTGGCATCCAGCGGAGTGAGGTGGTGCTTCATGGCTGACCTTCTGGTTGGAATTCGATGGCGCACTTATTTGAACATGAAAAAGCCCGGATGAAACCGGGCTTTATCCAGAGGGGGCGAGGTCAGGCGACCTGTATCGGAATCGCCTCGCTGGTATGGCTGAGCTGGTTGCCCGGCGCCATGTACAGCATGCGCGGCTTGTGGCTGGCCAGTTCGGCTTCGCTGTAGTGTGCGTAGGCGCAGATGATCACGCGGTCGCCGACCTTGGCCTTGTGTGCCGCGGCGCCGTTCACCGAGATCATCTTCGAGCCGTTCTCGGCGCGGATCGCATAGGTGGTGAAGCGCTCGCCGTTGTCGACGTTGTAGATCTGGATCTGTTCGTACTCGCGGATTCCGGAGAGGTCCAGCCAATCGCCGTCGATGGCGCAGGAGCCTTCGTAGTCGAGGACGGCATGGGTGACTTCGGCGCGATGCAACTTGGCTTTGAGCATTATGGCGTGCATGGGGCGACTCCTATCGGGTCCGCGGGGGGCGGCAGAGTATGGCGAGTCCGTGGTGAGCGCTCAAGCCCCCGGGAACCGGGGGCTCGGCATGCGTCAATCGAGGTGGACTGAGAGGTTGTCGATCAGCCGCGTACTGCCCAGGTAGGCGGCGACCAGGATCACCAGTTGGCGGTCGCCGGGTACCCCGGGGCGCAGGCTGATCGGCTCGCGGATTTCCAGGTAGTCGGGGCGCAGCCCGGCCTGTTCCAGGGCCTGGCGGGCGTCGGCGAGCAATGCCGGGAAGTCCTCGGCGCCGGCGCGGATGCGTTCGCCGAGCTGCCGCAGGGTGCGGTAGATCGCCGGGGCGGCGGCGCGCTGCTGCTCGTCGAGGTAACCGTTGCGCGAGGACAACGCGAGGCCATCGGCGGCGCGCACCGTCGGCTCGCCGAAGATCTGCACCGGCAGGTTGAGGTCGCGGACCAGCTTGCGGATCACCGCCAACTGCTGGAAATCCTTTTCGCCGAACAGCGCGAGGTCCGGCTGGACCATGTTCAGCAGCTTGCTGACCACGGTCGCCACGCCTTCGAAATGGCCGGGACGACTGGCGCCGCAAAGACCTTCGGAGACGCCGGGAACATGGATGCGGGTCTGCCCGTCCATGCCGTCGGGGTACATTTCCTCGACGGTCGGGGTGAACAGCAGGTGGCAGCCGGCTTCGAGCAGGCGTTCCTGGTCGGCTGCGAGGGTTCGCGGGTATGTGTCGAGGTCTTCGCTGGGGCCGAATTGCAGCGGGTTGACGAAGATGCTGACGACCACGAAGTCGGCGCGTTCGCCGGCTTTCTTTACCAGCGCGGCATGGCCGGCGTGGAGGTTGCCCATGGTCGGCACGAAGCCGATGCGCTTGCCTTCGCTGCGGGCGCGCGCCACCGCGGCGCGCAGTTCACGGACGGTCTTGACGGTGTTCATGCGTTGAATCCGTGTTCGGCGGCGGGGAAGGACACGTCCTTGACGGCGCGGACATAGGCCGCGATGGCGGCCGGGATGCTCTCCTGGCCTTGCATGAAATCCTTGACGAACTTGGGCGAGCGGCCGGTCAGCGAGAGACCGAGCATGTCGTGCATGACCAGCACCTGGCCATCGGTCGCCGCACCGGCGCCAATCCCGATCACCGGGATCTTCACCGCCTGGGTGATCTCTTCGGCCAGCACGCTGGGCACGCACTCCAGCAGCAGCATGGCGGCGCCGGCCTGCTCCAGGGCGATGGCATCGGCGCGCAACTGGCGCGCCTGGGTTTCCTGGCGGCCCTGGACCTTGAAGCCGCCGAACAGGTTGACCGCCTGCGGGGTCAGGCCGAGATGCGCGCAGACCGGCACGCCCATCTGTGCCAGGCGGGCGATCGGCTCCGCCAGCCAGGCCCCACCCTCCAGCTTGACCATGTGTGCGCCGGCCTGCATCAGGCGGACCGCGTCGGCAAGGGTCTGGGCCATGGAATGGCTGGATTCGAAGGCCAGGTCGGTGACGATCAGGGAACCTTTGTTACCGCGTTTCACGCAGGCCGTGTGATAGGCCATTTCCTCGTTGCTGACCGGCAGGGTGCTGTCGTGACCCTGCAATACCATTCCGAGCGAATCTCCGACCAGAAGCACGTCCACGCCGGCCTGGCTGGCGGTGTGGGCGAAGGTGGCGTCGTAGCAGGTCAGCATGGCGATCTTCTCGCCGCTCTGCTTCAACCCTTGCAGGGTGGTCAGGGTTACATCAGGCATGGAAAGGCTCCTCGTTGGGCCGGTGATGAGCCGGCGCGGGGCAAACGGCCACTTATAGTCCGGATGGGGTGGCTCGAAGTCAATTGCAGGTGTTACCGCATTGTTACGGCGTTACTGCCACTGCCGAACGCCGCGCCGCCTGCGGTTGCGCGCGCAGTGTACGCCCATCCGCGGCGTCCTTCGTCAGCTTTTCGGTAACAGTGTGAAGAGCCCGCCGCGAGGTATCCGCGCAGCGGCGGGCAGGCAGGGTCAGGCGCCCGGAAGGCGTTCGATGCCCTCGAACGGACAGGCCGCGAGCAGCTCCGGCAGGTGGCGGCCATCGGGCAGGCGCAGGTCGGGGGCGAGATCGGCGAGGGGATAGAGCACGAAAGCGCGCGCCTGCATGTGGTAGTGCGGCACCTTCAGGCGCGGCAGGTCAAGCAATTGTTCGCCGAACAGCAGGATGTCCAGGTCGAGCGTGCGCGGACCCCAGCGCAGGTCGCGGACGCGCCCTTGTTCCAGTTCGATGGCCTGCAGGGCGTCGAGCAGGTCGAGCGGCGCCAGGTTGGTGTCGAGGGCCGCCACGCCGTTGACGAAGCGCGGCTGGTCGGCGGGGCCGAGCGGGTCGCTGATATAGAGCGGCGAGACGGCGACCAGGCGGGTCTCGGGAAGCCGCTCGAAGGCATCGAGGGCAGCCTGGATCTGCTCGCGCGGTTCGGCCAGGTTGCTGCCCAGCGCCACGTAGACGCGCTGGATCATTCGCCGCTTCCGCCGCTGCCTTCCTTGCGCGGCCCGCGGCGCCGACGGCCGCTGTTGCCGCCGCGGCGACGCTTGCGCGGGGCGCTGCCGTCTTCCTGGCTGACCAGGTCGCGGATCATGTTGCGCCGCTCGCTGTCGCTGACTTCCTGGTAATCGGTCCACCATTGGCCGAGTCCTTCGGTTTCCTCGCCGGCACTTTCGCGCAGCAGGAGGAAGTCGTAGCCGGCGCGGAAGCGCGGGTTTTCCAGGAGCAGGTCGGCGCGCTTGCCCTGGCGTCGCGGCAGACGTTCCTGCATATCCCAGATCTCGCGGATCGGCAGGGTGAAACGCTTGGGAATGGCAATCCGCTGGCACTGTTCGCTGATCAGTTCGTGGGCGGCTTCCTGCATCGCCGGGATGGCCGGCATGCCTTTCTCCTGCAACTGCGCGACGCGCGCCGGCAGGGCCGGCCAGAGCAGCGCGGCGAAGAGGAAGGCCGGGGTTACCGGCTTGCCCTGGCGAATGCGCGCATCGGTATTGGCCAGGGCCTGGCGGATCAGCTTGCCGGTGTAGTCGGGGTTGGCCTGCAGTGCCTTGGCGCTGGCCGGGAACAGCGGCGCGAACAGTTCGTACTCGACCAGCAGTTCGAAAGTGCGCTCGGCCCGGCCGGCGAGGAACAGCTTGAGCACCTCGTCGAACAGGCGCGCCGAAGGGATTTCCCGCAGCAGCGGGGCCAGCCGGCGAATCGGCGCGGCGCTGTGCTTCTCGATTTCGAAGTCGAGCTTGGCGGCGAAACGTACCGCCCGCAGCATCCGCACCGGGTCTTCCAGATAACGCTGCTCCGGATCGCCGATCAGGCGGATCAGGCGATTGCGGATGTCGTGAACGCCATTGGCGTAGTCCAGCAGCCGCTCGCTGGTGACGTCGAAGTACAGGGCATTGATGGTGAAGTCACGGCGCTGGGCGTCGTCTTCCAGGCTGCCATAGACGTTGTCGCGCAGGATGCGGCCGCTTTCGTTGCTGGACGCGCGGCTATCGCCATCGTCCTGGCCTTCCGGATGATGGGCGCGGAAGGTGGCGACCTCGATGATCTCGCGGCCGAAGTGCACGTGTACCAGTTTGAAGCGGCGGCCGATGATCCGCGCGTTGCGGAATTCGGCGCGGACCTGCTCCGGCGTGGCGCTGGTGGCGACATCGAAGTCCTTGGGAGCGATGCCGAGCATCTGGTCGCGTACGCAGCCCCCGACCACGTAGGCCTGGTAGCCGGCCCGCTGGAGGATCTCGACGACCTTGACGGCGTTCCGGCTGAACTGGTCCCGGCGCAGGGAGTGCTGGTTGTTACCGATGACTTCCGGGGTTGTACGGACGGCGCGCGGACGGCGCAGGGGGGAACGAATGGTCTGGATCAGCTTTTTCAGCATGGATGTGTTATCGGGAGCACGATGTGGGTGATTGCACGCCTGCGTTGCTCAAACAGGACGGACGTCGGGTAATGCTGCGGCATTATCAGGACCTCTCGGGCGAGGCGTGTTCTGTACCCGTTGAATGTTTGGCCCCGCGACGCACAGGGCGTCCCGGGCGCCGGAACCGACTGCGCCATGCATCCTGACAGAAACGAACAGGGGCCGTACATCCTGTTCCCGCGAAGCGGGAGAGGGCCGGGAAGGCTGCGGTGAATCTGGCAAGGCATGCGGATGGCCGCATAGTCTGCGCGGATTCTAGCATTGGATGGGGAAATGGTGTAAGGCGAAGGAAAAACGGGGAAAACGGAGGGAGGGGGTGAAGCTACTGGGGGAGCCGAAGCTCCCCCCCAAGTAGGTGCGTGCTTTGTTTTTATTATGATTTCGGGCTTGTTGTTTTTGTTTGTCGACCCGTCCCTTGAGCCAGTCGCTTCAGGGATATCTCCCAGGCTGGGAGTTCAATAGCAAACGGATTGCTTTGGTCGCTGATGCTGCCATGATCGTCGAGCGATCCAACCAGTCTGTGCGCTGCCTCAAGGCAGTTTTATTCTTCTTCCGACTGGCTGCGGGACGGGTCCCGACAGCAACTCCTCTCCAAAAGAATCAGTTAGCTGCGCCTCCGCGATTTTGTTTTTGTTGTGCTGGAGTCGTTACGTGTTGTTTTTATTGTCTTCGTCGTTGCTTGTTATTGTTGTTGTGCCAATACATAAGCAGATGCCGTGCCAGTTTTTCGAAACCCAGTAAAATCAAGGGGTTGAGGTTTTCGGTGGGTCGGCGGAGGGCACAAAAAAACCGGGTTCCCGTTACCGATGAACCCGGTTTCTGTTACGCGGTACGTCCGCGGTAACAGGTTGCAGGGTGTTACGAGTCGGCCGAGGCCCCTGATTTACGCCGCGGAATGCCCAGGCGCTGGCGGCGTTCCCACAGGCATTTGCGGCTGATGCCCAGCTTGCGGGCCAGCTCGGTCTCGGTCATGTGGTCCTGGTGCTCGAGGACGAAGTGCTGGAAGTAGTCTTCCAGCGAAAGGTCCTCGGTGGGCTCGTGGTTGCTGGCCGCGGCGCCCGCCGGGCCGAGGCCGAGGTCGGCGGCGAAGTCGTCCTCGAGGTCGTCCAGCTCGATGTCGATACCCAGCAGGTCGGCGTGGATTTCCTGGCTCTCGCTGAGGATCACCGCCCGCTCGATGGCGTTTTCCAGTTCGCGCACGTTGCCCGGCCATGGGTAATGGCGGATCGCCTGTTCGGCGTCGTGGGCGAAGCTGAGCGGCGCGCGCCCCATCCGGGTGCACTGGCGAGCCAGAAAGGCGCGGGCGATCTCCATCACGTCGTTGCCACGCTCGCGCAGGGCGGGCAGCTTCAGCGAGATCACATGCAGGCGGTAATAGAGGTCTTCGCGGAATTGCCCGGTCTTGGCCAGGGTTTTCAGGTCGCGGTGGGTGGCGGCGATCAGGCGCACGTCGACCTTCTGCGATTGCACCGAGCCGACCCGGCGGATCTCGCCTTCCTGCAATACGCGCAGCAGGCGGGCCTGGGCCTCCAGCGGCAGTTCGCCGATCTCGTCGAGGAACAGGGTGCCGCCGTCGGCCGCTTCGACCAGCCCGGCGCGCCCGGCGCTGGCACCGGTGAAGGCGCCTTTTTCATGGCCGAACAGCTCGGATTCGATCAGGGTTTCCGGAATCGCCGCACAGTTCACCGAGATCAGCGGCGCCTTGGCGCGCTTCGACAGGTTGTGCAGGGCGCGGGCGACCAGTTCCTTGCCGGTGCCGGACTCGCCCTGGATCAGTACCGTAGAGTCGGTCGGCGCGACCTTGCGAATCTTGCTGTACAGCTCTTGCATCGGCGCACAGGAGCCGATGATGCCTATCTCGCCGTCGGCTGCCGCCGGGCTGGCGCCGCGCTCGCCGCCGGCCTTGCCGCCGTTGGCGGAGACCGGGGCCGCGCTGCGGTTCTCCTGGCGGTCCTTGAGGATGCGCGCCACGGCCTGGAGCATTTCGTCGTGGTCGAAAGGCTTGGCGATGTAGTCCACCGCGCCCATCTTCATCGAATCCACCGCCGAACGCAGGCTGGCGTAGCTGGTCATGATCAGCACCGGAATGCCTTCGGCGAGCTTGATCAGTTCGGTGCCGGGGGCGCCCGGCAGGCGCAGGTCGCTGACCACCATGTCGAAGGAGGGGATGGTGTAGCGCTCCTGGGCTTCCTGCACCGAGCCGGCTTCGCTGACCTGGTACTGGTTGCGCTCCAGCAGGCGTCGCAATGCAGATCGGATAATGGTTTCGTCTTCGACGATCAGAATATGTGCCATGTATTCAGCTCTCTCGACGTGCTCGTCTACAGCTCGGCCGTCGGGCCAGGGTGCCGCGGCAGGGTCACGCGGAAGCGGGTGCCGCCTTCTCGCTGGTGATCCGTCGGGCTCTCGATGGTTATCTGTCCATAATGCTCTTCCACGATCGAATAGACCAGTGCGAGGCCGAGCCCGGTCCCCTTGCCGGGGTCCTTGGTGGTGAAGAACGGTTCGAACAACTGGTCCATGATCGCCTTCGGAATGCCGCTGCCCTCGTCCTCGACGACCAGGTCCACGGTATGTTCCGAGGCTTCGCTGCGGACCCGGATCGCGCCGCCCGGCGGGCTGGCGTCGCGAGCATTGGAGAGCAGGTTGATCAGCACCTGGGCCAGGCGCTGCGAGTCTCCCTCGACCCAGTGCGCCGGATCGCAGAGGTTGAAGAACTCTACTTCGACGCTACGCCGGTTCAGCGACAGCAGTCCGATGGCCTCCTGGGCGACTTCGCTCAGGCACACCGGTTCCAGGGCCTGCAGGTGGCTGCCGGAGTGGGCGAAGCTCATCAACGACTGGACGATGCGCGATACGCGCTTGGTCTGGTCGAGGATCTGCTCGCTGATCTCGGTCAGCTCGCCGTCGCCTTCGCGTTCCTCGCGCAGGTTCTGCGCCAGGCAGGCGATGCCGGTGATCGGATTGCCGATCTCGTGGGCCACCCCGGCGGCAAGGCGGCCGATGGAAGCCAGGCGCTCGGAGTGGACCAGCTTGTCTTCCAACAGTTGGGTTTCGGTGAGGTCTTCCACCAGTAGCACCAGGCCGCTGTTGCCCGGCGCCAGGGGTTCCTCGATGGCCGCCTTGTGCAGGTTCAGCCAGCGGGTGTGGCCGTCGTAGACCAGGCGCTGCTTGTGCAGGTGCTCGTCGGGGGCGTCGATGAAACGTTCCAGCAGGCCCTTCCAGGGTTCGGGCAAGGCCGACAGGCGCGAACCGACGACCTTCTGCGCGCCGACCCCGGTGAGTTCCTCGATGGCGCGGTTCCACATCAGCACTTCCTGGTCCTTGGCCAGGGAGCAGACGCCCATCGGCAGGTCTTGCAGGGTCTGCCGGTGGTAGCGGCGCAGGGTGTCGAGTTCGGCAGCCAGGCCAGTCAGCCGGGAGTGATAGTCCTCCAGGCGGCTCTCGATGAAGTGGATGTCCTCGGTGACATAGCTTTCTTCGCTGGTCTTGTAGGGAAGGAAGGTCTCCACGATGTCCTGGGCGACACTGGGTCCCATCAGCCCGGAAAGGTTCGCCTCGATGCGGTCGCGCAAGCGACGCAGGGCATAGGGGCGACGTTCGTCGAAGGGCAGGTGGAGATCGCGCAGGGCCTGCTCGACCTCCTTCTGCGCGGTCTTGGCGCCCAGCGGCTTGGCCAACTGGCTGGCGAACTCCTGCGGCGAACCGGCGAACAGTTCGCGGCGTTGCGGACGGCGTACGTTGTCCACCGCGCAGGCCTCGGCGGCGCCTTTTTCCTCGTCGCTGGCCTCGGTGAACAGCGACACCAGGGTGAATACCAGCACGTTGGCCGCCAGCGAGGACAGCGCCGCCAGGTGCCAGTTCGAATCGTCCAGCACGTAGATCACGTCGAACAGCGGCAGGTACAGGCCCTGTACGTTCCCCATCAGGGGCAGCAGCATGGTGATCGCCCAGACCAGCATGCCGGCGATCAGCCCGGAGATGAAGCCACGGCGGTTGGCGGTCGGCCAGTACAGCACCGAGAGGGCGCCGGGAAGGAATTGCAGGGTGGCGACGAAGGACACTATGCCCAGGTTGGAGAGGTCCTGTTCGGCGCCCAGCAGCAGGTAGAAGGCGTAGCTGGCCATGATGATGGCGACGATCAGCAGGCGCCGGGTCCATTTCAGCCAGCGGTAGATGTTGCCCTGCGCCGGCGGCTGGTAGAGCGGCAGCACCAGGTGGTTGAGGACCATTCCCGAGAGCGCCAGAGTCATCACGATAGTCAGCCCGCTGGCGGCGGAGATGCCGCCGATGAAGGCGGCCAGGGCCAGGGCCGGGCTGTCCACCGCCAGGCCGAGGCCGATGGTGTAGTACTCCGGTGTGGTCGAGGCGCCGAGGCGCAGCCCGGCCCAGAGGATCGGCGGTACCGCCAGGCTCATCAGCAGCAGGAACAGCGGCAGGCCCCAACTGGCGGAAATCAGCGCGCGCGGGTTGAGGTTCTCGGTGAAGATCATGTGGAACATGTGCGGCATCACGATGGCCGCGGCGAAGAACACCAGCAGCAGCGTTCGCCATGGACCTTCGGCCAGCGGCGTGTGCAGGGTGGTCAGCGCGGTCTGGTTCTGCAGCAGCCAGACTTCCAGGCCTTCCGGCCCGCCGAAGACGCCGTACAGGGCGTAGAGGCCGATACTGCCGAGCATCACCAGCTTGACCAGCGACTCGAAGGCGATGGCGAACACCAGTCCCTCGTGGCGTTCGCGGGTGGCGATGTGGCGAGCGCCGAAGAGGATCGCGAACAGGGTGATCAGGGTGCAGAAGACGAACGCGACCCGCTCCTGGGCCGGGTCGCGGGTGAGAATGCTGATCGAGTCGGTGACCGCCTGGATCTGCAGGGCCAGCATCGGCAGCACGCCGATCAGCATGAACAGCGTGGTCAGGGCGCCGGCCCAGGTACTGCGGAAACGGAAGGCGAAGAGGTCGGCCAGCGAGGACAGCTGGTAGGCGCGTGTCACCCGGAGGATCGGATAGAGCAGCACCGGGGCGAGCAGGAAGGCCCCGGAAATCCCCAGGTAGATGGCGAGGAACCCGTAGCCGTACTGGTAGGCCAGGCCTACCGTGCCGTAGAACGCCCAGGCACTGGCGTAGACGCCCAGCGACAGGGTGTAGACCAGCGGGTGGCGTACCAGCCGGCGCGGCACGTAGCCGCGCTCGGTGATCCAGGCGATGCCGAAGAGGGTGGAGAGGTAGGCGACGCTGATCAGGATCAGCTGGGTCAGGCTAAAGCTCGTCAGCATCGCGCTGGCTCTGCAGGATGAAAGTGACCACGATGAGGATCAGCCACAGCAGGTACGGGCGGTACCAGGCGCCGTTGGGGTCGATCCACCAGTCCATGATGGCGGGGGAAAAGAGATAGATGCCCACGACCAGGAGCAGGACCAGTCGGTAGATGTACATGCCGCTTCCCTCATGCTTGGGCCGGCAGGCTACAGGCTGCGGGTGGGTGCCGGCAAGCCGCCGGGCGGGCTACAGGCGTTCCTCGGGAAGGGTAGCGCAGCGCGGGATGCGCGTGGCGTCCCAGTGCGCGACGCCCCAGGCCAGCGCCTCGCTGGCGCTGGCCTGGGCCAGTTCGGCCGGCGGCCGCTGGCCGAGCGCGCGCAGGGCGCGGGTCAGCGGCGCGGCGGCCTGCTCGGCGGGCAGTGGCGGGGAGCGGTAGGACTTGCCGAGCTTGTGCCCGTCCGGCTGGACGATCAGCGGCACGTGCAGGTAGCGCGGCTGGCTCAACCCCAGCAATTCCTGGAGGTAAAGCTGGCGCGGGGTCGAGTCGAGCAGGTCGGCGCCGCGGACGATGTCGGTGATGCCCTGCCAGGCGTCGTCCAGCACCACCGCCAGTTGGTAGGCGTAGAAGCCATCGCGGCGCTGGATGACGAAATCGCCGACCTCGCGGCCGAGATGCTGGTGGACTTCGCCCTGCACGCGGTCGACGAAGCGATATTCCAGCTCCGGCACGCGCAGGCGGATCGCCGCATCCTCGCGGGCGTGCCCGGCGTCGCGGCAGAAGCCCGGGTAGATCCCGGCGAATCCCTCAAGCTGCTTGCGCGAGCAAGTGCAGGCGTAGGCCAGGCCGCTGCGCAGCAGTTGCTCGACCACTGCGGCGTAGTCCGGGAAGCGTTCGCTCTGCCGCTCCACCGCGCCGTCCCATTCGAAGCCGTAGCGCTCCAGGGTTTCCAGGATCGCCTGCTGGGCGCCCGGGACTTCGCGGGGCGGGTCGAGGTCCTCCATGCGCACCAGCCAGCGGCCGCCGACGGCACGTGCGTCCAGGTAGGAGGCGACGGCCGCCACCAGGGAACCGAAGTGCAGGTAGCCGCTGGGCGTCGGGGCGAAGCGGCCTACATAGGAAGAGGTCATGGCGCGAGCGGTGCGGCGGGGAACGGCGGAAACGAAACGGGGCGCCTTGGCGCCCCGTCGGTCCGGCTCAGGAGCCGAGTTGCTTCTCGCGGATTTCCGCGAGGGTCTTGCAGTCGATGCAGAGGGTCGCGGTGGGGCGCGCCTCCAGGCGACGGATGCCGATCTCGACGCCGCAGGAGTCGCACCAGCCGTACTCTTCGTCTTCGATCAGTTGCAGGGTCTCGTCGATCTTCTTGATCAGCTTGCGCTCGCGGTCGCGGGCGCGCAGTTCCAGGCTGAATTCTTCTTCCTGGCTGGCGCGGTCGGCCGGATCGGGGAAGTTGGCCGCTTCGTCCTGCATGTGATGCACGGTACGGTCGACTTCTTCCATCAGCTCCTGTTTCCATTTGTTCAGGATCGCGGTGAAGTGCGCGCGCATGCGCTCGCTCATGTACTCCTCGCCCTTGGTTTCCTGATAGGGTTCGAAGCCGCGGGTCATCTGCTGGCTGCTCTGTTGTTTTGCTTTGGTGGACATGAATGGCCGCCTCTCACTTTCGCTAATCCTGTCCGCGGCAGGGTTCCCTCGCCGGCTCTCCGGCCCCGCGGTCGCAAGCGGGCGAACTTACCAGAACGATAACCTTGGCGCTACTCCCGGTTGTCGAGGCTGGTGTCGCCCGCGTAATGGCTTGGTTAGAATCGGTTTTTCCTCGCAAAGTTCGGAATATCCATGGCTACCTCCTATAGCGCGCGCAGTCGGGCCATCGAGCCTTTCCATGTCATGGCCCTGCTGGCGCGGGCCAACGAGTTGCAGGCCGCCGGCCACGATGTGATCCACCTGGAGATCGGCGAGCCGGACTTCACCACGGCCGAGCCGATCGTCGAGGCCGGGCGCGCCGCCCTGGCCGCCGGGCATACCCGCTACACCGCCGCCCGCGGCCTGCCGGCGCTGCGCGAGGCGATCGCGAAATTCTACGGCGAACGCTACGGGGTCGACCTCGACCCACAGCGCGTGCTGGTCACTCCGGGCGGTTCCGGAGCCCTGCTGCTGGCCAGCAGCTTGCTGGTCGACCCCGGCCGCCACTGGTTGCTCGCCGACCCGGGCTACCCGTGCAACAGGCATTTCCTGCGCCTGGTGGAAGGCGCCGCGCAACTGGTGCCGGTGGGGCCGGACAGCCGTTACCAACTGACACCGGATCTCATCGAGCGGCACTGGGATTCAGACAGTGTAGGCGCTCTGGTGGCGACGCCGGCGAATCCGACCGGGACCCTGCTCGATCGCGACGAACTGGCCGGCCTGTCGGGCGCCTTGAAGGCCCGCGGCGGGCACCTGGTGGTGGACGAGATCTATCACGGGCTGACCTATGGCGTGGACGCCGCGTCGGTGCTGGAAGTCGACGACGACGCTTTCGTCCTGAATAGTTTTTCCAAGTATTTCGGCATGACCGGCTGGCGCCTGGGCTGGCTGGTGGCGCCGGCAGCGGCGGTGCCTGAGCTGGAGAAGCTGGCGCAGAACCTCTACATCAGCGCGCCGAGCATGGCCCAGCAGGCCGCGCTGGCCTGTTTCGAGCCGACCACCATCGCCATTCTCGAAGAGCGTCGCGAAGAGTTCGCCCGCCGTCGCGACTTCCTTCTGCCGGCCCTGCGCGAGCTGGGTTTCGGAATCGTCGTGGAGCCGGAAGGCGCCTTCTATCTCTACGCCGATATCAGTGCGTTCGGCGGCGATGCCTACGCCTTCTGCAAGCACTTCATCGAGACCGAGCACGTGGCCTTCACTCCGGGGCTGGATTTCGGCCGCCACCAGGCCGGCCACCACGTGCGTTTCGCCTATACCCAGAACCTGCCGCGCCTGCAGGAAGCGGTGGAGCGGATCGCCCGCGGCCTGAAGAACTGGCGGCCCTGATGCGTTTCGAGCAGCCACTGGAAGAAGGCCGCCTGCTGCGTCGCTACAAGCGTTTCCTCGCCGATATCGAGAGCGCCGGCGGCGAGCGCCTGACTATCCACTGTCCGAATACCGGTTCGATGCTCAATTGCATGAGCGAAGGTTGCCGGGTCTGGTTCAGCCGCTCCAACGACCCCAAGCGCAAGCTGCCGGGGACCTGGGAGCTGAGCGAGACTCCGCAGGGCCGCCTGGCCTGCGTCAACACGGCGCGGGCCAACCGCCTGGTAGAGGAGGCGCTGCTGGCCGGGGACATCGCGGAGCTTGCCGGTTTCACCGCTCTGCGCCGGGAAGTGGCCTACGGCGTGGAGAACAGTCGCGCCGACTTTCGCCTGGAATACCCCACGGGCGCACTGTTCATCGAGGTGAAGAGCGTCACCCTGGGCTTCGACGAAACCGCCGTGGCGGCCTTTCCCGACGCGGTGACGCTGCGCGGCGCCAAGCACCTGCGCGAACTGGCGGCGCTGGCGCGGGAGGGGATCCGCGCGGTGCAGCTGTACTGCGTGAACCTTTCCGGGGTCGAGGCGGTGCGCCCCGCCGACGAGATCGATCCAGCCTATGGCAAGGCGTTGCGCGAGGCGGCGCAAGCGGGCGTCGAGGTGCTGGCCTATGGCGCCGAGGTGACGACGGAAGGATTGCACCTGGCGCGGCGCCTCCCGGTGCGACTCTGAGGCACGGCCGCGCCGTGGGGCGCGGCCACTCGCTCAGCGGCGTTCGAGCAGGACGCCGCTTTCCATGTGGTGGGTGTAGGGGAACTGGTCGAACAGCGCGCAGCGGCTGATCCGGTGCGTGTCGTGCAGTTGGGCGATGTTCTGCGCCAGGGTTTCCGGGTTGCACGAAATGTACAGGATGCGCTCGAAGCGTCGGGCCAGCTCGCAGGTGTCCGGATCCATGCCGGCTCGTGGCGGATCGACGAAGACACTGCCGAAGGCGTAGCTCTTCAGGTCGATGTCGGCCAGGCGGCGGAACGGGCGAACCTCGTTCAGCGCCTGGGTCAGCTCTTCGGCCGACAGGCGCACCAGGCTGACGTTGTCCACCGCGTTGTCGGCCAGGTTGGCCAGCGCCGCATTGACCGAGGACTTGCTGATCTCGGTGGCCAGCACCTTGCGTACCCGGGTGGCCAGGGGCAGGGTGAAGTTGCCGTTGCCGCAGTACAGTTCGAGCAGGTCGTCGTCGCGCTGGCCGAGCGCCTCGTAGGCCCAGCCGAGCATCTTCTGGTTGACCTCGCCGTTGGGCTGGGTGAAAGCCCCCTCGGGCTGGCGGTAGCGGAAGCGCCGGCCGGCGACCGACAGTTCCTCCTCCACATAGTCGCGTCCGACGACGATGCGCTTGCCGCGCGAACGCCCCACCAGGTTCACGCCCAGTTCCGCCGCGAGCTTTTCCGCTGCCTGTCGCCAAGCGTCGTCGATCGGCCGGTGGTAGCAGAGGGTGATCAGCGCGTCGCCGGCCAGGGTGGTGAGAAACTCCACCTGGAACAGCTTGAAGCCCAGCGCCGGGTCGGCCCAGGCCGCCTTCAGGCGCGGCATCAGTTCGTTGATGCGGCGGCTGGCGATGGGGAAATCCTCGATCAGGATCGGCGTGTGCTTGTCGCCCTGCTCGAACATCGCGTAGTGACGCTTCTCGTTGCCGGTTTCCCGCCACAGGCGGAATTCGGCGCGCAGCCGGTAATGCTCGCGCGGCGACTCGAAGACCTCTGGCGCGGGTGCCGCGAACGGGGCCAGCAATCCGGCGAGGCGGGACTTCTTGTCTTCCAGTTGCGCGGCGTAGGCGCTGGGGTCGAACTGTGGACGGCTCATGCGTTGAAGAAGCCCAGCTTGATCACGAACAGCACGGAGAGGATCACCAGCGCCGGGTTCAGTTCGCGCCAGCGCCCGGACAGCACCTTGATCGCGGTCCAGGAAATGAAGCCGAAGGCGATGCCGGTAGCGATCGAATAGGTGAACGGCATGGCCAGCGCGGTGACGACCACCGGCGCGGCGACGGTGATGTCTTCCCAGTCGATCTCTGCCAGGCCCGAGGCCATCAGTACGGCGACGAAGAGCAGCGCCGGGGCGGTGGCGAAGGCCGGTACGCTGCCGGCCAGCGGGGCGAAGAACAGCGCGAGGAGGAACAGGATGGCGACGACGATGGCGGTCAGGCCGGTGCGGCCGCCGGCGCTGACGCCCGCGGCGGACTCGATGTAGCTGGTGGTGGTCGAGGTGCCCAGCAGCGAGCCGCCCATGGCGGCGGTACTGTCGGCGATCAGCGCGCGGCCCATCTTCGGCATGTGGCCGTCCTTGCCCATCAGTCCGGCGCGCTTGGCGACGCCGATCAGGGTGCCGGAGTTGTCGAACAGGTCGACGAAGAGGAAGGCGAAGATCACGCTGACCAGGCCGATGTCCAGCGCGCCCTTGATGTCCAGTTGGAGGAAGGTCGGCGCCAGCGACGGCGGCATCGAGACCACGCCGCCGAACTGGGTCACGCCGAGCAGGATGGCGATGGCGGTGACCACCAGGATACCGATCAGCACCGCGCCGGTGACGCTACGCGCCTCCAGGGCGACGATCAGGATGAAGCCGAGGGTGGCGAGGATCGGCGCCGGCTTGGTCAGGTCGCCCATGCCGATCAGGGTTGCCGGGTTGTCCACCACGATGCCGGCGTTCTGCAGGGCGATCAGTGCGAGGAACAGGCCGATGCCGGCGGCGATCGCCGAGCGCAGCGGCAGGGGGATGCTGTTGATGATCCATTCGCGGATGCGGAAGATCGACAGCAGGAAGAACATGGTGGCGGAAATGAACACTGCGCCCAACGCGACCTGCCAGCTGTGGCCCATGTGCAGCACCACGGTGTAGGTGAAGAAGGCGTTGAGGCCCATGCCGGGGGCCAGGGCGATCGGGTAGTTGGCGATCAGGCCCATGATGGTCGAGCCGATGGCCGCTGCCAGGCAGGTGGCGACGAACACCGCGCCCTTGTCCATGCCGGTCTCGCCGAGGATGCTCGGGTTGACGAAGAGGATGTAGGCCATGGTCAGGAAGGTGGTTATCCCCGCCAGGATCTCGGTGCGCACCGTGGTGTTGTGCGCCTTTAGTTGAAACAGCTTTTCCAGCATGTTGGATTCCCCTGAATGTGCTCTGCAACGATCCCCATGGCGCCAGCAGAAGTGGCCGGCCGTGGAGCCGGCCGCCGACCAGGGAAAACCGAATTTCCGCGTGGCGGGCGTTGCATCGCTGTCTCGTCGGCGCGGTACCGCGAACGATCCCGGCAGACGGCTGAGTCCCGAAAATGCGCGAGCCGCATGAAACGACCCACGCACGCCAGGGGCCTCGCGGCGGCCTGCGTGGGGTTCATACGGCTCGAAAAGGCGCGCATCATACCAGTTCGCGGGAGATGGGTGAATTTCCGCCAGTCTAGTCGATCGTCGCTTCGCGGAAGGGCCTGCTCGCCCGCCCGGCGCGGGCGGCGTTAACATAGGCGTTGGCGTCCGGACGGACGCTCCGCCCAGGTTTTCTGCAGTACCTCATCATGAAACGCTCGAAACTCGCACTCCTTCCGCTGGGCCTGGCGCTGCTGCTGGCCGCCTGCGCCAGCGATCCGCTGCCGATCCCGCAGCACAGCTTCGGGGTCTATGCCACCGCCAGCACGCCTTCCGCGGCGTTCCGCACCCTGGCCGACCCGCAGGGCAAGGCCATGCTGGTGGCGCTGAAGCCCAGCCTGACCCAGGCTGACGTACTCCGCGCCGAGGTCCTGTACGACCAGAACGGTCGACCCGGCGTCGAAGTCACCTTCACCGAACCGGCCGCCCGCCGCCTGGCCGCGCTGACCGGCGAGGCCCGGGGGCGCACTCTCGCGGTACTGGTGGACGGGCGCCTGCGCCTGGCGCCGCGGGTGCGCGAGCCGATCCGCAACGGCAAGGTCTATCTCGACGGGTTGGCTTCGGTCTACGAGGCCAGGGAACTGGCCGATCAGTTGAATGCGCTGGGAAGCCAGCCGGGGCGCTAAGCGCCCGGCTGGCGGCGAGGCTCAGAGCGTCTGGGCCTTGAAGGTATCGCAACTGGCCGGCGAGCCGCTCTCGAAGCCGGTCTTGAACCAGCGCATGCGTTGCGCCGAGGAGCCATGGGTGAAGGAATCCGGCACCACCATGCCGCGGCCCTGGCGTTGCAGGCGATCGTCGCCGATGGCGTTGGCGGCGTTCAGGGCTTCCTCGATGTCGCCCGGCTCCAGCCAGTTCAGCCGCTGCTGTGCACGGTTGGCCCAGACCCCGGCGAAGCAGTCCGCCTGCAGTTCCTGGCGTACCGACAGGCCGTTGGCGCCCTCCATGCGCGCGCCGCGCTGGCGGGCTGCGTTGATCTTGGCCGAGATGCCCATCAGGTTCTGCACGTGGTGGCCGACCTCGTGGGCGATCACATAGGCCTGGGCGAAGTCGCCGGCGGCGGAGAAGCGCTGTTCCATCTCGCGGAAGAACTCCAGGTCGAGGTAGACCCGGCGGTCGGCCGGACAGTAGAACGGCCCGGTGGCCGACGAGGCGAAGCCGCAGGCGGAATTCACCCCATTGCTGAACAGCACCAGCTTGGGCTGTTGGTATTGTGCCTGGCCGCTGGCGAAGATCTGTTCCCAGGTGTCCTCGGTGTCGCCGAGGATCGAGCGGACGAACTCGCTCTGCTCGTCGTTGGCCGCCGGGGCCCGACCGCCGGCCTGCTGCTGGGTGGCCGGCGCCGGGCTGTCCATCTGGCCGAGCAGCGACCCGAGGATCTGCATCGGATCCTGGCCCATCAGCAGGCCGACCACCACCACGATGGCCACCCCACCCAGGCTGAGGCCCTTGCCGCCGATGCGCATGCCGCCACCGCCGCCTGCGCCTCCTTCGCCCCGGGCATCAATCACGTTGTCACTGCGTCGTCCTTTGCGCCAGAGCATGGCGGTTCTCCTGTACGTTTCGCTTCTTCAGTGTTGTCGTCGTCCGCCGCCAGCGCCACCCCGACCGTCAGGCCGAGGTCAGCAGCTCGGCGCGGGCGAGCAGTTGGACGTGGCCGCCGACCCTGACGCCGCCGTCTGTCGCGACCTGGACGTCGAGCCGGCTCGGCCGGTCGAGGAAGCGTCCCTGGTGCAGGACGAAGGGTTCGCCGCGCGCGGCAAGCCCGTATTCCACCAGGTAGGCGGCGACCGGACCGGCAGCGCTGCCGGTAGCCACGTCTTCCACCAGCCCCAGGTTGTCCCAGGTGCGGCCCTCGCGCCCGTCGACGTCGAGCAGATAGACAAACGCCGCGCCGAGTTTATCCAGGGCTTCTTGCAAATCGTTGACCTGACGGGCTCGACCCAGTGCCTCGGCGGTCACCGGCAGGAGCAGGTAGGGCAGGCCGGTGCTCACCACCCGCGGCGGATGCCCGGACAGGTCGTTGGCCGATAGCGAGAAGGCTTCGGCGAACCAGCGGCAGGTCCCGGCGTCCGGGGTGGCGCCGAATTCGGCGCGGCCCTGGTCCATCTCGGCGTAGAAACCGCTGCCCGCCCGCACGCTGCGCAGGGCCACCGACTTGCTGGCCAGGTGCAGCGTCCAGTGCTGTTCGTTGTCGCCGCCGCGCAGGTGATGGAGCAGGGCGGCGGCGCCGAGCAGCGGGTGGCCGGCGAACGGCAGTTCTTCCTCCAGGGTGAAGATCCGTGCGCGGAAGGCCCGTGGGTCGTCGCCCGGCAGCAGGAAGATCGACTCGAACTGGCGCAGTTCGCGGGTCCAGGCCTGCATGGCGGCGTCATCGAGGGCGCTGGCGTCGTCGAATACGGCCAGGCCGTTGCCGGTGAGCGGACGCTCGGCGAACACATCGAGTTGCCAGTAGCGTCGGGACATGGGCCTTTTCCTGTGAAATGGAATGAAAAACGCGAGGGGGGACTCGACAAGCAGCCTATCGGCCTTTATGTTCGCCGACAAGAAAGCGCCTGGCTGGCGCTTTCCAGGCCGCCGCAGCGGCCGGCGTCGCTCGGACGGTTCCGGGCGCTTACGTTACTCCGAGGACAGCATGGCTGAATCACGCCCTGCGCGCCGTTTCGCGCGCATCGACCGCCTTCCCCCCTACGTTTTCAATATCACCGCCGAACTGAAGATGGCCGCTCGTCGCCGTGGCGAGGACATCATCGACCTGAGCATGGGCAATCCCGACGGGCCGACCCCGCCGCATATCGTCGAGAAGCTCTGCACCGTCGCCCAGCGCGAAGACACCCATGGCTACTCCACCTCGCGTGGCATCCCGCGCCTGCGCCGGGCCATCTCGCACTGGTACCGTGACCGCTACGACGTGCAGATCGACCCGGAAAGCGAAGCCATCGTCACCATCGGCTCCAAGGAAGGCCTCGCGCACCTGATGCTGGCGACCCTCGACCATGGCGACACCATCCTCGTGCCCAACCCGAGCTATCCGATCCACATCTACGGTGCGGTGATCGCCGGCGCTCAGGTGCGCTCGGTGCCGCTGGTGCCGGGCATCGATTTCTTCAACGAGCTGGAACGGGCGATCCGCGAATCGATTCCCAAGCCGCGCATGATGATTCTCGGCTTCCCCTCCAACCCTACCGCGCAGTGCGTCGAGCTGGACTTCTTCGAGCGCGTGGTGGCGCTGGCCAAGCAGTACGACGTGATGGTCGTGCACGACCTGGCCTATGCAGACATCGTCTACGACGGCTGGAAAGCGCCGTCAATCATGCAGGTACCGGGTGCCAAGGATATCGCCGTGGAGTTCTTCACCCTGTCGAAGAGCTACAACATGGCCGGCTGGCGGATCGGCTTCATGGTCGGCAATCCCGAGCTGGTCTCGGCCCTGGCGCGGATCAAGAGCTACCACGACTACGGCACCTTCACGCCCCTGCAGGTGGCGGCCATTGCCGCTCTGGAAGGCGACCAGCAGTGCGTCCGCGATATCGCCCGGCAGTACCAGCAGCGCCGCGACGTCCTGGTGAAGGGGCTGCGCGAGGCCGGCTGGATGGTGGAGAACCCGAAGGCCTCGATGTACGTCTGGGCGAAGATCCCCGAGCCCTATGCGCACCTGGGCTCGCTGGAGTTCGCCAAGAAGCTGTTGCAGGACGCCAAGGTCTCGGTGTCGCCGGGGATCGGCTTCGGCGACTACGGCGACGATCATGTGCGTTTCGCCCTGATCGAGAACCGCGACCGCCTGCGCCAGGCGGTGCGCGGGATCAAGGCGATGTTCCGCGCCGACGGGCTGCTGTCGCCGCAGAGGAAGGTCGATAGCCTGGCGGAGTGATCCTCACGTCCTGCTACAAGGAAAAACGCCGTTTTCCCTGGGGAAAACGGCGTTTTCGTTAGCGTCCCGGGTACTCCACCAGTACCGAGGCCTGGCCGCTCCTGGTCAGGCCGACGACCTGGTAGGCGTCCTGGCGGTCGCCCATTTCCATGCCCGGCGAGCCGACCGGCATGCCCGGTACGGCGGCGCCGACCAGGTCGGCGCGTTCGCGCAGCTTGAGGATGTCGGCTGCCGGCACGTGGCCTTCGACGAACTTGCCGTCGATCACTCCGGTATGACAGGAGCCCACGCTGTAGGGCACGCCGAGACGGCTCTTGACTGCGCTCATGTCTGCTTCCACATGGTCGGTGACCTTGAAACCGTTGGCTTCGAGGTGCTTGATCCAGTCCTTGCAGCAGCCGCAGTTGGCGTCGCGGTGGACGTCGATGGCCAGCGGTTCGGCGGCCTGGACCAGGGAACCGTGGAGCAGGGTGGCGGCCAGGACGGCCAGGGGTGCGAAGCGGCGCATGGGATTCTCCTTGCTGCGAGCGAATGCCGGGAGCATACCGCTGGCACCCGCCGCCACCCAGCCGGTGAGCTGTATCCACTTGTGACGAAGCGATGCGCTGCCCGCCGCGCCGGGTTGCCGTTGGGCAGGGACGGATTGTCGCAGCGAACTCGTCGGCGCGGTTTGGGTCTGCTGTCCTTAGGGTTGCCGGGGCGTTCGCCGCCGGTGTCGAACTGACCGCTGGGGGCAACAGGCCCGAGGAGAAAGGGGATGCTCTTCGCCCGTTTGGTTTTGCTGGTTCAGGCGCTGGTATGGGGCGCGCTGGGAGTGCTGTACTGGGTGCGTCCCTACGAGATGGCCAATCTCAGTGGCATGCTGCTGATGGAGCCTTCGGCGGTCAGCGATGCGCGGGTGTTCTATGGCGGCCATCAGTTCGCCCTGGCGTTGTTCCTGCTGTTCGCCCTGCGCCGGGCTTCGCTGGTGCAGCCGGCGTTGATCCTGGTAGTGCTGCTGCAATCGATCCTGACCCTGTCGCGGCTATTGATTGCCTGGATCGAGGGCGGGATGGAGGCCGACGGCAACCTGTTCGGCCTGCTGTTCCGCGGCGCAATGGCTGCCCTGGGGATCGCCGCCCTGTGGTGGCTGCAACGGCGGCCGCCCCGGCTGTCGGCACCCGGCGAGAGCGCCGAGCGTCGCGAGGACGACTTCGACGGCCTGTGACATTCAAGGTTGACTGCGACTCGGGAAGTCCTTCAGCAACTGCGCGACGCCGCGGTCGAACGCTTCCTGGGTCAGCGCCGGATCGTGCAGTTGGCGGCTCAGCACGCTTTCCAGAAGGACCCTGCCGTTGCTTTCGTCAAGGATGCGCAGCGCCAGCCTGGCCTCGGTGTCTTCGGTCAGTTGGGTCTGGGTGAAGACGCCATCCTGGGTGATCACCGGGCGCATTTCCAGGCCCGGCTGGCGTTGCAGGCCGAGGGCGTAGATCACCCGCAGGTCGCCGTGTTCCGCCTGGTAGCGATAGCCCTTGGCCTCCAGGGCGCGGCGCACGGCCGTATCGAAACGCTCCTCGAAGTCGATGCGGTGCCCCTCGGCGCGTACCGCCTGGATGAAGAAAGTCCGGTAATCCGCCGCTGTTACGCCAGGGGCGAGCC
Organism: Pseudomonas sp. 20-5; assembly: GCF_056782835.1. Taxonomy (NCBI): domain Bacteria; kingdom Pseudomonadati; phylum Pseudomonadota; class Gammaproteobacteria; order Pseudomonadales; family Pseudomonadaceae; genus Pseudomonas; species Pseudomonas sp. 20-5. The sequence goes on along the minus strand of NZ_CM165584.1, from coordinate 5,343,388 downwards.
GTACGGGGCCCGGTTCATTGCGGCAGGCATAGAGCAGCAGGCCGAACAGGAGCAGCAGGACGAAGCGCAGGCTGAATCGGCGCATGGCGCGTTCCTTCCTCTTTTTTATCTTTGTGCCGCAAGCCTAGCCGTTGCCTCGCGGCTTGCCGCCCATCCCCCGTTGGGTCAGTCGTCCAGCTCCACCCAGAGGCCTTCGGCGTCTTCCCGGCAGGGCAGGGCGCGCAAGCGCTCGCCAGCGCAGGGGCCGGCGACGCACTCGCCGGACTCGATGAGGAACAGCGCGCCGTGGCTGGCGCAACGGATCAGGCTGGCGCTGTCGTCGAGGAAGGCATCGGGCTGCCACTCCAACGGGATGCCGCGATGCGGGCAGCGGTTCAGGTAGATGTAGGCGCGGCCGTCGCGACGCACCGCGAACAGCCGCCGCTCATCGACGAGGAAGCCGCGGCTGTTGCCTTCGGCGAGATGGGAAGAGGGACACAGGTGGATCATGGGCGCTCCGTTTGCCGGGATCATTATCCCTGATCCGGAGGACGGCTTTCACCTGTGGCATGGAAAGCGCCCGGCATGGCCAGGCGCTGGGTATGGGGGCACTTCCGTGTGCGAAGGGGTAACGGGTCAGATGTCCCAGACCAGGTTGACCGCGAAATTGCGGCCTGGCTGGGACAGTCGGTCGATGTTGGCCGGGGCCAGCGCCGAAGCCTCGCCGACGCTGTCGTAGCCGCGCACGTCATCCCACAGCCAGTATTTCTTGTCGGTCAGGTTGTAGAGACCGGCGTTGAGGGTCAGGTCCTTGCTCAGCCTGTAGTAGGCGTTGAGGTCGAGGACGCCGAAGCCCGGGGTCTTGAACTGGCTGGCGGTGCCATCCGGGGTGTGGAAGGTGCTGTCGTCGACGCGATCCTTGCGTTTGACCAGGGTCCAGCTGAGCAGCCCGCCGTAGTTGCCGTCTGCTTCGTCGTAGCCCAGGCCGAACACTCCGGTGAGTGGGTTGACGCTGTTGATCGGCTCGCCGTTGTCCTTGTTGCGACCGTAGGCGTAGGCCACGCTGCCCTGGGTGTAGAGTCCCTGCGGCGCGCCGAAGGCGCCCAGCTCCAGGCGGCCCTTGAGCTCGACGCCCTTGATCACCGCCCGCTCGATGTTGTTGGACTGGAAGGTCTGGCCGTTGCCGCCGGTGCTATCGGTATTCAGGGCGTCTTCGTCGATGAAGTCGCGATATTTGTTGTAGAACACCGCTACGCCGAAGCTGCCTTCGTCGAACTTGCCGCGCAACCCGGTCTCGAAGCTCTGGCTCTTTTCCGGCTTGAGGTTGGGGTTAGGCTCGATGTGGTAGCCCGCCTGCAGGTTCTCGAATCGACCGTACAGCGCCTTGGCGGTGGGCGTGCGGAAGCCCTGGGCGTATTGGCCGTACCAGGTGTAGTGCTGGGCGAAGTCGTAGGTCACGCCGAACTTGGGCGAAACCCGGTGCCATTTCTTGTCCGACTCGTCGACCGCGGTGTTCTGGCTCTGCTTCATGGTGCGCAGGAACTCGTCGGTGATGTGCGGCTCCATGCGCGTGTAGTCGTAACGCAGGCCGGGAGTGAAGGTCCAGTCGTTCCAGCTGATGCTGTCCTGGGCGAACAGGGCGTAGGTCTTCACCGTCGGATCGGGAAAGTCGCTGCTGCGTTCCAGGGCATCGCGCGGGCTGTCCGCGCCGGTGTCCAGGTTGGTGCCGGTGCCGCTGCGCATGCCGGTGACCTTCTGGTGCTTGAGATTGATCCCGTAGCTCAGCAGGTGCTCGGTCTCGCCGATGGCGAAGCTCTTGTCCAACTGGCTGTCGAAGACCCACAGGCGTTCCTTGTAGGTAGTGTCGCGGGTGCGCAGGACCTTGCGGGTGATCGGGTAGTAGAACTCGCGGGTCGCCTGGTCGGTCTTCGCCAACTGGTAGTTCAGGCTCCACTGGATGCGATCGGCGACCGGGCTGTCGAGCAGGAAATGGTGCTCCAGGCCGTAGCGCTCGCGAGTCAGGGTGTCGTTGCCCTTGCGCCACTGGTACATGCCGCCCGGCAGCATGCTCGGCGGGATGGCCGGCTTGCCCTTGTCGTACGGGCCGCCATAGGCGCTCTTCTGGTCGGTATCGACGTCGCTCTTGTACTTCTCGAAGACCAGCCCGAAGCGGCTGCCCTCGGCGTAGTTCCAGCCCAGCTTGCCGAGCAGGCTGTAGCTGTCGGCGTCTTCCGGGTTGGCTTCGCTGCGCGAGAGCCCGGTGCCGCCGTGGCCGCCGTTGGATTCGGTCTCGTGGCCCTGGCGGTAGCCATAATGCAGCAGGCCGTCGAAGTCGTCGGCGCGGCCGGCGACGGTGGCCGAGGTCAACCAGGAGTGGCTGGCCGACTCGTAGCCGGCCTTCAGCCGGGCGCCGACGTCCTTGCCGTCCTTGATGATGTCCGACGGGTCGAGGGTGAAGTAGCTCACCGCGCCGCCGATGGCGTTGCTGCCGTACAGCGCCGAGGCCGGGCCGCGAAGGATTTCCACGCGCTTTACGATGTCCGGATCGACGTAGTTGCGGTGGGTCTGCGCGTAGGGGCCGCTGAAGAAGTCGTTGGGCAGTTCGACCCCGTCGATCTGCGTAAGGATGCGGTTCCCGTCGATGCCGCGGATGTTGTAGCCGGTGATCCCGGCACGCTGGCCGGCGCCGCCGACCGAGACTCCCGGTTCGTAGCGCACCAGTTCCTTGATGTTGTTGACGTTCTGCCGGTCCAGTTGTTCGCGGGTCTGCACGCTGACGGTGCTTGGCACCGAATCCACTGCCTGCTCGGTACGGGTGGCGGTGATGGTGGTCGGGGTCAGCGGGACGGCGTTCCCCGCCAGGGCCAGGGAAGGGCTGAGCAACAGCAGGGCCAGGCAGGGGCGCAGGGCGAAGGGCGGGGAGAGCGGCATGTGGGACTCCTTGGGGCGGGCCGGTGGCGAATAGCCAGGGGGACGTCGGGCGCACAAGGTACTGCCAGAAAAACGCTAATGCAAATAATTATCAAATGGATTCAGATATGCGTTTTGTGGCAAAGTTCACCTGTTTTGCGCGTAGCGCGACCGAACCGGATATGCCCGAGGAACCGTCGATGAGCAGCACTCCCAGCCTTTCCCATTCCCCTGCCGAGCTTTACCGCGCCTGGCAGGACCTGCGCGCCGAGCGACCGCAGCTACGCGCGCGCGACGCCGCCGCGCTGTTGCAGGTCAGCGAAGGCGAGCTGGTCGCCAGCCGGGTCGGCATCGATGCCGTGCGCCTGCGGCAGGACTGGGCCGCCTTGCTGCCGGCGCTCGGCGAACTGGGGCCGATCATGGCGCTGACCCGCAACGAGCATTGCGTCCACGAACGCAAGGGGCCGTATCGCGAAGTGACGGTCTCTGCCAATGGGCAGATGGGCCTGGTGGTCTCGCCGGATATCGACCTGCGCCTGTTCCTGGGGGGGTGGAACGCCGTCTTCGCCATTGCCGAGGAGACAGCGCGGGGTACCCAGCGCAGCATCCAGGTGTTCGACCAGCAGGGCGTGGCGGTGCACAAGGTGTTCCTTACCGAGGCCAGCGACGTCCGCGCCTGGGAACCGCTGGTCGAGCGCCTGCGGGCTGCCGAGCAGGATGCCGTGCTGGCCCTGCGCGAACCCCGCGCGCCGGCTGCGGCGCTCGTCGATGCGCAGATCGATGCCGCCGCCTTGCGCGAAGGCTGGGCCGCGTTGAAGGACACCCATCATTTCCACGCCCTGCTGAAGAAGCATGGCGCGCAGCGCACCCAGGCGCTGCGCCTGGCTGGCGGCGAATGGGCCGAGCGCCTGGACAATGGCGACCTGGCGAAACTCTTCGAAGCGGCGGCCGAAAGCGGGTTGCCGATCATGGTGTTCGTCGGCAACGCCCACTGCATCCAGATCCATACCGGGCCTGTGTGCAACCTGAAGTGGCTGGACGACTGGTTCAACGTGCTCGATCCGGAATTCAACCTGCACCTGAAGACCACCGGCATCGCCGAGCTTTGGCGGGTGCGCAAGCCGAGCACCGATGGCATCGTAACCAGTTGGGAGGCCTTCGACGCCGACGGCGAACTGATCGTGCAACTGTTCGGCGCGCGCAAGCCCGGCGAGCCCGAGCGCGACGACTGGCGCGAACTGGCCGAATCCTTCAAGGCGCTCTGAGGAGAGATCATGCGTATCGATCGACTATTCAACGGGTTGGCGCTGGGCATCCTGCTCGGCACCGGCATGGCCCAGGCCGCCGAGCTGCCGCAACGCTGGGTGAGCGCGGGCGGCTCGCTGAGCGAATGGGTAGTGGCGCTGGGCGGCGAGAGCAAGCTGGTCGGGGTGGACACCACCAGCCAGCATCCGCAGGCGCTGAAACAGCTGCCGAGCGTCGGCTACCAGCGCCAACTGGCTGCCGAGGGCGTGCTGGCGTTGCGTCCGGATATCCTCATCGGCACCGAGGAAATGGGGCCTCCGCCGGTACTCAAGCAGCTCGAAGGCGCCGGCGTGCGGGTCGAGACCCTCTCCGCCAAGCCGGATCTGGAGGCACTGGAAAGCAACCTGAAGAAGCTCGGCGACTGGCTCGGCGTGCCCCAGCGTGCCGAGGCCGCCGAACTTGACTATCGTCAGCGGCTGCGGCGCCAGGCGGACTGGATCGCGGCCGCGCAGAAGAGTCAGCCGGCCCCGGGCGTCCTGCTGGTGATCGGCAACGCCGGCGGTCAGTTGCTGGTAGCCGGGCGCAATACCGGCGGCGATTGGGTCCTGAACCGAGCCGGAGCACGCAACCTGGCTACCCATGAGGGTTACAAGCCGATCTCGGTGGAAGCCCTGGCAGCGCTCGATCCGGTCGCGGTGGTGATCGCCGACCGCAGCCTCGAAGGTGATGCGGCGCGTGCCGCGCTGCTCAAGCAGAACCCCGGCCTCGCCGCGACCCGCGCGGCGCGTGACGGACGTCTGCTGGTGCTTGACCCGACGCTCCTGGTGGGCGGCCTCGGTCCGCGCCTGCCGGATGGCCTGGCGGCTCTCTCCGCAGCCTTTTATCCTTCCGCGAAACCGCTGAGTACGGAAGCCGCCCATTGAAATCGGTTGTTCGCCCCCGCGCACTGTTCGGTGCGCTGGGGATTTCGCTCGTGTTGGTCCTCTGGTTGTCCCTCGCCCTCGGTCCCGTCAGCCTGCCGCTGGGCGATACCCTGCGCGCCGCGCTGCGCCTGGCCGGGCTGCCGCTCGATGGAACGGGCCTGGCCCAGGCGGAAATGATCCTCGGCCAGATCCGCCTGCCGCGGACCCTGCTCGGCCTGGCCGTGGGCGCGGTGCTGGCGCTGTCCGGGGTGGCGATGCAGGGCCTGTTCCGCAACCCGCTGGCCGATCCAGGGCTGGTCGGGGTGTCCAGCGGCGCGGCCCTCGGCGCGGCGCTGGCCATCGTATTCGGCGCCTCGCTGGGTGGCTTGCCGGCGTTCCTCGCGCCCTACCTGCTGTCGCTGTGCGCCTTCGGCGGCGGCCTGGGGGTGACCTGGCTGGTCTATCGACTTGGCCGCCGCGATGGCCAGACCAGCGTGGCCACCATGTTGCTGGCAGGGATCGCCTTGACCGCGCTGTCCGGCGCGGTGATCGGACTGTTTACCTATCTCGCCGATGACGCCACCTTGCGTACCCTGACCTTCTGGAACCTGGGCAGCCTGAACGGCGCCAGCTACCCACGACTCTGGCCGCTGCTGCTGGTGGCGCTGCTGGTGGCCTGCTGGCTACCGCGCCGGGCAGATGCGCTGAACGCACTGCTGCTCGGCGAGTCCGAGGCCCGTCACCTGGGCTTCGACGTCGAGCGATTGAAGGCCGAACTGGTGCTTTGCACTGCCCTCGGCGTTGGCGCCGCAGTGGCGGCGGCGGGGATGATCGGCTTCATCGGCCTGGTGGTGCCGCACCTGATCCGTCTGGTTGCCGGTCCGGATCATCGGACGTTGCTGCCGGCCTCGATGATGGCCGGCGCCATTCTCCTGCTGCTTGCCGACCTGCTGGCGCGCCTGGCGCTGGCTCCGGCGGAGTTGCCGATCGGCATCGTCACGGCACTGATCGGCGCGCCGTTCTTCCTTTATCTGCTATTGCGGGGGCGGGCCTGATGCTGCGCGTGGAGAACCTGTCCATCCGCCGTGGCGGAAAGACTGTACTGGAAGGCCTCGAGCTGGAGCTGCGGCCTGGCGAGATGCTCGGCGTACTCGGCCCCAACGGCGCTGGCAAGAGCACCTTGCTTGGCGCTCTCTGTGGCGAACTGGAGCCGGCCGAAGGGCAGGTGCTGCTCGACGAGCGCGGTCTCGACGACTGGCCGGGCGTCGCTCGCGCGCAGCGCCTGGCGGTGCTGCCGCAGAGTTCGTCGCTGGGCTTCGCCTTTCCGGTGGAGGCGGTGGTCGGCTTCGGTCGGCTGCCCCATTCCAGCGGCCGCGAGCGCGATGTGCAGATCGTCGCCGAGGCCTTGGCGGCGGCCGACGCCAGCCATCTGGCCGGGCGCAGCTACCTGGCGCTGTCCGGCGGCGAACGCCAGCGCGTGCACCTGGCGCGGGTGTTGGCGCAGCTGTGGCCGGGCGAGCCGGGGCAGGTGCTGCTGCTCGATGAACCGACCTCGGCGCTCGACCCGCTGCATCAGCACACTACCCTGCAGGCGGTGCATGATTTCGCCCGCCGCGGTGCCTCGGTGCTGGTGATCCTCCACGATCTCAACCTGGCCGCGCGCTATTGCGACCGCCTGCTGCTGTTGCAGAATGGTCGCCCGCACCTGCTCGGTACGCCCGAGGAAGTCCTGCGCCCCGAGCCGTTGCGCGCGGTGTTCGGCCTCGAGGTCCTGGTCCAGCGTCATCCCGAGCGAGGTCATCCGCTGATCGTCGCCCGTTGAAGGAGTCGCCATGCGCATTCGCCTGTTCGCTTTCTGTCTGCTGCTGGGCGGCTGCCAGTCCCAACTGCCGCCGCTGCCTGATTGGCAGAGCGCGGAAGGGCGCGACGATCCGCAGACGGGACGAATCGTCGAATTGCGCAGCGGCGTGACGCTGAGCCCGCAGCAACTGGTCGCACGCCTGGCGGCCGCGCCGCGAGTGATCGTCGGCGAGAAGCACGACAATCCCGATCATCATGCCGTGGAGCTGTGGCTGGCGCAGGCCCTGGGCGAATACCGGGCGCAGGGCAGCCTGCTGCTGGAAATGCTCGATCCCGGCCAGCAACCACGGGTGGATGCGGTCCGCGCACAACTCGGGAACGGCAAGCCGGTGGCGAACCTGGAGGAGGCCCTGGACTGGCAGAAAGGTTGGGACTGGACGCAGTACGGACCCCTGGTGTCCTGGGCGGTTGCGCAACCCGCGCCGTTGCTGGCGGCGAACCTCCAGCGGAGCGAGATCATGCGCATCTACAGGGAGCGACCGCCGCTTCCCGGAACGGCCTCCAGGCGTGACAGCGTGCGCCTGCCGCTGCTTGCGCAGATTCGCGAATCCCACTGCGGCATGCTTCCCGACGATCAATTGCCGGCGATGCTCGCCGTCCAGCAGCAACGCGACCGCCGCATGGCCGAGCGTTTTCGCGATGCGCCACTGCCGGCGATGCTCGTCGCCGGCAGCTTCCACGCCCGACGCGACCTCGGCGTACCGGTCCACCTGCGCGACCTTGGTGCGGAGAAGGGTGCGCAGGTACTGATGCTGGTCGAGGCCGGGCAGGCGGTAACGACGCGTGAGGCCGACTACGCCTGGTACACGCCGGCACAGCCGGACAAGGACTATTGCGCGGAGATGAAGAAGGCACGTTGAAGGAAGGGCGCGAGGCCTGGAGCCGTGTATCGCGCTACGTTTTCGCGGGCAAAAAAAGACCCGGCAAAGTGCCGGGTCGAAACCGTGATTAGCCTGATGAGGAGATAATCTGAAGAGTCCGACTGCTTGGTCTCTCAGCTTACCTGCTGGCCTCGCGACCAGTTGTTGTAATAATAACTATTCTCATTATCAGGTCAAGCCGGTTCTCATTCATTCCATCGCCAGCCGATGAACGGTCGTCTCCGGCCGAATCGCAGGCAAAAAAAGACCCGGCAAAGTGCCGGGTCAAAAACCGTGATTAGCCTGATGAGGAGATAATCTGAAGAGTCCGACTGCGTGGGTCTCTCAGCTTACCGGCTGATCTCGCGACCAGTTGAGTGACATAATAATGATTCTCATTTCCATGTCAAACGCTTTCGCCAAACTTTTCTGCTAGCTAGTCGCGAGCCCTCTGGAATGGGCCTCAGGCGCTGCGGCGCAGGCGCAGCTGGGTCACTTCCCGGTTAAGCAGGTCTATCCGCCGGGCCATGCCTTCGATCAGGCTATGGGCGATTCGCGGGTTGTTCTGCATAAGGCCGAGGAACTGCTCCTTGGGAATCACCATCACCGTGCAGGGTTCGCTGGCGACCACCGTGGCGCTGCGTTTCTCGCGAGTGAACACGGCCATGGCGCCGAAGATCTCGTCCTTCTGCACATCGCCGACTTTCTGGCCGTCCACCAGCGCTTCGGCATGCCCCTCGATGATGATGAACACATGATCCGCATCGTCGCCCTGGCGGATCAGCGCCTCGCCCGCGGCGAAGTGGCGGAAGCCGGTGGCCGGGTGGACTTCCGGCTGCTTCAGGTGCGCCAGCGCATCGCCGAGCAGGGCAGTCTGTCCGATCAGGTACTGCAATAGCAGTTCCTGACGTTCCTGGTCAGCATGGATGTGCTGGAGCAGCGCATCGCGCGAATAGGGCAGCAGGCGGATCGGTTCTTCGTTGGCATGCCGGCAGGCGGGGAGCTCGAGTCCGCGTCGAAGGCCGAGGAGGTCGCCTTCCTGGAGGTAGAACAGTGGGCGTTCGTCGACCAGCGCATGCAGCAGGCCACTTTCCACCAGGAATACCTGGTCGGCGGGCAGCTCGCGTTCCAGGTCGTCGCTACGTTCCAGTTCCAGGGCGGGGCCGCTGGGTGCCAGGCCTTCGAGCAAGCGGTGAGGGATCCCCTGCAGGCGATTGATCAATTGGTCGGCATAAGCCGGTTGCTCGCCGAGTAGATACATGGCCATTTCCTTGAGCTGCCTGGTCGGGAGAGGAGGTACGAACGTCCACGAGACGATAGGTGGGCGCCCGGGGGGAGTAAATATCTTCCCGTGGCAGGTGTGAGCTAGCTCTTGTTTCGCACGGGGAAAGTCTCCAGCTCGCCGAGCAGTGCGGCCTTGTGGTCTGGGGACAGCTCGTTCCAGTGAACGTCGAGGAGTGCGCCTTCGATGGCATAGAGCAAGACTTTCGAGGCTCGGAAGCCGCGCGCGCGGACCGCGCGATAGGCTCCCACCGAGCCGAGCCGACGCAGATCGGTGGCGCTGTGGATACCCACGGCATGCAACCATTGGGTCGAGGTTTTCCCGAGGTTTTTCAGGTTCAGCAGTTCGTCGTTCATCGTCGGTCCTTGCGATGCCGCTCAGAAGCGTGATGGCGCGGAACTGCCTGGAACCGGTCCGGAGCCGACAGGGCCGGCGCGATGGAGCGAGATGGCCGACGCGAGCGGCCTTCGCCCTTACGATCCGGCGTAGGCGGTCCGGGACCGATCCTCAGCCGGCCGGGTACCTGCCAGAAGTGTAGCGGCCTCCCGGCAAAACGTGGCCTGGCGTGGTCCTTCCGCTTCTCAGGGCTCCGGCAGGTAGCGCAGGCGGGTGCCGAAGTTCACCGACATGCGGATCTCGTCCGGCGCCAGGCGCAACGGGAAATACGTACCGGATATCTGCGCATGGGCCAGGCTGGCGCCCTCCAGGCGCGCCTCGCGCAGATCCACGCCGCGCAGGTCGGCGCCGCGGAAATAGGCATCGCTGAAGTCGACGCGGGCGGCATCCAGCAGACGCAGGTCGAGGCCGCGGAAGTCGCCGCCGGCCAGGTCGATCCAGCCGTCGGCCGGCTTCTGTCGGTTGAAGCCTTCGATGTCTTCGGCGTGGAGCAGTTGGTAGAGCGGCGAGTCGAGCTGACGGGGCGAGTTCATGGGCGGCGTCCTGTGCAGAAGGCTCGCCGTGAGTATAGAAGAGCAGCGGCACGGCGCCCGCCCTGGAGGGGCGGGCGCCATGGCAGTTCGTTCAGAGACCGGGCAGGCGCTGGCGAATGCCGTCGACCAGCCCGTCGAGGCTGGCCGCGTCGTGGGTGTCTACGCGCTTGCTCTGGACTGTCTCCGCCGCTGTCAGCGGCTCGCGGGTAGCCTGCTGGGTGCGGATCACGTCGAGAGTCGCGTCGGACGGATCCTTGCCTTCCGCCTGGCGTTGCGCAAGCCAGCCGGCGATCACCGCTTCGGGCGCCTGGCAGTCGAGGATCAGGAACGGCACGCCGGTTTCTTCCGCGATGTGGCAAGCGGCCTGGCGCTGATTCTGCTTCAGGTAGGCGGCATCGATCACCACCGGATAGCCGGCCTGGAGGATCTTCGCGGCCAACTGGTGAAGGTGCGCATAGGTCGCTTCGCTGGCCTGGCTGCTATAGATGCCGGCGGCGAACTGGCCCCTGTCGTGTTCCGGCTGCTCGCCGAACAGACGCTTGCGTTCGATATCCGAGCGCAGGCGCACGGCGCCCAGAGCCTCCACCAGACGCATGGCCACCTGGCTCTTGCCGACCGCGGAGACACCATGGGTGACCGCCAGGAAGCGCGAGGGAATGGCGCTGTAGCTTTCCGCCAGGTTGGCGTAGTTGCGGTACTGGCGCAGGGTCGCGGCGCGCTGCACGGCATCGGTCTGGTAGCCGAGGCTGAACAGCGCGACCTTGGCGCGGACCATGGCGCGGTAGGCCTTGTAGAAGTTCAGCAGTTCCAGGGCCTGGTAGTCGCCGGTGTGTTCCAGATAGAGGCTGACGAAGCGTCGAGCGTGGCACTTCAGGCCGCGATCTTCCAGGTCCATCGCGAGGAAGGCGAAGTCGGCGCAGACATCGGTGAAGCGGAACGGTTCGTTGAATTCGATGCAGTCGAACAGCACTACCCTGCCGTCGATCAGCGCGGCGTTGCCCAGGTGGATGTCGCCGTGGCATTCGCGGATGAAGCCCTTCGCCTTGCGCTCCTGGAGCACCGGCAGCAGGCGTTCGAAGCTGCTTTCCGCCCAGGCTTCGAGGGCATCCAGCTGTTGCAGGTCGGCCTTGTCCTTGAGCAGCGGGCGAACCTGCTCGAAATTCTGCCGCACCGGCGCCATGCAGGACTCGGCGGTGCCCAGCGGGTGCTCCAGCGGCACCTTCGGAGTGTTCTGGTGGAAGTGCGCGATCTGCTCGGCCAGTTCGTCGATATGCTGGTTGGACAGTTCGCCGCGGCCCTGGATTGCCGCCAGCAGGTTGTCCTGCGGGAACTGGCGCATCTTCAGCAGGTATTCGATTGCCTCGCCGTCGCCGCCGATCCGCGGCGTCTCTTCGCTGCCGGTGATCGGCAGGACCTCCAGGTAGAGATCGTCGGTGAGGCGCTGGTTCAGGCGCAGCTCTTCGTTGCAATAGAAACGGCGCTTGTCCAGGCTGGTGAAATCGAGAAAGCCGAAATCCATCGGCTTCTTGATCTTGTAGGCGTAGGGACCGGTCAACAGGACCCAGGAGATATGCGTCTCGATGACCTCGAAGCGCTCCACCGGGTGGGGGTAGAGGGCCGGGTTCTGCAGGGCGGCGATCAGGGTCTGGCTCACGGGATATCCTTGCCTCTGAAATATGCGAAAACCCGCATTATGGCGGGAAGGGGTGACAGTGCAAACCTCGCTGGCGGATAGCAACCATTTGCCGGATCGCCGGTCGAATGCGCCGCGCTGCCGCCGCGCCTATCCACCGGGGCCGCGCAGACCGTGGATGCCGCCGATGCGGTGTCTGTCCGCTGTGGATAAAGTACGTATAATGCGCCGCCATGACGCGTCCCCGATCCCCCCGTTCCCGTAACAGCAAAGCACGCCCGGCACCCGGCCTGAACAAATGGCTCGGCTGGGCCCTCAAGCTCGGCCTCGTCGGCCTGGTGCTCCTCGCCGGCTTCGCCATCTATCTCGATGCCGTGGTGCAGGAGAAATTCTCCGGCCGGCGCTGGACCATCCCGGCGAAGGTCTATGCCCGCCCGCTTGAGCTGTTCAACGGCCTGAAGCTGAGCAGGGAAGACTTCCTGCGCGAACTCGACGCCCTCGGCTACCGTCGCGAGCCCAGCGTGAGCGGTCCTGGAACCGTATCGGTGGCGGCCAGCGCGGTCGAACTCAATACCCGTGGCTTCCAGTTCTACGAAGGCGCGGAACCGGCCCAGCGCGTGCGCGTGCGCTTCAACGGCAACTACGTCAGCGGGCTGAGCCAGGCCAACGGCAAGGAACTGGCGGTGGCGCGCCTTGAGCCGCTGCTGATCGGCGGCTTGTATCCGGCGCACCATGAGGATCGCATCCTGGTCAAGCTCGACCAGGTGCCGACCTACCTCATCGACACCCTGGTCGCGGTCGAGGATCGCGACTTCTGGAACCACCATGGTGTGTCGCTGAAGTCCGTGGCGCGGGCGGTGTGGGTCAACACCACGGCCGGCCAGTTGCGCCAGGGCGGCAGCACCCTGACCCAGCAGTTGGTGAAGAACTTCTTCCTGAGCAACGAACGCAGCCTGAGCCGCAAGATCAACGAAGCGATGATGGCGGTGCTGCTGGAGCTGCACTACGACAAGCGCGACATCCTCGAGTCCTATCTCAACGAGGTGTTCCTCGGCCAGGATGGGCAACGAGCGATCCATGGCTTCGGCCTGGCCAGCCAGTATTTCTTCAGCCAGCCGCTGGCCGAGCTCAAGCTCGACCAGGTGGCGCTGCTGGTCGGCATGGTCAAGGGACCGTCCTACTTCAACCCGCGGCGTTACCCGGATCGTGCGCTGGCGCGGCGCAACCTGGTGCTCGACGTGCTCGCCGAGCAGGGCGTGGCGACCCAGCAGGAAGTCGACGCCGCCAAGCAGCGCCCGCTCGGCGTGACCCGGCAGGGCAGCATGGCCGACAGCTCCTATCCGGCCTTCCTCGACCTGGTCAAGCGCCAGTTGCGCCAGGACTACCGCGACGAGGACCTGACCGAGGAAGGGCTGCGCATCTTCACCAGCTTCGATCCGATCCTGCAGGAGAAGGCCGAGACCTCCGTCAACGAAACGCTCAAGCGTCTCAGTGGGCGCAAGGGGGTCGACCAGGTCGAGGCGGCGATGGTCGTGACCAATCCGGAAACCGGTGAGATCCAGGCCCTGATCGGCAGTCGCGACCCGCGCTTCGCCGGCTTCAACCGGGCCCTGGACGCGGTGCGGCCGATCGGTTCGCTGATCAAGCCGGCGGTCTACCTGACCGCTCTCGAGCGGCCGAGCAAGTACACCCTGACCACCTGGGTACAGGACGAGCCCTTCGCGGTGAAAGGCCAGGACGGCCAGGTCTGGCGACCGCAGAACTACGACCGGCGCTCGCATGGCACGATCTTCCTGTACCAGGGCCTGGCAAACTCCTACAACCTGTCCACCGCCAAGCTCGGCCTCGACGTCGGTGTGCCCAACGTGCTGCAGACCGTCGCCCGGCTGGGTATCAACCGTGACTGGCCGGCCTATCCTTCGATGCTGCTGGGCGCCGGTTCGCTCAGTCCGATGGAGGTCGCCACCATGTACCAGACCATCGCCAGCGGCGGCTTCAACACGCCGTTGCGGGGGATCCGCAGCGTCCTCACTGCCGACGGCCAGCCGCTCAAGCGCTATCCGTTCCAGGTCGAACAGCGCTTCGACTCGGGCGCCGTCTACCTGGTGCAGAACGCCATGCAGCGGGTCATGCGCGAAGGCACCGGGCGTTCGGTGTACAGTCAATTACCGTCGTCGCTGACCCTCGCCGGCAAGACCGGCACCAGCAACGACTCGCGCGATAGCTGGTTCTCCGGTTTCGGCGGCGACCTCCAGGCTGTGGTCTGGCTCGGTCGCGACGACAACGGCAAGACGCCGCTTACCGGCGCCACCGGTGCCTTGCAGGTGTGGGCCAGCTTCATGCGCAAGGCGCATCCGCAATCGCTGGAAATGCCGATGCCGGAGAACGTGGTGATGGCCTGGGTCGACGCGCAGACCGGGCAGGGCTCGGCGGCGGATTGCCCGAATGCCGTACAGATGCCCTATATTCGTGGCAGCGAGCCCGCCCAGGGCCCAGGCTGCGGGAGCCAGAACCCCGCCGGTGAGGTGATGGACTGGGTACGTGGCTGGCTGAATTGATCCGAGAGGACCTGACGTGAAGAAGATTTTCGTATTCGCCGCGCTTGCCGGCAGTGCCCTGCTCGCGGGCTGCGCCAGCCCGCAGCACGGGGCGATCCCGGTGGTGGATTCCGGTACTCCGGTTTCCAACCAGGAAAGCGGCGGTTTCCGCATCACCCGTACCCAGGTACCGCGTACCCAGCAAGGCGCCGCCACCCAGGGCATTCCCCAGGGCGGCGACTCCGGCGTGGTGGTGATGGTGCCGCAGGGCGCCAATTCCGCACCGATCCAGACTTTCCCGGCGCAGTCCGGCGCCGCGCCGATCAGCAGCGCTCCGCTCGGCACCGGCACCCAGTACCAGGCTCCGCCGAGCAGCGCCTCCACTCCACCGCTGGGCGGCAGCTACAACATGCCTTCCAGCGGCGCCAGTCGTTCCGCGCCCACCGGCATTCCGGCCTCCGGCTCGGCCGGCAGCCTGGCGGCCGACGAGCAGTTGGACGGGCCGGTCCTGGTGATGCTCACAACCGCCCAGCAACAGCAGGGCAGCGGCGACCTGAACAGCGCCGCCGCCAGCCTCGAGCGAGCCCAGCGCATCGCTCCGCGCGAGCCGCAGGTGCTCTATCGCCTGGCCCAGGTGCGCCTGGCCCAGGGCGATGCGGCCCAGGCCGAGCAGGTCGCGCGCCGTGGCTTGAGCTACGCCAATGGCCGGCCGGCCTTGCAGGCCGGGCTCTGGGAACTGATCGCCCAGGCGCGGGAGAAGCAGGGAGACTCCGCCGGCGCTGCGCTGGCCCGGCAGAAGGCCAAGGTCAGCTCCTGATGGATCGACGGGTCTATGCGCTGGCCGACCAGTTGTTGCTGATCGAGCGTGAGTTGCGTGCCCTCGGCTGGTGGAGCGAAAGCAGCCCCGCCCCGGAAGCGCTGGCCAGCCCCGAGCCGTTCTGCGTGGATACGCTGGCGCTCGAGCAATGGCTGCAATGGATCTTCCTGCCACGGATGAAGCTGATTCTCGAAAGCGACAGCGCCTTGCCGCAAGCCTCGGGTATCCTGGCCATGGCCGAGGTGGCCTATGCGCAGCGTGGCGAGGAAGTCGCCGGCCTGCTGGCGGCGCTTGGCGAGTTCGACCGGCTGATCGGCGGGCCGTCATGAGACTTCGGCAGTAAAGAAAAGCCCGGCTACAGGCCGGGTTTTTCTTTGCTTCAAGCAAGGCGGAGAGTCGGATCAGCCCCATGCTGCGGGACGGGGCTGTGTTCGCCTCAGCGGCAATTCTCCTGGATCGCCTTTTCGGCCTTGGCGATTCGCTCCTGGCGTTCTTCCTCGCCGAGGCGACGGAGTTCGCCCTTGCCTTCGTCGACCCTTACGCGCGGGTTGTTCTTCAGTTGCGCGAGGTTGTTGCGGGTCTCTTCGCAGAACTGCTTGCGCTCGGCCTCTTCCTTCGCCACTTGCTGCTTCACCTTGTCGTCGATCGCCTTCTGCTCGGGATCGGCCGGTTTCTGCTGGATGGTCGGTGCCGGGGTCGAGGGGGGCAGGGGGAAGTTGTCCGGCGGCGGGGCGGTCTGGGTATTCACCGTGGTCGCTTGCGCACCTTGCGGCGGTTGTGCGCCGAAGTGGGTGACGCCCTCGGCGTCGACCCATTTGTAGATCGGGGCGGCCATGGCGAAAGAGGAGAGGGCGAGCAACAAGCTGGCCGGGAGGATCATGCGTCGCATGCGGAGTCCTTGGAATGCGCTAACTGCGGCTAACTATAACCAAATCCGCCAGCGCGGCATGCTGCACGGCATCACAACCGCCGCCGGAGACGGCCTCGCCGTGGCAAGTCCTCGCGGGAATCATGGGCATTTTGGAAAAGTTTGCTCTAAATCGGAATTTTATAGCCATAAAATCTGTTTTTGGTCATTGATCAGCTTTTTTATGGAAGGGTATGGCAGCTTCCTTGGAATTTTTTTTGATAATTTTCAGAATAAAGCTTGACTTGCGTTCGACGAATGCGAAGAATCCAAGCTCGCTGTAGCGGGCCGTCTGCAACCCAGTCCCCTCTCCGGCAGACCATGAGGTGCCTACCCGCGCCGAAAGTTACACCCTGCTTCGCGTTACCTCGCGCTGGGTGGAAGAGCTCCGTAACACCAGGCGCCCTTCCAAGTTTGCTCAATCGGCAGTTGACGTAGCCGGTGACTACCGTCACCCATGCTCTGCCGGGCAGCCAACCGAATTTCGGTCGCCCGCCCCTGGGTGGCCGTATAGCGTTCTAGAGGTGAAAACGTGGAGCTTTTATCTGGCGCTGAAATGGTCGTCCGCTCGTTGCGCGACGAAGGCGTTAAGTACATCTACGGGTACCCGGGTGGTGCCCTCCTGCATATCTACGACGCGCTCTTCAAGGAGCACGACGTGACCCACATCCTGGTGCGCCACGAACAGGCGGCTACCCATATGGCCGACGGCTACGCCCGCGCCACCGGCAAGCCCGGTGTCGTGCTGGTGACTTCCGGCCCGGGCGCGACCAACGCCATCACCGGTATCGCCACCGCATACATGGACTCCATCCCGATGGTGATCCTGTCGGGCCAGGTGCCGAGCAACATGGTCGGTACCGATGCGTTCCAGGAAACCGACATGGTCGGGATCTCCCGGCCGATCGTGAAGCACAGCTTCATCATCAAGCATCCCTCGGAAATTCCCGAGGTGATCAAGAAGGCCTTCTACCTGGCGCAGTCCGGTCGTCCGGGGCCGGTGGTCGTGGATATTCCGAAGGACATGGGCGACCCGACGCAGAAGTTCGAATATTCCTATCCGAAGAAGGTCAAGTTGCGTTCGTACAGCCCGGCCGTTCGCGGTCACTCGGGACAGATCCGCAAGGCCGCCGAGATGCTCCTGGCCGCCAAGCGCCCGGTGGTCTATTCCGGCGGCGGCGTGATCATGGGCAATGCCGCGGCGCCGCTGACCGAGCTGGCGCAGATGCTCAACCTGCCGGTGACCAACACCCTGATGGGCCTCGGCGGGTATCCCGGCGCGGACCGCCAGTTCCTCGGCATGCTCGGGATGCATGGCAGCTTCACCGCCAACCTGGCGATGCATCACAGCGACGTGATCCTCGCGGTCGGCGCGCGTTTCGACGACCGGGTCATCAACGGTGCGGCGAAGTTCTGCCCGAACGCCAAGATCATCCACATCGACATCGATCCGGCGTCGATTTCCAAGACCATCAAGGCCGACATCCCGATCGTCGGCCCGGTGGACAGCGTTCTCACCGAAATGGTCGCGATCGTCAGGGAAATCGGCGAGACCCCGAACCAGGATGCCCAGGCTGCCTGGTGGAAGCAGATCGACGAGTGGCGTGGTAACCGTGGGTTGTTCCCGTACGACAAGGGCGACGGCAGCATCATCAAGCCGCAGACCGTCATCGAGACGCTCTACGAGGTTACCCATGGCGATGCCTTCATCACCTCCGATGTCGGCCAGCACCAGATGTTCGCCTCGCAGTACTACAAGTTCAACAAGCCCAATCGCTGGATCAACTCCGGCGGTCTCGGCACCATGGGCTTCGGCTTCCCGGCGGCGATGGGCATCAAGCTCAACTTCCCGGACGACGATGTCGCCTGCGTGACCGGCGAGGGCAGTATCCAGATGAATATCCAGGAACTGTCTACCTGCCTGCAGTACGACCTGCCGGTGAAGATCGTCAACCTGAACAATGGTGCCCTGGGCATGGTCCGCCAGTGGCAGGACATGCAGTACAACAGCCGTTATTCGCATTCCTACATGGAATCCCTGCCGGAC
Source organism: Pseudomonas sp. 20-5 (assembly GCF_056782835.1). Taxonomy (NCBI): domain Bacteria; kingdom Pseudomonadati; phylum Pseudomonadota; class Gammaproteobacteria; order Pseudomonadales; family Pseudomonadaceae; genus Pseudomonas; species Pseudomonas sp. 20-5. Next base: position 5,325,480 of record NZ_CM165584.1, on the reverse strand, counting down.
TTCGTCAAGCTTGCCGAAGCCTACGGGCATGTCGGCATGCGCATCACCGACCTGAAGGATCTGAAGCCGAAGATGGAGGAGGCGTTCGCCATGAAGAATCGCCTGGTCTTCCTCGACATCCAGGTGGACGCCAGCGAACACGTCTATCCGATGCAGATCCGTGACGGCGCGATGCGCGACATGTGGCTGAGCAAGACGGAGCGTACCTGATCATGCGACACATCATTTCCCTGCTGCTGGAAAACGAGCCAGGCGCATTGTCCCGTGTGGTCGGCCTGTTCTCCCAACGCAACTACAACATCGAAAGCCTGACCGTGGCGCCGACCGAGGACCCGACCCTGTCGCGTCTGACGCTGACCACCGTGGGGCACGATGAGGTGATCGAGCAGATCACCAAGAACCTCAACAAGCTGATCGAAGTGGTCAAGCTGGTGGATCTGTCGGAAAGCGCCCATATCGAGCGCGAGCTGATGCTGGTGAAGGTCAAGGCCACGGGCGCCCAGCGCGCCGAGGTCAAGCGCACCACCGATATCTTCCGTGGGCAGATCGTCGACGTCACCAGTAGCGTCTATACCGTGCAACTGGCGGGTACCAGCGACAAACTGGACAGCTTCATCCAGGCCATCGGCACCGCGTCGATCCTGGAAGTGGTCCGCAGTGGCGTCACCGGCATCGCCCGTGGCGACAAGACTCTGAGCATCTGAACTGAAAGCAGGCCCGCGAGGCCTTACTGAAGGGGAATTCCCATGCGCGTTTTCTACGATAAAGACTGTGACCTCTCGATCATCCAGGGCAAGAAAGTTGCCATCATCGGCTACGGCTCCCAGGGCCACGCCCATGCCTGCAACCTGAAGGACTCCGGCGTCGACGTCACCGTGGGCCTGCGTAGCGGCTCCGCCACCGTGGCCAAGGCCGAAGCGCACGGTCTGAAGGTTGCCGACGTGAAGACCGCCGTCGCCGCAGCCGACGTGGTCATGATCCTCACCCCGGACGAGTTCCAGGGCCGCCTGTACAAGGAAGAGATCGAGCCGAACCTGAAGAAGGGCGCCACCCTGGCCTTCGCTCACGGCTTCTCCATCCACTACAACCAGGTCGTCCCGCGCGCCGACCTCGACGTGATCATGATCGCGCCGAAGGCACCGGGTCACACCGTGCGTTCCGAGTTCGTCAAGGGCGGTGGCATCCCTGACCTGATCGCCATCTACCAGGACGCTTCCGGCAACGCCAAGAACGTCGCCCTGTCCTACGCCTGCGGCGTCGGCGGCGGTCGTACCGGTATCATCGAAACCACCTTCAAGGACGAGACCGAAACCGACCTGTTCGGTGAGCAGGCCGTTCTCTGCGGTGGTTGCGTCGAGCTGGTCAAGGCCGGTTTCGAAACCCTGGTCGAAGCCGGTTACGCGCCGGAAATGGCCTACTTCGAGTGCCTGCACGAGCTGAAGCTGATCGTCGACCTGATGTACGAAGGCGGCATCGCCAACATGAACTACTCCATCTCCAACAATGCCGAATACGGTGAGTACGTAACCGGTCCGGAGGTGATCAACGCCGAGTCCCGTGCTGCCATGCGCAACGCCCTGAAGCGCATCCAGGACGGCGAGTACGCGAAAATGTTCATTACCGAAGGTGCGGCCAACTACCCGTCGATGACTGCCTACCGCCGCAACAACGCCGCTCACCCGATCGAGCAGATCGGCGAGAAGCTGCGCGCGATGATGCCGTGGATCGCAGCCAACAAGATCGTCGACAAGAGCAAGAACTAAGCGGCTCCGGCGACAGACGAAGAAACGCGGCCCCGGCCGCGTTTTTTCGTTCTTGCCTGGCGATCTGGTATAAAGCCTGGGCCGGCGGAGTTGTCTTCCTAGTCAGAAGTGCTGTCGGCATATTCGTACCCCATCAGTTCCCAAGGAATTGTCCATGAGTGAACGTCCCGAGGAGCCGAACAAGGCCTCCGACGAAGAAAGCCTGCTGCCCATCGACGAACATATAGAAGAAGGGCACGACGCCGAAGGGCGGAAGGTTCGTCACCGCGGTATCTACCTGCTGCCCAACCTGTTCACCACGGCGGCCCTGTTTTCCGGCTTCTACGCCATCATCAATGGCATGAGCGGCCAGTTCGCCAACGCCGCCATCGCTATCTTCGTGGCCATGGTCCTTGATGGACTGGACGGCCGCGTGGCTCGCCTGACCAACACCCAGAGCGCCTTCGGCGCCGAGTATGACTCGCTGTCCGACATGGTCGCCTTCGGTGTGGCGCCGGCGCTGGTCGCCTTCGAATGGGCGCTTGGCAGCCTCGGCAAGGTCGGCTGGATGGTCGCCTTCATCTACGTTGCGGGCGCAGCCCTGCGTCTGGCTCGTTTCAACACCCAGGTCGGCAAGGCCGACAAGCGCTATTTCATCGGCCTGGCCAGTCCGGCCGCCGCGGCGCTGGTGGCGGGCACGGTATGGGCGTTCAGCGATTTCGAGATCCAGGGCGCCAAGGTTGCCTTCCTCGTCGCCCTGCTGGTCGCCGCCGCCGGTGTGCTGATGGTCAGCAACATCAAGTACCACAGCTTCAAGGATCTCGACCTGCGCGGCCGGGTGCCGTTCGTGGCGATCCTTATCGTGGTGCTGGCCTTCGCCGTGGTCTTTACCGACCCGCCGCGCATCCTCCTGTTGCTGTTCCTTGCCTACGCGGCCTCCGGTCCTGTGCAATACCTGCTGCAACTGCGTCGCCGGAAGCAGCCGAGCTGATGTAATTTCCAACGGGCTCCGTAGTCTACTGGCACAAAGCTGGTCATTGCGGAGCCCGTCATGCTGATCAAGATTCCCTCCCGTTCCGACTGTTCCGAGTCGGAAGTCACGTCCGAAACCCTCTACCTGTCCCGTCGGCGTCTGCTCGGTGCTTCCTTCGCCGGATTGGCGCTGGCCAGCGGCCTGCCGCGCCTGGGCTTTGCCGACGAACAGCGCTATGCCGGCGTCGAGTCGGTACCGGCGCCGGGCTGGTTCGCCGAAAAGCTACCGCAGACCCGCTGGCAGGCGGTGAATGTCCAGGGGGAGGCGATCACGCCATTCAAGGACGCCACCCACTACAACAATTTCTACGAGTTCGGGCCGAACAAGGGCGACCCGGCGGAAAACGCCTCGGCCCTGAAGACCGAGCCCTGGTCGGTGGTGATCGACGGCGAGGTCGGCAAGCCGGGTACCTATGCCCTCGAGGATTTCGTCAAACCCTACCAACTGGAAGAGCGCATCTATCGGCTGCGCTGCGTGGAAGCTTGGTCGATGGTGATCCCTTGGCTGGGCTTTCCCCTGGCGGACCTGCTCAAGCGGGTCGAACCCAATGGGCAGGCGAAGTTCGTCCGTTTCGAAACCCTGCAGCGTCCGGAACAGATGGTCGGCCAACGCTCCGGTTTCTCGGTGATCGACTGGCCTTATATGGAAGGCTTGCGCATGGACGAGGCGATGCATCCCCTGGCAATTCTGGCGGTGGGCATGTACGGGCGGCTGTTGCCCAACCAGAATGGCGCGCCGTTGCGCCTGGTGGTGCCGTGGAAGTATGGCTTCAAGAGCATCAAGTCTATCGTGCGTATCAGTCTGGTCCGCGAGCAGCCGAAGACCACCTGGGAAAGCATTGCCGCCAACGAGTACGGGTTCTATGCCAACGTCAATCCGCAGGTCGACCACCCGCGGTGGTCCCAGGCCCGCGAGCGGCGCCTGCCCAGTGGGTTGTTCAGTCCCAATGTGCGGGATACGCAGATGTTCAATGGCTACGGGAGTGAGGTCGCTTCCCTTTATAGCGGCATGGATCTGAGGAAGTACTACTGATGCGCTACTGGTATCTGCGCCTTGCGGTATTCCTGGGGGCGCTGGCAGTACCGGCCTGGTGGTTGTACCAAGCCTGGATCTTTGCCCTCGGACCCGACCCGGGCAAGACCCTGGTCGATCGACTGGGGCTGGGCGCCTTGGTATTGCTGCTACTCACCCTGGCGATGAGGCCACTGCAGAAGCTGAGCGGCTGGCCGGGCTGGATCGCCGTGCGCCGCCAGTTGGGGTTGTGGTGCTTCACCTATGTGCTGCTGCACCTGAGCGCTTACTGCGTGTTCATCCTGGGGTTGGACTGGGGGCAGTTGGGCATCGAGTTGAGCAAGCGTCCCTACATCATCGTGGGAATGCTTGGATTCGTCTGCCTGTTCCTGTTGGCGATCACTTCCAACCGCTTCGCCATGCGCAAGCTCGGTAGCCGCTGGAAGAAGCTGCATCGCCTGGTCTACCTGATCCTTGGGCTCGGCTTGTTGCACATGCTCTGGGTGGTGCGGGCAGACCTGGAGGAGTGGACCCTGTACGCTGTGGCTGGTGCGTCGCTCATGCTGCTGCGGCTACCCTCGATCGCTCGCCGCCTGCCCAGGCTTCGAACTCGTCACGGTGTTTCGTAATAAAAGTTTCAAATAAGTGTTGACGCCAGTTTCTATCTCCCTATAATGCGCACCACTCCCGGCGACGACGAAGAGTAAGTGCTTGAAAATCAAGGATTTACGGATTCTCTCCCAGGGGTGGTGAAGCGCTCCGGCAGGTTGTCCGCCGCAGCGGTTCGGTCCCGAAAGGGGCTCGAAACGAAGCTTCACCGAGGTGCTTGACAGCGAATTTGAACGCTGTAGAATGCGCCTCCCGCTGATCGGAAGATGGTTTGAAGGTCGGCGCAAGCGGTTGAGTAGAAAAGAAAATTTTCGAAAATAACGCTTGACGGAACGAGAGGTTGCTGTAGAATGCGCGGCCTCGGTTGAGACGAAAGCCTTGACCAACTGCTCTTTAACAAGTCGAATCAAGCAATTCGTGTGGGTGCTTGTGATGTAAGACTGGTGATCGCAAGATTATCAGCAACGCAAGTAACACTCGTGAATTCGAGAGTTTTATCTCTTTTTAAGAGAATGCGATTGCTGAGCCAAGTTTAGGGTTTTCTCAAAACCCAAGCAGTATTGAACTGAAGAGTTTGATCATGGCTCAGATTGAACGCTGGCGGCAGGCCTAACACATGCAAGTCGAGCGGATGAAGGGAGCTTGCTCCTGGATTCAGCGGCGGACGGGTGAGTAATGCCTAGGAATCTGCCTGGTAGTGGGGGATAACGTCCGGAAACGGGCGCTAATACCGCATACGTCCTGAGGGAGAAAGTGGGGGATCTTCGGACCTCACGCTATCAGATGAGCCTAGGTCGGATTAGCTAGTTGGTGGGGTAAAGGCCTACCAAGGCGACGATCCGTAACTGGTCTGAGAGGATGATCAGTCACACTGGAACTGAGACACGGTCCAGACTCCTACGGGAGGCAGCAGTGGGGAATATTGGACAATGGGCGAAAGCCTGATCCAGCCATGCCGCGTGTGTGAAGAAGGTCTTCGGATTGTAAAGCACTTTAAGTTGGGAGGAAGGGCAGTAAGTTAATACCTTGCTGTTTTGACGTTACCAACAGAATAAGCACCGGCTAACTTCGTGCCAGCAGCCGCGGTAATACGAAGGGTGCAAGCGTTAATCGGAATTACTGGGCGTAAAGCGCGCGTAGGTGGTTCAGCAAGTTGGATGTGAAATCCCCGGGCTCAACCTGGGAACTGCATCCAAAACTACTGAGCTAGAGTACGGTAGAGGGTGGTGGAATTTCCTGTGTAGCGGTGAAATGCGTAGATATAGGAAGGAACACCAGTGGCGAAGGCGACCACCTGGACTGATACTGACACTGAGGTGCGAAAGCGTGGGGAGCAAACAGGATTAGATACCCTGGTAGTCCACGCCGTAAACGATGTCGACTAGCCGTTGGGATCCTTGAGATCTTAGTGGCGCAGCTAACGCGATAAGTCGACCGCCTGGGGAGTACGGCCGCAAGGTTAAAACTCAAATGAATTGACGGGGGCCCGCACAAGCGGTGGAGCATGTGGTTTAATTCGAAGCAACGCGAAGAACCTTACCTGGCCTTGACATGCTGAGAACTTTCCAGAGATGGATTGGTGCCTTCGGGAACTCAGACACAGGTGCTGCATGGCTGTCGTCAGCTCGTGTCGTGAGATGTTGGGTTAAGTCCCGTAACGAGCGCAACCCTTGTCCTTAGTTACCAGCACCTCGGGTGGGCACTCTAAGGAGACTGCCGGTGACAAACCGGAGGAAGGTGGGGATGACGTCAAGTCATCATGGCCCTTACGGCCAGGGCTACACACGTGCTACAATGGTCGGTACAAAGGGTTGCCAAGCCGCGAGGTGGAGCTAATCCCATAAAACCGATCGTAGTCCGGATCGCAGTCTGCAACTCGACTGCGTGAAGTCGGAATCGCTAGTAATCGTGAATCAGAATGTCACGGTGAATACGTTCCCGGGCCTTGTACACACCGCCCGTCACACCATGGGAGTGGGTTGCTCCAGAAGTAGCTAGTCTAACCGCAAGGGGGACGGTTACCACGGAGTGATTCATGACTGGGGTGAAGTCGTAACAAGGTAGCCGTAGGGGAACCTGCGGCTGGATCACCTCCTTAATCGAAGATCTCAGCTTCTTCATAAGCTCCCACACGAATTGCTTGATTCACTGGTTAGACGATTGGGTCTGTAGCTCAGTTGGTTAGAGCGCACCCCTGATAAGGGTGAGGTCGGCAGTTCGAATCTGCCCAGACCCACCAATTGTTGGTGTGCTGCGTGATCCGATACGGGGCCATAGCTCAGCTGGGAGAGCGCCTGCTTTGCACGCAGGAGGTCAGGAGTTCGATCCTCCTTGGCTCCACCATCTAAAACAATCGTCGAAAGCTCAGAAATGAATGTTCGTGAATGAACATTGATTTCTGGTCTTTGCACCAGAACTGTTCTTTAAAAATTCGGGTATGTGATAGAAGTAAGACTGAATGATCTCTTTCACTGGTGATCATTCAAGTCAAGGTAAAATTTGCGAGTTCAAGCGCGAATTTTCGGCGAATGTCGTCTTCACAGTATAACCAGATTGCTTGGGGTTATATGGTCAAGTGAAGAAGCGCATACGGTGGATGCCTTGGCAGTCAGAGGCGATGAAAGACGTGGTAGCCTGCGAAAAGCTTCGGGGAGTCGGCAAACAGACTTTGATCCGGAGATCTCTGAATGGGGGAACCCACCTAGGATAACCTAGGTATCTTGTACTGAATCCATAGGTGCAAGAGGCGAACCAGGGGAACTGAAACATCTAAGTACCCTGAGGAAAAGAAATCAACCGAGATTCCCTTAGTAGTGGCGAGCGAACGGGGATTAGCCCTTAAGCTTCATTGATTTTAGCGGAACGCTCTGGAAAGTGCGGCCATAGTGGGTGATAGCCCCGTACGCGAAAGGATCTTTGAAGTGAAATCGAGTAGGACGGAGCACGAGAAACTTTGTCTGAACATGGGGGGACCATCCTCCAAGGCTAAATACTACTGACTGACCGATAGTGAACCAGTACCGTGAGGGAAAGGCGAAAAGAACCCCGGAGAGGGGAGTGAAATAGAACCTGAAACCGTATGCGTACAAGCAGTGGGAGCCTACTTGTTAGGTGACTGCGTACCTTTTGTATAATGGGTCAGCGACTTATATTCAGTGGCAAGCTTAACCGTATAGGGTAGGCGTAGCGAAAGCGAGTCTTAATAGGGCGTTTAGTCGCTGGGTATAGACCCGAAACCGGGCGATCTATCCATGAGCAGGTTGAAGGTTAGGTAACACTGACTGGAGGACCGAACCCACTCCCGTTGAAAAGGTAGGGGATGACTTGTGGATCGGAGTGAAAGGCTAATCAAGCTCGGAGATAGCTGGTTCTCCTCGAAAGCTATTTAGGTAGCGCCTCATGTATCACTCTGGGGGGTAGAGCACTGTTTCGGCTAGGGGGTCATCCCGACTTACCAAACCGATGCAAACTCCGAATACCCAGAAGTGCCGAGCATGGGAGACACACGGCGGGTGCTAACGTCCGTCGTGAAAAGGGAAACAACCCAGACCGCCAGCTAAGGTCCCAAAGTTGTGGTTAAGTGGTAAACGATGTGGGAAGGCTTAGACAGCTAGGAGGTTGGCTTAGAAGCAGCCATCCTTTAAAGAAAGCGTAATAGCTCACTAGTCGAGTCGGCCTGCGCGGAAGATGTAACGGGGCTCAAACCACACACCGAAGCTGCGGGTGTCACGTAAGTGACGCGGTAGAGGAGCGTTCTGTAAGCCTGTGAAGGTGAGTTGAGAAGCTTGCTGGAGGTATCAGAAGTGCGAATGCTGACATGAGTAACGACAATGGGTGTGAAAAACACCCACGCCGAAAGACCAAGGGTTCCTGCGCAACGTTAATCGACGCAGGGTTAGTCGGTTCCTAAGGCGAGGCTGAAAAGCGTAGTCGATGGGAAACAGGTTAATATTCCTGTACTTCTGGTTACTGCGATGGAGGGACGGAGAAGGCTAGGCCAGCTTGGCGTTGGTTGTCCAAGTTTAAGGTGGTAGGCTGAAATCTTAGGTAAATCCGGGGTTTCAAGGCCGAGAGCTGATGACGAGTCGTCTTTTAGATGACGAAGTGGTTGATGCCATGCTTCCAAGAAAAGCTTCTAAGCTTCAGGTAACCAGGAACCGTACCCCAAACCGACACAGGTGGTCGGGTAGAGAATACCAAGGCGCTTGAGAGAACTCGGGTGAAGGAACTAGGCAAAATGGCACCGTAACTTCGGGAGAAGGTGCGCCGGCTAGGGTGAAGGATTTACTCCGTAAGCTCTGGCTGGTCGAAGATACCAGGCCGCTGCGACTGTTTATTAAAAACACAGCACTCTGCAAACACGAAAGTGGACGTATAGGGTGTGACGCCTGCCCGGTGCCGGAAGGTTAATTGATGGGGTTAGCGCAAGCGAAGCTCTTGATCGAAGCCCCGGTAAACGGCGGCCGTAACTATAACGGTCCTAAGGTAGCGAAATTCCTTGTCGGGTAAGTTCCGACCTGCACGAATGGCGTAACGATGGCGGCGCTGTCTCCACCCGAGACTCAGTGAAATTGAAATCGCTGTGAAGATGCAGTGTATCCGCGGCTAGACGGAAAGACCCCGTGAACCTTTACTGTAGCTTTGCACTGGACTTTGAGCCTGCTTGTGTAGGATAGGTGGGAGGCTTTGAAGCGTGGACGCCAGTTCGCGTGGAGCCATCCTTGAAATACCACCCTGGCATGCTTGAGGTTCTAACTCTGGTCCGTGATCCGGATCGAGGACAGTGTATGGTGGGCAGTTTGACTGGGGCGGTCTCCTCCTAAAGAGTAACGGAGGAGTACGAAGGTGCGCTCAGACCGGTCGGAAATCGGTCGCAGAGTATAAAGGCAAAAGCGCGCTTGACTGCGAGACAGACACGTCGAGCAGGTACGAAAGTAGGTCTTAGTGATCCGGTGGTTCTGTATGGAAGGGCCATCGCTCAACGGATAAAAGGTACTCCGGGGATAACAGGCTGATACCGCCCAAGAGTTCATATCGACGGCGGTGTTTGGCACCTCGATGTCGGCTCATCACATCCTGGGGCTGAAGCCGGTCCCAAGGGTATGGCTGTTCGCCATTTAAAGTGGTACGCGAGCTGGGTTTAGAACGTCGTGAGACAGTTCGGTCCCTATCTGCCGTGGACGTTTGAGATTTGAGAGGGGCTGCTCCTAGTACGAGAGGACCGGAGTGGACGAACCTCTGGTGTTCCGGTTGTCACGCCAGTGGCATTGCCGGGTAGCTATGTTCGGAAAAGATAACCGCTGAAAGCATCTAAGCGGGAAACTTGCCTCAAGATGAGATCTCACTGGGAACTTGATTCCCCTGAAGGGCCGTCGAAGACTACGACGTTGATAGGCTGGGTGTGTAAGCGTTGTGAGGCGTTGAGCTAACCAGTACTAATTGCCCGTGAGGCTTGACCATATAACACCCAAACAATCTGATGATTGTGTGTTGTAAGGTGAAGTCGACGAACCGAAAGTTCGCATGAACCGCAAACACCTTGAAATCACATACCTGAATCTGGATAGACGTAAGCCCAAGCGAACGGATATCCAACCGAATTGCTTGACGATCATAGAGCGTTGGAACCACCTGATCCCTTCCCGAACTCAGTAGTGAAACGACGCATCGCCGATGGTAGTGTGGGGTCTCCCCATGTGAGAGTAGGTCATCGTCAAGCTCCTATCCCAAAACCCCTGGTCAGCGATGACCAGGGGTTTTGCTTTTGCGCGCGGAAAAGTGGCAAGCCAGCAGCGCTGCGGACGGTAATCGAAAAACTTCGAGAGCTGCCGGGCGGCGTACTTCCGAGGGCATGGGAGACGCGATTTGCACTGTGCGCTCGTCTACAATAGCCGACAAATCCAGCCGAGCTCATTCATGTCCGATACCGATGTCCGTGGCCTGCAGGATCTTCCCCTGGAAGAACTGGTTGCTTGCCATGAGTGTGATCTGTTGATGCGCCGGGAACCCCTGGGACCGGGCGAGAAAGCCAATTGTCCGCGCTGCGGTTTCGAGTTGGCCGCGCATCGCCATCAATGGAAACGCCGTTGCTTCGCGCTGGTTCTGACGGCGCTATTTCTCTATATCCCAGCCAATTTCCTGCCGATCATGAATCTCAGCCTGCTCGGCCAGACCCGCAGCGATACGGTCTGGACGGGAGTGCTCGGTCTTTACGACAGTGGCATGCAGGGCGTCGCCATCCTGGTATTCCTGTGCAGCATGGTGATCCCGTTGGTCAAGTTGCTCTGCCAGTTGCTGGTGATGATCAGCGTGCGTTTCGGCATCGCCCGTCACATCGGCATGCTGCTCTACCGCGGCTATCACCATCTGCGCGAGTGGGGGATGCTCGAGGTCTACCTCATGGGTATCCTGGTTTCCATCGTCAAGCTGATCGACATGGCCGACCTCAGCCTGGGCATCGGCCTGGCCTGTTTCGTGGCGCTGCTGTTCACCCAGGTCTGGCTGGAGGTCACCATGTCGCCGCACCAGGTATGGGAAGCGCTGGGCGGCGAGGACGACGATGCGCGCGCTTGATGCCGGAATTCTGGTGTGCGGCGAGTGCCACCAGTTGAATCGCGCCGACGGGGACGAGCATCCGCGTTGCAGTCGCTGCGGTGCGGTTCTGCACGCCCGGCGCCCAAACAGCCTCACGCGCACCTGGGCGTTGCTGATCACCGCGGCGATCCTCTACATACCCGCCAACCTGCTGCCGATCATGACGGTCAACCTCTTCGGCAGCGGAATGCCCGCCACCATCATGGAGGGCGTGGTCGAACTGGTGCATGCCGACATGTTCCCCATCGCCATGGTGGTGTTCGTCGCCAGTATCCTGGTTCCTACTTTCAAACTGGTGGGCATCGCCCTGCTGCTCTATTCGGTGCAGCGGCACCAGCCGATGTCGGCCCGCCAGCGTATCCTGATGTATCGCTTCATCGAATGGATCGGGCGCTGGTCGATGCTCGATATCTTCGTCATCGCCATCCTCGTGGCGCTGGTGAATTTCGGCAACCTGGCGAGCATCGAGGCCAACCTCGGCGCCGCCGCCTTCGCCAGCGTGGTGGTGCTCACCATGCTCGCCGCCGTGACGTTCGACCCCCGGCTGATCTGGGACAACACCAATCTGGATGACGAGAATGAGTGATCTGCCAAGTCCGAAGAAACACAAGACCTCGAACTGGTCGGCGATCTGGGTGCTGCCGCTGGTGGCCCTGGCCATCGGTGCCTGGCTGGCGTGGCGTGCCTTCGACCAGGCTGGCGTGGACATCCAGGTTCGCTTCGAGAGCGGCGACGGGATCCAGGCCAACAAGACCGAGGTGCTGTACAAGGGCATCTCGGTGGGCAAGGTGACCGACCTGCATGTCAGCAAGGACATCAAGGGCGTGGTCGCGACCATCGAGATCAAGAAGGAAGCCCAGGAGTACCTGAGCAAGGACACCCGCTTCTGGCTGGTCAAGCCGCGGGTTTCCCTGGCTGGCGTCACCGGCCTGGAAACCCTGGTCTCCGGCGTCTACATCGCGGTCGATCCGGTGAAGGGCGAGAAGGAAGAACGCTACTTCACCGCGTTGAAGGAGCCGCCACCCCTTTCCGACAAGCTGCCCGGCCTGCACCTGACCCTCAAGGCCGATCGCCTGGGCTCCCTGGAGCAGGGCAGCCCGGTGTTCTACCGGCAGATCCAGGTCGGCCAGGTGAAGAGCTTCCAGCTGGGCGATGACCAGAGGACCATCGAGATCAAGGTGCACATCGAGCCGGCCTACGCCGACCTGGTGCGCAAGCACACGCGATTCTGGAACGCCAGCGGCATCTCCATTTCCGGCGGCCTGTCCGGCTTCAAGGTGCACAGCGAGTCGCTGCTGACCCTGGTCGCCGGCGGTATCGCCTTCTCCACCCCGGAGAACCGCACCGACAGCCCGCCGACCGATCCGAGCAAGCCGTTCCGCCTGTACGACGACTACGACGCGGCCCAGGCCGGTCTGCGCGTGAAGCTGAAGATGAACGACGTCAGTGGTATCGATCCGGGCCGCACCCCGGTGATGTTCAACGGCGTGCAGGTCGGCCTGGTCAAGTCGATCGACATGGGCAAGGACTACAGCAGCGCCACTGCCGACCTGGCGATGGATCCGCGGGTCGAGGACATGCTGCTGGAAGGCACCGAATTCTGGACCGTCAAGCCAAGCATCTCCCTGGCCGGCATCACCGGCCTCGAGGCCCTGGTGAAAGGTAACTACATCGACGTGCGCTTCGCCAAGAGCGGCGCGCCGAGTCGCGAGTTCACCATCCGCCCGAAAGCGCCGCCGCTGAACACCGACGCGCCCGGCCTGCACCTGGTGCTGACCAGCGACAAGCTCGGCTCGATCGACATCGGCGCGCCGATCCTCTACCGCCAGGTCCGCGTCGGCAGCGTGCAGAGCTACCAGCTATCGCGCGACCGCCAGCGAGTGGTGGTGGGTGTGCACATCGAGCCGGAGTACGCGCACCTGGTGAATACCTCGACGCGCTTCTGGAACTCCAGCGGGATCACCCTGACCGGCAACCTCAGCGGCGTGCAGGTGAAGAGCGAGTCGCTGCAGACCCTGATCACCGGCGGGATTTCCTTCGACACCCTCGATCCGAAGGCGCCGACCGTGACCAAGGTGCGGCGCTTCACCCTCTTCGACAGCGAGGAGGCGGCGATGGCCCGTGGCGTGGAGATCCAACTGAGCATCGACAATGCCGATGGACTGCGCGAAGGCACGCCGATCCGCTTCAAGGGCCTGGACATCGGCAAGATCGAAAGCGTCGAGCTGAACCCGGACCTCTCCGGGGTACTGATGAAGGCCCGCCTGACTTCCGCCGGCGAGCGCGTCGCCCGCAGCGGAACCCGCTTCTGGGTGGTGCGTCCGGCGCTCGGCCTGCTGCGTACCGAGAACCTCGGAACCCTGGTCAGCGGCCCCTATATCGAGGCGCTGCCGTCGAGCACGCCGGGCGAGCGCCAGGCACGCTTCCAGACTCTCGCCGAAGCGCCCAACCTGCTGGGTCGGGAAAACGGCCTGCGGCTGACCCTCAGCGCGCCGCGCAAGGGCTCGATCAAGCCGGGCAACCTGGTGACCTACCGGCAGATCCCGGTGGGCAAGGTCGTCGACCTGGCCTTGGGCGAACAGGCCGACCGGGTGCTGATCAGCATCCTCATCGAACCGCGCTACGTACCGCTGGTGCGTACCGGCAGCCGTTTCTGGAATGCCAGCGGCTTCGGCGTCGACGCCAGCCTGTTCAAGGGTCTGTCGCTACGCACCGAGTCGATGGAGGCGCTGATGGAGGGCGGCATTGCCTTCGCCACCCCGAACAATGCGCAGATGGGCGAGCCCGCCAAGCCGGGGCAGACCTTCGCCCTGTTCGATTCGGCCAATGACGAATGGTTGGAGTGGGCGCCGAAGATTCCTCTGAAGGAAACCGCCCGCCGCTGATTGTCGGACCGGCAAAAAGAAACGCCGCTTACCTGGGTAAGCGGCGTTTTCGTTCATGCCTGCCTGCTGGGAAGTGGGTGTCAGTGAGTGCTGAGATGCGCCCGGGTGGTCAGCAGGTACACCGGCAAGCCGGAGATCAGGATCAGCAGCGCGGCGTAGGGTGCGGCGGCAGCGTACTCCAGGTTGGCGGTGTGCACCCAGACCGAGGTGGCCAGGGTCGACAGCCCGGTGGGACCTAGCACCAGGGTGGCGGTCAGTTCCTTCATGGTGTCGAGGAACACCAGCACGAAGCCGGCGCCGATGGCCGGCGAGATGATCGGCAGGGTGATCCGCAGGAAGGCCATCAAGGGCGTCTGGCCGAGAGTGCGGGCGGCTTCCTCCAACTGCGGCGAGGCCTTTTCCAGGGCCACGCGGATCGGTGCCTGGGTCAGCGGCATGAACAGCAGGGCATAGGCGACCAGCAGCAAGCCGGTGGTCTGGTAGGTGGCTGGCAGGTAGTGCAGCGAGAAGTACACCAGCGAGAGTGCGATCACCAGTCCCGGCAACGCTTGCAGCAGGTACGGCAGGCGCTGGGTCCAGCGCGCCAGGGCGCCGGGGTAGCGCACCACCAGGATGCTTACCGGCAGCGCCAGCAGGCAACTGAGCAGGGCCCCGCCGAAGGCCAGCGACAGGGAGGAAAGCAGGGTCGAGGCGATTTCCATCAGCGGGAAGCTGGCCGAGGAGCCTTCGTACAGCCAATAACCGAGCATCACCAGGGGGATACCGGTACCGACCAGCACCAGCGTCGCCAGCAGCGCCTGGATCGGCCACTTGCCAAGCCCCAGGCGGACCCGTTCGGCCCGCCGCGCGCTGCCCTGGCCGGTGCGTACCAGGCGGCCGCGGCCGCGCATGCGCAACTCCAGCCAGAGCAGCAGGAAGCACAGTGCCAGGAGTACCGAGGAGAGCATCGCCGCGGTGGCGTTGCTGAACTCCAGTTCGAACTCCTGGTAGATGGCTGTGGTGAAGGTCTGGTAGCGCAGGATCGACAGCGCGCCGAACTCCACCAGCATGTGCAGCGCCACCAGTAGTCCGGTGGCGGCCAGGGTCGGGCGCAGCAGCGGCAGGGTGACCCGCAGGAACACCTGGCGCCGCGACAGACCGAGCATCCGCGCCGACTCCTCCAGGGAAGGATCGATGCCGCGCAGGGTCGCCGCTACCGGCAGGTAGACCAGCGGATACTTGGACATGGTCATGACCAGGATGGCGCCGCCGAGGCCTTCGTACATCGGGCTCAGCGAAACCCAGGTGAAACTGCTGACGAAGGCGGGGATGGCGAACGGCAGGCACAGCACCACGTTCCAGAAGCGCCGCGCCGGCAGGTCGCTGCGCTCCACGCACCAGGCCAGGGCCAGGCCGAGCAGGGCGCTGAGCAGGGTCACGCCGAACATCAGCCACAGGGTGTTGCCCAGCAAGCGGAATACGTAGGGGCGCCAGAGCAGTTGCCAGGCGCTGTGCCAGCCGGCGTCCCAGGCCTTGGCCGCGACGTAGAGCAGCGGCAGGCTGGCCAGCAGGGCTAGGAGCAGGACCGGCAGGAGCAGCCAGAATGGCGTTCGCCGGCGCGAGCCCGTGCGCAGGCGCACGGGCGTGGAGGCGGCGCCGATCAATTCAGGCCAACGTCGCGTTCGAGGCTGAGGGCCTCGCTGGCCTCACCCAGATCGGCCGGGGTCAGTTTCGGTGGGTCCAGTTCGGCGAACGGCTTCAGCGCCGGATCGGCCTGCATCCCCTTGCGCATCGGGTACTCGGCGGACTGGCTGAGGATCGCCTTCTGGCCTTCCTCGCTGAGCATGAAGGCGACGAACTGCTGGGCTTCCCTGGGGTGCTTGCTGGACTTGAGCACCGCGGCGCCGGAGACGGTGACCAGCGCGCCCGGGTCCTGGTTGCCGAAGTAGTGCAGGCGCGAGTTCAACTCGCCCTTTTCCTTCTTCAGGGTGTACCAGTAGTAGTTGTTGATCAGCGCCATGTCGACCTCGCCGTTCTCCACGGCTTTCATGGCGGTGACGTTGTTGGTGTAGATCGAGCCGAAGGCCTTCAGGCCGGTCAGCCAATCCTCGGCTTCCTCCTGGCCCTTGAGCTTGATCACTGCGGCGACCTGTTCGAGGAAGGCGCCACTGGTGGGCACGAAGCCGAAACGGCCGGACCAGGACGGATCGGAAAGATCCATCAGGCTCTTCGGCAGATCCTTCTCGTCGATCTTCTTCGGGTTGTAGGCCAGTACCCGGGTGCGGGCGGTGATGCCGATCCAGTCGCCGTTGCCGCCGGCGTGCTCCGGCTCGACCAGGGCCAGGGTCTCTGGCTCCAGCTTGGCCAGCAGGCCGGCGCTGGCCAGGCGGATCAACGGTGGCGATTCCTCGGTGTAGAGCACGTCGGCCGGCGAGCGTGCGCCTTCCTCGGTGATCTGGCTGGCGAGCTGGCCATCGCCGCCCTTGCGGATCTTCACCTGGATGCCGGTCTTGTCCTGGAAGGCCTTGGCGATGGCGATACCGGTGGCGGCGTGCTGGCCATTGTAGAGGGTAAGGGTGACGGGATCGGCCGCCGCATTGAGGGAAAGCGAACCGAGCAGGCACGCCAGGGCGGCGTGGCGGAAACGGTTGAGAAGTCGAACAGGCATGGATTCTCCCCGTGGGTTACAAATGCGAATGTAACCAATTATATCTTCGCGGGAGCCTCGGGCCTATCGGAAAAGTCCACGGCCCTGTCAGGCAGGGCCGTGGCAGACGCTTCACGCCGGTTCGCCGGCTTCCTCCGGCTCGCTGGCTGCGCGGGTTTCGCCGCTGGCGGCGGCATCCCGGCGACGGATGTATTTCCAGTCCGCTTCGTCGATATAGATGCCGTTCGGGCCGCTACCGCCTTCCAAGTCGATCGCCACGTGTGCGGAAACCTGCGGCTTCACGCTCGCCAGGATCGGCACGAAGCCCAGTTGCAGGCTGGTCTCCAGCAGCGCGGCCTGGTTGCGCTCGTCGATGTCCGCCGCCTCGTCCAGGTAGTAGGGCAGGCGCACGCGCCCGGCCTGCTCGCGGTCCATCAGGTGCAGCAACAGGTACATGTTGGTCAGCGCCTTGATGGTCATGGTGGTGCCGTTGGAGGCGGCGCCGTCGATGTCGGTGTGCATGATCGGCTGGCCGTTGACCTTGGTGATCTCGAAGGCCAGTTCGAACAGGTCCTTCAGGCCCAACTGGTTGTGGTTGGCGGCGACCAGGCGGGCCAGGTATTCCTTGGCCTCCTCGTTCTTCGCGTCCTGCTCGGCGCTCTGGGTCAGGTCGAACACCGAGAGGTTCTCGCCTTCCTCGTACTGGCCGGCGCTGTGGATGATCTGGTCGATGTGCTTGAGCGCATCCTTGTTCGGCGCGAGGACGATGCGGAAGCTCTGCAGGTTGGAAACCTGGCGCTTGTTGATCTCGCGGTTGAACAGGGCCAACTGGTGTTCCAGGTTGTCGTAGTCGCTGCGGATGTTGCGCAGGGTCCGGGCGATGTCGGTGACCGCCGCGCGGCGCGCCTTGGCCAGCGTCAGGGCCTCGTCCTGGCGATGCGCGTAGGCGTTGATCAACAGCTTCAGGCGGCGCTCGGTGTCGTCTTCGCTATCGAACTTGGCGACGCCCTTCAGGCGCACCTGGGCGTACAGCGCCTCGATCTGCCCGTCGATGCGCTGCAGCGCCTGCCAGGTGTCCTGGTAGTCGTTGAGCAGCGGCAGCAGGTTGTCCAGCGAGTCGTCCACCGGCTCCATGAACGGCGTGCCGAAGGGCAGGTCGGCCGGCAGTAGCTGGCGGCGGCGCAGGGCATCTTCCAGGGTGCGCTCCTTGGCCTCCAGGTCGCCCAGTTGCCGGGCCACCAGTTGCAGGCGCGCGGAGAGTTGCTGGACGCGCTCGGCGAAGGCGTCGCTGGAGCGCTTGAGTTCGTCCTGGGACGCCTCCAGCTGGGCCAGTTCGGCGAGCTTCTCGGGCTCCTCGGCGGTCAGCGTCTGGGTGCGGCGGAAGTCTTCCAGGGCCTTCTGCGCATCCAGCACGTCCTGGTACAGCTTCTCTGCCTGGGCCTTGCTCGCGGCGCGGTCGGCGGCGACGCTCTGCTGGGTCTTGAGCTGCTTCAGCTCCTTCTCCAGACGCTCCTTCTGGTCGCGCAGGGCGGCGCGGTCGGCCAGGGCCTGCAACGCCGGCGGTTCGATGTGCGACAGGTCGATGCTCAGGCCAGGGGCTTCGAAATGCTCGCCCTTGAAGTGGTCGAGGATGGCTTCGACGCTCTTCACCCAGACGTCGCCGTCATCCAGGTTCACCCCGTTCTCGCCGAGCGGCAGGCTGAACAGCGCGCCGTTGAACAGACGCATCAGGCGTTCCACGTCCTGCTGGCTGAACTCCTCGCGCAGGCGTGCGTAGCTGTTGTTGTCGGCGTGTTCGAGCTGCTGGCGGACGTTCTTCAGGCGTTTTTCCAGGTCGCGCAGGCGCTCTTCCAGGTCTTCGCTGGAGAACTGCCGCGAATGGGCCAGGGCGCCGGCCAGTTCGTCGTGGGCATCCTTGGCGGCGAGCAGCTGTTGTTCGAGGACCTTGGCGTCGTCGACCAGGGCGAAGCGGGTCTTGAGCACCGACAGCTCGCCGAGCCAGCGCTGGATGCCGGCGATCTCGCGCTCCAGGCGCATCAGCTCCTGGGTGCCGCCACGCTGTTCGTTCTGCAGGCCGTCCTGCTCGGCGCGGTATTGCTCGTGCTGGATCAGCAGTTCCTCGCGGCGCGCCCCGGCGTAGTCGTGCCAGGTGCCGAGCAGGCTGTCGAGCAGCGGTGAAAGGCGGTGCATCTTGCCGCGCAGTACGTCGCGCTGGGTCACGCCGTTGGCCAGGGCTTCCACCAGCGGGCCGGCGGCGACCAGCGCCTGGTAGTCCTGCTCCATCCGCCGCACGTCGCGGAAGGCCTCCTCGCAGGCGGCGATGTAGTCGACATTACCCGAGCGCAGGCTGTGCTCGAAGGCGTCGAGGAACAGCTGCTTGAGCTTGGCCGCGGTGATCTCGCGCATGTGCAGCAGGTTGATGAACAGCGAGCGGAAGGTCTTCAGGCTCTGCTCGCTGGTGGAGCGCAGCGGGATCATGGTCAGGTCGAGCGGGATCGACGTGTGCCCGCCGACCAGCAGGCGGCGCAGCTCTTCCGGCTTCACCTCGTAGGCCTTGATGCCTTCGCGCTCAAGGTTGGCGAACAGCTCGCGCTGGCGCAGGCAGGTACCGTTCTTCTGGTAGTGGTCCAGGCTCAGCTCGCCGGCGTAGGCGAAGAACTGGTGGCCGAAGCCGCCGCCCGGGCCGCGCCCGGCCACGCCGATCACGTGCGGACCGTGGGGCAGCATCAGTTCGAGGAGGATGTAGCTGGTGTCCGAGGCGAAGTAGAAGCGCCGCGACTGCTCCATGCTGTACTTGCCGAAGCTCATGTCCGACAGGCGGGCAAGGATCGGGAACTGCAGGGCGTTGATCGAGGCGCTCTTGCCCAGGTTGTTGGCGCCGTAGATCGAAAGCGGGTTTTCCAGCGGGAAGATACCCAGGCTGTAGCCGGCGGTATTGAGCAGGGCGAAGCGGCGGATGCCGTAGCGGGTCTGGCTCATGCGTCAGCCTCCTGTTGCGCGTGTTCTTCGGCGATGGCGCGGGCGAGAGCGTCTTCCTCGCTCTCTTCGGACAATTCTTCGTCGCTGGCCATCAGCGGTTCGATCTCGCCGTCATCGACCAGCACCGGCGTCTGCAACGGCAGGTCGGCGTGCAGGCTGGCGGACAGGTTGCGGTCCTGCTGCACCGACAGGCAGACGTCGAGGAAACGGTGCATCGGCGGCATGAAGCGGTACACGCCGCTGTCCTCGGAGGCGAAGCCGAGCTGGGTCAGGCGGCGCATGACCTTCTCTTCCAGTTCTTCCTGGGTCTGCACCTCGGCCTGGAGGAACAGGTCGCGGTATTTCTCCAGCAGCGGCGGCAGCTCTTCGCGGCCGATGCTGCCGCCGTCCAGCACGGACAGCGGGTCGCGGCCCTGGTCGGCGAGGTGTTCGACGAGGATGAAGGTGAACAGCGCCAGGCGTTGGGCGGTCTTGTTCACCTGGGCGCCGACCTGCTCCGGGACGAAGTAGTAGAAGCCGCGGGTGTCGCAGACCAGCTCGAAGCCCATGGCGCGGAACAGGCCGCGGTACTGGTCCTGGTGCGAGGACAGCTGGGTGTACAGCTCGGGGTCGCGGTGGCTGATGTGGTAGCCCTTGAACAGCTCGCGGAAGATTGGCGCGAGCTGGGTCAGTTCGGAGAGATCAAGATGCATGGGTTTCGCTCGCGGAAAGGGTGTCTGCGTCCCTGGCCTGGCCCTTGTCCTTGGCGGCGGGGTTCAGGGCGAAGGAGCAGAGGCTGACGCAATGTTCGGTGGTTTCGTACTCGCGGCGTTGCAGGCGTTCGCGCTGGAAGCGCGCGTCGCGCGACAGCCGGGAGAACCAGTAGAGCAACTCGTCGGTGGCGCCGTCCGGTTCCTGGGCCAGCAGCCATTGCATGAGGTCCGGCAGCGGCAGCGCCGCCTGGCAGCGCTCGATCATTTCCCGCGCGGTCCGCGGTGGTCGCGTCGGCCCGTTGCTCTTGCGCGTGCCGCTGGACTTGGGGAACTGCGCCGGCTTCGGCTCGAAGCGGGCGAGGGCGAAGACGTAGCTCTCGACCTGCGAGGCGGTGCCGAGGAAGGTGCTCTGCGGCCGGGTGAATAGCGGCATCGCCGCCTGCGGCACGGCATCCAGGCCCTTGCGCCGGATCGCCGCCAGCGCCAGGGCGGCGCCACGGGTCACCGCGTTGTGCCGGCGCGCTTCCTCGCGCAGCGGCAGCAATAATTCGCGGGCGCGGCGCAAGGTCAGCTGGGCGTTGGTCTGCATCTCGAGGATGCGCGCGTGGGTGCGCAGCACCAGGTCGTCGTCGACCAGGTGGCCGAGGCGCTGCTGTTCGCCGAGCAGGCGCAGCAGGACCTGTTCGACCCGCCGCACGCCCTGCTCGAAGGCGCCGTCGGCGCTGACCAGTTGGATCATCGGCTCGACGTACTCGTCCCAGGTCGCCAGGACCTCCGCGTAGCGCTGCGCCAGGGGAATCTGCCGGTCGCTGGTCTTGGCCCGCTCGGCCACGCCGATCAGTGCCTGCTCGTCATTGCCGAGCTTCTTCAGTACATCGCGCACGCGCATGTCGAGCAGTCGCAGCTGGCGCGCCAGGTCCTGGCTGTCGCGGGTCTCGAAGGCGTCCTGGATGTACCCGGCGAGGCGCTCCAGATGGCGCAGGTAGGCCTCGATCTCCAGGCACAGACCAAGGCGATGCTCGTGGCGCAGGTAGGCGAGGAAGTCGTGGATCTGCGCGTTCAGCTCGAAACGGTTGGGGCTCTTGGCCACCGGGACCAGGATATCCAGGCGGATCCACTGGTCGAGCAGGGCGGTGATTTCCGCCGGGTTGCTTTCCGGTAACTGGGTGTTCAACTGGCTGCGCAGTTCCGCCAGGCTCAGGGTGCCGGCATCGAAGCGCTCGCAGAGAGGCTCGAGCAGGGCCCAGTGTTCGGCAAGCGCACGCAGTACGCGTCGGGGGTCGATCATCGGGAGGGCCGGTCCGTGGAAAAAGCGCCGATTGTACTGCAAAGGCACGGGCGACGCAGACGCCGCCGATGAGTGCGATGCAGGCCGTCGACACGTCTGCGGCGCAGGTACGGGCCCGGTATCGGTGGGTGGCATCTGGCTATCACCGAAGTGTCGAAAAGCGGCAGTTTATGACTGCGTAAGGACTTTCCTGCCCCGCCTGGTCCGGGGAATGGGGCTTCCAGGGGCTGGCACGCTTTCTGCTGAAGTCCCCAGGCCTGTCTATTCCAAATGAATGCCGACTCTTGAACGACGCCGCCTACGCCGAGGCCCGCTGGGCCGAACTGCAGAACCAGGGTGACCTTGCCTGGGACCTGGATGCCATCACCAACCGCAGCGAGGCGATCGCCTTCCTCAAACGTTTCGAGAACCGCCTGTGCATCTACTCGGCCTATGTCGAGAAGCTCTACAGCAACTACAGCTTCGTGATTCCCGAGAGCGACCATGGCGGCATCACCATCCTGCCCAGCGAGCAGGCCTGGCACGACACCTTCCACGATATCCCGCTGGCCGCGGTGGAGCCCACCGGGATCCATATCCTGCCGGGCGAGACCATGGGCTATCGCGGGCTCTACCTGAAGATTCCCGGCGAGCACCGCCTGGTGGCGTCGAAGGAATTGCCGTTCCAGGAAGGATTGAAACTGCTGATCCAGCGTTACCAGGCTCACGACGACGTGTTCCTGCCGATCCTGGTCAAGGGCGACCTGCGCGAGTACGAAGCGCGCATGCCCTCGCTACACCTGCACCGGATCAACCCCGCCCGCCTCAGCGCACACTCCCTGCTCAGCCTCAACGCCATCAAGGGCGCCATCGCCGACCATCTGATCGGCCTGTTCCGCCAGCAGTGAAAGGCTGACGTTACCCCCGTGTGACGATGGGTAACATCCATCCTGGCCGAGCGACCGCTCATCCGCTGCAGCGAGCGCGGCGACCGCGTCGTTCGCCGGTTTTTCTCGACTATGGGTCGGCCCCGATTCGCCCGGGGCTTTCTATAGTGACTACAGGTCGCAGTGTCTCTGCCGTCGGCCACGAGAAGAACAAGAGGTGAGCCCATGTCCCGTCGTCTGCCCTTCCTGCTGCGTTGCGCGCTGTTCTGCGGCGCCGGTCTGCTGGCTGCCACCGCCCAGGCGAGGATGGAGTCGCTGGACGACGACCAGCTTTCCGACGTGGTCGGCCAGGCCTTCATCAACCTCACCACCGACGCCGCCAACGGACTGAACTTCACCCGCATCAACTTCGGCGCCGACATCGAGACCCAACTGAACATGAAGAAGCTGCAGTTGGGCCAGTACAACCGCAGCGGCGAGCTTGCCGGCAGTGCCGACATCGCCATCGACAACTTCGCCCTGGGCACGGTCAACGACACCACCGGCGCGATCAACCCGTTCCTCATCAGCAATCCCTACATCGAGTTCGCCTACGACGGCAGCAAGATGGTCGGCATCCGTATCGGTTTCGGCGAAGCCAAGGGCTACCTCTCGGGCGATATCAAGACCCTCACCGGCAACGTGCCGGTGGACCTGTACGGCACCGGCAGCCAACTGGGAGGCAGCATTTCCTGCGGCCTGCTGGCCCTCGACTGCCTGGCGGCGAAGACCGCCATCACTCTCACCGGCAGCTCTCAGTACACCGCCCAGGCAGAGCTGGTGAACAGCTCCGGCAACCCCGACCCGATCCGCGCTGCCATGATCGGCCTGAAGAACGGCACGGCCCTGGACATGCACGACAGCACCATCATCGGCAGCCTGGTGAACGTCCTGCTGCCCTTCCTGACCTCCAACGACTGCAAGCTGATGGGCGCCCAGACATGCTTCAACCTGGCCCAGTACCAGTCGTTCCCGATCGGCACCGTGGATCCGAACAACGCGCAGAACTTCATCGACTCGTCGAAAGGCTTCTTCATCTCGATGCAGAGCCAGAACGTCCAGTGGCGCGACCAGCAGGATCCCTCCAAGCTGGTCGCCGCGCTGGCCGGTGCCTTCCTCAACATGTCGCGCAACGCCGATGGAACGGCGCCGATCAAGGTCGACTTCGGTCAGGCCTTCAATGGCATTCCACGGCAGGACACCTGCCTGGGCGGCCTGAACAAGGGCTGCTGAGATGAGTCGCGCCTGCCTGCTCGCGGCCCTGCTGGCCGCCCCCTTCGCCCATGCCGAGATGACAGCGCTCGACGACGAGCAACTGTCGGACGTGCAGGGTGCCGGCATCGGCTTCGTCCTCGACAGCGCCATGGTCGACGGCAACAAGGCCACCATCGCGATCAATGGCGTGACCAACACCGCCACCGGGCAGAACGTGCCGATCACGGTAAAGGAGCTGTACGTCGCCGCCACTGGCAGCAACAAGGGCAGCACCCTGGCGCCGGTGACTCTCGGCCGTCTCAATTTCCCGTTCAAGCTGAATCTGGCCAAGGGTTCGGTGCTGACCACCCAGCTCGACGACGGGCGGGTGGTCAGCACCTTGCCGGACACCGCGGACGTGATCGAGCTGGCTTTCCCCAGCCTGGTGAGCGGCGCCGGCGGCCAGCCGTGCATCGCTGGTTACGCCGGTGCCGGCAGCAACTGCTCGAGCCGGGCCAGCGAAAAGGTCGACGCCGGCATCCGCTTCGACTTCGGCGTCACTTCCACGCGCACCGATGTGCTCAACCTGGACTTCTCCGAACTGGCGATGGACGGTTCCTACCTGCGCTTCTGGGGCGCCAACGCGCGCAGCCAACTGGTTGGCGAGATGCGCCTGAACCTCTACGCCAAGACTTTCGAGATCATGTCCTGCGGTGCTGGCTCGCCCAGTTGCGTCAGCGCCGCCGAGCAGGCCGCGCGCACCGTCTACCTGACCAACGCCTATGCCAGCGTCGCGCTTGGCTACGGGAAGTCGCAGCCGTTGCTGTTCTCGGTCACCGCCGACGGCAACTTCACTTTCGAACTGCCCAAGCTGACCCTGGCCAACGCCGCCGACTTCTACGCCAATGCGCCGCGCACCAGCCTGGTGATCGAGAACCTCAACATCGGCGGTACCCGGCCAGGCTACGGGCAGGTACCGACCGGCGGCTACAACATGGGCCGCAACGAGATATCCGGGCTCAGCTTCAACTACCTGAAGGTGACGTCGCACAACCTCTGAGGTGGCGGCGGGAAACGAGGTACGCAGCACATGGCCAAGCAGACTCATCCACTGGCAGGCGGCATCGGCATCCTCGCGGCGCTGGCGCTGCTGTTCAGCGCTTCGGCCGGGGCCGAGTTGCGCTCGCTGGGCGATAGCGATCTGGACGACGTGGTCGGCCAGGCCGGGATCAGCATCAGCGCCTCGCTCAATCTCCAGGAAAATCCTTCGCAGACGCGCTGCGCCGGCGGCTGCGGCGCGCGCCTGGCGATCCAGCCGGCCGGCAGCGGCAACAACTACCTGGTGATCGACGATATCAGCGGCAAGTTCAGCTTCGACGAAGTCACCCTGGACGTGGTGACCATCAAGGACGGTTTCGGCGGCGACGGCGCCGCCTTCAACCGCCCGGTGCTGCGCGTCGGCCTGAAGGACACCAGCTTCCAGGACCTGCGCTTCACCATCGCTGGCGCCAACAAGGCGCGCGGTACCGATCCCGGGCTGGTGCAGACCAACCTGGTCAGCGCACGCATCGACGGCACCCTCAAGCTGCAGGGCAACGTCAATATCTTCACCGTCGCCCCGCGTTGAGGGCGAACCGTCGCATGGCGGGACAAAGCCGCTCCGCCGAGGTCGAAGAACCGCTATCATTGCCTGCCTGAACGCCGGGGGCGAAACCGTCCCCGCGCATCGCCTAATTGCCGGTGCCCGAGATTTGATCGAAGAACAGCGTCGCCGCGCCTTCCTGGGCGCGATGCAGATAACCAGTTGGCTGCCCCGCCAGCCGTTGCCGTTCGCCGCACCCTCGCGGCCGGAGTTGCTGGAGACCCCGCCCCGGGAAGAGCCGGCGGTGCCTGTGCGTGCGCGCGCCGCGATCGATGCGCCGCAGGCCCGCGTCCCGCAAGCCGAGGCGCCGGCCAGCGCGCCGAGCGTGGCTCCCGCCGCGCCCGTGGAAGGCCGCGGGATCCCGATCAGCCTGCCGAAGCCGGGCGCCCCGGCGGCGAAGAAAGCCGAGCCGGTCGCGCCGGTCGAAGAGGCCCCGGCCGAGTCGCCGGCGGTCCAGGCCCCGCCGCCGCGCTTCGCCTTGCAACTGCTGCAGGCGGGCTCCTGCACCCTGCTGGTCGAACTGCCCACCGGCGAACCCTTCGCCAGCCGCGATCCGGGTTACCTGCTGCTGCGCGACCTGCTGCGCGCCGCCGGCCTGCCGGACAGCCCGCGGCTGATCGGCGAACCGGTACGCTGGCCGCTGCTGGCGCGCGGCAACCTCGACCAGGGGCCGCAGGCGGCCCTGGAGTTCGTCCAGAGCTTCGTCGCCGCGCGCATGGAGGAGAGCGAGCGTAGCCGCTGCCTGTGGTTGGTCGGCCTGCCGGCGATCCGCTTCGCCGGCGAGGGCGACGAGGGCAGCCTGTTCCGCGAACTGCAGGTGGACGGTCTGGGCGCAACCTGGGCCGTGCCGGGCCTGGAAGCCCTCATGGAAGAACCCGCCCTCAAGGGCGAGCTGTGGCGCGCCATGCGCCGTGTCCGTCAGCGCTGGTCGAGCGAGATTCAATGAGCGATGCGATTTCCTTCCGCCCGATGACCGAGGCGGACCTCGATGCCGTGCTGAAAATCGAATATGCCGCCTTCAGCCACCCCTGGACCCGTGGCATCTTCAGCGAAGGCCTGAAGAACTACCATTGCTGGCTGATGTTCGAGGGTAGCCAGCAGGTCGGCCATGGCGTCATCCAGATCATCCTCGACGAGGCGCACCTGCTGAATATCACGGTGAAGCCCGAAAGCCAGGGGCGTGGCCTCGGTCTGCGCCTGCTCGAACACCTGATGCGCGAGGCGGCCGGCCACCAGGCTCGCGAATGCTTCCTCGAAGTGCGCGCTTCCAACCAGGCCGCCTACCGCCTCTACGAACGCTACGGTTTCAACGAGATCGGCCGCCGTCGCGACTACTACCCCGCCGTCGGCGGGCGCGAAGACGCCCTGGTCATGGCCTGTACCCTGTTCGACTGAGGCTTGCTCCGCTTCCCTGCCGGCAACTAGCTATCACTTGGAGTAGCTGGCTGGCCTTCTGGCACCGCCGTACCCTTACCAGCATTCCGATTCTCGCCTGCATACCGCAGGCAGGTCCCTTCATGCGGTAACCCTTCGCGGGAGTGCGAAGTCAGGTCGACAGCGGCCGGTGGCAGGATGCGCAGACTGGAGCCCCCCATGTGCGACACCCTGATCCTTCGCCACCAGGGCCAGACCTGGTTCGCCAAGAACAGTGACCGCGAGCCCGCCGAACCGCAGCGTCTGCTGCGCCTGCCGGCGGTGCGCAACGATCCGGAAGCGCGCTTGCGCACCACCTATCTCGACATTCCCCAGACCGCCCAGCGACATGCGCTGGTGATCAGCCAGCCGAGCTGGATCTGGGGCGCGGAAATGGGCGTCAATGAGCACGGCGTGGCCATCGGCAACGAAGCGGTGTTCACCAAGCTGACCCGTCAGCGCGGCACCGCGCTGCTCGGCATGGACCTGCTGCGCCTGGGACTGGAGCGCGGCGCCAGCGCCCGCGAGGCGCTAGAGGTGATCACCGGGTTGTTGCAGCGTTACGGCCAGGGCGGCCCGGCCGGCTACCGCGACAAGCGCATCCGCTACGACAACAGCTTCCTCATCGCCGACCCCGGCGAAGCCTGGGTGCTGGAAACCGCCGGCAACCTGTGGGCGGCGAAGAAGGTCGAGCGCTGGGCCATCTCCAACGCCCTGACCCTTGGCCACGAATTCGACCTGTGCAGCCGCGACCTCGAGGACCAGGCTCGCCGCCAGGGCTGCTGGGATGGTCGCGGCGACTTCCACTTCGCGCGGGTCTTCGACACCCGCCTGCTACCCTGGGTCGGCGGCGCGCACCGGCGCTGTCGGATCAACCAGCGCTTCCTCGACAGCCTGCCTGGCGAGCCGGACTGGCACGCGCTGTTCGCCGCGCTGCGCCACCATGGCCCGCGCGGGGACCACTTCCGCCGCCACAACAACCGCCAGGTATGCATGCACGCCGGCAGCTTCTGGCGGCCTTCGCAGACCACCGCCAGTCTGGTCGCCCGCTTGCGCGACGACGGCCCGCTGCTGGCCGCCACCGGTACTTCGGCGCCGTGCCTGGGACTGTTCCAGCCGCTGTCCTTCGATCCGGCCTCCGGCGCCGCCGTGCTCAGCCAGCCGCGCGAGGCGGTACAGGAGTCCCCCTGGTGGCGCTTCGAGGCGGTGCACCGCCGCGCGCTTACCGACCGCGCCTTCCGCCGGCTCCTGCGCAGCGGCCGTGATTGGCTGGAACGGGAACTCTTCGCCGACCTCGAACAGCCCGACTGGCCGCGCCTGGCAGAGGACGCCGCAGCCTGGCACGCCTGTTGGCATGATCAGGTCGCCATGCAGCCGCTGGCGCAGCAGCGCTGGTGGCGTAGCCACGCCGCGCTGTGACGCTTGTCAAACGGGCATCGCCTTCCGTAAGGTGCTGCACCGGTCAAACGAGGGGCATGCCATGAGCGACTTGCAGCAACTGTTCGAGAACAACGTCCGCTGGGCCGAAGCGATCAAGCAGGAAGACCCGGACTTCTTCGCCAAGCTGGCCCGCCAGCAGACCCCCGAGTACCTCTGGATCGGCTGCTCCGACGCGCGGGTGCCGGCCAACGAAATCGTCGGCATGCTGCCCGGCGACCTGTTCGTCCATCGCAACGTCGCCAACGTCGTGCTGCACACCGACCTCAACTGCCTGTCGGTGATCCAGTTCGCCGTCGACGTGCTCAAGGTCAAGCACATCCTGGTCACCGGCCACTACGGCTGCGGCGGCGTGCGCGCCTCCCTGCACAACGACCAGCTCGGCCTGATCGACGGCTGGCTGCGCAGCATTCGCGACCTCGCCTACGAATACCGCGAGCACCTGGAGCAGTTGCCGACCGAGGAAGAGCGCGTCGATCGCCTCTGTGAGCTCAACGTGATCCAGCAGGTGGCCAACGTCAGCCACACCAGCATCGTCCAGAACGCCTGGCACCGCGGCCAGTCGCTGTCCGTGCATGGCTGCATCTACGGGATCAAGGATGGCCTGTGGAAGAACCTCAACGTCACCGTCAGCGGCCTCGACCAGTTGCCG
Source organism: Pseudomonas sp. 20-5 (assembly GCF_056782835.1). NCBI lineage: Bacteria > Pseudomonadati > Pseudomonadota > Gammaproteobacteria > Pseudomonadales > Pseudomonadaceae > Pseudomonas > Pseudomonas sp. 20-5. The sequence goes on along the minus strand of NZ_CM165584.1, from coordinate 5,296,778 downwards.
CCGCAGTATCGCTTGAGTCCGCTGGGCGGTTGCTGCTGAGAGAGGCGGAAGCTCTTTCCCACGAGTTCCCCTCTCCCTGGAGGGACAGGGGAACTGTCGAGGACGGCTTCAGAACTCCACGCTATACGTCAGGCTGTAGGTCCGCCCCCGTCCCTTGTAGTCGAACAGTCCCGCTGGTGCGAGCCCGCCGTAGTAGACCTGCGCGCGTTGTCCCCAGACCGTGGTGTAGTCCTTGTCCAGCAGGTTCTGGATGCCCGCGGTGAGGGTGCCCACCGGCAGCGCCTGGGTGCCGAGCAGGTCGAACAGCGCGTAGCCGTCGATCTTGTTGCCCGGCTCGTCGTTCAGGTTGAAGGTGCGCACGCCCTGCAGGCGCAGGCTGCGCTGGTCGTCCTTCCAGCCGACGAAGGCGCCGGCCTTGGACGGGCTGGCCGAGGTCACGTCCTGCTTCAGCCAGCGGCCGTCGACCTTCTCCTGGGAGCGGATGGCCAGGCCGTTGACGCCGACCTGCCAGTGATCGTCCAGCCAGTAGGTAGCCTGGCCCTCCAGGCCGTAGTTGCGCTTCTTGGTGTCCTGCTGCAGCACCGCCAGGGTCTTCGAGTCGTACTTGATGCTCTTGTCCGACCAGGAATAGAACGCCGCCACCTGGGTATCCAGGGCACCGTCGGTGTGCCGCCAGCCCAGCTCGACCTGCTTGGTCTTGATCCCGTCCAGCGGCGAGTCGTTCACGCTGACCCCCTGCAACAGCGGGTAGTGGCCATTGCCGTCGGCTGCGCCGTAGCGCCCGAAACCGTAGTACTTGGCCGGATCCGGCAGCTCGAAGCCTTCGCTGTAGTTGGCCCAGACCTGTTGTTGCAGGTTCAGCTTGTAGATGGCGCCGACGTTGACCAGGTTGACGTCGTAGTCCTTGCTCCCGCCCGGAACCGCGTCGGCGGTCTTGCCGAGGCCGTTGGCGATGAGGATCTGCTGGTTCGCCGCAACGAAGTCGCTGACGTCGGTGCTCATCGACTGGCGCCGCACGCCGGCGCTCAGGGTCAGGTCGTCGGTGGCCTTCCAACTGCCCTGGAGGAAGAAGGCGCGGCTGTCGGTATCGATGTCCGGGTAGCGGCCCAGCTTGGCCTGTTCACTGGCTACCAGCCCGCCGCTGGCGGCGGCGAGCGGCAGGTTGAAGAGCATCTGGTCGGACGTGAATTTTTCCCGGTCCAGGTCCACCCCGTAGGTCAGGCTGGCGCGCTCCCAGGTCTTCACCAGGGCCAGTTTCATCCCGTAGTAGTCGGTGTCCTGCTGCGAGGCCGAGTAGTAGGAGGTGCCGTAGTTGATCGCGCCGCTATTGCTGTAGCGGATGGTAGGGAAGGGATTGAAGGCCATCTTCTCGTTGCGGTAGTAGGCCTGCAGGTAGAGGTCGTGACCCAGCACTTCCGGCGCGTGGTAGGTGGCGTTGAACTGATGGCGCTTGCTCTCCGGCTCGCGGTCGAGGTCGACGCCGCCCTTGATCGAATAGGTTGCCCGTCCGCGCAGGGCGTCGAAGTTGCGCCCAAGATCGAGGCCGCGGTCGCCGTCGTAGCCGGAGTCGTAGTACTGCAGGCCGAGATCGAGGCTGTGGCCATTGGCGAAAGTGAAGCCAAGGCTGCCCATCAGGTCCACCGACCTGTTGTACTGCAGGTCGGTCTGGGTGATGTCCGTCAGTACCTGGTCGCCACTGCCGTCGTAGGCCGCGCCGTTCTTCTGGTAGGCGATGGCCAGGCGGCCATTGAACAGGTCGTTGCCGCCGCTGATCGACTGCGCCGCGCGCAGGTCGTGGTCCTCATGGCTCTGGAAGCCGCTGCGGGCGCCCAGCTCGGTGTTGAAGCGAGTGTCGCCGCCGACGCCCTTCTTGGTCACGATGTTGATGATCCCGCCGGTGGCGCCGCCGCCGTACACCGCGCTGGCGCCGGACATCACCTCGATGCGCTCGATGTTGAATGGGTCGATGGAGTCGAACTGCCGGCTGATGCCCCGTGAACTGTTCAGCGACACCCCGTCGATCATCACCAGTACGCTGCGTCCGCGCAGGTTCTGGCCGTTGTTGGTACGACCCTGGGAGCCGATATCCAGGCCCGGGATCAATTGTCCCAACGCCTCCTTCAGCGGCACGCCGGCCTGGGTCTGCTGGTCCAGTTGCTCGCGCTCGATCACCCAGACCGTGCCGGGCAACTCGCTGATGCTGGTCGGCGCGCGCGAGCCGATCACCACCATCTGCTGCTCCACCGGATCGGCAGCCAGCGCAGGAGCGGAAAACGAAGCGAAGAGGGACAGGGAAAGCGCCAGGGGAGCCGGGCGCAAAGGGATGGAGCGGGGCATGAGGAGATTTCCGAGTTGCTGTTGTTTTGATGGGCGGCAAAGCTAAACAAATCGATAATGATTATCAAATGATTCGAACTGTTTCAATGAGGCATGCCTGGCATCCAAAGCAAGATGAAATGCCTGACACGGGGCGCTGCGCATGGCGTGGCCCTACAGCGGATCCTCGGGCATTCCTCGATGACGATGCGGTATGCGCACCTAACGCCGGAGCACTTGGAATCGGCGATGCGCTTTTCTCCGATTACTCAGTCTGGCTACAAATTGACCACATGAGGATCTGTGGTAATCTGTAGTGAAGTTAACGCTTAACGTTAAGGGTTAATGAATGATTCTGACCTTTCGCTGCGACGAGACTCGTCAGCTTTTTGAGACGGGTCTTTCGAGGCGGTGGGGAGCGATCCTCACAGTCGCTACGCGTAAGCTCGCAATGCTTCATGCGGCTACGGAGCTTCGAGACCTGCGCTCTCCACCTGGAAACCGGTTGGAGCCGTTGCAGGGAAAGCGGGCGGGCCAACATAGCATCAGGATCAATGACCAGTGGCGTGTCTGTTTCGTCTGGACGGATGCGGGTCCCGAAGAAGTCGAAATAGTTGATTACCACTGAGGAGGTGGACCATGGCTACCAATGGTATGCGCCCCATCCATCCTGGGGAAATATTGCGCGATGAGTTTCTGATGGAGTTGGATATCTCTCCAGCTGCTCTAGCACGCGCTTTGAAAGTCTCCGCTCCGACAGTGAATGATATCGTTCGTGAGCAGCGTGGTATCTCCGCAGATATGGCGATTCGTCTGGGGCGTTACTTTGATACGTCCGCTCAGTTCTGGATGAATCTCCAGAGTGAGTATTCGTTAGCAACTGCTTATGCGGCGAATGGCGAGCAGATCGAACATGAGATTGAGCCGCTGCTTGCTCAGGGATAGCGGTGACGTTGATCGTAGAGCCCCGCAGATGCGGGGCTTTTTTATGCGAACCGTAAATCGGTAAAGGGGGCGTAGACGGTTTGTAGTCGGTTTGTAGTCTGCCGACCAAAACAAAAAGGGGTTAGCTTGCGCTAACCCCTTGAAAAATATGGTGGCTACACCGGGACTTGAACCTGGGACATCAGCATTATGAATCCGTTACGCCCTTCCCCGTTGGGCCAGAGAGCCCCATAGAACGGGTTTTATAGCCACCTTCTAACCTCACTAAGCCAGAGCCTTTCGCGAAAAGCTGGCCATGTAGTCACCTTTGCTTTATCCGTGTTTTGCCGTTACCCTAGCCTGATAGCCCCCTGCCAGCAGGCTTCTCAAGGAGTGAGTGTGCGTTCTAATTATCACATTATATCTAAGGCCAAATAGTATGGCTCTGGATATCTCTTTCGCTGATAAAAAGATAAGGTCTATATGCCTAAAAGAGTCAGCAGCCAAGAGGAATTTACCGCTAGCAGCAGTTAGAATCCTTCACAGAAGAATAGATGATATCTGTGCAGCAGATAATCTATTTGATCTCCCGTTCTCACTAGAGTTCTTATCTAAAATTCCTCCAGGTTCATTCTCCATGCCGCTATCCGAGGGATATCATGCAATTTTTTGTGCCGTTGATCTGAAAATGCCTCTGGACCCGCATGGCAATGTAAACTGGCAAATGGTACGTAGAATTAAACTCATGGAGATATCTAAAGATGCTTGAGATATCAAAGTTTACGCATGGATCAGTCTGCCCACCGGGAGAGACAATCTCTGACGTACTGGAGGAAAAGCAAATTAGTTTTTCTGACTTCGCAAATATGCTAGGCGGAAGTCATGAGCTTGCAGACTCATTGCTGAAAGGAGATGCAAGAATTAATGATGATCTTGCTATACGTTTATCAGAAGTTCTTGGTGCATCCCCAGGCTTTTGGCTTAGAAGAGAAAAACTATACGTAGAATTTTTGGAGGTGGTTAATAGCCCAATCTCCGAAGCAGAGAACCAATGGCTATCTGAACTACCAATTCCGAGCATGCAAAGATATGGCTGGATTCCGAAAACACGTTCACCGGCAAGAAACTTAATTAATTGCCTTAATTTTTTTGATGTTTCCAGCGTTGATTCTTGGAGAGAATCTTATAGAAGCACACCGGAGCTCGCAAAATTTAGAACCTCTCAAGCATTTAGCCCTCAATTAGGGGCTGTTGCTGCATGGATAAAACAATGCGAGACAGAAGCAGATTTCTTGGATTGCGCCCCTTGGAACAAAGAGAAATTTGCTGAATCTCTCCATGAGATAAAAAAACTAACACTTGAACCAGATCCAAGTATTTTTCTACCAGAGTTGCAGCGCATTTGTGCAAAAAATGGCGTCGCTGTTGTTATTGCACGAACACCTAGTGGCTGCCAAGCAAGCGGAGCCACAAAATTTATATCAAACTCAAAAGCACTTCTAATGCTTAGTTTTAGATATTTATCCGACGATCACTTCTGGTTCACCTTCTACCATGAGGCCGCACATCTAATCCTTCATGATAAGGATAGTGTATTCGTAGAAGGAGGGAATAATAATGAAGATATCCGCGAAACAGAGGCCAATACCTTCTCTCAAAATTTTCTTATACCTCCAAATGTTTCGCCTGAGTTACCCGCATTAAAGGATAACATGAGGGGTGTACTTAAGCTTTCTAAGAGGCTTGGCATATCCCCGGGAATCATCGTTGGGCAACTTCAACACCGAGGTATAATCAAACAGAATCACATGCAAAAGCTAAAGGTTAGATACCGCTGGACAGAAGAATAGCTAGCCGCGAAATTGAATATATTTCCCGGGGGACTTCTGCCAATTGCAGAGAGCGTCCTCTAGGACTTGCATACCGACATCAAGATAAGTGTCTAGGCTCACTATCCATTGATCAAGTGTTCTCCTAGACGCTTCACCATTAGTGCGCCCTAAAAAAAGCAGCTTAGCCCCATCATAAGGGCCTGTAGCATTACCCATGTATGTGGAGTCGGCCTGGATATTGGCAACGCCGACTTTCCCGATCATCGTAAGATAGTCAAATCGACCTGTTCTGCCGAAACGACAAACAGCACTCATCGATTTATATAGATCACGAAATGCCTGTCTCGGGTCTTGATTGTGACGTTCAAGTGCCTTGCCGAACAAATCTATGTGAGAGCCGCTCGCAAGAACCCAATGAACATAACTCCTTAAAACAATACCAGTAAAACTCCTCCGCGCTGGATTCATCGATTCGTATTTTCTATGGTTTCCAAAACGATATTTTCTATCCGAAATTTCCTGGTAATTCCGCTCAAGCCACTCAACCATTCTATCAGGATTATAGGTTGCTCTTTTCCAGTCCCAGGTGAAACCTTGCCCGAGAGCACTATAAAAGACTTGCGCAAGTGACCATCCATCCTTACCACTCTTACCGAAATGAGTTGCCAGGAATATCAACCAACTAGCTTCGTCTATATTTCCATTTTTAGCATGAATTACCGCCGCTTTAATCGGATCAAACATATCACTTCCAGCTTCTCCTCTTAGGGGGCTCAGCCTTCTTTGCCGAATCACTTCAACGTATTTGATCCTTCTAATACTATCTATTAGCTGAGCAATGAGAGTTTCTCTGTTCTCAGGAAACTCAACCCCAGGCAATCCCCTCACTTCTTTTGAATATGCTAATAATTGAACGTCCAAATTACGAGCGGTTTCTATATCTCTCTTCCGCATCAGAGCACCTCAGCAGTTTGCTTGGCTATCCAGTCTCTAATTGACGCCCTAACCTTCGACGTCACCCCATAGCTGCTTTGAATGTTATGATTAAATCCGAGAACCAAAATCGGATTATCCAAACTAACATCGGATATTCTATTTATAACCCCCTGATACGAAAAGCCTTTTACACTCGCAATGTTATTCCTCTTTAGGTCCCAATCTGAAACATTCTGCATGTTTAGCTTGCGACCAATCATACCTTCAAATCTTTCCACAACGGTCTTTCCATTAAGAACTAGAACCCTTATCGGAGTACCCTTCATTATCTGCCCCAGCGTATTGATGGAGGCATCAAGAAGAGCTCTCTTTTGAGTACTAGTTAAAGCAGCCCACTTTGTATGCGTTGCAAAAGGAATCAAATCCAAGTGAACCGCATGAAAAAGCTTATTGTAATAAGATGTCGAAGTTCCACTAATTAATAAATCAAGAGACTTAAACCAAGTGTTATATGGATTTCTAGAAAAGTACTCCCTACAAGACTCCTCGATAAGCTTGATATGTCCTTCTGAAATCTGCTCCCACTTTTCTAGACCAAGCGAATTCAGTGTATGAAACCGCCGCTCACCACCTTGGATCTCCTGATTTTGATTATCAACAAACTCTTTATTACTTGGATTTAAGCCTAAGGTCGCTACTGCCGCTAGCGATGGATCACCAAACGATGGTATCGGAGCCGCCCAAGGTACAACGTCAGAGGCTAGTAATCTCTGATCTCTTAGTAAGTCTATTAACTCTATTATTATTTTACGCATTTAGGCCTTAGCATGAAGGAGCATTTCAAGTTGTGCGGGTGCTACCTCTATTGAGGGATCTTTGTCTTGTCTTCTTTTTTCTAGATATGACATATACACGTCGGAGATCATCTCACGTAGTATTCTCTCTATTTTCTCGGCTTCCACTTTATCCTTTGTATATGTGAAAAACTGGAAAACCCTTGCAAGATCAGCCCAATAGTCATCAAGGCAAAGATCTTTAACACTTATCTCCTCGCCGCCTCGTATTTTTCTCTCGGCCTCTAACAGCTTATTTATACTTGGCCACGGATCTCCCTCAGGCATAGCTGGCATTTCAGAAATCTGCTGAAAGCCACTATTCACATAAGCTCTGGCTTCTTCAAAGTTTTTTTCGTAAAGATGCAGGCTTGTGACGTAGTGCTTATACTCTCCAATTTCACACCCCAAGGAGCGCGCTAACATTTCCTGTATCATCGTGAAGGCAAACACATCATGCGGCAGGCCAAGATATACATCGTTCGACCTCATTGAAGTGAACATATGCAGCCTTTGCTTTCTAATTAAGAACTGAAGAGTACATGTGCACGGAATATCTTTCCTAGGCTTCAAGATATCCTTAGCATCAAAAAGCTGCACTACAGCTTGCCGCGATGTTTTTTTATCACTCAGCAATCTTACAACTGATTGGAGCTGATTTTTATTTCCCTCCCCCATCATCCGCGGGCCATATCCACCATAAACAGTGCGCCCATCATCGGAGCTGTCCTTGTACATGGGGATATAGTGACGGATAAAGCTTAGATCCTTAGAGCCAGCCAAGTACCAAGCCAACTCACCAAGACAGCTAAACAACTTTCCCTTTCCCTCCGCCCGACTCAAGCGGGCACGAGGGTTTTTTAGATGAAGTAAAGCCCCAGTTATCTCAGTAAACGCCCCTTTGCTCGCTATTATTTTTTCTCTCTTTTTTAAGAGCTTGTCATATACTTTATTAAGAAGATCATCCAATGTCTCTTCTTTTATATACATTCCCTATCCCTCGCGCCTGCCTTGGCCAACACAGGCTCAGAATAATTTAAGCTGTGGATTTACTTCCTTAACCCTTAAACCTAGATTCCCCTGCTCGGCCTTTAAACTTTTAGCACAAGATATTATTTTTCTTCTACACCCAGGAAGAGCCCCCAACTCCAGAGCCTTTATCCTTACAGAAGTCGTTATGTCATAGTGCGGATATGATGCCGAATACTGATACCAGCTTCTCTTTAAACCTAAAAGCTTGGCGAAATCATGCAACTCTTCTAGCGTATCAGCTACTAAATGGCACCATTCTTTTCCTCTCCATTTTGTTCTTACGTTATCTACGTAGATCGGCATATTTCTAGCCTTCAGTTTCGCCATTTAGACTCTGTCTAGATATTTAGCTAATACTTGTACCATTACTCCGGGCGTACCAGCGCCTAGCTACTTCCTGTGTGATCGCTATCCCGCGTTTGGATTGGCCAAGTTTCGATTGGCCTCATCGTAGTCAGGACTCGTCTGTCCTTGCTCAGGCATGACTTCACCCGTTAGGAGCCACCAGCGGTAGCTGGGGAACGCACGGGCTAAGGTCTCGATCTCGTCTGCCCCAATCCTCGCTTTTCCTCTCTTGATGTTTTGCCAGCGGACATAGTCCGTAGTTCCGGCTTCTGCAAGCTCTTTGATGCTTGCTGCCTGGAGCAATCGAAGCCCTCTATCAGAAAGACGCTCGGTCATTACAAAAAACCATAAATGTCCTATGTACATACGCCACTTTATGTGTATTATGTACATGTGTAATTTGTACATGTCACATGAGGCAGCCTTTTGCCGAGTATAGGGGGAATACATGGAAGAGTCTGGAATAGTGGGGTTCACCGTCACAGGTGCTGTGGAAAAGGTCACGGACTTCCGCACCGCGCCGTTCTGCTCGCAGGCGGTCTTCGCGCAGATGCTGGGTCTGGAAGACATCACGGAAGACGTGGTGCGGGGCTGGGTGGAAACCAAGACGATCCCGACTGCCAAGATTGGCCGTCGCCGCGTGGTGAACCTGCACCATATTCGCCGTGACCTCGACCGGGGCAAATCGATCTTCTGCCAGGGTGATTACGATGCCGAGTGATCGCCCAGTGCCGATGGAAACCTTCCAGTTCTGCTTCGCGGGCATTGTCGGCGGCGTCTCCGGCAGGGTTGTGTCCTGGGGCGGCCTGACTGTCGATATCGACCAGGTCGAGAATGCTTGGCTCCGTCGGGCGATTGAAGACTATCGCTGTGGTCGTAGGGGGCAGAAATGAGCCATGGCCGCCAGACCCTACTACCTGCGCCAAACCCACGCCCCGGACTGCGCCTGCTCTGTGTGCTGGTCCGCAAGGCAGGCCATCCCATTGCACAACCCGTCGCGGTGTCCGGACTGCCGGCCCCCTGGGCTGCCCTATCTGGAAGATGGCCGTTGGCTCTGCCGTCCCCGTTCCTTCTGCGCGAAACACGACCCGTCCCGGCGTCCGCCGAAGTACTGGCACGTTGTGTACGACAGCGGGAAACCCACGCCCGGCGTTCGACTGCACAAACCTTTCGTCCTGGAGTGACTGCCTTATGAGACAGCCAACCGCACTGATTGCCTGCGAGTTCTCCGGGCGTGTCCGCGATGCACTGGCCCGGGTTGGTTTTTACGCCGTGAGCTGCGATCTGCTGCCTTCGGAAACCGAAGGGGAACACGTCCAGGGGGATGTCCTGGAAATTCTGGACTGGGGGTGGGATTTGCTGATTGCTCACCCGCCCTGCACTGACCTGGCTACCTCGGGTGCCCGCTGGTTTCCCGAGAAGATTGCTGACGGTCGTCAGGCACGTGCCCTGAAGTTCGTTCGTACCCTGCTGTCGGCGCCTATTCGATTCAAGGCACTGGAGAACCCCAAGTCTGTGATCTCCAGCCATATTCGCAAGCCGGACCAGATCATCCAGCCCTGGATGTTCGGACATGGCGAGCGCAAGGAAACGCACCTCTGGTTGCAGAACCTGCCGCTTCTGGAGCCGACCCGTATCGTCGATGGACGTTCTCCGGTCGTGCATTACATGGCGCCAGGCCCTGACCGCTGGAAGGACCGTAGCCGGACCTATATCGGTATCGCCGAGGCGATGGCCGAGCAGTGGGGCCGTTATGTGATGCGGGCCTTGGCAGAACCAGAATCTGTGAGTTTTCACCCCCAGCAGCAGGACCTGCTGCGTATCCTGGAGGGCTGACCCATGCTCGCTGATACCTTGAAAGCGCTGCTCCTGCTCTGCCTGATCCAAGCCGCCCGCACCGTGGCCGATCCGGTCAAGGGCCGCGCTCCCGGCTCGTCGGAACAGCTTTACCGTTCCGGCGAACGGAAGCACGGGCGGAGCGCACCCTTGAACGCCTCCCCCCTGAAACAGCCTCCGCTGGGGAGTGTGGGGCAGCTCCTCCGCCCCGCGCTCCCGAGCCCTCGGCGGCAAGAGCGGGATGACAAGGGCAGAGCCCTTGGTGTTGCTCTGCGGGTTCCAAGGGGAAGCGTTCCCCTTGGCCGTCGGAGACGACGTTGCGATAGGGGTCGTTACCCGGATGGGCTGAGACGAACACCCGTGGTTGGCTTGGTTCGCTAGCGAATAGAGCCCGGCCCGCAGGGATCGCCCGACAAATCACTTTCACCCAACACCGCTGAATGAAGGCGAAACAGCCGAATTTGCAGCAGCGGGACAACTCACGCCGAAAAAGGCGAATTGAAGGAGAAACACCGATGAACATGTTTGCAACCCAAGGCGGCGTCGTCGAACTGTGGGTCACCAAGACCGACACCTATACCTCGACCAAGACCGGGGAAATCTACGCCTCGGTCCAGTCCATCGCCCCGATCCCGGAAGGTGCCCGTGGCAACGCCAAGGGCTTCGAGATCAGCGAATACAACATCGAGCCGACCCTGCTGGACGCCATCGTCTTCGAAGGCCAGCCGGTGCTCTGCAAGTTCGCCAGCGTGGTCCGCCCGACCCAAGACCGTTTCGGTCGGATCACCAATACCCAGGTCCTTGTGGATCTGCTGGCCGTGGGCGGCAAGCCGACCGCGCCGACCGCCCAAGCCCCGGCTCGTCCGCAAGCACAAGCCCAAGCCCCGCGCCCGGCCCAGCAGCCGCAGGGCCAGGACAAACAAGACAAGTCCCTGGACGCCAAGGCCTAAGCCGTAGGAGGCCGCGATGCTCCGCTATCTCTCGCTGTTCGCGGTAGGTCTGGCCACCGGTTACGCCTGGGGCTGGATCGACGGCCTAGCGGCCTCCCTGGCTGTTTGAGGACTGATCGCTATGTCAGGCGTTGTCGCTGTGCAGGTGTGTACCGCGTGGACCTCGACCCCCGAGGGCTTCATGGCGTGTCGCGAACTCGCATGGCAACAGGCCTACCTGATTCCGCCCGAGGCCGCTGGATACGTGGACATCCTGGTCAACGGTGGTTTCTCCCCGGAAGCCTTTGGCATCGGTGCCGCTGGCGTCCTGGGATCGTTCGTGACGGGGCTTTTGATTGGCTGGGTCGCGTCACTTCTTCGTAAAGCCAAGTAGAGAGGAAACACCATGAAAGCAATGAAGCAACGCATCGCCAAGTTCAGCCCGGTCGCCTCGTTCCGCAACCTGTGCATCGCCGGTTCCGTCACTGCCGCGACTTCGCTGCCGGCCTTCGCCGGGGTGATCGACACCAGCGCGGTGGAATCGGCGATCACCGATGGGCAGGGCGATATGAAGGCCATTGGCGGCTACATCGTCGGCGCCCTGGTGATCCTGGCCGTCGCCGGCCTGATCTACAGCATGTTGCGCAAGGCGTAACGGGTGCTCTGGTCGGTGTGGTTGGGGGCGTTCTTCGCCGGCGCCTTCATCACCGGGTACCGGACCGGCGAATTCTTCTAACCGAACAGACCGAGGCGGAAGCCCCCTCCGGAGTTTCCGGCAGGGGGCTTTTTCATGGGTGACTGGATGAGTAACAACGCACGTTCCGGCCTTGGCCGGCTTCTTCCGCTGCTGGGCCTGCTGGTCTCGTTGCTGTGGCATTCCTTGGCGAGCGCGGACTTCTACCAATGGAAGATTTCCATCCCCGGAAAGCCCACGGCCTTCTTTCCATCCTATACGGCGGCGTGCCAGTACTACTTCGATAACACGTCGGCCAACTGGCTAAAGAAAATCAACAAGCTGAGCTACGACGTAGTTCAGTGCAGTGTTTCGGGTTCTGGCGGAATTACCTGGGAGCCGTCGGCTGCCATCTTGACTGGCGATAGCTGCCCTCCGGAACAAGAGATCGATCCCGCCGACGGTGCCTGCAAACCGCCGCCCGAAGAATGCAAGGAAGGCGAACTGTTCCCGGCCAAGGGGCCGGACTCGCCGGTAGTCACCTCGGGCGGGCGGAACTATGTGGGCGACGGCGGCGCACCGAGCGCCTGTTATCAAAGCTGCGAGTACGGCGGCAACCCCAGCCCGGCCAGTTGCTATCTGGTCAAAGGCTCCACCACGACCGGCTTCTGCAATTACATCCTCAAGGGCACCGGACAGAATTGCGGTGCCGATTCCTACACCTTCGCGCAGACCGGCGATTCGCTGAACCCACCCGACACCCCGAACACCGATCCCTCCGACCCGAACGATCCCGGCTGCCCGCCCGGCTGGTCGTGGTCGGGGACTACCTGCGTCAAGACCCCGACCGATCCCACGGATCCAACCGACCCAACCACGCCGGGCGGTGATGGCGACGGCGGCGGCGATGGCAATGGCGGTGGAGACAACAACGGCGGCGGCAACGACGGCGGCACCGGCAATGGCGGCGACGGCAGCGGGGGAGGGGACGGCAACGGCGGGGGCGATGGTAGCGGCGACGGTGACGGCAGCGGCACGGGCGGCGATGGCAACGGTACATGCGACCCGGCGAAAGAGAACTGCTCCACCGGCCCCGAAGGCCCCGGCGGCGAACTCAAGGAACCCACGCCCGGCACCTGGGATGACGCCATCGCCACCTGGGAAAAGAAGGTCGAGGAAGCCAAGAAAGAACTCAAGACCAAGGTGAAGGCCAACGTCGACCAGATGAAGGGCGCCTTCGACCTCAACCTGGCGGAAGGCGGCGGGCAACTGCCCTGCGAGCCCATGACCATTTGGGGCAAGTCCTACTCCCTCTGTATCTCCGACTACGCCGGCCAACTCTCCAGCCTGCGCGTGGCGCTGCTGCTGATGGCCGCGCTGATCGCCGCCCTCATTCTGCTGAAGGACTGACCCTATGGAATGGCTCTCCGGTTTTCTCGATCAGATCATCGCCTTCTTCCAGTGGATCTGGGATTTCTTCGCCCAGGGCATCTATGACTTCGTGCGCGACGGCCTGGTGGTCGCCACCAAGGCGTCGATGTACGCCGCGCTCCAGACCCTGATCCTGCTGATCGATGTCAGCTACACCGCCGCCCGCGAACTGATCGACAGCCTCGGCGTGCCGCAGATGATCCGCAGCATGTACGCCGCGCTACCGGGGCCGATTGCGGCGGGTCTGGCCTTCTTCGGCGTGCCGCAGGCGCTGAACATCATCATGGTCGCGGCGGCGACGCGCTTCTGCATGCGCTTCGTGCCGTTCATTGGGAGGTGATCCGTGTCGATCAAGATCCACCACGGCCCCAATGGCTCCTACAAGACCTCCGGCGCTATCCAGGATGACGCCGTGCCCGCGCTGAAAGACGGGCGGGTGATCATCACCAACGTGCGCGGCTTCACCCTGGAGCGGGCCTATCAGGTCTTTCCGGACCTGCCCAACACGGCGGAGATCATCAACCTCGATCTGGAGTCGCTGGAAGACCTCGAAAAGATGCGCACGTGGTTTCAGTGGGCGCCCCGCGGGGCCTTCCTGATCTTCGACGAAACCCAACTGCTGTTTCCCAAGTCCTGGCGGGAAAAAGACCTCGAGCGCTTCGACTACCCCGGTGGACCGGAAGCGGCCCATGCGGCCGACCGCCCCATGGGCTGGCTCGACGCCTGGACCCGGCACCGGCATTTCAACTGGGACATTGTCCTCACCACGCCGAACATCTCCTACATCCGCGACGACATCCGCATGACCTGCGAGATGGCCTACAAGCATTCCAACCTCGCGGTGATCGGCATCCCTGGCCGCTACAAGGAGGCCCAGCATGACGCCCAACTCAACCGTCCGCCCGCCGATGGCACCATCATCGAGTACAAGCGGATCCGAAAGCAGACCTTCGCCCTCTACCAGTCCACGGCCACCGGCAAGACCCAGGACACCAAGGCGGGCAAGAGCCTCTTCCGGTCGCCTAAGCTGGTTCTTCTACTGGCATTGCTGGCCGGCACTATTGGCTTTGTCTGGTATATGGGGCCTCTGCGCACGATTGGCGGTCCGGCTGCTGCGACACCTGCCGACGCTCCTGGCGACCCTGCTCAAGCCCCTGCTGCGCCCGCTGCTGTGGCTGCTCCAGCGCGTCCTGCTGCGAATAGCTTTCTTCCTCCTGGGCTTGTACCTGATGGGCCTGCTGCTGCGCCTGTTGATCTGAACGCCCATCCCTTCGCCGATCGACGGATCTCCATCCTCGCCCACGCCTACCGCAAGTCGCGGGGCGATATCTACCTGTTCGCCCTGGAGGATCCCACGGGCCGGCGCCTGGAACTCACCAGTTGGCAACTGATCGGCTCCGGCTACCGGGTGACGCCCAAGGGCGAGTGCGTCGTAGAGCTTCGCTATGAGGACTGGAAACAGACCGTCACCTGTGCCGGGAGGCAGCCCGGCGCGGTGGCCAGCATCGCTCCGGCAGCGCCTGTCGCCGCGTCCGCAGACGCACCGGCCAGGGGCCAGTCGCCGCTGACCATCGTCCCCGATTCCGAATACGCCTCGCGGCCCTGGAGGCAGAAATGATCGATTGGGAATTTCTCGTCCCGGTGGCGATGGGCTGGGCGCTGCATCACTGGTGGACGGTGATGACGGCGCTAGCGGCGGTAGGGGTGCCGCCATGAGGGGCGGGCCGCGCCGCCGGCCGGGAGCGCAAGGCATGAGCGATAGGCCGAAGGCGCGGCCGACGCCCCTGTAACACGTCAGATAACCCCCGATCAGCAACCCCATAGAACCTCATTAACGGGTAAAGAACATGAAGACTCCGATCCATCCAACGCGACTGGTCCTCGAAGAGAACGGGGATTTCCACAAGTCCCCGAAGGGGATGCTTTTCATGGACCCGCTCAATGGACAGTTCACCGACCTGTCAGGCGTGCGCATTCTGCGGTGCGGCGTGGATACGGTGCGGCAGTTGTACAACGGCAAATTGCGTCCGGAAGTGATGGCGCTGTTCGACCTATCGGTGGATGTGGTCGAGTTTGCCGGCTACGAGTGGTCCAAGGGCCGTATCGGTCGCGACTCTGGCTATCAGTACCGCCTGCAGAACGCCGAAATGGGCCTGATCCTGCTGATCAAGAACCACAACATCAAGGTCGACACCATTGGCTCGCACCTCAAGATCGAGGTGTCGCCCCACGCCATTGACGGCGCCGATCCGCGTATTCTCCAGGGCGTGCTGGATGACCTGGCCGCGGCGGTGCTGAGTCACTGCGAGACCAACCAAGCAGCCGTGCATATCGCGCTGGATGTGCAGGGCTGGACGCCTCCGGCTGATCTCGTTGACCGCATGCATTGCCGCTCGCGTCGGGTGCGGCAAATCAGCGGGATCGAGCGGATCGAGTTCGACGGCAACGCCTCTGTCTACGGGCGTGGCGAGACGTACATGTTCGGCTCGGCCAACGGTCTGCAACTGTCGATCTATAACAAGACTCTCCAGGCTCGGGCCACCGACAAGCTCGACTATTGGGAAAGCGTGTGGGCGACCTTGAACGGGGATCCGTTCGGCGATGGCGACCCGGCCTATAACCCCCTGGAAACGGTGTGGCGGATCGAGTTTCGCTATCACCACTCCATCGTCCAGCAGTTCTCCGAAGGCTCGCGTATGGCTTCGGGAGAGGTCATCGGCTGCCGCACCTACGAGGGCCTTTGCCCGCACCTACAGGGGCTGTGGAACTATGCCTGCGAGGCATTCCGTGTGCTCTCCCGGGAGGGCATGTATGACGCCTTCTGGAGCCTGATCAGCCAGGATGCCCGCGTCCAGGTCGAGTGCGATCCGCTGATCGAGCGCACCGAGTATCGGCGCTATTACAAGACCGCCAAGGGCTTTAGCGGGCGCAACTGCGAGATGTTCCTCGGCCAGTTCGTGAGCCTGATCGCGCGGGAGCGTGTCCCGGCAAAAAAGGCTATTGAGTCCGCCCGCAAATTGGAGTTCTGGCACGTTATCGAAGACCACTATCTCGCCAAGGGTTGGACTCGTCGCGATCTGGAAAGGCATATCCACAAGCTCATGTGTGATCGCTATCTGCGCAAGGGATATGCGATATGACGGTACGCAAGGACGGCAAGACGTGGACGGCTGACTTCTATGAGAATGGTCGTTCCGGGCGCAGGATTCGCAAGAAAGGCTTCGCTACCAAGTCTGCCGCGATTCGCTATGAGCAGGATTTTTTTGCCGTGAAGGGCGAGACGGGCCGACCGCTGGATGACCGCCTCTCCGATCTGGTGAAGGTTTGGTATGACCTCCACGGCTGCACCTTGAAGGATGGCAAGCAACGCTTGGCGCGCTGCGAGGCGCTGGCGAAGCGGCTAGGGAACCCCTTGGCGTTCGAGTTCGATTCGTTGGCGTGGGCACGCTACCGGCAACGTCGCTTGACCGAGGTGAAGCCTGAGACGGTCAATCACGAGCAACGCTACTTGTCGGCGGTCTTCTCTGAACTGATTCGCCTGGGCTCCTGGCACAAGGAAAACCCGCTGGGCAAGGTCCGGCAAATCAAGACGGATCAGGTCGAACTTACGTTTCTGTCCCTGGATCAGGTCGCTCGACTGCTGGAAGAGTGCAAGGCCAGTACGAACAACCATACCTATCCGGTCGCGCTGTTGTGTCTCGCCACGGGAGCCCGCTGGGAAGAGGCGGAAAGCCTGACGCGGGGCGCTGTGCATGGCGGCAAGGTGCACTATCACCGGACCAAGAATCGGCAGAGCCGATCAGTGCCGATCCCGGACGAGTTGGAGAGGTTGATATTCAAGGTGGGCATGCCTGGATCTGGCCGCCTGTTCATGTCCTGCCGCGCCGCGTTCCGCTGCGCCTATCAGCGTTGCGGGTTCCAGACGCCGGGCCAGATGACCCACATTCTCCGCCATACCTTCGCCAGCCACTACATGATGGGGGGAGGGGACATCCTGACCCTACAGCGGATCCTCGGCCACTCATCGATCACGATGACCATGCGGTATGCGCACCTATCGCCGGAGCATTTGGCCTCGGCTATGAGCCTGTCCCCGCTGTATCAGATAAAGCACTTCGCTAGTCAGGTACACCAGTAGAAGCCTTTTCAGGTTTTTCCAGGGAGCTATCAATACGGCTGAGGAGGTTTCGCTCCTGAACGACCCAAATCTTCGGAGCGGCATAACCCACAACGAAGGATAGAGCCCATATCTTTGCAAAAACTGCTGGTGTCTCTTGTAGTGCTCCAATGAAGTACAGCCCAACAACGAAGCCTAATACGCCTCCAACAAAAAGCCGCATGAATAGCCATGCGGAGCGAAGTTCTTGTAGTTGAGTCGAGGCGAGTTTCATATCTCCTTCCTTGCGGGGAAGGTGAGTGAGGTTGTAATTCGCGACCATTGTCTGTGCCAGGCTCCCAAAGATCGCACCGATAGTGCAGGCAATGGGAAGAAGCACGTCAAACATAGAAAAGCCGAGTTCGCTGAACATGTCCCTTGTCTCTACTGGCTGATGACCGAAGGGTAGGGCAGAGGCAGGGGTGAGGGAAGAGGTAGACACGCTGTAGTCACTTTGTAGTCACCACAGGCAAAAGAAAAGGGGTTAGCTTGCGCTAACCCCTTGAAAAATATGGTGGCTACACCGGGACTTGAACCTGGGACATCAGCATTATGAATGCTGCGCTCTAACCGACTGAGCTATGTAGCCGAGTGGCGCGCATTTTCCGTATCTCGAGCGGGGCTGTCAACCCCTGGGGCTAGATAATTTTCTGATCTTTCAATCGTTTAGACGGAAGGGGTCGGATCGCCGGAGAGCGGGCGGTGGGGAGGGACGGGAACGAAAAAGCCCCGGCACTTGGCCGGGGCTTTCCTGGGACGGGAAGGGGATTACACGTTGAAGCGGAAATGCATCACGTCGCCGTCCTTGACGATGTAGTCCTTGCCTTCCAGGCGCCATTTACCGGCTTCCTTGGCGCCCTGTTCGCCCTTGAACTGGATGAAGTCGTCGTAGGCGACCACTTCGGCGCGGATGAAGCCTTTCTCGAAGTCGGTGTGGATCACGCCGGCGGCCTGCGGGGCGGTGGCGCCGACGCGGACGGTCCAGGCGCGGACTTCCTTCACCCCGGCGGTGAAGTAGGTCTGCAGGTTGAGCAGGCCGTAGCCGGCACGGATCACACGGTTCAGGCCGGGCTCCTCGAGACCGAGGGACTCGAGGAACATGTCCTTCTCTTCGCCGTCTTCCAGCTCGGCGATCTCGGCTTCGATCTTGTTGCACACCGGCACCACCACCGCGCCTTCTTCCTCGGCGATGGCCTTTACCACATCCAGGTGCGGGTTGTTCTCGAAGCCGTCCTCGGCGACGTTGGCGATGTACATCACCGGCTTGCTGGTCAGCAGGTGGAAGCTGCGTACCAGGCGCTTCTCCTCGTCACCGAGGTTCTTCAGCAGCGAACGCGCCGGCTTGCCCTCGGTGAAGTGGGGGATGAGCTTTTCCAGCAGGGCCTTCTGGGCCAGGGCTTCCTTGTCGCCGCCCTTGGCGTTGCGGGCGACTTTCTGCAGTTGCTTCTCGCAGCTGTCGAGGTCGGCGAAGATCAGTTCGAGGTCGATGATCTCGATGTCGCGCTTGGGGTCGACACTGTTGGACACGTGGATCACGTTGTCGTCTTCGAAGCAGCGCACCACGTGGGCGATGGCGTCGGTCTCGCGGATGTTGGCGAGGAACTTGTTGCCCAGGCCCTCACCCTTGGAGGCGCCCGCCACCAGGCCGGCGATGTCGACGAATTCCATGGTGGTCGGCAGTACGCGCTCGGGCTTGACGATCTCGGCCAGGGCGTTCAGGCGCGCGTCGGGCATCGGCACGATGCCGCTGTTCGGCTCGATGGTGCAGAACGGGAAGTTTTCCGCCGCGATACCGGATTTGGTCAGGGCGTTGAACAGGGTGGACTTGCCGACGTTGGGCAGGCCGACGATGCCGCAGTTGAATCCCATGCTATGTCCCTCGCGCTCAGACAGGCGCTAGAAAAGTGGTTCAGGCCTTCTGGCTGTGCAGCTTCTGCATCGCCCGGGTCCAGTCCCCGGCGAGCATTTCCGGCAGCACGCCGAGGGCGAAGTCGATGCTGGTGTCGAGCAGTTCCTGCTCGCTGCGCGGGGCGCGGCCGAGCACGTAACCGGAAACCAGGCTGCTGTGCCCCGGATGGCCGATGCCAAGCCGCAGGCGATGGAAAGAATTCTGATTGCCGAGCTGGGCGATGATGTCGCGCAACCCGTTGTGCCCGCCGTGTCCGCCGCCGGTCTTGAGCTTGGCGACGCCAGGGGGCATGTCGAGTTCGTCGTGGGCCACCAGGATGGCGTCCGGGGCGATCCGGAAGAATCCCGCCAGCGCCGCCACGGACTGGCCGCTGCGGTTCATGTAGGTGGTCGGGATCAACAGACGAACGTCCTTGCCCTGGTGGCTGAACTTGCCGACCAGGCCGAAATACTTGCGGTCAGCCACGAGGCTGACGCCCTGGGCATGCGCCAGGCGCTCAACGAAAAGGGCCCCCGCGTTATGCCGGGTCTGGTCGTATTCAGGACCCGGGTTTCCCAGGCCAACGATCAGTTGTACGGCAGTCACGACGGGAGCCCCTCTCTAATAAAAAGGCGATCGAGTAATGAATTACTCGGCGGCGCCTTCTTCGCTACCTTCTTCCTTCACCACGCGGGAAGCGTGGATGTTGGCAACGGCCAGGTCGTTGCCGTGGGCCAGTTGTACCAGCTCGACGCCTTTCGGAGCCTTGAGGTCCGACAGGTGAACGATCTGGCCCAGCTCGACCTTGGCCATGTCGACTTCGATGAATTCCGGCAGGTCTTTCGGCAGGCAGGAAACTTCGACTTCGGAGATGGTGTGGGAGATCTCGCCACCGGCTTGCTTGACGCCAACGGCTACTTCTTCGTTGATGAAGTGCAGCGGTACGTGGGCGGTCAGCTTGTGGTCGGCGACCACGCGCAGGAAGTCGGCGTGCATCACGAAGCCTTTCGCCGGATGGCGCTGCAGGGCCTTGATCAGTACGGTTTCCTTGGCGCCGCCAACGTTCAGGGCGATCACGTGGCTGAAGGCAGCCTCGTTTTCCAGGAGCTTGGCGATTTCGCGCAGTTCCAGGGTTACGGACTGGGGCTCTTTGTCGCCGCCGTAAACGACAGCAGGAACCAGACCGGCGTTACGACGCAGGCGGCGGCTCGCACCTTTCCCCAGATCGGAACGCACTTGGGCATTCAGAATAAAGTCGACCATTGTGTATCTCCAAAAATAACAATGCGCCCGAACGCTTGCGACCAGCGTTCGGGCGATTTCAAAGGCCCCGCCGGAGCGGGGCGTTTTCGTTCAGGCGCGTTCGTCGAGGCTGGGCCTCAGCGGAACATCGCGCTGATCGATTCTTCGTTGCTGATCCGGCGCATGGCTTCCGCAACGACCGGAGCGATGTCCAGCTGGCGGATGCGGCCACAGGCCTGGGCAGCGGCGGACAGCGGGATGGTGTTGGTCACCACCAGCTCGTCCAGTACGGATTTCTCGATGTTCTCGATGGCACGGCCGGACAGCACCGGGTGGGTGCAGTAGGCGATGACCTTGGCGGCGCCGTGCTCTTTCAGGGCCTTGGCGGCGTGACCGAGGGTGCCGGCGGTATCGACCATGTCGTCTACCAGTACGCAGGTACGGCCTTCGACGTCACCGATGATGTGCATCACTTCGGACTGGTTGGCCTTGGGACGACGCTTGTCGATGATCGCAAGGTCAACGCCCAGGGACTTGGCCACGGCGCGCGCGCGCACCACGCCGCCGATGTCCGGGGAGACGATCATCAGGTTCTCGAAGCGCTGGTCTTCGATATCGTCCACCAGCACGGGGGAACCGTAGATGTTGTCTACCGGGATATCGAAGAAGCCCTGGATCTGATCCGCGTGCAGGTCGACCGTGAGGACACGGTTGACCCCGACGACGGTCAGCATGTCGGCCACTACCTTGGCGCTGATGGCCACGCGGGCGGAACGCGGACGGCGATCCTGGCGGGCATAGCCGAAGTAGGGGATGACAGCGGTGATACGAGTGGCCGAGGAGCGGCGGAAGGCATCGGCCATCACCACCAGTTCCATCAGGTTGTCGTTGGTCGGCGCGCAGGTCGGCTGAATCAGGAATACGTCCTTGCCGCGGACGTTTTCGTTGATTTCGACGCTGATTTCGCCATCGGAGAATTTGCCAACTGAAACATCGCCAAGAGGAATGTGCAGCTGACGCACGACGCGTCGTGCAAGATCGGGGTTAGCGTTCCCCGTGAAGACCATCATCTTGGACACGCTACAGGTACCTGTGTCGACCGAAGGGATCCGGATGAAATACAGAAGAGGAAAATGGCAGGGGCGGCTGGATTCGAACCAACGCATGGCAGGATCAAAACCTGCTGCCTTACCGCTTGGCGACGCCCCTGTGGTATTGCTCGAATGCCGTTTCGGCATTCCTTTCTCAGACCAGAGTTTCCAGCTTCCGGTGCAACATCGAGATGTTGCTTCCTTTGGCGACGAACCTCTGAAGGTGGCCTGGAAGAAGGGCCGAGACTTTATCAGCTTCAGCTTTGTTTGGGAAGCTCCCAAACACACAACCTCCAGTGCCGGTTAATCTAGCTGAAACAAATTTGTTTAGCAAGATCAAAGCGTTACGAACTTCTGGGTAACGCCTCTCGACTACCGGCTGACAGTCGTTTCGGCTGTCCCCCTCGAGAACGGTGCGCACTTTAATGGCGGGAGAATCGCGTGTCAACAGTGGATCTGAAAAAATTTCTGCTGTGCTGACAAGTACTTGCGGAACCACGACGAGATACCAGGGCTCCGGGATGTCCACCGGGGTAAGCTTTTCGCCCACTCCCTCGGCGAAAGCCGCGCGTCCGCGGGTGAAGACCGGCACGTCGGCGCCCAGGCGCAGGCCCAGGGCGGCGATGCGGTCCTCGTCCCAGCCGAGTTGCCAGAGATGGTTCAAGGCCAGGAGCGTCGTGGCGGCGTCGGAGCTGCCGCCGCCGATGCCGCCCCCCATGGGCAAGCGCTTGTCCAGCCAGATGTCGACGCCTTGCGGGCTGCCGGAGGCTTCCTGCAGCCCGCGCGCGGCGCGCACGATCAGGTTGCTGTCGTGCGGCACCCCGGCGATTTCCGTGTGCAGGCGTACCTGGCCGTCCTGGCGGGCTTCGAAATGCAGCTCGTCGCCGTGGTCGAGGAATTGGAACAGGGTCTGCAACTCGTGATAGCCATCGTCGCGGCGGCCGAGGATATGCAGGAACAGATTGAGCTTGGCCGGGGCTGGCAGGCTGAGGCGCACGCTCATGTCAGCGGCCGAGCTGGCGCGGCTGCCAGTCCTTGATCACCAGGGTGACGTCGAGGTCCTGGCCGTGCAGTTTCAGGCGCTCGGGTAGCCAGTAGCCGTTCTGTTCGGCGTAGCGGGTGTATTCGATCTGCCAGCCGTCCTGTTCCAGGCGCGCCAGGCGGCTGTCGGCGTCGAGGGTCAGGCGGCTCTTGCTGTCCGGCGCCGGGAGGCCGCGTACCCACCAGAGCAGGTGCGAGACCGGCAGGCGCCAGCCTAGTTGTTCTTCCAGCAGTGCTTCCGGGGACTCCGCCTGGTAGCGGCCCTGACCGGCGACTTCCAGGCTCACCGCGCCTTCACGCCCGGTCAGGCGTGCTGCGCCGCGGCCGAGCGGGCCGGACAGGCGGATGTCGTAGTAGCCCTGGCGCTGCAGCCAGAACAGGGTGCCGCTGCCGGAGTCGCGCGGGGCGCGGATGCCGACCTTGCCGTCGATCTGCCAGGCATCCAGCTCGCTGAGCTGCTGCTTGTGGGTTTTCCAGGTCTGCGCATCGCCCTGGCCTTCCAGGGCTTCGTGGGAGGTCAGGCCGGCGCAGCCGCTGAGCAGGGCCAGCGCGGAGGCGGCGAGGAAAAGACGTAGACGCATGGTTTCAAGGAGTCTCGGCGCCGGTCAGGCGCTTGATGGTGCGGCGCAGCACGTCGCTGTCGGGCTGCTTGTCGAGGTATTCGCGCCAGATGGCCCGGGCGTCGCCCTGGCGCCCCTGGGCCCAGAGGACTTCGCCCAGGTGCGCGGCTACCTCGTGGTCGGGGTAGCGCTGCAGCGCCTGGCGCAGGTAGCGCTCGGCGTCGGCCAGCTTGCCCTGGCGATAGTTGATCCAGCCCATGCTGTCGAGGATCGCCGGGTCGTCCGGGTTCAGCTTGTGCGCCTTGAGGATCAGCTCGCGGGCCTCGCCGTAGCGGGTGGTGCGGTCGGCCAGGGTGTAGCCGAGGGCGTTGAGGGCCATGGCGTTGTCCGGCTCGCGGGCGATGACGAAGCGCAGGTCCTTTTCCATCTGCGCCAGGTCGTTGCGCTTCTCCGCCAGCATCGAGCGGGTGTAGAGCAGGTTGAGGTCCTCCGGGTACTGCTTCAGACCCTCCTGGATGGCCTGCCAGGCCTTTTCCTGCTGGTCGTTGTTGGACAGCGCCTCGGCTTCGATCAGGTACAGCTGGATGGCGTAGTCGGGTTGCTCGCTGCGCGCCTTGTCCAGGCGCTGGGCAGCTTCGTCGACGCGACCGGCCTTGAGCAGGACGTCGGTCTGGCGCAGTTGCGCCGGGAGGAAGTCATTGCCCGGACCGACCTGGCCGTACTCGTCGAGGGCACGCGCGGTGTCCTTCTGTTCCTCGGCGAGGCGTCCGAGGTTGAAGTGGGCGGCGTCGACGTGGCTGTCGCGCTCGACCAGTTCTTCCAGGTAGATCCTGGCTTCGTCCCAGGCCTGGGCTTCCAGGCAGACCAGCGCCAGGGAGAAACGCAGGTCGTCGTCGTCGGGGAATTGCTGGACCAGTCCGGCGAACTCGGCCTTGGCGTCGTCCAGGCGGTTCTGCTCCACCAGCAGGCGCGCGTAGGCGAGGCGCACGCGCTTGTCGTCCGGGTGTTCCTTGATCCCGGCCTTGAGCAGCGGCAGGGCCTCGTCGCTGCGCTTCATGCTCTGCAACAGGCGCGAGCGGAGCAGCAGGGGGGCCACTTCGTGGCGGCTTGCGGAGTTGTCCTCGAGCAGGGTCAGGGCATCGTCCGGGCGGCCGTCCTGTTGCAGCAGCAGGGCCTTGCCGAACAGCAACTGGCCGTTGTTCGGGTATTTCTTCAACAGGTGGTCGAAGCTCTGCAGCAGGCCGGCGCGGGTATCCGGGTCGGTCTCCGCGGCAGACAGGGCGAGGAAGTCGAAGTGCGTGTCGCCCTGGCCGTTGAGGACCTTCTCCATGTACACCATGGACTCCTCGTAGCGCCCGGCGCGGGCCAACTGGATCGCGGCGGCGCGTTGGGCATCGAGGTTGTCCGGCGCGCTGCGCGCCCAGAGCAGGGAGGTGTCGAGGGCTTCCTGGTCGGCGCCGAGGTATTCGGCGATGCGGAAGGCGCGCTCGGAAACCCCGGGGTCGCGGGTTTTCTGCGCCTGCACCACATAGTTGCTCAGGGCGATGTCGAAGCGGTTGCGCTGCCCGGCCAGTTCGGCCACCAGCAGCGAATACAGGCTGTCCTCGCTGAAGGAGGCGTACTTTTCCGGCTTGGCCTTGGTCTCGACCGCGGTGTCTTCCACCGGCGGGGTGCCATCGGGAGTCTTGTGGATAAGTGACTGGCAGCCGCCGAGCAGCAGCGTGACGGTCAGCAGCGCAAGGGATTTGTTCATAGAGGAAGAAAGCCGGCCTTGAACCTGCGAGGGTGGCGCCATCATGACATAAGCCGTCCGGCAAGCCCAAGGGGGCCGGGACGGGCGTCGACGAAGCTGTCTATGGGGTCAATACATCGGCAATGGTTGTCCTGCCCTTGGCGAAGTAGGAGAATTGCGCGTTTCCCCGATTAGCTCAGCGATCCTGCATGGCCTTCATTGCCCTCGGCATCAATCACAAGACCGCCTCGGTGGCTGTCCGCGAGCGCGTGGCTTTCACTCCGGAACAGATGGTCGAGGCGCTGCAGCAGCTCTGCCGCCTGACCACCAGCCGCGAGGCGGCCATCCTGTCGACCTGCAACCGGAGCGAACTCTACCTGGAGATCGACCATCCGACCGCGGACGACGTGCTCGCCTGGCTGGCGGACTACCATCGCCTGACTCTCGACGAGTTGCGCGCCTGTGCCTATGTGCACCAGGACGAAGACGCGGTGCGCCACATGATGCGCGTGGCCTCCGGCCTCGACTCGATGGTCCTCGGCGAGCCGCAGATCCTCGGCCAGATGAAGTCGGCCTACGCCGTCGCGCGCGAGGCCGGCACCGTCGGTCCGCTGCTCGGCCGCCTGTTCCAGGCCACCTTCAGTACGGCGAAGACCGTCCGCACCGATACCGCCATCGGCGAGAACCCGGTGTCCGTGGCGTTCGCCGCGGTGAGCCTGGCCAAGCAGATCTTCAGCGACCTGCACCGCAGCCAGGCGCTGCTGATCGGCGCCGGCGAGACCATCACCCTGGTCGCGCGCCACCTGTTCGAGCAAGGCGTGAAGCGCATCGTGGTGGCCAACCGCACCCTGGAGCGCGCCAGCCTGCTCGCCGAGCAGTTCGGCGCCCATGCGGTGCTGCTTTCGGAGATCCCCGAGGAGTTGGCCAACAGCGATATCGTCATCAGCTCTACTGCCAGCCAGTTGCCGATCCTCGGCAAGGGCGCCGTGGAGCGCGCGCTGAAGCAGCGCAAGCACAAGCCGATGTTCATGGTCGACATCGCCGTGCCGCGCGACATCGAGCCGGAAGTCGGCGAACTGGACGACGTCTACCTCTATAGCGTCGACGACCTCCACGAAGTAGTGGCGGAGAATCTCAAGAGCCGCCAGGGCGCTGCCCAGGCCGCCGAGGAACTGGTCGGCAGTGGCGTCGCCGAGTTCATGCAGCGCCTGCGCGAACTGGCCGCGGTGGACGTGCTGCGCGCCTATCGGCAGCAGGCCGAGCGCCTGCGCGATGAGGAGCTGGGCAAGGCCCAGCGGCAACTGGCCAACGGTGCCGACCCCGCCGAGGTGATGGCCCAGCTGGCCCGCGGCCTGACCAACAAACTGCTGCACGCGCCCAGCGTGCAGATGAAGAAAATGTCCGCCGAGGGCCGCATCGACGCGCTGGCCCTGGCCCAGGAGCTGTTCGCCCTCGACGAGGGCGCGCCGCGCCACTGACCGGTACCTATGCCTGCATGAAAGCTTCTCTGCTGAAAAAGCTGGATGTCCTCAGCGATCGCTACGAAGAACTGACGGCGCTGCTCGGCGACGCCGAGGTGATCAGTGACCAGACCCGCTTCCGCGCCTATTCCCGCGAGTACGCCGAGGTCGAACCGGTGATCCTGGCGTTCCGCGACTACCGCAAGGTGCAGGCCGACCTCGAGGGTGCCCAGGCGTTGCTCAAGGACAGCGACCCGGAGTTGCGCGACCTCGCCGAGGAGGAGGTCGCCGAAGCGCGCGGCCGCCTCGCCGCCCTCGGCGACAGCCTGCAGCGCATGCTGCTGCCGAAGGATCCCAACGACAGCCGCAACGTGTTCCTGGAGATCCGTGCCGGCACCGGTGGCGACGAGGCGGCGATCTTCTCCGGCGACCTGTTCCGCATGTATTCGCGCTACGCCGAGCGCCAGGGCTGGCGGGTCGAGACGCTGTCGGAGAACGAGGGCGAGCACGGTGGCTACAAGGAAGTGATTGCCCGGGTCGAGGGCGACAACGTCTACGCCAAGCTCAAGTTCGAGTCCGGCGCGCACCGCGTGCAGCGGGTGCCGGAAACCGAATCCCAGGGCCGGATCCACACTTCCGCCTGCACCGTCGCGGTGCTGCCGGAGCCGGACGAGCAGGCAGCGATCGAGATCAACCCGGCCGACCTGCGGGTGGACACCTACCGTTCCTCCGGTGCCGGCGGCCAGCACGTCAACAAGACCGACTCGGCGGTGCGCATCACCCACATTCCCAGCGGCATCGTGGTCGAGTGCCAGGAAGAGCGCTCGCAGCACAAGAACCGCGCCAAGGCCATGGCCTGGCTGGCGGCCAAGCTCAACGACCAGCAGCAGGCCGCGGCGCAGCAGGCGATCGCCAGCACGCGCAAGCTGCTGGTGGGCTCGGGCGACCGCTCGGAGCGCATCCGTACCTACAACTTCCCGCAAGGGCGGGTCACCGACCATCGCATCAACCTCACCCTGTACTCCCTGGGCGAGGTGATGGAGGGCGCGGTGGAACAGGTGATCGAGCCGCTGCTGCAGGAATACCAGGCCGATCAACTGGCGGCCCTGGGCGACTGACATGACCACTATCTGTACCCTTCTCAAGGATTCCCAACTGCCCGATTCGCCCAGCGCCCGGCTCGACACCGAGTTGCTGCTGGCGGCGGCGATGGGCAAGCCGCGCAGCTTCCTGCGTACCTGGCCGGAGCGCATCGTGCCGCGCGAGGCCAACGAGCGGTTCGACGACTGGATCGCCCGTCGGCGCAACGGCGAGCCGGTGGCCTACATACTTGGCCACCAGGGCTTCTGGAGCCTGGACCTGGAGGTCGCGCCACACACCCTGATCCCGCGCCCGGACACCGAACTGCTGGTGGAAACCGCGCTGGCGACCCTCGCGGCGGATACCGCTACGGTGCTCGACCTGGGCACCGGCACCGGCGCCATCGCCCTGGCCCTGGCCAGCGAACGGCCGCTGTGGACGGTGACTGCGGTGGACCGCGTGGAAGAGGCCGTGGCGCTGGCCGAGCGCAATCGCCAGCGGTTGCTCCTGGAGAACGTCGAGGTGCGCCGCAGCCACTGGTTCTCCGCTCTCGATGGCCGACGCTTCCGGATGATCGTCGGCAATCCGCCGTATATCCCTGCCAGCGATCCGCACCTGAGCGAGGGCGACGTGCGTTTCGAGCCGAAGAGCGCGCTGGTCGCGGGTAGCGATGGCCTCGACGATATCCGCCAGATCGTCGCCCAGGCGCCGCAGCATTTGCTGGACGAAGGCTGGTTGCTGCTCGAGCACGGCTATGATCAAGGGGCGGCGGTGCGCGAACTGCTCGGCGCCCGCGGCTTCGCCGGGGTACATACGTTGCGCGACCTCGGCGGCAACGAGCGGATCACTCTCGGACAATGGGTATGCTGAGCGACGAGGAACTGCTGCGCTACAGTCGCCAGATCCTGCTGGCGCAGGTCGACGTCGAGGGCCAGCTGCGCCTGAAGCGCAGCCGCGCACTGATCGTCGGTCTTGGCGGCCTGGGTTCGCCGGTGGCGCTGTACCTGGCCGCGGCCGGGGTCGGCGAGCTGCACCTGGCGGATTTCGATACGGTCGACCTGACCAACCTGCAACGGCAGGTCATCCACGATGGCACCAGCGTCGGTGTCGGCAAGGTGGAGTCGGCGATGCGCCGGCTGGGCGCGCTGAATCCGCAGATCCGCCTGGTCAGCCATAGCGCCGCGCTGGACAAGGACTCCCTCGATGCCGCCGTGGCGGCGGTCGACCTGGTGCTCGACTGCACCGACAACTTCGCCACCCGCGAGGCGGTCAACGTCGCCTGCGTGCGCGCCGGCAAGCCCCTGGTCAGCGGCGCGGCGATCCGTCTCGAGGGCCAGCTTTCGGTATTCGATACCCGCCGCGACGAAAGCCCCTGCTACCACTGCCTCTACGGGCACGGCAGCGAGGCCGAGCTGACCTGCAGCGAGGCCGGCGTGATCGGTCCGCTGGTGGGGCTGGTCGGTAGCCTGCAGGCGCTGGAGGCGCTCAAGCTGCTGGCCGGTTTCGGCGAACCGCTGGTGGGCCGCCTGCTGCTGGTGGACGCCCTCGGCACGCGCTTCCGCGAATTGCGGGTGCGTCGCGATCCTTCCTGTGCCGTCTGCGGGCAACGCCATGGCGGTTGAGTCGGCCGCGGTCGGCGTTTTCGATTCCGGGGTCGGCGGGCTCAGCGTATTGCGTGAGATTCGCGCGCGCCTGCCATCCGAATCGTTGCTCTACGTCGCCGACAACGCCCATGTGCCCTACGGCGAGAAGAGCGCGGAGTACATCCGCGAACGCTGCGAGCGGATCGGTGATTTCCTTCTGGAGCAGGGCGCCAAGGCTCTGGTACTGGCCTGCAATACCGCGACGGCTGCGGCTGCGGCGGAATTGCGCGAACGTTATCCGCAGGTGCCGCTGGTGGCCATGGAGCCTGCGGTGAAGCCGGCCGCGGCGGCCACCCGCAACGGTCGGGTCGGCGTCCTGGCCACCACCGGAACTCTGAAGAGCGCGCGTTTCGCCGCCTTGCTCGACCGCTTCGCCAGCGACGTACAGGTCTTCACCCAGCCCTGCCCGGGGCTGGTCGAGCGCATCGAAGCCGGCGATCTCTATGGGCCGCAAACCCGGGCACTGCTGGAACGCCTGCTGGCGCCCATCCTCGAACAGGGCTGCGATACGCTGATCCTCGGCTGTACTCATTATCCCTTCGTCAAACCCCTGCTGGCCGAGCTGATCCCGGCGGAGATGGCGGTGATCGATACGGGAGCGGCTGTCGCCCGGCAGCTGGAGCGCGTATTGTCGGCGCGGGCGCTACTGGCCTCTGGCCAGGCCGCGACGCCGCGTTTCTGGACCAGCGCGCTGCAGGAGGAGATGGAAAGGATCCTGCCGATCCTCTGGGGAAGCCCGGAAAGCGTAGGAAAATTAGTCGTTTAGTCGTTCCTGGCAGACGTGTCAGCGATTTTTTGAACTAAAGCGTTTGGTCTAGTATCTGCTTTAGTAAGTGCGCTCTTATAATGCGCAGC
This sequence comes from Pseudomonas sp. 20-5, assembly GCF_056782835.1. Lineage (NCBI taxonomy): Bacteria > Pseudomonadati > Pseudomonadota > Gammaproteobacteria > Pseudomonadales > Pseudomonadaceae > Pseudomonas > Pseudomonas sp. 20-5. Next base: position 5,266,943 of record NZ_CM165584.1, on the reverse strand, counting down.
TTGAATGCGGGGGCTTTCATGCAACTTTCGAAAAGGACGTTTCAATGAAGAAACTACTTCCGCTGGCCGTTCTGGCCGCACTTTCCTCCGTCCACGTGGCGTCCGCCCAGGCGGCAGACGTCTCGGCCGCCGTCGGTGCGACCGGCCAGTCGGGCATGACCTATCGCCTGGGCCTGAGCTGGGATTGGGACAAGAGCTGGTGGCAGACCTCCACCGGGCGCCTGACCGGTTACTGGGATGCGGGCTACACCTATTGGGAAGGTGGCGATGAAGGCGCCGGCAAGCATTCGCTGTCGTTCGCTCCGGTATTCGTCTACGAGTTCGCCGGCGACTCGATCAAGCCATTCATCGAGGCCGGTATCGGCGTGGCGGCGTTCTCCGGCACCCGTGTCGGCGACCAGAACCTGGGTTCCTCCCTGAACTTCGAAGACCGCATCGGCGCCGGCCTGAAGTTCGCCAACGGCCAGTCGGTCGGCGTTCGGGCGATCCACTATTCCAACGCCGGCCTGAAACAGCCGAACGACGGTATCGAGTCCTACAGCCTGTTCTACAAGATCCCGATCTAGTCGGCACGGGCGAAAAAAGCCGGGTTCATCCCGGCTTTTTCATGCCTGCGATTCTTCCGCCCCGCCGCACCGCCCTATGGAAAGAGCGAGCCATTTGGCGGGAGGCGATAGCTCGCTGACGCGCCCTACGCGCGACCATCGCGCGGCGGCAGGTTGCGGAAAGCCGCCAGCGCCCGTTCGCGGCTGGCCTTCAGGTCGACCATCGGCCGTGGATAGTCGACCCCGGCGAACAGCCCCAGGCTGGACGGATCGTGGATCGCCTTGCGCTCCAGGCCGGCCAGTTCCGGCAGCCAGTGGCGGATGAACTCGCCGCGTGGATCGAAGCGTTCGGACTGCGAGAGCGGATTGAACAGGCGGAAGTAGGGGACCGCGTCGGTGCCGGTGGATGCGCTCCACTGCCAGCCGCCGTTGTTCGCCGCCAGGTCACCGTCGATGAGGTGGCGCATGAACCAGCGTTCGCCTTCGCGCCAGTCGATCAGCAGGTTCTTGCTGAGGAACATCGCTACCACCATCCGCAGGCGATTGTGCATCCAGCCGGTGGCGAGCAACTGGCGCATTGCTGCATCGATGATCGGTATGCCGGTGCGCCCCTGTTGCCAGGCTTCGAGTTCCGCCGGGGCCTGGCGCCAGCACAGGGCTTCGGTCTCCTCGCGGAAGGGGCGGTGCCGGGAGACCCGGGGGTAGCCGACCAGGATGTGCTTGTAGAACTCGCGCCAGAGCAGCTCGTTGATCCAGGTCGCGGCGCCTTGCTGGCCGCCGCTGAACTCGCCGCGGTTGGCAACCAGCGCGGCGTCCAGGCATTGCCTGGGCGAGAGTACGCCGGCGGCCAGGTAGGGCGACAGTTGGCTGGTGCCGGGAAGCGCCGGGAAGTCGCGCCGTTCATGGTAGTCGGCCAGATGCTGGTCGGCGAAGTCGCGCAGGCGTTCCTGCGCTACCTCTTCGCCTGCCGGCCAGAGGCGGCGCAAGCTATCGGCCGGCCGCGGGAAGGCGGGCACGGCATCCGGCAGCGGGTCGCTGGCCAGCGCGTGCGGTGGCTGGGGCTGCGGACGCGGGCGGACACCCGGCAGGGCCTGGTACAGCCGTTCGTGGCAGACCTTGCGGAACTGGCTGAACACCTGGAAATAGCCGCCAGTTCGGGTCAGCACCGAGCCGGGGGCGAAGAACAGCTGGTCGAGGTGGCTGTGGAAGGCCACGCCCTGTTCACGCAGGCGTTGGCCGACGGCCTGGTCGCGGCGTTCCTCGTTCACCCCGTATTCCTGGTTGACGTGTACCGCGCCGACTCCCAGTTCCCGACAGAGCCGGCCGATGACTTCCGGGGCTTGCCGCCAGTGGCCGCAGTCGCGCACCAGCAGCGGGATGTTCAGCGCGGCGAGCTGGCGTTGCAGCTCGCCCAGGTTGCGCAGCCAGAAGTCGACCTTGCAGGGCGCATCGTCGTGTTCCCGCCACTGCGCCGGGCTGAGCAGGTAGAGAGCCACGCAAGGGCGCCCATCGGCGGCGGCGAGGAGCGCGCTGTTATCGGTGGTTCGCAGGTCGCAGCGAAACCAGATCAGGTTCATCGGAAGTCCGTTCATGGGTTCAACAGACCTCGTTCGCCGAGCAGGCGGCGGGCTTCCAGGGGCGTGCTCGCCAGCAGCAGGCCAGTTAGCGCCAGGGTTTCGAAGGCTTCGCGCTGGATCTCCACGGCCGGTCCGACCAGCACCACCGGGCAGCTCACCCCTGCCAGCAGGCGCGGCAGGTGCTCCGGATTGAGGCGATGACTGGCGTACAGCAACACGCCGCGAGCTTCCAGGCGTTCGCAGGCCAGGGCCAGTTCGGCCGGTGGCAGCGGCCAGTCGAAGACCTGCAGCGGCACCTCGCCGCTGCCGAGCAACCAACTGCACAGCCAGAGGTTCGGTTCCAGCGACAGCTCGGACTGGTTGACCAGCAGCAGCGGCGCGCCCTGTTGCAGCCGTTGCTGGTGATAAAGGCGGGCGCCCAGCTTGCTGCGCAACCAGGAGAAGAAGAAGGCCCGCTCCATGCGCGCGCCGAACTGTCCCTGCCAGCGTCGTTCGAGGTGCTGCAGCAAGGGTTGCAGAAGCTTTTCGCAGAGGGTCGCTACCGGATAGAGCGACGCGGCCTGGTTGAACAGATCGTCGAGGCGTCGCTCGGCCAGCGCGGCGATGGCGTCCAGCAGCTGTTCGTGCAGGCGTTCCCAGGGGGATTCGACATCCGCCGCCGGGGTTTCCTCCGGACGCTCCAGCAGCGCGCGCACCTGGCTGATGGCGACGCCACGCTCGAGCCAGACGAGTATCCGGCGGATGCGCTCGACCTGCTCTTCGCTGTAGAGCCGGTGCCCCTTGCCGGTGCGTTGCGGCACCACCAGGCCATAGCGGCGCTCCCAGGCGCGCAGGGTGACCGGATGGACGCCGGTCAGACGAGTGACTTCGCGGATCGGCAGGCCGCCGCGTTCGAGGTGGGGCGAGTTCATCGGGAAATCCTAGAGCGCGTTGCGCAGGCCGAGTTCGGTCGGGTGCGGTTGCAGGTAGGCCTGCTGGGCGATGTATGCATGCGGGTGGCGACGGAAGTGGTGCTTTAGCAGGGTCAGCGGTACCACCAGCGGCACGCTGCCATGCCGGTATTGCTCGATCAGCTCGCGCAATTCACGCCTGTCTTCGGTTGCGAGGTCGCGTTTCAGGTAGCCGCTCAGGTGCAGCAACACGTTGCCATGGCTGCCGCGGGTCGCGCAGCGGCGCAAGCCCTGCATCAGCTCGCCGAAGTAGCGAGTGCCGAGGGCTTCCGGCTGGTAGTGGCCGGCTTCGCCGAGCAGGCGGCCGAGGCTGCGGTAGTGCTCCGGCGAATGGGCCAGCAACTGGTACTTGTAGCGGCTATGGAAGGCGACGATGGCCGAATGGCTGAGGCCGCGCTGGCGCAGGGCCTGCCAGTGGGCATGGGCATACACGCGGGTGAGGAAGTTCTCCCGCAGGACCGGATCGTGCAGCCGGCCTTCTTCTTCCACCGGTAGCTCCGGCAAGGCTTCGCAAAGGGCTGCGGCGAAGCGTCCACGGCCTTCGGCGCGCGGCGCGCCGCCGCCTTCTGGATAGACCTTGACCCGTTGCAGCCCGCAGGACGGCGAGCGTTGCATGAAGATGAAACCGTCCAGCGTATCCGCCCGTTGCGCCACCCGCCGCGCATATTCGGCGAGCGCTCCGCCGACCGCCAGGCCGTCGCGGCTCCGCGCCTCGGCGGCTTCCGGAGTGCCTTCCAGGCGAATCGCCGGGCGCGGCGTGCCCAGGCCGATGGCCTGTTCCGGGCAGAAGGAGACGAACTCGACGTGCCGCGCCAGTTCCTCGCAAAGCGCGGATCGCTTGTGGCCGCCGTTGAAGCGCACCGGTTCGCCGAGCAGGCAGGCGCTGATGCCGAGTCGGGGCGTCAGGGAAGGGTGAGATTCGTGCATCGGTGTCGTCTCCCAAGGGGAAAGGAGGTTCGCGCGCAGCTCGACAGCCAGGCGGTCATACGACACATCCTAGAACTTATCTTGTACAGGTCAATGTATTTGTATAGGTATTTTCTTGTCACATCGGGCCGCCAGGCGACGGCCCGATCCCCTCAGAGATGTTCCAGCAGGCGCCGCGCGGCTTCCTGGCCGCTGAGCCAGGCGCCTTCGACGCGGCCGCTGGAGCACCAGTCGCCGCAGGCGTAGATGCCCAGGTCGGGATCGCCGAGGGCGCCCCACTGGTGGGCCTCCGCCGGGCGTGCATAGAGCCAGCGGTGGGCGATGCTGAAGGCGGCTTCCGGTACGGCGCAGCCGATCACTTCGGCGAAGGCGCAGCGCAGGTGCTCGACCACGTCCTCCTTGGCCATGTCGATGTGCTGCCGGCTCCACTGGCTGGTGGCGTGCAGCACCCAGGTGTCGAGGGTGGTGTCGCGCCCCGGCTTGCTGCGATTGCAGGCCAGCCAGGCGATCGGACTGTCGTGCACGAAGCAGCCCTGCACCGGGGTGTCGAGTACCTCGCGGAAGCCCAGCGCCACCGCCCAGGTCGGCTCCATGACCACGCTCGCGGCGGTGGCCGCCAGTTTCGGCACGCTGGCCAGCAGCGGCGTGGCCTGGGGAGCGGGGATGGCGATCAGGACCTGGTTGAACGGACCGTGGTTCTGTCCCTCGGAGTCCTGCAGGTGCCAGTGCTGCTTGCCGCGGAAGACCTCGGTGATGCGGCAGGAGAAGACCACTTGCAGATCGGTGAGCAGGGCGCGGGTGATCGCACTCATCCGCGGGATGCCGACCCAGCGTGGCTGCTCGTCCGGGGAGGGGCTCAGCTGGCCGTCGCGGTATTGGTAGAGAGCGGGTTTCCACTCGTCCACCCAGCCTTCCTCGCGCCAGTGTTGCAAGGCGTCGAGGAAGCGCCGGTCGCGGGCGGTGAAGTATTGCGCGCCGAGGTCCAGCGTGCCGGCCTCGCTGCGCTTGCTGGCCATGCGGCCGCCGCTGCCGTGGCCCTTGTCGAACAGTTGTACGGTCTGGCCGGCGGATCTCAATGCGTGGGCGGCGGAAAGCCCGGCGATGCCAGTACCGATGATGGCGATGGGGACGCTCATGACATGCCTCTCTGGTTGTGTAGCGTCTGGACAGGCGAATCAGGTTTCTTGTACAAGCTTGATTTAATGTACAGTGTTGCGCGTGCTTCGAGGCGCACCTTGCGTCGCGCCGATGGCGCGCTTGCGGCGCACGGCTCGCTTCCTGGCCTGTCGAACCTTCAGACGTTCCGTTCGGAAGTATCAACCGAGTTATCTGAAGAATAGACGGCTGGCGCCGTTCACTAGGGCACCAGTGCGATGCAAGCCCTGTTCCTTGGCTGAGTCGAAAACGACGCCAGGGTTCCCCGGCCGGAGCCGACGGATCTTCCATTCACAGGATAACGCCGGAATGGGGGGAGGATGCACGGTCATCGGGCAGATCGATGTCCAGGGTCCAGACTGAAAGGGCACGCAGGCAAAACGAGGAGACAGCCATGCACATTCTCTTGACCGGCGGTACCGGCCTGATGGGGCGCCGCCTGTGCGCCCGCTGGCGACAGGCCGGGCACCGGCTGACCGTGTTCAGCCGGCGGCCGCAGCAGGTGGAATCGCTGTGCGGCGTCGGCGTGCGCGGCATCGATCGTTTCGACGAGTACGGCGACCAGCCGCTCGACGCGGTGGTCAACCTGGCCGGCGAGCCGATCGCGGACAAACCCTGGAGTCACAAGCGCAAGGCGCTGCTGTGGGAAAGCCGGGTACGCCTTACCGAGCGCCTGGTGGAATGGCTGGACGCTCGCGAGCAGCGCCCGGACCTTCTGTTATCGGGTTCTGCGGTGGGTTGGTATGGCGACAGCGGCGAGCGCCCGGTGACCGAGGAGGGGGCGGCGGCCGGCGAGGATTTCGCCAGCGAGCTATGCCTCGCCTGGGAGCAGATCGCCCGCGAGGCGGAGAAGCTCGGCACCCGTGTCGTGCTGTTGCGCACCGGCCTGGTGCTGGCCCCCGAGGGCGGCTTCCTCGGGCGCCTGTTGCCGCTCTACCGGCTCGGCCTGGGCGGACCGCTGGGTGACGGCCGGCAATGGATGCCGTGGATTCATATCGAGGATCAAATCGAGCTGATCGATTTTCTTTTGCGGCGGCCCGATGCCAGCGGTCCCTATAATGCGTGCGCTCCCAACCCGGTGCGCAACCGCGATTTCGCCAAGGCCCTGGGCCGGGCGCTGCACAAGCCGGCGCGGATACCGACCCCCGGGTTCGTCCTGCGCCTCGGGCTGGGAGAAATGTCCGGATTGCTGCTCGGCGGCCAGCGAGCCTTGCCGCAACGCTTGCAGGACGCCGGCTACCGTTTTCAATTCACCGACCTGGACGTGGCGCTGGCCGATGTCCTGGCCGCCCGACGAAAGGATCAGGCATGACCGAGAATGCCCTGCTGTTGCTCAACCTGGGCTCCCCGGATTCGACCCGGGTGGAGGATGTCCGCCGCTATCTCGACCAGTTCCTCATGGATCCCTACGTGGTCGACCTGCCCTGGCCGCTGCGGCGCCTGCTGGTGTCGCTGATCCTGATCAAGCGTCCGGCCGAATCGGCGCACGCCTACAGCTCGATCTGGTGGGACGAAGGGTCGCCACTGATCGTCCTCAGTCGTCGCCTGCAGGAGGCGATGAAGCCGCACTGGCCGCATGGGCCGGTGGAACTGGCGATGCGCTACGGCCAGCCGGCCATCGAGAAGGTCCTGCTCGACCTGGCACGCCGTGGTATCCGGCGGGTGACCCTGGCGCCGCTGTATCCGCAGTTCGCCGACAGCACCACGACCACCGCCGAACAGGAGGTGCGCCGGGTGATCGCCGCCCATCGCCTGGGCCTGGAGGTCAGCACGCTGCCGCCGTTCTACGACCAGCCGGTCTACCTCGATGCCCTGGTGGAAAGCGTGCGTCCGTACCTGCAGCAGCCCCACGACCATCTGTTGCTGAGCTTCCATGGCTTGCCCGAGCGGCACATCCGCAAGCTGGTGAAGGATCCTGCCCACGACCTGCTGGCCGAGAACAGCCGCAACGTCAGCCCCGAAGCCCTCGCCCTCTGCTACCGCAGCCAGTGCCTGCGCACCGCCGAGGCCTTCGCCGAGCGCGCCGGCCTGGAGCAGGGGCGCTGGTCGGTGTCGTTCCAGTCGCGCCTGGGGCGCGCCAAGTGGATCGAGCCCTATACCGACGCCAAGCTCGACGAACTGGTGCAGCGCGGGGTGAAGCGCCTGCTGGTGATGTGTCCGGCGTTCGTTGCCGACTGCATCGAGACCCTGGAGGAAATCGGCATGCGCGGCCGCGAGCAGTTCATCAGTGCCGGCGGCGAGGACCTGGTGCTGATTCCCTGCCTCAACGACCACCCCGCCTGGGTCGGCGCCCTGGCCGAGATGAGCGGGCGCTTGGCCAGGCCGCTCTGAGAGCCTGTTCATGATCCGCTGCGCGGCGCGGTATGACGGCTTTGAAGTGCTCATTTGCCGCTCGTCAGCTCCGCTTCCCCGCCCAGCTCGCGAGATGCTGGACAGGCTCTGAGCGCATGCGGCGGCGAATGACCTGGCGGTCATTCGCCGGAACCCGCTTCCCGCATTCAGCAGTTCTATAGTCCCTTGCCCTGGGTATAAGCCCGGATGTTGCCGGCTTATCCTGCCTGTCGACCCTCCCTTCGCATCCGCCGCTTCGGCGGCGTCCAGGAGTTCGGCATGCATAACAACAATAACGGCTATCCCTCCAACCTTGCGGCCTGGACCACGGTGGCGATCCTCATGGTCGCCTATGTGCTGTCCTTCATCGACCGGCAGATCCTCAACCTGCTGGTCGGCCCGATCCGCCGTGACCTGGCCATCAGCGATACGGAAATGAGCCTGCTGATGGGCTTGTCCTTCGCCCTGTTCTACACCCTTTGCGGTATCCCGCTCGGACGCATGGCCGACAACCGCAGCCGGCGCGGCCTGATCCTGTTCGGCGTGCTGGTGTGGAGCGCGATGACCGCGGCCTGCGGTCTGGCGCGCAGCTATTGGCAATTCCTCACCTTCCGGGTCGGCGTCGGGGTCGGCGAGGCGGCGCTGTCGCCAGCGGCCTATTCGCTGATCGCCGACAGCTTCCCGCGCGAGCGTCGGGCGACGGCGATCAGCGTCTACTCGATGGGCATCTACCTGGGCTCGGGGCTGGCCTTCCTGCTCGGCGGGCTGGTGATCAAGTTCGCCTCGGCCCAGGGCGACGTGCATCTGCCGCTGTTCGGCGAGGTGCGCCCGTGGCAACTGATCTTCCTCATCCTCGGCGCCGCCGGCGTGCTCTTCTGCCTGTTGCTGCTGGCTATCCGCGAGCCGGCCCGGCGCGGAGTCGGCGCAGGCGTGGCGGTGCCGCTGGGCGAGGTCGGCGCCTACCTGCGGGCCAACCGCAAGACCGTGCTCTGCCACAACTTCGGTTTCGCCTGCCTGTCCTTCGCCGGCTACGGCAGCGGCGCCTGGGTGCCGACCTTCTTCGTCCGCACCCACGGCTGGGACGCCGGTCATGTCGGGGTGGTCTACGGCAGCATCGTCGCGGTGTTCGGCTGTCTCGGCATCGTCTTCGGCGGGCGCCTGGCCGACTACTGGGCGAAGCGCGGGCGCAGCGACGCGAACATGCGCGTCGGGCTGCTCGCCGCCTGGGCGGTGATTCCCTTCACCCTGGTCTATCCGCTGCTGGACAACGCCAATTGGGCGGCGGCGCTGATGGCGCCGACGGTGTTCTTCCTGAGCATGCCGTTCGGCGTGGCCCCGGCGGCGATCCAGGAGATCATGCCCAACTCGATGCGCGGCCAGGCCTCGGCGATCTACCTGTTCGTGGTCACCCTGTTCGGTCTCGGCGTGGGCCCGACGGCGGTGGCGCTGGTCACCGATTTCGTCTTCGCCGACGACATGGCGCTGCGCTACTCGCTGCTGCTGGTGACCCTGGCCGCGGTGCTTGGTGCGGTGGTCCTGCTGGGGATCGGCCTCAAGCCCTATCGCGCCAGCCTGGAGCACCTGAAGGACTGGAGCCTGCGACGGGAAGGCGAGGGCGGCGAGGATTGGAAGGCGTCCCGGCAGCCGGCCTGACTCAGTAGGTGAGGATCACCCGCACGGTATCGCTGTAGGTACCGGCGGGGACGTTGCCCTGGGCCGGGTTGACGATGGCCCGGTACGGCACGTTCTGCGCGGCGCCGCTACCGGTGCCTGCCTGGGTGTTGCTGGTGGTCCAGACCGTCGAGTCTCCCGGTTTGTAGAGGTTGTACTGGATCGCGTTGGCGCCGCTGAGCATTCGCCGCCAGCCGCCGCTGAAGTTGTTGCCGTTGTCGAAGCCGATGGTATAGGTGGCGTTCAGGGTGCAGCGCACGCCAATGTTCTGGTTCACCGCGGTGAAGGCCGAGACCAGCGCGGCGCTGCCGAAGCTGAGGTCCGGAGCGCTGTCGATGAAGCAGTCCTTGAGCACCGTCAGGGTAACGTTGACGCTGCTGCTGGCGGTGCCGTCGTCGTATACGCAGACTGGGCCGATGCCCGCCGCGCACAGGTGCCAGGCCCAGTTCAGGCCGATGGTATCGGTATAGGTGCCGGCCGGCAGGGTCACCCCGGTGGCGGTGCGCAGGTACAGCGGCAGGCTGCCGTCGGTGGCGTTGAACAGGCCGAGGATGCCGAGGAAGGTGGTGCTGCTCCAGCGTACCGTCGAGCCGACGTTGTAGACGGTGCCGCAGCCGTTGTCCTTGCAGATACTGTAGGGCAGGTAGGTGCCGCTGGCGGCGTTGTACAGCCGCGGCGTGGTGCCCAGCGGATTGGCGGTGCTGGCGATGGTCGCGTCGATGGTGTTGGTGCTGAGGATCGACAACAGGCTGCCGGTGCACTTGAAGCCGGTGGTGCCGGTGATGGTCTGGGCGGTGCTGGCCACGGTGAACGAGCTCAGGCTGCCGAAATTGCCGGTGCCGGAGCTGGTGGTGCAGGCGGCGAGCAGCAACGGGCTGGCGCAGAGCGTAGCGAAGCCGAGCAGGCAGGCGGACGTGGAGTGGCGGCTCATGGCGTATCTCCGATCGGGGCCGAGCAGGTCAGCGGGCCGACCTGGCTGACGGTGGGTTTGCGCGTGTCCAGGCGGAAGCGTGCCTGGCAGGCCCGGCCGTCGGGGCGGACCACGCGTAGCTGGTTGTCGCTTTGCAATCCTTCGAAATAGACCTGGCCGTCCCAGCCGACGCTGGCGCGCTGGCCGCTGCCGGTTTCTTCGGCCTGGCTGCCCAGCGGCAGCGGTTCGCCGCGCTCGTCCACCAGGCTGATGCTGGCGGCGACTACGGCACGGATCGGGAAGTCCAGCAGCAGGCCGCTGCCCTGGCGTACCGCCACGCGCTGCTCGACTTCGGGCGCGCTGACGTTGGCCGGAAGGTCCAGCGGCTCGATCTGGAACTTCGCCGGGTAGTAGGCCGCGACCCAGGGCACCAGCAGGTGGCCGTTGTCGTCGGTGCTGCCCATCAGTTGGTTCTCGTAGCGGATCGGCACCTGTGGATAACCCTTGGTGCTGACCAGGACGAAGGCGTCGTTGATCCGGTTGCTGGCGAACACGGCGTTGTCCATCCATACCAGCGAGCCGCTGAGATCGGCCCAGCGCGTGTAGTTGCCGGTCTCGCCATAAAGGCCGCCCTGCAGTTGCACGTTCTGCATGCGCCAGGTCAGGTCGGCCTGCTGGTAGCGGCTGGCGCCGCCGCCATAGCCGAGGTTCCAGCCGAGGCCGCCCTGGCTCGGCGTGGAGCGGCTCCAGATCACCCGCTCGCTGTAGCGCCGGTCGCTGTCGCGGGTGACGCCGATGTTCAGCAGGCCGTTGATGTCGAAGGGAATCACCAGTTGCATCAGCGCGCTGTAGCCGTCGCCGTCGAGATCCTTGTTCAGCGCCAGGTAGAAGCTGCTGCGGCTGCCGATCGGGCGGCTGTAGGAGAGGTTGGCCAGGCGCGTGCGGCTGCCGTCGCGGGCGCGGATGTCGAAGTAGCCGGTACCGATGGTGCCCTGCTCGTCGAAGGTCAGGCTGGCGGTAGCCTGGTCGGTGCGCCGGCTCAACTGGTACTCGCCGTCCAGGGTGCCGAGGTCGCCATAGCCGGCGCTGCGCTCGATGTGTTGCAGGCTGAGGCCGAGCCGTCGCGAATAGTAGGAGTAGCCGAGCAGGTATTGCTGGCCGCTGTCGCCCTGGCCGTCGCTGCCGCTGGCCGCCAGGCTGAGGGTGCCGAAGGTGGCCACGGCGATGTCGCCGCCGATGCCGAGCAGGCGCAGGTCGCTGGCGGCCTCGGCGTGGGTGGAGAGGGTCAGGCGGTCGCTGACGCCGTAGCGATAGATGCCGCTGGCGGCATTGTCGGCATAGGAGAAGTTGCGCAGGCCGTAGTCGTCGCGCAGACGCCCGACGGACAGGTCGAAATCGCTCAGGCCGCGCGCCAGCAGGGTGTTGGATACGTAGAACGGCAGGCTGGTCACCACTTGTCGGCCCTGGGCGTCGGTGGTCACCACCGTGGCTTCGCCGGCTCCGTTGATATACGGCACGTTGCTGATGGCGAAGGGACCGGGTTGCAGGTCGGCGCTGCTGGCCTTGTAGCCGTTGATGAAAAGGTCGACGGTGCTGGGTACGGCGGCCTGGCCGTCGAAGCGCAGCAGCGGATAGGTGACCAGGTCCGGACGTACGCCGAAGTTGCGGGCGAAGCGAAAGCCGCCCATGCGTACCGGGGTGGTCCAGTTCAGCGCGCCGTTGACGTAGTCGCCCAGTTGGTAGCTGTGCATGTTGCGTTCGTCGTTGTACAGCCAGTAGGTGTCGTAGCGCAGGTAGCGGCTGTCGAGGTTGTCGGCGTCGCCGAAATAGCGGGTGTAGACGCCGGTGTTGGAGATCACCCCGAAGCCGTCGAACAGGCGTTGCTCGAGCAGCGCGGAAAGCCAGGGCGTGGCGCCGTCGGCGGGGTCCGAGTAGTACAGGTCGTAGTTGAACAGCGCGCCGAGGCTGCTGCGCGCCGGGGCGCGGGCGACCAGTCCGGGATCGTCGAAGCGCTGCTCCGGCAGCCAGTCCGGCGGCACTTGCAGGTGCAGTTGCTGGCTGGCGCTGTCATAGTCCGCCCGGACCTCGGGCAGGGCGTCCACCGCGACCTGTCCGGCGGGGTTGCCAGGCAGGCGCACGCCGGCTTCGCGCAGGGCCGCGGCGTCGAGCAGGTAATGGCCATCGGCGGCGTTGACCGGCACCACCTGGCCGCTGTCGCGGCCGTTGATCACCAGTTCCAGGTAGTAGAGGACGTTGCCGCCGCCGGACGGAGCGGGTTGCGGCGGCGGCAGTCCGGCCAGGTAGTCCGCCGCATGGACAGGGGAGAGCAGCGCCAGGCCGATCAGTAGCGAGCGGTGGCGGCGAGAGCGCCGCTGACACGGGCGAGGCACGGGACCGACGTCCGCCTCAGTACCCGGGAACGCTGATCGGCGCGTCGTTGTCCGCCAGTTGCAGTTTCAGGGTCATGCCGGAGTCCGGCAGCAGCCCCGGCGGCAGCGGCCAGCGCATCTGCCGGCCGGGCAGCACGTAGCCGAGAAGGCCGTCCAGCAGCGCCAGGCTGCGGCCGTTGCCCTCCCAGCGGACATGGCTGAGGCGGGCGTGCACGCTACCCTCGTTGCGCACCTGCAGGTAACGCTTGCCCTGTTCCTCGACCAGCCGCCAGGCCAGCTTCGGCCGGGTCGCGTCGGCCGGGTCGCGCTCGACATCGCTACGCGGCTGGGTCCAGACGCCGTCGGCGCTGACGAACAGCGGTACCGAATAGCGCATCTGGAAGTGCAGGGCGAGACCGGGGCTTCGTTGCGTCTGCCCCGCGTCGCCGTCGGGCACTTCGTCGATCAGCACCCGGTAGGCGTCCTCCGGCGTGCTGGGCTGGCCGCCCTGGCGGATCAGCCGGACCAGTTGCCGGCGGCCCGGCTCGACCTTGACGAAGGGCGGGCTGGGAATCACTGCCTGCTGGTTGCGATAGACGTCCTGGAAATCCGCCTGGGACCAGCCGAGCACGCGCACCTGCAGGGTCACCGGTTGCTTGCCGCGATTCTCCAGCCACAGCGCCGTGGCCGGCTGGTCGGCTTCGATGGCCGGGTTGATCGGCCAGATCAGCACCGCACTGGCGGCCTGTGCCGGGCCGCCCAGGAGCAGCGCCAGCAGCGCCGCAAGCCAGCGGCCGGGGCGGAGAGGTAGGTGTGGACTGGGCATGTGATCCTCCATGACGGCTCAGAACGAAAGGGTGACGGTGACGGTATCGCGGTAGTTGCCGGCGGACGGCAGGCTGCCGACCGCGAACAGGCGCGCGTATACCGTGTAGGTCTGGGTGCTGGCGGGAAAGTTGGCGATGGTCCGCGCGAGTGCCCCGTTGCCCCAGACCTGGGAGTAGGCGGCATCCTGGTAGAGCTGGTAGGCGAGGGTCTCGTTGCCGCTCACCCGCTTCAGGTAGCGCTGGCTGCTGCTGCCGCCATTGACCCCGTAGTCGAGGGCGACGGAGACGGTCATTCCCGGAGTGCAGGTCAGGACGATGGAGCCGGCCCCGGAGCTGCTGGCGACGTTAACCGGACTGGCCAGGTTGCCGAGGGTGCCGAAGCTCAGGGTGCCGAGGTCATAGGCGTTGTTGCTGATGGCGGTGCCGAAGGCGCAGCCGTTGGCGACCACCGCCTGGACCTGGAAGGCGCGGCTGATCGGCGATGGATCGGCATGCGCGACCAGGTTCGGCAGCGGGAGCAGGAGAAGCGACAGGAATAGACGCCGGCTGGACATCGGCATCACCAACTGATGGTCACGTTGACGGTGTCGCGGTAGGTCCCGGCGACCGGCGTGGTCTGTGCCGGCACCAGGCCGTAGATGGGGTACCACTGGTCGTTGCCGTTGCCGGTGGCGGCAACGCCGGTGGTGTTGTCCCAGACGATGCCGCCGGGGCGGTCGCTGTACAGGTTGTAGGTCAGGGTGAGGGCGGTGTTGGCGATGTTCGCCATGCGCCGCGTGGCGACGCTGCCGTAGAGCCCGCCGTCGAGCGTGATCGCATAGGTCTGGCCGCTGACGCACCTGACCCGGATGGAGCCTGCGCCTTGCTGGCTGGTGGCGCTGATGGCGTTGTTCAGGGAGGCGTACTGGCCGAAGTCGAGGGTGCCGAAGGTGATCGCGCCGCCGCTGCCGACGCTACCTGCCTCGCAGGCCGGGAGCAGCGTGGCGCTCAGGACGATGGTGGCGGTCTGCGCGTTTGCCGGGTTGCAGCCGAGCAGGCAGAGCAGTCCTCCGGTGAAGTAGCGGTTCAGGCTCATCGGTCCCCCCAGGACCATGCTGCCTGGCGCCGCGCCTGGCGGCGCGTCTTACCAGGCGATGGTGACCAGCAGGGTGTCGGTGTAGGTCCCCGCCGTCGGCGTGGGTGTGCTTTGTCCGGTGGGCACCACGCGGCCATAGAGGGGGATGTTGACCGCGGTGCCGGTGGAGACCGAGGAGATGTCCACCGGTGTGTTGGCCTGGATCAGCGCGCTGCGCGCGGCGTCCGAATAGATGTTGTAGGCGATGGTGCTGCTGGTGGTGGTGGTGTTCTGCATGTAGCGCTGGCCGCCGCTGGCGTGCAGGCCTGCGTTCACCGTCAGGCTCGGGGTCAGGCCGGTGCTGCACTGGATCTGGATATTGCCGCTGGTGCCGACGGTCTGCGCGTCGACCACGTTGGTGAGGTCGGAATGGCTGCCGAAGTCCAGGGTTCCCCACTGGTTGATACCGCCGCTGACGCTGCCGTTGATGATGGTGCAGCCGGCACCGATGACCATCTGCACGCCGACCTGGCCGATCAGCGTACCGGCGGCCTGGGCGGTGCCCAGCAGGCTGGCGCAGGCACAGAACAACAAGACTGCCGGAATGCGTTTATTCATCTCTAACTTCCTGTCGATAACGAATGTCGGTGGCGCAGGACGATGTTGGCGGATAAATAAAGTTCCCACGACTTTAAATGATCGGCCTTATATATCCGCCAAACTCGAAGTTCATGGCTGGCGACGCGCCGGGTGCGGCGCAGAGCGGCTCGCCAGTCATGCTTGACTGGCTATATAGCAGCGCGAATAAGCCTCTGCCAGTTAGATGACGTGATTATTTGGAAAATACAGGGAAGTTTAATTACAAAGTAGTAAGCGATTGGCTACATGCTTTTGAAAATAACGTGGCGGGTGGAAAATGGACGGAACAGCGAAGTGTTCCGTCCGTTGTTTTCAGTGTGAATCCTTGTGTTGTTCGTCGAGCGCCTTGTTCTGCCAGCCGTCGTTGCCCGGCAGCAACAGGTTGAGGACGATGGCGACGATGGCGCACAGGGCGATGCCCTTCAGGCCGATGTCGTCGGGGCCGGTACCGCTGCCGATCAGCACGCCGCCGATGCCGAACACCAGGGTCACCGAGACGATCACCAGGTTGCGTGCTTCCGAGAGATCGACCTTGTGCCGGATCAGGGTGTTCATGCCGACCGAGGCGATGGTGCCGAACAGCAGGCAGAGGATGCCGCCCATCACCGGTACCGGGATGCTTTGCAGGATCGCGCCGAACTTGCCGACGAAGGCCAGGGTGATGGCGATCACCGCCGCCCAGGTCATGATCTTCGGGTTGTAGTTCTTGGTCAGCATCACTGCGCCGGTGACTTCCGCGTAGGTGGTGTTGGGCGGTCCGCCGAACAGGCCGGCAGCCGAGGTGGCCAGGCCGTCGCCGAGGAGAGTGCGGTGCAGGCCGGGCTTCTTCAGGTAGTCCTGGCCGGTGACGCCGCCCACCGCGATGACCCCGCCGATATGCTCGATGGCCGGGGCCAGGGCCACCGGGACGATGAACAGGATCGCCTGCCAGTTGAATTCCGGCGCGGTGAATTTCGGCAGTTCCAGCCAGGGTGCGGCGACGATCGCGGCGGTGTCGACCACGCCGAAGACGAACGACAGGGCGAAGCCGACCAGCACGCCGGCGATGATTGGCACCAGGCGGAAGATACCCTTGCCGAATACCGCCACCACCAGGGTGGTGAGCAGCGCCGGCATCGAGATCATCATCGCGGTGCGGTACGGCAGCAACTCGCTGCCGTCGCCGGCCTTGCCCATCGCCATGTTCGCCGCGATCGGCGCCATCGCCAGGCCGATCGAGATGATCACCGGGCCGATCACCACCGGCGGCAGCAGTTTATCGATGAAGCCGGTGCCCTTGATCTTCACCGCCAGGCCCATGAAGGTGTAGACGAAGCCGGCGGCGACCACCCCGCCCATGGTCGCGGCCAGGCCGAACTGGCCCTTGGCGAGGATGATCGGGGTGATGAAGGCGAAGCTGGAGGCGAGGAACACCGGTACCTGGCGCCCGGTCACCAATTGGAACAGCAGGGTCCCGAGGCCGGCGGTGAACAGCGCGACGTTGGGATCCAGACCGGTGATCAGCGGCATCAGCACCAGCGCGCCGAAGGCGACGAACAGCATCTGCGCGCCTGACAGCACCTGGCGCCAGAGCGGCTCCTGGAAGGCATCGCCCATGTTCAGGCTTCCTTCTGCTTGGTACCGAAGATCTTGTCGCCGGCGTCGCCCAGGCCCGGAATGATGTAGCCGTTCTCGTCGAGCTTCTCGTCGATCGAGGCGGTATAGATGATCACGT
The DNA here is from genome assembly GCF_056782835.1 of Pseudomonas sp. 20-5. Taxonomy (NCBI): domain Bacteria; kingdom Pseudomonadati; phylum Pseudomonadota; class Gammaproteobacteria; order Pseudomonadales; family Pseudomonadaceae; genus Pseudomonas; species Pseudomonas sp. 20-5. The sequence continues at coordinate 5,250,274 of NZ_CM165584.1, read as the reverse complement.
CCGGGTGGGCCTTGCGTACCGCCTCGATGCCCTCGGGGGCGGCGACCAGCACCATGGCGCGGATTTCCTTGCTGCCGGCCTTCTTCAGCAGGTCGATGGTGGCGACCATCGAGCCACCGGTGGCGAGCATCGGGTCGATGATCAGCGAGCGGCGCTCGGCGATGTCCGGCGCCAGTTTTTCCAGGTAGGTGCGTGCTTCCAGGGTCTCTTCGTTGCGGGCGACGCCGACCGCGCTGACCTTGGCGCCGGGAATCAGGCTGAGCACGCCGTCGAGCATGCCGATGCCGGCGCGCAGGATCGGCACCACGGTGATCTTCTTCCCGGAGATCTTCTCCACCGTCACCGGGCCGGCCCATCCGGGGATTTCGTACTGTTCCAGGGGCAGGTCCTTGGTCGCCTCGTAGGTCAGCAGGGCGCCGACTTCCTGGGCCAGTTCGCGGAAGTTCTTGGTGCTGATATCGGCACGGCGCATCAGGCCCAGTTTGTGGCGGATGAGGGGGTGGCGGATCTCATGTACGGGCATGGGCGACTGTCTCCAACGGGGGCGGGCAAAAAAATTGCGCTAGCGTAATGCATTCCGCACAGTCTGGACCATTATTCTGATTCGCACTCGACCGCCGGGGGTTGCCCGATGGCGACCGGATGAGTACCTTTGCCGACTTTTTCTCAGCCCAGCCAGGGAGAAGCACCATGTCCGTCGATCTCGCGCACATCCGCCAAGTCATGGCGGAAGCCGACTGCCTGTTCAACAACGACGAGGTCGAGGCAGCCATCGGTCGCGTCGCCGAGGCGATCAACCGCGATCTCGGCGAGACCAACCCGGTGGTCTTCTGCGTGATGAACGGCGGCCTGATCTTCTCCGGCAAGCTGCTCCCGCTGCTCGACTTCCCCCTCGAACTGTCCTACCTGCATGCGACCCGTTACCGCAACGAGACCTCCGGCGGCGAACTGTTCTGGAAGGCCAAGCCGGAAATCTCCTTCATCGACCGTGACGTGCTGATCATCGACGACATCCTCGACGAAGGGCACACCCTCTCGGCGATCATCGACTTCTGCAAGCATGCCGGCGCACGCGCGGTGCACACCGCCGTACTGGTGGACAAGGAACACGAGCGCAAGGCCCGGCCTGACCTCAAGGCCAGCTTCACTGGCCTCTACTGTGCCGACCGCTACGTGTTCGGCTACGGCATGGACTACAAGGGCTACTGGCGCAACGCCGCGGGCATCTTCGCGGTCAAGGGGCTCTGAGATGGCCGGACCGCGCTACCTCGACCAGCAATTGTTCGCCGAACTGGCGAGCGGGGCGGGTAACGCGCCGCGTGGTCGCCAGCATCACAACTTCCACCGCATGGAGGAGCCCTGCCACCGCATGGCGGTGGGCCTCCAGCCGAATACCTACATCCCGCCGCACCGGCACCTGGATGCGGGCAAGGCCGAGGCGCTGATCGTGCTCAAGGGCCGTCTCGGCCTGCTGGTCTTCGCCGAGGACGGGGAACTCCTCGACAAGCGCGAGTTGAGCGCCGCTGGGGACTGCCCCGGTGTCGACCTGCCGCCCGGGGTGTTCCATGCCCTGGTGGTGCTGGAGCCGGACAGCATCCTGTTCGAATGCAAGGCCGGGCCTTACCGCCCGCTCGGCGAAGGCGAGTTCGCCAGTTGGGCGCCTGCCGAAGGCAGCGCCGATGCGCCGGCCTACCGGGACTGGATGCGCGCCCAGTTCGCCTGAGCGCTTCGGCGGCGGGTCGGCAGCCATGCTAGAGTGCCGGCTCGCCCTGTCCGGAGGTCCCGATGTTCGCCCGTAGCCTGTGCGGCTCCCTGCTCCTGTTCGTCAGTCTGGCCGGCCTGGCCGCCGAGAATCCCCCGATGCACGCGCGCTTCCTGCCGCCCGACGACGGCCAGTTGCGCCAGGAGGCGCCGGAGCAGCAGCAACTGATCCAGATCACCGAGTACAGCGTGGTGCTGGGCAACCAGCGGCAGTCCAACCAGCAGCCGATCCCGATCACCACGCCGACCCTGCTGCGCCTGAAGGGCAAACCGCTGAGCAAGGGCGCGACCCTGGCCCAGGTGCTGATCCAGTTCGACAGCGAAGGCAAGAGCCTGAAGAAGCCGGTCTACGATGCCGGGACCCGCACCCTCACGCTCAACTACCCGTTGGCGCAGTACCCGGCGTTGCTCGACCTGCTGCGCAACCAGACGGTCTATTGCCAGTTCCTCGCCTATCCCAACGGCCATGTCTGGGCGGACCTGCACACCGGCGCGGTACGCGCGCGTTGAGCCTCGCCGCGCGCCGGGAGTAAACTGCCTGGCCTTATCCCGCGCCGGGCGAGCCCGGCCCCAGAGCCGTTGAGAGAAAGCGATGCGCAAAGACAAGAAACAGATCATTGGCGAAGAGATCAGTGACGAGTCGATCAAGCTGTTCCTCGGCGTCGAGCCGGCCGACGACACCCCCCCCTCGCTGCACAAGCTGATCAAGGCCTATCGCGGTCTGCGCATCGACGACTTCGAGCGCTTCCTCACCTTCTTCCGCGAGGCCGGCTACGATCTCGACGCGCGCGACGCCAAGGGCAACGACTTCGTCGCCCTGGTCGCCGACCAGCGCCAGGCCGTGCCCTACATCGAAGCGCTGCAGGCGGCCAAGGGCGCCTGAGCCGGCCATGCAGCGAAAAGCCCGCCCTTCGGCGGGTTTTTTCGTTGCGCGGTCCGCCGAGTCACGCCCGTCGGAGAACGCCAGCGTCCGAATGGCGGCTGGTGGTGGCAAGGGTCGATAGACGCCGCGCGGGCCCCGCCGCGGTCGCGGATCGCCAGGGCGGCGGGGAAGGGCGAATGGCCAGGACTGCGTTATTCGCTCTGCGAGAGGCTGCCTGTCGGCTGTTGCTTTTCTACACTCACAGGAAAAACAGCCTGCCGAGGTTCCCATGTACGTCCAGCCCTACGTCTGCTTCAACGGCCGTTGCGAAGAGGCCCTGCGTTTCTATGAACACGCCATCGGTGCCAGGGTGAGTTTCCTGTTCCGTTTCGACGAGGCGCCCGGTCCGGTGGTGGTGCCCGAAGGCTGGTGCGACAAGGTGATGCACGCCAACCTGCAGATCGGCGACAGCCAGATCATGGCCTCGGACGGGCACGGGCCGGCGTTGCAGCCGATCTCCGGGATTTCCCTTTCACTGAATACCCGCGACCCGCAGCAGGCGCGGCGCTGCTATGACGCCTTGCTGGAGGACGGCGGGCGGGTCGAGCTGGAGTTGGGCAAGACCTTCTGGTCGCCCTGTTTCGGTACCCTGGTGGACCGTTTCGGGGTGTCCTGGATGATCAATTGCGAGGCCGGCGCCTGACTCCACAAATGAAAAAGCCGCCCGAAGGCGGCTTGTTCCGTAGCGCGGCTCACTCGGCGTTGACCGGGGCCTGCACGTCGTTCTTCGCGGTCAGTTCCAGCACCTCGCTGCAACGGCTGCTGACGCTGCGGTACAGCTCAGCGTCGCTTTCCAGCTCTTTCTCGCGAGCCGGGAAGATTTCCTTCAGTTTGGCGCTCCACTCCGGCGAGCGGGCCTGCTCCGGGAAGCAGCGCTCGATCAGGCCGAGCATGATCGAGACGGTCACCGAGGCGCCCGGCGAGGCGCCCAGCAGGGCGGCGATGGAGCCGTCGTGGGCGGCCACCAGCTCGGTGCCGAACTGCAGGATGCCGCCTTTCTTCGGATCCTTCTTGATGATCTGCACGCGCTGGCCGGCGACTTCCAGGCGCCAGTCCTCGGCCCTGGCTTCGGGGTAGAACTTGCGCAGGGCTTCCAGGCGCTGTTCCGGCGACTGCATGACCTGGCCGATCAGGTAGCGGGTCAGGTCCATGTTGTCGCGGGCCACCGAGAGCATCGGCAGGATGTTGCCCGGGCGTACCGACAGCGGCAGGTCGAGGAACGAGCCATGGCGCAGGAACTTGGTGGAGAAACCGGCATAGGGGCCGAACAGCAGGGATTTCTTGCCGTCCACCACGCGGGTGTCCAGGTGCGGCACGGACATCGGCGGCGAGCCGACCTCGGCCTGGCTGTAGACCTTGGCCTGGTGCTGCTTGACGATTTCCGGGTTGTCGCAGCGCAGCCACTGGCCGCTCACCGGGAAACCACCGAAGCCCTTGCCTTCCGGGATGCCGGAAAGTTGCAGGAGCGGCAGGGCGCCGCCGCCGGCGCCGAGGAAGACGAAGCGTGCCTGGATCTCGCGGTCGCCGCCGTTGCGGGTGTCCTTGACGGTGACCCGCCAGCCGTTATCGGCGCGGCGCAGGTGGGTGACCTTCTGGTTGTAGCGGATCTGCGCGCCCGGCTGTTGCGCCAGGTGTTGCAGGAGCTGGTTGGTCAGGGCGCCGAAGTTGACGTCGGTACCGCCCTCGACGCGGGTCGCGGCGATCGCTTCGTCGGCCGGACGACCCGGCATCATCAGCGGCATCCACTCGGCGAGGGTGGCCTTGTCCTCGGAGTAGACCATGGTCTCGAAAGCGTGGTGCTTCGTCAGCGATTCGAAGCGCTTCTTCAGGTAGGCGATGCCTTCGCTGCCGCGCACGAAGCTCAGATGCGGTACCGGGTTGATGAAGGTCTTCGGCGAGCCGAAGGTGCCCTTGGCGACCAGGTGCGACCAGAACTGCTTCGACACCTCGAACATGGTGTTGATGCCCACGGCTTTCTTGATGTCGATGCTGCCGTCGGCCGACTGGGGGGTGTAGTTCAGCTCGCACAGGCCGGCGTGGCCGGTGCCCGCGTTGTTCCACGGGTTGGAGCTTTCGATCGCGCCGGACTCCTGGAGTTCGACGACTTCCATCTTCAGGTTGGGGTCGAGTTCCTTGAGCAGGACCGCCAGGGTCGCGCTCATGATGCCGGCGCCTACCAGCAGCATGTCGACTGTTTCGTGATCGTTTTGCGCCATTAACGCTTCTCCAAAATCTTCAGCACCAAATTGACGACAGACGGGGCGGGGCCGAGGCCGGTACGGGCCGGCAGGCAGCGGCGGAGGGAGCCGTCATGTCCGATTCTTCGCAACAACGGCGGGACGCCGGGCGTCATCGCCTATGGATGCCGGGCGCGGGGCTGGCGATCTGGCAGCCTGGCTGGCCCATGCGGGCATCCGGTCGTGCAAGCACATTCGCGACGGAACGGGCCGTCAGGCTCTGGTCATGAGGTATCCGCTGCGGTCGCGTCTGCGGGGGGCTGTTTCAAGCGCTAATGGCGCACTTACCGACGCAAAACTCTTCATTGCTCGCCACACTCTCGTGAAGTAGTGAAATACCTTCGATCCACGCTCTTTTGGAGACATGGGCCGGAAGGGCTCGTCTGTCGCGGGCATGCCTTCGCAGAATCGTGCGGGGTCATGCGGCATTCCTTGCCGAAAAACTCGCTACAGGCGTTTCAGGGCGTCTGCCTCATGGGGCAGCGCTCTACTGGCGGCTCTCTGTGGGGGGATGGCGCGGGGGCCGGAACCCGATCAGGAGGCGTCCTTATAATCGGGGGGCGATTATAACGGTGAAAATCAAAAAATACCCCGCTCCTTAGACTTTTTTCCCATTCCCGGTCACGAAGTGCCCGCCGGCGAAAGCCCCCTGGGACAATCCGCCGCGCCGTATCTGCCAAACGCCGGGCATGCGTGCCCTGCGCCACCTGCCACAGGCGAGGAACCGCGCCCCGTGGCGAACGTCCAAGGCAATGCTGCGGTGCCTTCGCGGCGCCGTTATACTGCCGGCCATTCGTGCCCAACCCATGGAGAGATGAGCATGCTGCATCGCCTGTTGCTCAGCCTGATGACCGCAAGCGCCCTGGTTCTCGGCGGCTGCGCCCTGAGCCCGCAACAACTGGACCCGCAACCGGTCCTTAAAGGACCGTTGACCGCAGTCGGCCATGGCCAGCCGGTGGTGGTCAAGGTGGTCGATGGCCGTCCCGGCCCGTCCCTGGGCACTCGCGGCGGCCTCTACGCCGATACCAGCACCCTGACCGTCCGTAGCGAGGACGTGGTGCCCAAGCTCCAGGCCCAGGCCGAGACGGCCGTGCGCCTGCTCGGCTACACGCCTTCGGCCAACGCCTACAACGCGCCGCAACTGACCCTGACCCTGGCCGAGCTGAAGTACCAGTCGCCGAAGGACGGCGTCTACGTCACCCAGGCCGACATCACCGCGACCTTCCGCGCCGACGTGCAGAACAGCAGCCGGCGCTACACCGGTCGCTATGGCGCCTCGCTGAACCAGCGCTTCGGCATGGCGCCGAACCAGGCGACCAACAGCAAGCTGGTCAGCGAGGTGCTCAGCGACGCCCTGACCCGCGTGTTCAAGGACCCGACCATCGCTCAGACCCTCGGCCAGCAATGAGCCGGCGGTAACGAGAAAGCCCGGCGGATGCCGGGCTTTTTCATGCGCTCGGGAAACTCAGGCGGCCTGGTGGAACGGGTCCGGCTCGCCGATGCTGATGCGTTCGTCGGTCTCAGGCAGGTCGAGGTGTTCATGGCCGCAGGCGGTGCAGTACACCAGCCAGCGGTCGTCCTGGACATTGAAGGAAAGATCGACGATCACGGCCTCGATCTCGTCCAGGTGGTCGATCAGATAGTTATGTTCGTGGGGTGCGGTTTCCAGCATGACGACTCTCCTGTGTTGTCGTTTGCCTGGGTGGGGTTCTGTGACCGGAAAAGCACTTTCAGACTAGTCGGTCACTCTGGCGAGGCCGCGCCTTTTTTAGACGGATTGCTGCTAACCGCTGCGCTTCGTCGCGACAACCCGGGTGCCGCTGGCCGTCGCTCATGCATTCTGGATAGAATTCGACCAGTCCTTCCCCGCCGTCCCCGACGGTCCGTCCTGTCATCAGCTCACCCAAGGCGTTATTCGGTAGCCCCGGCGTGTGGTCCTGTTGCGGAGGTTATCGATGTCCTTGCAAGCCTTGTGGGCGCTGTTCCTCGCCCATCCCGCGCAGGCCGTGAACGGCCTTGCGCTGTTCTTCGGTGTCGCCGGCGCCTGGCTGCTGCTGGCCACCCGCGCACGCGAGCGTCGCGCCCTGGCGCGCTGGGCCGCGGAGGGCGAGGCGGGGGAGGCGGCATTGCCGATGGACGAGGCGACCCTGCGGATCAACCTGTTCTTCTACCGATTCGGCACCGCCTGCCTGGGCCTGGCGCTGCTGGTCAGCTGGGCCAGCACGCGGCTCTGAGAGCCCTGCCTCGGCGAGCCGAACCGCACGCGGATAAGCGTATCGCGGTTATCCGTCCATCGCCTGCGGGTTCGAAGCCGTTGCCCGATGGAGAAGCCCGGCGGCGCCGGGCTTTCGTCTTCAGGATTGCTGCTTGATCCGGTATTGGTTGAGCACCGGGTTGGCGTATTGCAGCACCAGCCAGGGGCGCTGCTCGGCCGGGCATTGCTCCAGGCGGCGGTTCCATTCCTTGCGCGCCTTCTCCAGCTCCTCGCTGCCGAACAGGCTCTCGGCCGTGGGGACGGCGAGGCCCGGGTCGCGGTTCTCGCTCATCTCGTAGGCCAGGTAGTGCACCGGGAACAGACGGTAGTTGCCGAGGATCTGCCGGTCCAGTTCGGCGGCCAGCTGCTTGGCGTCGCTGAACTCGCCCTCCAGCTCGGCGCCGAAGTTGATGTGCACGCGGCCCTTGTAGCCGGTGATGCCCAGGGCGATGCTGGCATCGTCCTCGCCCGGCGCCTTGCGGTACTCGCCGGTGCTGGCGCGGGTGTGCAACTCGCGGGCCTTGGCCAGGTCGCAGGGGTCGTATTCGTAGCTGATCGACACCGGGATGAAATGCAGGGCGCGCACCATTTCGGCGAAGGGTTCGTCCTTGCGGCTCATGTGGAACATCTTGAGGATCGCCGAGTCGGTACGGTCGTCGCCGTCCTTGGCCCGCCCTTCGGCCTGGGCGATCCACACCGACTGGCGGTCCTCGCGGATCGAGTGGTTGATGTAGGCGGAGAGCGTCTGGTAGGCGGCGAGCTTCTCGCGCCGGCCGCTCAGCGAACGGTGCACGATGAAGCTCTTGTTCAGGCGCATCAGGTCGCTGACGAAGGATTTCTGCAGCAGGTTGTCGCCGATGGCGATGCGCGGGGTCGGCAGGCCGGCGTGGTACACGGCGTAGTTGACGAAGGCCGGGTCCATCACGATATCGCGGTGGTTGGCGATGAACAGGTAGGCGCAGCCTGGCTTGAGGCGATTGACCCCGGAGTAGGTGACGCCATCGGTGGCCTTCTCGATGGTGTGGTCGACGTAGGGCTCGAACTTGTCCTGCAGCGTGGCGACGCTGCGGATGCCGGTGACCTCGCGGGCCAGGCGATGGGCTATAAGAGGTTTGAGCAGCCAACCGAGGGGACCGGCCAGGCGCGGGAAGCGGTAGCGGACCAGGGCGCCGAGGAAGGCGTCGTCGCTCAGGAGGCGTTGCAATACCGCGGGGACTTCGGCGTCACTGTAGGGTCGGATGGCTTCGAACTCGCCCATCATGCTTTCTGGTTCCATATGGATGCTGCGAAGGCCGCCCAAGGGGGTGGCCGAAAATTGAACCGCGCGATTATAAACGGAACTCATAGGGGGTGCAGCGATGCTCGAAAGCCAGGCCTATAGCTGCCCTTACTGCGGGGAACCGGCCGAGGCGCTGCTCGACCTGAGCGCCGGCGACCAGCAGTACTACGAGGACTGCCCGGTGTGCTGCCGGCCGATCCTGTTCGACCTGCGCACCGATGGGCAGGACTGGTCACTGAACGTCCGCCGGGAGGATGACTGATGCAGCGCGTATATGAGCCGGCCGACCTGCTGGAGGCCGAGATGCTGGTGGGAATGCTCGCCAGCGAAGGGATCGCCGCCCATGTCAGCGGCCGCCACCTGGTCGGCGCCATCGGCGAACTGCCGCCTGGCGGACTGCTGGCGTTGTTGGTGGCGGACGAGCAGACGGAGCGGGCGCGAGAACTGATCCTCGCCTACAACGCCGCCGCCCCGTTGGCCGAGGAGCCGCCGGAGCCCTGCGGCCCCGGCAGCCTGTTGTGTTGAGGCGGCCGCCGCTCAGTCGGCCGCCAGTTCGAAGACCTGCCAGCGCACCGAGCTGACGCCTTTCTCCAGGCTGACCCGGCTGACCAGGCGTTCCAGCTGCGCCGGAGCTTCGGGGGTGCCGAGCAGTTCGGCGCGGACTTCCAGCTTGGCCGGGTTGTCCAGATCCTCGCTGTGCAGCGATTGCAGGCGCAGGTCGCTGCTGCCGAGGCTGTGCAGCATCAGGCTGCGAACCTGGATCTCGTCCTCGGCGCGGCAGACGATCTGCACTTCGTAGCGTTGCTCGGCCTCGCTGGCCGGCAACACGTCCTGGCGGTTCAGGCGTTGGGCGATGTCGCGCAACAGGATGTTGGCGCAGAGCACCACCAGGCTGCCGAGCGTGGCCTCCAGCAGCAGGCCCATGCTGCACAGGACGCCGATGGCGGCGGTGCACCAGAGGGTGGCTGCGGTGTTCAGGCCGCGCACGTTGAGGCCGTCGCGCATGATCACGCCGCCGCCGAGGAAGCCGATCCCGGAGACTACATAGGCGGCGATCCGTGAAGCGTCGCCGGCCAGGCCGGGCACGCCCTGGGTCATCAGCACGAACAGGCAGGCGCCAGTGCTGACCAGCGCGTTGGTGCGCAGGCCGGTGAGGCGTTGGCGCAGCTGGCGTTCGGCGCCGATCAGGGCGCCCAGGGCCAGCGCGACCGCGACGCGCAGGAGAAATACTTTCCAATCCATGTTTCACCTCGTTGCCGGCCGACGGCCGGAGCTGGCGCGGGCCGTCGGTCCGCGCGGATAAGGGACGATGGATTGCGCAGGACCGCGGCTTCCCGCTGCGCGGTTGGCGCGAGGGAAGGGACACGAAGGGAAAATGGGGATGCGTCATCCCGGACGGGATGCGGATCGCCACTGTCCGCCATGTTCGGCGAGGCAGTGGCAGAGGGTTCTGCTGGACTAGCTCGCCGGATGGACCTGTCGCAATCGACTAGGGCTGTTGTCCAATGCAGGACTCCTGTGTGGGTTACAGAATGCGGGCGGCACCTTAAGCCTGGAGGATAGGCGCGTCAAGTTAAGATTGGGTTTCATTCAGCTTGCGTTCGGCAAGGCCAGTGTGGCGCTTCGGGTTACACTGTGCGGCTTTCCCTCACCAGGCAGTGCCAAGCATGAGTGGTCGTTACGCCCTGTTCCGCTGGAATCCGTCGCTGGCGGCCCTGCCGGGCTTTCCGGCGGATTGGCGGGCGCAGTGGAACATTTCTCCGGCGAACCAGGTGCTGATGGTTCGCGAGGACGCCGGTGCGCGCCGCGCCGACATGGCGCGCTGGGGGCTGACCCCGGCCTGGCTCACCGACCTGTCGCGTACGCCCAGCCACGCACGGGCGGAAACCCTCGCCGAGCAACCGATGTTCCGCGAGGCGTTCCAGCAGCGCCGCTGCCTGCTGCCGGCCAACGGCTTCTATGAATGGCGCGGGGTGCGCAAGCGTCCGTACTGGGTCTCCACCGGCGAGCGCCTGTTGTTCTTCGCCGGCATCTGGGAGGCCTATCCGGTGCATGGACAAACCTGGCTCAGCGTGGCCCAGGTATCCCAGGCGGCCGCCGAGTTCCGCCGGCCGCTGCTGCTCGACGAGGCCGAGCAGGATACCTGGCTGGCTCCGGACACGCCGCTGCCGGCGCTGATAAGCCTGCTCGCCAAGCCCCAGCCGAACCTGCGCAGCGTGGCCCTGGCCGGCTTCGTCAACAAGCCTGAAACCGACGGGCCGGAGTGCCTGACCCCGGCCTGACGCTAGACCCTGAACTGATTCACCAGGCGCCGCTGCTGCTCGGCCAGGCGGGTCAGCTCGGCGCTGGCCTGTGAGGCCTCGTCGGCGCCGCCGGCCACCTGGTTGGCGACCTGGCCGATGTTGGCGACGTTGCGGTTGATGTCCTCGGCCACCGCGCTCTGCTCCTCGGCGGCGCTGGCGATCTGGGTGTTCATGTCGTTGATCACCGATACCGCCTGGGTGATCGACTCCAGCGCCTCGGCCGCTTGGCGCGCATGGCGCACGCTGTCGTCGGTGCGCTCCTGGCTGTCCTGCATGACCTTCACCACGTCGCGGGTGCCCTGCTGCAACTGCTGGATCATGCTCTGGATTTCTTCGGTGGCCTGCTGGGTCTTCTGCGCCAGGTTGCGTACCTCGTCGGCCACCACCGCGAAACCGCGACCCTGCTCGCCGGCGCGGGCGGCCTCGATGGCGGCGTTGAGGGCGAGCAGGTTGGTCTGCTCGGCGATACCGCGGATCGCCACCAGGATCGCGTTGATGTTTTCGCTGTCCTTGGCCAGGTTCTGCACCACTCCGACCGCGCGGCCAATCTCGCTGGCCAGGGCCTGGATCGCCGCCGAGCTGCTTTCGACGATCTGCTTGCCCTGGTGCGCGGCCTGGTCCGCGTGGTTGGCTGCCTCGGCGGCGTGGGTGGCGTTGCGCGCCACGTCCTGGGCGGTGGCGGTCATCTCGTGGACCGCGGTGGCCACCAGTTCGATCTCCGCCAGTTGCTGCTGCACGCCCTGGTTGGTGCGGATGGCGATGTCGGCGGTGTGCTCCGAGGAGTCGCTGACCTTCTGCACCGATTGCACCACCTGGCCGATCATGTTCTGCAGTTTGCCAAGGAAGGTATTGAAGCCCTTGGCGATGGAGCCCAGCTCGTCGGCGCGCTCGCTGCTCAGGCGGCGGGTGAGGTCGCCTTCGCCCTGGGCGATGTCGTCGAGCATGCCGACCAATTGGCGCAGCGGCCGGGCGATGCCGTAGCCGACCAGCCAGACCACCAGCAGGCCGAGGGCCGCTACCACCAGGCCGGCCAGGCTCATGCCGAGGATATCCTGCTGGCGCTGGTCGCTCAGCTCGCCCTGGAGTTGCTGCAGTTCGCCGAATACCGCCGCCTGGGGAATCTGCAGCATGAGGGTCCAGCGCACGCCGCTGTCGGCGATGGTGAAAGGCAGGAACAGCTCGATGTGGCCGTGCTCGGCGTCGATGTCGTAGAGCGGCTGGTCGACCGTGAGGTTCTTCAGGTTGTCCACTTCGTTGCCGTCGAGGACGCTGCCGGCGGGCTCGCCGAGCTTGCTGTCGTCGCGGGTGTAGGCCACCAGGCGGCCGTTGCTGGCGATCAGCGCCATTTCCCCGGCGCCATCGTAGAGCTGCTGGTCGGCGCGCTTGAGCAGGTCCTGGATGAAGGCCAGCGAGAGGTCGGCACCGACTGCGCCGCGGAACTGGTCACCGACCATGATCGGCACGTTGAAGGACGACATCATCACGGTCTTGCCGCCCATTTCGTAAGGGGCCGGGTCGATGATGCAGGGACGCTTGTTCTCTTTCGGACAGGCATAGAACTCGTTCTCGCGCACCCCGGTGGGCAGCAGCTTTTCGCTATCGATGCTGTCGGCCATGGCCTCCACGATCGGCTTGCCGTCGGCGCCGCGATACCACCAGGGCAGGTAGCGGCCGTCCGGGCCGTAGCCCTTGCCGGGTTGCCCGGCGAAGGCGGCATCGGTATCGAAGGCATTGGGTTCCCAGGCCATGAAGGTGTCGAGCAGCTTGGGGTTGTTCTGCACGGTGCTGCGCAGCAGCGCGGAGATTTCGTCGCGGCTGGCGTTCAGCTGCGGCATGCCGTCGGCGCCCGGCTCGCCGAGCAGGCGGGTGCTGTTGGCCAGGCCGTGGACCACCGTCAGCGGATACTCCAGCTCGCGCTGGATCTGGCTGACCTGGGCGCGGGCCAGGGCCACCAGGCGCTCGTTGATGACCTTCTCCAACAGGCCCTGGGTGCGTTGCTGCACCAGCTCCTGCGTTCGCGCGCCGGCGAACAGGGCGTACAGCACCAGCACCACGACGACGCTTAGAACGCTGGCGCCGGCGAGGGCGGCGACAGAAAACTGGATCGACTTGAGCTTCATGATGGGACTTCTGACCCTTGTTGGAATTGTCTCTGAGGAGCTTATCGGCAGGAGGACGGCAAATCCTTAATCGGCCGTCGGAGATTTCCTCGCCAACGGCTGTTGCCGGCGTTCGAGGCGCGGCCTACCATGCGCTCGGCCTTCAGAGGAGAACAAAGGACCATGGCTCATCCCTTCCGATTCGCCACCCTCGCCGGCGCGCTGCTGCTCGCCGGTTGCCAGGCAGTGAACACCACCAGTGGCGGCGCCGTCGGCGTCGACCGCAAGCAATACATGTTCAGCATGTTGTCCAGCCAGGAAGTCGACCAGATGTACGCACAGTCGTACCAGAAGACTCTCGGCGAGGCGAAAAGCGCCGGCGTGCTCGATACCAGCAGCGCCGACGCGCGGCGAGTCAAGGCGATCGCCCAGCGGCTGATCCCGCAGACCGCCGCCTTCCGCCCGGACGCCACCGGCTGGAACTGGGAAGTCAATGTGGTGAAGAGCGACGAGCTCAATGCCAACTGCGGTCCCGGCGGCAAGATCATTTTCTACACCGGGCTGATCGACAAGCTGAAGCTCACCGACGACGAGATAGCCGCGGTGATGGGCCACGAGATCGCCCACGCCCTGCGCGAGCATGGGCGCGAGGCCATGTCCAAGGCCTACGGCGTGCAGGTGGCCAGCCAGATCGGCGCCCTGGCCGGCCTCGGCCAGGAAAGCCTGCAACTGGCCAATACCGGCGTCGACTACCTGATGACCCTGCCCAACAGTCGTGCCAACGAGAACGAAGCCGACCTGATCGGTCTCGAGCTGGCCGCCCGCGCCGGCTACAACCCGGAAGCGGCGATCACCCTCTGGCAGAAGATGGGCAGGGCCAGCGGCGGCGCCAGCCAGCCCGAGTTCACCAGCACCCACCCCTCCGACAGTTCGCGGATGGCCAATCTCCAGGCCGCGATTCCCAAGGTGATGCCGCTGTACCAGCAGGCCAGGCGCGGCAAGTGAGGCCAGGGCGCGCGGTCGCGGGGGGCGGCCGGCGCGCCGACAGGCTTACCATCGGAAACGCCTGTTGTGTATTTCCGTAACCTGCTGTTTGGTATCTCGCCGGTGTTCGGCCTAGACTGCTGGCCGACCCGCTTGCGGGACCCGTGGACGAACAGCCACTCTCACGCCCTGGAGCTCATGTGAAATACGCCGTACTCGGAGCCACCGGCCTGCTGGGACATCACGCCGCGCGCGCCATCAGGGCCGCCGGTCACGATCTGGTGCTGATCCACCGTCCTTCTTCGCAGATCCAGCGTCTCGCCTATCTGGAGCCCGAGTGCCGGGTCGCCGAGATGCTCGACCACGCCGGCCTGGAACGCGCCCTGCGCGGCCTCGACGGGGTGATCTTCAGCGCCGGCTACTATCCTTCGCGGCCGCGCCGCTGGCAGGAGGAAGTGGCCAGCGCGCTGGGCCAGACCAACCCGTTCTATGCCGCCTGCCTGCAGGCCAGGGTGCCGCGCATCCTCTATGTCGGTTCGGCATATGCCATGCCCCGCCATCCCCAGGGACTACCGGGCCACGAAGGGTTGTTCTACGACAGCCTGCCGAGCGGCAAGAGTTCCTACGTGCTGTGCAAATGGGCGCTCGACGAGCAGGCCCGGGAGCAGGCGCGCAACGGCCTGCCGGTGGTGATCGGGATTCCCGGCATGGTACTCGGCGAACTGGACATCGGCCCGACTACCGGGCGCGTGATCACCGCCATCGGCAATGGCGAGATGACCCACTACGTCGCCGGCCAGCGTAACGTCATCGATGCCGCCGAAGCCGGGCGCGGACTGCTGATGGCCCTTGAGCGCGGGCGTATCGGCGAGCGCTACCTGCTGACCGGGCACAACCTGGAAATGGCCGACCTGACCCGGCGCATCGCCGAGCTGCTCGGCCAGCCTGCGCCGCAGCCGATGTCGATGGCCATGGCTCGCGCGCTGGCCACCCTGGGCCGCTTGCGCTACCGGGTCAGCGGCCAGTTGCCGCTGCTCGACGAAACCGCCATCGAGGTGATGGCTGGCGGGCAGTTCCTCGATGGACGCAAGGCCCGCGAGGAACTCGGCTTCTTCTCCACCACCGCCCTCGACGACACCCTGCTGCGCGCCATCGACTGGTTCCGCGACAACGGCTATTTCAATGCCTAGGACGGTTGGCTAGGGCAGCGTTTTTTCCGCGAAGGGTCGGGTCTGCAGTCCCAGCTGGGCGCGAAAGCTCTCCATGTCGAACATGGTGCACAGCTCCTGCAACTGGCCCTGCGGGTTGAACACCCAGAAGCCCATCGCGGAAATGCTCAGCACCTTGTCGCTGGCCGGATAGCCCAGGGTCGGCCGGACGATGGTGCCGATCAGCGTGCTCCAGGTGAACACCTTGCGTTCCTCGCCGATGCAGTCTTCGACCACGACCTCCAGGTCCGGCATCGCCGTGCGGATGTCCTGCAGCAGGCGGATATAGCCGGCGGTATCCAGGGGACGGCCGATGAACGAGCTTTTGTAGAGGAAATCCTTGCTGTGCAACTGCTCCACCAACGCCATGCGGCCCTTGTTCCAGGACAGCTCGATGTGATGGCGGGCGAGTCGTTTCAGGTCGTGTGAGGGCATCTCCGGCTCTCGAGGGCGAGTGGTGGGGCAGGCATCCGGTGCCTGCCTGAACTGTAGCCGTTCCCATGCATTTTGCATTGGCCGCCCAGCCATCCCGGGCCCGGCGGCGCAGTCCTTCAGAGCCAGCCGGTCAATTGCGCGGCGTGCCAGGCGGCGTACAGGCCAAGTGCGGCGAAGGCGGCCGCGGCCAGGCGGCGGATCAGGGTCAGCGGCAGCTTGTCGGCGGCCAGGTTGCCGATCAGTACCACCGGTACGTTGGCGATCAGCATGCCCAGGGTGGTGCCGATCACCACCAGCCAGAAATGCGGATACTGGGCGGCCAGCATGACCGTGGCGACCTGGGTCTTGTCGCCCATCTCGGCGAGGAAGAACGCGATCAGGGTGGTGAGGAAGGGGCCGTATTTCTTCAGTCCGGACTCTTCGTCGTCGAGCTTGTCCGGTACCAGCGTCCACAGGGCGACGGCGATGAAGGAGGCGGCGAGGATCCAACTGAGGGTGGCTTCCGAGAAGAAGCTGGCGACCCAGGCGCCCACCGCGCCGGCAGCGAAATGGTTGGCCAGGGTGGCGGCGACGATGCCGGCGATGATCGGCCACGGCTTGCGGAAACGCGCCGCGAGCAGGAGTGCCAGCAACTGGGTCTTGTCGCCGATTTCCGCGAGGGCAACGATGAGGGTAGGGACGAACAGCGATTCCATCAGGCTTCCTAAGGGGCGGGTCGACCAATCACCATGACACGCGCCATCTGCCCGCCCCGGGTCAGATCGTGCGTGTCATAGGTCTTGTCAAACCCTTGGCCTGTCTGGGCAGGCTTGGGTCGCGCGCGCCATGGTCTGCGGACCAAGTGTGTTGACGCGTGCCGGGCGAGGCCGGTGCGGCGCTCGCGGGAGACTACTCCCCTAGGACGGGGCGCATTCTGCCCAAGCCGGGCGGCTTGGGCAAGCCCGGGACGGAAACTTTCGTCCGGGAGGGCGGCGAGGGAGCCTGATCGCAAGGAAACGTGCCGGCATCCGCAGCGATCCGCGAGGAATCGCTGGGCGGCAGGGTGAGTCAGGTATTGGTCGGGCTGACGTCCATTTCGTGGTAGCGAACGAAGCGTGCGCGCTTCTTCCAGCGGTATCCCAGCCAGATCGCCAGGAACAGCGGCAGGCTGATATAGGTGGCGAGGAGGCCGATCCAGTCGATGCGCTCGCCCACCAGCGCCTGGTAGTTCTGCCCGAGGGTGATGACCATGCACAGGGCGAAGGCGAACAGCGGCCCGAAGGGGAACAGCTTGGCCCGGTAGGGCAGGTCTTCCAGGCGGCCGCCCTGGGCCAGGTAACCCTTGCGGAAGCGATAGTGGGAGATGGCGATGCCCAGCCAGGCGATGAAGCCGCACATGCCCGAGGTGTTCAGCAGCCATGTGTAGACGGTGCTGTCGCCGAAGGCCGAAGTGAGGAAGCACAGGGCGCCGACCAGGGTAGTGGCGTACAGCGCGTTGCGTGGCACGCCGCTGCGCGAGACGCGGGAGAACAGGCGCGGTGCCTTGCCCTCGAGGGCGAGGTTGTAGAGCATCCGGGTCGAGGCGTACATGCCGGAGTTGCCGGCGGAGAGGATCGCCGAGAGGATCACCGCGTTCATCACCCCGGCCGCCGCGGCGAAGCCGGCGCGCTCGAAGAGCAGGGTGAAGGGCGACACGCTGATGTCGCTGGCATCGTTCTTCAGCAGGTTCGGGTCGGTGTAGGGAATCAGCATGCCGATCACGAAGATCGCCAGGATGTAGAACATCAGGATGCGCCAGAACACCTGGCGAATGGCGATCGGGATGTTCTTCCGCGGATTTTCCGATTCACCGGCGGCGATGCCGATCAGTTCGGTGCCCTGGAACGAGAAGCCGGCGATCATCGCCACCCCGACCATCGCCTGGAAGCCGCCGACGAAGGGCGCGTCGCCCATGGTGAAGTTGCTGAAGCCGGGCGACTCTACGCCATGCATGATGCCGAAGATGGTCGCCAGGCCGACGCCGATGAAGATCACCACCGTGACTACCTTGATCAGGGCGAACCAGAATTCGCTCTCGCCGAAGCCGCGCGCGGAAATCACGTTGAGGCCGAACATGATGCCCAGGAAGATCGCGCTCCAGTAGATGCCCGGCACCTCGGGGAACCAGAAACTCATCACCAGTTGCGCTGCCACCAGCTCCGCGGCGATGGTCACCGCCCAGTTGTACCAGTAGTTCCAGCCGAGGGCGAAACCGAAGCCATCTTCGACGAACCGGCTGCCATAGGTGCAGAACGAGCCGGAAACGGGCATGTAGGCGGCCATCTCGCCGAGACTGGTCATGAGGAAGTACACCATCAGCCCGATCAGTGCGTAGGAAAGCAGCGCACCGCCGGGCCCGGCGGTGGCCACTGTGGCCCCGGAGGCGACGAACAGCCCGGTGCCGATGGAGCCGCCGATGGCGATCATGTTCAGGTGGCGCGGCTTGAGCACCCGCCGCAATTGCTGGCCCTGGCTGGCGTTCAGGTCAGTCATCGGCGGCCTCCCGGCGGGTGGCCACGGAAGGGTCTGGCTGCGGGCGTGCGGGCAGGGAGAGGAAAAGCTTCATTCACAGGGTTCCAGGCAGAAATCAGGAGCGACGGGCGGAGTAGATGCGGAAACCGTCGCCTTCGGCGAGTGTCCGGCAGGGGCCGAGGTGGCGTTCGATCAATGGCGGGTACTTCAGGAAGCTGTTGGCGACCAGGCGCAGTTCGCCGCCCGGCGCCAGGTGCTCGGCGGCGCGTTGCAGCAGGCGCTCGGAGGCCTGGTAGTCGGTGTGCACGCCCTGGTGGAAGGGCGGGTTGCTGACGATCGCGGCGAGTTCGCGCGGCGCGCCGTCGATGCCGTCGGCGGCGATCACTTCGCCGTCCAGGCCGTTGGCGGCGAGGGTCAGTCGGCTGCTCTCGACAGCGAAGGCGTCGACGTCGAGCAGGCTCAGGCGACTGGCGGGGTAGCGACGCTTGAGGACCGCCCCGAGTATCCCGGCACCGCAGCCGAAGTCCAGCAGATGGCCGCCGGGCAGGGCTTGCAGTTGCCCCAGCAGCAGCGCGCTGCCGCGATCCAGGCGGCCATGGCTGAACACCCCCGGCAGGCTCACCACCTGCAGCTCGCCATCGGCCAGCGGCAGGCTGTAGCGCTGGGCCAGGGCGTGCAGGTCGGGCTCAGCCGGCGCCTGTTCGATACGCACCTGCCAGAGCTGGCAATGCCGCGCGCTATCCAGTTTGCGGGGCTTGCCGTAGGCGGCCAACTGCTTGCTCGCGCGCTCGATCCCGCCGCGCTTTTCGCCGACCAGGAAGAGTTCGCCGCCGGGCAGGCGGGCGGCCAGGCTGGCCAGCAGGTAGTCGGTCAGTTCGCGGGACTTGGGCAGGAACAGAACGGCCGAAGTCCAGGCGCCGGTCGGCGCGCGCGTGTCGAAACGGCTACGGTCGGGGAAGCGGGCGTCCAACTGCGCCTGCTCGCCGGCGTGCCAGCTCCAGCCCTGGGCCTGCGGTAGCTCGGCGAGCAGGTCGTCGGCGGGCAGGCCGGCCAGCAGCAGCGGGGTCGCGAAGAGGTGGCGCTGGCGCAGCAGCACTTCACTGCGAGGGTCCATGCGGGCTCCGGAAAAAATGGGAAATCTTAACAGGCTTGGGCCTGGCATACCCGCATGGATTGTCGGCGAGGATCGCCGTTCATCCGTGCGCGGTGCCCGCAGCGCCGTATCAGCCGGCGTTGACTACCCGCAGGGCGCGCCCGGCCTTCCATGCCTCTGCGTTTTCCGCCAGTTGGCCGACGATGCGCTGCCGCGCCTCGCGACTGCCCCAGGCGTTATGGGGGGTGACGATCAGGCGCGGGATGTCGGGGGCCAGCAGCGGATTGCCGTTTCTCGGCGGCTCGACGCTGAGCACGTCGGTGGCGGCGCCGCCCAGGTGGCCGCCGCGCAGGGCGTCGGCCAGCGCCTGTTCGTCGACCAGGCCGCCACGGGCGGTATTGACCAGGAAGGCGCCAGGCTTCATCAGCGCCAGTTCGGCGGCGCCGAGCATCCCGCGGGTGTCCTCGGTCAGCGGGCAGTGCAGGGTCAGGGCGTCGACCCGTGGCAGGAGTTCGCCAAGCGGCAGGCGGTCCGCCCGGGCGGGCCGTCCTGGCAACTGACCGAGCAGCACACGCATGCCGAACGCCTCCGCCAGCCTCGCCACCGCCCCGCCCAGTTCGCCATGGCCGAGCAGGCCGAGGGTCTTGCCTTCCAGTTCGACGATGGGGAAGTCCAGCAGGCAGAACTGGCTGGATTGCTGCCAGCGGCCGCCGCGTACCGCCTGCTGGTAGTCCGGCAGGCGCGTAGCCAGGGCCAGCAGCAGCGCGAGGGTGTGCTGGGCTACCGAGGGCGTGCCGTAGCCATGGCAGTTGGCGACGACGATACCGCGCTCGCGAGCGGCAGCGAGATCGATGTTGTTGGTGCCGGTAGCGCTGACCAGGATCAGTTCCAGCTCTGGGCAGGCGGCGATGCATTGCGCGTCGATCGGCGCCTTGTTGCTGATCGCGACCCGCGCACCGTGCAGCCGCGCGGCGACTTCCTGCGGTTGGCTGGCGGCATGCAGTTGCAGCTCGTCGAAGGCGGCGTGCAGGGGGCGCATGTCCAGATCGCCGAGGTCGAGGGAGGCATGGTCGAGGAAAACGGCGCGCAGGGCATGGCTCATGGACGGTTCCTTGGCGGCAGCGGACGGGGGCTGCCTAGCCTAGCAAACCCGCGTGCCAGGGAGGTCTTCCGGTTTTCTTGACAGTGATTATCCAGAAAGTATTGTCGGTTTTTTGACGGTATTACATATTTAACCTCTGTAGTGTCATTTTTGAGTCACTCCGACGAACGGTCGCCCTTTCAAGTGGACAATTTTTGATCTGAAAGGCATTTTTTTGGCACACAAGGCGCAATGTGAATTGCTTCTCAGATTTTCGTCATTTAACTGACGAAATGCAGTGCTGGAAAACTGACGTGCGCCACGCAGATAGGGAGATTTTCATGGTCCGTCCGGATAGCCAGCGCGGCAAGCGCACCTCTTCGAAAGCTGGTAGGGAAGGGCGTTTCGTCCTTGCCGCCAGCAGCACCCTCATGTTCGCCATCGCCAGCATCAACGCGGCCATGGCGGCACCTACCGGTGCCCAGTTCAACCCCAACGAGATCAAGATCAGCCAGCAGGGCAAGACCACGCTGATCGACCAGAGCACCCAGCGCGCGATCATCAACTGGAAGGGCTTCGACGTCTCCGCCGACGAGGCGGTGCGCTTCAACCAGCCCGGCGTGACCTCGTCGACCCTGAACCGGGTCACCGCAGGCCAGGAAAGTGTGATCGCCGGGCGCATCTCCGCGCCCGGCCAGGTGATCATCTACAACTCCAACGGCGTGGTATTCAGCGGCTCGGCCAAGGTCGACGTGGGCTCCCTGATCACCACCACGGCGAACATCAGCGACGAACACTTCCGCCAGGGCAAGCTGATCTTCGACCAGCCCGGAAACCCCGACGCGCGGATCGTCAACGACGGCAGCATCAGCGTCGCGGAGAAAGGCCTGGCGGCCTTCGTCGCGCCGTCCGTGGCCAACAACGGCGTGATCAACGCCCGTCTCGGCACCGTGGCGATGGCCGCCGGCAACGCCGCGACCATCGACCTCTACGGCGATGGCCTGGTGTCCATCGCCGTGACCGACCCGGTTACCCGCAAGCCGCAGGATGCCCAGGCGCTGGTCAGCAACGGCGGCGCGATCCAGGCCGACGGCGGTAGCGTGCTGATCACCGCCGAGCAGGCTTCCCGGGTGGTCGACAACGCGGTCAACCTGTCCGGCGTGATCCTCGCCCGCGGTACCGAGGTGCGCGAGGGCAGCGTGGCGCTGGTAAGCAAGTCCGGGGACATCCAGGTCGCCGGCAAGATCGACGTCAGCGGTCCGAAGAGCGGCGGCGACGTGCTGGTCAGCGGGCAGCAGGTGGCCCTGGCGAGCACCGCCAGCATCGACGCCCGCGGCGCCGCACAGGGCGGCAGCGTGCGCATCGGCGGCGACTTCCAGGGCCGCGGCGAGCTGCCACGAGCGAAGAACGCTACGCTGGCCAAGGGCGCCAGCATCGACGTCTCGGCTACCGGCAAGGGCAATGGCGGCCTGGCGGTGGTCTGGTCCGACGGCAATACCCGCATGGACGGGCGGATCCTCGCGCGCGGCGGCGCCCAGGGCGGCAACGGCGGCCTGGTGGAGACCTCCGGCAAGGTCAACCTGAGCATCGCCGACAGCGCCTACGTCAGCGTCGCCGCACCCTACGGCAACGGTGGCACCTGGCTGCTCGACCCGACCACCCTGCGCATCGTCGCATCCGGCGGCACCTCAGGTTCGGTGGGGGGCGCCAACGGCGCCAGCGGCGATGCGACGGTGAATGCCTCGGTGGTTACCGGTGCGCTGGCAGGCGGCAAGGTGACCCTCAGCGCCAGCGACCGGCTGTCGGTGGAAGCGCCGCTGATCACCAGCAACCTGGGCGGCGCCAGTCGCGGCCTGGAGCTGATCGCCACCGGACCTGCCGGTGCGGTGGATATCTCTGCGCCGATCCTGTTCCGCAACGGCAGCCTGGCAATCCGCGCCGGCGGCAACATCAACTTCCTCAGCGGCGGCACGCCGCAGACCAGCGGCATCGTCGACCTGGGCAGCGGCACCCTGTGGATGCAGACCAGCACCGCCGGCAAGATCAGCCAGCAGGCCGGTACCGCGCTGATCGCCGCCAACCTCGCCGGCCGTGCCGGTAGCATCGACCTGGCTTCCTGGGACAACTACGCCGGCAACCTGGCGCTGCAGACCTTCAACGGTACGCTCAAGTACCGGCAGAGCAACGCCACCGGCGTGACCACGAGCGGCACGGTGTTCGATCCGTTCATCAACCAGAGCATGACCGGCACCGCGCAGAACATCGTCTCCAGCGTCGGCACGCGGATTCTCGAGGCCAACAGCGTCGGCACCACCGGCAACTACACGCTGACCGCCGACGGCAACAGCGAGTTCGACCGCCTGGTGTTCACCGCGCTGCCCTATCGGCGGGTCAGCGGTTCCGCCAGTTTCCCGACCAACGACTCGTCGGACTACCTGGTGACCAACCTGCGCTACCAGGTCAACGGCAGCAACGTCACCGCCACCCCGAACGGCGGTGCGCCCAGCGGGTTCACCGTCGCCGCCGGCAACGGCAGCGTCACCACCTGGACCGGAAACTGGGGCACCAGTTGGGGCGTCAAGGGCTTCGGCGGCGTGATCGGCGTGACCGACGAGCTGCAGTACGACGTCGGCACCGGCCTGACCGAGGAACTGATCTTCGGCCTCGGCGGCAAGACCAGCCGCGTCGATACCCGCCTGGACCTGTTCATGCGCGAGGGAGCGTTCAACAGCTTCGCCGAGCGCGCCCAGGTGGAGATGTTCAAGACCACCACCACTGCCGGCGACATCCTTTCCCGCCAGCAGACCGCCACCCTGACCGCCAATGACGCTACCCGCGTCTACGGTGATGTGAATCCGACTCTGACGGCCACGATGTCCGGCATCAACGCCATCGACGCCTACGTCAACAGCCAGTTCAACGACCTCTACCAGGCGACCGCCAGCACCACGGCGACCCAGGCGTCGAACGTCGGGCAGTACGCGATCACCGGTAACGCCAATGGCAGCGAGTATTTCAGCCAGCGTTACCAACTGGTGCGCCAGGACGGCAAGCTGACCGTCACGCCGGCGCAATTGATCGTCAGCGCCGACGCCAAGACCAAGGTCTATGGCGACGCCGATCCGACCCTTACCTACCAGGTCAGTGGCCTGAAGAACAGCGATACCGCCGCTGGCGTGCTGAGCGGCAACCTCGGCCGGGTGGCCGGGGAGAACGTCGGCAACTACGGGATACTCCAGGGCGGGCTGGGCCTCAACACGGCCAATTACACCCTCAGCTACGTCGGCAACGACCTGCGCATCACCCCGGCACAACTGAACGTGATCGCCGATGCCAAGACCAAGGTCTACGGCGACCTGGATCCGGCGCTGACCTACCAGGTCTCCGGTCTCAAGCGCGGCGATACCGCCGGTGCCGTGCTCAATGGCGGCAGCCTGAGCCGCGTGGCTGGCGAGAACGTCGGCGTGTACGGCATCAACCAGGGTGGACTGGGCCTGGTCAGCAGCAATTACACCCTGAACTACCAGGGCAATAACCTGACCATCACCAAGGCACTGCTCAATGTGATCGCCGATGCCAAGACCAAGGTCTATGGCGACGCTGACCCGAGCCTGACCTATCAGGTCAGCGGCCTGAAGAACGGTGATACCGCTGGCGCGGTGCTCAACGGTGGCAGCCTGAGCCGCGTGGCTGGCGAGAATGTCGGCGTGTACGGCATCAACCAGGGCGACCTGGCATTGAACAGCGGTAACTACGACCTGAGCTACCAGGGCAATAACCTGACCATTACCAAGGCACTGCTCAATGTGATCGCCGATGCCAAGACCAAGGTCTATGGCGATGCCGACCCGAGCCTGACCTACCAGGTCAGCGGCCTGAAGAATGGCGATACCGCTGGCGCGGTGCTCAATGGCGGCGGCCTGGTTCGTGTCTCCGGCGAAAACGTAGGCAACTATGCGATTCAGCAGGGTGGCCTGGGTCTGGTCAGCGGTAACTATGACCTGGCTTACCAGGGCAACAACCTGACCATCACCAAGGCGCTGCTGAATGTGATCGCCGACGCCAAGACCAAGGTCTACGGCGATGCCGATCCGAGCCTGACCTACCAGGTCAGCGGCCTGAAGAACGGTGACAGCGCCGGTTCGATCCTGACCGGTGGGTTGAACCGCGCCGCAGGCGAGAACGTGGGTGTGTATGGCATCAACCAGGGCGACCTGGCATTGAACAGCGGCAACTACGATCTGAGCTACCAGGGCAACAACCTGACCATCACCAAGGCACTGCTGAATGTGATCGCTGATGCCAAGACCAAGGTCTATGGCGATGCCGATCCGAGCCTGACCTACCAGGTCAGCGGCCTGAAGAACGGTGATACCGCTGGCGCGGTGCTCAACGGCGGCAGCCTGAGCCGCGTGGCTGGCGAGAATGTCGGCGTGTACGGCATCAACCAGGGTGGACTGGGCCTGGTCAGCGCGAACTACGACCTGAGCTACCAAGGCAATAACCTGACCATCACCAAGGCGCTGCTGAATGTGATCGCCGACGCCAAGACCAAGGTCTACGGCGATGCCGATCCGAGCCTGACCTACCAGGTCAGCGGCCTGAAGAATGGCGATACCGCTGGCGCGGTGCTCAACGGCGGCAGCCTGAGCCGCGTGGCTGGCGAGAATGTCGGCGTGTACGGCATCAACCAGGGCGACCTGGCATTGAACAGCGGTAACTACGACCTGAGCTATCAGGGCAATAACCTGACCATCACCAAGGCGCTGCTCAATGTGATCGCCGACGCCAAGACCAAGGTCTACGGCGATGCCGACCCGAGCCTGACCTTCCAGGTCAGCGGCCTGAAGAACGGCGATACCGCCGGTGCCGTCCTCAACGGCGGCAGCCTGAGCCGCGCCGCAGGCGAGAACGTCGGCGTGTACGGCATCAATCAGGGCGACCTGGCATTGAACAGCGGTAACTACGACCTGAGCTACCAGGGCAATAACCTGACCATCACCAAGGCACTGCTGAATGTGATCGCTGATGCCAAGACCAAGGTCTACGGCGATGCCGACCCGAGCCTGACCTTCCAGGTCAGCGGCCTGAAGAACGGCGATACCGCCGGTGCCGTCCTCAACGGCGGCAGCCTGAGCCGCGTGGCTGGCGAGAACGTCGGCGTGTACGGCATCAAACAGGGTGGACTGGGCCTGGTCAGCGGTAACTACGACCTGAGCTACCAAGGCAACAACCTGACCATCACCAAGGCGCTGCTGAATGTGATCGCCGACGCCAAGACCAAGGTCTACGGCGATGCCGATCCGAGCCTGACCTACCAGGTCAGCGGCCTGAAGAACGGTGACAGCGCCGGTTCGATCCTGACCGGTGGGTTGAACCGCGCCGCAGGCGAGAACGTGGGTGTGTATGGCATCAACCAGGGCGACCTGGCATTGAACAGCGGTAACTACGACCTGAGCTACCAGGGCAATAACCTGACCATCACCAAGGCACTGCTCAATGTGATCGCCGACGCCAAGACCAAGGTCTACGGCGATGCCGATCCGAGCCTGACCTACCAGGTCAGTGGCCTGAAGAACGGCGATACCGCCGGTTCGATCCTGACCGGTGGGTTGAACCGCGCCGCAGGCGAGAACGTGGGTGTGTATGGCATCAACCAGGGCGACCTGGCATTGAACAGCGGTAACTACGACCTGAGCTACCAGGGCAATAACCTGACCATCACCAAGGCACTGCTCAATGTGATCGCCGATGCCAAGACCAAGGTCTATGGCGACGCTGACCCGAGCCTGACCTATCAGGTCAGCGGCCTGAAGAACGGTGATACCGCCGGTTCGATCCTGACCGGCGGGCTGAACCGCGCCGCAGGCGAGAACGTGGGTGTGTATGGCATCAACCAGGGCGACCTGGCATTGAACAGCGGCAACTACGATCTGAGCTACCAGGGCAACAACCTGACCATCACCAAGGCACTGTTGAATGTGATCGCCGACGGCAAGACCAAGGTCTACGGCGATGCCGATCCGAGCCTGACCTACCAGGTCAGTGGCCTGAAGAACGGCGATACCGCTGGCGCGGTGCTCAACAGTGGCAGCCTGAGCCGCGTGGCTGGCGAGAATGTCGGCGTGTACGGCATCAACCAGGGTGGACTGGGCCTGGTCAGCGGTAACTATGACCTGGCTTACCAGGGCAACAACCTGACCATCACCAAGGCGCTGCTCAATGTGATCGCCGACGGCAAGACCAAGGTCTATGGCGACGCTGACCCGAGCCTGACCTACCAGGTCAGCGGCCTGAAGAACGGTGACAGCGCCGGCTCGATCCTGACCGGCGGGCTGAACCGCGACGCAGGCGAGAACGTGGGTGTGTATGGCATCAACCAGGGCGGCCTGGTGCTGACCAGTGGCAACTATGACCTGGCCTACCAGGGTAATGACCTGACCATCACCAAGGCGCTGCTCAACGTATTCGCCGATGCCAAGAGCAAGCAGGTCGGCACCGCCGACCCGGCGCTGACCTATCAGGTTTCCGGCCTGAAGAATGGCGATAGCGCCGGTCAGGTGCTCGCCGGCGGGCTCGGTCGGGTGGGCGGCGAAGCCGTAGGCCAGTACGACATCCTCCAGGGTGGGCTTGCCCTCACCAGCGGCAACTACCAGCTCAACTACCAGGGCAACCTGCTGAGCATCCTGCCGCTGCCGGTCACGCCGGGCGACCTGGGGCAACTGGCAGCGCTCTCCGACTTGCGCGAACTGCAGAAGGGGCGCGATCCGGATACTCCCGGGGATGCGGTCTACCGCACCACCACGCTGGAAAACCCGTTCCTCGAAAACCCGTTCCTGCGCGCCTACGCTCTGGGCATGGACGTCAGCGATCCTAACCTGCTGCCGGCTACCGCCGCGGGTCCGGCGGAGGACGCCAGCGCCAAGCGGGTGGGGCAGTTCACCGATCGTCCGCTCAGGGCAGAGGCCGAGAGTGGGGCGGGTTGCTCGAACCAGAGCTACCTGGCCGACTACTGGAGCTGCTTCAACAAGCCTCTGAATTTCTAACCCTTTTCGCAATGCGCACTATCGTCTCCGGGCGGTAGTGCGTCATCTGCCCGAGGTGAATGATGAAACCTTCGCAATGGACGCTTCGCTGGGTGACGCTCTGTGGCTGCGGGATGCTGGCTGCTTCCGCCGCCGCCGTGGAGTTGCCAGGGACTGTACAGCCATCCCAGCTCGATGAACGCTTCAAGCCCCGCAGCGAGCCGCAAGCCAAGCCCGAGGCGCCGCTGGTGGTGCCCAAGCAGGTCGCGCCGCAAGGCAGCGAACAGATCCGCTTCGAACTGCGCGAGATACGCATCGAAGGCAACACCCGCTATGACAAGGCGGTGCTCGAGTCCTATTACCAGCATATGCTCGGCAAGCAGGTGTCCCTGGCCGAACTGGTCGACCTGGCCAACCGCCTCACCGCCAAGTACCGCCAGGACGGCTACCTGTTGACCCAGGTAGTGGTGCCGGAGCAGAGCATCGAGGGCGGCAAGGTACGCCTGCAGGTGATCGAGGGTTACCTCGAACACGTGCAGATCAAGGGAACCGTCGATGGGCCGCGGGTGCGAGTGGAGGAACTGCTCGCGCCGCTGACCGAAAAACGTCCGCTGGATGCCGATACCCTGGAGCGCGGCCTGCTGCTGGTCGGCGACCTGCCGGGGGTCAACGTGCAGAGCGTGCTCAGCCCGGGTCAGGCGCTGGGCTCGTCGAACCTCGACGTGGCCTTGCAACAGCAGCGATACGAAGGCTTCGTCAGCCTCGACAACCGCGGCTCGCACTACACCGACCCGACCACCCTGGCCTTCGGCGCCACCGAGTTCTCCCGCCTGGGCTTCTACGAGCAGATCGACGTGCTCGGCGCGATCTCGCCGTTCAGCGATGCCACCCGCTACATCCAGTTGCGCGGTACGTTGCCGCTGGGTGGCATGTTCGCCGGCGATACCCTGCAGATCATGGGTTCCTATTCGAAGGTCAACCCGGACATTCCGGACTCGGTATTCCCCTTCGACAGCGTCAGCAAGAGCACCGAAGGCAGCATTTCCTACAACCATCCCTTCATCCGCTCGCGCTCGCAGAACCTGAGCGGCGGCCTGGCGTTGCAGTGGAAGGATACCGAGACCCGCCTGCGCGACTTCGCCAGCGACGCCTCGAACCCCGGTCGTGACCATGTGCGGGTGTTCCAGCAACGCCTGACCTATGACTGGGTCGACCGCTGGATGGGCATCAACCTGGCGGAGGTGCGCAACAACATCGGCCTGGACATGTGGGGCGCGACCAAGAAGGACGATGAACGTCGTTCCCGCGAAGTGGCCGACGGACGTTTCGTCTATCTCAACGGCAACATCGGGCGTCTGCAAGGGCTCGGCGGACCCTGGTCGGTGTATGGCGAGTTGCAATGGCAGTACAGCTTCGACCCGTTGCTGCCGAGCGAGCGCTTCGGCGTCGGCGGCAGCGGGATCGGTCGCGGCTTCGCCCCGGGCAACATCACCGGTGACCGTGGCTTCGCCCTGAAGCTCGAACCGCGCTATGGCCAGGCGGTGGGCTATAGCTGGCTGCGCAGCTACCAGGCCTACGCTTTCTACGACTGGGGCAAGACCTACAACCTCGACGTGGACGATGACGAGCAGCAGAAGCTCGGCTCGATCGGTGCCGGGGTGCGCTTCAACCTCACCGACCAGTTGTCGTTCAACCCGGAGATTGCCCGCCAGGTCATCGGCGAGCCAGCCGACCAGCGCGATGGGAAGCGCGAGACGCGGGTCCTGTTCAACGTGGTGGCGCGCTTCTGAACCCTGCCGGCTTCCGTTCCGGAGGCTGCTGACGGAGCCCCTCTCCGGTTCTGCGGAGAGGGAGGTTCGTGCTCAATTCCGAGTGTTCTTCTCAAACTTTCGATTTCTTCGATTTTTCATATCGATGCCGTCAATCCGTGCCAAGGCCGGTCGGAGAGGCGTATTCTTGCTGTAACTGCTGTGCTAGAGCGGTTATTTGCACTATTTCAAACGTCGATGAATACTATTGGCGCGCTTCGTTTTCCAATCGAGTTTCCCGAACAGAGAATGGCCCCACGTAACGAATACCTGGAGCCACTGCCATGAAACGCCCGCTGATCCTCGCCATCGCCCTTGCTACCCTGACCGCCAATGCCGCCTTCGCTGCACCGCGGGTCGAATCCATCGCCCTGCGCGGTGCCCAACAACTGATCGCCTCCGACGGTTCCGACCGTACCCTCGAACGCCTGCGCAAGACCCAGGCGCCGCGCGTCCAGGAAGAACGCCGGGTCGCCGAAAGCGGCAGCGAGCAGACCATCGATCGCTTGCACCGCGACATGACCAGCCGCGAGGCGCGCCTGGCCGAGAACGGCAGCGAACAGACCGTCGACCGTCTGCACAAGGACATGGGGCGCGTCGATCTGCGCCTGGCCGACAACGGTAGCGAGCGCACCGTCGACCGCCTGCATCGGGAGATGCGGCGCCCCGCCTGACACCGCGGATCACGCCGCAAGGTGCGAGAAAAGCCCGGCTCGATGCCGGGCTTTCTTATTGCCGAGAAGGTGCGGTGTTCCATGGGGAGGACGGATAACGCCCCAGGCGTTATCGCCGATACGCCGCTGTCGGGGCAGCGACGCGCGACGGCATTGGCCTCAGTGCAGGCGGTCGCGTTGCGCCAGGCTAGGGAACAGCTTCATCCATGCTCCGGTGACCACCAGGGTGCCGATCCCGCCGAGGACCACTGCCGGTACCGTGCCGAACCAGTGTGCGGTGAGCCCGGACTCGAACTCGCCGAGCTGGTTCGAGGCGCCGATGAACAGGCCGTTCACCGCGCTGACCCGGCCGCGCATCTCGTCGGGGGTTTCGAGCTGCACGAAGGCGCCGCGGATGACCATGCTGACCATGTCCGCGGCGCCGAGTACCACCAGCACGCCGAAGGACAGCCAGAACGATTTCGACAGGCCGAAGGCGATGGTTGCCAGGCCGAAGATGCCCACGGAGAGGAACATGATCCGCCCGACGTTGCGTTCGATGCTGAAGTGCGCCAGCCAGAACGACATCGCCAGGGCGCCCACCGCTGGAGCCGAGCGCAGCAGGCCGAGGCCCCAGGGCCCGGTGAGCAGGATGTCCTTGGCGAACACCGGGAGCAGGGCGGTGGCGCCGCCGAGGAGCACGGCGAACAGGTCGAGGGAGATCGCCCCGAAGATGTCCGGTCGGCTGCGGATGAAACGGATGCCGGCGAGCAGCGAGTCGAGGGTGGCCTTGCCCTGGGTGAGCGGCTGGTTGCGTACCGGCAGGCTGAGCGTCAGGACGCAGGCGAGGACGTAGAGAGTCGCGGTCGGCACGTAGACCCAGGAGGCACCGAACGCATAGAGCAGGCCGCCGAGGGCCGGGGCGGCAATGGTCGCCGCCTGCATCGCCGAAGCCGAAGCGGCCACCGCGCGCGGGAACAGCCCGGCCGGTACCAGGTTCGGCAGCAGCGCCTGGGTGGTCGGCATTTCGAAGGCGCGGGCGGTACCGAGGGCGAAGGCGAGGACGAAGATCATGTTGCGGGTGATCTCTCCCGAAGCCGCGCCGAGCACCAGTGCCACCGCCACCAGGGCCTGGCCGGCCTGGCAGAGGGCGGCGATTCTGCGTCGGTCGTAGCGGTCGGCAACATGCCCGGTGTGGAGCATGAACAGTACCCGCGGGAGGAATTCGACCAGGCCTACCAGGCCCAGGTCGAGGACATTGCCGGTCAGTTCGTAGATGTGCCAGCCGATGGCCACGGTGAGCATCTGGAAGCCGCTGGCGGTGCAGACGCGGGCCAGCCAGAAGGCGAGGAAGGGACGATGGCGGAGCAGGGAGCTGGGTTGGCTGGACATGCTGGGGTCGGGCGTTTCGAGAGGAGGGCGGAGAGTAACATGTGGTTACCTCTTGGCTGTTGCCATTGCCGAAATCGAAGATTCAGAGAAGCGCACGAAAAGGTTGGAGCCGGCCTGGCAGGCGACCAAAGTCGAGTGTCCATGGGTCCTTCCAGCGGTAGACGGGACTTTTCCTCGGGTGCGACTTGTCGCTAAAATTAACTCCTGAGTCAGGTTTTTCCGCCTGCGTGCTCCACCTCGTCCGTCCGGACGAGCTGTTCAAGCCTGAATAACGACATGGGTGGGAACCGTACCACCCAGAGGAACTTGCATGTCCAACCGTGATATATCCCGGCGCGCCTTTCTCCAGGGCGGGTTGATCGCCGGCGTGGGTGTCACCCTGGCGCCGCTCGGCAGCCAGGCGTTCGCTGCCTTGTTCGAGAACCAGGTGACCGTTTCCGCCCAGCGCTGGATGGCGGGCAACGGTCAGGTCCGTTTCCGTAACGACGCCTTGTCCAAGGTCTGCGGCAACAAGGTGTTCGCCCGCGATATCCGCGCCAGGGACATGCCCGGCTGGCCGCAGCAGCAAGGCCACGCCATGTTGCTGAAGACCGTTCGCGCCGACCGCATCTACGAAGGCCACGACCTTTCCTGGCTGGGCGCCGAGTTGCAGCCGGACCGTATCGTCACCGCCGCCGACCTGGAGAAGGACGGCATCGTCTTCCCCGAGGCGCATTCGCCCGATCCGCTCCTGCCGCCGGGCAAGGTGCCGATGTTCATCGGCCATCCGGTGGCGATCCTGATCTGGAACGACTTCGAGCGCTTCCGCCGGGCCAAGCTCAAGCTCAAGTTCAACGACAAGGCGATCCGCTATGGCGCCCAGGCCCCGCTGTACCAGGGCGATCCCTACGGCAGCTATCGCTTCGTCCGGGTCGGCGGCAAGACGCCCTACGAGGACGACGAGTTCTCCAGCCTGAAGGACTCGATGCTGTTCCCCACCATCCTCAACCGCAAACCGGTATGGACCAGCGAGCCGAAGCTGCACGGCGACCTCACCGAGCAGGGGCTGTTCCATGCCAAGCGCATGGCCGAGCAACTGGAAAACCCGCCGCAGGACTGGCTGGTCTTCGACGAGCGCTACAAGACCCCATCGATCGAGCCGGCGGCACTGGAGCCGGACAACGGCAACGGCTGGTACGACGCGGCGAGCAAGACCTTGCACTTCGTGGTCGCCACCCAGTGCCCGTTCGAAGTCGCCTACGAAAGCGTGCACATGATCAAGCCGTCGCGCTTCGCCCTGGAGAAGTTCAACATCCATCCGGGCTATACCGTCGGCTACGGCTCCAAGGACAACAACATCTTCGTCTTCTATGCCGCGCTCGCCGCGCTGTATGGCGAGGGTGTGCCGGTGCGCCTGGCCAACGACCGCTACGAGCAGTTCCAGAGCGGCATCAAGCGCCACCCGTTCGACATCCGCTACCAACTGGCGGTAGACAGGAACGACCTCGGCTTCCGCATCTTCCGCGCCGACATGAGCGCCGACGGCGGCGGGCGCGCCAACTACAGCGCCTCGGTGGCGGCGGTGGGCGCCACCGCCGCGCAGTCGATCTACTACATGCCGCAGAACGACCTGGCGGTCACCGCCTATCATTCGCGCGGCGTGGAGGCCGGCTCGATGCGCGGCTACGGTACCCTGCAGACCATGGCCGCGACCGAGATGATGGTCGACGAGATCGCTGGCCGGCTGGGCGTCGACGCCATCGACCTGCGTCGTCGCAACGCCCTGCGCTCGGGCATGAAGAACACCCAGGGCGCGGTCCCGGCCGGTGCCCTGCGCCTGCACGAGATCCTCGACAAGGCCGCTGCCCACGAGGTCTGGAAGGACCGCGACGCACGCAAGAAGCGCTTCGACGCGGAAGACCCGGACAACTGGTATGGGGTCGGCTTCGCCATTTGCCAGAAGGACTTCGGCACCGGCGCCGAGGCGCCGATGGCGAGCATCGAGTTCAGCGCCGACGGGCGCATCAGCCTGCGCCACATCGGCACCGAGATCGGTACCGGGATGTCCACCTCGCAGGCCTTCGTGGTCGGCGACTTCCTCGGCCGTCCGGCGGACGAGGTGAAGACCGCCGAGACCGAATGGCCCGAGCTGCGGCTCACCACCAAGGGCAATCCCTACCTGATGAGCCAGGCCGAGCAGGACGCCGCGCTACGCGATCCGCGCTGGGTCGGCAAGCTGGCCTCGCCGTCGTCGGCGACCAACTCGGCGTTCTATTTCAGCCACGCCACCCGCGAAGCCGCGCGCGTGCTGTTCAACCACGGCCTGTGGCCGGCGGCCCTGGAGCTGTGGCGCAGCGGTCCGTTCGGCGGCCAGGCCAATCCCTATGTGGTGCGCCGCGAAAACGCGGTATGGGTCGACGGCCAGTTGACCGGCAACGGCCTGGCGCCGATTCCCTTCGCCGAGCTGGCGAAGAAGGCCCACGAGATGGGCCTGGTCACCGGCGTCAGCGTCCACGGCTTCAACCGCTGGAGCTGGGCCGAGGCGGACTTCGTCATCGATGGCGTGCGCGAGCGCCTGCCGCTCGACGCCATGGCGGTGAAGTACGGCGACGGCGCGCCGGGAGTGAAGAAGGCGATGATGAACAGCGCCGGCTTCCACCTGCTCGACCGGCAGAATCCGGCTTATCCGGCGACCCAGCTGAACAACGCGATGGTCACCTACTACAGTCCGGTGGCGACCCTGGTCGAGCTGAAGGTGAACAAGGGCAGCGGCGAGGTGCAGGTGCTCGACCACCATTCCTGGATCGAGTGCGGCCGGGTGCTGGTGCCGGAGCTGGTCAAGGGCCAGCTGGAGGGCGGCATCGCCATGGGTATCGGCCATGCGCTGCTGGAGGAAATGCCGCTCTACGAGGGCGGCCCCGCGGAAGGGGACTGGAACTTCAACCGCTACCGGTTGCCGCGGGCGAAGGACGTGGCGGTTTGGAACCAGACGGCGGAGATCCTCCCGCCGCTGTCGCCGACCGATCCGGCCAAAGGCATCGCCGAGGTGGTGATGATCCCGGTGGTCGGCGCCATCGCCAACGCCGTGGCGCACGCCACCGGCAAGCGCGTCCGCGACCTGCCCATCACTCCCGCCCGCATCAAGGAGGCCCTCCATGGCTAACCGCAAGCTCCAGATGACCCTCAACGGTCAAGCCGTCGGTCCGGTGGAGGTCGCCGAAGACCTGCCGATGATCGACTACCTGCACGAATACCAGAACCTCACCGGCTCGCGCCTGGGCTGTGGCCAGGGCATCTGCCATGCCTGCGTGGTGATCGTCGACAATCCGGACGGCACCAGCGAGGAAGTGCGCACCTGCATCACCGGCGCGCACTACTTCGACGGCAAGAAGGTTCGCACCATCGAGGGCCATGCCCAGCGCGACGAGAATGGCGACATCCGCGAGCTGAACCCGATCCAGCAGAAGTTCGTCGACCAGTTCGCCTTCCAGTGCAGCTATTGCGCGCCGGGCTTCGTCAACGCCGCCACCGTGCTGGTGGAAAAAGCCCAGCGCCAGCCGATCAAGCGCAGCGAGCTGGAGCAGGCGATCGAGGACAGCCTCGGCCATCACATCTGCCGTTGCACCGGCTACGTGCGCTACTACAGCGCCACCCGCGACGTGCTCGACGAACTCGGCCTGGTCAAGGAGGCTTGAGGATGAAGCGCACCCTTTCCGGCCTCGCCCTGGCGCTGGCCGCGCTGTCGCCGTTCCTGGCCTCCGCCGCCGGCGCCGACGCGGCGCTGGTCAAGCGCGGCGAATACCTCGCCCGCGCCGCCGACTGCATGGCCTGCCATACTGCCGAGGGCGGCGCGCCGTTCGCCGGCGGGCTGCCGATCCAGTCGCCGTTCGGCACCATCTACGGCACCAACATCACCCCGGACAAGGAACACGGCATCGGCGCCTACAGCGCCGACGAGTTCTTCGCCGCTCTTACCGAGGGCAAGCGCAAGGACGGCGCCTACCTCTATCCGGCGATGCCCTACACCTCCTATCACCTGATCGAGCGCGAGGATGCCGACGCCATCTACGCCTACCTGATGGCCCAGGAGCCGATCGCCCGGCCGGCGCCGCAGACCAGCCTGAGCTTCCCGTTCAACGTGCGCATGGGCCTGGCCGGCTGGAACCTGCTCTACGGCAAGAGCGTGCGCTTGCAGCCGGAGGAAGGGCGCAGCGAGGCCTGGAAGCGCGGGCAGTACATGGTCGAGGTGCTCGGCCACTGCGGCGAGTGCCATACCCCGCGCAACCTGGCCGGCGCCCTGGAGCAGGACAAGCGCCTGAGCGGCGGCCTGCTCAACGGCTACCTGGCGCCCAGCCTGCTGCCCGGCGACCTTGCCGCGCGCGGTTGGACCCAGCCGGACCTGGCGAGCTTCCTCAAGCACGGCATGAGCGCCCAGGGCAGCATGTTCAACGAGATGTTCCCGGTGGTGCACCACAGCACCCAGCACCTCGACGACAGCGACCTGGCAGCCATGGCCACCTACCTGCTCGGCGACCAGCCGCCGCCGGCCAAGGTGGTCCAGGCGCTGCCCGAGGCGCAGCTGAACGACAGCGGCAAGCGCGGTCGCCAGCAGTACCTCAACGTCTGCGCCGGCTGCCACGGCGGCGAAGGCGAGGGCAAGCCGCATATCGCGGTGGCGATGAACGGCAACACTACCCTGCGCCTGCAAGACCCGCGTAATCTGTTGCGAGTGATCGAAGACGGCATCGTCGAACAGCAGTTCACCGGCTTCGAACGCATGCAACCGATGCCCGGTTTCGCCGGGAAACTCGACGACGAGCAACTCACGGACCTGCTCAACTACCTGCGTCAGACCTGGGGCGGATTGCCCGGTGACCTCGGTCCCCAACAGGTCGCGCAATTGAAGATGGAGAGCGCTTCGGCGCATACCGTCAAGGTGAAGTGAATCGTGCAACACCTCGATCTACAGGTGGTCCGCAAGGCGCTGAAGTGGTCCGTGGGCGGCGAACGGGTGTGGTTCTGTACCGTGCTCACGACCTACGGCTCGGCGCCCCGCGCGCCGGGATCGCTGCTGGCGGTGAACGCCAGCGGTGAATGGATCGGCTCGCTGTCCGGCGGCTGCGTCGAGGATGATTTCCTCGAGCGGGTCGCCGCCGGCGGTTTCCCCGATCCCGCGGTGATCGTGCGCTACGGCGAGGGCGACGACCCGAACTCGAACATCCGCCTGCCCT
This sequence comes from Pseudomonas sp. 20-5, assembly GCF_056782835.1. Lineage (NCBI taxonomy): Bacteria > Pseudomonadati > Pseudomonadota > Gammaproteobacteria > Pseudomonadales > Pseudomonadaceae > Pseudomonas > Pseudomonas sp. 20-5. Next base: position 5,214,040 of record NZ_CM165584.1, on the reverse strand, counting down.
GCGGCGGCATCCTCGACGTACTGGTGGAAAACCTGGCGCCGGACTGCGATGTCCAGGCCCATCTGCGCGAGCTGGAGTCGGCGTTGCTTGGTCAGCGCCGCCTGCTGCGCGAGGTCGAGCTGGGCAGCGGCGCGCGCAGCCTGCGCGACGATTCCAGCCACGGCCCTCGGGCTGAACGCGACGGCGAGTGCGTGCGCTTGCGCGTCGGCGCTGCCCAGCGCCTGCTGCTGGCCGGCTATTCCAGCGTCGCCCATGCCTGCGCCGAGTTCGGCAAGGGCCTGGGCTTCGAGGTGATCCTCTGCGACCCGCGCGAAGAAGCCTTGCGCGGCGTGGTGCTGGAGGGCATCGAGATCCGTCGCGAGCTGCCCTCGCTGTTCATCGCCGACGGCGGTTGCCACGCCGATACGGCGGTGGTGGCGTTGACCCACGATCCGAAGATCGACGACCTGGCGATGCTCGAGGCGGTGCGTACCGAAGCCTTCTATATCGGCGTGATGGGATCGCGGGCGACCTCGGAGAAACGCTTCGAGCGCCTGCGGCGCATCGGCGGCCTGGGCGATGCCGAACTGGCGCGGATCCACGCGCCGATCGGCCTCAACCTCGGCAGCAAGACGCCGGCGGAAATCGCCCTGGCGGTGCTGGCGGACATTCTTCGCATCCGCAACGGCATTCCCCGCGAGCGGCTCTGATGGTCGCCGCCGACGAGGTGCTGTGCCTGGTCCTGGCGGCCGGGCAGGGGCGCCGCTTCGGCAGCGACAAGCGCCTGGCGCGCCTGGCTGATGGCACGACCCTGCTGGCGGCCAGCGTGGCGCGGGCGCGCGAGGCGTTCGCCGAGGTGCGGGTGGTGGTGCGTGCCGGAGACACCCCGGCGAGCCTGGGCCTGCCGGCGCAGCAGCGGCTTGTCCACAGCCTCGATGCATCGTTGGGCATGGGCCACAGCCTGGCCGCCGGCGTCGCGGCGGCGAGGAACAGCACGGCCCGGGCCATCGCCGTCCTGCTCGGCGACATGCCCTGGATCGCCGCCGATACCCTCGAGCGTCTGGCCGCGATGGCCACTCCCGAAGCCATCGTGTTTCCCCTGTACGACGGTCAGCGCGGCCATCCGGTGCTGTTCGGCCGCGCTTTCTGGGACGCGCTTGCGCAACTGGACGGCGACCAGGGCGCGCGCCATGTGCTGCAGGCCCATCGTCCGGCCTGGTGCGAGGTGCCGTGCGACGATCCGGGCGTACTCCGCGACGTGGACACCCCGGCGGCGCTCGGCTGACTATTTTACCGCTTTCAGGATCACGAACTTCGGATTCGCCGCGACCTGCTCGACCCCGCGGAACAGCCGCTTGAGCTTGGCGTGGTAGCCCAGGTGGCGGTTGCCGACGATCCACAGTTCGCCGCCCGCCGCCAGGGCATCGCGAGCCTGGAGAAACATGCGCCAGGCGAGGAAGTCGCCGACCACCTGCTGCTGGTGGAACGGCGGGTTGCACAGGACCAGGTCCAGCGAGCCCGCCGCCTGGCCGGCCAGGCCATCGTCGGCGCGGAACGTCGCCGGCCGCTCGCCCAGCGCCGCTCGCCAGTTTTCCCGCGCCGACTGCACGGCCATGTACGACTCATCCACCAGGGCCAGCTCGGCCTGCGGGTTGAGCAGCGCGTAGGCGATGCCGAGCACCCCGTTGCCGCAGCCCAGGTCGGCGGCGCGTAGCGCGCCGAGGCTGCGTGGCAGGTGCGGGAGGAAGGCGCGGGTGCCGATGTCGAGACCCTCCCGGCAGAATACGTTGGCGTGGTTGAGCAGCGTCAGCGGCGGCTGCTCCAGGCGATAGCGGGTCGGATAGGGCGAGCGCGGCTGCGGGCGCTCCGCTGCCTCGGCGATCAGCAGGCGGGCCTTCTTCACCGCCAGCGAAGCGTGCATCGGGCCGATGTAGCGTTCCAGCAGGTCGCCGGCGGCGCGCGGCAAGTGCTTGACCATCCCCGCGGCGACGACCTGCGCGCCCGGTGCCAGTTGGCCGTGCAGGCGGATCAGTTGCTCCTCCAGCAACGCGAGGGTCTTCGGCACCTTGACCAGCACGTGATCGAAGGGCCCCACGGCGGTTTCGCTGGCCGGGACGAAGCGCACCGAGCCCAGGTCGAGGCCGTTGCGCGCGAGGTTCTTGCGCAGGGCGAGGAAGCCCAGGTGCGAATCGCCGCTGCTGGTGACCTGAACGTGCGGCGCCAGGCTCGCGGCGAGGGCGCCGAAGGCGTCGTTGAGGACCAGCACCCGGCATTGCGCCGTCACGCCCCGTTCGTGCAACTGGTTGAGCAGGTATTCGTCGGCGGCGTCGAACGCCTGGAGGGGCTCGCCGTCCTGCTCGGGCTGGCGGACCAAATCGAGCTGGGCGAAGGAGGTGGCGAATAGAGGCATCGGGTTCCCGGCGGGGCGAATCCCGCTCGTCAATTAACAATCTGTCGAAACTGAGAGCTGGTTGGAGTTCTCCAGCTTGTGCGGCACACGGATATGCCGAAAAATTCTTTACCCGGCTCTGGTTAGTCGTTTCCTTACCGACGAGTCATCCAGCCGGGCACGCCAATAATAACCGGGCTAGGGCTTCGATAGCGCCTGTCATGACCCGGTAGCGCCTGGACGGGCGCCTTCGCCACTTCGAGCGGCGACCGTCACCCAACCCGTTTTCCGAACGAGACCCGTGCGAGCCGTCGCGGGGCTCGTCGTTGCCATCGCACAGGTACATCGATGTTCAAGCCGTTTGTCGGTGTGGCGCTCGCCGCACTGTTCGCCGTTTCCGCCGTCGCCCATGCCGAGGACGCCGGCCCGATCGTGATCAAGTTCTCCCATGTGGTCTCCGACGACACGCCCAAGGGCAAGGGGGCGCTGTTGTTCAAGAAGCTTGCCGAGGAGCGTCTGCCGGGCAAGGTCAAGGTCGAGGTCTACCCCAACTCGACGCTGTTCGGCGACGCCGACGAGATCGAGGCCCTGCGCGCCAACAAGGTGCAGATGCTGGCCACCTCGCTGTCCAAGTTCGAGCCCTATACCAAGCAACTCCAGGTGTTCGACCTGCCGTTCCTGTTCGATGACCTGGAGGCCCTGAAGCGTTTCCAGAAGCGCGACAAGAGCCGCGAACTGCTGCGCTCCATGGCCAAGCACGGTATCTATGGCCTGGCCTACTGGAACAACGGCATGAAGCAGCTTTCCGCCACTCGCGAGCTGCACCGGCCGGACGATGCCAAGGGCCTGGTCTTCCGTATCCAGCCGTCGTCGGTGCTGGAAGCGCAGTTCGCCATGCTCGGCGCCACCGCCAAGCAGTTGTCCTACGCCGAGACCCTCAAGGCCATGCAGGCCGGCAGCGTGCAGGGCACCGAGAACACCTGGTCGAACCTCGCCGGACAGAAGATCGACAGCGTGCAGCCGTACATCACCGAGACCAATCACGGTGCGCTCAGCTACATGCTGATCACCAGCTCGGCATTCTGGACCAGCATCCCCTACCAGACCCGCACCGAACTGGAGAGCATCGTCGACGAGGTCACCCTGGTGGTGAACAAGGAAGCCGAAGCGCTCAACCAGAAGGAGCGCGAGCACCTGCTGGCCGCCGGCAAGAGCCGTCTGGTCAGCCTCAGCGCGGAAGAGCACGAGGCCTGGCGCAACGCCATGAAGCCGCTGTGGAAGAACTACGAGGCGCAGATCGGTAGTGACGTGTTGCGCGCGGCCCAGGTGGTCAACCGCAAGCGCTGATCGGCCGCTGGCTATTCCCGTCAGCGGGGATAGCCACAAGCCTTGCGGGTGTTTCTGCCGGGTGCTTTGCGGGACACTAGGGGAGTATCGGTATCCGGAGCGGACCATGACCGCCAGCGAAGAGAAATTCACCCGCCAGACGCTGCTCGACGTGCAGCCTCTGACTCCCAACCTGTTCACCCTGCGTACCAGCCGCGACGCGGGATTCCGGTTCCGCGCCGGGCAATTCGCCCGGCTCGGCGTGTACAAGCCCAGCGGCAGTATCGTCTGGCGCGCCTACTCGATGGTTTCGGCGCCTCATGACGAATTCCTCGACTTCTTTTCCATCGTCGTCCCGGACGGCGAGTTCACCAGCGAACTCAGCCGCCTGCGCGAGGGCGACCAGTTGCTGGTCGATCGCCAGGCCTTCGGCTTCCTCACCCTCGACCGCTTCGTGGATGGTCGTGACCTTTGGCTGCTGGCCACCGGTACCGGTGTGGCGCCGTTCGTCTCGATCCTGCAGGACTTCGAGGTCTGGGAGCGCTTCGAAAGCATCAAGCTGGTCTACAGCGTGCGTGAGAGCAAGGAGCTGGCCTACCGCGAGCTGATCGCCGGCCTCGCCGAGCGCGAATACCTGGCCGAGCATGCCCACAAGCTGCATTTCATTCCGGTGGTGACCCGCGAGCAGGTACCCGGTTGCCTGAACGGACGTATCACCACGCTGATCGAGAACGGCGATCTGGAGCGTGCCGCCGACTTGGAACTGACCCCGGAGCATTCGCGGGTGATGCTCTGCGGCAACCCGCAGATGATCGAGGACACCCGCGCCGTGCTGAAGGCTCGCGGCATGAACCTCAGTCTGACGCGGCGCCCGGGGCAGGTGGCGGTGGAGAACTACTGGTAGGTGCGTGCCCGCGCAGTAGCGGCGGATAACGCTGCCGCCCGGCGTGTTGTCCGGCAATGAAAAAGGGCCCGTTCGGGCCCTTTTTCATTGTTCCGCCGACGCGATCACGACTTGTTCTGCTGGGCTTTCAGCAGATCGCGGATCTCGGTCAGCAGGGTTTCCTCGGCACTCGGCACTGGCGGTTCGGACGGCGCGACGGCTTCTTCGCGCTTGAGGCGGTTGATCGCCTTGACCCCCATGAAGATGGCGAAGGCCACGATGACGAAGTCGAGTACGGTCTGAATGAACTTGCCATAGGCCAGCACCACCGCCGGCACGTCGCCTTCGGCGGCCTTCAACGTTATCGCCAGGTCGGAGAAGTCGACTCCGCCGATCAGCAGTCCGATCGGCGGCATGATCACATCGCCCACGAAGGACGAGACGATCTTGCCGAAGGCCGCGCCGATGATGATACCGACAGCCATATCCACGACATTGCCCTTGACGGCAAAGGCTTTGAATTCACTCAGAAGACCCATGGGTTCACTCCCTGTATTTCGCTAATAGGTAAAGGCAGTCTAATGCAGCCTTCGGCAAGTTGCTCAGGCTGGAAGATTGGTGTTTTGGTTCCCCCCGGCAACGCGAAAATTCGCAAGGCATACGTTTGCGTCGGGTCTTGTGGGGAGAAACGAAGTTTAGAGGAAAAACATTACACTCATGTCGATTTTCAGGAATTCGCCAAGAAAGAAGACAAAGCAACTTCGGCAACTTGAAACTGCGCCATGCAGATGCCGGAAGTTGAAGTTGGAGTGGCGAGGTTCTCCGACCTAACTTCGCAGGCAAATAACGAAGGTGAGCTCGTTTACCGGCGAGCGAACTGGGAGTGCCTGGTGCACCAGCGCGGGCTTTCTTCGGCTGGCGGTCTTTTTTATTTCTTTTTGCGATTCATGGGCGCATTGATATTCCTAATCGGCGCGGTGAGGTTTTTCAATTTAGCGTCGCCGGCGGCGCTCCTTACCTTGGTCGGGCGCAACAAGACGCCTGACAAGCCATTAGGAGCTCTTCCATGAACCCTTCCCTGAACGCCTTCCGTCCCGGCCGCCTGCTGGTGGCGGCAAGCCTGACCGCCAGCCTCCTGTCGCTGTCCGTGCAGGCCGCGACCCTGACCCGTGACAACGGTGCGCCAGTGGGCGACAACCAGAACTCGCAGACCGCCGGGCCCAACGGTTCGGTGCTGCTGCAGGACGTGCAACTGCTGCAGAAGCTGCAACGTTTCGACCGCGAGCGTATTCCCGAACGCGTGGTGCATGCCCGCGGCACCGGCGCCCATGGCGAGTTCGTCGCCAGTGCCGATATCAGCGACCTGAGCATGGCCAAGGTCTTCCGCAAGGGCGAGAAGACCCCGGTATTCGTGCGCTTCTCCGCGGTGGTGCACGGCAACCACTCCCCGGAAACCCTGCGCGATCCGCGCGGTTTCGCCACCAAGTTCTATACCGCAGACGGCAATTGGGACCTGGTGGGCAACAACTTCCCGACCTTCTTCATCCGCGATGCGATCAAGTTCCCGGACATGGTCCATGCCTTCAAGCCGGACCCGCGCAGCAACCTCGACGACGACTCGCGACGCTTCGATTTCTTCTCCCACGTGCCGGAGGCGACCCGCACCCTGACCCTGCTGTATTCCAACGAGGGCACCCCGGCCAGCTACCGGGAAATGGACGGCAACAGCGTGCATGCCTACAAGCTGGTCAACGCCAGGGGCGAAGTGCACTACGTGAAGTTCCACTGGAAGAGCCTGCAGGGCCAGAAGAACCTCGATCCGAAACAGGTGGCGGAAGTCCAGGGGCGCGACTACAGCCACATGACCAATGACCTGGTGAGCGCGATCCGGAAGGGCGACTTCCCGAAATGGGACCTGTACATCCAGGTGCTCAAGCCCGAGGACCTGGCGAAATTCGACTTCGACCCGCTGGACGCGACCAAGATCTGGCCGGGCATTCCCGAGCGCAAGATCGGCCAGATGGTGCTGAACCGCAACGTCGACAACTTCTTCCAGGAAACCGAACAGGTCGCCATGGCGCCGTCGAACCTGGTGCCGGGCATCGAGCCCTCCGAGGATCGCCTGCTCCAGGGACGGCTGTTCGCCTACGCCGATACCCAGATGTACCGGGTCGGCGCCAACGGCCTGGGCCTGCCGGTCAACCGCCCGCGCAGCGAGGTCAATACCGTCAACCAGGACGGCGCGCTGAACGCCGGACACAGTACCAGCGGGGTGAACTACCAGCCGAGCCGGCTCGATCCGCGCGAGGAGCAGGCCAGCGCCCGCTACGTGCGGACCCCGCTGAGCGGTACCACCCAGCAGGCGAAGATCCAGCGCGAGCAGAACTTCAAGCAGACCGGCGAGCTGTTCCGCTCCTACGGCAAGAAGGACCAGGCCGACCTGATCGCCAGTCTCGGCGGGGCGTTGGCGATCACCGACGACGAGAGCAAGTACATCATGCTTTCCTATTTCTACAAGGCTGACAGCGACTACGGCACGGGCCTGGCCAAGGTGGCCGGGGCCGATCTGCAGCGCGTCCGGCAACTGGCGGCGAAGCTCCAGGATTGATCGCAACCGGGGCGGCCATCCAGGCCGCTCTTCCTCTATCGGTTTGGTGGGAGATGACGACGATGCGAGGTTGGATTCTGGCAGGCTTGCTGCTCGCGGCGCTGGCCGCGCAAGCTGGCGAGGTGCATGGGGTCGAGGTCGAAGCGCGGTTGCGCGACTACTTCTTCGATGCCGCCCGACGCGGTGACCAGGCCATGCTGAAGGAGTTCGTCGAGGCCGGCTTCGACCTCGATGTGCAGGATGCCAAGGGCTATACCGGGCTGATCCTGGCCGCCTACCACGGCCATGGCGGAGCGGTGGAACAATTGCTGGAGGCCGGTGCCGACCCCTGCGTCCAGGATGCGCGCGGCAACACCGCCCTGATGGGCGCCATCTTCAAGGGCGAGGTCCGCATCGCCCGGCGCCTGATCGGCGCGCAATGCAGCCCCGACCAGCGCAACGGCGCAGGGCAGACCGCGGCCATGTACGCGGCGCTGTTCGAGCGCGAGGAGCTGCTCCAGGCGCTGTCGGCGCGCGGTGCCGACCTTGGCGCCCGCGATGCGCTGGGCAACAGCGTGGAAAGCCTGCGACGCGGCGAACTGAACGGCACTGCGGCGGCGAGGTGATCGGGGGCAATGTTCGGAGGAGGCCTGCTGGGCTAGTCTGGAGGTGTCGTATACAACGTCAGAGGAGGTCCGTCATGCCGCTCGAGCAACATCCGCTTTCCCGGGAGTTTCCGGATTTTCATGCCGAACTGAAGCAACTTCATGGCAACGACGCCCACTTCACTCGCCTGGCGGCGGACTATGAGAGCCTCGACAAGCGCATCTACGAGGTCGAGGGCGGTCGCGAACCCCTCGACGACCTGGCGCTGCAGGGGTTGAAGCAGCAACGGGTGCAACTCAAGGACGAAATCGCCGAGAGGCTGAGGAAGGCCAACGGAAAAGGCCATTGATTCATTCACGACAACGGCATGAAAAAGGGCGCCTCCGGCGCCCTTTTTCATGTGGGCATGCTCAGAAGGCGCCGCCGAAACGGAAACTCTGTCCGACCGCGACGAAACCCAGGCCCACCAGGGTGATCGCGGCGATGTGCCAGCCCAGCTTCGGCAGGCTCTCGGCGTCCAGGTTCGGGATCAGGCGCAGGCGCGCATGCACGCCCAGGGCGGCGGTCGCCGCCAGGAGCAGCAGCTTGAGCTGCAGGGCACGGGCCACCGGCGTGGCGCCGAACCAGTGGTCGAACGGCAGCCACAGGCTGGCCAGCCACAGGCCGCTGACCACCTGCAGCAGCAGGGCGGGGATGCCGATCCGCTCGTAGACCTGCTCGAAGGCGCGGATCGCCTGGGGATCGCGGCGGCGCAGGGCGCCGGGGAGGATGCCGAGGGCCAGGACCAGGTGGCCGCCGACCCAGATCGCGGCACCCAGCAGGTGCAGGAACAGCAGTGTGCGCATGGAAGTCTCCTTGTCCGGCCATCAGTGTCGCGCGAAGCGCGGTCGATCGAGGCTGATCGGAATCAAGCCAGCGGCTATCATCTGCGCTTTGCCCGCGAGAGGAGTTCCCATGGCCAAGGCCAAGCGCATGTACGGCTGCACCGAGTGTGGCGCGACCTTCCCGAAATGGGCCGGCCAGTGCGCGGACTGCGGGGCCTGGAACACCCTGGTGGAGACCGTCGTCGAGGCCGCGCCGAGCGGCTCCGGCCGCGGCGGCTGGGCCGGCCAGCAGGCCAACCTGAAGACCCTGGCGGAGGTCAGCGTCGAGGAAATGCCGCGCTTCACGACCGGCTCCACCGAACTGGACCGGGTTCTCGGCGGCGGCCTGGTGGACGGTTCGGTGGTGCTGATCGGCGGCGATCCCGGCATCGGCAAGTCGACCATTCTCCTGCAGACCCTTTGCAACCTGGCCAGCCGCGTCCCGGCGCTGTACGTCACCGGCGAGGAATCCCAGCAGCAGGTGGCGATGCGCGCGCGGCGCCTGTCGTTGCCGGAAGACAAGCTCAAGGTGATGACCGAGACCAGCATCGAAACCATCATCGCCACCGCGCGCCAGGAGCAGCCGCGGGTGATGGTGATCGACTCGATCCAGACCATCTTCACCGAGCAGTTGCAATCGGCGCCGGGTGGCGTCGCCCAGGTCCGCGAGAGCGCCGCGATGCTGGTGCGCTATGCCAAGCAGAGCGGCACGGCGATCTTCCTGGTCGGCCACGTGACCAAGGAAGGCGCCCTGGCCGGCCCGCGGGTGCTCGAACACATGGTCGACACCGTACTGTATTTCGAGGGCGAATCAGACGGCCGCCTGCGCCTGCTGCGGGCGGTGAAGAACCGCTTCGGCGCGGTCAACGAACTGGGAGTGTTCGGCATGACCGACAAAGGCCTGAAGGAAGTGAGCAATCCTTCGGCGATCTTCCTCACGCGGGCCCAGGAAGCGGTGCCCGGCAGCGTGGTGATGGCCACCTGGGAAGGCTCGCGGCCGATGCTGGTGGAGGTCCAGGCGCTGGTCGACACCAGTCACCTGGCGAATCCGCGGCGGGTGACCCTGGGCCTCGACCAGAACCGCCTGGCGATGCTGCTGGCGGTGCTGCACCGGCACGGCGGTATCCCGACCTACGACCAGGACGTGTTCCTCAACGTGGTGGGTGGGGTCAAGGTGCTGGAAACCGCCTCCGACCTGGCGTTGATGGCGGCGGTGATGTCCAGCCTGCGCAACCGCCCGCTGCCGCACGACCTGCTGGTGTTCGGCGAGGTCGGGCTGTCCGGCGAGGTGCGTCCGGTGCCGAGCGGCCAGGAGCGCCTGAAGGAAGCCGGCAAGCATGGTTTCAAGCGTGCCATCGTACCCCTCGGCAACGCGCCGAAGGAGGCGCCGGCGGGATTGCAGGTGATCGCCGTGACGCGCCTCGAGCAGGCCCTGGACGCCCTCTTCGAGTGACCCGCCTCAGTCGTCGTGGGCGCTGACCAGCAGGGCCAGCTCGCGCTCGAGGAGTTCCTCGTCGCCCAGGTTCAGTTCCACCAGGCGGCGCAGGTGGCTGATGGAGTCGAGGTCGATGTGCTGGCATTCGAAGCCGAGCAGGCCGTCGCGAGCCCAGGCCAGGCTGATCTCCATGCGGATCAGTACATCCAGGCCCAGGTACAGGCGGGCCTCGAAGGGCCGTTGCGGGTCGCCGTTCCAGTCCTGCGGCTGGCCGACCAGGATGCCGTGCAGGGAGACGTCGTGGAGCAAGACCTCCCAGCGCCGTTCGCCCTGGAGGATCTCGCTGTCGGCGTCGAAGGCGATCCGGTGGAAACGTCGACGTTCGTCGTGCTGGTCACTCATGTCGCGATCCCTCGGTGCGCGCTGCTGGATACCACTATAGCCAAGCCATGCCGGCGGGGAAGTGGCGGAATTCGATCGGCGGTGCCGTCCGTCCTCGCCTGTGCGGCTGGATCGGCGGCATGTGTCCGAGTTTGACAGTTCGTCAAGTCTCGCCAAAGCTGCTAAAGCGTTTTTCTCCAAAATACAACTGCGGAGCGCAGACATGGACAAGCGACTTTTGAGCAAGGGGTTGGTTCTGGGGCTGCTGAGCCTGGGCAGCATGACGGCACACGCCGACGCGGCAGGCGGTAATGGCTGTGGTTGGGGCAACATGGTGTTCGAGGGCCAGCGCGGCCTGTTCCCGCACCTGCTGGCCACCACCACCAACGGTACCTCGGGCAACGCCACCTTCGGCATGACCTCCGGGACCAACGGTTGCAACACCAATGCTCGCCTGGGCTACGGCGGCCGCTCGATCTTCGCCATGAACGGGATGCTCGACAACATCGCCGAGGACATGGCCAAGGGCCAGGGCGAAGCGCTCGACGCCTATGCCGTGCTGCTCGGCGTGGAAGCCAAGGACCGGGCGCACTTCGCCCAGGTCACCCAGCAGCATTTCGGCGAGATATTCGCGAGCAAGGATGCGACGGGCGAGCAGGTCCTGAGCAACACCCTGGCGGTGATGAGTCGCGACGGCACCCTGGCGCGCTACGCCAAGCAACCGGCCTGAGATTTCAGGCCCAGGAAAGAGCCCGCTACGGCGGGCTTTTTCGTGTGCGCGGCCTGCCCGCCGGAGGTTGCCGCCTCCGTTGCCACGGCAGACGAGCGGCTTGGGCATACGGCGTTTTCCCAGGGCGCTTCCTACGGAGAGGGCAAGGCCGCGCCGAAGTGTTTTCGCCTGGCCGGCCCTTGTCGGCCATGGACTTTTCCGGCGGATTCCTGCGACATTGCGCCTACCGCCATCGTGCGGTAACCGCTCTAGACTAAGGTCGTATGACCCCTGGTCGGTTCGCGGCTAGAATTTTCGCTGCAGAACTGCGCCCTCCATCTGTCGGAAGCCAAACACTATGAACAATAACAATAGCCTGCTACGTCACCTCGCCTGGCTGGTGGTGGCGATCGTGGGCGCCGCGGCCCTGGGCGTCGTCGCCCTGCGTCGTGGCGAAGCGATCAACGCCTTGTGGATCGTGGTGGCGGCGGTGGCCATCTACCTGGTCGCCTACCGTTACTACAGCCTGTTCATCGCCAGCAAGGTGATGCAACTGGACCCCAACCGCGCCACTCCCGCGGTACTCAACAACGATGGCCTGGACTACGTCCCGACCAACAAGCACATCCTCTTCGGCCACCACTTCGCCGCCATCGCCGGCGCCGGTCCGCTGGTCGGTCCGGTCCTTGCCGCGCAGATGGGCTACCTGCCCGGCACCCTCTGGCTGATCGCCGGCGTAGTCCTCGCCGGCGCGGTGCAGGACTTCATGGTCCTGTTCATCTCCAGCCGTCGCAACGGCCGCTCGCTGGGCGAGCTGGTGCGCGAGGAAATGGGCCAGGTGGCCGGGACCATCGCGCTGTTCGGCGCCTTCCTGATCATGATCATCATCCTCGCGGTGCTCGCGCTGATCGTGGTGAAGGCTCTGGCCGACAGCCCCTGGGGCATGTTCACCGTCCTCGCGACCATTCCCATCGCGCTGTTCATGGGCGTCTACATGCGCTTCATCCGCCCCGGCCGGATCGGCGAGATCTCGATCATCGGGGTGTTCCTCCTGCTCGGTTCGATCTGGCTCGGCGGGCAGGTCGCGGCCAGTCCGGAATGGGCGCCGCATTTCACCTTCAGTGGAATCCAGATCACCTGGATGCTGATCGGCTACGGCGCCGTCGCCTCGGTACTGCCGGTGTGGCTGCTGCTGGCGCCGCGCGACTACCTGTCGACCTTCCTCAAGATCGGCACCATCATCGGCCTGGCGATCGGCATCCTGATCGTCATGCCGGAACTGAAGATGCCGGCCCTGACCCAGTTCACCGACGGCACCGGCCCGGTCTGGAAAGGCAGCCTGTTCCCGTTCCTGTTCATCACCATCGCCTGCGGCGCGGTGTCCGGCTTCCACGCGCTGATCTCCTCGGGGACCACGCCGAAGCTGCTCAACCGCGAGCCCGACGCCCGCTACATCGGCTACGGCGGCATGCTGATGGAGTCCTTCGTGGCGATCATGGCGATGGTCGCCGCCTCGGTGATCGAGCCGGGCATCTACTTCGCCATGAACAGCCCGCCGGCGGTGGTCGGCGCCGACGTCAACGCGGTGGCCGCGACCGTCAGCAGCTGGGGCTTCGCCATCACGCCGGAGCAACTCACCCAGACCGCCCAGGACATCGGCGAGACCACCATCCTGGCCCGTGCCGGCGGCGCGCCGACCCTGGCGGTGGGGATCGCGCACATCCTCCACCAGGTGCTGCCGGGCGAGAACACCATGGCCTTCTGGTACCACTTCGCGATCCTCTTCGAGGCCTTGTTCATCCTCACCGCGGTGGACGCCGGCACCCGTGCCGGGCGCTTCATGCTGCAGGACCTGCTGGGCAACTTCGTGCCGGCGCTGAAGAAGACCGAGTCGTGGACCGCCAACATCATCGGCACCGGCGGCTGCGTGGCGCTGTGGGGCTGGCTGCTGTACCAGGGCGTGGTCGACCCGCTGGGCGGGATCAATACCCTGTGGCCGCTGTTCGGCATTTCCAACCAGATGCTCGCCGGCATCGCGCTGATGCTCGCCACCGTGGTCCTGATCAAGATGAAGCGCCAGCAGTATGTCTGGGTCACCATCCTGCCGGCGGCCTGGTTGCTGATCTGCACCACCACCGCGGGCCTGATCAAGATCTTCGACAGCAACCCGGCGGTCGGCTTCGTCGCTCTTGGCGAGAAGTACGCCACCGCGCTGGATGCCGGCCAGGTGCTGGCGCCGGCCAAGGATATCGGCCAGATGCAGCACGTGGTGCTGAACGCCTACATCAACGCCGGTCTGACCGTGCTGTTCCTGCTGGTGGTCTTCAGCGTACTGTTCTACGCCATCAAGGTCGGCATCGCGGCCTGGGGCAAGAGCGAGCGGACCGACAAGGAAACCCCGTTCGAGCCCATCCCCGACGCCTGACCGGCCGCGCTCCCCGGTTCGCCGGGGAGCCTTAACGAGGAACTCGCCATGTTCAACGACCTCAGCCGCATGGGCAAATACCTGGGCCAGGCCGCCCGGATGCTGGTCGGCATGCCCGACTACGACACCTATGTCGAGCACATGCGCAACAAGCACCCGGACAAGCCGGTGATGACCTACGAGGAGTTCTTCCGCGAGCGCCAGGAGGCGCGCTACGGTGGCGGCAAGGGTCGGCCGATCCGCTGCTGCTGAATCCCCATCCTTCCGCGGGCCACGTCTGACGTGGCCCGCGTCTTTTCTGGAAGTTGCGCATGTCCGAAGTAGCCAACGACAACCACGCCCCGATCCCCGTCACCGTGCTCACCGGCTTCCTCGGCGCCGGCAAGACCACCCTGCTCAAGTACCTGCTGCAGGCCGAGCACGGCATGAAGATCGCGGTGATCGAGAACGAGTACAGCGAGACGCCGATCGACGGCCAGTTGCTCGGCGTCGAGCCGGTGCAGGTGATGACGCTGTCCAACGGCTGCGTCTGCTGCTCGATCAACACCGACCTGGAAAAGGCCCTGTTCCTCCTGCTGGAGCGCCGCGACAACGGCGAGATCGACTTCGACCGCCTGGTGATCGAGTGCACCGGCCTGGCCGATCCGGCGCCGGTGGCGCAGACCTTCTTCGCCGACGAGGAACTCTGCCAGCGCTACGTGCTGGACGGCATCATCACCCTGGTGGACGCCGCCAACGCCGAGCGTCACCTGCAGGAAACCATCGCCCAGGCCCAGGTCGGCTTCGCCGACCGCATCCTGGTGAGTAAGACCGACCTGGTCGACGCCGCCACCTTCGAGGCCCTGGGCCAGCGCCTGCAACGGATCAACCGGAGGGCGCTGGTGCATGTGGTCGAGCACGGCCGCATCGACCTGGCGCACCTGCTCGACGTACGTGGCTTCAACCTCAACGCCGACCTCGGTCCGGGCATCGGCCTGCGCCCGCTGCGAGCGGTGGCAGCCAAGGACAGCCGCGATCGCATCGGCACCCTGGTACTGCGCAGCGACACGCCGCTCGATCTCGAAAGGCTGAGCGAGTTCATGGACGACCTGTTGCAGTGGCATGGCAATTCCCTGCTGCGCTACAAGGGCGTGCTGAACATCGCCGACGAGCCGCGTCGCCTGGTGTTCCAGGGCGTGCTGCGACTCTACGGCTTCGACTGGGATAGCGAGTGGCGGGACGACGAGGCGCGCGAGAGTGTGATCGTGTTCATCGGCGACAACCTGCCGGAGGACAGTATCCGCGAGGGCTTCGAACGCATCGTCGAAGGCCGCTGAGGCGCATCGACGTCAAAGGAGCGTGGAAATGGACAGGGAGGCATTGATCGGCGCCTGGCGGGACTGCATCCGTGGCGCGGACAAATCCTGGGTGCTGTTCGCCCGGGGCACTTGCGTGATCCTCACGCAGCCGGAGCCGGACCTCGCGGCCCAGGCGCGGGCATTGCTGGCCGAGTGGGGAGCGGTACAGGTCGGCACGCCGGCGGGCGACTTCGGCGTGATCACCCTGGACAACGGCCGCGGCTGGGTGGTGACCGGGCATCACCCGGACATCCTTACCTTCGTCCCTCGCGAGGAACTGGAGGAGGACGCCGGCGAGCTGCTCGTCGGCATGCACGGCCGCTCCCGGCGGGGCGAGGATGCCGAAGCCTTGGCGGTGATCCATGTCGAGGACCGGCGATAACGCTACCCGGCGCCTCCTTCCTCGGAGGAAATGAAAAAGCCCGGCATTTGCCGGGCTCTTTCGTCTTGCCTTGTCGCTTAGTTGCCGTAGACCGGGAACTTGGCGCAGATCGCCTTGACCTTCTCGCGTACGCCGTCGATCACGGACTCGTCGCCCATGTTCTCGAGGATGTCGCAGATCCAGCCGGCCAGCTCGCGGCACTCGGCTTCCTTGAAGCCGCGGGTGGTCACGGCCGGGGTACCGATGCGCAGGCCGGAGGTGACGAACGGCGAGCGCGGGTCGTTCGGGACCGAGTTCTTGTTCACGGTGATGAACGCGCGGCCGAGGGCGGCGTCGGCGTCTTTGCCGGTGATGTCCTGCTTGATCAGGGAGAGCAGGAACAGGTGGTTCTGGGTGCCGCCGGAAACCACGTCGAAACCGCGGTCGAGGAAGACCTGGGCCATGGTCTGGGCGTTCTTCAGGACCTGCTGCTGGTAGGTCTTGAACTCCGGCTGCAGGGCTTCCTTGAAGCACACCGCCTTGGCCGCGATCACGTGCTCCAGCGGACCGCCCTGGGCCCCGGGGAATACCGCGGAGTTGAGCTTCTTCTCGATCTCCTCGTTGGCGCGCGCCAGGATCAGGCCACCGCGCGGACCGCGCAGGGTCTTGTGGGTAGTGGTGGTGACCACGTCGGCGAACGGCACCGGGTTCGGGTAGACGCCAGCGGCGACCAGGCCGGCGACGTGGGCCATGTCGACGAACAGGTAGGCGCCGACCTTGTCGGCGATGGCGCGGAAGCGGGCGAAATCGAGGACCTGGGAATAGGCGGAGAAGCCGGCGACGATCATCTTCGGCTTGTGCTCCACGGCCAGGCGCTCGACTTCGTCGTAGTCGATCAGGCCATTGGCGTCGATGCCGTACTGCACGGCGTTGTACAGCTTGCCGGAGGAGGAGACGCTGGCGCCGTGGGTCAGGTGGCCGCCATGGGCCAGGCTCATGCCGAGGATGGTGTCGCCGGCCGACAGCAGGGCCAGGTAGACCGCGGCGTTGGCCTGGGAGCCGGCGTGCGGCTGGACGTTGGCGTAATCGGCGCCGAACAGTTGCTTGGCGCGGTCGATGGCCAGTTGCTCGACGATATCGACGTACTCGCAGCCGCCGTAGTAGCGCTTGTGCGGATAACCTTCGGCGTACTTGTTGGTCAGCACCGAACCCTGGGCTTCCATCACCGCCGGGCTGGTGTAGTTCTCGGAGGCGATCAGCTCGATGTGCTCTTCCTGGCGCTGGGCTTCCTGCTCCATCGCGGCAAAGAGTTCGGCATCGTAGCGGGCGAGGGTCAAATCACGGCTGAACATGGCGGTCCTCATAAGGATCGGTGCTGGGAAAAGGCGCGCATTCTAACCCATGCGGCGGGTGCTGGCACATGAAAGGCCATCATGTCGCGGACAAGCGGCGCTCAAGCGCGCCGCACGGCGGCTCAGCCCTCGTTGAACATGAACAGCACGTCGCTGGCGTAGAGCATGCCGAACTGCTCGGCGGGCATCGGCCGGCCGAACAGGTAGCCTTGCACCTCGTCGCAGCCGTGCTCGCGAAGGAAGTCCAGCTGGGCCTGGCTCTCCACGCCCTCGGCGATCACCATCAGATTCAGGCTGTGGGCCATGGCAATGATCGCCCGGGCGATCTGCGCGTCCTGTTCGCCGTGGGGCAGGCCGTCGACGAAGCTGCGGTCGATCTTCAGCACGTCGATGGGGAACTGCTTGAGGTAGTTCAGCGAGGAGTAGCCGGTGCCGAAGTCGTCCACCGCGATGGCCAGGCCGAGGCGCTTGAGCCCGGAGAGGATCTGCATGGCCTCGGCGACGTCACTCATCAGGATGCTTTCGGTCAGCTCCAGCTCCAGGCAGGCCGGCGGGATGCCTGTCTCGTAGAGGATCGCGGCGATCCGCTCGCCCAACTGGCCATCGGCGAACTGCCGTGCCGAGAGGTTCACCGAGACCTTTGGCACCCGCACCTTGGCCTTGTGCCAGCTGCGCAACTGCTTGCAGGCTTCCGCCAGCAGCCAGTCGCCGACCTGGGCGACCAGGCCGATCTCCTCCAGCACCGGAATGAACTCGCTCGGCGGAACCAGTCCGCGGCGCGGATGCTGCCAGCGCAGCAGGGCCTCGGCGCCTGTCAGGCGGCGGCCGTCGCCGGTGAACTGCGGCTGGTAGTGGAGGACGAACTCGCCCAGTTCCAGGGCGCGGCGCAGGTCGCTTTCCAGTTCCAGGCGCTCCAGGGCGCGGGCGTTCATCTCGGCCTGGTAGAACTGGAAGTTGTTCTTGCCCATCTCCTTGGCGTGGTACATCGCCGTGTCGGCGTTCTTCATCAGCAGGCTCAGTTCGGCGCCGTCCTGGGGCGACAAGGCCACACCGATGCTGGCGGTGACGAAGAATTCACGGCCTTCCAGGGTGAACGGCCGGGCCAGACGGCCGAGGATCAGCTCGGCGACCTGGATCGCCCGTTTCAGGGCGATCTCGCGGTCGCCCTGGGAAGGCAGCAGCAGGGTGAATTCGTCGCCGCCCATGCGCGCCACGGTATCGTCCTGGCTGACGCAGGCGCTCAGGCGGGTCGCCACTTCCTGCAGCATGCGGTCGCCGGCGGCGTGGCCGAGGGAGTCGTTGATCGGCTTGAAGCGGTCGAGGTCGAGGAACATCAGCACCACCCATTGGCCGTTGCGCTCGGCCTGTTGCAGGGCGGTATGCAGACGGTCCTGGAACAGCGTGCGGTTGGGCAGGTGGGTGAGGGCGTCGTAGTAGGCCAGGCGGTGGATGCGCCGCTCGCTGGCCTTGCGCTCGCTGATGTCGCTGAAGAAGCAGACGAAGCTGACCAGGTCGCCTTCCTCGTCGCGCACCGCGGTGATGCCGACCCAGGACGGATAGAGTTCGCCGGTCTTGCGCTTCTGCAGGATCTCGCCTTCCCAGCTGCCGCTGTGCTGCAGGCTGGCGAGCACGTGCTTGAGCTGGTTGGCTTCCTGGCGGTCGGCGGTGAGCAGGCGCGGCTGCTGGTCGAGCACGTCGGCCGGGCTGTAGCCGGTCAGGCGCGAGAAGGAATCGTTGACCTGGACGATGTAGCCGGCCGGGTCGGTGACCATGATCGCCGCCGTGGAGTGTTCGAATACCGTCGCCGCCATCCGCAGCTCGCGTTCGGCGCGGCGCTGCTGGCTGATGTCGCGGGCGATGCCGAGCAGGCCTTCGAAGCGGTCGTGCTCGTCCCACATCAGGACGATCCGCAGTTCGATGGGAATCTTGCGTCCGTCGGCGCGCAGGCAGTCGAGGGCGAACAGATGCTGGCCAGGGTTTTCCCGCAGCTCGGCGAGCTTCTGGCGGTCGCCGATGGCGTGTCGCACGCGGCGCAGCAGGCCGTTCAGGCGGCCGAGCTGGCGCGGGTTGGTGGCGGTCTGGTGGAGGCCGTTGAGCAGCGCCCATTCCGGGCTGTAGCCGAACACGTGCTGTACCGAGGGGCTGACGTAGCTGGCGTTGAGTTCGGCGTCGGTGGAGAAGATCACGTCGCTGATGTTTTCCGCCAGCATGCGGTAGCGTCGGCCGTTCTCGCGCAGCGCGTTGTTCGCCTCGACGGTGAAGGTGATGTCCTTGGCCACGCCGATCAGGCGCGCCACGCGACCGCTGCGGTCGCGGCTGAAGGCCTGCTCGCGGATGTCGAACCAGTGCCAGCGGCCGTCGCGGTGGCGCCAGCGCAGCTGGCTGTCGAGCAGCAGGCCGTCGCCGACCACGTGCTGCAGGTTGCGGATGCGCCAGTAGTATTCCTGGTCGTCGGGGTGCAGCAGGGTTTCCCAGAAGTTCTCGCCCATCCGCGCCAGTTCTTCCTGGTTGTAGCCCAGTTGCTGGCCCAGGTGATGGTTGCTGAAGATCACCCGGCGCGCGTGCAGGTCGTGGATGTAGAGGGTATCGGGCACCGCCTGGACCGCGTCCGACCAGAACTTCTCGCGCTCGATCAGCGACAGTTCGACTTCCTTGCGACTGGTGACGTCGGACAGGCTGAGGGTCACCGCATGCCATTCGCCGGGGTTTTCCGGCAGGCGCAGTTGCAACCACAGGTGCCGCGGCGTGCTCTTGCCGCAGCGCAGCGTGGCTTCCAGTTCGAGTACCGGCCGGCGTTCGATGAGCGCCTCGATCACCTGCAGGCGCAGGCTGTCCGGTTGTAGCGGGCCGTGGTCGAGCAAGCGCTGCCAGGCCTGTTCGGTGGACTCGATCTGCAGCAGGCGGCGACTGACATCGTTGATCTCGGTGATGCGGATCCGCTCCAGCAGCGCCTGCTGCCGCCCGGGTTCGCCGGCGAGCCAGGCGCGCAGTGCGGCGCAGCTGTCCAGGCCTTGTTCCACCAGAGCCTGGCGCAGGGCGGAGAGGTCGAGCACGCAGAGGGCCACGCCGACCCCTTCGAAGATGTCCTGGTAGCGCCGCCGGGTTTCCTCCAGGACGCCGAGGGCGTGCTGTTCCTCGGTGACGTCGCGCAACACCCAGACCTGCCCGCCCTGGAGGATCTGCTCGCGGAGGGTCCAGGCCTGGTCGGCGAGCGCCGGATAGCTGGCCAGCGGATGGCGGCTGAGGGTGAACGTCCGCGGCTCGCCGCGCACCCGCAGCGGCAGCAGCTCGCTACGGGTCTCGCCGTCGCCACCGGCGTCCGTCAGCCAGCCTGGCTCGAGGTCCGGCAGCAGGCCCAGCAGGTGATGCTGGCGGGCCTGGGCCGAACTGATGCCGAAGAGGCGTTCGGCCTGGGGATTGAGGTAGCTGAGGCGGCCGTCGGCGCGGGTCACCAGCACCCGCTCGTCGATCGCCGCCAGTGCCGTGGCCGCCTGGCGCAGGCTGCGCTGCGAGGCCAGGGTCATGGCGCGCAGGCCCTGTTGCTCGCGGTGCAGGCGCAGCAGCATGTACACGGTGACGCCGACCAGCAGGAGGAAGATCGCCAGCTCGCCGCCGATTCCCGGCAGCAGGCCGAGCCGCACTCGCGTGCTGTCGTAGAGCCCGCGAAGCTGCCAGTCGCTGTTGCGCAGCGGTTCCACGCCGAGGGTCTGCATGTCGTCGAGCAGCGCCGTGCTCCCCGGGGTATGCCAGAGCACCCGCCCGGCGTATTGGTCTTCCAGGCGCCAGAGCAGGTTGCCGGTGGGCAGGTCGGGACTCCACTGGGCGAGGCTGTCGCTGGCCAGGTGCAACAGCCAGAAGCCACTGTCGCGGCGGCTGCCGGGTTCGCGCAGGGTCAGGTAGAGGGATTCGCCGTCGCGCGGGTCGAGGCAATAGTGGTAGAGGCCGGAGCCGGCGTGCTGGCGCAACTGCTCGGGCAGCGTCCTTTCCGGCGACGGGCTGTCCGTCTGCGGGGCGCTGTCCACCCATTGCAACTGGCGCACCTGCGGCAGCGCATCGCTGATGCGCGGCAACAGCCTGCCCTGGATCTCGCCACGCTCGCTGGGGGGCACGCCCGGGAGCAGGGCGAGGGCGGTGCGCGCCTTGAGTTCGAGGGTCAGGGACAGGCGGTCGTTGAGACGATCGAGCTGGGCCGCGGCTCGCTCGTGTTCGAAGCGTTCCTGCTGGCGCAGCTCCTGGCTCATCTGCCAGAGCAGCAGGCCGAGCATCAACAGGACCAGCAACAGCAGGCCAGCCTTGGCTGCCGGTCGGTCGGGTACGGTCAGTGGGTCGCCGGCGGGAGGCGGCGACGGGGTTAGCGAGGGGGTCGACACTGACCGGAATTCCTGGGGGAGGTGTGATTCGGTAGACAGTTAGGATGCCCGGAAGCAAGGCCAAGTGCCAGTATCGCCGACGAGCGTCACGGTCCTTTCCGGCTGTCGAGGCACTTTGTCGCAGGACCGGTGACGACTGATCTTCCCGAGTGTCGAGCAGGCCTCCGGGCGGCCGAAGTCGACGGCACGCGGATCGGTCCGTGCCATGCGGCGACGAGAGGGGCGCCGCCGCGGGCGCGAGGGTCAGGAGCGAGCCGGATTGGAGGCGCCATGGAGGAACATCTGCTCCAGGGTATGCGCGGAATTGGAGCTGGCCGCCCGTCCGCGACGTTCCGCATCGACCATGCCGTAGACCAGGGTGATGAACAGTTCGGTGAACACGGCCGCCGTGATGTCGATGCGAAACACGCCTTTCTGCTGTCCGCGCAGGAAGAAGGCGTCCAGCGCTTCCAGGTAGGACTGCCAGCGTGCGCCTTCGCCGTGCGGGTCGAGGAAGTCCGGGCGGTACTGGAATACCAGGAATACCAGCAGCTCGCGGTGGGTGAGGTGTTCCTTGATCAGGCGCTGCAACGCCTCCAGAGGCTCGGCATGCTCCAGGTCGCAGGCCTGGATGATCTGGTTCAGTACGGTCTCTCCGTGGTCCTCGAGCATCTGCACCAGGTTGTCCCGCGTGCCGCAGAAGCGGTGCAGGGTGGCCTTGCTTACGCCGGCCGCCTCGGCCAGTTCCTTCAGCGTCGCTCGCGGGCGGTCGACGATAGCGACTGCCAGCGCCTTGATGAGTCGCTCGTCATGGGAAATCAGGGTCATCGATGGGTCCCGGTTGGTTTTTCTGATTGTGCGCATTGTGCAGAAAACTGGCCTCGCGTCCAAAGGAATTAGCTGTCAAAAGATCATTTGAGACAATATTGACTCAATTAGCTCGAAAAAGTACCATTCGATCCGTTTTCAATCAACGGTCGGGTGTGTCATGGCTGATTTGCGTGCAATAGGAAGGATCGGGGCGTTGGCTATGGCCATCGCGTTGGCGGGTTGTGGGCCGGCGGAAGAGCGACAGGAGGCCGCCGAAATGGTGTTGCCGGTGGAGGTCCTGACGGTGCAGGCCGAGCCCCTGGCGCTGAGTTCGGAACTGCCTGGGCGGATCGAACCGGTGCGGGTCGCCGAGGTGCGCGCGCGGGTGGCCGGCATCGTCGTGCGGAAGCGCTTCGAGGAGGGCGCCGACGTCAAGGCTGGCGACCTGCTGTTCCAGATCGATCCGGCACCGCTGAAGGCTGCGGTGTCGCGCGCCGAAGGTGAGCTGGCGCGGAACCGCGCGGTGCTGTTCGAGGCGCAGGCGCGGGTGCGTCGCTACGAGCCGCTGGTGAAGATCCAGGCGGTCAGCCAGCAGGACTTCGATACCGCCACCGCCGACCTGCGCAGCGCCGAGGCGGCGACCCGCTCGGCCCAGGCCGACCTGGAGACCGCGCGCCTGAACCTCGGCTACGCCTCGGTCACTGCGCCGATCTCCGGGCGCATCGGCCGCGCGCTGGTGACCGAGGGCGCGCTGGTCGGGCAGGGCGAGGCGACGCTGATGGCGCGTATCCAGCAGCTCGATCCGATCTATGCGGATTTCACCCAGACCGCGGCCGAGGCCCTGCGCCTGCGCGACGCCCTGAAGAAAGGCACCTTGGCCGCCGGCGACAGCCAGGCGCTGACCCTGCGCGTCGAAGGGACGCCCTACGAGCGCCAGGGCGCGTTGCAGTTCGCCGACGTGGCGGTGGATCGCGGCACCGGCCAGATCGCCCTGCGCGGCAAGTTCGCCAACCCCGACGGGGTCCTGCTGCCGGGCATGTACGTGCGCGTACGTACGCCCCAGGGCATCGACAACCAGGCGATCCTGGTGCCGCAACGGGCCGTGCACCGCTCCAGCGACGGCAGCGCCCAGGTGATGGTGGTGGGCGCCGACGAGCGCGCCGAGGCGCGCAGCGTCGGTACCGGCGTCATGCAGGGTTCGCGCTGGCAGATCACCGAGGGCCTGGAGCCGGGTGACCGGGTCATAGTCGGCGGCCTGGCTGCGGTGCAGCCGGGGGTGAAGATCGTGCCGAAGCCGGATGGTGCCCAGGCGCAAGCCCAGTCACCTGCGCCGCAACAGTAAGGGCGGGTTCGCCCCGAGGATTTTCCGATGTCCGAATTCTTCATCAAGCGGCCGAACTTCGCCTGGGTGGTGGCCCTGTTCATCTCCCTGGCCGGCCTGCTGGTCATTTCCAAATTGCCGGTAGCGCAGTACCCCAATGTCGCGCCGCCACAGATCACCATCACCGCCACCTATCCCGGCGCCTCGGCGAAGGTGCTGGTGGACTCCGTCACCAGTGTGCTCGAGGAGTCGCTGAACGGCGCCAAGGGCCTGCTCTACTTCGAGTCGACCAACAACTCCAACGGCACCGCCGAGATCGTCGTCACCTTCGAGCCGGGCACCGATCCGGACCTGGCCCAGGTGGACGTGCAGAACCGCCTGAAGAAAGCCGAGGCGCGCATGCCGCAGGCGGTGCTGACCCAGGGCCTGCAGGTCGAGCAGACCAGCGCCGGTTTCCTGCTGATCTATGCGCTCAGCTACAAGGAAGGCGCTCAGCGCAGCGACACCACCGCCCTCGGCGACTACGCCGCGCGCAATATCAACAACGAGCTGCGGCGCCTGCCGGGCGTCGGCAAGCTGCAATTCTTCTCTTCCGAGGCGGCCATGCGGGTCTGGATCGATCCGCAGAAGCTGGTGGGCTTCGGCCTCTCCATCGACGACGTGAGCAATGCCATCCGCGGGCAGAACGTGCAGGTGCCGGCCGGCGCCTTCGGCAGCGCACCGGGCAGTTCCGCGCAGGAGCTGACGGCGACCCTGGCGGTGAAGGGCACTCTGGACGATCCGCAGGAGTTCGGCCAGGTAGTGCTGCGCGCCAACCAGGACGGCTCGCTGGTCCGGCTCGCCGATGTCGCGCGCCTGGAACTCGGCAAGGAGAGCTACAACATTTCCTCGCGACTGAACGGCACGCCCACCGTGGGCGGGGCGATCCAGCTGTCGCCCGGGGCCAACGCGATCCAGACCGCTACCCTGGTGAAACAGCGTCTCGCCGAACTGTCGGCGTTCTTCCCCGAGGACATGCAGTACAGCGTGCCCTACGACACCTCGCGCTTCGTCGACGTGGCCATCGAGAAGGTGATCCACACCCTGATCGAAGCGATGGTCCTGGTGTTCCTGGTGATGTTCCTGTTCCTGCAGAACGTCCGCTACACCCTGATCCCGTCCATCGTGGTGCCGGTGTGCCTGCTGGGTACGCTGATGGTGATGTACCTGCTGGGGTTCTCGGTGAACATGATGACCATGTTCGGCATGGTCCTGGCGATCGGCATCCTGGTGGACGACGCCATCGTGGTGGTGGAGAACGTCGAGCGGATCATGGCGGAGGAGGGGATTTCCCCGGCCGAGGCCACGGTCAAGGCGATGAAGCAGGTATCCGGCGCCATCGTCGGCATCACCCTGGTGCTCTCGGCGGTGTTCCTGCCGCTGGCTTTCATGGCCGGTTCGGTGGGGGTGATCTACCAGCAGTTCTCGGTGTCGCTGGCGGTCTCGATCCTGTTCTCCGGCTTCCTCGCCCTGACCTTCACCCCGGCGCTGTGCGCCACGCTGCTCAAGCCCATTCCCGAAGGGCACCACGAGAAGCGCGGCTTCTTCGGCGCCTTCAACCGTGGCTTCGCCCGCGTCACCGAGCGCTATTCGCTGCTCAACTCGAAGCTGGTGGCGCGCGCCGGACGCTTCATGCTGGTGTACGCCGGCCTGGTGGCCATGCTCGGCTACTTCTACCTGCGCCTGCCGGAAGCCTTCGTGCCGGCGGAAGACCTCGGCTACATGGTGGTCGACGTGCAACTGCCGCCTGGCGCTTCGCGCGTGCGCACCGATGCCACCGGCGAGGAGCTCGAGCGCTTCCTCAAGTCCCGCGAGGCGGTGGCTTCGGTGTTCCTGATCTCGGGCTTCAGCTTCTCCGGCCAGGGCGACAATGCCGCGCTGGCCTTCCCGACCTTCAAGGACTGGTCCGAGCGAGGCGCCGAGCAGTCGGCCGCCGCCGAGATCGCCGCGCTGAACGAGCATTTCGCGCTGCCCGACGATGGCACGGTCATGGCCGTGTCGCCGCCACCGATCAACGGTCTGGGTAACTCCGGCGGCTTCGCATTGCGCCTGATGGACCGTAGCGGGGTCGGCCGCGAAGCGCTGCTGCAGGCTCGCGATACTCTTCTTGGCGAGATCCAGACCAACCCGAAATTCCTTTACGCGATGATGGAAGGACTGGCCGAAGCGCCGCAACTGCGCCTGTTGATCGACCGGGAGAAGGCCCGTGCCCTGGGGGTGAGCTTCGAGACCATCAGCGGCACGCTGTCCGCTGCCTTCGGCTCGGAGGTGATCAACGACTTCACCAATGCGGGGCGCCAACAGCGGGTGGTGATCCAGGCCGAACAGGGCAACCGGATGACCCCGGAAAGCGTGCTCGAGCTATACGTGCCTAACGCTGCTGGCAACCTGGTACCGCTCAGCGCCTTCGTCAGCGTGAAATGGGAAGAGGGACCGGTGCAATTGGTGCGCTATAACGGCTACCCGTCGATCCGCATCGTCGGTGACGCCGCGCCCGGCTTCAGTACCGGCGAAGCCATGGCGGAAATGGAGCGCCTGGCCGCGCAGCTGCCGGCCGGCATCGGCTACGAGTGGACCGGCCTGTCCTATCAGGAGAAGGTCTCCGCCGGGCAGGCCACCAGCCTGTTCGCCCTCGCCATCCTGGTGGTGTTCCTGTTGCTGGTGGCGCTCTACGAGAGCTGGTCGATCCCGCTGTCGGTGATGCTGATCGTGCCGATCGGCGCCATCGGCGCGGTGCTCGCGGTGATGGTCAGCGGTATGTCCAACGACGTGTATTTCAAGGTCGGCCTGATCACCATCATCGGTCTTTCGGCGAAGAACGCGATTCTCATCGTCGAGTTCGCCAAGGAACTCTGGGAGCAGGGGCATAGCCTGCGCGACGCCGCCATCGAGGCCGCGCGCCTGCGCTTCCGGCCGATCATCATGACTTCCATGGCGTTCATCCTCGGCGTGATACCCCTGGCCCTGGCCAGCGGTGCCGGCGCGGCGAGCCAGCGTGCCATCGGCACCGGAGTGATCGGCGGGATGCTCAGCGCCACCTTCCTCGGCGTGCTGTTCGTACCTATCTGTTTCGTCTGGCTGCTGTCGCTGCTGCGCAGCAAGCCGGCACCCATCGAACAGGCCGCTTCGGCCGGGGAGTGAACGAGATGCGCAAACCTGCTTTCGGCGTATCGGCGCTGCTGATCGCCCTGACCCTCGGTGCCTGCTCCATGGCGCCGACCTACGAACGTCCCGCCGCGCCGGTGGCCGACAGCTGGAGCGGCGCTGCCGCCCAGCGCCAGGGCGCGGCCATCGACACGCTGGATTGGAAGAGTTTCATCGTCGATGCCGAACTACGCCGCCTGGTGGGCGTGGCCCTGGATAACAACCGCTCGCTGCGCCAGACCCTCCTGGATATCGAGGCGGCCCGCGCGCAGTACCGAATCCAGCGCGCCGACCGGGTTCCGGGCCTGAATGCCGCTGCCACCGGCAACCGCCAGCGGCAGCCGGCCGACCTGTCCGCCGGCAATCGCTCGGAAGTGGCCAGCAGCTACCAGGTCGGGCTGGCCCTGCCGGAGTACGAACTGGACCTCTTCGGTCGGGTCAAGAGCCTGACCGACGCAGCCCTGCAACAGTACCTGGCCAGCGAGGAGGCGGCGCGCGCGGCACGGATCGCCCTGGTCGCCGAGGTCAGCCAGGCCTACCTGAGCTACGACGGCGCCCTGCGGCGCCTGGCGCTGACCCGTCAGACCCTGGTCAGCCGCGAGTATTCCTTCGCCCTGATCGACCAGCGCCGCGCGGCCGGTGCCGCCACCGCGCTGGACTACCAGGAAGCCCTTGGCCTGGTGGAGCAGGCGCGCGCCGAGCAGGAGCGCAACCTGCGGCAGAAACAGCAGGCATTCAACGCGCTGGTGCTGCTGCTGGGTAGCGACGATGCCGCGCAGGCGATTCCGCGGAGTCCGGGGCGGCGGCCGAAGCTGCTGCAGGACATCGCTCCTGGCACGCCGTCCGAGCTGATCGAGCGACGCCCCGACATCCTTGCCGCCGAACATCGTTTGCGGGCGCGCAACGCGGATATCGGCGCGGCGCGCGCGGCGTTCTTCCCGCGCATCAGCCTGACCGGCAGCTTCGGCACCTCCAGCGCGGAAATGTCCGGCCTGTTCGATGGCGGCTCGCGCTCCTGGAGCTTCCTGCCGACGCTGACGCTGCCGATCTTCGATGGCGGGCGCAACCGTGCCAACCTGAGCTTGGCCGAGGCGCGCAAGGATTCGGCGGTGGCCGCCTACGAGGGGGCCATCCAGACCGCCTTCCGCGAGGTCGCCGACGCCCTGGCGGCCAGCGATACCCTGCGTCGCGAAGAGAAGGCCCTGCGCGCCCTGGCGAACAGCAGCAACGAAGCCCTGAAGCTGGCCAAGGCACGCTACGAGAGTGGCGTCGACAACCACCTGCGCTACCTCGATGCGCAGCGCAGCAGCTTCCTCAACGAGATCGCCTTCATCGACGGCAGCACCCAGCGGCAGATCGCCCTGGTCGACCTGTTCCGGGCACTCGGCGGAGGCTGGGACGAGGGGCGGAGCCTGGTGGTACATCGAGGCGGCAGGAGTTGAGCGGGTAAACGTGTGGGAAACGGTGCTAGCGGGTGGCGACTGCCGCCCGCTCAAGGGCTGGCAGGTTGTGCGGGGTTCGACGCGCCACGCAGGAACAGTTCCTCCAGCGTGGCGGACAACCCGGCGCTGGCCGCGCGACCGCGGCGCTCGGCATCGACCATGCCGTAGATCAGGACGATGAAGAGTTCGCTGAAGGTCGCCGCGCTGATATCGATACGGAACACACGCTTCTGCTGGCCGCGCAGGAAGAAGGCGTCCAGGGCTTCGATATAGGACTGCCAACTGGTGTCCCCATGCCCGGCCTGGCGTCCCGGGTTCTGCTCGAACATCAGCAGTGCCAGCAGGTCGCGCTGGACGAGGTGTTCCCGGATCAGCTCGCGTAGCGCTTCCCGCGGCTCCAGGCGCTGCAGGGCGGCGCTGTGGCTGAGGCGTTCGAGGGTACTCCTGGCATGGCTTTCCAGGCGCCGCTTGAGACCTTCGCGGGTACCGCAATGACGGTTCAGGGTTGCCCTGCTCACGCCTGCCAGTTCCGCCAGTTCTCCCATGGTGGCGCGCGGATGATTGGCCATCGCGGTGGCCAGGGCCTTGAGCAGGCGCTGGTCCTGAGACGACGGGGTTGGCGTTGGGTCGAGACTGTCCCTGTGCGGCGAGTCGGGTAGCTGGGCGGGTCTGGGAGCGAGTGTCATTTTTGAGGTTTTTTTTGTTCTTTTGAGACTGATTTGGATCAATTGTAGCAGGATGGATCTACCCACGCCTTGCTTCGCGTCAGGTCTTGAGCGGCAGCACCATGGCCGCGAGCAATGCCAGGCCCACCCAGATCCCGCACGGGGCGATGGTCGCCGCCTCGCTCAGGCAGAACGCCTTCGACAGGACGAGGGTAGCGGAGACGGTAAGGGCGGCCAGTACGCTGCTCAGCGTCACCGTAGCGGCCTGGAATCGGACGGCGAACATTCGCCGGCAAAGCGCCTCGCCCCACGAAAACCGGGGTGGCTGGCCAGCTTTCTCTCGGTCTGTCATATACTTGGCCGAGTTTTTTTCCTTTTCTTCATGAGGTGCTCGTTTTGGCTCAGTACGTCTACACCATGCATCGGGTCGGCAAGATCGTTCCGCCCAAGCGTGAAATCCTCAAGGACATCTCCCTGTCGTTCTTCCCCGGCGCCAAGATCGGCGTGCTCGGCCTGAACGGCGCGGGCAAGTCCACCCTGCTGCGGATCATGGCCGGCGTCGACACCGAGATCGAAGGCGAGGCCCGGCCGATGCCGGGGATCAACGTCGGCTACCTGCCGCAGGAGCCCAAGCTGGACCCGCAGGCCACCGTGCGCGACATCGTCGAAGAGGCCGTCGGCCAGATCAAGCAGGCCCAGGCGCGGCTGGACGAGGTCTATGCCGCCTATGCCGAGCCGGATGCCGACTTCGACGCCCTGGCCGCCGAGCAGGCCAAGCTGGAGGCGATCCTGCAGGCATCCGACGGACACAACCTGGAACGCCAGCTGGAAGTCGCCGCCGACGCCCTGCGCCTGCCGCCGTGGGATGCCAAGGTCGAGCACCTGTCCGGCGGCGAAAAGCGCCGCGTAGCGCTGTGCCGTCTGCTGCTGTCGGCTCCCGACATGCTGCTGCTGGACGAACCGACCAACCACCTGGACGCCGACTCGGTGGCCTGGCTGGAGCATTTCCTGCACGACTTCCCCGGCACCGTGGTGGCGATCACCCACGACCGCTACTTCCTCGACAACGTCGCCGGCTGGATCCTCGAACTCGACCGTGGCCATGGCATCCCGTTCGAAGGCAACTACTCCGGCTGGCTGGAATCCAAGGCCGCCCGCCTGGCCCAGGAAGCCAAGCAGGAAGCCTCCCACGCCAAGGCCATGAAGGCCGAGCTGGAGTGGGTACGCCAGGGCGCCAAGGGCCGCCAGGCCAAGTCCAAGGCGCGCCTGCAGCGCTTCGAGGAACTGCAGTCGCAGGAATTCCAGAAGCGCAGCGAGACCAACGAGATCTACATCCCGGCCGGTCCGCGCCTGGGCGACAAGGTCATCGAACTGCACAATGTGACCAAGGGCTACGGCGACCGCGTGCTGATCGACAACCTGTCCCTGAGCATTCCCAAGGGCGCCATCGTCGGTGTGATCGGCGGCAACGGCGCGGGCAAGTCGACCCTGTTCCGCATGCTTACCGGCAAGGAGCAGCCGGACTCCGGCACCATCGAGATCGGCGAGACCGTGCAGATCGCCAGCGTCGACCAGAGCCGTGACAGCCTGGAAGGCAACAAGACCGTGTGGGAGCAGGTTTCCGACGGTTTCGAGCAGATCAAGATCGGCAACTACGAAGTCCCGTCGCGCAGCTATGTCGGTCGCTTCAACTTCAAGGGCGCCGACCAGCAGAAGTTCGTCAAGGACCTCTCCGGCGGTGAGCGTGGCCGTCTGCACCTGGCCCTGACCCTGAAGCAGGGCGGCAACGTGCTGCTGCTCGACGAACCGTCCAACGACCTCGACGTGGAAACCCTGCGTGCGCTGGAAGAGGCGCTGCTGGACTTCCCCGGCTCCGCCATCGTGATCTCCCACGACCGCTGGTTCCTCGACCGGATCGCCACCCACATCCTCTCCTACGAGGACGATGGCAAGGTGACCTTCTTCGAAGGCAACTACACCGAGTTCGAGGCGGACCGCAAGAAGCGCCTGGGCGACGCCGCGGCCCAGCCGCACCGCGTGCGCTACAAGAAACTGGCGTAAGCGCACCCTCGAGAAACCGCCCGCCGGCGTTGCCGGCCGGCGGTTTTTTCATGCCTGGAATTCAACGAGCCATGCGCTGGGGAACATGGGAACTGCGCAGGGACACCTCCATCGGCGGTACCCGGGGGAGGCTCCCACGCAGCATGCCTGAGCCTTCACCTAACTAAAGATGGGGGTGCATCGACGGCTGCGATGGTGTCAGCTCTGCTAGTGGTCTGCGCAGCCGATCCGTGCGCTCAATACCGCCTGCCCGGAGAGGCCGCGCCATATGGCGAAGCCCGGCGGAATCGAGTACCGGCATTGGCCGGGCGGACCAGCCGCTACCTTCGCTCGGCGCTGGCGCCTCGGGGTAGCGTTGCCGGTGGTGGCGGCTTGTGCGCTGTCTCCATCATCAGCAGTATGGCCGTTCGGCCTGTATCGCCGGCCTTGCGGCGGTACGACCGGGCGGGCCTTGAAGGGATGCGAGCGGTCGGGTGCGAATGCCAACAACAAACAAGCACGAATCATTGATCTCCCTGCGGGGGATCGGCAAGGGCTACCTCCTGGGGGGGCAGCCGCTGCAGATACTGAAAGACGTCTGCCTGGACATCTTTCCCGGAGAAAGCTGCGCGATCGTCGGCGCGTCGGGCTCGGGCAAGAGCACCCTGCTGAATATCCTCGGCCTGCTCGACCGCCCGGACAGCGGTGCCTACCGCTTCGCCGAGCACGACATCTTCAGCGTCGACGGGGACCGACTGGCGGCGATCCGCAACCGCCTGATCGGCTTCGTCTTCCAGAGCTTCAACCTGTTGCCGCGGCTGAACGCGCTGGACAACGTCGCGCTGCCCCTGAGCTATCGAGGGATGCCGCGCCGCGAGGCACTGGCGCGGGCCGAGGCGATGCTCGCCCGGGTCGGCCTGGCCGAGCGCGCCGGCCATCGTCCGGCGGACCTTTCCGGCGGCCAGCGGCAGCGCGTCGCCATCGCTCGCGCGCTGGTCGGCGAGCCGGCGCTGATCCTCGCCGACGAACCAACCGGCAACCTCGACGCGAGCACCGCGAAAGAAGTGCTGGAGCTGCTCCTCACCCTCAACCGCGAGCGCCAGGTGACCCTGGTGGTGGTCACCCATGATCCCAGCCTGGCCGCCCGTCTCGGGCGCCAACTGACAGTGCGGCATGGCGAGGTGCACGAGGACCTGGCGGAGGCCTGCCGGTGAGCGCCAGCCCGTCGCCCCGGCAATTGCTTCACGAGGCCCTCGCCAGTCTTCGCGGGCTGGGGCGCCGCTCGCTGCTGGCGTTGCTGGGTATCGTCATGGGCTGTTCATCGGTGATCGCGATGCTGAACATCGGCAGCAACGCGACCGACGAAGCGATGAGCATCTTCAAGGACATGGGCACCGACACCCTGGTGGTGCAGTTCCCGTTCGCCCCGCAGGCGCCGATGCCGATGCCGGCGTCGCTCGACACCGAACCGCTGCTCCGCGACGTGGCCGGTCTGGAGCACCTGGCGGCGCTGGGCCTGTACTCGGCGCCGGTGACCTTTCACGGACGCACCAGCAACGCCAGTATCGTCGGCGCCAGCGCCGGGCTCGCGGCTGCCGCCAGGCTGCGGCTGCGCGAAGGACGTTTCCTCTCGCGCTTCGACGATCACGACACCTACGTGGTGGTGGGCGCGACAATCGCCGAGGCCCTGGGGGCGCCCGGCGATCCGCTGCGCCTCGGCGAGCAACTGACGGTCAACGACTATCTGTTTCGCGTGATCGGCATTCTCCAGCCGCAGGCCAGCGCCGCTCTCTTGCCGTTCGCCGCCAACGACTCGCTGTTCGTGCCGGCGCCGGGCATGCCGCGCCTGCAGCCGGCCGCCGAGGTCAGCCATGTGGTGGCGCGGGTCTCGCCGGGAGCGGACGTCTATAGCGTCGGCGCGGCCCTGGGCGCGGCCCTGACGGCGCGGTTGCCCGGCCACGAGGCGCAGGTCCAGGTCTCGCAGCAGGTGCTCGATGGACTCAAGCGGCAGACCCGGACCTTCACCTACCTGCTGGCCGGACTGGGGATCATCTCCCTGCTCGGCGGCGGCGTCGGAGTGATGAACGTGATGCTGATGAGTGTCGCCGAACGCCGCCGGGAAATCGGCGTGCGCATGGCGCTG
Source organism: Pseudomonas sp. 20-5 (assembly GCF_056782835.1). Classification (NCBI taxonomy): domain Bacteria; kingdom Pseudomonadati; phylum Pseudomonadota; class Gammaproteobacteria; order Pseudomonadales; family Pseudomonadaceae; genus Pseudomonas; species Pseudomonas sp. 20-5. The sequence goes on along the minus strand of NZ_CM165584.1, from coordinate 5,181,454 downwards.
GGCGCGCGCCAGCGGGACATCCGCAACCTGTTCCTGATCGAGGCGGTGACCCTGACCGCCGCGGGCGCGCTGTCGGGCGCGGTGCTCGGCGTGGCGGCTGCGTATCTCTACGCCAGGTTCTCCGGCTGGACCTTCTCCCTGGCCTACGCGGCCCTGCCGCTGGGGATGGGCAGTACCCTGCTGGTGGGGCTGTTCTTCGGGCTCTATCCGGCGGTCTCGGCGGCTCGCCTGCAACCGGTCGAGGCGCTGCGCGATGAATAGGTGGGGCCTGGGCGTGCTGTGGCTGGTCGCCGCTCTTCCGGTGGCGGCCAGCGTCAACCCGGCGCTGAGTCCGGACGTACCGAGCATGGCCCGCGAGCAGGGCAGGTCGGTGCTGCTCAGCGAGCAGGTGATCGACCTCAGCCTGAGCGACGCGGTCTATCTTGGCCTGCGCAACAACCGTGGAATCCGTAGCGCCTACCTGCAACGGATCGCGCAGAAGTTCGACCTGCGCGTCGCCGCCGACGCCTTCAACCCGAAGCTGGTGGTGCGCGGCGACTATCGCGCCAACCGCGCCACCGAAGACCGCACGAGGACCAGCAATGTCTCGCCCACCGCGACCCTGCTTGGCGAATATGGCACTCGCTTCAGCCTGGCCTGGGTCAAGCAGTTCCGCACCGCCGACGAGGCCGGGCGCTACCGCAGCGATGGCCTCGACCTGACCGTCGTCCAGCCGTTGCTGCGCGATGCGGGCTGGGACGTCACCACCGCGCCGCTGCGCCTGGCACGTCTCTCCGAAGACGCCAATCGCCTGCAACTCAAGGCCAGCGTGTCGCAGACCATCAGCCAGGTCATCGGCGCCTACCGGGAGCTGCTGCGCGCCCAGGAGCAGGCGCGCATCGCTCGCGAAGCCCTGGCGCGGACCCAGGAGCTGCTCGAGGTCAACCGGGCGATGATCCGCGCCGGGCGAATGGCCGAATTCGAGATCGTGCAGACCGAGGCCGACGTCGCCAGCCAGGAGCTCAACGTCGAGGAGTCCACCAACCAGGTCGACAGCGCACGCCTGGCCCTGCTGCAACTGCTGGCGCTGGACCTGTCGACGCAAATCCGCGCCAGCGATGCGCTGGCCGCCACGCCGATCGAGGTCGACCGCCAGCAGGCGATCAGGACCGCCCTGCAGCAGCAACCGGAATACCTGCAACGCCTGATCGGCAGTCGCCAGGCCGACCTCAACCTGGTGCTGGCGAAGAACCAGCGCCTGTGGGATGTCTCGCTGGTGGGCGGCGCCAGCCAGATCCGCGACCGCTACAGCGAGGGCGGTGGCGACAATTCACGCAGTTGGGACAGCTACGCCGGGGTACAGGTGGAAATTCCCATCGGCGACCTCAGCCGCCGGCAGGCCGAGGTGCGCGCCCAGGTCGACGTAGAGAACCAGAAGATCCTGATCGAGGATGCCCGGCAGACCCTGGAGCAGAACGTCATCGATGCGGTGCGCGACCTCGGCACGCGCTGGCGCCAGTACCAGATCGCCCAGCGCGCCACCGCGTTGTCGCGGCGCAAGCTGGAGATCGAACGGGAAAAGCTGCGCGTCGGGCGTTCGAGCAACTTCCAGGTGCTGAGCTTCGAGACCGACCTGCGCAACGTCGAGAACACCCAATTGAATGCCCTGATCTCGTTTCTCAATGCGCAGACGCAGCTCGACCTGATCGTCGGCATGACCCTGGATAGCTGGGAGATTTCGCTCAATGACCACTGACCGGTTTTCCTTCCTGCGCCGGCCGGCATTGTCGCTCGCCGCCGGCCTGGCGGTTGTCGCGGCGCTGGCCTGGCTGGTCCTCGCCGGCGGCACCGCGAAACGCACGGAAGGGGAGCGCTGGGTCGCCGTACGGGCGGCCCCGCTGGTGCATCAGATCGGCCTGGTCGGACGCCTGGAACCGGGGCGCGTGGTGACCCTGGCGGCGCCCTTCGCCGGCAATGTCGAGGCGCTGCTGGTGGAGCCGGGACAGCGGGTCGCGGAAGGACAGGAGCTGCTGCGCATGGACACCCGCGAGATCGCCGTGCAGGTGCGCGAGGCACAGTCGGCGTTGCTCAAGGCCCGTCGCACCCTGCAGGACCTGCGCGACTGGGAGCGTGGCGAGGACATGGCGCGGGTCCGTCGTGCCCTGCGCAGCGCGCAGCTGGCGCAGAGCAGCACCGAGCGCAAGTTGCGCGAGACCCGCGAGCTGTTCCAGCGCGGGATCGTCCCGCGCAACGAACTCGACGATCTCGAACAACAGGCCAGCCAGCAGCGCATGGACCTGGAGGCGGCCCGGCGGGAAGTGGAGTCGACCCGCGCCAAGGGGCAGGGCGAGAATCGCCAGATCGCCGAAATGGACCTGGCCAACGCCAGCGTGAAATACGAGACGCTGCAGGCCCAGCTGGATGGCCGTACGGTGCGCGCGCCCTTTGCCGGTATCGTCGTCGCGGCGCCCGGCCTGGCTGGCGAGCAGGGCAGCCGCGAACCGGTGCAGGCCGGTAGCAAGCTGGGGCAGGGCCAGGCGTTGTTCGGCCTGGCCAGCGTCGAGCGGCTGAAGGTATCTGCGAAGGTTTCCGAACTGGATATCAACCAGTTGCGCGAAGGGCAGGCGGTGGAAATCAGTGGCGACGGCTTCGAGGGCACCACGCTGGCGGGCGTCATCGCCGCCCTCGGTGGTCAGGCTCTGCCCGGCATGGCCCAGGGAGGCAGCCCGCAGTTCGAGGTGACGGTGTCGGTAGCGCCGCTTGATCCCCGCCAGTTGCAGAAGATTCGTCTGGGAATGAGCGCCAAGCTGACGGTCACCACCTATCGCAACGAACAGGCCATCGTCGTGCCGCCGGAGGCGATACGCCACGAGGGTGACCGGCTGTTCGTGGACTTTCGCCAGGCTCCCGGCGCCAGCGTGATGGCGCAACAGGTCAAGATCGGACGCTCCACGCCGGAGGGCGTGGAGGTGTTCGAGTTGCAGCCGGGTCTCGTTCGCGTGCCGTCATCGTCCGACCGATAGTTGGCAACCTAACTTTGGGTTGGCTGGGTGGCTTCGCGAGCTGACAATTCTGGTAGGTACGCCCCGTCATGGTGCGTTTCTTCCCGACGCGGATGTTGACAGAGGTATCAGGATTCCTTCGCGACAACGCTTCGTCCGCCCTCCACGGCATTCACCGACCTTCCTTCGGAGGGTCAACCCCCTTCTTTCGCTAGGCTTTTCCAGAGCCGTGCTGACCGTACTCTGGCCCCCGTCGTTGACTGGTCCACTGCCCCTTCGTGGTGATTGCCAGCCCTGTCAGGCCTGCGTTCGCGGAGGTCGGCCAGGAGGGCATCTCGAGGCGCGGCGGGTTGGCAAACCCTATCGGATCTTTCCGATATCCGGTCTGTCCCGGCTCGTCGTGGGGACCGTCAGCGTCGGCACCGGATAGGACTCATGAGGTAAAGCCTCTCCCGATCCCGGTACGCACGGCCAAGGCGGGTGGTGTGGTTCGCCTGGCAGGTGGATCGGACGGGAAGGCACAAGGTGGTCGTGGGGGCGGGTCGGTGACGATCCTGCCGCATGATCAAGGCTCGGCAACCGCGAGCGTTGCCAACTCACTGGAAGGATACAAAACAATGAAATCCATCAAGTCCCTGCCGTCCTTTGCTGCTCTTGCTCTCTGCCTGAGCGTTTCGTCCATGGCCAGCGCGGCCACCATCACCCCGGTCAACTCGGCCTTCACCGCACCTGGCACCATCAGCGTGAGCTCGCCGGCGTCGCTCAATCTGCCAGTGACCTGCAACATCACCTTCAAGGGCAAGACCGCCGCCGATGGCTCCTATGCCTCGATCGACAGCGTCACCGTCAGCGGCAGCAACACCCTGTGCAGCGTGCCGCAGATGACCGGCCTGCCGTGGAAGCTGACCGTTTCCAGCACCACCGCCGGCAAGGTCGATGGCGTCGGCTTCAAGATTCTCTCCTCTACCTGTGGCCCGAGCACCGTCAACGGTTCCTGGAGCAACGCCACCAATACCCTCAGCGCCAGCAATCAGTCGCTGGCAGGCAACTGCAAGATCAACAGCCTGAGCGTGAAGCCGACCCCGGCCTTCGTAGTCAACCCGTAATCCGGGCTGCCGCTGGCGCCCTCGGCGCCAGCGGTTTCGCGCTCCCGCTGCCAGGCGTCCTTCGCGGGCCGGCAGGTCCGAGGGAGTTTCCGCCGGAAGCGGCGCAGAATCTCGTTCGCACATGGAAAACGGTCTGGGGGAGGGTGTCCGCCAGGACGCTCAAGCAGGCCGACCATCGTGCCCCGTGCACTAGCAGTCCACCAGGGGTGAAACCTTGAACAACAAAAACGATATTTCCTGCCTGTTTGCCAGAAAACCATTGCCATTGCTCTGCGCCCTGATCGTCGGCGGACTGTTCGGCACGTCCCAGGCGCAAGCCGGCGGCTTCATGGTGCCGACCACCAACACGGCGGGCTGGGGCCGTGCGATGGCAGGCGGTTCGCTGTTTCCCAACGATCCGAGCGCCGCGTTCAACAACCCGGCGGCCATGGCGTTCATCGACAAGCGGATCGCCCAGTTGACGGTCAACTACGCCGATATCGACATCAAGTACAACGGCGATGCCTACGACTACCAGGGTAATCCCATGACCGGCGGCTACCAGGACGGGCCGGGCACCCCCGAGCTGGGTACCAACGATGGTGGCCAGGCTGGATTCGGCGCGTGGCTGCCGACCGGCTTCCTGGTCGTACCGATCAACGACCGCTTCGCCTTCGGTCTGAGCCAGGTCGTTCCGATGGGAATGCGCAGCACCTGGGACCCGAACTGGAAAGGCCGCGATTTCGCGGTGGACACCAAGATCGAGACGATCGGCCTGACCGGCTCCCTGTCGTTCAAGGTCAACGACAACTTCTCCCTGGGCGCCGGGGTGATCATCCAGCGCACCTCCGGCTTCGTCAGCCAGAACCTCGATCTCTATGCCTCGGCCGCCAACTCCCCGGGCATGGGCGGGATTCCGTTCCCGGCCTCGAACTCGTCCGCGCTGATGCGGGTCAAGGTGGACAACACCTCGCCCGGCTTCTTCGCCGGCGCGGTGTGGAAGCCGACCGACCGCGACACCCTGGGCTTCGCCTACCACGCGAAGATCCGCAACAAGCTGAAGGGGCACTACAACCTCTACGACCACGACGGTGGACTGACCGAGGGCGCCATCGAGGGCGGCACCCCGGGCCTGGCCTATCCGGGCCTGGACCTGCGCATGGGCGCTTCCGCCTCGGCGCGCCTGGATATCCCCGCCTACGCCTCGCTGGATTGGGTACACCAGTTCAACGACCGTCTGAGCCTGGGCGCCAGCGCCACCTGGACCGAGTGGTCGTCGTTCCAGGACCTGACCCTCAAGTCCCACGGCAACACGATCGTCTCCATCCCCTACACCTACCGGAACACCTGGACCCTGGCGGTGGGCGGCGACTACAAGGTGACCGACCAGTGGACCATGCGCGCCGGGGTCGCCTACGACCAGACGCCGACCCACAATGCCACCCGCGACCCGCGGATTCCCGACGGCGATCGCTACTTCGCCTCCCTGGGCGCCGGCTATCGCTTCCAGTCGATGCCGGAGTTGTCGATCGACGCGGCCTACTCGCGGCAATTCGTCAAGGAGGTGCCGTTGAAGACGGTCAACCAGGATCGCCTGGGCGGCGGGCGGCTGGATGGCAGGGCAACCAGCAAGGGACAGGTGTTCAGCCTGTCCGCGACCTACGACTTCTAGACCCGGCCGTAGGTAGAGGAAGGGCCTCCCCCTGGCGGGGGAGGCCCTTTCGCATCTGGCGCCGGGATGCACGCGAACGGTGCTTTCGTCGCCCTTCAACAGTGCGTGGCCAGCCCGGGAGGCAGCCTGGTTCCGGGCGCGTGCTCTGGCCCGAGCCGTTCTGGCGGACCCGGAAAGTTTCAGTTTTGCACCATAAAGATTCATCAATGCGTCATTTCGCACTTTCTAGGTGCCGCCTGGCTTGTTAGAGTCACGCGCAAAAAATTGTTCACAAAACTAGAAACCGGTGAGAAAAATGACGCAATCCGTCGACGCTTTCCTCGAGCGCCTGAAGCGGCGCGATCCCGATCAGCCCGAATTCCACCAGGCGGTGGAAGAGGTGCTGCGTTCCCTCTGGCCGTTCCTCGAGGCCAACCCGCACTACCTGGAAGCCGGCATCATCGAACGCATCGTCGAACCCGAGCGGGCGATCCTGTTCCGCGTACCCTGGGTCGACGACCAGGGCCGGGTACGGGTCAACCGTGGCTACCGGGTGCAGATGAGCAGCGCCATCGGCCCCTACAAGGGCGGCCTGCGCTTCCATCCCTCGGTCAACCTCGGGGTGCTGAAGTTCCTCGCCTTCGAGCAGGTCTTCAAGAACTCCCTGACCACTCTGCCCATGGGCGGCGGCAAGGGCGGCTCCGACTTCGATCCGAAGGGCAAGAGCGACGCCGAGGTGATGCGTTTCTGCCAGTCGTTCATGAGCGAGCTGTACCGCCACGTCGGCGCCGACCTGGACGTGCCGGCCGGCGACATCGGCGTCGGCGCGCGTGAGATCGGCTACCTGTTCGGCCAGTACAAGCGCCTGTCCAACCAGTTCACCTCGGTGCTGACCGGCAAGGGCCTGAGCTATGGCGGCAGCCTGATCCGCCCGGAGGCGACCGGCTTCGGCTGCGTCTACTTCGCCCAGGAAATGCTCAAGGATCGTGGCCGCGGCTTCGACGGCCAGCGGGTGGCGATCTCCGGCTCGGGCAACGTCGCCCAGTACGCGGCGCGCAAGGTCATGGAAATGGGCGGCAAGGTGATCTCGCTGTCCGATTCCGAAGGCACCCTGTATGCCGAGGCGGGGCTCTCCGACGAGCAGTGGGAATACCTGATGGAGCTGAAGAACGTGCGCCGCGGGCGCATCCGCGAGATGGCGGAGCAGTTTTCCCTGCAGTTTCTCGAAGGGAGCCGGCCCTGGGGCCTGGCCTGCGATATCGCGCTGCCCTGCGCGACCCAGAACGAACTGGATGCCGAGGATGCGCGGCGCCTGCTGGCCAACGGCTGCGTCTGTGTCGCCGAAGGCGCCAACATGCCCTCGACCCTGGAAGCCGTCGACCTGTTCCTCGAGGCCGGCATCCTCTACGCGCCGGGCAAGGCGTCGAACGCCGGCGGGGTGGCGGTGAGCGGCCTGGAGATGTCGCAGAACGCCATGCGCCTGCGTTGGAGCGAGGGCGAGGTGGATACCAAGCTGCACGGCATCATGCAGTCGATCCACCATGCCTGCCTGCTGTACGGCGAGGAGCAGGGGCGGGTCAACTACGTGAAGGGGGCGAACATCGCCGGCTTCGTCAAGGTCGCCGATGCGATGCTGGCGCAGGGCGTGGTCTGAGGTCGTCCCATAGAGGAAAAACGGGGCTCCAGGGGAGCCCCGTTTTTCCTTGTGGCGGTTATTCCGCGGGACGCGGCGTGGTCTCCGTGCTGGCCGGCAGCAGCGGATATTCGACGCGCGGCTGCTTGCCGCTCAGGCTGTGCAGGAAGGCGACGATGTTCTCCACGTCGTCCGGCGCCAACTGCTTGCCGAGCTGGGCGTTGCCCATGATCGCCACCGCGTCCTTGAGTTCCCAGACCTGGCCGCTGTGGAAGTACGGCGCGGTGAGGGCGACGTTGCGCAGGGGCGCGGCGCGGAATACGTACTCGTCGCTCTGGGTCTTGGTCACGGCGAAGCGGCCCTTGTCGCCGCTGGGCAGCACGCTGGCGTCGGGCTTCTTCACCAGGCCGAACGGGAAGTAGGCCTGGCCGCCCAGGTTGATGCCGTTGTGGCAGGCGCTGCAGCCACTGTCCATGAATGCCTTGAGGCCTTTCTTCTGCTGTGCGTCGAGGGCCTTGTCGTCGCCCTTGAGATACAGGTCGAAGGGCGAGTCCGGAGTCACCAGGGTCGCCTCGTAGGCCTCGATGGCCAGCGCCATGTTGTCGAAGCTGACCGGCTTGCCGGCCTTGGGGAAGGCCTTGCGGAAGGCGTCCACGTATTCCGGGATGCTGCCCAGGGTCTGTTCGACCAACTGCGGGGTACTGTGCATCTCGACGCTGTTCTGGATCGGCCCCTTGGCCTGCTCCCCCAGGTCCTTGGCACGGCCATCCCAGAACTGCGCGGCATTGAACACGGCGTTGAAGACCGTCGGTGAATTGCGTGGCCCCTTCTGCCAGCCGTGACCGACCGACGTCGGTACGTTGTCGGCGCCGCCGGTGCCGACGTTGTGGCAGGTGTTGCAGCTGAGCACATGGCTGCGTGACAGGCGCGGGTCGAAGAACAGTTTCTTGCCGAGTTCGCGCTGTTGCTCGCTGATGGGCTGGCCGCGTAGCTCGGTGACCTGCTCGGGGATGGGTTTGAACAGCGCGCTGGCCTGGTCGTGCAGGGCATCGGCCTGGGCGAGGGGCGTGGCGAACGACAGCAACAGGCTGCCAAGCGGGAGCAGTTGCGAGGACTGCATCTTTTTTTCTCCTTATCAGGCGTTACAACCGGTCCTGTGAGGAGAGGCCAGCGGCGCGCTGCCCGGCTTGACGTGGATCAAGCGCACCGGGATCGGTGCTGCGGATGGTTGTCGCAGCGTGCTTCAGCGCTCGCGCAAGGCCCGGGCCAACGCGCGGTCGCGGTCGCGCTGCCAATCGTCGTCGCGGTCGTCCCACTGGCGCTCCTCGAAACGCCGCCGCTCTTCGCTCCGCGCCATCGACCGGCATTGCTCGAAGCCGTCGCCCCAGCCGCTGGCGTAGATCGCCTCGCGCAGGTAGCGGGGGACGTCCTTGCGGAATTCGCCGCTGATCGAGCCGGCCGCCTGGCGGCCGCTACCGCAGCCATCGTCGAAACCGTCGGCATAGGCGGGCGGGTAGCCCTTGGCGAGCAGGTACTGGTGGGTGCTTTCGCAGCCGCCGAGCAGGGTGGCGGTGAGCAGGATCAGGGCGAGGACAAGCACGCCGAGACGCGAAGAAGACATGGCCGGGACTCCTCGACCGCCGGGATGGGGCTCCCGGAGATTCGCGCCGGGCCCGCTGGCAGGTCCGGCGCGAGTCTAGGTCGGCATTGGTGAGGAATTCGTCAAGCCGATGTGATGACGATGCGATGACCGCCGCCGTCCAGCGCCTGGTCGCCGATCCTCACCGGCAGGAAGCGTTCGATAACCCGGCGGTTGCTTTGCAGATGGGCGCTCAGCCGCGGCGTGGTGAAGCTGCCGGCGCCGGCCAGGGCCATGGGCAGCAGCAATTGGTCGGCGAGGTGCTCGTCCGCCGCGCAGCCGCTTTCCATCCAGCCGATGGCTTGCGTCGCGACCTGTTCCGCCACCCGTTCGGCGCTGACGCCGGCCTGGCCGAAGGCGCAGAAGGTCGCGCAGATGTGCTCGCAGTCGATCCGCAGCAGCATGGCGTTGCCCGGCCCCTGGTCCTCCGCGAGGAACTCCAGCTGGCGTTCTTCGTCGCTCCAACCGAGGCGCTGGCGGACCCTCTCCAGCTCACGCTCGCCGACGTGCCCGGGAATCCCGGCGAGCAGCGCCCGCGCCTGGCGCCGCAGCGCCGCGCCGGGATGCTCCAGTTGCAGCGGCCGCCAGCGTGCCGGGCGTACCCGCGCCAGCAGCTCGCCACCGCCGGCGGGTACGAAGCCGTGGCGCAGCAGTTCCAGGTCGACTTCCGCGCCCATCCGCTGCAACAGCGGCAGCCAGCTGTCGCGGAGAAAGTCCGCCGGCGGCGCCAGTGGATTGTGGGTGCCGCCGCTGATCCTCACCCGGCTTTCGCCGTTTGCCGCGAGCAGCGCCGGCAGCAGGGTTTGCAGTACCAGCGAGCAACTGCCGGCGGAGCCGATGGCGAAGGCGTAGTCGCCGGCGCGGATCGCACCGGGCCGGAACGCCAGCTCGCGTGAGCCGAGCTCGGCACCCTCGACCTCGGCCGCGCAGATTTCCGCCGCCGCGCGCACCGCGGTGAGGTGCTGCCGCAGCAGCCCCGGACGGCTGCGCCGGCCACGGATGTTGCGGATGCGCAGCGGCTGGCCGCTGGTCATCGACAGGCTCAGGGCGCTACGCAGGATCTGCCCGCCGCCTTCGCTGCCGTCGAGTTCGATGAGGTCCTTTCTCATGAGGTTTCCCTTGTGTATTGCCATATCTTGTCGTGGAGGTAGCGATCCAGCAGTCGGCTGTCCTGGCGCGCGCCGGTTGGTTGGGTGGCCCCTCGTTCGGCCTGGAGCAACTCCGCTTCGATGAAGCGTTGCAGCGCCAGGCGCGGAGGGCCGTAGGCCGATTCGTCGCGCTGACGCTTGAGGCTCAGCAAGGCATCCAGTTCTTCGCGCAGCGACGGATCGTCCAGCGTGGCTTCCACTAGCCTCTCGAACGCCACCGGCGGCAAGCCCAGGCCTGCATCCAGCCAACGCACCGCGAACAACGGACGCAGGACGTAGAGGTATTTCTTCAGCCGGACGCTGTCGCCCTTCAGGTAGCCCCGGTAGTTCTTGCGTGCCATCGACAGGTAGTGATGGCGACTGCCTGGTACGGAGTGAAAGGCGCTGCCCAGCCAGAGCAGTTCCTCGCGCACGCCAGGCTCTTCCCGATACACCAGCGGCGAGCCGAGCCACTCCAGCAGGGCCGGGTTGGATTTGCGCATCAGGCGCAACGCCTTGCGCAGTTCCCAGCCGCTGATGTCCAGCTCGTCGCTCAGCGGACGTTCTATCACGTCGCGAGGTTCCTCGACGCGCTGATACCACTCGGGCTGATGCACATAGACGAAGCGTACGTCGTAGTCGCTGTCCGGCGAAGCGAAGCCCCAGGCCCGGCTGCCCGACTCGCAGGCGTAGAGCACGACTACGTCGTGCTCGCGTTCGATCCGTTCCAGCTCATCCAGTACCCGCTCGCGCATGGCGGCGGGGAGCGGATGGCGTTCTTCCCTGTTCATTTCGATTCTTCCCCAGCGGGCGCCACAGGGCGCCCGTCATCCTTTCACGCACACCACCTGACGCAGGGTGTGCAGCACTTCCACCAGCTCGCGCTGGGCTTCCATGACCCGGTCGATGTCCTTGTAGGCCATCGGGATCTCGTCGATCACGTCGGCGTCCTTGCGGCATTCGACGTGGGCGGTGGCGCGCGCCTGGTCGGCGACGCTGAAGACCTTCTTCGCCTTGGTCCGGCTCATGGTCCGCCCGGCGCCGTGGCTGCACGAGCAGAACGCTTCCTGGTTGCCGAGGCCGCGGACGATGAAGCTCTTCGCCCCCATCGAGCCGGGAATGATGCCGAGCTGGCCCTTCTGCGCGGACACCGCGCCTTTGCGGGTGACCAGTACCTCCTGGCCGAAGTGGCGCTCCTTCTGCACGTAGTTGTGGTGGCAATCGACCGCCTCCAGGTTGGCTTCGAACGGCTTGCGGATCACCTGGCGCGCCGCCTCGATCACCGCGTGCATCATCAGCGCGCGGTTCTGCCGGGCGAAATCCTGGGCCCAGCCCACCGCTTCCACGTAGTCGTCGAAGTGCCGGCTGCCTTCCTCGAAGTAGGCCAGGTCCTTGTCCGGCAGGTTGGCGATGTGCTGGCGCATGTCCGCCTTGGCCAGTTCGATGAACAGGTTGCCGATGGCGTTGCCGACCCCGCGCGAACCGCTGTGCAGCATGAACCAGACGCGGTCGGCCTCGTCCAGGCAGACCTCGATGAAGTGGTTGCCGGTGCCGAGGGTTCCCAGGTGCTGGCGGTTGTTGGTCTTCTCCAGCCTCGGGTGCTTGTCGGTGATCGCCTTGAAGCGACCGGCGAGCGCCTTCCAGGCCTGGTCGGCGGCCTCCGGTACCTCGTGCCAGGCGCCGCGGTCGCGGCGGCCGAAGGTCTTGCCGTGGGGTACCGCCTGCTCGATGGCGCTGCGCAGGCCGTGCAGGTTGTCCGGCAGGTCGGCGGCGACCAGCGAGGTGCGCGCGGCGATCATTCCGCAGCCGATATCCACGCCCACCGCGGCCGGGATGATCGCGCCGAGGGTAGGGATCACGCTACCGATGGTCGAGCCCTTGCCCAGGTGTACGTCAGGCATCACCGCCAGGTGCTTGAAGATGAAGGGCATCTTCGCCGTGTTCAGCAACTGCTGGCGCGCTTCCTCCTCCACCGGGACGCCCTGGGTCCAGAGCTTGATCGGCTTGCCGCCGGCCACTTCGAGGATATTCATGTCTTTCATCGTGCTTTCCTTGTGCTCCGCGCCGTCTTGTCGACGGCGCGGCTATCGTTCGTGATCAGGCCTGCTTCAGCGTGACCAGTCCGTTCAATACCTGGTCCAGGCCACCGAATACCGAAATCCGGTCGATGCGCTCGGCCACCCGCTCCAGGGTTTCCAATTCCTTCAGACGCAGCGCGGTCGGGTTTTCCTCCATGACCTTCGCGGTATTCAGCAGCGAGCGGGTCGCCGAGGTTTCCTCGCGGCGGCGGATCACATTGGCCTGGGCCGCCTTCTCCGCCTCCACCACCTGCGCCAGCAGGGTCTTCATTTCGCCCGGGAGGATGATGTCGCGTACGCCCAGGCCGCTCACTTCCAGGCCGCTGTCTTCCAGCTTGGCGGCCAGGTGGGCGCTGACCGCTTCGTCGATCGACTGCTTGTTCTCCAGCAGTTCGTCGAGGGTACGGGTGCCCACTGCCGCCCGCAGGCCGAACTGCAGCTCGCGGTACAGATACTCCAGCGGTTTGCTCAGCCGCGAGAAGGCGGTGAGCACGTCGCTGTAGCGCCAATTGGCGGCGAGGTTCAGGCGCAGGCTGACCTTGTCGCGGGTGAGGATCTCCTGGCCGCTGACCTCCAGCGCCTGGATACGGGTGTCGACCAGTTCCACGCTGACTTGCCGGTTGTAGCGCCAGAAACCGTATTGTCCGGCTTGCAGCAGGCCGGCAAGGGCGCCGTCGACCTTGAGCACGCCGACCTGGAACGCCGGCACCTGGACCAGCAACACTGCGTCCAGGCCCGCCAGGGCCCGGCCGCGCAGGTTCGGCTGGTGCAACTGGGCGACCAGCGCCGCGGACAATCGATAGTCCTGGGTCAGGTCGATGCGCTCCAGGCGCTGCTCGGTCTGGCCTTTCCAGTACAGTCGGCGGCTGCCCGGTGCGAGCAGCTCCACCAGCACGCCGTCCTCGTAGCGCAGGCCGGCCTCGTTGTCGCCCAGGTCCATCCGGGTGAAATAGCGCTCCACCAGTTGCGGTTCGCTCTGCCGCAGGTAGCCGGCCAGGCGGTGTTCGAACTGCGGGGTGTTCAGGCTGAAGCTTTCCAGGCTCAGGCGGTCGTACGGATCGAAGCGGCGGTAGGTGCCCGGTTCGAGCACGGCGAGGAAGTCGCCTTCGGAGTACAGCAGGCCGCGTTCGTTCTTCTTCACGATAAAGCGCTTCAGCATTTTCATCTCTTCATTCCTTTCATTCTTCCGTGGTGCCGGTGTTGCCGGCCCGTCGAGCGTCGCGGGTGGAGCGCGGAGGAGGTTGGCCTGGCGGACGTCCTGTCCATGCGATCGATTCCCTCGATCCCCGGCCTGCCTTGCCCCGTGCCCGAACCGCGGGCCGGACGGGCCGGCGGCGGCTTCGGCTCCCTTGCGTTCTCCGGCCTTCCTGGCCGCTTGCGCAGTTCGCCTCGGCCACACCGGCGGGTGTTGCCATTGAGTGATTGCCGTTAAGGCAACGTTCGAGCGGGAGTCGAACCCGCGACAGACCATTTCGTGGATGGTTGCTCTACCAGGCTGAGCTATCGAACCGCGAAGCGGCATTGCCGTCATTCGCGAATGACCGTCGTTGTTGCGGGCGGCATGCACGACGCCGACACCAGGGGTGGGCTCGGGCACCGGCGGGACTGGAGTCCCGACCCGTCGGCCTGCATGGGCGATGCGGTCGAAATGGATATAGCGAGCGGCGTGCCAGGTTTTTATAGATGAGACTGTTTCTTGATTAACTATTTGATTTTAAAGGTGAATAAATTTTTTATTGCGCTTCGTCGGCGAATTCGATGGAGAGATGCCTGGTTATTTCTATATATTTTCATATCGATCTTTATCTTGAAGGATAAGCAGTGATGAAACGCACGGTCGCCATCGGCTTCATCGGCGCCACCCTCGACCGTCTCGGCAAGGGCGCGGCGCGCTGGCAAAAGTGGCGGCCGAGCATCGGCCTGTGCCAGCAGCCGGATCTGCTGATCGACCGCCTCGAACTGATCCACGGCAACGACGCCCGCGACCTCGGCCTGGCCGAGCGGATTCGCGCCGACATCGCCGCGGTGTCGCCGCATACCGAGGTCCGCCTGCAGCAGATGGAACTGCGCAACCCCTGGGACTTCGAGGAGGTCTATGGCGCCCTGCACGATTTCGTCAGCGCCTACCCCTTCGACACCGAGCGCGAGGACTACCTGGTGCATATCACCACCGGGACCCATGTCGCGCAGATCTGCTGGTTCCTCCTTACCGAGGCGCGCTACCTGCCGGCCCGGCTGGTGCAGACCTCGCCGTCGCGGCGCAAGGACGAGGCGCGCCATCCCGAGGGCTCGGCGACGCTGATCGACCTCGACCTGTCCCGCTACGACCGCATCGCCTCGCGGTTCCGCCGCGAACAGGAGGAAAGCCTGGCTTTTCTCAAGTCGGGAATCGCCACGCGCAATGCCGCTTTCAACCGCTCCATCGAGCAGATCGAGCGGGTCGCCGTGCGTTCGCGGGCACCCATGCTGCTGGTGGGGCCGACCGGTGCCGGCAAATCGTTCCTCGCCCGGCGCATCTATGAACTCAAGCGCAGCCGGCACCAGCTCGACGGGCGTTTCGTCGAGGTCAACTGCGCCACCTTGCGCGGCGACGGCGCGATGTCGGCCCTGTTCGGCCACGTCAAGGGCGCCTTCACCGGCGCGCAGAATGCGCGCGAAGGCCTGCTGCGCGCAGCCGACGGTGGCATGCTGTTCCTCGACGAGATCGGCGAGCTGGGCGCCGACGAACAGGCGATGCTGCTCAAGGCGATCGAAGAGAAGCGCTTCTTCCCGCTGGGTTCGGACCGTGAGGTGGAGAGCGACTTCCAGCTTATCGCCGGGACCCACCGCGACTTGCGCGGACGAGTGGCCGAAGGCCTGTTCCGCGAGGACCTGTTCGCCCGCATCAACCTGTGGACCTTCGAGCTGCCGGGCCTGGCTGGACGCCGCGAGGACATCGAGCCGAACATCGACTTCGAACTGGAGCGGCACGCCCGCGAGCAAGGGCGGCAGGTGCGTTTCAACCTGGAGGCCAAGCGTCGCTACCTGGCCTTCGCCGGTTCCAGCGAAGCGCGCTGGGCCGGCAACTTCCGCGAGCTGTCGGCTTCCATCACACGGATGGCGACCCTGGCCGACAGCGGGCGGATCGACGAGGCGCTGGTCGAGGAGGAGTTCCTCCGCCTGCGCCAGGCCTGGGGGCTCGATGCGGGCCGGGAGCCACTGGCCGATCTGCTGGGGCAGCGGGTGGAGGCCCTGGATCTGTTCGACCGCCTGCAACTGCAGGCGGTGCTGGAGGTGTGCCGCGGGGCTAAGACCCTTTCCGAGGCGGGACGCCGGCTGTTCGCCGTTTCGCGCCAGGACAAGCGCAACCCCAACGACGCCGACCGGCTGCGCAAGTACCTGGCGCGTTTCGGCCTGGACTGGGCGCAGATACGCGCCTGAACACCACTTCGGGATATCCTTGGCGTCTTTTCACGGGCTCCAGGGACGAATGCCGATGAGCGAGATAATGGACGTCGAGCGACTGCGCCAGCGCTGCGCGGCCGGCGAAAGCTTCAAATACCTGTATTTCTGGGGACATCGCCCGGCGGCGGATGACAAGGTCGGCAAGAGCTGTTTCAGCCAGTGGTACGAGGCTTCGTTCAAGCTCGACGGGGTGCGCTACCCCAGCGCCGAGCATTACATGATGGCGGCCAAGGCACGCTTGTTCGACGACCCTAGGTTGCTCGAGCGCATCCTGGCGGCGCGCAGCCCAGGCGAGGCGAAGGCCCTCGGCCGCGAAGTCGCCGGCTTCGACGAGGCACGCTGGAACGCCGAGCGGGTGGGAATCGTGATCGAAGGCAACCTCGGCAAGTTCGGCCAGAACGCTTCGCTGAAGAAATACCTTCTGGGCACCGCCGACCGGGTGCTGGTCGAGGCCAGCCCGGTGGACGCGATCTGGGGCATCGGCCTGGCCGCGAGCGATCCCCTGGCAGCCGAGCCGGCGACCTGGCAAGGCCTCAACCTGCTCGGCTTCGCCCTGATGGAGGTGCGCCGGAGGCTGGCTCAGTAGTAGTACCAGCGCAGCTCCAGCTTCACCTCGTTGATCGGCTTGCCGACATGGCTGAACTCGCGTTCGGCGCTCAGGCGCAGGCCGAGGTCGCGGCCCAGCTCCACCTGCTGGACGAAGCCCAGGCTGCGGCGCACTTCACCGTTGTGGAAGTAGTCGCCCTTGGCCTCCAGGGTCAGGTTGCCCAGCGGGTTGCGCCACAGCAGGCCGCTGTCGAAGCCCACCGCCGGGGCGATGGCGGCGGCGAAGTCCCTGTTGTTCTCGATCCGCGCGGTGCCCATGGCGTAGAGCAGCAGGTCGTCGCCGAACATCCAGCTGCCGCCGGTGCCGCCGTTGAGGTGGCTGACCAGGTTTTCGTCGCCGTCCTCGCCCGGCACCCGCTCCAGGCCGCCGGCGACCTGCCAGGACAGCGGCTTGAGCAACTGGTTGCGCGGGGTCAGCGAGCGGATGGTGACCAGGTCGAGATTCTGCAACTGCCAGCGGTTGCCTTCGTACTGGCGCAGCTTGAGCTGGCCGATCTCGATCTGCGCGCCGAGGGGGAAGCCATAGGCGTTATCGGCGAGGTCATGGTAGGCCATGCGCAGGCCGTATTCGGCGAAGGCGCGGTCATCGCGGCTGCCGACGCCGAACTGCCAGGTCCGTGACTCGTGGCCGTCCTCCGGCTGGCCGGGGCGCTCGACCTGGAGGTCCGGCGGCGGGTTGCGGTTGATCGCTCGCAACAGGTTGTAGCTGCGCGAGGCGATGCCGCTGTCACGCGCCTGACCGGTGGCGCGGTAGCGCACCAGGCGGAAGGCGGCGTCCTGGATCAGCGCCTGGCGCGGCATCGGCAGGGCCTTGAAGTCGGGAGCGTCGAGCAGGCTGTCGTCGTCCGCCAGGCGCTTGGCCCAGTCGCGCTCGGCATGGTCGAGCGGTTCGGCGCGGGCGAGCAGTTCCTTCTCGCGCGACGGCCGGTAGTCGATGCGCTCGATCAGCCCGGCGTTCTTCACCGCGCGGACGGTGTCGGTGGGGATCGCGGTAAGCGGGAACTGCTCGGTCAGCTCGATGCCCGGGCGGGCGATCTCCATCAGTTCGAGCAGGCGGAACGAACAGTTCTCGTCGAAGAAGTAGTAGTCGAAGCGGACCTGCTTGAGTTCCCAGACGTGTTCGACCATGCGCCCGGTCTCCTCGGGCGTCAGGTTCAGCTTGTATTCCCAGAGGTCGCGGTTCTCCAGGCGGCTGTATTCGGCCAGCTTCTCCCGGTACGGGACCAGCGCGAACAGGCCGGGATAGCCGCCCATCAGGCCTTTCCAGGCATAGAGGATGCTGTTGTCCATGCCTTCGATGTAGGCGCCGAAGTTCAGCGCGTAGCTGAGCAGGGCAGTGTTGTTGCTGGTGACGTCGGCCTGGTCGATGCGCAGCAGGGTGTGGCCGAACATCGACGACGGGCTGTTCAGGTAGGCCGCGGGGAACACCAGCACCGCGCTGTGCGGGTTGATGTCGCGGTACCAGTTGTCGTATTCGCCGCACTGCGGCTGCGGCAGGTCGTCGAGTTGCAGTTGCTGGCGCAGCCAGCGGGTGCGCGCCGGGTAGACGCACTGAGCGTGCTTGTCGCCAAGGCTGGGCGAGGCATAGAGCGCCTTTAGCGTGGCCGCCAGTTCGGCGTCCGGGTGGCTCTCGCCGTTGTCGGCGAGGAAGAACCGCTCGTCGTCGACGTAGCTGCGCCAACCGCCGAGCTTGCCGCGTTCGTAGTGGCCGAGGGCGATCCAGTAGGGATCGGCGGCCAGTTGCTGGAGGCGGGCCTCGGGAACCGTGGGCGCAGCCAGAAGGGGGGAGCAGGCGCACAGCGCCATCCAGGGCAACAGGCGTTTCGGCATCGGCAAGGCTTAATGCTTGGGGAAAGGGGCCTGCCCGCGAACGGGCAGGCGGCGAGGCTCAGGCCTGCTCGGCGTACTTGGCCAGGCGGGCGTCCTGTTTCAGGATCGCCTGGGTGTTGGCATAGACGTCGGCGGCGGTGGCGTCGGACTTGTTGAAGATCTCGGAGAAATGCTCATGGGTGACGGCGGCGAAGTGCTCGCGGTCCTGCGGTTGCACGCCCAGCACCACGGCATAGGTGGTCAGCGCTTCGCCATTGCCCTTGGCCATGTCTTCGGAGAGCTCGTCCATCATGCTGCCGAGCACCAGCAGGGGCTTGCCGCCATAGGACAGCGCGCCGTTGGTATGGCAGCCGTTGGTGCCGGTGGTCATGCCGAAGGTGTTGTTGCCGGAAGTACCGTTGGTGGTCGCCGCGACCACGTGGGTGGCCACGCCGCGCTGGCCTTTGAAGAGCATGTTGCCCCAGCCGCAGCCGGCGCCGCCGGGAGCGTCGGCGAAAGCGTTGAAGGAGGCGGCGGCGAACAGGGTACCGAGCAGAATCCGTTTCATCGTTTGTTCTCTCTTGAGGTGGATCGGAGCCATCTGGAGCGGGCCAGCGACGCCGTGAGCTTTTCGGAATGCCACCGGGGTGTCAAGGCACCGAATGGGTGGCAGCGCGCAATGCCGGGCGAAAATTGACCGGCGTCAGCGGCAATCCGCTTGGAACCGTCCAGACTTGGGAAAGTTCTGGTCGGTCTGAGCGAAACCGGCCTTGGTCAGCCGTTCCTCATGCAGGAGGTGGATATGAGCGCTTTCGACCCCGCTACCGCCCTGGAAACCCTGGCGACCGAGTACGCGGCACGCGCCGCGGCGATCCGTCGGGACCTGGCGCGCAGCCATTCGCCGGACTTCGCCGAGCAGGCGGTGCAGCGCCAGAACGACGAAGTGCTCGAAGGCCTGCTCGCCGAGGCGGAGGCGGGGATGCGTCAGGTCGGCCTGGCCCGCCTGCGCCTGGCGGAAGGTCGCTACGGCTACTGCGAGCGCTGCGGCGAGGCCATCGAACCGGCGCGCCTGGCCGCCCTGCCTGCGGCGGAATACTGCCTGCGCTGCGCCGACCTGGTACATCGGTGAGATAGCGCCATCCGCGCCTTGTCAGTGGCGCGAGGCTGGGGGGAGAATGCGGGCGACGACACCCCGCGGCGATCTGCCGCCCGATGCAAGGATTCCCGATGCCCGATTCCGTCGCTGCCGGCCTGCGCCTGGCGCCAGAAGAACTGACCCGCCCGTTCGCTCCCGAGCAATTCGCCTTCGACACCACCGATGACCTGGAGCCCTTCCGCGGCGTGCTGGGCCAGGAGCGTGCGGTCGAGGCGCTGCAGTTCGGTGTGGCGATGCCGCGTCCGGGTTACAACGTATTCGTCATGGGCGAGCCGGGGACCGGACGCTTCTCCTTCGTCAAACGCTATCTGCAAGCCGAGGGCAAGCGCGTCGCCACGCCCTCCGACTGGGTCTACCTGAACAATTTCGACGAGCCGCGCGAACCTCGGGTGATCGAGCTGCCGCCGGGCAGCGCGACCGAATTCAGCGCCGACATCGACCGTCTGATCGACAACCTGATGTCGACCTTCCCGGCGGTCTTCGAGCATCCGGCCTACCAGCAGAAGAAGAACGCCGTCGACCGCGCTTTCAACCAGCGCTACGACCGCGCCCTGGACTCGGTGGAGCGGCGCGCCCTGGAGAAGGACGTGGCGCTGTACCGCGACAGCGCCAACGTCGCCTTCACCCCGATGAAGGACGGCAAGGCCCTCGACGAGGCCGAATTCGCCCAGTTGCCCGAAGCCGAGCGCGAGCGTTTCCACAAGGATATCGCCGCCCTCGAGGAGTACCTCAACGAGGAACTGGCGAGCCTGCCGCAGTGGAAGCGCGAGTCGAGCAACCAGTTGCGCGAGCTCAACGAGGAAACCATCACCCTGGCCCTGCAGCCCCTGCTGGCGCCTCTGGTGGAGAAGTACAACAACAACCCGGGCGTCTGCGCCTACCTGCAGGCGATGCAACTGAACCTGCTGAAGACCGTGGTCGACCAACTGGTCGACGACAGCCGCACCGACGCCCAGCGCAAGCAAGGGCTGATCGAGCAGTACGCGCCGAACCAGGCCATCGTCCACCACGCGACCAGCGGCGCGCCGGTGGTGTTCGAGTCGCACCCGACCTACGACAACCTGTTCGGCCGCATCGAGTACAGCTCGGACCAGGGGGCGCTCTACACCAGCTACCGGCAGTTGCGTCCGGGGGCGCTGCACCGGGCCAACGGCGGCTTCCTGATCCTGGAAGCGGAAAAGATGCTTGGCGAGCCGTTCGTCTGGGACGCGCTCAAGCGTGCCCTGCAGTCGCGCCAGTTGAAGATGGAGTCGCCGCTGGCCGAACTCGGCCGCCTGGCTGCGGTTTCCCTGACCCCCCAGGTGATCCCGCTGCAACTGAAGGTGATCATCATCGGCTCGCGGCAGATCTACTACACCCTGCAGGACCTCGATCCGGACTTCCAGGAGATGTTCCGGGTACTGGTGGACTTCGACGAGGACATCCCGCTGGGCGAGGACAGCCTCGAACAGTTCGCCCAGTTGCTCAAGACGCGCACCTCGGAAGAGGGCATGGCGCCCCTCAGCGGCGCGGCGGTGGCGCGACTGGCGACCTACAGCGCGCGCCTGGCCGAGCACCAGGGGCGGCTTTCGGCACGGATCGGCGATCTGTTCCAGTTGGTCAGCGAAGCCGATTTCATCCGTCAGCTGGCGAACGAGGAGGTGATCCAGCTCGGCCACATCGAGCGTGCCCTCAAGGCCAAGCAGACCCGCACCGGACGGGTGTCGGCGCGGATCCTCGACGACATGCTGGCGGGGATCATCCTGATCGACACCGCTGGCGCCGCGGTCGGCAAGTGCAACGGACTGACCGTGCTGGAGGTGGGCGACTCGGTGTTCGGCGTGCCGGCGCGGATTTCCGCGACCGTTTATCCGGGCAGCAGCGGCATCGTCGATATCGAGCGCGAAGTCAACCTCGGCCAGCCGATCCACTCCAAGGGTGTGATGATCCTTACCGGCTACCTGGGTAGCCGCTACGCCCAGGAGTTCCCCCTGGAAATCTCCGCCAGCATCGCCCTGGAACAATCCTACGGCTACGTGGACGGCGACAGCGCCTCGCTGGGCGAGGTCTGCACGCTGATCTCGGCGCTGTCGCGGACGCCCTTGAAGCAGTGCTTCGCCATTACCGGCTCGATCAACCAGTTCGGCGAGGTGCAGGCGGTCGGCGGCGTCAACGAGAAGATCGAGGGCTTCTTCCGCCTCTGCGAAGCGCGCGGCCTGACCGGCGAACAGGGTGTGATCATCCCGCGCGCCAACGTCACTACCCTGATGCTCGACGAGCGCGTGTTGCAGGCGGTGCGCGCCGGGCAGTTCCACGTCTACGCGGTGCGCGAGGTGGACGAGGCGCTGGCGCTGCTGGTGGGCAAGCCGGTCGGTGCCCAGGACGAGAAGGGACGCTTCCCGAAAGGCAGCGTGAACGATCTGGTCGTGGCGCGCTTGCAGGAGATATCCGAACTCGGCATGGAAGAGGACGACAAGGAAAAGGACAAACCGGCGGAGAAAGAGACCGTCGTGGCGAAGGACAAGGCCGCGGCGAAGAAGGACTGAGCCTGGCGCGCTGTCGGAACCTGTCGAGGGCGGGGCTGGAAAGCCCCGCCCTCGTGCGTTTCAGCCCTGTGGACAAGTTCCCGCCGGCGCTATGCGGAACCTGGCGGCAGGTGTAGGCTCAAAACTGGGAACCCCCGTGAGGATGCCGCCATGCCGCGTAACCTCTGCCTCATCCGCCCTTGTCTGGGGCTGACCACGCGAATCGAATGCGTGGTCAGGCCGCTGGCCGGAGAGAACGGACTCTGGACCCTGCTTTGCGCCGCCGGCATGTCCGGCTCCCAGCCTTCGGCGATCAAGGCCCAGGGCCCCTTCCACGGACCGCTGGTGGCCGAAGGGGTGTTGCAGGCGATTGCCGACTGCCTGGCCCAGCAAGGCTATATCGAAGCCGTCGACCCGCCGATCTGGCGCCTGCACCTGCAGGGCGAACTGCGCCGACTCAATGGCGAACGACGGCCGCATGTCGGCGACTACCTGTTTCGCCCGGAATCCTGAGCGGCGCCTGGGCAAAGCCTGAGCAATCCGGCCGAGGCCCCGTGCCATCATCGCTGGCGGGATCCATCCCGGCTCGGTGCACATATTTATCCACAGATTTTCTGGATAAAAACCGCCGGCCGCTGCGTTATACTCGCCGCCCCATTTTCCCCTGCACATACACACAAGAGACCATGGAACGCTTTTTCGAAAACGCCATGTACGCCTCGCGCTGGCTGCTGGCTCCCATCTACATGGGCCTGTCGCTGGCGCTGCTGGCGTTGACCATCAAGTTCTTCCAGGAAATATTCCACGTCATCCCGAACATCTTCGCGATGGCCGAGGCCGACCTGATCCTGGTCCTGCTCTCACTGATCGACATGGCTCTGGTTGGCGGCCTGTTGGTCATGGTGATGATCTCCGGCTACGAGAACTTCGTTTCGCAACTGGACATCGACGAAGGCAAGGAAAAGCTCAGCTGGCTGGGCAAGATGGATTCCGGCTCGCTGAAGAACAAGGTGGCCGCCTCCATCGTGGCGATCTCTTCGATCCACCTGTTGCGCATCTTCATGGACGCGAAGAATGTGCCGGACAACAAGCTGATGTGGTACGTGATCATCCACATGACCTTCGTGCTCTCGGCGTTCGCCATGGGCTACCTGGATAAGCAGACCCGTCACTGACGACCCTCTCCAGTGTTTCGCTCGCGCCGCCCGGCCGTTGTAAAACGGACGGGCGGCGGCGTTTCCGGCTTGCGTTGCCTGCCGCCTGGGCAAGACTTTCCTGTGATATCGGGCGGACGCCGGGAGCGGGCGTCCTTCGCATCGTCGGGGCCTGCCGGCCGGACGATGCCGGGAGTCGGGCCGGCGCTGTCGGGACCGAGGCGGTTGGCGGAAACCTGGAGGCTTCCGCTGCCTGCGCAACCTCGAGAGGTTCGCGATGAACATGCAGGATCTCGCCGGCCGGGTCCAGGCCGGACATATCGACGCCTTGCACCTGGTGTCGCTGGAGGGCGGCATCTATGTCCTGGAGGCGCAGATGGGCGACCGCGCCTATCCGGTGGAGGACGATCTCGGCCAGCCGGTCAGCCTGCGCTCCGTGGAGCATGCGCGCCAGGTACTGCGCGGGCTGGACAGGGTTCCGGTGGAGTTGGTGTGCGCCGATGTCGATGACGAGATGTGTGGACTCCTGGCCGAGTCGGGTTCGTTTATCGGCGGGCTGCCGCTGTCGATCCGCCAGGGTTGAGCACAAGCGGCTGCGCCGGTAGGGGGGAAGGGCCTTCTGTGCTAGGCTGGCCGCCCTTTTTCGACCCCACAGCGGAGCAGCGCCATGAGCGAACTCAACCTGACCACTGACGAAGCCCGTGTCAGCTACGGCATCGGCCGTCAACTGGGCGACCAACTGCGCGAGAATCCGGTTCCGGGCATGACCCTGGACGCAGTCCTGGCCGGCCTGTCCGATGCGTTCGCAGGTATCGACAGCCGGGTTTCCGGCGAGGCGCTGTCGGCCAGCTTCCAGGTGATCCGCGAGCGCATGCAGGCCGAAGCCCAGGCCAAGGCCGAAGCCGCCGCTGGCGAAGGCCGCGCCTACCTGGCCGAGAACGCCAAGCGCGAAGGCGTGACCGTGCTGCCCTCGGGCCTGCAGTTCGAAGTGCTGAGCACTGGCGAGGGCGCCAAGCCTTCCCGCGAGGATACCGTGCGCACCCACTACCACGGCACCCTGATCGACGGCACCGTATTCGACAGCTCCTACCAGCGTGGCCAGCCGGCCGAGTTCCCGGTGGGCGGCGTGATCGCCGGCTGGGTCGAAGCGCTGCAACTGATGAACGCCGGCTCCAAGTGGCGCCTGCACGTACCGAGCGAACTGGCCTATGGCGGCCAGGCCGTCGGCAGCATTCCCCCGCACAGCGTGCTGGTGTTCGACGTCGAACTGCTGGAAATCCTCTGAGGCGCATCGGCCCCAGGAAGGAGCGAAACGCCCCGTCGACGCATCGACGGGGCGTTTTTCATGGCGGCATCAGTAGCGGGCATCCAGCGGACGCTTGTCCTTCGGCCAGTCCTTGATCTTGTCCGGGAAGTCCGGGCGCGGCTGGTGCGAAAAGTACTCCGCGACGTCCACTGCGTCCTGGTCGCTGAGGCCGCCCTGGCCGAGCGGGAAGCGTTCCTGGAAGCCGATCGGCATGTTGTGCTTGACGAAGGCGGCAGCGGTGAAGGTCCGCGCCATGCCGGCGCCGATATTGAACGACTCGTCGCCCCACAGCGGTGGGAAGAGCATCTCGCCGGCACTGTTCCTCAGCCCCTCGCCATTCTCGCCATGACACACCGCGCATTGTCGGGCGTAGACCTTGCGGCCGTTCTCCGGGTCGGGCTTCAGCGCCGGGTCGACCTTGCCGACGCCGCGGCCGGCGACCTTGTCCTGCGGCCGGGTGTTGTTCT
Organism: Pseudomonas sp. 20-5; assembly: GCF_056782835.1. Classification (NCBI taxonomy): domain Bacteria; kingdom Pseudomonadati; phylum Pseudomonadota; class Gammaproteobacteria; order Pseudomonadales; family Pseudomonadaceae; genus Pseudomonas; species Pseudomonas sp. 20-5. The sequence goes on along the minus strand of NZ_CM165584.1, from coordinate 5,156,814 downwards.
TCATCCAGTCGAAGTAGGCCACCATCGCCTGCATGTCGGCAGAGTCCGGCGGCAGAGGCTTACCGTTCATCGAGCGCCGGAAGCAGCCGTTGATGCGTTCCTCCAGGCCGATGACCTTGCCCGCCCGGGGCGCGTAGCTGGGGAAGAACGCCGAGACGCCGACGAAGGGCGAGCCGTCGGCTACGGTTCCGGCGTTCAGGTGGCAACTGGTGCAGTTCAACTGGTTGCCGACGTTCGCCGGCAGCAGCTCGCGGGTCTCCAGGTGCAGGCGCATGCCGCGTACCACCTGTTCGGCGTTCGGCGCCGCGAGCATGTCCGCCAGGCGTGGAGAGACGAAGGTCGTGGCCGGGCCGTTGCCGGCCTCGATCCGCTGGCGCAGTTTCTTCACCTGGCCGGCATCGATCGACGAACCCTGGTTGCCCCAACTGCTGCGGACGAAGCTGAGGATCTCGGCGATTTCGCGGTCTTCCAGCTGGGCGAAGCCGGGCATGGTGTAGACCCGCGAGTGGGTTGCGGTCTGCGCGGTTTTCCAACCGGTAAGGGTGATATGCAGTAGCGTGCTCGGGTTGGCCGAAGCGACCGTGGGGTTGCCGGCCAGCGGCGGGAACATGCCCGGGACGCCGCTGCCGTCCTTGCGGTGGCAGTCGGAGCAGAACTGCGCGTAGCCGAGACCGCCCCGCGAGCTGTACAGGTCGACCGGTGCTGCCAGTGGGCGTTCGCTGTCGGGCATGGGCAGGTCGTCCTTGCCGGCCGGCAGGGACTTCAGGTAGCTGGCGATGGCCAGCAGATCGTCGTCGCTGAAGTGCTGGGTGCTGTGGTGGATGACATCGGTCATGCTGCCGGACACCGTGGCGAAGCGGTTCTGCCCGGTCTTCAGCAACTGCACGGTGTCCTCCACCGTCCACAGGTTGCGCAGGCTCAGGGCTTGCCATTGTTCGACGGTTTCTCCGGCGAGGTAGAACTGCCCGGAACGACCGGCTTCGCTCATGGCTTTTTCCTGGAAGGCGATGCCGCGCGGAGTATGGCAGGCGCCGCAGTGACCGAGCCCCTGTACCAGGTAGGCGCCGCGGTTGATCGCCGGGTCCGCGTCGCTGGAGGGGATGAACGGCGCGTCGTCGAGGAACGCCCAGTTCCACAGCGACAGGCCCCAGCGCTGGTTGAACGGCCAGCTCATCGCGCTCGGCGTATTCGCCTGGGTGACGGGTTGCACGCCGTGCATCAGGTAGGCGTACAGCGCACGCATGTCTTCTTCGCTGATCTTGGCGTAGGACGGGTAGGGCATCGCCGGATAGAGATTCACTCCCTCGGCGGTCACCCCCTTGCGCATGGCGCGGTCGAACTCTTCGAAGCTGTAGCGGCCGATGCCGGTCTCCCGGTCGGGAGTGATGTTGGTCGAGTAGATGGTACCCATTGGCGTCTTCAGCTCCAGGCCGCCGGCCATCGGCGCGCCCTGCGGGCCGGTATGGCAGGCGATGCAGTCGCCGAGCTGGGCCACGTAGCGGCCTTTTTCGATGAGCGCAGCGTCCGTGGTCGGTTCGCTGGCATGGAGCAGGGGAACGATGGAGCACAGCGCGCCGAGCAAGCCGAGGCGCGGGAAAGAAGCAGGCATTTCCTCATCCTTAGGCGTAGGCCTGGGGCGGTCCCCTCGGCCACGGTCCATTCTTTTTTTCGTTATGCGGCCGTCGACAGGACGACGGCCACGCCGCTGTTGTAACGGCTTTCAGGCGAGGTCGGCTTGATGTGGATCAGGCAGGAATCCCTATCGCGGCGAGGGGCTGCCGGCGTGCTCGGGCGAGGCGTTACGGAAAGACCGGGACATGAGGAAAGTGACTCCGGGAAGGTCGTCCGTGACCTTCCCGGAACCGGCCGGAGGCGCCTTTGCCTCCGTTCGTGCGATCCGCCTCCCGGGCAGCGGCGCACGGATGACGCGTCCTGGCGTCATCGCAAAGGCTCAGCGCAGGGCGCGGGCGTAGCAGAAGAGGAACAGGTTGCGTACCAGCTCCTTGAGGATCAGCGGTTCGCTCGAGTTCAACTCGTGCAGGTCCAGGCCGCCCTGGTCACGCAGTTCGTCCAGCGCGTCTTCTTCCAGGACTGCGCAGATTTCCCCGGTTTCCCGGTGCAGGATCCGCAGGTAGGGGTGTGGCCGATCAAGCCAGGCATCGATCAAATAAGTCATGGCGCTCATCTCCGTGACAAGACTGTGAGATGAGAATAATTCTTATTATCGTAATAGCAAGTCTTGATCGTGCCTTTCGTCGCAAAACGAAAACGCCGCCGTGAAAACGGCGGCGTTCGTCACAAGTCGAGCCCGGTTCAGTGGGTCCGGGCGACAGCGAATTCGCTGAGTTCGACCAGGGCGGAGCGGTATTCGTTGTCCGGCAGCGTATCCAGGCAGGCGATGGCGCGGGCGGCGTAGTCGCGGGCGAGGTTGGCGGTATAGTCCAGGGCGCCGGCAGCCTCGACGGCGGCACAGACGCTCTCCAGGTCCTGGCTGCCGCCTTGCTGGATGGCCTTGCGTACCAGCGCGGCCTGCTCCTCGGTGCCGTCGCGCATGGTGACGATCAGCGGTAGGGTGGGCTTGCCTTCGGCGAGGTCGTCGCCGACGTTCTTGCCGAGGGTCGCGGCGTCGCCGCGGTAGTCGAGCAGGTCGTCCACCAGCTGGAAGGCGATTCCCAGGTAGTCGCCGAAGCGGCGCAGTGCCTCGGACTGTTCCTCGCCGGCCTGGCACAGCGCGGCGGCGCTGTGGGTCGAGGCCTCGAAAAGCATCGCGGTCTTGCCGCGGATCACTTCCATGTAGGTCTCTTCGGTAGTGCTGGCGTCGCGTACCTTGGACAATTGCAGCACTTCGCCCTCGGCGATCACCCGGGTGGCCTGGGATATGATGCGCATGACCGGCATGGAACCCAGCTCGACCATCATTTCGAAGGAGCGGGCATAAAGGAAGTCGCCTACCAGCACGCTCGGCGCGTTGCCCCACAGGGCATTGGCGGTGGAGCGGCCGCGGCGCAGGCCGGAGGCGTCGACGACGTCGTCGTGCAGCAGAGTGGAGGTGTGCAGGAATTCGATGGTGGCGGCCAGCAGGCAGAGGTCGTCGCCCTTGTAGCCCAGGGTCTTGCCGGCGAGCAGGACCAGCAGCGGGCGCAGGCGCTTGCCGCCGGCGGAGATGATGTAGTCGCCGATCTTTTCCACCAGGGGAACGCGGGAGGTGAGTTGGCGACGGATGATCCCGTCGACGGCGGTGAAATCTTCCGCCACCACGCGGTAGAAGGCCTGGGGTTGCATCAGTGACAATAGCTCCACAAAGATTGCGCGGCATGCTAGGTGGCAGGGGGGGGACTGTCAAGGAAAGGCCCGTGGCACTTGCCTCGGCCTGGACCTTTCCGTACAATCGCGGGCCCTGAACTTCCTTGGCATACCCTGCCTTACGCAATTGCACGGGCGTCCGATCCGACCCCATGCAGCCATGCCGGCCGATTCCTACTTCTATAAAGCGTCGGGTGAGCAGGTTTAACGGAGATACACATGTACGCAGTGATTGTTACCGGTGGCAAGCAGCACAAAGTCACCGAAGGCGAATTCCTCAAGGTCGAGAAACTCGACGTCGCTACCGGCGAAGCGATCGATTTCGACCGCGTCCTGCTGGTTGCCAATGGCGAAGACGTGAAAATCGGCCTGCCGGTCGTCGAAGGTGCGAAGGTTACCGCTGAAGTGGTTTCCCACGGCCGTCACGACAAGGTCCGCATCATCAAGTTCCGCCGTCGTAAGCACCACATGAAGCGTCAGGGCCACCGCCAGTGGTTCACTGAAATCAAGATCACCGGCATTCAGGCCTAATTCCTTTCTGGAGGATATGACTCATGGCACACAAAAAAGCTGGCGGTTCTACCCGCAACGGCCGCGACTCAGAAAGTAAACGCCTTGGCGTGAAACTGTTCGGCGGCCAGGCTGTAAAGGCTGGCAACATCCTGGTTCGTCAGCGCGGCACCAAATTCCACGCCGGTTACGGCGTTGGCCTGGGCAAGGACCACACCCTGTTCGCGAAAGTGGACGGCGTGGTCAAGTTTGAGACCAAAGGCGCCTTTGGTCGCAAATACGTGAGCATCGTTGCTGCCTAAGCAATAGCTCGCTGAAAAAGCCCTGTCTCGCGACGGGGCTTTTTTGTTTCTGCGCCGGCTTCCGGCCATGCCCTGCTTTCGGGGCATCCTGTATCCTATGTTTTTTTCTGTTAACCCGCCCTCGTGGTGGGAGGCATATCCATGAAATTCGTCGATGAAGTATCAATCCACGTGAAAGCCGGTGACGGCGGCAATGGCCTCATGAGCTTTCGTCGCGAGAAGTTCATCGAAAAGGGCGGTCCCAACGGCGGCGACGGTGGCGACGGCGGTTCCATCTACCTGGAAGCCGACGTCAACCTGAACACCCTGGTCGACTATCGCTACACCCGCCGTTTCGATGCCCAGCGCGGCGAGAACGGCGGCAGCAAGGACTGCACCGGGGCCAAGGGCGACGACCTGATCCTGCCGGTGCCGGTCGGTACCACCGTGATCGACGCCAATACCCAGGAAATCATCGGCGACCTGACCGAGCCCGGTCAGCGGCTGATGGTCGCTCAGGGCGGCTGGCACGGCCTCGGTAACACCCGTTTCAAATCCAGTACCAATCGGGCGCCGCGCCAGACCACCCCGGGCAAGCCGGGCGAGGCGCGTGACCTCAAGCTGGAACTGAAGGTGCTGGCCGACGTCGGCCTGCTGGGACTGCCGAATGCCGGCAAGAGCACTTTCATCCGTGCAGTGTCCGCGGCCAAGCCGAAGGTGGCCGACTATCCGTTCACCACCCTGGTGCCGAACCTCGGCGTGGTCAGTGTCGGTCGCTACAAGAGCTTCGTGGTCGCCGACATTCCCGGCCTGATCGAAGGTGCCGCCGAAGGCGCCGGGCTGGGCATCCGCTTCCTCAAGCATCTGGCGCGGACCCGCATCCTCCTGCATCTGGTGGACATGGCGCCGCTGGACGAAAGCGATCCGGCCGATGCCGCCGAGGTCATCGTTCGCGAGCTGGGTCGCTTCAGTCCGGCGCTGACCGAGCGCGAGCGCTGGCTGGTGCTGAACAAGATGGACCAGATCCTCGATCCGGCCGAGCGCGAGGCGCGCAAGCAGGCGGTGATCGAGCGGTTGGGCTGGGAAGGCCCGGTCTATGTGATCTCCGCCCTGGAGCGCGATGGCACCGAGGCGCTCAGCCAGGACATCATGCGCTATCTCGACGAGCGTACCCTGCGCCTGGAAGAAGATCCGCAGTATGCCGAGGAACTGGCCGAACTCGACCGGCGTATCGAGGACGAGGCGCGGGCCCGTCTGCAGGCCCTGGACGATGCGCGCGCGCTGCGGCGTTCGGGTCTGAAGAACGCCGGTGCGGTGGATGACGATGATTTCGATGATGAGGAAGACGACGGCGACGGTCCGGAGATCTTCTACGTTCCCTGATGGCGTGATACCCCGCCGGGCGGGCCGGCGGGGCTGAAGAGTCGAAGCCTGGGCTTCTAAGGTTGAGGGTATGCGGGACAAGGTGACTGGCGCGCGGCGCTGGGTGGTGAAGATCGGTAGCGCCCTGCTGACGGCCGATGGCCGTGGGCTGGATCGCAATGCCATGGCCGTTTGGGTCGAGCAGATGGTGGCGCTGCATTGCGCCGGCATCGAGCTGGTGCTGGTGTCGTCCGGCGCCGTCGCCGCCGGTATGAGCCGCCTGGGCTGGGTGTCCCGACCTAGCGCGATGCACGAACTCCAGGCCGCCGCCTCGGTGGGGCAAATGGGGTTGGTGCAGGCCTGGGAGTCCAGCTTCGCCCTGCATGGCCTGCAGACCGCCCAGGTGTTGCTGACCCATGACGACCTCTCCGACCGCAAGCGCTACCTGAACGCCCGCAGCACCCTGCGGACCCTGGTCGAGCTGGGCGTGGTCCCGGTGATCAACGAGAACGACACGGTGGTCACCGACGAGATCCGCTTCGGCGACAACGACACCCTGGCGGCACTGGTGGCCAACCTGGTCGAGGCCGACCTGCTGGTGATCCTTACCGATCGCGACGGGATGTTCGACGCCGATCCGCGCAACAATCCCGATGCCCAACTGATCTACGAGGCGCGTGCCGATGATCCGCAGCTCGATGCGGTGGCCGGCGGCAGTGCCGGCGCCCTGGGGCGCGGCGGAATGCAGACCAAGCTGCGGGCGGCGCGCCTGGCGGCGCGTTCCGGCGGGCATACGGTGATCGTCGGCGGGCGTATCGAGCGTGTCCTCGACCGCCTGCGCGCCGGCGAACGCCTCGGCACCCTGTTGACCCCTGATCGCAGTCGCAAGGCGGCGCGCAAGCAATGGCTGGCCGGCCACTTGCAGATGCGCGGCACCCTGGTGCTGGACGATGGGGCGGTGAAGGCGGTGAGCCAGGATCACAAGAGCCTGTTGCCGGTTGGGGTCAAGGCGGTCCAGGGCAGCTTCCGTCGCGGCGAGATGGTGGTCTGTGTGGACCAGGGCGGGCGCGAAGTGGCGCGCGGCCTGGTCAACTACAGTGCGCTGGAGGCGCAGAAGATCCTCGGTCAGCCGACGGATGCCATCGAGGCCTTGCTCGGCTACGTGGATGGGCCGGAGCTGGTGCATCGCGACAATCTGGTTCTGGTCTGAGGAGAGGGCGAATGCGCAAGCTCGCGGGGTTGCTGGGTGGTCTGCTGCTGTTGCCGGCGCTTGCCGGGGCGGAGGAGATCGGCGAGGTTTCCACGGTGTTCAAGTGGGTCGGGCCGAACGACAAGATTGTCGTCGAGGCTTTCGACGATCCCAAGGTGCAGGGCGTGACCTGCTATCTGTCGCGCGCCAAGACCGGTGGGGTCAAGGGCGGCCTGGGGCTGGCGGAGGATCGCGCCGAGGCGTCGATCGCCTGTCGCCAGGTGGGGCCGATCCAGTTCAGTGGCGAACTCAAGGATGGCGAAGAGGTGTTCAGGCAGCGCACTTCGCTGGTGTTCAAAAGCATGCAGGTGGTGCGCTTCTTCGATCGCAAGCGCAATGCCTTGGTCTATCTGGTCTACAGCGACCGGGTGATCGAAGGTAGTCCGCAGAACGCGGTGACGGCGATTCCCCTCATGCCATGGCCGACCGCTCGCTGAAGCGAGCGAGTCGCGGGCAATAAAAAACCGGCCATTGGCCGGTTTTTTATTCGAGCAAGGCGTGCCTTAGGCGGCAGCGGTGCTGAGGGCCTTGATGTGGCCGCTCAGACGGCTCTTGTGACGAGCAGCCTTGTTCTTGTGGATGATGCCTTTGTCAGCCATGCGGTCGATCACCGGTACAGCGGCGGTGAAGGCGGCCTGGGCTTTTTCCAGGTCCTTGGCGTCGATGGCTTTCACGACGTTCTTGATGTAGGTGCGCACCATGGAGCGCAGGCTGGCGTTGTGGCTGCGACGCTTCTCAGCCTGTTTGGCGCGTTTTTTGGCGGAAGGTGTGTTGGCCACCGTCGAGCTCCTCGAAAAAAACTGGGTAAATAGCGAACAAATTAAGGCCGCGAATAATGCCGTCGCCTCCAGGGGTTGTCAAGGGGCTGCGCATGCGGCCGGAAAGATCGGCGACGGATGTCGCCTGCTTTCTTGCGGGTGATTTATTCCGGCGCGCATTCTACACTCGGCGCGCCCTTGCGGACCGCCGTTCGGCGGCGAGGGCGTACTCGCGCGATGAACCGGCCCGGCCGGTCGCGGTCTTGGACAGGATCAATTTCGACATGCCGGCAGCCCGACATCCATGAATCTTCTCAAATCATTGGCGGCGGTGAGTTCCATCACCATGCTGTCGCGGGTCCTCGGCTTCGTCCGCGATACCATCCTGGCGCGGATCTTCGGTGCCGGCCTCGCCACCGACGCCTTTTTCGTCGCCTTCAAGCTGCCCAACCTGTTGCGGCGGATCTTCGCCGAGGGGGCGTTTTCCCAGGCTTTCGTGCCGATCCTGGCAGAGTACAAGAACCAGCAGGGCGAGGAGGCGACGCGGACCTTCATCGCCTACGTTTCCGGCTTGCTCACGCTGGTGCTGGCGCTGGTCACGGCGCTCGGCATCCTCGCCGCGCCCTGGGTTATCTGGGTCACCGCGCCGGGCTTCGCCGATACCCCGGAAAAGTTCGCCCTGACCACCGACCTGCTGCGGGTGACCTTTCCTTATATATTGCTGATCTCGCTGTCGTCCCTGGCCGGCGCGATCCTCAACACCTGGAACCGCTTCTCGGTGCCGGCCTTCGTGCCGACCCTGCTGAACGTCGCAATGATCGGCTTCGCGCTGTTCCTCACGCCTTATTTCGATCCGCCGGTCATGGTGCTGGGCTGGGCGGTGCTGGCCGGCGGCCTGTTGCAGCTCCTCTATCAACTGCCGCACCTGAGGAAGATCGGCATGCTCGTGCTGCCGCGCCTGAACCTCAGGGACAGCGGCGTCTGGCGGGTGATGAAGCTGATGCTGCCGGCGATCCTGGGGGTCTCGGTGAGCCAGATCTCGCTGATCATCAACACCATCTTCGCCTCGTTCCTGGCAGCCGGTTCGGTGTCCTGGATGTACTACGCCGACCGCCTGATGGAGCTGCCTTCCGGCGTATTGGGCGTGGCGCTGGGGACGATCCTCCTGCCGATGCTGGCGAAGACCTATTCGAACAAGGATCGCCATGAGTACTCGCGCCTGCTCGACTGGGGCCTGCGCCTGTGCTTCCTGCTGGTGCTGCCGTGTTCGCTGGCCCTGGCGATCCTCGCCGAACCTCTGACCGTCTCGCTGTTCCAGTACGGCAAGTTCACCACGGTGGACGCGGCGATGACCCAGCGCGCGCTGGTCGCCTACTCCGTCGGCCTGCTCGGCATCATCCTGGTCAAGGTTCTGGCGCCGGGCTTCTATGCCCAGCAGAACATCCGTACGCCAGTGAAGATCGCGCTCTTCACCCTGGTTTGCACCCAACTGATGAACCTGGCCTTCATCGGCCCGCTTCAGCATGCCGGCCTGGCCCTGTCCATCGGCCTGGCCGCCTGCCTGAATGCCGGCCTGCTCTACTGGCAACTGCGCAAGCAGCGTCTGTACCTGCCGCAACCGGGCTGGGCGAAGTTCCTGGTCAAGCTGGTGGTCGCGGTGCTGGCGATGTCGGCGGTGCTGCTGGCCACGATGCACTGGCTGCCGGCCTGGGAGCAGGGCGCCATGCTGGAGCGATTCCTGCGCCTCGGCCTGCTGGTGGTTGCCGGTCTCCTGGCCTATTTCGGTATGCTCGCGCTGCTGGGTTTCCGCCTGCGCGACTTTTCCCGCCGGGCGGTGCTGTGAAGCGCGTCCGGGCTGGCGGCGGGATCATGCCGTTTTGCCTGTTGTCCGGCGCCCGGTACGCGTATAATCGACCACTTTCTGAGCAATAAGCGTGCTATGCAGCTGCTTCGCGGACTACACAACCTGCAGCCCCTGGCCGGGGGCTGCGTCGCCACCATCGGTAACTTCGACGGCGTCCACCTCGGGCACCAGGCTATCCTGGCGCGTCTGCGCGAGCGCTCGCTGGAGCTGGGCGTACCCAGCTGCGTGGTGATTTTCGAGCCGCAGCCGCGCGAGTTCTTCTCCCCCGATTCGGCGCCGGTGCGCCTGACCCGCCTGCGCGAGAAACTCGAGTTGCTGCGTGGGCAGGGCGTCGACGTGGTGCTCTGCCTGGCCTTCAACCGCCGCTTGCGCGAGCTGTCGGCAGCCGAGTTCGTCCGCCAGGTCCTGGTCGATGGACTGGCGGTGCGGCATCTTGAAGTGGGCGACGATTTCCGTTTCGGCTGCGACCGCTCCGGTGACTTCGCCTTCCTGGTGAACGCCAGTCGCGAGCAGGGGTTCACCGTCGAGGCGGCCACCACCGTCGAACTGGACGGTGTGCGGGTGAGCAGCACGCGGGTCCGCCAGGCCCTGGCCGAGGGCGACCTGCATCTCGCCGAGCGCCTTCTGGGGCGTCCCTTCAGCCTGAGCGGACGGGTCCTGCATGGACAGAAACTCGGCCGGCAACTGGGCTCGCCCACGGCCAACATTCAACTGAAACGGCGCAAGGCGCCGTTGAACGGGGTCTACCTGGTCAGTACGCTGGTCGATGGCCAGCGTTGCCAGGGGGTGGCGAACATCGGCACCCGCCCTTCGGTGAACGGCGACGGCCGTCCCCATCTGGAAGTGCACCTGCTCGATTTCGCCGGCGATCTATACGGCCGGCATCTGCAGGTGACCTTCCACCAGAAGCTGCGCGACGAGCAGCGTTTTGCCTCCCTGGAGGCACTCAAGGCGGCGATTCTCGCGGATATCGCCGCCGCCCGGGCCTACTGGCTGGGCCAACCGCTTGATTGAAGAGATCCTGAACAGGCCCTGAGATGACCGACTACAAAGCGACGCTAAACCTTCCGGAAACCGCCTTCCCAATGAAAGCCGGCCTGCCCCAGCGCGAGCCGGAAACCCTGAAGTTCTGGAACGACATCGGTCTGTACCAGAAGCTGCGGGCCATTGGCGGCGACCGTCCGAAGTTCGTCCTGCACGATGGCCCTCCGTACGCCAACGGCAGCATTCACATCGGTCACGCGGTCAACAAGATTCTCAAGGACATCATTGTCCGCTCCAAGACCCTGGCGGGCTACGACGCGCCCTATGTGCCGGGCTGGGATTGCCACGGCCTGCCCATCGAGCACAAGGTCGAGACCACCCACGGCAAGAATCTTCCGGCGGACAAGACCCGCGAACTGTGCCGCGAATACGCGGCCGAGCAGATCGAAGGGCAGAAGGCCGACTTCATCCGCCTGGGCGTGCTCGGCGAGTGGGACAACCCCTACAAGACCATGAATTTCGCCAACGAGGCGAACGAAATCCGCGCCCTCGCGGAAATGGTCAAGCAGGACTTCGTGTTCAAGGGCCTGAAGCCGGTCAACTGGTGCTTCGACTGTGGTTCGGCGCTGGCCGAGGCCGAGGTCGAGTACGCCGACAAGAAGTCGCCGACCATCGACGTCGGCTTCCCGGTGGCGGATGCCGACAAGCTGGCCGCGGCCTTCGGCCTGGCGGCCCTGGACAAGCCGGCGCAGATCGTCATCTGGACCACCACGCCCTGGACCATCCCCGCCAACCAGGCGCTGAACGTGCATCCGGAGATCGACTACGCGCTGGTCGATGCCGGCGATCGCTACCTGGTGCTGGCCGAGGCCCTGGTCGAGTCCTGCCTGGCGCGCTACCAGCGCGAGGGCAAGGTGGTCGCCACCGCCAAGGGCGAGGCGCTGGAACTGATCAACTTCCGCCATCCGTTCTACGAGCGCCTGTCGCCGGTCTACCTGGCCGACTACGTGGCCCTCGATGCCGGCACCGGTATCGTCCACTCGTCGCCGGCCTACGGCGAAGACGACTTCTATACCTGCAAGCGCTACGGGATGAGCAACGACGACATCCTCAGCCCGGTGCAGAGCAACGGCGTCTACGTCGACTCGTTGCCGTTCTTCGGCGGCCAGTTCATCTGGAAGGCCAACCCCAACGTGGTGGCCAAGCTGGAAGAGGTCGGCAGCCTGCTGGCCCACGAAACCATCAATCACAGCTACATGCACTGCTGGCGGCACAAGACGCCGCTGATCTATCGCGCCACCGCGCAGTGGTTCGTCGGCATGGACAAGCAGCCCAGGCAGGGTGCTTCCCTGCGCGAGCGAGCGCTGGAAGCCATCACCCAGACCGAATTCGTCCCGGGCTGGGGCCAGGCGCGCCTGCACGGAATGATCGCCGGGCGTCCCGACTGGTGCATCTCGCGCCAGCGCAACTGGGGCGTACCGATCCCGTTCTTCCTGCACAAGGCCAGTGGCGAACTGCATCCACGCACCGTGGAGCTGATGGAAGAGGTCGCGCAGCGAGTCGAGAAGGAAGGCATCGAAGCCTGGTTCAAGCTCGACGCCGCCGAGCTGCTCGGCGAGGAGGCCGCGCAGTACGAGAAGATCAACGACACCCTGGACGTCTGGTTCGACTCCGGCACCACCCATTGGCACGTGCTGCGTGGTTCCCACCGGATCGGCCATGCCAGCGGCCCGGTCGCCGATCTCTACCTGGAAGGTTCCGACCAGCACCGTGGCTGGTTCCACTCCTCGCTGCTGACCGGCTGCGCGATCGACAACCATGCGCCGTACCGCCAGTTGCTGACCCACGGTTTCACCGTCGACGAGTCCGGCCGCAAGATGTCCAAGTCGCTGGGCAACACCGTGGTGCCGCAGACCGTCATCGATACCCTGGGCGCCGACATCCTGCGCCTGTGGGTGGCTTCGACCGATTACTCGGGCGAGATCGCGGTATCCCAGCAGATTCTCCAGCGTAGCGCCGATGCCTACCGGCGGATCCGCAATACCACGCGCTTCCTGCTGTCCAACCTGAACGGTTTCGATCCGGCCACGGATCTGCTGCCGCCCCAGGAAATGCTGGCCCTGGATCGCTGGGCGGTCGACCGCGCCCTGCTCTTGCAGCGCGAGATCGAAGAGGCGTACCGCGAGTACCGCTTCTGGAACGTCTATTCCAAGGTGCACAACTTCTGCGTACAGGAGCTGGGCGGGTTCTACCTGGACATCATCAAGGACCGCCAGTACACCACCGGCGCCAACAGCGTCGCCCGGCGCTCCTGCCAGACCGCACTGTTCCACATCGCCGAGGCCCTCGTGCGCTGGATCGCCCCGATCCTGGCGTTCACCGCCGAGGAAGTCTGGAAGTTCCTGCCCGGCGAGCGCGCCGAGTCGGTAATGCTCGCCACCTGGTACGACGGCCTCAGCGAACTGCCGGCCGACGTGACGCTGAATCGCCAGTACTGGGAACAGGTCATGGCGGTGAAGGCCGCGGTCAACAAGGAGCTGGAGAACCAGCGCGCGGCCAAGGCCGTGGGCGGCAACCTGCAGGCTGAGGTCACCCTGTATGCGGAAGACGCGCTGCAGGCCCAATTGGCCAAGCTGGGCAACGAGCTACGCTTCGTCCTGATCACCTCGACCGCGACCCTGGCGCCGCTGTCGGCGGCTCCGGCCGACGCGGTGGACAGCGAAGTCGCCGGCCTCAAGCTGAAAGTGGTCAAGTCGACCCACGCCAAGTGCGGTCGTTGCTGGCACCATCGCGAGGACGTCGGTCAGCACGCTGCGCATCCTGACCTGTGTGGTCGCTGCATCGAGAACATCGAAGGCAGCGGCGAGGTTCGCCACTATGCCTGAGGTCGATCGTTTCGGGCGCTTGCCCTGGTTGTGGATCACCGTGCTGGTGTTCGTCCTCGACCAGCTCAGCAAGGCGTTCTTCCAGGCCGAACTGAGCATGTACCAGCAGATCGTGGTGATCCCCGATCTGTTCAGCTGGACCCTGGCCTACAACACCGGTGCCGCCTTCAGCTTCCTGGCCGACAGCTCGGGCTGGCAGCGCTGGCTGTTCGCCCTGATCGCCATCGTCGTCAGCGCGATCCTGGTGGTCTGGCTGAAACGCCTGAAGAAAGGCGAGACCTGGTTGGCCATCGCCCTGGCGCTGGTGCTCGGCGGCGCCCTGGGCAACCTCTACGACCGCATGGTCCTTGGCCACGTGGTGGACTTCATCCTGGTGCACTGGCAGAACCGCTGGTACTTCCCGGCGTTCAACCTGGCCGATAGCGCCATCACCGTCGGCGCCGTCATGCTGGCGCTCGACATGTTCAGATCGAAGAAATCCGGAGAAGCCGCCCATGGCTGAGTCGACCCGCATTGGCCAGGAGAGCCGCGTCACCCTGCATTTCGCCCTCAAGCTGGAGGACGGCAACGTCGTCGACAGCACCTTCGACAAGCAGCCGGCCTCGTTCAAGGTCGGCGACGGCAACCTGCTGCCGGGCTTCGAACAGGCGCTGTTCGGCTTGAAGGCTGGCGACAAGCGGACCCTGAGCATTCTTCCCGAACAGGGCTTCGGCCAGCCGAATCCGCAGAACGTGCAGATCATGCCGCGCGATCAGTTCCAGGACATGGAGCTGGCCGAGGGCCTGCTGGTGATCTTCAACGACGCGGCCAAGACCGAACTGCCGGGCGTGGTCAAGGCGTTCGATGAGCAGCAGGTGACCGTCGACTTCAATCATCCGCTGGCCGGCAAGACCCTGGCCTTCGAAGTCGAGATCATTGACGTCCAGCCGGCCTGAACCGTCGGTCGCTGCGCCCTTCCCAAGCGGGGAGGGCGGTAGCAAGGTTCATTCGTCCAATCACCGCGTCGCCCACGAGACCGCCATGCAAATCAAACTCGCCAATCCCCGCGGCTTCTGCGCCGGCGTGGATCGCGCCATCGAGATCGTCAACCGTGCCCTCGATGTCTTCGGCCCGCCGATCTACGTGCGTCACGAGGTGGTGCACAACAAGTTCGTCGTGGACAACCTGCGCCAGCGCGGCGCCATCTTCGTCGAGGAACTCGATCAGGTGCCGGACAACGTCATCGTCATCTTCAGCGCCCACGGCGTTTCCCAGGCGGTCCGCAAGGAAGCCGAGGGGCGCGGCCTGAAGGTTTTCGACGCGACCTGCCCGCTGGTGACCAAGGTGCACATGGAAGTGGTGCGCTACAGCCGCGACGGCCACGAATGCGTGCTGATCGGGCATGAAGGGCACCCCGAGGTGGAAGGCACCATGGGCCAGTACGATGCCAGCAACGGTGGTGCCATCTACCTGGTGGAGGACGAGGCCGACGTCGCCGCGCTGGAGGTGCGCAAGCCCGAAGCCCTGCACTACGTGACCCAGACGACCCTGTCGATGGACGACACCTCGAAGGTCATCGATGCCCTGCGCGCCAAGTTCCCGCAGATCCAGGGACCGCGCAAGAACGACATCTGCTATGCCACCCAGAACCGCCAGGATGCCGTGAAGGAACTGGCCGACCAGTGCGACATGGTCCTGGTGGTGGGCAGCCCCAACAGTTCCAACTCCAACCGCCTGCGCGAACTCGCCGAGCGGATGGGCACGCCGGCCTACCTGATCGACGGCGCCGAGGACATGCAACGCGGCTGGTTCGACGGTGTGCGTCGCATCGGAATCACCGCAGGCGCTTCCGCGCCGGAAGTGCTGGTGCGCGGCGTGATCGCCCAGCTACGCGAGTGGGGGGCGTCGGAGGAGCAGGAACTGGAGGGGCGGGAGGAGAACATTACCTTCTCGATGCCCAAGGAACTGCGGGTCAAGGCTTTGTGAACCGTGCGCAATGAAAGAGCCCCTCTTGTAGAGGGGCTCTTTCGTTTCAGCGCCAGCAGTCGTTGACGGTGCTGTTGTTGCCGGTCTTGCCGGCTGCGCCGCGTTCGCCGAGCTGATTGAGGGTCAGCTTGCCGCAGGTCTTGTCGCGGGTCTGCGAGTTGATCGGCGTGGCGGTCAGGGTATAGGTGGTGCTGGTGGGCGTCGCTATGGTGAGGTTGTACAGGTTGTTCGGCGAGTTGGCCGAACTCATGCCCAGCTTGGCCACGTCCTTGGTGTAGCCGACCCCGGGGTTCTGCGAGTAGTAGCGTTCCTGGCGCGCGGCCGCGTCCGAGAGCAGCGCCTGGCCCTCGGTGCGGTTGGAGCGGATCACGTAGTTCTGGTAACTGGGAATGGCGATGCCGAGGAGGATGCCGATCACCGCCACTACCACCACCATTTCCAGCAACGTGAAGCCCTTCTGTCTTGTCCTCATCGGGGCTGCTCCTCCCCGTCCTGGCGGGGCTGTTCTTTCTCGATCATCTCGGCCAGCTCCTGTTCGCTCATCTGTTTGTGAATGTAGATATCGGTGATGGTGGACCACGGCTGGCTGACGGTGCCAGAGTAGGACACCACGGAGCCCGGCTTGACCTGAAACAGGCTGGGCATGCCGTTCCTGACGGTGCTGTTGGGCAGGCGGTAGAGCCGGTGGTCGATGTCCACCAGGTTCTTCTCGACCTGGACTTCGAAGACCACGCCAGCGCCTTCGAAGGTCTGGGGATCTTCGGCCCAGCAGAGGCCGGGAACGGCCAGGGCCAGCAGCATAGGCAGCACTTTCATATCAGTTCTTTCCTTCGATGGGGCGCCAGTTCTGGCGGCCACGGGTGTTCGGACCGGGGTTCACGGTCAGGCATTCGCCCGAGGAGCAGACTTCCGGATTGCCCTGTTCGTTGGTGCTCAGCGTCAAGCCTCCCAGGCCTTTCTGCTCGGTACCGGATACCGCGACGTTCTGCTTGTTGTAGCTGTAGTCGGATTTCGAGTCCACGACGCCCTGGCGTGCCAGGTCGAACACGGTGAAGCTGGTGCGACCGCCGGTATAGGGATCGAGGCCATAGGTCCAGTTGCTGGCGCCGTCGGCACAGGGGTCATCGTTCGGGGTGATGGTTTGCAGCAGCACCACCTGGCCGATGGCGATCATGTCCTCGATCAGCATCTCGCCCTTCAGGGTGCCGTTGACCATGAAGTCCAGATACCAGCCGGACTGCTTGGTGCTGCCGTCATTGTTCAGCCAGTTGACCGGGTTCTGACTGGCGATGCGAATGGTGCGAGCGGTCGAGGCGAAGGTCGAGTCGGCCTGGAGGTCCAGGGTCTGCTGCTGCAGGTTGCCGCGCGTCAGTCGGGGTGTGCTGCCCGCGGCTTCGCCCTTGGTTTGCTGGTCCCAGATGCCGTAGAGCGTCTGGGCGCGGCTGGTATCGGCCCGGGCGTCGCTGTTCTCGAAGTACTTGCCGGTACCGAAGATCACGATGTAGCCCTTGCGTGTCGGATGGCGAACCAGCGAGGGCGCGGCGGTGATCGCTTGCGCCGCGCCGGCGGAGTCGACCGCCGAATAGAGCGGCTGGCCACCGAAAGACACCCTGAAGCTCGAGGCCACCGCCGGGCCGTCGTTGGCTCGGCTGAACGGATCGTCCTGGTTGACCTTGCCGGCGATCAGGTCGAAGCGCCAGAGGTTGCCTTGCAGGTCGCCGGCGTAGGCGTAGTCGGCTACGCCGTCGCTGTTGTTGTCTGCCAGGCGAGGGCTGGATAGACCGTTGGGTACGCCGGTCCTGCCGGTGACTTCCAGTTTGCGGGTGATGGCCCCGGTCTCCAGGTCGATGATCAGCAGCGCGGCCTTGTCGTTCAGGCTGGAATAACCGTTTCCGGTGACCACGGCCCACTTGCCGTTGTGCAGCCGGGCGACCGTGGGTTTGGGGAAGCTGTAGCCAAGGTCGGGCTCCTGGTCCACGCCGATTTCCCAGAGCAGCTTGATGTTGGCGGGGTCGGTCACGTCGAGGGCGAACAGACCCTTGCCGCCGGCGCGCAGGCTGCCGATCAGCACGGTATGCCAGGCGCCGCCGAAGAAGGCGTCGGCGACCACCGGCGAGCCGTCGACGTAGAACTGGTGGGCGCCGCCCTGGTAGCCGCGGGCGGTCAACTTGTGGAGCTTCTCGAAGACCGCGCTTGGGATGAAGGCGAAGGTCTCGTTACCGTCGGTATCGAAACCGTGCAGCATGCCGTCGTTGGCGCCGACGTATACCCGCGGGGCACGGGTTTTCTGTGCTTCTGCGAACGTGGAGTAGTTGCCGCTGGGCTCGATCGGCTGGGCCAGGTAGGTCAGGTACTGGGCCTTGCCGACCGTCGCCGGCGAGGAGTTGATGATATCGCCGAGGATCGAGTTGCGGGTGCGGAAGTTGTCGCTGTTCTCCTTGCTGCGATCGCCACGCAGGAAGGCCACTCGGTCCTGGCCCTTGGTGTCGGCGACATCGTTGCGGTCCGGATCGCGGTTCAACTGCCGCTGCTGGTCGGCGCTGAGGCTGCCCCAGGTGAACTCCTTGAGGCCCGAGGTACCGGATCCGGCCATCATGATCTTGCGGCCAGCTCCACCGTTGGGCATCGCGTCGAGGATACTCTGCGCGCTCCACAGCTTGGTCTGCACGGTGGCCTTGTCCTGGGTGGTCAGGCTGTAGCGGGTCAGGTCGCCAGCCCAGTTCTTGTCGCTGGCGAAGCTGGTCTGGTAGGCGAAGCGGGTCAGCTTGTCGCCAGTGTCGTCTTCCTGCAGGGACGAGCTGATGGCGGGGCGGGATGCCGGCAGGTCCTTGCCCGAAATTCGGTTGAGGATGTCCTGGAAGGCTGCGACCAGTTGGTCCGGCGAGTCGGCGCTGAAGAACTCGCCCCGGGAGTTCACTGCGGCGTGCCACAGGTCATAGACGTTGTTGCTATGGTTATTCGAAGCGTTCGGCCAGCTGAGGCGCCCGGCGGCGATTTCGTCATAGCCGCCGGAGTAGGTGGAACCCTCCCACTTCGGGCTGGTGAGGCTGGTGGTCAGGCCCAGGCCCAGGGTATAGGTCACCATGTGCTGCCAGGTCGCCGGATCGTTGCGCGGATTCCAGTACTCCGCCGAGGGATTGGCCTGGTCCGGGTAGGGAATGTACGGCTTGATATTGTCGTCGATATCCGGCCGGGCATCGGTGGCCCAGTAATGGAAGGCCTGGTCGGCCAGGGTATTGGACGCAGCATCCCTGTAAGGCGTCTGGCTGCTGTAGCTCTTGCCATCGGGGAGGCTACGACTCGTGCTGTCGGCATTGCCTACGCTGGCCGAGTCGTTGTTCCAAAGACCATCGGTCATCAGAATGTGATAGCTGCCACGGCAGCTGTATTCCGGCGAGGTCTGGGTACCAGGTCGATAGGCATAGGGGCCGTTGACGCCGGTCTTCTTGAGAAACTCCCCTGCTCGAGTCATGGCCTGACGCAGCGGAGTACCACCTCCGACCGACAGGTTCTCCAGCCAGTTGAAGAAGTTCACCCGATGTTGCCCGGTGAAGTCTCTCAGGTAGTTGTTGTAACAGTTACTGGAGCCACTGCCGATCAGGCACGAGGAACTGTTCAGTAGTTGCCAACTGATCCGGGCGTTTTCAGGCAGGCTGTAGAACGCCAGGTTAGCGGCGGTCTGGGTGGCCAGGGCGCGGGTACGATAGAAGGAGTACCAGTTGGCGAAGTTCTGCTGCTGGGCCGCGCCGCTGATTTCCACACGGGTGTAGCAACTCGAAGTGGTGAGGCTGCAACCGCGGCCCCCGCTGTATTGGTAGTAGAAGGCAGGAGCCCCGTACCAGTCGATGCTGGACTCGGTGCCTGCTCCCGATCCGCCCTGGTACTGCACCGTTGGCCTGTAGTCACGGGAAAGGTTTACCCGGCCTTCCTGAGTGAAACCGTTGCGCCATGCCGCGGTGAAGCTGGGCTTGGAATAGTCCTGCACCTGGATCTGGCCATTGGAAAGGGTCACCTTTTTCGGCAGCTTGTACTGGGTATTCGGGTCGAAGTACATCGGGTTGTAGCTGTTCGACGCGAAATAGACGTTGTTGCGGCTGTTGACCAGGCTATCCGGTGCATAGGCATAAGCCATACTGCCCGAGTCGTCGAGAGTCACCAGCATGTTCGGGGCGACGCCCTGGATCAGCATCAGCGGCTGCTGGCTGACCGACAGGGCGGCGGCGTGGGTGGTCTGGGCGGAGAGCAGGACGGCGCCGCTGAGCGCGGCTGCCAGCGAGGTCTTGCCGATCTGGTGGAGTACCGATTTCATGCGAGGCTCGATCAGTTGGTATAGAGACGGGCGAGAACGGTCTGCAGGACGGTTTCGCTGTTGGTCTGGTTGCGCGCGACGCTATTGGTCTCGTAGTAGAAGGTGCCGATGCCGCGCATCAGGTTGCCGTATTCGGGGCTTTCCGCTTCGTTGACCTGGCCGCCCGAGGGAATGGGCAGGTTGTTCCACTGCACGCTGTAGAGCGTGCCCGCGGTGGTCGCGCTGCTGATGTCGCTGCCGCGGTAACTCATCCAGGTATTGGCGATGCCCTTCAGCACGCCGACCGGATTCTGGTGGGTGTCCGCCAGCTTCAGGTTCAGCGCGGCGAGGTCCAGCAGGCAGGGGCGGGCCACGTTGTCGGCCGTACAACCGGTGCCGGGCTCCGGCGGACGCAGGGTGTTGACGAAGCGCCGCTCGCCTTCGCGGAGTCCGGACTCGGCGGCGTTCTGCAAGCGAGTCTGTTCGATGACGTTGCCGGTGATGCGGCTTTCCAGTACCACTTCGCGCATGCTCGAGACCGCCAGCAGGGTGACGATCACCAGGATCGCCAGGGCGATGACCAGCGTGGCGCCGCGCTGTTGTGCAGGGAAGTTGTTCATGGCACGAGATTCCTGAGTGTCTGGCTGCCCTTGGCGATCTGGTAGAGGCGGTCCTTGTCATTGCCTTGCAGGCTGGTCTTGGACGAGGGGTAGAGCGTGATCCAATCGTCCAGGGTCTTGCTGTCGCCCTGGCGCAGGTTCTTGTCGCTGGCCATCAGCGCGGAGTAGCGCAGGGCACGCACCGGACGGTCGGCGATGTTGGCCTGTTCGACGAAGCTTTCCACCTCGCGTTTGCCGGCCATGGTCGGGCCGACGCCGTACTCGAGCTTGAAGTCGACCAGGCCGCTGACGATCTCCTGGCCTTTTTCCTTGATTGTCTGCGCGGAGCAGGCGAGGCTGCCGGGGACATCGGCGGTCGCGGGAACGAACAGAACGCGTGCGGTGATGGCCTGGGCGGTAGCGAAGGGATCGCTAGGGGTGGTGATCGAGTTGCCTTCGCAGTCGTAGGCTTCGCCTGGCGCCGGTTGATAGCGGTAGCAGAATCCGCTCTGGCCGGCCTTGACCACGGCGGGCACCAGGGTCGAGCCGGCTTTGAATGCCTCGCAATAGGCGGTTTTCTGCTGCGCCGGGAAGGCAAACTCGTTGGGGTCGTCCGCACGCCTACGGAAACCCACCTTGGCCAGTTGCTGGTCCAGGAACATCATGGCGAAGCGTCCGTTTTCCTGGTTGCCTGCCTGGCCTTGCTGGAACAGGTAGTTGCGCTTGTTGTCCAGGTAGATCTGGGTAATCCCGAGAATCAGGAAGCTGCTGATGGCGAGGGCCACCAGTAGTTCGATCATGGACAGGCCCGATTGCCGTCGGGAGCGGTTGTTCATGCTCATGGCTCGACCCTGAGGGTGTAGTAGCAGAGGGAGGTGTCGGCGCTGCTGTCGGCGGCGTTGACGCAGGCGCCTTGCTTGCCGCGCCAGGCAAGGCGGATTTCCAGCATGGAGCCCTTGCCGTCGCAGTCGCCCGGCTTTGAGCTGCGGCAGATGTAGTAGTCGCTCTTCAGCAGGTCGCCAGCGCCTGGCAGTTCGTTCTTCACCTGTTCCGCCCAGCATCCCAGGCGGTCCTTGATCGCGTCGGGCAATGGCGTGCAGGAGGACGGCGCGGTGGGGAACGCCGACCCCTTGGCCTTGAAGAAGTCGGATTGCGTGGCCATCTGGTCCTTGACGTCGTACAGCGCCTTCGGGCTCGCCCGCATGCTTTCCAGCAGGTTGCTGCCGAGCATGGCTGCCTTGTTGCGCTCGACCGAGTCGGCGGTGTACTGGATGGTCTTGCCCTGCATGGCGATCATGCCCAGCACGCCGATGCTGATCAGCAGCAGGGCGACCAGCACTTCGATCATGCTGAAGCCGGATTGGTGCAGCGACCTGTGTCGCGATTTCAATAGCATGACTGGGGCGCCTTGGAGGAAGGTTCGAGTTGGATCCGGCCGGCCTGGCTGATGCTCAGCACGCGGCCCCCGTCGGTCTTGCCGTTCTGGCAGATGGCGAAGGTTCGTTCCGTTGGCGGTACGAGGGTACCGTTGGCCGTGAAGGTCAGATGTTCCACGGCGCTCTTTTCCTTCGCTGTCAGCGTGGCGGCACGGAAGCCGTCGTGTTTGCGCAGGGGCGCGGCGATCGAGCCGGAGGCCAGGACACCTATGCTCAGGCCCTTGCCCCAGTCCTTGTCCTTCAGCGCCTGGATGCTGATCGCGCGCCTCTGGGACACGGCTTCGCTGCGAGCGTACTGCAGCATCGCATTGAGTTCCTCGGCGGCGCTCTGCAGTTCGTTGCGTTCTGTCAGCTGCTTGAAGTTCGGAATGGCGAAGCTCGCCATGATGGCCAGCAGGACGACGATGATCAGCAACTCGATCAGGGTGAAGCCGGTCGAGTTGGAACGATATGACATGCGGTTGCTCCAGGGGGTCTACGCCTGGAAAGCATGCCAAACGGGCCTGGGAGCGTCTTGCGGTCGTTGACGGTCGGCCCGTGGGGCAGGACAACTGGTCCATGATCATCCGGAAGTGCTGCATAGCTCACGTTTCTCCCGGTTCTCCCTGGCGCTCGCGGTACGGAGCCGGCCCTGCCGGTTGAGGATCAGTTGCCAGGCAACGGTATGCCTTCCGCAGAGCAGAAACCGCCCGTTGTGAATGTTGAGCTGGCCGCTGGGGAGGAACCTGAGGCGGTTCGAACGGTTCCAGCGGAGCCTTTCCTTCTTTGCAAGCGCGCGTCCCACGAGAAGCCGTTCCCCACCGTCTTCCGCAAGCAGCCAGCACTCTCCCCAGTCGCTGCCGCAGTGACGGCCATCGGTCGACGGACAGAGCGTCACCGGGCGCTGGTAGGCGACGGCATGGGTTCTGCCCAGCTGGATGCTCGCGCTCAGCTCGTGCAACACACTTCGCTCGCGATTGCCGTCCAGCCAGGCTGCCATCCCGGGCAGCGCCAGGCTTCCCAGTATTCCCAGCAGAACCAGCGCAAACAGCAGCTCGGTGAGCGTCAACGCTCTCTGCGACCTTTCGACCATGGCAGGCGGTCCTTTTGCTCGTATCATTCCGCGACGGTCGTATCTCGCCGGATTTTCCCCGTTGCCTCAATCAGCTGCGGGATGAGGCGTATGACCGACTTTTCTGCAACCCCTGTGTGATCGTGGAGGCCCTGGTGTCGGAAAGAGTTGTGGTAGTGGGCGCTGGCGTCATCGGCCTGTTGACCGCCCGGGAGCTGGCGCTCGCCGGACTGCGGGTGACCCTGGTGGAGCGGGGCGAGAGTGGGCGTGAGGCATCCTGGGCGGGAGGCGGGATCGTCTCGCCGCTCTATCCGTGGCGCTACAGCCCGGCGGTGACCGCCCTGGCGCACTGGTCGCAGGACTTCTACCCGGCCCTGGGGCAACGTTTGCTCGACGAGACCGGGCTCGATCCCGAGGTCCATACCGTTGGCCTGTACTGGCTGGACCTGGACGACCAGACCGAGGCACTGCAGTGGGCACGCAAGCACACCCGGCCGTTGAAGGAAGTACCGATCGAGGAGGCCTACGCGGCGGTGCCCGGGCTGGGCGCCGGCTTCCAGCGGGCGGTCTACATGTCGGGCGTGGCCAATGTGCGCAATCCTCGCCTGGCGCGCTCATTGCGGGCATCCCTGCAACAATTCGCCAATCTCGAACTGCATGAGCAGACGGAGGTGCGCGGCTGGTTGCGCGACGGCGATCGAGTGCTCGGCGTGGCGACCTCGCGTGGCGAGATCCGTGGCGACAAGGTGCTGCTGGCGGCGGGCGCCTGGAGCGGCGAGTTGTTGAAGCCGCTTGGCCTGGAACTGCCCGTGGTACCGGTGAAAGGGCAGATGATCCTCTACAAGTGCGCGGCGGATTTCCTGCCGCGCATGGTGCTGGCCAAGGGGCGCTACGCGATTCCGCGGCGCGACGGCCACATCCTGATCGGCAGCACCTTGGAACATTCGGGCTTCGACAAGACGCCGACCGACGAGGCGCTGGAAAGCCTCAGGGCGTCTGCGGCAGAACTGTTGCCGGAACTGGCGGACATGCAGCCGGTGGCCCACTGGGCAGGGTTGCGCCCGGGCTCTCCCGAAGGCATCCCCTATATCGGTCCGGTGCCTGGCTTCGACGGGCTCTGGCTGAATACCGGGCACTACCGCAACGGGCTGGTCCTGGCACCGGCGTCGTGCCGTCTGCTGGCGGATCTCATGAGCGGGCGGGAACCGATCATCGACCCGGTCCCCTACGCCCCGGCTGGTCGCCTCTGAGGAGCGAAAACCAAAAGGCCTGTCTTCGGACAGGCCTTTTCACTTTCAGTCGATGCCCAGCTTTTTCAGGCGGTAGCGCATCGAGCGGAACGTCAGGCCCAGGCGCTGGGCCGCGGCGGTGCGGTTCCAGCGGGTCTCCTCGAGCGCCTGCATGATCAGCTTGCGCTCGATGTCTTCCAGGTAGTCCTCGAGGTTGTCTATTTCGCTCAGGCTCGCGGCGCCTTCCTGGCTGGCACCCGGCGCATCGGCCAGGCGCAGGTCGTGAGGCTGGATCTGGTCGTCTTCGCACAGGGTGTAGGCGCGCTCCAGCATGTTTTCCAGCTCGCGGACGTTGCCCGGGAAGCGGTAGTTCTTCAGCTTCTCCTGTGCGTCGCCGGTCAGCCTGGCGGCCGGCAGGCCGGTGTCGCCGGCCAGGCGCTTGAGGATGCGTTCGGCGAGCAGCGGGATGTCCTCGCGGCGTTCGCGCAGCGGCGGTACGCGCAGCTCGATGACGTTGAGGCGGTAGTAGAGGTCCTGGCGGAAGCGCCCGGCGCCGACTTCGGCGGCGAGGTCCTTGTGGGTGGCGCAGAGGATGCGCACGTCGACGGCGACCTCCTGCTGGCCGCCGACCGCGCGCACGGCCTTTTCCTGGATCGCCCGGAGCAGTTTGACCTGCATGGCCATCGGCAGGTCGGCGACTTCGTCGAGGAACAGGGTGCCGCCGCTGGCGGCCTGGAACAGGCCCTGCTTGTCTTCGATAGCGCCAGTGAAGCTGCCTTTCTTGTGGCCGAAGAACTCGCTTTCCATCAGTTCGGAGGGAATCGCGCCGCAGTTCACCGGCACGAACGGCCGCTCGATACGTGGCCCCTGCTCGTGGATCAGGCGCGCCACCAGCTCCTTGCCGCTACCGGACTCGCCACTGATGTAGACCGGCGCCTGGCTGCGCGCCAGCTTGCCGATCTGGTTGCGCAGGGCGCGCATCGGCGGCGACTCGCCGAGCAGGCGGTTGTCCACCGGCGCTTCCTCGGCTTCCGGGTTGCGCAAGCGCAGGGCGGTTGCCACCAGCTCCCGCAAGCGACCGAGGTCGACCGGTTTGGTGAGGAAGTCGAAGGCACCGGCCTTGAGCGCCTGGATCGCGGTGTCCAGGCTGCCGTACGCGGTGATCATGGCCACCGGGGTTTGTGGATGGCGCTGCTGGATGTACTGGACCAGATCGAGGCCGCTGCCGTCCGGCAGGCGCATGTCGGTGAGGCACAGGTCGAACGGCTCGCGGGCCAGCAACTCGCGGGCTTCCTTGACGTTGCGGGCGCTGCGGGTGTCCAGCTTCATGCGGCCGAGAGTGATTTCCAGCAGTTCGCGGATATCCGGTTCATCGTCGACGATCAGGGCTTTTTGTCGGCTCATGCGTGCGGCTTCCGTCAGCTGAGTTTGCGCGGGTGGGCGAAGGTGATGCGGAAGCAGCCGCCGCCTTCCTCGCGATTGCGGTAGTCGATCCGTGCCTGGTTGCTCTCGCAGAGCTCGCGGGAGAGATAGAGGCCCAGGCCGGTGCCTTTGCTTTCTGTAGTAAAGAAGGGTTCGAACAGGTTGTTCAGTTTGTCCGCCGGTACGCCGGGACCGTCGTCGATGATTTCCAGCACCGGCAGGTCGCTCTCCGGGTCGCGCGCGAGGCTCAGCCAGACCTGGCCGCGCCCGTGCGCCTGGGCGCTGTAGCGAAGACCGTTCTGCACCAGGTTGCTCAGCACCTGGTTCAACTGATGTGGGTCCATGCGGGTCTGGATGTCGCCGGCACCGAGCTGCAGGTGCAGTTGGCTGTCGTTGCGCAGCCTGCCGGGGTATTCGTCGACGAACCGCTGAAGCCACTCCTTCAGGTCGAGCTGCTGCGGTTCGGCCTGGCGGCGACGGGAGAGCTGCAGGACGTTCTCGATGACCAGGTTCATCCGCTTCGACTGGTCCTGGATGATCTGCGTCAGGCGTCGGTCCGGGGCATCCAGTTCCTCTGACTCCTGCAGCAGTTGGGCGGCGTGGCTGATCGCGCCCAGCGGGTTGCGGATCTCATGGGCGATGCCGGCGGTCAGGCGGCCGAGACCGGCCAGCTTCATCTGCTGCGCCTGCTGGGCGATCTGCGAAATGTCTTCGAGGAAGATCAGCACGTGCTGGTCGTCTTCGCGGTTGAGGCTGATAAAGCTGGGTTGCACCGTCGGGCCATCCGGCACCACCTTGAGCGTCGGCGGACGGAGGCTGGGATTCAGGCGCCATTGCTTCATGCAGTGCATCAGCATCGGGCTGTGGCGGCCGAGGCTGGCGCCCTGCACGTCGTCCTGCCTGAGCAGGCCGAGGGCGGCCTGGTTGGCGAGGAGGATGGCCTGACGGCTATCGACCACAAGGATGCCGGTGCGCATGCGCTGCAGGATCAATGCGTTGAGTTCCTCCAGGTTGGCGACCGTCTCGGCGCGTTCTTCGGCCAGCGTTTCGGTCTGCTCCTGGCGCCGCACCAGGGCCTGGATCACCAGCGCGGCGGCGAAGCACAGGGTGCCGAGGCCGCCGGCCTGGACGTAGTGGTTGGTGGCGTCCGGACTGCTCAGGCTGAGGAAGAAGGTCAGGTAGAGCAGACCGAGGCTGGCCGCCGCCGCGATGACCAGGCCGATGCGCCCGCGCAGCAGGATGTTGGCAATGGCCACCGCCACCACCAGCAGGCTGCCGATGCCGCTGGGTACGCCGCCACCTGCGTAGAACAGGCCGCAAAGCATCAGCACGTCGGTGAGCGCGAGGATGAAGATCGGCAGCAATTGCCGTGACGGCGGCAGGAACAGCGCGACCAGGATGTTGAAGACCAGGTAGCACCAACTGCCGACATGGAACAGTTCAGGGTGGACGAGCTTGAGGACCTGATCTTCCAGTTCGCTGGAGATCAGCAGGACCAGTACCAGGCCGATGGTCAGGCGGTACAGGTGGTACAGACGGAGGATGCGTTGCCCCTGCTCCTCGCTCAGCCGTAGCCGTTCAGCGCGCACGGTCGCCCTGGTCCTGGCGCAGGTGCGCCTGGCTGCAATACCAGCGTTGTTCGTGGGCGAGGGCGTTGGCCTGCGGCACGTGGACGCCGCAATGGGCGCAGCGGACCATCGGCGATGCGCTCGGCTCGTCCTGCGGACGTTGCTGCTGGCGCGGAGTGGGACGGGTAAAGCGACGCCAGAGCCAGAACGCGATGGCGATCAGGGCGATCCAGAACAGGAGGCGGAAAAGGCCCATGGTGATCTCGGAGGCTGGAGAAAGCTGCAGTTTAGCCAAGCCGCCGGCTCGATCCCAGCCGGGAAGGTCCAGGCTGTGCGGCGTTTGGCGCTGGGAGAGGCATGGCGGCGGGCAAAAAGAAGGGAGGCCTGCGCCTCCCTTCGGTGTTTCGTGCGATCAGTCGAAGAGACCGAAGGTCATGTAGCTCCACCAGGAGCGGCCGGAGTCTTCGTCGTCATCGCTCTCCGGCTTCTCGTCGTCGGCGCTGTGATCCTGGTTTTCCGGCTTCAGTTCGGCGGGGATCTCCCGCTCGGCATCCTCGTACTGCTTGATCACGTCCTTGGCGGCCTGGGTTTCCATGTGCGGCGGCGGCTCGCCGCCTTCGATCAGGCCCAGGGTGGCCTTGGCCAGCCAGGAGCGGGTGTCGGCCTCGCTTTCGCGGGCGACGAACTCGCCATCCTTGAGGCTGGCGTTATCCGGATAGTTGAGCTTGAGGGTTTCCAGGCTGGTGCTGGCCAGGTCGTCGAGACCCAGGCGACGGTAGGCTTCGACCATGATCGCCAGGCCATCGCCGACGGCCGGGGTTTCCTGGAAGTTCTCCACCACGTAGCGACCGCGGTTGGCGGCGGCGACATAGGCCTGGCGCTTCAGGTAGTAGTGGCCGACGTGCACTTCGTAGGCCGCCAGCAGGTTGCGCAGGTACACCATGCGCGCCTTGGCGTCCGGGGCGTAGCGGCTGTTGGGGAAGCGGCTGGTGAGCTGGGCGAACTCGTTGAAGGAGTCGCGGGCGGCACCCGGGTCGCGCTTGGTCATGTCCAGCGGCAGGAAGCGCGCCAGCAGGCCGCGGTCCTGGTCGAAGGAGGACAGGCCCTTGAGGTAGTAGGCGTAGTCGACGTTGGGGTGCTGCGGATGCAGGCGGATGAAGCGTTCGGCGGCGGCGCGGGCGGCTTCGGGCTCCATGTTCTTGTAGTTGGCGTAGATCAGCTCGAGCTGGGCCTGCTCGGCGTAGCGGCCGAAGGGATAGCGCGATTCGAGGGCTTTCAGCTTGGTGACGGCGCTGTTGTAGCTCTTGTTGTTGAGGTCGTCCTGCGCCTGCTGGTACAGCTGGCTCTCGCTCAGGTTCTCGTCGACAGTCTCCTTGTTCGAGGAGCAGGCTGCGGTGAGGGCGAGGATGGCGATCAGCAGCAGGTGTTTCACTTGCATGGCGGCTTGCGTCCCTGGGACGGTCGGCTTGGCCTCAACCGTCTGTTATGATTGGCGCCCCAGGCACCCCCTGGGACAAAGACCCCGTATTTAACCACAGCGCGTAGCCGATTCCAAAAGCCGCGCTGAGCATCGTCTCCTACTCATGTCCGATATGATTCAACGCGCGGCCGAGGTGCCGTTCGAGCTGGGTGGCCAGCGTCTCGACCAGATCGCCGCCCAGCTTTTTCCCGAACACTCCCGCTCCCGTCTGGCCGGCTGGATCAAGGACGGACGCCTGACCGTCGACGGCGCCGTGCTGCGCCCGCGCGACATCGTCCACAGCGGCGCGCAACTCGTCCTGGAGGCCGAGCAGGAAGCCCAGGGCGAGTGGCTCGCACAGGACATCGAGCTGGAAATCGTCTACGAGGACGAGCACATCCTGGTGATCGACAAGCCCGCCGGCCTGGTGGTCCATCCGGCTGCCGGCCATCAGGACGGCACCCTGCTGAATGCCTTGCTCTACCATGTCCCGGACATCGCCAATGTGCCGCGCGCCGGGATCGTCCACCGCCTGGACAAGGACACGACCGGCCTGATGGTGGTGGCCAAGACGCTGGAGGCCCACACCAAGCTGGTGGCGCAACTGCAGGCACGGTCGGTCAGCCGCATCTACGAGGCGATCGTGATCGGCGTGATCACCTCCGGCGGCACCATCGATGCGCCGATCGGACGGCATGGCGTGCAGCGGCAGAAGATGGCGGTGGTCGACGCCGGCAAGGTGGCGGTCAGCCATTACCGCGTGCTGGAACGCTTCCGTGCGCACACCCATACCCGGGTCAAGCTGGAGACCGGGCGTACCCACCAGATCCGCGTGCACATGAGCCATATCGGCTATCCCCTGGTCGGCGATCCGGTCTACGGTGGGCGCTTCAGGATTCCCCCGGTGGCCAGCCAGACCCTGGTCCAGACTCTTCGCGAGTTCCCCCGGCAGGCGCTGCACGCGCGCTTCCTCGAACTGGATCACCCGGCCACCGGCGTGCGCATGAAGTGGGAGTCGCCGCTGCCGGAAGACTTCCTCTGGCTGCTCAGCCTGTTGCGCCAGGATCGCGAGGCGTTCGTCGGATGAACGCCTGGCTGACCCCCGACTGGCCGGCGCCGGCCCGTGTGCGGGCCTGCGTGACCACGCGCAGTGGCGGGGTCAGCCAGGCACCCTTCGACAGTCTGAACCTTGGCGCCCACGTCGACGACGATCCGCGCGCCGTGGAAGAAAACCGCCGACGCCTGACCGAGCGTCTGGAATGCCGGCCGAGCTGGTTGGACCAGGTGCACGGAGTGACGGTGGTGGAGGCCGACCCGAGCCGGGTGCTCAGGGCCGACGCCAGCTGGAGCGCGATGCCGGGCGTCGCCTGTACGATCATGACCGCCGACTGCCTGCCGGCGTTGTTCTGCGACCGCTCGGGCACCCGCGTGGCGGCGGCCCATGCCGGCTGGCGCGGGCTGGCGGCGGGCGTGCTGGAGGCGACGGTGGACAGCCTGGGCGTGCCCGGCGACGAACTGCTGGTCTGGCTGGGGCCGGCGATCGGCCCGCAGGCCTTCGAGGTCGGCGGCGAGGTCCGCGATGCATTCGTCGCTGCGCACGCCGAGGCGCGCTCGGCTTTCGTACCTAGCGCCAATCCGGGCCGCTTCATGGCCGACATCTACCGACTCGCGCGGATCCGCCTGGGCGCCCATGGCGTCACCGCCGTGCATGGCGGTGGCTTCTGCACCTTCAGCGATACCGCGCGCTTCTATTCCTACCGCCGCTCGTCGCGTACCGGCCGTTTTGCCAGCCTGGTCTGGCTCCAGGACTAGGCCCGCGCAGGTTATCCGGCGGCAACTGACCGATGTCACGGTCCGGTCGCTTGAACCGCGGAAAATCGCCCTTATCTACTGAGTCATCTCGGCGGGCTTTTCTTCATCAGGGACACCCATCGTTCCGGCCCGCTCTATAGAAGGAAGGACGACCCATGCGAATAGACCGTTTGACCAGCAAGCTGCAACTGGCGCTCTCCGACGCCCAGTCCCTGGCCGTTGGCCATGACCATCCGGCCATCGAGCCGGTGCACCTGCTTTCCGCCCTGCTCGAGCAGCAAGGCGGTTCGATCAAGCCCCTGCTGATGCAGGTCGGCTTCGATATCGCCGCCCTGCGCAGCGGCCTCAACAAAGAACTCGACGCGCTGCCGAAGATCCAGAGCCCGACCGGCGACGTGAACCTGTCCCAGGATCTCGCACGCCTGCTCAACCAGGCTGACCGCCTGGCCCAGCAGAAGGGCGACCAGTTCATCTCCAGCGAGCTGGTATTGCTGGCCGCGATGGACGAGAACACCAGGCTCGGCAAGCTGCTGCTCGGCCAGGGCGTGTCGCGCAAGGCGCTGGAGAATGCCGTGGCCAACCTGCGTGGCGGCGAAGCGGTGAACGACCCGAACGTCGAGGAGTCGCGCCAGGCGCTGGACAAGTACACCGTCGACATGACCAAGCGCGCCGAGGAAGGCAAGCTCGACCCGGTGATCGGTCGCGACGACGAGATCCGCCGGACCATCCAGGTCCTGCAGCGGCGGACCAAGAACAACCCGGTGCTGATCGGCGAACCCGGCGTCGGCAAGACCGCCATCGTCGAGGGCCTGGCCCAGCGCATCATCAACGGCGAAGTGCCGGACGGCCTCAAGGACAAGCGCCTGCTGGCCCTGGACATGGGGGCGCTGATCGCCGGTGCCAAGTTCCGCGGCGAGTTCGAGGAACGCCTGAAGGCAGTCCTCAACGAACTGGGCAAGCAGGAAGGCCGGGTCATCCTGTTCATCGACGAACTGCACACCATGGTCGGTGCCGGCAAGGCGGAAGGTGCCATGGACGCCGGCAACATGCTCAAGCCGGCTCTGGCGCGCGGCGAGCTGCACTGCGTCGGTGCTACTACCCTCGACGAGTATCGCCAGTACATCGAGAAGGATGCCGCGCTGGAGCGCCGCTTCCAGAAGGTGCTGGTGGACGAACCGAGCGAGGAAGACACCATCGCCATCCTCCGTGGTCTCAAGGAACGCTATGAAGTGCACCATGGGGTGAGCATCACTGACGGCGCGATCATCGCCGCGGCCAAGCTGTCGCACCGCTACATCACCGATCGGCAACTGCCGGACAAGGCCATCGACCTGATCGACGAGGCCGCCAGTCGCATCCGCATGGAGATCGACTCCAAGCCGGAGGAACTGGATCGTCTCGACCGTCGCCTGATCCAGCTGAAGATCGAGCGCGAGGCGCTGAAGAAGGAAGACGACGAAGCCACCAGGAAGCGCCTGGCCAAGCTGGAGGAGGATATCGTCAAGCTCGAGCGCGAATACGCCGACCTCGAGGAGATCTGGAAGTCCGAGAAGGCCGAGGTGCAGGGCTCGGCGCAGATCCAGCAGAAGATCGAGCAGGCCAAGCAGGAGATGGAGGCGGCGCGGCGCAAGGGCGACCTCGAGAGCATGGCGCGCATCCAGTACCAGACCATCCCGGACCTGGAACGCAGCCTGCAGATGGTCGACCAGCACGGCAAGACCGAGAACCAGTTGCTGCGCAACAAGGTGACCGACGAGGAAATCGCCGAAGTGGTTTCCAAGTGGACCGGTATCCCGGTGTCGAAGATGCTCGAGGGCGAGCGCGAGAAGCTGCTGCGCATGGAGCAGGAGCTGCATCGGCGAGTGATCGGCCAGGACGAGGCGGTAGTCGCCGTGTCCAACGCCGTGCGCCGTTCGCGCGCCGGCCTCGCCGATCCGAACCGGCCGAGCGGCTCGTTCCTCTTCCTCGGCCCGACCGGGGTGGGCAAGACCGAGTTGTGCAAGGCGCTGGCCGAGTTCCTCTTCGATACCGAGGAGGCGCTGGTGCGGATCGATATGTCCGAGTTCATGGAGAAACACTCGGTGGCCCGCCTGATCGGCGCGCCTCCGGGCTACGTCGGCTTTGAGGAAGGCGGCTACCTGACCGAGGCGATCCGCCGCAAGCCCTACTCGGTGGTGCTGCTGGACGAGGTGGAGAAGGCCCATCCGGATGTATTCAACATTCTCCTCCAGGTGCTCGAGGACGGACGCCTGACCGACAGTCACGGGCGTACGGTGGACTTCCGCAACACCGTGGTGGTGATGACCTCCAACCTCGGTTCGGCACAGATCCAGGAGCTGGCCGGCGACCGCGAGGCGCAACGTGCCGCAGTGATGGACGCGGTCAATGCACACTTCCGTCCGGAATTCATCAACCGGATCGACGAAGTGGTGGTATTCGAGCCGCTGGCTCGCGAGCAGATCGCCGGCATCGCCGAGATCCAGCTCGGTCGCCTGCGCAAGCGCCTGGCCGAGCGCGAGCTGAGCCTGGAACTGAGCCAGGAGGCGCTGGACAAGCTGATCGCCGTCGGCTTCGACCCGGTCTATGGCGCACGCCCGCTGAAGCGGGCCATCCAGCGCTGGATCGAGAACCCGCTGGCGCAACTGATCCTGGCCGGCAAATTCGCGCCGGGTGCCAGTATCTCGGCGAAGGTGGAAGGCGACGAGATCGTCTTCGCCTGACCTCTTCGTGGACGGACAGGGAAAGCCCCGCTTCGGCGGGGCTTTTTCATGGGCGTCCGGTAGGAGCGAGAGCGCTGCCGCATGCAGTGGAAGGGCCGTTTTGCCGCTCGTGGAAAAAGAAGAAAAACTTTTTGGATCAGAGGGTTGACATGCCCGCGCGCATCCGTAAAATGGCGCGCCTCTGAGACGCGAATCCAGCAACACCGGAAGCGTCCAGGGTTGGAAGAAAGACGTTCCGCGATAGCTCAGTCGGTAGAGCAAATGACTGTTAATCATTGGGTCCCTGGTTCGAGTCCAGGTCGCGGAGCCAACTTCCAATCGGGGTATAGCGCAGTCCGGTAGCGCGCCTGCTTTGGGAGCAGGATGTCGGGAGTTCGAATCTCTCTACCCCGACCACCTCATACTTGGGTCGTTAGCTCAGTCGGTAGAGCAGTTGGCTTTTAACCAATTGGTCGTAGGTTCGAATCCTACACGACCCACCATATTCAAGACGAAAAAGCCCACCTGCGAAGGTGGGCTTTTTCGTTTCTGTACCCTTATTTTCCGAATGCTGGCCTGTGGGAAGGAGGAGGGGCCGCTCTTCCAGCCCTGTTTCTCCGACGCCTGGCCTTCCCGCATGGCATTCATCGAGCGTCTGGAGGCGGCGGGCCCTGAGGCCCGGCCGCTCCATCGAACAGGAAGCCTCCCGGTACGGGTACCGGGAGAATCGATTCACAGGTTGTAGTGGCGACCTATCATTGGAACGGTCGCCGCAGCCCCGTATACCGAGTTCCAGGACTGCCAGCCAAAATTGATGCCGATCAGTCCGCCATGGATCTGGTTGGGGATTTGTGGCTCCAGCCTGCCGCTGGCCGAAGAACCCATGACATTCCCCTGGTTCCAGGCGACCAGGCCGCCCAGCAGACCCGAGCCTCCGACCTTGCCGGAAGCGGAAGCGCCGCTGATGGTGGCGGTGCTGAAGCCCACCAGCCCGCCAATATAGCTATCGTAGCCCGCCGTCACATCGCCGCCGGCCGAGGCCCCCAGGATGAGAGCCTGCCAGCCCTCCAGGGAGCCGACCAGTCCGCCGGCCCTGATCCCGGCGCCTCCGCTCACCGCACCGCTGGCCTTGGCGGAGCGGATCGAGGTGTTTTCACCGCGGCCGACCAACCCTCCCAGGTTGTGGCCGGTCTTGTCGTTCACGATTCCATGACTGCTGGCGAGCATCAGCGAACCTCGCAGGTCACTGCCGATCAACCCGCCGATGGCCCTGGAACCACTGGCGCTGACGTTGCCCGAAGCCGAGACGTTCGTCAGCGAGGCGGCATCGTTATAGCCGACGAGTCCGCCGACGCGACTGCCCTTGCCCCCGGTGACATTGCCGGATGCCGCCAGGGTGCTGTGGTTGCCGCCCCGGTTGTGGCCGATCAGCCCTCCCACGTCACTGTTCGCCCCTGCGTTTACCCACCCGGAGGCCTTCAGGTTGGAATGATTGCCGCCGAGGTTGGACCCTATCAGGCCACCCAGGGTTTTGCCGCTGCCGTCGGTGACTTCGCCACTGGCGGAGCCGTTGATGACGGAGCCGTACAGGTTTTCTCCGAGCAGACCGCCAACCGCTTCTGCTCCGCGGGTAGCGACATTGCCCTTGGCGGAGGCATTGACCAGCGAGGCATTGGCGTTGAGACCGATCAGGCCGCCGGCCTGGAGCAGCGACCCACCACTCAGGTTGCCGCTGGCACTGACGTTGGCCAGATTGCCTGCCTGGTTGTGGCCGATCAGGCCTCCCAGGTAGCGACCGTCTTGCAGGCTGACATCGCCATGGGCGCTGGCGTTGTTGATGGCCGCGTTCAGGTTCCGGCCGATCAGCCCGCCCAGTGCTTCCGCGTCTGTGCCCCGGACCTTGCCGCTGGCCGTGGCGTGGGCGATACCACTGTTTACGTTGAGGCCGATGAGCCCTCCGTACAGGCCGTGCTGTCCGTTGCCTGAGACGTCGACGGAGGCGGATACGTCCGCCAGTCCGCCGGCGGAGCTGTATCCGACCAGTCCTCCCAGGTTCATTCCGTGACCGCTCAGCGACAGCGTTCCCTGACTGCCGCTGCTGCGGATGAGGCCGCCGCGGTTCCTGCCTACCAGGCCCCCCGCGCCGTAGTGGCTGGCATGGTCCTTCAACTGGCCGGAGATGGCAAAATCGGCCCGGCTGTTGGAGATGCTGGCCACGCCCCTGGCTGTGCTGATGTTTTCGGCTGCGAGTCCGCCCAGAGCATAGGTGTGGCGGTTGCCGACCAGCGTGCCGCTGGCGCTGGCGTTGTCGATACTGCCCAGGTTCAGTGCGACCAGCCCGCCGAGGCTGTTCAGCTTCGAGGCCGCGGCGATACGGATGTCGCTGGCGTTCACATTGTCGATGCGACCGAGGTTGACGGCGGCCAGGCTACCGACCTGGACGTTGTAGTGGGTGGCCTGTGCTCCATCGGCGGAAATGCGTTCCAGGTTCAGGTTGCGGAGGGTGCCCCGGTTGACGCTGAACAGGCCGGAGTAGGCGCCGGTGCCGTAGACGGCGAGATTATCGATGGTGTTGCCCAGGCCGTCGAAGGTACCGCCGAAGGCGCTCGCGTTGCCTATCGACAGGAAGCTGGAGTTGCCGCCTGCGATTCGATTGCCGAGGACATAGCTGCCGCCCAGGTCCCTATCGATGCCGCGCAACTGCTGCAGGTCCTGGATCACGCTGTAGTCCCGCCCATTGGCGCGGAATCCTGCGTTCTTGCCGGACAGGGTGATCCGGGTGCCTTCGGCCAGGGCATAACCCTTGTCCGAATTGAATTCGACCCGGGCTCCCTGGCCAGTGAGAGAGAGGCTGTCGTCGATACGGAGAGGGCGCTGCCCGGCATTGAGAGTAAGGCTGGCGTTTTCCCCCTGGGCCGTCAGCGCGCCATTGATCCTGAGGTCCCCGCGCTCGGCTGTTAGCGTCAGGCCGTTGCCGCTGTCCCAGGACAGCGGCGCGCCGACATGCGCGTTGCCCCGGGTGGCGACCACTTCGACGTTGCTTGTGGAAAGGTTGCGGGCCAGGGTATCGGCATGCAACGTCGGGCCTTTTCCCGCGCTGCTTGGATTCGCCAGGCCGGAACCGACATTCTCGTTGCTCCGGGCCTGAACGGTACGTGACCTGACGTTGGTGGCGGAGTTGCCGAAGACCTTGTTACCGCCGGTCTGGACCTGCACGACATGCACATTGCCGGCGTCGGCGGCGATATCGGGTAGCGTCTGGACCTGGACGATGCTGGAGCCATTGGCGCCTGGGCTCAGGTTGGGGAGAGTCTGGGTCTGGACGACATCGATTCCGCTGACGCCGGGGCCGATGTTGGCACCGCTCTGGCTCTGCACGATTGTGACGCCATTGACGCCCGAGCCGATGCTGGGGCCGCTCTGGCTCTGCACGACGCTGATGCCACTCGCGCCTGAACCGATATTTGCGCCATTCTGGCTTTGCACAACGGTGATGCCACTTGCGCCAGAACCGATATTGGCACCGTTCTGGCTCTGCACGACAGTCACGCCATTGACGCCCGAGCCGATATTGGGGCTGTTCTGGCTCTGCACGACGCTGATGCCACTCGCGCCGGCGCCGATATTGGCGCCATTCTGGCTTTGCACGACGCTGATGCCATTGGCGCCCGAGCCGATGTTGGCGCCGCTCTGGCTCTGCACTGCGGAGGTACCGTTGGCGCCGGCGGCGAGGTCGACGGCCGGCTGCTGCTGAACGATGGTCACGCCGTTGCTATCGGACGCATTGGCCCCGGCTGGGCCCTGCGCTACATGGACCTGGCCGGAACCATCACCGGCAGCGTTTGCCTGGCCGACAGCGGCTACGCTGACCTCGTGCGAGAGAATCCTCCAGGTGCCGGTTGCGCCCTGGTCGGCATGGGTGTCCACCTGCGCGGTTCGCTGTATCTCGACGTTCGCGCCCTGGTTCAGCACCAGGCCGCCATTGCCTCCGCCGATGGCGCTGGCGTCCTGCTTGCCGGCCACCCGCACGGTCCCCTGTTCGCCGCCGTCGAGGACGATGCGTCCTTCCGCGCTGCGTAGCGTCCTGGCCTCGAGAGTGCCCTGGTTGTTGACGACGGTCTTGAGCAGGCTGTCGGCGCTGCGGGCGCTCATCAGCACCTGGCCGCCATCGGCGCGGATGAGGCCGCCGTTGTGTGCGAGAGCGTCGACCGAGCCCTTGTCCACCTGCAGGTTGAGCAGGCCGTCGCCGTCGAAATTGAGGTTGATGCCCTGGCCTGCGCCCAGGGCCACGTCGCCGAGTTGCGCCTGGATCACGCCGTCGTTGCTGACCCGGGCGCCCAGCAGGGCGATGCTGCCGCCTTCGCTGGCTTGCAGGCTGCCGGCATTGCTTACGGTTGCGCCGGAGTCGCCGGAGAACTGGTAGTTGCCGGCGAGGAAGTCCCTGTCGGCCAGGTCCAGGGTGGAAGCCACCAGGCCGCCTACATTGACCTGGGCGGACTTGCCGAAGACCACGCCGTTGGGATTGACCAGGAAGACCTTGCCGTTGGCATCTATCCGCCCCTGGATATCGCTGCCGTTGCGGCCGATCACCCGGTTCAGGGCGACGGCGTCCTGGCCCGGCTGGTGGAAGCTGACCCGCTCATCGGCACGGACGCTGAACTCGTTCCAATTGGTGATCAGCTTGTGGCTCTGCTGGTCGATGACCATATGCCGGCCATCGGTGGATGTCTGGAATCCGGCATCGCCTGAAACGACCGTGGCGCCGCTGGGCAGGGCGAAGGCGGGGGCCTGGCAGAACAGGCCGAGCAGTGACGCTCCGGCGACTACGAGCGCCTTGCCGCGTCCGCTCTTGCTGCGCCGACGGGTACCTTCGCTTGCGACGTTCCAACAGCCTGTGGCCTGGTTCCAGACCAGCGTATAGCTCTTGTTCATGGCTTTTCCTTTCAGTGGGGCCCGCCGGCATGGCGGGCGGGAGCTTGCTCAGAAGTAGCGGGTCGCTTGCAACCACAGCCGGGGAGTGCGCTCGGGCTCGATGTTGTTTTCCTGGCTCAGGGGCCAGGCGGCGGTCAGGCTGACCTGGTGATCCGTTCCGTACCAGGTTGCGCCGCTGCCGACGGCGGCCATGCGGTTGCGATTGCCTTCCGTGGTGTTGGGGTGCTTGAGGAATTTCACCGCGCCCTGGTCGACGAACGAACTCAGCTGCCAGCCCGGAGCCAGGCTGTAGCGCAGCTCCGCACTGGCTTGCCAGCCTTCGTCGCCGTAGCCCTTGTAGCTGCCCAGGGGGAACGCCCGAACGCCGTAGGGGCCGCCCATGTCGAACTGTTCCGCGCTGTCGAGGTTGCCGCCGCTCCACTGGGCGTTGAGTTGGGCGAACAACTGCAGGCGGTCGCCCAGGTGCTGCAGGCGTACGGCGTTGAGCATGATCTTGTCGAAGCTGCCGGCGGTACCGATGGTGTAGCGGTCCAGCAGCCGCTCTTCGCCGGAGTCGATGGCGAGCTGGCCGTGGGCATAGGCCAGCGAGAAGCCGCTCTGTCCACCGCCGAACAAGCGGTCCTGGGCGTTTCCGCTGATGCTGGCGGTCCACAGGCGGATCTCCTTGCGGCTATGCCTCCCGGTACGCTCCTGGTCATCGCGAAGTCGCTTGTTTTCATATTGCAACTGGGTGGACAGGCTTAAGCTGCGGCTACGCAGCAGGGGCTGGCTGACGAACAG
Source organism: Pseudomonas sp. 20-5 (assembly GCF_056782835.1). NCBI lineage: Bacteria > Pseudomonadati > Pseudomonadota > Gammaproteobacteria > Pseudomonadales > Pseudomonadaceae > Pseudomonas > Pseudomonas sp. 20-5. The sequence goes on along the minus strand of NZ_CM165584.1, from coordinate 5,118,378 downwards.
ACTGTCGGTAATGGCCCGGCCATGGGCGTCCAGGCGCGAGAAATCGCGTACCAGTCGATAGGTCGTCTCGGCGTGGGCCAGTCCGATGCGCGTGCCTCGGGAACCAAGGGGCAGTTGATAGGCTGCACGGTAGTAGCGTTGGTGCCGGTCGCTGCCCAGCAGGCTCAGTCTCGCCTGGTCGCCCAGTCGCAGCGGGCTGTTGAAGTCGAGGGTGGTTCCCAGGCGATATTCCCCCATGTAGCGGCCGCCATAGTTGTCTGCCTCCAGCCTGCCGCCGACCAGCGGGCCGGGGCGGGCCTCGACGCGCAAGTCCGTGGTTCCCTGCGCCTGGCCCGGCAGCAGGGTGCCTTTGGCCTGGAGGCCGGGAATGTCGCTCAGGAGCAGAAGCGCACGCTCCAGCTCCGAGCCCTGGACCGCGGTATCTCGTTCGAGTGCGCTCAAGGGGCGGAGTAGAACGCGGTCCAGCGTTCGGGACGTGTTGTGCAGTTCGATCCTGCCGTAGCGTCCCTCGAGCACTTCGATGCGTACCGTTCCATCCTGGATTTCCTGTGCCGGGAGGAAGGCGCGCGCCAGCACATATCCCTTTTCCTGATAGAAATCGCCGATGCGGGCGGCGGCGGCGTGCAATTGGCTCAGATTGAGTTCCTGGCCCGGCAGGTCGTGCAGGAGCGCCAGCAGGCATCGATCGTCGAACTGCCTGTTGCCGCTGAGTTGGAAGCGCTTGACCAGCACCGTCGGGCCGCCCTCTTCGGCAGCCCGTGATACGCCGTCCTCGGGGCTGGGGCGCTCGGCGTCCAGTTCCACCGGCGCGGGCAGGTTCAGGCGTCGGCTTTCCACGTCACGCAGCGCCTGCCCCGCATCCGGGGCGGCATTGGCAAGGCAGGACGACAACATGGCCATTCCCATGAGGCCCGTACGGAGCAGCGGTCCGGCCCTGAGGGATGGAACAATCGAAGTGGAACTGCCGGAAGGTTTTGGAGAGGGAGGTGGGAAAGAAAGGCTAGCCTGGTTACGCGGAAAAGCTGGATGCATGGTCAATCGGCCCGGAGCGCGGTTCTTGCAGAGAAAAGAAGCCGATATCCGCAGGCATGTGCAGAACGATCGGTTTCAAGGCGGAGAATCGAGTGGGCGATAGCCTGAGGCGAGGCTGAAACGGCGACAATCGTAGTTTTCTGGCTTTGGCCGGTAGAACTTCTTGGTTTTCGTAGGGGACTGGGAGGACTGCTGTAGGAAAAACTCCGGTGATAATGGGCTCGGCAGCGGAAGCGGCGGAAACAGTGGGGCGGAAGTAGCGGCTGAGCGCGATTCCGTATCGCGACCGTGGCGGTCATGATCAAAGGGCCTGTCCGACTATCGCCCGCCGTTCGGTCTGGCGGCTGGAGCATGGGCAGGACGCAGCGCTAGAATGCCGTTCTCGGTTTAAGGGCCCTCTCAGGCTGAGCATCAACGGAGTGTGTCTTTCGGTTCTTTTTCGTGGCGTTCACCCATGACCGGCACCAAGCCCACAACGCCCGTAGCCCGCTATTTCCACCAAGAGGCGCAACGGCGCGGCTATGTGCTGGACGCAGCCCAGGGCAATGCCATTCTTCATCTCGATCGATTGGCGGAGCGCTTGCGTCGAGGTCCGTCGCTATTCCGGCAAGCGCCGCGCAGCCTCTACCTGTGGGGGCCGGTCGGGCGCGGCAAGAGCTGGCTGATGGATGGCTTCTTTCGCAGCGCCGATTTGCAGGGCCTGCGCCGGACGCATTTCCATGCGTTCTTTCGCCGGCTTCATGACGGTATGTTCCGCCGCCAGGGGCGGCCCGATGCCCTGGGCGGTGCGCTCGACGAACTGCTAGGAGACTGCCGGCTGCTTTGCTTCGACGAATTCCATGTCCACGACATTGGCGACGCGATGCTGATAACACGCCTGTTCAGGGAGCTGTTCCGCAGGAAGATCACCCTGGTCTGCACCTCCAACTACGCGCCGCGGCAACTGCTGCCCAATCCGCTCTACCACGAACGCTTCCTGCCGGCGATCCGGTTGATCGAGACGCGCATGGAAGTGCTGGAAGTAGCCGGCGCCCGGGACTACCGGACGATTTCGCCGCGGCAGGAGATCGCTTCCGGTTATGCCAGCGGCGGGTATTGCTGGCCAGCCTCATGCGCTTGCCTGGACGAGCTGGGCTTGTCCGCGCCCGAGCCCTCGCAACGCGTGACCCTGCAAAGCGGCGCGAGGACGTTGCAGGCGCGCGCGGTGTGCGGCGACCTGGTGTGGTTCGCCTTCGCCGACCTTTGCGAGGCGCCAACCGCGGTGATGGACTACCTTGCCCTCGGCGAACGCTTCTCTACCTGGGTGCTGGAGGGCGTACCGCCGATGGCGCGCTGTTCGGTCGCCGCCCAGCAGCGCTTCATCAATCTCGTCGACGTCCTTTACGACAATGACCGGCGTTTTTTCCTGAGTGCCGAAAAGGCGCTGCCGGACCTGGTCGAGGGCAGCGACCTGCCTGCGGACATGCAGCGTACCGCCAGTCGGCTGGCGCAGTTGCGCCAGCTTCGCTGTTGAAGGAACGCCCCGCGCCGACGGCAAACGGGGCGTAATGGCTCAGTGCAGCTTGAGGCGTGGCTCGGTGCTGCGCAGGCGGCCGCTAAGCATCAGCATCGCGGTGCGCAGCGGACCGTACAACGCCATCTGGTGCATGCGGTATAGCGATACGTAGAACATCCGCGCCAGCCAGCCTTCGAGCATGACGCTACCCATCAGATTGCCCATCAGGTTGCCGACCGCGCTGAAGCGCGACAGCGAGATCAGCGAACCGTAGTCGCGGTAGTGATATTCGCCCAGCGGCTTGCCTTCGAGACGGGCACGCAGCGATTTCACCAGCAGCGAGGCCTGCTGGTGCGCGGCCTGGGCGCGTGGCGGCACGTTGCGCGGTTGCTCTCCCGGTTGCGCCGGCTGGGGACAGGCGGCGCAGTCGCCGAAGGCGAAGATGTCGTCGTCGCGGGTGGTCTGCAGGGTCGGGCGGACCACCAGTTGGTTGATACGGTTGCTTTCCAGGCCGTCGAGTTCCTTGAGGAAGGCCGGAGCCCGGATGCCCGCCGCCCACACCTTGAGCGTCGCCGGGACGAATTCGCCGTCGCCGGTCCAGAGGCCGTCCGCATCTACCTTGCTCACCGCGGAGCCTGTCATCACCCGTACGCCGAGCTTGCTCAGGGTCTGGTGTACCGGCTGGCTGATACGCTCGGGCAGCGCCGGCAGCACCCGCGGGCCGGCTTCGACCAGGCTGATGTGCAGGTCTTCCGGGCGGATCCGGTCGAGCCCGTAGGCGGCCAGCATCTGCGCGGCGTGGTGCAGTTCCGCAGCCAGTTCGACGCCGGTGGCGCCGGCGCCGATGATGGCGATACTCACTGCGTTGTTGTTCGCGTCGTGCCCGGTATGCGCACGCAGGTACTGGCCGAGTAGTTGTCGGTGGAAGCGTTCGGCCTGGGCGCGGGTATCGAGGAAAATGCAATGTTCCGCAGCGCCCTCGGTGCCGAAGTCGTTGGTGGTGCTGCCGACAGCGATCACCAGGGTGTCGTAGGCGATGTCGCGCTCGGGAACCAGTTCAACGCCATTCTCGTCCACCAGTGCGGCCAGGCGGACCCGCTTGCCGGCGCGATCCAGGCCCTGCATGCGGCCGAGCTGGAATTCGAAGTGGTTCCACTTCGCCTGGGCGACGTAGTTCAGCTCGTCCTCGGAGGAATTGAGCGAGCCGGCAGCGACTTCGTGCAGCAGGGGTTTCCAGATGTGGGTGAGGTTGGCGTCGACCAGGGTGACCTGGGCCTTGCCGCGTTTACCCAGGGTGCGGCCGAGACGGGTGGCGAGCTCCAGCCCGCCGGCGCCGCCGCCGACGATCACGATGCGATGGGACATGTGGATATCTCATAGTGGGAATTCCGTGAGGCGGTCGTCGGGAGCGTGGCTCGACCGGACGACTCAGGCCAGGTAGCTGAGGAGGCGGCTGAGCAGGCCCAGGCCGATGACCACGGCGAGCAGGACGAACATCAGGAACCACGGGCGGAACGGCGCACGCTCGACCTGGTGCAGCGGCGAGGCGAGGTACTGCTCGACCTTCTGCTGGTCTTCGGGGCTCAGTCGGCTGGACATGGCAGGCCTCCGTTTTCGATGTCGGTCATTCTAGACAGACAGGGGGCTCGATCACCAGCGGATCGTCGAGGCGGATCACTCCGCTGCCGATCACCCGCGCGGTGATGCCGCCCTGTTCGCGCACGCTCTTCAGTGTGCGGTGGTCGATGTGCTTTTCCAGGCGTCCGCAGGGTTGGTACCAGCCAGTGGTTTCCAGCAGCGCGCCGCCGAGGCGGAAGCGACGGTCCTTCAGGCTGAGCAGGTTGATGCCGGCGACGGCGATGTTGCGGCGCATCTCGTTGGGCAACAGCGGCCTGCCCAGCAGGGTACCGAGGGCCTCGATATGTTCCCATTGCACCAGGGTGACCTGGCGCGGCGGGTGCGGGTGGTCGCCCGTCAGTCCCAGGCCGCGCCGTGCCTCCACCGCCTCCAGTTCCTGGATCGGCGCGCGGCTGCCGGAGCGCACGCCGATCCACTTCACCCGCCCTTCGCTCACAGGCCTACCCCGGCGTCGAACAGGATGCTGCGGCCGAGGTTGGCGCGCAGGAATTCGGGGGCGCCGGAGTGAGCGAAGAGCACCCGGGCAAAGGTCGGACCGACCATCGACAGCGAGCGCCAGCCTTGGCGCAGGTATTCGGTGGGCGGCGGGAAGGGCGTATTGAAATCGGGCACCGCGCGCTTCAGGTTGACGAAGGCCAGCAGGTCCAGTTCGCCGTGGTCGATGCCGCGCTCGCTATAGTTGTGCGCCTTCTTGCGCAGGGTTGGCGCCAGCCGTGCCTGCAGCTCGGCGGCGGCGATCCGTTGTGGCCGCTCTTCGCGGCGGATCAGTTGGCGCAGGCTGACGGCCTGGCGGCGACGGGTCAGTTCCTCGCGCCACTCCTCGTTCAGCCGGCGACCTTCATCGAGGACGAAGAACACCTCGAAGCCGGCACCCTTGAACAGGACGTCCGGCGGCTGTTCCCCGGGGGCGGCGAAATCCTCCTGGCGATAGGGCACGTTGAGGGCCTCGAGGAAGCGCTGGCAGACCCAGCGCTCGCGGTCCCATTTACGTGCGTTGGAGAGGAAGTCGTTGGCTTGTTCGGCCTGACGGGTGAGCAGGCGCAGATAATCCGCTTCGTTCATGGGCTCAGCTTAGTCTGCCGGCGGGCCCGCTTTCCAGCCCACAGGCGCTCCGGCCGCGACAATCCGTCCCGGAGCGCGCCAGCGGCGAGGCTCGGTGTACACTGCCGTTCCCCTTGGGCCGGAGCCGTTCCGATGCAACTTCGCAGCGTCATCGCCGCCGATCACCCGGCACTCTTCGCGCTGTGGTCGCGAACGCCGGGTATTCGCCTCCGTGCGGAGGACGCCTATCCCTTCTTCCTCGCCTACCTTCAACGCAACCCCGGGCTGAGCCTGCTGGTCGAAACCGAAGGGGAGGTGATCGCCTGCCTGATGGCCGGGCATGACGGTCGCCGTGGTTACCTCCAGCACCTGGTGGTCGATCCCGGTTATCGAGGCCTGGGGCTGGCGCGGCAGATGCTCGACGAGGTGTTGGCGCGTCTGGCGAGGGAGGGGATCGGCAAATCCCATGTCTTCGTCCTGGATGCCGCCGAGGAGGCACAGGCATTCTGGCGAGCCCAGTCGGGCTGGGAGCGGCGCAAGGACATCCAGGTATTTTCCACTCGGGAGGGACACGCGTGAAACGATTGCATTGGGTTCTGCTGGGCATGCTGCTGCCCGGCCTGGCGCTGGCCGTGGAGAAGGGCTCCACCCTGGAGCCCTGGACGTTGCAGGACCAGTTCGAAAAGGCGCACTCGCTGGACGACTCCACCCGGGTCCTGCTGGTGGCGCGGGACATGGACGGCTCGAAGCTGGTCAAGGCGGCGCTGGCGGAACGCCCAAAGGGCTACCTGGAGGCGCGCCACGCGCTGTTCCTGGCGGACATCAGCCGCATGCCGGCGCTGATTTCCCGGCTTTTCGCGGTGCCGGCCATGCGTGACTACAGTTATCCGGTGCTGCTCGATCGCGACGCGGCCATCGCTTCTCGCTATGCCTCGGACGAGGGCAAGGTGCTCTGGGTCAGGCTGGAGCAGCGCCGCGTGTTGGAAACCCGCCAGTTGGATTCGCCGGTGGCCCTGCGCATCGCCCTGGAACAACTGCAGCCGTGATCGCTGCCGAGTTGCTGTCGGCGGAAAGCCTGGAACTGGGCTGGGCCATCTATGCGCCGGTGCTGCTGCTCGCCGCCTGGCGCGCGCCCTGGGTCGAGCTGGTCAGCGATACCCGCCGCCAGCACCTGGTGTTCGGTACCATGCTCGGGCTGTTCCTGCTCTGGCTGGTGCGCCGGGACTTCGAATCGGGGCTGTCCTTCCATTTCATCGGCATGACCGCCGTCACCTTGCTGCTCGACTGGCCGCTGGCGATCGTGGTGGGGTTGGTGGCGCAACTGGGCTTGTGCCTGCTCGGCCGCCAGGATTGGCTGGCGATCGGCGTCAACGGCGTGCTGCTGGTGGCGATCCCCGCGCTGATCGCGGAGCTGGCGGCGTTGTTCGTGGAAAAGCGCCAGCCGCGCAACCTGTTCGTCTACATCTTCTGCTGCGGTTTCTTCCCGGCGGCCCTCACCGCGGTGGTGGTCCTGCTGCTCGGCCTTGGCGTGGTCTGGATCGACGGCCTTTTCCCGATGCCGCCCTGGCTGGAGGACTTCGCCGGTTACCTGTGGCTGATCATGTTCCCCGAGGCCTTCATCAACGGCACGGTGATCACCGGCCTGGTGGTCTACTACCCGGAGTGGCTGGAAACCTTCAATCGCACGCGCTACCTGCAGGCGCCCTGGAAGGACGAAGAGCGCAAGCCCTGATGACCAGTCATTCGCCAGGTTCATGGCGGGCGGCGGCTGACTTGCGTCAGTGTTTCGGACGAAGCCGGCCGCGATCCTGCCGTTTTCCCAGGTGAGGAGCGGAACATGGGTGTCCATGAATGGGCCCGAGAGGGCCTGCGAGAGTTGCTGTCGAAGAGCGACGAGGCGGACCGGGCAATGCGCCTGCGCGCGTTGCTCAGCGCAATCGTCGAACTGAACCGGGCGGAGCGCGATGCTGGCGACCTGGCCAGCGAACTGCAGTTTCTTGCGGAGAATCTCGACGACCAGCGCGACTACGCTTTCATGCGCCCCTGAAGGAACGGGCCAGCCGGATTGGCTGGCCCGTTGCGTTCAATGCTCGCGAGGCGGCAGGTCGGCGGAGAAGATGTCGTCTTCCAGGGTGTCGCCGGGGATCGCATGTTCCTCGGCGGCCCAGGCGCCGAGATCGATCAGCTTGCAGCGGTCGGAGCAGAAGGGGCGGTACTTGTTGTCGCTTTTCCATTCGACGGGCGCGCCGCAGGTCGGGCACTCCACGGTCAGGGGCTGGCTCATGCTCGGCCTCCTCGCAAGGTCAGGTAGAAGGCGTGCAGTCGTTCGACTTCACGCTGCAGGTGGGACAGGTCGCCGTCGTTGACCAGCACGTCGTCGGCGTGCTTCAAGCGCTCGTCGCGCCGGGCCTGGGCCTGGAGGATCGAGCGCACCTGCTCCTCGGAGACCTTGTCGCGAAGCATGGTGCGCTGTAGTTGCAGATGTTCCGGGGTATCCACCACCAGCACGCGGTGGGTCATCTGGCGCTGGCCGGACTCCACCAGCAGCGGCGAGACCAGGATGGCATAGGGCGATTCGGCCCTGGCCAGGTACTGGACGATCTCCGCGCCGATCAGCGGGTGCAGCAATTGCTCCAGCCAGCGCCGTTCCTCCGGCGCCTGGAAGATCCGCTCGCGCAAGGCGGCGCGGTCGAGCTGGCCATCGGGCAGGAGGATGCCGTCGCCGAAGCGTTCGACGATCTTCGCCAGGGCCGGACGCCCCGGCTCCACCACCCAGCGGGCGGCATGGTCGGCGTCCACCAGGTGGACGCCGAGGGAAATGAAATGCTCGGCGGCTGCGCTCTTGCCGCTGCCGATACCGCCCGTGAGGCCTAGTATCCAGGGTTGGGTCATTTGAATCCGGCGAATTGCAGATAGGTCCGGGTTATTTGATCACCCCAGAGCAAAGCAATCCACCCGGCAATCGCCAGATAGGGACCGAAAGGGATCGGCGTGCCGCTTTCGGCGTTGCGCAGGCGCAGCATGATCACCCCGAGGATCGCCCCGACCAGCGACGACAGCAGGATGGTCAGCGGCAGGATCTGCCAGCCGCCCCAGGCACCGAGCATGGCCAGCAGCTTGAAGTCGCCGTAGCCCATGCCCTCCTTGCCGGTCACCAGCTTGAACAGCCAGAACACCGACCACAGGCTCAGGTAGCCGAACACCGCGCCGAACAGCGCATCGTCGAGGCTGGCGAAGAGGCCGAAATGGTTGGCGATCAGGCCCAGCCAGAGCAGCGGCAGCACCAGCACGTCCGGCAGCAGTTGGTGAGCGGCATCGATCAGGCTCATCGCCAGCAGACCCCAGGTCAGCAGGAGCATCGCGCCCGCCTGCCAGGTGAAGCCGAAATGCCAGGCGACGTAGCCGGAAAGTAGCGCGGTGGCCAGTTCCACCAGGGGGTAGCGTTTGCCGATGGCGGCCTTGCAGGACGAACACTTGCCGCCCAGCGCCAGGTAGCTGGCCAGCGGGATGTTTTCCCAGGGGCGGATCTCGTGGCCGCAGCGCGGGCACGCCGAATTCGGCAGCACCAGGTTGTAGGTCGCCTGCTTGGGTTCCGGCTCCAGCCCGAGCGCTTCGCGGGCCTCGGCCTTCCAGTTGCGCTCCATCATCTTCGGCAGGCGATGCACGACGACGTTGAGGAAGCTGCCGACCAGCAGGCCAAGGAGGATAGCGCACAAGACAAAGGCCAGCGGATGGCTGGCCAGGTAGTCGAGGAGGGTCATTTAGACGACGTTGCCCAGCTGGAAGATCGGCAGGTACATGGCGATGATCAGGCCACCGACCAGGACCCCGAGGACCGCCATGATCATCGGTTCCATCAGGGCGGTCAGGTTGTCCACGGCATTATCCACTTCCTGCTCGTAGAAGCCAGCGACCTTGGCCAGCATGTCGTCCAGCGCGCCCGACTCCTCGCCGATGGCGGTCATCTGGATGGCCATGCTGGGGAAGATGTTGGTGGTGCGCATGGAGAAGTTCAGCTGCATGCCGGTGGACACGTCCTGCTTGATCTTGCCCACCGCGTCCCTGAACACCACGTTGCCGGTGGCGCCGGAAACCGAGTCGAGGGCTTCCACCAATGGCACGCCGGCGGCGAAGGTGGTCGACAGCGTCCGCGCGTAGCGTGCCACGGCGGATTTGTAGAGGATGGCGCCGACGATAGGCAGCTTCAGTACCGTGCGGTCGGTGGCGTCGCGGAACTTCTCCGAACGCTTGTAGGCGTGGTTCAGCAGGAAGCCGGCGCCGCCCATCATCAGTAGTACCAGGAGCCACCATTCCTGGAGCACGTTGGAGATATTGATGACCATTTGGGTGAAGGCCGGCAGTTCGGCGCCGAAGCCCTCGAACACCGACTGGAACTGCGGCACCACCTTGATCAGTAGGATCGCCGAAACGATGATGGCGACGACGATCACCGCGATCGGGTAGGTCATGGCCTTCTTGATCTTGGCCTTCAGCGCCTCGGTCTTTTCCTTGTAGGTGGCGACCCGGTCGAGCAGGGTTTCCAGGGCGCCGGATTGTTCGCCGGCGTCCACCAGGTTGCAGTAGAGCGAGTCGAAGTACTGCGGCTTCTTGCGCAGCGAGTTGGCCAGGCTGTTGCCGCCGGCAACTTCCTGCTTGATCTCCTCCACCAGCTTGCGCATGTTCGGATTGTCGAAGCCTTCGCTGATGATGTCGAACGACTGCAGCAGCGGCACGCCGGCGGCCATCATGGTGGACATCTGGCGGGTGAACAGGGCGATGTCCATAGGCTTGATCTTCTTCCCCGCCCCCAGCAGGGAGATGCCTTTCTTGCGGACCTTGACCGGCGTGATGCCCTGCTTGCGCAGTTGCGCCTTGACCAGGGTCGGGTTCTGGCTGGACAGCTCGCCCTTGACCTTGGTGCCTTTCTTGTCAGTGCCTTCCCATACGAAGACACTGGTCTTTAACGCTTTGTCCGCCATGGATTAATCCTTGGTCACGCGGTTGACTTCCTCCAGGCTGGTGATTCCCTGCATGGCTTTCAGCAGGCCTGAGGTGCGCAGATCGTTGAAGCCTTCTTTGCGGGCTTGCTCGGCGATCTCGATGGAGTTGCCTTCTTCCATGATAATCCGCTGCAGGGCGGGGGTGTTTTTAACCACTTCATAAATACCGACGCGACCTTTGTAACCGCCTTTGCAGTTTTCGCAGCCTACAGGCGAATACAGCTTGAAGGTGCCGATCAGCTCTTCGGGGAAACCTTCGTGAAGCAGGGTTTCCTTCGGCACGTCGTGTTCTTTCTTGCAGTGCGAACAGAGTTTTCGCGCAAGGCGCTGGGCGATGATCAGGTTCACCGAGGTCGCCAGGTTGAACGCCGGCACGCCCATGTTCAGCAGGCGGGTCAGGGTCTCGGCGGCGCTGTTGGTGTGCAGGGTGGACATCACCATATGCCCGGTCTGCGCCGCCTTGATGGCGATCTCGGCAGTCTCCAGATCGCGGATCTCGCCGACCATGATCACGTCCGGGTCCTGGCGCAGGAAGGCGCGCAGCGCCTGGGAGAAGTCCATGCCCTGGCGCGGGTTGACGTTGACCTGGTTGATGCCTTCCAGGTTGATCTCCACCGGGTCTTCAGCGGTGGAGATGTTGATGTCGGTGGTATTGAGGATGTTCAGACCGGTGTACAGCGAAACCGTCTTGCCCGAGCCGGTGGGGCCGGTGACCAGGATCATGCCCTGTGGCTGCTTGAGCGCGGCCAGGTAGAGTTCCTTCTGGTCCTCTTCGTAGCCCAGTGCGTCGATGCCCATCTGCGCGCTGGAGGAGTCGAGGATCCGCATCACGATCTTCTCGCCCCACAGGGTCGGCAGGGTGTTGACGCGGAAGTCGATCGACTTGTTCTTCGATACGCGCATCTTGATCCGTCCGTCCTGCGGTTTGCGTCGTTCGGAGATATCCAGGCCGGCCATTACCTTGAGACGAGCAGAGATACGACTGGCCAACTGGATCGGCGGCTTGGCCACTTCGTGGAGCATGCCGTCGGTACGGAAGCGCACCCGATAGGTCTTTTCGTAGGGCTCGAAGTGCAGGTCGGAAGAGCCGCCGCGGATGGCGTCGAGCAGCATCTTGTTGACGAAGCGCACCACGGGGGCGTCTTCGGCATCGTCGCCGCCGTCGTCCTGGCTGGCGCTTTCCGCCTTGCCGACATCGACCCCGTCGAGATCGATATCGCCGAGGTCGCCGAGGGCGTCCATGGCGCCCTCGTAAAGCTTCTCGATGGCTACGCCGAGCTTGTCGTCCTCTACCAGCAGGGCTTCGGTGGTGAGGCCGGTGCTGAACTGGATATCGGTGACCGCCTGATGGTTGGTCGGGTCGGAGAGACCGATGAACAGTTTGTTGCCGCGTTTCCACAGCGGCAACACGCGGTGCTGGCGGACCAGGCGCTCGCTGATGACATCCTTCGGAATGCTTTCCCGATCCAGGCTGTTCAGGTCGCAATAGGCGATGCCGAACTGCTCGGCGGCCACCTCGACCAACGCCCGGCTCTGCACCAGCTTGGCCTGGACCAGGTGGCTGACCAGCGACTGCTTGTTGCGCGCGGCCTGCACCTGGGCCTGGCGGGCGGTCTTTTCGTCGAGGAGTTCGTTCAGGACCAGTTGCTTGGCAAGGCCGCTGAGAGGCGTGGAATCGTTCATTGGGGAACATCTGAAGAAGGCTTGGAGCGAGACTTATAACGCAGATGCCTGGGGCTGCCAAACCGACGATTCCGAGATGCCAAAAAGTGTCACATATTGCCGGCAGGGGAGAGCGGAACACTTTCGAAGTCCCCGCAAGAGTTGCGAAAGGAGGGCGTTTGAAAGGTTGGCATGCAACCTGCTTTGAAGGGGGAAGGCGTTTGGCCTATACATACCACATGGAGATATTCATGAAAGCTCAGAAGGGTTTTACTCTGATCGAACTGATGATCGTGGTCGCGATCATCGGCATCCTGGCCGCCATTGCCATCCCGCAATACCAGGACTACACCGCCCGTACCCAGGTGACCCGTGCCGTGAGTGAAATCAGCGCGCTGAAGACCGCTGCGGAGTCGGCGATTCTGGAAGGCAAGAAGCTCGTTTCCAACGATTCTCCCAAAAACGATGAGTATGATCTTGGCTTTACCCGTTCTACTCTGCTTACCGGTGACGGTAAGGGGCAGATCAAGATTGACAAAGCTGATACCGCAACTCCGGAGATTTCTGGTACCTTGGGCGGCTCTTCTGGTAAAGGTATTGCTGGCGCTGTCATCACTGTCAAGCGTGATGATAAAGGAGTATGGACCTGCGGCATCACTGGTTCGCCGACCAACTGGAAAGCCAACTACGCTCCGGCCAATTGCCCGAAATCCTAATAGGCTTTTCGGTCTGGTCTAGTGGTAAAAGAAAAAACCCCGCATTGCGGGGTTTTTTCATTATGGACTCGCGATGAATCGAACAAGAGTGATCTGGCAAGACGGGACTGCTTTGCCTTCTTTCGTAGGGCTTGCACTGCTATCCCTGATAGCGGCTATGCTGCTATCGACTGTAATTCATTATGGGGTTTCTCCGAACTGGCACGACCAGCAACGCATATTCCAGTTGCTGTTGCTGAGTGGCTCGTCACTGTTTTTTTTCTTGTATTTTCCTTCTTCGCTTATTAGGCGAAAGGTTTTTGCCGCTCTATTGTTGACTCTCGGGCTGGGTGTTTTTTCCTCCTTTCTTTCTGATAATTCTTCTTGGGCGCTCAAGGAGTGGTCGGTATTCTCCGGCCTGATGCTGTTCTCCTTCAATATTTCCGTCAGTCCCGAGTGGGTTCGCCGTGCCGCTATCTGGGGGCTGGTCGTGTTGGGAGGGTTCTTCTGCTACCAGTTCCTGCTTTCCTATCTCGCGGCCTTCGTCAGCGGACTCCGTGAGTTGAATCCCAGGGTTTTGCTCAGCGGCTTTTCCAACGTCCGGAGCATGGGGCAGTTCCAGGCCATGCTGCTGCCGCTGATGGCTGCGCTGGGGCTGTACCTGCGAGAGACCGGGCGGTTCAGGCTGTCCTGGCTTGTCATGCTGCTGCTGGCCATCCAGTGGTGCATCTCCTTCGCCTTGGCTGGGCGTGGGCTCTGGTTGGGTTTCGCCGTCGCGCATCTCGCGCTTTGCTGGATTGGTCCCGTGGGGCGCCGCTTTTTGATCGTCCAGTTGTCCGCGGCATTCGTCGGGTTGGCGCTCTATTTCCTGTTAATGGTTGCCTTGCCGACCTGGCTAGGTATCGACATGACCCTCATGTCCGGTATGCGCAGTGGTCTGTCTCTGCGCGACGTGTTGTGGCGAGATGCCTGGGGCATGTTCGTAGCCCATCCTTTGCTTGGGGTCGGGCCCATGCATTTCTCGGCGGTGCCGAACAGCGTCGGTGCCCACCCGCACCAGATGCTGCTGCAATGGTTCGCCGAATGGGGCGGGGTCGCTGGCCTTCTGGTGGTTGGGCTGATGATCCTTGGTCTGCTTCGCGGCGCGCGTTACCTGCGTGAACAGGGCGATCCGATGGACGCCGGACTGTGGCTGGCCCTTGTTTCGGTCCTGGTCTTGGCCCAGGTGGACGGCGTGTTCGTCATGCCCTTCACCCAGACCGTATTGGCCTTGCTGGTAGGCATCGCCATGGCGCGCTGGTCGAAGCCGGTCGCGCCGTCCCCCGCACAGCGCTGGCTCTGTCGGGGCCTGGCTGTCGTTGTCATTGTCGTGCTGGGGCGCGTGCTGTTGCTCGAGGTGCCGGGGCTGACCGCGGCCGAGGAGCGCTACCTGGAAATCCACGGCGGCGGCGAGGCACCACGTTTCTGGATTCAGGGCTGGATTCCCATGTAAGGGGGAATATCGGTTGAAATCCGGCTGTGCCGAGTGATACCTTCCCCGCGCCGCCGGATTAGCTCAGTCGGTAGAGCAGCTCATTCGTAATGAGAAGGTCGGGGGTTCGATTCCTCTATCCGGCACCAGTCGCAATAAAAAGCCCCGCTTCGGCGGGGCTTTTTATTGCCTGCGATTCGTTCAGAGGGTGAGGCGCATGGACAGGTCGACGGCCCTGACGTCCTTGGTCAGGGTGCCGATGGAGATGTAGTCGACGCCGGTCTCGGCGATGTTGCGCAGGGTGCTCTCGTTGATTCCGCCGGAAGCTTCCAGCTTGGCACGGCCGGCAGTGAGGGCGACGGCGGTGCGCATGTCGTCCAGGCTGAGTTCGTCGAGCATGACGATATCGGCACCGGCCTCCAGCGCCTGGCGCAGTTCATCGAGGTTCTCCACTTCCACTTCCACCGGCTTGCCGGGTGCTATGCGCCGGGCCTCGGCGATTGCCCGGTCGATACCGCCGCAGGCGGCGATGTGGTTTTCCTTGATCAGGAAGGCATCGTAGAGGCCGATGCGATGGTTGTGGCAACCGCCGCAGGTGACCGCGTACTTCTGCGCCAGGCGCAGGCCGGGCAGGGTCTTGCGCGTGTCGAGGAGCTTCACCGCGGTGCCGGCGACCAGGTCGGCGTAGTGCTGGCTGCGGGTGGCGGTACCGGAAAGCAGCTGGAGGAAGTTCAGCGCGCTGCGCTCGCCGGTGAGCAGCGCGCGGGCCGGACCTTTTAGCTGGAACAGCATCTGGTTCGGCTCGACTCGCTGGCCGTCCTCCACCTGCCAGGTCACCAGCACTCGCGGATCGACCTGGCGGAAGACCTCGTCGACCCAGGCGCGGCCCGCGATCGTCGCGTGCTCGCGGGTAATCACCCGGGCCTCGGCCTCGCGCTGTGGATCGATCAACTGAGCGGTAAGGTCGCCGCCGCCGACGTCTTCCGCCAGGGCGGTGCGGACGTTGGCCTGGATTTCGCCTTGGAGGTCGGCAAGGGTGAGGTTAGGCATGGCGGGCTCCTGTACGAGATCGGGCGATTATACGGAGCGCGGCGGACGGCGTCTGTGCCTGCCTGGGCGCCGGTCGGGACGGCCGCCATTCATCGGCCTTCGCTTGTGTGAAGAGAGTCATGTCTATAGGAAAACCCTCTATCTAGATTTGAAAGTATCTCTATAATGAATGTAGATACTTGTTTTTGACGCCTGGAAATTGACGTTACGGACGACGCCAATCGATCCTCTGTGCCCGATTTTTGCCATTCCATGCGCGGCCGCGAGGGTGGCAGGAGAGTCCCGATGCAGAACGATGCCAATGTGGTGCACCTGACCAGGGTCGCTTCCGAGCCGTCGCCGAACGCCGGAGCGGGGCGCCTGCCGGTCATCCTCGTGCAGGTGCGCGACAAGGCGGCGTTGCAGCTGAAACAGGCGTTGCAGGCGTTGTTCGACAACGCCGACGACACCCTCTTCGAAATGGCCGACCGAGCCACCAGCAACCTCGAACAGAACGCTTTCTTCGAAGCCATGCGCGACCTGCGCCTCAAGCGCAAGAGTATCGAGCGGGTCTACCTGCAGAAGGTCTTCGAGGAGTTCTCGGCGCTCAACCAGGTACAGTCCGGCAAATCCGTGCCGACCCTGGATACCGTGTCCTTCGACAGCCTCAGCCTGGTACAGAACGAGGAACTGGAGGAGTCCGTCGCGGTGGACGCGATGGTGGCGCGGGTGATGAGCCGCGATGCCACCGCGCTGGCCCACCTGAGCACCCGCCTGAACACCCTGGTCGGCCGGAAGGTCGACGAGAAGAGCAATCCCCTCGCTCCGCGTCCGCTGACCGCGGCTTTCCTCGATGCCTGCCAGGGGCTCGGCGTCGAGATCAAGGTCAAGCTGATCATTCTCAAGCTGTTCGAGAAGTACGTCCTGGCCCATTGCGACCAGTTGTACGCCGAGGCCAACCAGATCCTGGTTGCTGCGGGCGTGCTGCCGGAACTCAAATCCGCACTGCCGCGGCGTCAGCCCGCTGTCCGTCCCGAAGCGGTACGCGATGCCGGGACCCTGCAGGCACAGGCTGCGCTACTCGACGGCGGCCAGCAGGAAGTCTTCGGCGCGCTGCAGGAACTGCTGGCGCAGGTCCGCGACAATCCTTCCTTCTACCGTCGCGAAACGCCTGAGAATGCCGCGCCGATTTCCAGCAACGACCTGATGCGCCTGCTTTCCCACCTGCAACAGCACTTGCCGGGCCCTGGCGCCGCGGAGTTCGACGTCCGCGACGGGGTCGACCAACTGCTCCAGCGGGTCAGCCACAAGAGCGGCCGTTCTCGGGTGGTCGGCCAGGTGGACGATGACGTCATCAACCTGGTGTCGATGCTGTTCGAGTTCATTCTCGACGACCGCACCCTGCCTGATTCGCTGAAGGCCCTGATCGGTCGGATGCAGATCCCGATGCTCAAGGTGGCCCTGCTCGACAAGACCTTCTTCAGCCGCGGTAGCCATCCGGCGCGTCGCCTGCTCAACGAGATCGCATCCGCGTCGCTGGGCTGGGCCGAACACAATGATGCCCGGCGCGACAGCCTGTACCAGAAGATCGAACAGGTCGTGATGCGGCTGTTGAACGACTTCGTCGACGACCCGGCGATCTTCGCCGAGTTGCTGGAGGACTTCATTGCCTTCACCGGCGACGAGCGCCGCCGCAGCGAGCTCCTCGAGCAGCGCACCCGCGACGCCGAGGAAGGCCGCGCCAAGGCCGAACTGGCTCGGCAGGACGTGGAGCAGGTGCTGAACCAGCGACTGCTCGGCAAGGTCCTGCCGGAGGTGGTGGTGCGTCTGCTGCGGGATGCCTGGAGCAAGGTGATGCTGCTGATCTGCCTCAAGCATGGCAAGGCTTCGGCCGAGTGGCGGGAGGCCCTGGATACTATGGACGAGCTGATCTGGAGCGTCGGCCCGCATGACGATCCGCTGTCCCGCCAACAGTTGCTGGAGCGTGTACCTGGCCTGCTCAAGGCGCTGCGCGAGGGGTTGGCCAGCGCAGCCTTCGATCCGTTTTCCACCGGAGAATTCTTCAGCCAGCTGGAAACCCTGCATGTCCAGGGTCTGCAGCGCGACAAGCGCGACAAGCGCGGCGAGGCGGCGGTCGCGGACAGCCCCCTGCTCGACGAAGCGAGCCCGGGCACGGCCGCGGAAAAGCCCCGGGCGCCGGTCATGCTGCGGGTGGTCGAGGAAATCGTCCTGACCTCGCCGGACGCCGCCCCGGCGCCTGTCGAGAGCGAAGTGCGCCTGCCGGACAACGACGAGGCACTGCTGCGGGTCGATGCGCTGCGTGTCGGCAGTTGGGTGGAGATCCAGGAGGACGCCGAGCACAAGCTGCGCTGCAAGCTGGCGGCAGTGATCCGGCCCACCGGTCGCTACATCTTCGTCAATCGCACCGGGATGAAGGTCCTGGAAAAGACCCGCATGGGCCTGGCGGTGGAGTTTCGCCGGCAGGCGGTACGCCTGCTGGACGATGCCTTGCTGTTCGACCGGGCCCTGGAGTCGGTGATCGGCAACCTGCGGCGCCTCAAGGGCGCCTAGCCGCTTCTCGAGGACCCGGCGGATGCCGGGTCTTTTCTTTCTTGCGGGTAATACCTTTCCTCGACGCATGTCGAAGCGGCCGATCCAGAGCCCGCCTGATCGTCATTCCGGCGCCGCTGGATTAGAGTGGGGGCTCGTTCAGGAGCCCGTATGCATTTCGATTCCGTTACCGGCTGGGTCCGTGGCGTCCGCCACTGCCCTTCACCGAATTTCAACCTGCGTCCGCAAGGGGACGCGGTGTCGCTGCTGGTTATCCACAATATCAGCCTGCCGCCGGGACAGTTCGGCACCGGTAAGGTCCAGGCGTTCTTCCAGAATCGCTTGGACCCGAACGAACATCCCTATTTCGAGGAGATCCGCCACCTGACGGTTTCCGCGCATTTCCTCATCGAACGCGACGGCGCCATCACCCAGTTCGTCTCCTGTCACGACCGCGCCTGGCATGCCGGGGTTTCCTGCTTCGACGGTCGCGAGGCGTGCAACGACTTCTCCCTTGGCATCGAACTGGAGGGGACCGACACGGAACCGTACACGGACGCGCAGTACACTGCCCTGGCCGGGCTGACGCGGCTGTTGCGCGCGGCCTTCCCGGGGATCACCCCGGAACGCATCCAGGGCCACTGCGATATCGCCCCGGAGCGCAAGACCGATCCCGGCGAGGCTTTCGACTGGTCGCGCTACCGCGCCGGATTGACCGATTCCAAGGAGGAAACATGACGTTCCTGGTGTTGCTGCTGGCCCTTGCGCTGGAGAAGTTCTCCGGCTGGCGCCGGCGTATCCAGCGCGATGGCGCCTGGCTCGCCTGGCTGAGCCTGGTCGAGGATCTGCCCTCGGTGTCCCGCCGCTCCTGGCTGGGGCTGCTGCTCGCGGTAGTCCTGCCGTTGCTGCCGCTGGCCCTGCTGCTGACATTGCTGCAGCCGCTGGCCTATGGCTGGCTGAGTCTTCCGCTGCATCTTCTGGTGGTGGTCTACAGTCTCGGCCGCGGCGACGTCATGGCCGACCTCGGGCCGTTCCGCGACGCCTGGCGGCGCGAGGAGGCCCAGGCTGCCTTCCATGTCGCCGAACGCGATCTGGGGATCCTGGGCGGCAGCGAGAGCGACCTGATCGGCCGGGTGCACGGCCATCTGCTCTGGCAGGGCTACCAGAGCTTCTTCGCGGTGATCTTCTGGTATGCCTTGCTCGGCCCGGTGGCGGCCCTGGCCTATCGCCTGCTGGCACTGGCGCTGGAGCACGCCCGCCAGCCGGCGTTGCGCGAACAGGCGGCGCGCGTCCGGCATATCCTCGACTGGTTGCCGGTGCGTGCGCTGGTGCTGAGCTTCGCCCTGGTCGGCAACTTCCTCGCGGTTATCCGCGTGCTGCTGCACTGGCTGCTGGCCTGGGACATCTCGGCGGCCGCGCTGCTGGGCAAGGCCGGACGGGTCGCCAGCGATGTCGAAGCGGTCGAACTGGGTGCCGCCGGCGTCGCCAGCCTGGATGCGCTCTGGCAATTGCTGGTGCGCGCGGCCGTGCTCTGGTATGCCGTGTTCGCCTTCTGCGCGCTGTTCCTCTGAGCGTAGCGACGGGGAGTCCGCCTGCGATTCCCCATTAACCTTAAGTTACAGAACACCAGGCCGATATCGGGTACACAGGTGAACGTGTCCGCATGATTTCGAAAGGCCATTACCGAGCGGACTCCGTGCGTCAATGTCGCCACGCGGCGGCATCTCTCAGAACGATAAGAACAATCAGGAGACGTCTGGGTGAAGACCGTACTCTATCCCGCTATCGCGCTGATGAACCGGCTCAGCTTCGGCATGAAGTTCGGCCTGATCAGCGTGCTGTTCTTCCTGCCGCTGCTGATCACCAGCTTCTATCTGGTGCGCGATGCCTATCGCCAGTTCAGCGACACCCGGATCGAACTGCAGAGCTTGACGCTGCTGGGTAGCGGACTGCAGATCCGGCGTGGCCTGGAGTCCCTCAACGATCTGTTGCAGATCAATGCGGTCATCGGCCAGTCCGGCAAGGCCGGCGATCTGGAAGCGCGCATCGCGGACGTCCAGAAGGGGCTGCGCGGGCGGCTCGAGGCGCTGGCGCCGCTCAGCGAGGATGGTGCGGCGGTAGCCGAATTCGAGGCCCAGCGCGACCGGTTGCTCAACGGCTTGCAGGCCGTGGAGGCCGAAGGGTCCTTGCAGGGCAAGGGCGCACGGGCGGAGAAGCTGCTCGGTAGCGCACAGGTATTCATCAAGTTGCTTATCGCCCAGGCCGGGCTCAGCCAGGACAGCCAGCGCCAGGTGCGCCAGCTCAGCGAGCTGGTCGGTTCGATAACGCCGGAGGTGACGGCGGCCATCAGCAAGGGGCGCGCCATCGGCGCCTACTCCCTGGGCCAGGGTTTCCTCAATTCGTCCTCCAGCGCGCGGCTCGACGAACTGCTGCTGGAGTTCGAGAAACTGCATGGCGAGTACGGCCTGAAGCTGCAGGAGTCCCTGGCCGGCAGCCCACCGGCGCTCGAGGAGGCCGCCCAGGCCAGTCGCGAGACCCTGAAGAGCCTGGGGCAGTTGTTCGAGGACCGGGTGATCGTGGCCGAGACGCTGGATACCCCGTGGACGCAGTTCTACGATCAGGTCAGCGCGGCGATGGACAAGACCTACCAGCTCGACGACGCCGTTCTCGGCTATCTCGATACCCAGTTGCAAAAGCGCCTGCAACAGGTGCGCACGCAGATGCTGTTGCTAGTCGCCGCGCTGGCCGTGGTTTTTGCAGCGATCCTATACCTCTACGGCGGTTTCTACGTTTCCACCCGCGCCACCCTGAAGGATCTCGGGCGAATGATGGAGCGCGTCGCCGGCGGCGACATGACGGTCAGCTTCCAGGCCCGCAGCCGTGACGAACTGGGCGAGCTGGGACAATCGTTCAACGAATCGGTGGCGAAGATCCACGACCTGATCGAGCGGGTCAGCCAGACCGTCGGCGAGGTCGAGCGGCAGACCCTGCGCGTCGAGTCGGTGTCGGCCGAAAGCAACCAGGCGGTAGCCGGGCAACGCAGCCAGATCGAGCAGGTGGCCACGGCGATGAACCAGATGGCCGCTACCGCCCAGGAAGTGGCACGCAGCGCGGCGATGGCGGTGAGCAGCGCGAACAGCGTGAACCAGGAAACCCTCAGCGGGCGCAGCCTGGTCGAGTCGCAGGTGGGTAGCATCCAGCGCCTGGCCGGCGAGATCGACCAGTCGGTGGCGGCGATCAATCGCCTGGCCAGTGACAGCGCCTCGATCAGCCAGGTGCTGGATGTGATCAAGGGCATCGCCGAACAGACCAACCTGCTGGCGCTCAATGCGGCGATCGAGGCCGCTCGTGCCGGGGAGCAGGGGCGCGGTTTCGCGGTGGTGGCCGACGAGGTGCGCACGCTGGCCAAGCGCACCCAGCAATCCACCGCCGAGATCGAACAGATGATCCTGCGCCTGCAGGGCGGCGTCGATGCGGCGGTGAAGGCGATGGGCAGCAGCCACCATACCGCCGATGGCACGGTCAACGAGTCGGCGCAGGTGCAGCAGGCACTGGAGAATATCCTCGGCGCGGTGGGCATGATCGTCGACCAGAACCAGCAGATCGCCGCCGCCGCCGAGCAACAGACCGCCGTGGCCCACGATATCGACCAGAACATCGTCGAGATCAACCAGGCCGGCGAGCGCACCGCGGAAGGCGCCAGCCAGACCGAACGGGCCAGCCGCGAACTGGGCGCCCAGGTGACCCAGCTGAAACGCCTGATCGGCGCGTTCCGGGTGTAGGCGCAAGGCCTGCGCGGGACGTTTTTCGTCCATCCGATTGAACGCTGGGCGGACGGGGACATCCCACTGTCATGCACATGGGGTAAAGGCTGAGCAGGTCAATCCGGCGGTGCGACAGGCGGAGGCGAAATCGCGGCATTTTTTTATTGATCTCGCGTCCCCTTGGTCCTAAAGTTCGCGCCCGAACGTCCATGCTGGAAACGATCCATCCGGCTCAAGTACTGACGACGAGAGATCGCCTTGTGGCAAGGCGACGTCCGCTGCTCAAGCGGCCAGGTCGTCGCGCGGGACACGCGCGCGACCTACCAGGATGAACAGGCGGTGGCTGCCGGCAGGCAGGTGATACTCGGCGACATGCCTTGGGAAGTAGGCGAACCAAAGTGGGGAAACGGATTAGACGTTCAGCTTCACCCCTACGAATCCATGTGTTTTGCCATTGGGAGTCCCAACCATGTCCATCAAGGTCGAGGATTATTTCGCCCCTGAAACCTTCCAGCGCATGAAGGCCTTCGCCGACAAGCAGGAAACCCCCTTCGTGGTCATCGACAAGCAGACCATCGCCGATGCCTACGACCAACTGACCGACTGCTTCCCCTTCGCCAGGATCTACTACGCGGTGAAGGCCAATCCCGCTACCGAAATCACCGAGCTGCTGCGCGACAAGGGTTCGAACTTCGATATCGCCTCGATCTACGAACTGGACAAGGTGATGAAGACCGGCGTCGGTCCGGAGCGCATCAGCTACGGCAACACCATCAAGAAATCCAAGGACATCCGCTACTTCTACGAGAAGGGCGTGCGCCTGTTCGCCACCGACTCCGAAGCCGACCTGCGCAACATCGCCAAGGCCGCTCCCGGCGCCAAGGTCTACGTGCGTATCCTCACCGAGGGCTCGACTACCGCAGACTGGCCGTTGTCGCGCAAGTTCGGCTGCCAGACCGACATGGCCATGGACCTGCTGATCCTGGCCCGCCAGCTGGGCCTGGAGCCCTACGGCATTTCCTTCCACGTCGGTTCGCAGCAGCGCGACATCTCGGTGTGGGACGCGGCGATCGCCAAGGTCAAGGTGATCTTCGAGCGCCTGAAGGAAGAAGACGGCATCGTCCTGAAGATGATCAACATGGGCGGCGGCTTCCCGGCCAACTACATCACCAAGACCAACGACCTGGAAACCTATGCGGAGGAGATCATCCGCTTCCTCAAGGAGGACTTCGGCGACGACCTGCCGGAAATCATCCTCGAGCCGGGCCGTTCGCTGATCGCCAATGCCGGCATCCTGGTCAGCGAAGTGGTGCTGGTCGCCCGCAAGTCGCGGACCGCCGTGGAGCGCTGGGTCTATGCCGACGTCGGCAAGTTCTCCGGACTGATCGAAACCATGGACGAGTCGATCAAGTTCCCGATCTGGACCGAGAAGCAGGGCGAGATGGAAGAGGTAGTGATCGCCGGCCCGACCTGCGACAGCGCCGACATCATGTACGAGCACTACAAGTATGGCCTGCCGCTGAACCTGGCGAGCGGCGACCGCCTTTACTGGCTGTCTACCGGCGCCTACACCACCAGCTATAGTGCGGTGGAGTTCAACGGCTTCCCGCCGCTGAAGGCGTTCTACCTCTAGCGCAGTCGCCTCTGTTACGAAGAGCCCCGCCTCGGCGGGGCTTTTTCATGTCGCTCTGGAAGCCTCGCGGCGCTCGTGTCAGCCTTGTTCGACAACCCATGACAAGGACGCCGACATGACAGGCAATGGTGTTTCCCTGGTGACCCTCGGGGTCGCCGATCTGGCCCGCTCCTCTCTCTACTACCAGGCGCTGGGCTGGCAGCCCTCTTCGGACGGCAACGAGCAGGTGGTATTTCTCAAGGGCCGCAACCTGGTCCTCGGCCTCTACGGACGCAGCGCCCTCGCCGAGGATGCGCAGGTGGAAGATCGTCCGACCGGCTTCGCGGCTATCACCCTGGCCTGCAACTGCGCCTCGCGGGACGAGGTGGACCGTCTGTTCTCCGCAGCTATGGCGGCCGGCGGGCAGGCGACCAAGATGCCGCAGGAAGTGTTCTGGGGGGGCTACTCCGGATATGTCGCCGACCCGGATGGACACCTTTGGGAAATTGCCTACAACCCGTTCTGGCCGTTCGACGAGCAGGGCAACCTGGTCTTGCCCTGAGGGCGCTACGGATGGAAAAACGCCCCGCTCGGCGGGGCGCATTCCTTGGCGGCGGTCAGCCTTCGTCCGGCTGACGGGACGGTGCGCGCGGCGTCGTGGGCGCGGGTCGTCCGGCCTGGGCTACCTGCTGCCCGGCGTCGGCTTTGTCCAGCGGCAGCTTGTCGAAGTCGCGCAAGCCATTGTGGGCATAGGGGTTGCCGATCCAGCGGACTTCATGCTGGAAGTCGTTGCTCACCAGGCTCTTGGTCGGATCGAAGAGGTCATAGTTGAGGCCGGCGAGGTCGGACCAGGTATGGATCAGGTCTTCGCTGCTGTAGCGTCGGTCGACCAGGGCCTGCAGGTCGCGCGGATGGGTCTGCTGCCAGCTGGGCGAAGTCCAGACCAGGAAGGGCACGGTGTACATGCCGCGGGTCGGGTCGCCTTCGTTGCGGCCGAGACGGTCGTGCGGGGCTTCGTCGAAGACTTCCTCGCCATGGTCCGAGAGGTAGACCAGGAAGCCGTTCGGATCGCTGTTGGCGAAGCCCTTGATCAGGCTGGAGACCACGTAGTCGTTGTACAGCACGGCGTTGTCGTAGCTGTTGTAGACCTCCACCTGGTCGTCGCTGAGGGCCGCCGGGGCGCCCTGGCGGTCGACGAAGCGAGCGTAATCGGCGGGATAGCGGTACTTGTAGTTCATGTGGGTGCCGAGCAGATGGACCACGATGAATTTCTTCGGCGCCGGGTCGTCCAGCACCTTGGCGAAGGGCGCCAGCACCGCGCCGTCCAGCTGGCTGGCGTTCTGGCTGCGCTGGTTGTTCAGGTAGAACTGCGCATCGGTCTGCTGGGCGAAGGTCGTCAGCATGGTGTTGCGCTTGGTCATGGTCTGCTGGTTGGTGATCCAGAAGGTTTTGTAGCCGGCCTGCTTCATCAGGTTCATCAGCGACGGATCGGTGAGGAAGCGGTCGGGATGCTCCTGGTCAGCGAACGTCAGCACCTGCTGCAGCACCTCGATGGTGTATGGCCGCGACGCCACCACGTTGTTGAATACCGTGAGGTTCCGGTTCGCGGCCTTCAGTGCGTCCAACTGCGGGGTCGTTTCGCGTGGATAGCCGTAGAGGCTCATGTGCTTGCGCGACGTGGATTCGCCGATCACCAGGACCAGCGTGCGCGGCGTATCGCCATTGGCATCGACGAGGTTCTTCAGCGGCGGTAGGGCCGCGTTCTTTTGCAACAGCGCCTGCATGCTGCCCAGTTGCTGGCGGTATTGCTGGTAGCCGATCAGCAATTGCCAGGGCACCGCCGGTTCCATGCGCGCCTGGACCTTGTCCAGGGCTTCGTCGAAGGGCCGGCCCTGACTGACCAGTTGCTTGTAGAACGGATAACCGATGGTCGCGACGATCAGCAGCACCGCCACCGGCAGGGCGCTGAAGCGCGGCAGGTAGACCGGGCGCAGACGGCGCCAGAGGAGGATGGCGACCAGGCTGTAGAGCACCAGGCCGAGGGTCATCCAGGGGTTGAAGTACTGGCTGAAATATTCGCTGGCCTCGGCGGTGTTCGACTCGAACATCACGAAGATCACGCTTTGCGAAAATTCCTGGTGATAGATGCCGAAATAGCTCAGGCCGACCAGCGAGGCGGCCCACAGCACCAGCCCGATGACGGCGGCCAGCGGCTTGGTCCAGCGCGGGAACAGCAACACCGGCGCAAGCCAGATGGTGCTCAGCACCATGGCGTTGCGGAAACCGGAGAAACCGCTGTTGCCGGAGGTCAGCAGGAGCAGTTGGGTGATACCGGAGAAGAACCAGAAGAACAGGAACAGCCAGCCCAGGCCGGCCCAGTCGATGCGATTGCGCGTAACGCGTGGTGGGGTGGGGGACACGATAGCCTCGTTCGATGGATCGGAGGCGCGATCGTCGTTCGCCTCGATGAAACGGCGAGGGTAGGGAAAGGCTTGTCAAAAAAGTGTTATGTGGGCGTGAACAAAGGGTCGTGCGTTGTTCGTCAGGCGGGCAGTCGTGCGTGCCCGTGACGTTCGAGCGCCTGTTCCAGGGCCTCTCGATCGGTGTCGTCGCCCAACTGCGCCGCGCGTCGGTAGTAGGCCAGCGCCAGGCTGCGGAACGGTGGGTGGGCCGACTGCTCCAGGCCATGGCGGGCGCTGCGCAGGAAGTTCAGGTTGCCGCCTTCGAGGGCACGCCGGAGCCAGGTTTCGGCTTCGGCATGGCGGCCCGAGGCGCTGAGCATCGCGGCGTGGCTGAACTGGCCGCGAAAATCGCCCCCCTCGGCGGAGCGTCGATACCAGTGCGCAGCTTGCGCCAGGTCGCGAGCGACCACCAGGCCTTCTTCGTGGTAGCGCCCCACCAGGTTCATCGATTTCGCGTGGCCCTGCTCGGCCGCTTGCCGATACAGCGCATAGGCGCGCGGCTGGTCCTGGGGCACGCCGCGGCCGGTGGCGTGGAGATTGGCCAGGTTGTAGCGGGCCCAGTCAAGGCCGGCCTGGGCGGCGATCCGATAGTGGACCGCTGCCGCGGCTGGATCCGCCGGGCCGCCCCAGCCATGTTCAAGACAGCGAGCGAGCATATTGCGCGCCATTGCGTGGCCGCGTTCGGCGGCGATCGTGAACCAGGTCCGCGCCAGGGTCGGGTCGCGCTGGATGCCTTGGCCGTCCAGAAGGATCTGTCCGAGGAGGGCCTGGGCTTCCGTCAGGCCCTCGCGCGCAGCGCCAAGGATGGCCTGGGCAACCTCGCCCGGGGTACCGGCCAGTTGTGCGGCGAAACCTTCGGCGTCCAGCGCGTCGTGACGAAGCAGCAGGTGGCGCATGTTCAGAGTTCCGACCAGCGCCGCAGGAGATTGTGGTAGGTACCGGTGAGGCGGATCAGCGAGGGATGGTCGGGGACGTCGCGGGTGAGTCGCTGGATCGACTGGTCCATTTCGAATAGCAGGGTGCGCTGGCTGTCTTCGCGGACCAGGCTCTGGGTCCAGAAGAACGAGGCGTAGCGCGCGCCGCGGGTGACCGGATTGACCTTGTGCAGGCTGGTGCCGGGGTAGAGCACCAGATCGCCGGCGGGCAGCTTCACCTGTTGCAGGCCGTAGGTGTCCTGGATCACCAGTTCGCCGCCGTCATAGTCCTCCGGGTCGCTGAAGAAGAGGGTCGAGGACAGGTCGGTACGGACCCGCTCGCGGCCGCCATGGATGTCGCGCACGGCGTTGTCGATGTGGAAGTCGAACGAGCCCCCGCCGGTATAGCAGTTGAACATCGGCGGGAAGACCTTGAGCGGCAGGGCGGCGGACATGAACAGGGGATGGTTCCACAGGCGCTGCAGCATGGCTTCGCCGATCTCCCGGGCCAGCGGGTGGTCCTGCGGCAGTTGCAGGTTGTGCTTGGCCTTGGCCGATTGGTAGCCGGCGGTCGCCTTGCCGTCGGCCCATTCCGCCTGCTCCAGGGCTGCGCGGATCCGGGAGACTTCCTCGGCGGTGAAGATGGCGGGAATATGCAGCAACATGGCGCTGTCCATGAAGGCGAAATGATTGCCAATGATATTGATTTGCATTGGCCATGTAAAACCGCCAAATGTTCCAGACGAGCGAGATGGGAAAAAATGTAATGAGAAAATTGTAAAGAATGTAAATTCCTGTCGAATGCGAATCCGTAATAATTGATAACAATTCTGATCTGCAATAAATTCCGCGACCTTCACAGCTCCCGGGGAGGGGTTTCGAATGTCGCGTCAGTCCACGGATACCGCCGTTTCTTCGCAACGTCTGCTGGCTTCGGCCATCGGTGTGGCCATCACCGCCATCGCCGCACCGCAGGCAGCCCACGCCGACGAGGCCGGGCAGAAAAAGACCGACAAGGACCGCGTACTGTCGCTGGATGCGGCCACCATCGTCGGCGAGCAGCAGGACGAAACCACCTACAACGTCGACCGCTCGGCGTCGAAGAAGTACACCGCGCCGCTCTTGGATACGCCGCGCTCCGTCACGGTAGTACCAAAGCAGGTGATCAAGGATACCGCCGCCGTGTCTCTCCAGGATGCACTGCGTACCGTTCCAGGTATTACCTTTGGCGCGGGCGAGGGCGGCAATCCCACCGGTGACCGGCCATTCATTCGCGGCTTCGATGCGCAAAGCGATACTTACGTCGATGGTGTACGCGATACTGGTGCACAGACCCGCGAGATCTTCAACCTTGAGCAGATCGAGGTCAGCAAGGGCCCTAACTCGGCATTCGGAGGACGGGGCTCGGCCGGCGGCAGCCTCAATCTCGTCAGCAAGCAGGCCAAGGCTGGGAACTTCATCGATGGAGGCTTCACCTATGGTTCTGACCAGACTCGCCGCTACACCCTGGACCTCAACCAGGAATTCCTCGATGGCAATGCGGCATTCCGGCTGAATCTTCTCAAGCACGATGCCAATGTCGCGGGCCGCGATGAAGTCGATGTCAGTCGCTGGGGCGTAGCGCCGTCGCTCACCTTCGGTCTTGGCTCGCCGACCCGAGTGACCGTCAGCCATTATCACCTGGAAAGTGACGATACCCCGGATTCGGGCATTCCCTATGCCAAGAGTAGCGATCGCAGCAAGCACAATCCGGACAAACCGGTGAATGTCGATCGAGGCAATTTCTATGGGCTGACGGGGCGCGATTTCCAGAAGAGCCGCATCGATACCAGTACCATCACCGTTGAGCATGATCTGACTGACAGCCTCACTATTCGCAATACCTCGCGTTACGGCAACAGTCATCAGGACTATCTGTGGACACAACCGGATGACAGCCAGGGCAACATCAACAATGGCTCGGTCTGGCGCCGCCAGAACAATCGGGTAAGTACCACCACCACAGCAGTCAACCAGACTGACCTGTTTGGAGAGTTCTACCTGGGTGGCTTCAAGAACAGCTTCAGCACCGGCCTGGAGTTCAGCCGAGAAGACAGCAAGCGCGATGGGTATACCGTCGATACCAATACCGGCCTGGGCAGCAACAAGTGCAATCCATCGCTGATCGGGGCGCCTAGCGGCTATAACTGCACTAGTCTGGAAAATCCCAATCCGCACGATCCATGGAATGGCAGTATTACCCGGAAATATGCGCCGCTGAATACGGTCGGCACCACCAAGGCAATATATGCGTTCGACACCATCGACCTGAACGAGCAGTGGCAGGTCAATATTGGCGCGCGCTTCGATAGTTTCGAAACTACGGCGAAGAACCACGGTGTAAGACCCGCTACCAAACTCAGCGACAAGTCGAGCTTCTGGAACTGGCAGGCAGGCTTGGTGTGGAAGCCTGTACCCAACGGCAGCATCTATGCGTCCTACGCCACTTCGGCTACGCCGCCGGGTAGCATGCTCGATAATGGGGATACCTCGAATGCTGTCGACGGGTTCGCCATCAGCAACAACCTTGAGCCGGAAGAAACCACGAACTACGAGCTTGGTACCAAGTGGGCTTTCTTCAACGAGCGGCTGGAGCTGAGTGCCGCGATCTTCCGCACCGACAAGGACAATACCCGCATCCTGGTCGCCAACCAGACCTACGACAACGCCGGACAAACCCGCGTCGACGGCGTGGAGTTGAGCGCCAGCGGCAAGCTGACCGAGAAGTGGAAGGTGTTCGCGGGCTACAGCTACCTGGACAGCGAGTTGGTCGATGCCGGTAAGGCTGGGCGTAACGGCAATGTGAACGCATCGGCGGCTTCCAACAACGGCAACGAGATGCCAAATACGCCGAAGAACAGCTTCAGTCTCTGGACCACCTATGACATCTTCCCGAAGACCACCATCGGCGGCGGGGCTTTCTATGTCGACAAGGTCTATGGCGACGTTGGCAATACCGTCTATGTCCCCGATTACTGGCGCTATGACGCAATGGCCAGCTACAAACTGAGCAAGAACGTCGATTTCCAGTTGAACGTGCAGAATGTGTTCGACAAGAAGTACTTCGACAAAGCCTATGCGGCGCACTATGCGTCCCAGGCCGCTGGAAGGACGATACTGTTCAGCACCAACTTCCACTTCTGACAGCCGCTCTCGCTCCCCACGAAAGCCCCATTCCCTCTACGGGATGGGGCTTTCCCCCATCCAGGTGGGTAAATAGAGCGTAAAGAACGTTAATTCGGCTTTATCGCAACTGATTATCAAATAGAATTGCCCGCCGACGTCCTCGTGTCGTCTGGCCGGCGCTTGGCGTCGGCGTAGTCCCGTTGTTGCCGCGCGGCGGCCGTGAAGGTGATCCTGTGAAGAAAGTCTGGTTCCAGTTGCATTGGTTCTTCGGTATCAGCGCCGGCCTGGTGCTGGCGCTGATGGGCGTCACCGGAGCGACCCTGTCGTTCCAGGACGAGCTGATGCGCGCGCTCAACCCTGACGTGCTGGTGGTGCAGAAGCGCTCCGAGGGTGTGCTGCCGCTGGACGAACTGGTGCGCCGTATCGAAGGTGCCGAGCCGGGGCGGAAAGTGGCCTTCGTCTGGGTCGAGATGGCCAGCGACAAGGCCGGGCGGATCTTCTATACCCCGCCGCCGGGACAGCGCCGCGGCGAGTCGCGCTGGATCGATCCCTACACCGGGGCTTTCGTCGGCGAGCCACGCGGCGAGGGTTTCTTCAACCTGATGATGCAACTGCACCGGTTCCTCGCCATGGGCGAGTACGGCAAGCAGGTCACCGCCGCCTGCACCCTGATCCTGATCTTCTTCTGCCTGTCCGGTCTCTACCTGCGCTGGCCGCGCAAGGTTTTCGACTGGCGCGCCTGGCTGACCCTCGACTGGTCGCGCAAGGGGCGCAGTTTCAACTGGGACCTGCATGCCGTGGCCGGCACCTGGTGCCTGGCGCTCTACCTGCTGGCTGCGCTGACCGGCCTGTACTGGTCCTACGAGTGGTACCGCAACGGCCTGTTCAAACTGCTCGACGACGCGCCCGCCGGCCAGCAGGCGCAGCGCGGCAAGCCGGGCGGACGTGGCGAGCGCCCGGCCGATGCGGCTCCGCTGGTGGTCGACTACGCGGCGGTATGGAACAGCATCCGCCAGGCCGGCGGCGACCGCTTGCAGGCCTACAACCTGCGCCTGCCGCCGGCTGGCGGCCAGCCGGCGACAGTGTTCTATCGCCTGACCGACGCGCCGCACGAGCGTGCCTTCAACACCCTGACCCTGGACCCGGCCAACGGCCAGGTGAAAAGCGACCAGCGCTATAGCGACCGTTCTTTCGGCAGCCAGTTGCTGGCCAGCGTCTATGCATTGCACGTAGGCAGCTATTTCGGCATGGCCGGACGCATCCTGATGATGCTCGCCAGCCTGGCGATGCCGCTGTTCTTCATCACCGGCTGGCTGCTCTACCTCGACCGCCGGCGCAAGAAACGCGCGGTACGGGCGAGCCGCGCCGACCTGGGCGGCAGCGCCGGCGCCAGCGGCGAGCCCTGGTTGATCGGCTACGCCAGCCAGAGCGGTTTTGCCGAGCAACTGGCCTGGCAGAGCGCCGGCCAGTTGCAGGCGGCCGGGTTGCCGGTGCGGGTCGAATCGCTGGCGCGCCTGGATGCCGGGCAACTCGCCGAGGCGCGCAAGGCGCTGTTCGTGGTCAGCACCTTCGGCGACGGTGAGGCGCCGGACAGCGCCCGCGGCTTCGAACGCAAGGTGCTTGGCCAGGCCGCCAGCCTCGATGGCCTGAGCTACGCCCTGCTGGCCTTGGGAGATCGCCAGTACGAGCAGTTCTGCGGCTTCGCCCGGCGCATGCAGGGCTGGTTGCAGGGGCAGGGCGCGCGGAGCCTGTTCGCCCCGGTGGAGGTCGATGATGGCGACGCCGCGGCCCTGCGCCAATGGCAGGAAAGCCTGGCCGAGGTGACCGGCGGTGCCGCCCCGGCGGCCTGGGAAGCGCCGGCCTTCGAGGTCTGGTCGCTGGCGCGGCGGGAGTGCCTGAATCCTGGCAGCCAGGGCGAGTCGACCTGGCTGCTGGACCTGCGTGCGCCGACCGACAGCGCCATCCAATGGCGCGCCGGCGATCTGCTGGAGATCGTCCCGCACCAGGCGCCCGCGCGCATCCGCGAATGGCTGCAGCGGCATAACCTGGACGGCCAGGCGCGGGTGGCGGTCGAGGGCGTCGAGCAGAGCCTGGAGCAGGCCCTGGCTGGGCGCCTGCTGCCGGACTCTTTCGAACACCTGGTCGGCTTGCACCCGCAGGCGCTGCTGGATGCGCTGATTCCGCTTTCCGTGCGCCAGTACTCCATCGCGTCGCTGCAGAGCGATGGCGACCTGCAACTGATCGTACGCCAGGAGCAGCATGCCGACGGCAGCCTGGGCATCTGCTCCGGCTGGCTCACCGAGTACCTGCCGCTCGGCGCCGCGCTGACCCTGCGCCTGCGCCGCAACGCGGGCTTCCACCTGCCGGAGGATGACGTGCCGCTGATCCTCATCGGCAACGGTACCGGGCTCGCCGGCCTGCGCAGCCTGTTGCGCGCCAGCATTGCCGCCGGGCGCAAGCGCAACTGGCTGCTGTTCGGCGAACGCAATTTCGCCCACGACTACTACTGTCGTGCGGAGCTGGAGCAAGCCCTGGCCAGGGGTGAGCTGCAACGCCTGGACCTGGCCTTCTCCCGCGACCAGGCGGAGAAGATCTATGTCCAGGACCGCCTGCATGAAGCGGCGGATGAACTGCGGCGCTGGATTGACGAGGGTGCGGCCTTGTACGTCTGCGGCAGCCTGCAGGGCATGGCCGGCGGTGTCGACCGGGTGCTGCGCGAAGTGCTCGGTGAGGAGGCCTTGCAGCGCCTGGCCGACGAAGGACGTTACCGACGCGACGTGTACTGAACGGATGAATGAAAAAGGCTCCCAAGGGAGCCTTTTCGTTGCCAACTGCCGGGACTGCTGGGCTTTGCGGGGTGTAGGGCGAATAACCGCAGAGCGGTTATCCGCCATTTCGGCGGGGTGTCGGCGGATGACGCCGTTGGCGTCATCCACCCTACGGAGCTATTGGGACTTCGCGCTGTCCGTGGCGTAGAGCGAATAACCGCAGAGCGGTTATCCGCCATTTCGGCGGGGTGTCGGCGGATGACGCCGTTGGCGTCATGCGCCCTACGGAGCTATCGGGACTTCGCGTTGTCCGTGGCGTAGGGCGAATAACCGCAGAGCGGTTATCCGCCATTTCGGCGAGGTATCGGCGGATGACGCCGTTGGTGTCATGTACCCCACGGAGCTATCGGGGCCTTGCGTCGCCGGGCCTCAGATCCACAGGATGAAAGCCAGTACCAGGGCGAAGAAGCCCCATTTCTGCAGGTAGTAGAGCTTGCGGTTGCGCTTCTTCAAACGTTTGCCCTGCAGGCGGATCTTGTAGAGGCTGTCGAAGATCCGATTGAGTCCGCCGGTCCGGTCGCCTGCGTTGTTCGGGGCGGCCGCGGCAGCCATCACGTTGCGGCTGAACCAGCGGTTGAAGGCGGTGGCCCAGCCCTGGGTCAGCGGCCGCTCGATGTCGCAGAAGAGAATGATGCGGTTGTGTTCGGTGGCGTTTTCCGCGTAGTGGATGAAGGTTTCATCGAACACCACCGCCTCGCCGTCGCGCCAGTGGTAGCGCTCGCCGTCCACCTCGATGAAGCAGGCCGGGTCGTTGGGGGTGAACAGTCCCAGGTGGAAGCGCAGCGAGCCGGCGTAGGGATCGCGGTGTCGCACCAGCTTCGAGCCCGGCGGCAGTTCGGCGAACATCGCCGCCTTGACCGAGGGAATCTGCCGCAACAGGGCGGTGGTCTGCGGGCAGAGTTGTCCGGCGGAGGGATGGGCCTCGTCGTACCATTTCAGGTAGAAGCGCTTCCAGCCGCTCTTGAAGAACGAGTTGAAACCGATATCGTCGTACTGTTCGGAACGCTTGATGTTGCCGGCGTCGTGCAGGTGCAGCGCCTCGCTGCGGATGGCTTGCCAGTTGTCGACCAGAACCTGCAGTTCGGGGAAGGTTTGCGGTGCCAGGTAAGGGCGGTTCGGTACCTTCGAGAACAGGTACATCAGGCAGTTGATCGGAGCGAGGAAGCTGGAGTGGTCGCTCAATTGGCGCGACAGCTTGTGGCGTACCCGGCCGCGGAAATGGACATAGAGGATGCTCAGCGCATAGGCCGCCAGGATGAGAACTTTCATGAATGCAAGGTCGTCGGTGCAAAAGAGGAGAATTTACTCCTGTTCTCAGTGCCTGAGTATGCTACCTGACGCTAATTCGCCAGCACTGCGCTCATTTTTCCGTAATCCTGGCCTCGAAAGGAACGCACAATGAACGACACCGGCCGGCGTATCCTGCTCAACTGCGACATGGGCGAAAGCTTTGGCGCCTGGCGCATGGGCGACGATGTCCACAGCATGCCGCTGGTTGACCAGGCCAACCTGGCTTGCGGCTTCCACGCTGGCGATCCGCTCACCATGCGGCGCGCGGTGGAGCTGGCGGTACGCCATGGCGTGAGCATCGGCGCGCACCCTGCCTATCCCGACCTGAGCGGCTTCGGCCGGCGTTCGCTGGCCTGCTCTGCCGAAGAGGTGCATGCCATGGTGCTGTACCAGATCGGCGCGCTGGACGCTTTCTGCCGTTCCCTCGGTACCCAGGTGGCCTACGTCAAGCCGCATGGCGCGCTGTACAACGACCTGGTCGGCGACGATGAGCTGCTGCGCGCCGTGCTCGACGCCTGCGCCGCCTATCGCAAGGGCCTGCCGCTGATGGTGCTGGCCCTGGCCGACAACGGCCGCGAGCTGGAACTGGCCGACGAGGCCGACGTGCCGCTGCTGTTCGAGGCCTTCGCCGATCGCGCCTACCTGCCGGACGGTCGGCTGGCGCCGCGGCGGCTTGGCGGCGCGGTGCATCACGATCCGCAGCGGGTCATCGAACAGGCCCTGGCCATCGCCCGCGGCGAAGCCTTCCCCGACTACGACGGCAACCCGCTGCGCCTGACCGCCGACAGTCTTTGCGTGCATGGCGACAACCCGCAGTCGCTGGCGGTCCTCCGGCGCCTGCGCGCGGCCCTGGACAGCCTGTGATCCGCATCGAACCCGCTGGTGCCGAAGCCCTGCTGCTGACGCTCGCCGAAGAGCCCGAAGTGGACCTGTCTGTGCGCCTGGCCGAGCTGGCCAGACGTCTGCGCGAGGGGCTCGGCGAAGGCGTCAGGGATCTGGTGCCGGGCTGGACCACCCTGATGCTGCATTACGACCCCTACCGCATCGCCCCGCAGGTACTGGAAGAACGCCTGGGTCCGCTGCTGGTGGAGTGGCACGCCTGGCGCCCCGCCGAGGATGCCGGGCGCCTGCACGAGATTCCCGTCTGGTACGCCGGCGAGGACCTCGCGACGGTAGCGGTTGCCTGCGGATTGACTGGCGAAGGGGTGATCGAACTGCACAGCGCGGCCGAATACCGGGTCGGCGCGATCGGTTTCGCTCCGGGATTCGCCTACCTCGGCGGCCTCGATCCGCGCCTGGTCCTGCCGCGGCGGGCCACCCCGCGGGCGCGCGTACCGGCCGGCAGCCTGGCCATTGCCGAGGCGCAGACGGCGATCTATCCGCAGGCCTCGCCCGGCGGCTGGCACCTGCTGGGACGCAGTCCGTGGCGTCCCTTCGATCCGGCCGCCACTCCTCCGTGCCCACTGGCGCTGGGCGACCGGGTGCGCTTCGTCGCCATCGGGCGCGAGGCTTTCCTCGACCTGGGCGGGCGCGAATGAATGGTTTGCGGGTCGTCAAGGCGGGTCCGCAGAGCCTGCTGCAGGACGACGGCCGGCGCGGCTGGCAGCACCTCGGCGTATCCCCGGGCGGCCCTCTGGACCGCCAGGCGGCAGCCTGGGCCAATCGTCTGCTCGGTAATCCCTGGGGGACGCCATTGCTGGAAATCGCTTTCGGCGGCTTGGTGCTGGAGTGCAGGGTGGAGGCGACCTGGCTGGCGTTGACCGGAGCGCGCCTGGCGCTGACGGTGGACGGTCGCGAATGCCTGCCCTGGAGTCGCTTCCGTGTCCGCCGCGGGCAACGCATCGAACTGGGCTTCGCCGAGGCCGGGCAGCGTGCCTACCTGGCCTGCGCCGGCGGTTTCCGGGCGAGGCCGGTACTGGGCAGCGTCGCCTGCCAGGTTCGCGACGGGCTCGGCGGTTTACAGGGCGATGGCCGGATCCTGGCGGAGGGCGATTGCCTGCCGTGTGCCGAAGCGGGAGCGGCGTGTCCGTGGGATGCCAGCGTGCCCTGGCGTTTCCAGCCGGACTACCGGCAGCAGCGGCCCTTGCGCGTGCTGCTTGGCGGCGATGCGGCGGCCTTCGACGCAGCCAGCCGGCAAGCCTTCTTCGCCAGCGCCTGGCGAATCAGCCCGCGGTCCGATCGCATGGGCGTCCGCCTGGCCGGCGAGCCACTGCGCGGGGCGCCGCGCGCCTGGTCGCAGGGCGTGGTGGAGGGCGCTATCCAGGTTCCGCCCGATGGCCAACCCATCGTGCTGATGGCCGACCGCCAGAGCATGGGCGGCTATCCGCTGCTGGGCTTCGTCCATCCACTGGACCTCTCGCGCCTGGCGCAAAGCCCCGCGCATAGCGAGGTAACCTTCGTCGAGAGCGACCTGGCGACGCAGCAGGCCGACCTGCTGCGCTTCTACCGCTTCTTCCGCGGCTGAGCGCTCAGCCGGCCAGGTGGCCGAGCGGCAGCGGCGCGGGCGCCTTGACCGTCTTGATCGCGAAGTTGCTGCGAATGTCGCTGACCCCGGGCAGGCGCAGCAGGGTCTCGCTGAGCAGGCGTTCATAGGCGCGCAGGTCGGGGACCACCACTTGCAGGAGGAAGTCCGACTCGCCGGAGACGAGGTGCACCGAGATCACCTCCGGGAGGTCGACCACCGCACGGTGGAAGGCCTCGGCCTGCTCCTGGCGGTGGCGCTCCACCTTGATCCCGACGAACACCGTGAGGCCGAGGCCGACCTCGTCGCGGTCGATGCTGGCCTGGTAGCCGCGAATCACCCCGGCTTCTTCCAGCAAGCGCACGCGGCGCAGGCAGGGGGACGGGGAGAGGCCGATCTCCTCGGCCAACTGGACGTTGCTCAGGCGGCCGTCGCGCTGGAGGGCGGCGAGGATGCGGTGGTCATAGGCGTCGAGTTTCATCTTGGCATATCCGGATGGATAGTCTCCAGAGAGTGGAATTTACTGCCAAATAGAATGGATAGGCTGGTGGAAAACGCAAGCACCTGCCCTGCCTTGCGGGCATAGAATCGTTATCCGGGTCACCTTCCTGGAGCCGATACGATGGACACGAGCGCTTTCCTGATTGCCCTGGCGGTGGTTTACCTGGTGCCCGGACCAGACATGCTCCTGCTGTTCCAGACCGGCGCCCGCCAGGGCCGTCGCGCGGCGCTGGTCACCGCCCTCGGCCTGGCGCTGGCTCGGGCCTGCCATGTGCTGATGGCCGCGACTGGACTGGCGCTGCTGTTCCGGACCGCTCCCTGGACCTTCGACCTGGTGCGCTTGCTTGGCGCCGCCTACCTCGCCTGGCTTGGCCTGCAGATGCTGCGCGGTGGCGGACTGGCCTTGCCGACCAGCGACGCGGGCTCCGCGCCGGTGGTCCCTTACGCCGACCGCCGGGCCTTGCTGCGCGGACTCCTGACCAACCTGCTGAACCCCAAGGCCCTGTTGTTCTGTTCGGTGCTGCTGCCGCAGTTCGTCAGCCCCGGGACCGGTTCGCTGGCCGTCCAGTTCGCCGCGCTCGGTACGGTCCTGGTTCTGGTTGGCCTGGCCTTCGACTGCGCCTATGCGCTGGCCGGTGGCCGCCTGGGCCGCTGGCTGGCGTCCCGGCCGCGGGCACAGCGCCTGCAGCAGTGGGGCTTCGGTGGGTTGTTGATAGGGTTCGGGGTAAGGCTGGCGCTGCTGCGCCAGCTCTGAAGGGCTGCGGGGCGGCGAGCGCCCCGTGGCGCTCAGCCGAGGAATTGCTCGGCGTGGTGGCAGGCCACCTGGCGCTGGTCGAGCAGGCGCAGCTCGGGCACCTCGCTGCGGCAGCGCTCGGTGGCGTAGGGGCAGCGCTTGTGGAAGGCGCAACCCTCCGGCGGGTTCAGCGGGTTCGGCAGTTCGCCCTGGATGCGGATCTTCGGCTTCGTCGGGTCCGGGTGGATCGCCGGGGTCGCCGAGAGCAGCGCACGGGTATAGGGATGCAGCGGGTTCTCGTAGAGCTTGTCCGCCGGCCCCATCTCCGCCGGTCGGCCGAGGTACATCACCAGGACGTCGTCGGCGACGTGGCGGACCACCGCCAGGTTGTGCGAGATGAACACGTAGGCGGTGCGGAACTGCTGCTGCAGGTCCATGAACAGGTTCAGTACCTGGGCCTGGATCGACACGTCGAGGGCCGAGGTCGGCTCGTCCGCCACCAGCACCTTGGGTTGCAGCATCATCGCCCGGGCCAGGGCGATGCGCTGGCGCTGGCCGCCGGAGAACATGTGCGGGTAGCGCTGGTAATGCTCCGGCCGCAGGCCGACCTGGCGCATCATCTGCTGGACCTTTTCGCGGCGTTCCTCGCGCGACAGCGCGGTGTTGATCAGCAGCGGCTCGGCCAACTGGTCGCCGATCTTCTGTCGCGGATTGAGCGAGGCGTAGGGGTTCTGGAAGACCATCTGCACGTCGCGGCGCAACTGCCGGCGCTGGTCCTTGCTGGCGCCCTTGACCTCCTGCCCGGCGATTTTCAGCGAGCCGGAGGTGGGTTCCTCGATCAGGGTCAGGGCGCGCGCCAGGGTCGACTTGCCGCAGCCGGACTCGCCGACCACGGCGAGGGTCTTGCCGGCTTCCAGTTCGAACGATACGCCGTTCAGCGCGCGCACCTGGGCGTGGCCCTTGAACAGGCCGCGGGAGACTTCGTAGTGACGGGTCAGATCACGGGCGGTCAGAACGGTTTCCATCAGGCCACCTCGTTCAGCAGGTTCAACGGATAGAAGCAGCGCACCGCGCCGCGCTCGTGTGCCTCCAGGGCCGGCCGCTCCTGGCGGCAATGCTCCTGGGCATAGGGGCAGCGTGGCGACAGCAGGCAACCGCGCGGGCGGTCGTAGCGCCCCGGAACGATGCCGGGCAGGGTGGCCAGACGGGCTTCGCCGGCACAGTGCTCGGGGATCGCCTTGATCAGCGCCTCGGTGTAGGGATGGGTCGGGCGGTCGAACAGCGCCGGCACGCCGCCGATCTCCACCGCTTCGCCGGCGTACATCACGCAGACGCGCTGGGCGGTCTCGGCGACCACGGCGAGATCGTGGGTGATCAGGATCAGCGCCATGTCCTGGTCGCGCTGCAGGTTCAGCAGCAGCTCCATGATCTGCGCCTGGATGGTCACGTCGAGGGCGGTGGTCGGCTCGTCGGCGATCAGCAGCTTGGGCTCGGCGGCGATAGCCATGGCGATCGCCACGCGCTGGCTCATGCCGCCGGAGAGCTGGTGCGGGTAGGCGTCGAGACGGCTGGCGGCGGCCGGGATCTCGACCCGTTCGAGCAGTTCCAGGGCGCGCTGGCGCAGGGCCTTGCCGCGCAGGCCGAGATGCAGGCGGAGGACCTCCTCGATCTGGTAGCCGACGGTGTAGCTGGGGTTGAGGGCGGTCATCGGGTCCTGGAAGACCATCGCCATGTCCTTGCCGACGATGCGCCGGCGCTGGCGGCCCTTGAGGGTGAGCATGTCGTGGCCGTCGAAGCGCAGGTGATCGGCGGATACCCAGCCGGGGGCGTCGATCAGGCCCATCAGGGCCATCATGGTCACCGACTTGCCGGAGCCGGACTCGCCGACGATGGCCAGCACCTCGCCCTTGTCGACGCTCAGGTCGAGGCCGTCGACCACGGGCACGGCGGTGGTGTCGCCGAAGCGTACGCTGAGGTTCTTGATATCGAGGAGGCTCATGCGGCGGTCTCCTGTGGCGCGGATACGGATGCGCTGTTCATGGTTGTGCTCCTCATGCCGCGTTCTTCAGTTTCGGATCGAGGGCGTCGCGCAGGCCATCGCCCATCAGGTTGATCGCCAGTACGCTGAGCAGGATGGTCAGGCCGGGCAGGCTGACCACCCACCAGGCGCGCTCGATGTAGTCGCGGGCGGAGGCGAGCATGGTGCCCCACTCGGGGGTCGGCGGTTGCACGCCGAGGCCGAGGAAGCCGAGGGCGGCGGCGTCGAGGATCGCCGAAGAGAAGCTCAGGGTGGCCTGGACGATCAGCGGCGCCATGCAGTTCGGCAGCACGCAGACGAACATCAGTCGCAGGGTGCCGGCGCCGGCGAGGCGCGAGGCGGTGACGTAGTCGCGGTTTAGCTCGGTCATCACCGCGGCGCGGGTCAGGCGTACGTAGGCCGGCAGCGAGACGATGGCGATGGCGATCACGGTGTTGATCAGGCCCGGGCCGAGGATCGCCACGATGGCCACCGCCAGCAGCAGCGACGGCAGCGCCAGCATGATGTCCATCAGGCGCATGATCAGCGGCCCGGCACGGTTCGGCGAGAAGCCGGCGAGCAGGCCGAGAAGGATGCCGGGGATCAGCGAGATCACCACCGAGGACAGGCCGATCAGCAGCGACAGGCGGGCGCCGTGGATCAGCCGCGAGAGCAGGTCGCGGCCCAGCTCGTCGGTGCCGAGCAGGAAGCGCGCCTGGCCGCCTTCCAGCCAGGATGGCGGGGTCAGCAGGAAGTCCCGGAACTGCTCGCTCGGATCGTAGGGGGCGACCCAGGGGGCGAACAGCGCGCAGAACACGATCAGCAGCATGAACAGCAGGCCGCCGAGGGCGCCCTTGTTGTGCGCGAAGGCCTGCCAGAATTCCTTCAGCGGGGACGGGTAGACCAGGCTCGGGTCGCTGGCGGGAGCGTTGTGCATGGCGTTCATCGGCTGGCTCCTCAGCGTTGGTGGCGAATGCGCGGGTTGGCCAGGCCGTAGAGGATGTCCACGACGAAATTGACCAGGATGACCAGGGTGGCGACCAGCAGGATGCCGTTCTGCACCACCGGGTAGTCGCGACGGCTGATGGCGTCGATCAGCCACTTGCCGATGCCCGGCCAGGAGAAGATGGTTTCGGTCAGCACCGCGCCGGCGAGCAGCGTGCCGACCTGCAGGCCGAATACCGTCAGCACCGGAATCAGCGCGTTGCGCAGGGCGTGCACGAAGACCACCCGGGCCGGCGACAGGCCCTTGGCGCGGGCGGTGCGCACATAGTCTTCGCGCAGCACCTCGAGCATCGCCGAGCGGGTCATGCGGGCAATCACCGCCAGCGGGATGGTGCCCAGCACGATGGCCGGCAGGATCAGGTGGCGCACGGCATCGAGGAACGAGCCCTGTTCGTCGGAAAGCAGGGTGTCGATCAGCATGAAGCCGGTCTTCGGCTCGATGTCGTAGAGCAGGTCGAGACGGCCGGACACCGGCGTCCAGCCCAGCGACACGGAGAACAGCATGATCAGGATCAGGCCCCACCAGAAGATCGGCATCGAATAGCCGGCGAGGGACACCGTCATCACCCCGTGGTCGAACAGCGAACCGCGTTTCAGGGCGGCGATCACCCCGGCCAGCAGACCGAAGGTGCCGGCGAAGAGCATGGCGGCCAGGGACAGTTCCAGGGTCGCCGGGAACAGGGTGAGGAATTCGTGCCAGACGCCTTCGCGGGTGGTCAGCGATTCGCCGAGATTGCCCTGTGCCAGGTTGCCCACGTAGTCCAGGTACTGCTGGTACAACGGCTTGTCCAGGCCCAGGCGGTGCAGGGCCTCGGCATGCATCTGCGGATCGACGCGACGTTCGCCCATCATCACTTCCACCGGGTCGCCGGGAATCAGGCGGATCAGCGCGAAGGTGAGCAGCGTCACGCCGAAGAAGGTGGGGATCAGCAACCCCAATCGTCGTGCAATGAAACTAAGCATGTTGGCGGGTAACTCCTCATCGCGGACCGTGCGCCCCGCTGGCGGCGGGGCTGTGGTCCTTGTTCTTCTACGGCTTCACCGAGGTGGTGGCGAAGTTGTTGTTGCTCAACGGATTGATCACGTAGCCCTGCACCGTGTTCCGCCGGACGTTGAACAGCTTCGGGTAGGCCAGCGGTATCCATGGGGCCTGTTCGTGGAATACCACCTGGGCCTGCTCGTACAGTTTCGCCCGCTCGGCCGGATCGCTCACCTCGCGGGCCTTGCGCATCAGCGCCTCGAAGTCCTTGTCGCACCAGCGCGCCTGGTTTTCACCCGACTCGGCGGCGGCGCAGCTCAGGTTCGGGCTGAGGAAGTTGTCCGGGTCGCCGTTGTCGCCGGCCCAGCCAAGCAGCGACAGGTCGTGCTCGCCGGCCTTCGAACGCTTGAGCAGCTCGCCCCATTCCAGGGAACGGATGGTCAGCTGGATGCCGGCCTTGGCCAGGTCTGCCTGCAGCATCTGTGCCGCCAGGGCGGGGTTGGGGATGGTAGGCGAGGTGCCGTTGCGAATGAACAGGGTGATCCTGAGATTTTCCGCGCCGGCTTCCTTGAGCAGCGCCCTGGCGCGTTCGGGATCGTGCGGCCAGTCCTGGATCGAATGGTTGTAGCCGAGCAGGGTCGGGGGATAGGGACCGACCGCCGGACTGGCCGCGCCGGGGCCGAACACCGCGTCGAGCATGGCCTTCTTGTCCAGCGCGAGGTTGATCGCCTGGCGCACGCGCGGGTCGTCGAGCGGCTTGTGCTGGGTGTTGATGGCAATGTAGGTGGTCAGCAGGGCATCGATCTCGTCCACCGCCAGGTTCGGGTCCTGCTTCAGGCGCGGCACGTCCTCCGGTTTCGGGTACAGCGAGACCTGGCACTCGCCGGCACGGACCTTCTGCATGCGCACGTTGGGATCGAGGGTAATGGCGAACACCAGGTTGTCGATCGGCGGCTTGCCGGCGTAGTAGTCCGGGTTCGCCGTATAGCGGACCTGGGCGTCCTTGGCGTAGCGCTTGAAGACGAACGGCCCGGTGCCGATCGGCTGGTTGTTCAGCTGGCCCTGCTTGCCGGCGGCGAGCAACTGGTCGCCGTACTCGGCGGAATAGATGGACGCGAAGGGCATCGCCATATCGCGCAGGAACGGCGCTTCGGGACGGTTGAGGACGAAGCGCACGGTGAGCTCGTCGACCTTTTCCACCGACTTGATCAGCTCGCCCATGCCCATCGCGTCGAAGTAGGCGTAGCCGCGCAGCGCCGAGGCATGCCAGGGATGCTTCGGATCGAGGGCGCGCTGGAAGGTCCACAGCACATCATCGGCATTCAGGCTCCGGGTCGGCTTGAAGTAGTCGGTGGTATGGAATTTCACGCCGGGGCGCAGGTGGAAGGTATAGCTCAGTCCGTCGGCGCTGACGTCCCAGCGCTCGGCCAGCCCCGGGATCACCTCGGTGGTGCCGGGGCGGAAGGCGAGCAGGCGGTTGAACACGGTTTCCGCGGAGGCGTCGGCGGTCACCGCGCCGGTGTACTGGACGATGTCGAAGCCTTCCGGGCTGGCCTCGGTGCAGACCACCAGGTTCTTCGCCTGGGCCGCGCCGGCGGCGCATAGCGCCAGGGCCAGGGGCAGGTGTCGGAGCAACGGATGGAGCATGGGGTCCTCCTCGTGGGCCCCGTCGCCGGGGCCGCCGGTTGTCGCAGGTTTACAGCAGGTTGAAGGGGAAGGTGCTGACCAGGCGCAGTTCGTTGACGCTGCCGTCGACCTGGTTCTGGCTGGCCTTGTGCATCATGTAGGTGAGCTTGAAGGTGCTGTCCTTGATCGGCCCGTTCTGCACCTTGTAGGCCGCCATCAGGCCCAGCTCGTGGTGCTTCTCGCCGTCCTGGGCGCGCACCTCGGCGTAGTTGCCGTAGGCACCGTTGCGATCGCCGTCGTAGTGGGTGCCGTCGATGTCCCAGCCCTTCACGTACCACACGCCGGTGCTCAGGCCGGGGACCCCGTAGTAGCTCCAGTCGGTCTCGTAGCGGATCTGCGCGGACTTCTCGTTGGGGCTGTTGTAGTCGGCCAGCATCGAGTTGGCCAGGAAGATCGCCGAGGTCTCGTGCACGTAGTCGAAGTATTCGTTGCCGTCGACCTGCTGGTAGGCCAGGGTCAGGGCGTGGGCGCGATGGCCGAGGGTGAAGGCCAGGCTCCAGGTGTCGTTGTCGATGTAGCCGGCCTCGCGCGCGCCGGTGTCGCCGGTGTGGTAGCCGTTGAAGGCGGTGCGCAGGGCGATGCCGTTCTCGAGGTCGCCGATGTCGTGGGTCACGCCCAGGTAGTACTGGTTCCAGACGTCCTGGAAATGCGAGCCATAGAGGGAGATTTCCAGCCCGTCGAGCGGCTTGTAGTTGCCGCCCAGGTAGTTCAGGCGGTCGCCCTTGACCTGGCGGGTGCCGTACTCGGTGGTCATGTCCTCGTCGCCGGAACCGGTCCGCGGGCTGACCTTGCGGAAGCTGCCGGCCTGCAGGCTGAGGTTGTCCAGC
Organism: Pseudomonas sp. 20-5; assembly: GCF_056782835.1. Classification (NCBI taxonomy): domain Bacteria; kingdom Pseudomonadati; phylum Pseudomonadota; class Gammaproteobacteria; order Pseudomonadales; family Pseudomonadaceae; genus Pseudomonas; species Pseudomonas sp. 20-5. Next base: position 5,074,521 of record NZ_CM165584.1, on the reverse strand, counting down.
TCCTCGCTGGTCACGGCGAAGCCGGTGAAGCTGGAGGGCAGGGCACGGTTGTCGATATAGCTGAACACTGGAGTGTTGACCAGGAAGCGACCGGCCTTGAATTCGGTATTCGAGGCGCGCAGGCGGATGTTGGCGACGCCCAGCTTGGACCACTCGCCGATCGCCTCGCCATCGCTGTTCGCCAGGGTCCGGTTGCCGCCGCCGCCGATGCGGCCCTTGCCGCGCTCCAGGGCGATCTCGTTGAAGGCTGCGACGTCGAAGCCGAAGCCGATGCTGCCCTGGGTGTAGCCCGAGCTGTACTTGAGCACCGTGCCCTGGACCCAGGCGTTGCGCTGGTGGATGCGCTGGGAGCCGCCGCCGGCCTTGGGAATGCGGAAGGTGAAGCTGTCCTTCATGTTTTCCCGCGAGTAGAAGTTGCGGGTGGTCAGGGTCAGGCTCTGCCCCTCGAACAGCCCGCTGGCGCCGGCCTGGCCCTTGATCGGTTTCTCCACGCTGGGGATGCTCTGCACCTGGGCGGCGTAGCTGGGATTGTCCGGGGTCGGCGGGGTTGCCTGCTCGTCCGCTGCCCAGCCTGGCGCGGCCGATGCCATCAAGGCCAATCCCAGCGTCGCGCCGGTCACTCGTTGGTATCTCATCACCTGATTGCTCCCTTTATTGTTGTCATGGCACCTGTTTTACCCACCAGGTTTGCGCCGGTTTCGCCCGCGCCTGGGCGCGGCGGTCGAATACGGCGAGGCGAGCGCTCCTGGCGGAACGCGCGCAGCGCCGTTCTGGAACACGGGCAGGAAAAGCAAAGAAATGAAGTACGGGTCGTGCCGTTCTTCTGCACCCCGGTCGTTTCACGACCGGGGTGGCGTCGGCATCAGGGCTGGTTGGCTACGCCATAGAAGGCGTTCCGCGAGAAGGGGCTGATCTTGAAGTCATGCACCGACTTGTTCATCGGCTGGTACACGGTGGAGTGGGCGATCGGGGTGATCGGCACCTGCTCCTTGAGGATGTGCTGGGCCTGCTTGTACAGCTCGCTGCGCTTGTCCTGGTCGGAGACCCGCTTGGCAGCCTTGACCAGCTTGTCGTAGGCCGCGTCGCACCATTTCGATACGTTGTTGCCGTTGATCGAGTCGCAGCCGTAGAGGGTCGCCAGCCAGTTGTCCGGATCGCCGTTGTCGCCGGTCCAGCCGAACAGCATGGCGTCATGCTCGCCGGCATGGGCGCGCTTGATGTACTCGCCCCATTCGTAGCTGACGATCCTGGCCTTGATGCCGATCTTCGCCCAGTCGGCCTGGATCATCTCCGCCATCAGCTTGGCGTTGGGGTTGTAGGGACGCTGCACCGGCATCGCCCACAGGGTGATCTCGGTGCCCTCGGTGACGCCGGCCTTCTTCAGCAGTTCCCGGGCCTTGGCCGGATCGAACGGGGCGTCCTTGATGGTTTCGTCATAGGACCACTGGGTCGGCGGCATGCCGTTCACCGCCAGTTGCCCGGCACCCTGGTAGACGGCGTCGATGATGGCCTGCTTGTTCACCGCCATGTCCAGCGCCTGGCGTACTTCGAGCTGGTCGAACGGCTTGTGGGTGACGTTGTAGGCGATGTAGCCGAGGTTGAAGCCTGGCTGCGAGGGCACCTTCAGGTTCGCCGCTTCCTGCAGGGCCTTGAGATCGGCGGGGCGTGGGTTGAGGGTGATCTGGCACTCGCCGGCCTTGAGCTTCTGCGCGCGCACCGCGGCGTCGGTGTTGATCGAGAAGATCAGGTTGTCGATCTTCACGTCTTCGGGTTTCCAGTAGTCCTTGTTGCCCTTGAAGCGGATCTGCGCATCCTTCTGGTAGCGGCTCAGGATGAAAGGCCCGGTGCCGATCGGCTTCTGGTTGATCTGCTGTGGCTTGCCGGCCTCGAGCAACTGCCCGGCGTACTCGGCGGACTGGATCGAGGCGACGTCCATCGCCAGGTTCTGGATGAAGGCGGCGTCGACCTCGTTGAGGGTGAACTTCACCCTGTGCTCGTCGAGCTTCTCGACCCTGGCGATGTTCTTGTCCAGGCCCATGTCGGTGAAGTAGGGAAACTCGGTGGGGTAGGCCTTGCGGAACGGATGATTCTTGTCGAGCATGCGCTGGAAGGTGAACAGCACATCGTCGGCGTTGAATTCGCGGGTCGGCTTGAAGTAGTCGGTGCTGTGGAACTTCACACCCTTGCGCAGGTGGAAGGTGTAGGTCTTGCCGTCGTCGCCGATGTCCCAGCTTTCCGCCAGGGCCGGGATCGCCCGGGTGCCGCCGCGCTCGAACTGGACGAGGCGGTTGAACAGGGTGACCGAGGTCGCGTCGTAGTCGGTGCCGGTGGTGTACTGGGCGGGATCGAAGCCGGCCGGGCTGCCCTCCGAGCAGAACACCAGGTTGCTGGCGGCGTGGGAGAACGGGGAGCCGAGGATCAGACCGGCTGCCAGCCAGGCCCGAAGGGGAAGGATCTTACGCATGCAAACCTCATTTTTTCTTTTTCTAAGGGCATCGTCTGAGGATCGGCCTTATGGGCCATGGCAACTCTCGCCTTTCCATGGATGGCGGGTGACAGCCATGGACCCTGTGCGGCGACAGCGATCGTCCGTTTGTTGTTGGTCGACGATTCGCTGATGCCGAAATTAAGTCATGCTGAAATTGTGGTCAACGAAAATTAAGCACGACTAACATTTCTCTTGCGAAAACGTTTGCCTGACAGGATGGGAAGGTGCGCTACGGACTGGCTCAGGGCGTCGGATGGTCGTCGAACAGGCCCATGGTGGTGATGGTCAGGACTTCCGCCACATCGCTGCCGACGTTGGCCAGGCAATGGGTCTTGGTCGCGTCGAAGTGCACCGAGTCGCCGGCGCCGAGGGGGTACTGGCGCCCCTCGATGGTGTAGACGATCTGCCCGGACAGGACGTAGGAGAACTCGGCGCCCTCATGGGAGATCAGCTCCGACTGGTAGCCCACCGGCATGTTCATCTTGACCGCATTGATCAGGTTGCCGGGGAAGGAGCTGGACAGGCGTTCGTAGGCCAGCGGCTGGCCCTCGATGGTGTAGCGTACCCGCTCGCCTTCGTGGGAGTCGGGCTGGGGTTGTGCCGGTTGGTCGAACAGGGCATTGAGCGGGATATTCAGCGACTTGGCGATGTTGGCCAGGGAAGAGATCGATACACCGGTGAGGTTGCGCTCCGCCTGGGAGAGGAAGCTCGCGGTGAGACCGGATTCGCTGGCGACTTGGTGCAGGGTCTTCTTGGCGGCGCGGCGATAGCGACGCAGGCGTTCGCCGATGCGGTCTACGGTCATTGGGGAGACTCTTGTTGAAAGGCGCAGTATACCCAGCGCGGGGCGTCAATAAAGTCTGACAGATGAACTACCCGAACCCCTATTTTTAAGTGTGACTGAAAATTTGTTTTGACCTGAATTTAAGCTCGACTTAAATTTCAGCCCGGTCCAGACGAGGAGAACAACAAATGACCGTGGGTGTTGGCGGGAGTACCCCTGCGCAGGCGCTGGAGCGTCTGCGGAACATGATGGACGGCGCGCAGCCGATCGGCCTGGCGTCTTACCGTGCGCGAATCGCCGCGGCCCAGGCGTGGATGGGCGAGCATGGCATCGCCGCGGCGTACCTGCATGCAGGCAGCAACCTGCGTTACTTCAGCGGCGTGCAATGGCACCCCAGTGAACGCCTGGTGGGTGCTCTACTGCCCGCCGAGGGCGCCCTCGAATACCTTGCGCCGGCCTTCGAGGAAGGTACGGTGCGCGACTTCCAGGTGGTCGATGGCGCCATCCACACCTGGGAGGAACACCAGGATCCCTATCGCCTGCTGCTCGATCGCCTGGAGGCGCTCGGCGTGGGCGAGCGCAGCACGGTCGCACTGTGTCCGAGCCTGCCGTTCGGCATGTTCGAGCGCTTGCGCCAACAGGCGCCGGGCAGGAACTTCGTCAGCGCCGCGCCGCTGATCGACCAGGGACGGATGCGCAAGTCGGCCGAGGAGCTGGCGCTGATGCAGCGGGCCAAGGACATGACCCTGGAAGTGCAGAAGGCCGCGGCGAGCATTCTCCGCGAAGGCATCAGCACCACCGAAGTCGCCGAGTTCATCCACCAGGCGCACCGCAAGGTGGGCGCGCCCGGTTCGACCTTCTGCATCGTCCTGTTCGGTGCCGCCAGTGCCTTCCCCCATGGGGTGAAGCATGCGCAGGTGCTGAAGGATGGCGACATGGTGCTGATCGATACCGGCTGCCAGGTCCACGGCTACCAGTCGGATATCACCCGCAGCTATGTGTTCGGCACGCCCAGCGCACGCCAGCGCGAATTCTGGGGGATGGAGCGCGACGCCCAACTGGCGGCCTTCGAGGCCGCGCGTCTGGGCCGGCCCTGCGAGGCGGTGGACGCCGCCGCGCGGCGTTCGCTGGAGGCCAACGGCCTGGGACCGGACTACCGCCTGCCTGGCCTGCCGCACCGCACCGGGCATGGCATCGGCATGGACGTCCACGAAGGCCCGTACCTGGTGCGTGGCGATCGCACGCCGCTGGATGTCGGCATGTGCTTCAGCAACGAACCGATGATCTGCGTGCCCGGCGAGTTCGGCATTCGCCTGGAGGATCACTTCTACATGACGAAGGAAGGACCGCGCTGGTTCACCCAACCGAGCCCGTCCATCGACGATCCCTTCGGCCTCGGCGGCTGATCCGGCCGAACGATAACGCCGCACGCGGGAAGGCAAGGACCAGGGCTTCCCGCGTGCGGCGCAGCGATCAGTCCAGCTTCACCCGCGAAAAGTCCCGCGCCGACATCGGGCTCATGCGGTAGCCGCTGACGTTCTTGCGTTGCGCGTCGAACATCAAAGGATGCGCCAGCGGCAACCAGGGCATCTGCTCGTGGAAGATCCGCTGCGCTTCCTTGTACAGCGCTACCCGTTGGCTCTCGTCGTTGCTCATGCGCGCCTTGCGGATGGCTTCGTCGAAGCCCTTGTCGCACCAGCGCGCGCGATTTTCCCCGGACTCCACCGAGGCGCAGCCGAGGTTGTGGGTGAGGAAGTTGTCCGGGTCGCCGTTATCGCCGATCCAGCTGTAGAGCATCATGTCGTGTTCGCCGGCCTTGGTGCGCTTGACCATCTCGCCCCACTCGAACTGGCGGATGTTCACCCGGATGCCGATGGCGGCCAGGTCGGACTGGATCAGTTGCGCCACTCGCGCCGGGTTGCCGCCGGGGCCGCTGCCGGTGCTGATGTAGAGGTTCAGGGGTGTGTCCGGGGTGACGCCGGCTTCCTTCAGCAGGGCCTTGGCCCGTTCGGGGTCGTAGGGCCAGTCGCGGATGCTGTCGTCGTAGCCGAGCAGCATCGGCGGGTAGGGGCCGATGGCCGGGCGGGCCTGGTCGCCGAAGACGATCTTCAGGTAGGACGACTTGTTGAAGCCCATGGCGATCGCCCGGCGCACGCGCGGGTCGTCGAACGGTTCGTGCCGGGTGTTGATCGCGGCGTGGGAGGTGATCATCGCCGCTTCTTCCAGCACCGTCAGTTGCGGGTCCTGGCGCAACGCGGCGACGTCTTCCGGCTTGGGCGTCAGGGCGATCTGGCATTCGTTGCGGCGCAGGCGCTGCACGCGCACGTTGGGATCGAGGGTGATCGCCAGCACCAGGTGGTCGATGGCCGGCTTACCCTTCCAGTAGTCGGGGTTGGCCGCGTAGCGCACCTGGGCATCCTTGCGGTAGCGGGTGAAGACGAACGGGCCGGTGCCGATCGGCTTGCTGTTGAGTTCGTCGCCCTTGCCCCTGGCGATCAGTTGGCCGGCATATTCGGCGGAGAGGATCGAGCCGAACGGCATGGCCAGGTCGGCGAGGAACGGCGCCTCCGGGTGCTTGAGGACGAAGCGCACCTGGTGCTCGTCGATCTTCTCGATGCGCTCGATGATGTCGCGCAGTTGCATGGCGTCGGCGTAGGGGTAGCCGCTGGGCGAAAGGTCGTGGGCGGGGTGCTGCGGATCGAGCATGCGCTGGAAGCTGAACAGCACGTCGTCGGCGTTGAATTCGCGGCTTGGCTTGAAGTAGTCGGTGCTGTGGAATTTCACGCCCTGGCGCAGGCGGAAGGTGTAGACGAGGCCGTCAGCGGAGACGTCCCAGCTTTCCGCCAGGGCCGGGATCACCGTGGCGCTGCCCGGAGCGAACGCGGCCAGCGCGTTGTACAGCGGATGGGCTGAGGCGTCGAAGGTGTAGCCGGAGGTATAGCGGGCCGGATCGAACCCTTCCGGCGCCGCTTCGGTGCACACCGCCAGGGTCTTCGGCTGGGCCTGGATGGCGGCGCTGGCGGCGAAGGCGAGTAGCAGCAGGCTGTAGCGCAGGGCAGAGCGTGGTCGCATGGATGACTCCTCTGGAGCGGGACGGCCGGGTCGGCCGCCCTGGGGAGAGGCGCCGCCTCGCTCGTGGCGGGGCGGCGCGGCTGGCAGGCGAAGCTACTTGCCGACGCTGACCTCGTAGAACGAGTTCAGGCCGAACGGGCTGATCCTGAAGTCGTGTACCGTCTTGCGCATCGGCTGGTACACGGTGGAGTGGGCGATCGGGGTGATCGGCACCTGTTCCTTGAGGATGTGCTGGGCCTGCTTGTACAGCTCGGTGCGCTTGCCCTGGTCGGTGGTGCGCTTGGCATCCTTGACCAGCTTGTCGTAGCCGGCGTCGCACCATTTGGAGAAGTTGTTGCCGTCCACCGCGTCGCAGCCGTAGAGGGTGCCGAGCCAGTTGTCCGGGTCGCCGTTGTCGCCGCTCCAGCCGATCAGCATGGCGTCATGCTCGCCGCCCTTGGCGCGCTTGATGTATTCGCCCCATTCGTAGGTGACGATCTTCGCCTTGATACCGATCTTCGCCCAATCGTTCTGCAGCATTTCCGCCATCAGCTTGGCGTTGGGGTTGTAGGGGCGTTGTACCGGCATGGCCCACAGGGTGATCTCGGTGCCTTCGGCGACCCCGGCCTTCTTCAGCAGCTCCCTGGCCTTGGCCGGATCGTAGGGCGCGTCCTTGATGGTCTCGTCGTAGGACCACTGGGTCGGTGGCATGCCGTTGCTCGCCAACTGGCCGGCGCCCTGGTAGACGGCGTCGATGATGGCCTTCTTGTTCACCGCCATGTCCAGCGCCTGGCGTACTTCCAGCTTGTCGAACGGCTTGTGGGTGACGTTGTAGGCGATGTAGCCGAGGTTGAAGCCGGCCTGCGACGGCAGGTTCAGGTTCGGGTCCTTCTTCAGCGCGTCGAGGTCGGCGGGGCGCGGGTTGAGGGTGATCTGGCACTCGCCGGCCTTGAGCTTCTGCGCGCGCACCGAGGCGTCGGTGTTGATGGCGAAGATCAGGTTGTCGACCTTCACCTCGTCCGGCTTCCAGTAGTCCTTGTTGCCCTTGAAGCGGATCTGCGCATCCTTCTGGTAGCGGCTGAACACGAACGGGCCGGTGCCGATCGGCTTCTGGTTGATGTCGCTGGCCTTGCCCTGCTTGAGCAGTTGCGCGGCGTATTCGGCGGACTGGATCGATGGGAAGGGCATCGCCAGGTTCTGGATGAAGGCCGCGTCGACCTCGTTGAGGGTGAACTTCACCGTATGCTCGTCGAGCTTCTCGACCCTGGCGATGTTCTTGTCCAGGCCCATGTCGGTGAAGTAGGGAAACTCGGTGGGGTAGGCCTTGCGGAACGGATGATCCTTGTCGAACATGCGTTCGAAGGTGAACAGCACGTCGTCGGCATTGAATTCGCGGGTCGGCTTGAAGTAGTCGGTGCTGTGGAACTTCACGCCCTTGCGCAGGTGGAAGGTATAGGTCTTGCCGTCGTCGCTGACGTCCCAGCTTTCCGCGAGGCCGGGAAGGACCTTGGTGCCGCCGCGCTCGAACTGGGTCAGGCGGTTGAAGACGGTTTCCGCCGCGGCGTCGAAATCGGTACCGGTGGTGTACTGGGCGGGATCGAAGCCGGCCGGGCTGCCTTCCGAGCAGAAGATCAGGTTGCTGGCGAAGGCCTGGGGAACGGCGGCGACCAGCGCTGCGCCGAGCAGCGAGGGAATGATCGCGGAGCGGATGACGGCGTTTCTACGCATGGAGTGACCTCTGGTTATTTTGATTGTCTGCGAGGGACAGCCTCGTGAGCTGTCTTGCGCGAAGCTATGCAGGGCATGTGCCGGCCGCAAGCGTCGAGGTCGGCTCAGTGTAGATGTTGTTATCCGTTTGAAAGGGAATGTCGCATTTTCGAATTTGCGCAAACGCGACGCAGGCCGCGTTTGCTGCGCGAGAGACAGTGGAAACGCAAGAGGCAGCCCGGAGGCTGCCTCTTGTGGTGCGCGCCGACCGGATCAGGGCATCTGCACCTCGATCACACCGTCGGCGTTGACCGTGACCTGGCTGGTCCCGGCCTCGATCTCCGGTGCCTGGGCGCCACCGAAGCTGGCGTCGGCCTTCATCGCCGCCATCCGCATCACCGGGTACGGGCGCGGTGCGCCGGCGCTGTTCACGCTCAGGCTGACCAGCTTGTAGCCCTTGCCGCCGAGCGCCTCGGTGAGCAACTGGGCGCGCTCCTTGAACGCGTCCACGGCGCCTTTCATCAATTGGTCCTCGTTCTTCTTGCGGGTCGCATCGGCGATGCTGAAGTCCATGCCGCCCATCTTCAGCTTGCCCAGCAGGTCGGCGGAAAGCTGGCCGAGGGCGGCGAAGTCGGAGCTTTCCAGGCGCAGCTCGGCGCGCTCGCGCCAGCCGGTGATCTTCTGGCCCTTGTCGTCGTAGACCGGATAGCTGTTGCGACTGCCCAGGCTGATGGTCACGCCCTTGACCTTGCGCGCGTCGGCGACGGCGGCGTTGAGGACGCTGGTGGTCTCGGCGGCGAGCTTGGCCGGATCGCTGCCCTGGTTTTCGCTGTAGAGGGTGACCTGCATCAGGTCGTGGGCCACCTGCTGGCTGACTTCGGCGTGCAGCGAGACCTGGTTGTAGCGCGGCGCTTCCTCGGCGACGGCCGAGAGGCTGGCGGCGCAGAGGGTGACGGCGGCGGCCAGGCGGGAAATCGCAGACATTGGGCAACTCCTTGTACTAAGGCTGAATTCACACTGTAGAGCATCGTTCCGGCAGGCGCGGCAAACACGCCTATACGCCAGTCTTGGACCATGAGACGAAGGCTTTTCCCGGAACGGGTTAGGCGATTTCGGAAAAAACGTGAAATTTACTGATCTGAGCCCTGACAGCGCTCGGCGAAACAGGGCAGGATGGCGACCTGCGAGGTTTCTGAGTCACTTTGCCGCAGAGTTGCCGACAGCGTCTTGGCTATACTCGCGCTTATTCCGGAAGAAAACATGCGCGCACCGGTTTTCCTGCTCTCCGCCAGTCGCCAGAACCTTGGCCGTCTGCTCCTCATCCGTATTCTCGTGCTGGCCGCGCAGGCCGGCTCGGTGGGTTTCGCCTGGCTCTCCGACCTGTTGCCGCTGCCGTGGCTGGCGCTCGGCCTGACCCTTGGCCTGTCCGCCTGCCTGATTCTGTTCACCGCGCTGCGCCTGCGCGCGCCGTGGCCGGTGACCGACCAGGAGTACGCGGTACAACTGGCCTGCGACCTGATCATCCACAGCACCTTGCTGTATTACTCGGGCGGCTCGACCAACCCCTTCGTCTCCTATTACCTGGTACCGCTGACCATCGCCGCTGCGACCCTGCCCTGGATCTACTCCATGGTGCTCTCCGGCCTGGCCCTGACCGGCTACACCCTGCTGCTGATCTGGTACCACCCGCTGCACCTGCAGGCGGTTCAGCACGAGGCGATGCTGATCAACCTGCACCTGTTCGGCATGTGGCTGAACTTCGCCCTGTCGGCGGCCTTCATCACCTTCTTCGTGGTGAAGATGTCCGAGGCCCTGCGCTGGCAGGCGCACATGCAGGCCGAGCGGCGCGAGGAAAGCATGCGCGACCAGCAGTTGCTCGCGGTGGCCACCCAGGCGGCCGGTGCCGCGCACGAACTGGGTACGCCGCTGGCGACCATGAGCGTGCTGCTCAACGAGCTGCGCCAGGAGCGCCCGCAGGACCCGACCCTGCAGGAAGACCTGGCATTGCTCCAGGAACAGGTCAAGCAGTGCAAGCACACCCTCCAGCAACTGGTACGGGCGGCCGAGGCCGACCGCCGTCAGGCGATCGAGGAGCAAAGCGCCGCGGAATGGCTGGAATCGGTGCTGCGCCGCTGGCACCTGATGCGTCCGGAGGCTTCCTACCGCTACCAGTGCCTGGGCCTCGGCTCCGCGCCGCGCCTGACCCCGCCGACCGACCTCAGCCAGGCTCTGCTGAACCTGCTGAACAATGCGGCGGACGCCTGTCCCGACGACCTCGACATCCGCCTGGACTGGGACAGCAGCAGTATCTGCCTGAGTATCCGCGACCACGGCGTCGGGGTGCCCCTGGCGATCGCCGAACAGATCGGCAAACCGTTCTTCACCACCAAGGGCAAGGGCTTCGGCCTCGGCCTGTTTCTCAGTCAGGCCAGCGTGACCCGCGCTGGTGGAACGGTGAAGTTGTATAACCACGAAGATGGCGGCACTCTGACCGAACTGCGCTTGCCGCGCAGCTACGGAATGGCTTGAGTGATCCGTCTGAGAGGCCCTGCCTATGTCTGAAGAGCTGCTCTTCGAAGGGGAAGAACAACCCCATCTCCTGCTGGTGGACGACGATCCCACCTTTACCCGGGTCCTGGCCCGGGCCATGAGCCGTCGCGGCCTGCGGGTCAGCACCGCCGGCTCCGCCGAGGAAGGCCTGGCGCTGGCCCAGCAGGACACGCCGGACTATGCCGTGCTCGACCTGAAGATGGAAGGCGACTCCGGCCTGGTGCTGCTGCCGAAGCTGCTGGAGCTGCACGCGGACATGCGGGTGGTGATCCTCACCGGCTATTCCAGCATCGCCACCGCGGTGGAGGCGATCAAGCGCGGCGCCTGCAACTACCTGTGCAAGCCGGCGGATGCCGATGACGTGTTGGCCGCGCTGCTCTCCGAGCACGCCGACCTGGACACCCTGGTGCCGGAAAACCCGATGTCGGTGGATCGCCTGCAATGGGAGCACATCCAGCGCGTGCTCGCCGAGCACGAGGGCAACATCTCCGCCACCGCCCGCGCCCTGGGCATGCATCGACGGACCTTGCAGCGCAAGCTGCAGAAGCGGCCGGTACGGCGCTGAAGCGTAAATGACAACGGGGGCGCCGCATGGCGCCCCCTATACTTTCCGCTTTCCGTCGAATCGCGGTGGATTTCGCACATTCCGCCGGTCGCCGGGGATATCCAGCGGACAGCGCAATCGTTAAGATGCAACTTTCATGAATCGCACGACCAGGGATTGATCATGCGTATCTTCGGTTCGAGTGCCGGCTGCCTGTCGGTGCTGTTCGGACTGGCCTTCGGGCTGCCTGCACTAGCCGAGCCTTCGGTGGACCTGGATGGTCCGACGGCAGGCTGGCGCTATTCCGGCCTGCTCGAGCAGCCCGATGCCCCGCGTGTCGCCTATCCGACTCCGCCCATCGATCGCGGCGGCCAGCGCGGCCGCAGCCTGATCGAAGGACACCTGCGCGAACTGGTCGGCACCGAGCGCGCCCAGCGCCTGGTGGTCAACGGCAATCCTCTCCCTCTCTATACCGACGGCGCCGGGCGCTTCGTCCGCCCCTATGCGTTCGGCCACGGCTCCAACGGCGTCCAGGTCGGCAGCGCCGACGGCAAGATCCTCAAGCGCGTACAGTTCTACGAGGCCAATCGCTCCCAACTGCCGCCGCGCGTGCGCGTGGTGCTGGGTTGGGACGATCCGAAGGCCGAGCTCGACCTGCATATCGTCACCCCCGATGGCCAGCACGCCTACTGGGCGCATCCGCGCCTGAGCAACAGCGGCGGCCTCGATCCGGACGGCGTCGACGGGCCCGGCCCGGAGATGTTCACCATGGGCGCGCCGCTGCACGGCACCTACCTGATCTACGTGAACTACTGGGGCAACCTCAACAACCAGGGCTACAACTTCCAGGCCGGCAGCAACGTACAGGACGTGATCACCGCGCAGGTCAACCTGGTGTTCAACGAAAACAGCGTCGACGAGAAGCACGAGACCTTCGTCGTGCCCCTGCGCACCATCGGCGACCTGGTGCTGGTCAAGACCTTTACCTACTGAAGCATCCCCTCGTACGGATGACACGGGATTAGCGAACCATGAGCGAGAACAACACCCCCAGCCCTGCCAACGGAACCCCTGCGCCCGCCGCTGCGCGCACCCGAAGCGCCCTGTGGCCGGTGCTGGGGATCGTCGCCGCGCTGGCCGCCGGCGGTGTGCTGGCCTGGCAGATGGGCTGGCTGGAGCGGCTCGGCGGAGGGCGCCCGGCCGAAGAGGACCTCGGCCAGCCGATCGGCGCCCAGGCACCCGCGGCCGCCGACGCGCCACGTGCCTACCGTGACCTGCGCAAGCCCGACGCGCTGATCGAGAGCGTGTCGCTGAGCCGCCTGCCGAAGGAAATCCTCGAGGTGCCGTTGCTGCGCGATACCCTGACCGAGGACTTCGTCTTCTATTACGAGAACAATGGCGACCGCCTCGGCCTGACCGGTACGTTGCGGCGGATCATCTACGAGCACGACCTGACCCTGAAGGACAGCCTGGTCGAGGAACTGCTCGACCAACCGGCCCAGGTCGCCCTCTGGCGCGGCGCCGACGGCCGCCTGCGCGACTTCGTGGTGGTGCTCAAGCGCGGCGGCCTGGCGCGGGTGCTCGAGCCGCTGGCCCATATCGCCGCCGACGACCAGCAGTTGCGCAAGGTCGGCGAGCTGGCGGGAACCTCGGTCTATCGCCTGCGCTACGGCAACGACAAGGCGATGCTGTTCCTGTCCAAGGGCGACCGGCTGTTGTTGCTGTCGAACCCACGGATGCTCTTCGACGATGGTGGCGAAAGCGACGACAGCCCGCTGAACGCTCCGGCCAGCGAAGACCTGGAGGTACTGCTCGACGGCGACGAACTGTTCCCCGAGCGCTTCGGCCTGCCGGGCCGCGGCGAGCTGCGCCAGCGCATCACCCTCAATGCCAGCGTCCTGGCCATGGGCTACCAGCGCTTCATCCCGAGCTTCGCCGGGGTGCGCTTCGAGAAGGGCGAGCAGGGCTGGAGCAGCTACCTGGCGCTGAACGAGGTGGAACGCCAGCCGCCGCTGGACTTCGCCCCGGTCTGGCAGGCCATGCCGATGGGCGCCAGCGCCTGCGTGGCGCTGCCGGTCACCCCTGGCCTGTACGGGGTGATGCTGGAGCGTCTGGGGGCCGAGCAGAAGATGGCCCAGGCCTTCTCCGAGCATCTCAGCGGCGCTGCCGGTCTCTGCTGGTACGCCAGTTCGCGGCTGCATTCGCCGCTGCTGGTGGGCCAGTTGAGCGCGCCGGCCAGTGCCGAACTCGACGACGAGCTGGGCAAGCTGTTCGGTCGCGTGATCGGCGCGAAGGAAGCCAAGGTCGAGGGTGGCAGCTTCCCGGTGGAAGACCGGGTGGATGGCCAGACCCGCCGCTGGACCCGCCAGGTCAGCTCGAACTTCGGCGCCTATCCGGCCAGCCAGGCGGACAACCCGGAGAGCATCAGCGGCCGCGCGTTCTTCCGCATCGGCATGGCGCGCCATGGCCAGACCCTGCTGTTCTCCCTCGACGACCAGTTGCTCGGCAAGGCCCTGGACACCCTCGACAAACGCTATCCGCCGCTCGCCGAGGTGTTGCCGAAGGATGCGCTGGTACCGGCCTACCTGGCGCCGCAGCCGCTCTCCGAACTGCTGCAACGGGAAACCCTCGACAGCCTGCCGCAGGACATGGAGCCGGTATTCCGCAATGCCGCCGACACCTACCTGATGCCGCGCCTGAAAACCCTCGCCGGCAAGGGCAGCTACGCCCTCGGGCTGCCTGCCGGAAGCCAGGCCAACGCACCGTGGCAATGGCTGCCGCTGGAATGGCGGTCGCTGTGAGACGCCTGACTGCCTTCGGCCTGGCGCTGCTCCTGCTGGCCAGCGGCGTTGCCCGCGGCGAGCCCGCGGTAACGCTCGACCCGCAGCAATCGCAGGTATTCCGCGCCTGGTTCGTGCGCATCGCCCAGGAACAGTTGCGCCAAGGGCCGAGTCCGCGCTGGCACCAGCAGGACTGCGCCGGCCTGGTGCGCTTCGCCGCCAACGAGGCGCTGAAAGTCCACGATGGCAAGTGGCTGCGCGCCAACGGCCTGTCCAACCGCTACCTGCCCCCGGAGCTGGCGCTCAGTCCCGAGCAACGGCGCCTGGCGCAGAACTGGCAGCAGGGTGGCGGCCAGGTCGGGCCCTACGTGAATGCGATCAAGCTGGTGCAGTTCAACAGCCGGCTGGTCGGTCGCGACCTCAACCAGGCGCGCCCCGGCGACCTGATGTTCTACGACCAGGGCGACGACCAGCACCTGATGATCTGGATGGGCCGCTCCATCGCCTATCACACCGGCAGCAGCACCCCGACCGATAACGGCATGCGCTCGGTCAGCCTGCAACAACTCATGACATGGAAGGACACCCGATGGATCCCCGACGAATCCAATCCCAACTTTATCGGCATCTATCGGCTGGCTTTCCTCTCTCAATGAATCGCGTCCCAGTGAAGACCACAGCAATGAGCAACCTGCGCCGTTTCAGCCGTAGCCTGGCGGTCGCCGCCCTGGTCCTGCTGCCGTTCGCCGCCGTCCAGGCGGAAGACACGGTGGAACCGAGCGGCTACACGCCGATGGCCGGCGAATCCTTCTTCCTGCTCGCCGACAGCAGCTTCGCCACCGACGAGGAAGCGCGGGTCCGTCTCGAAGCGCCCGGCCGCGACTACCGGCGCTACCGCATGGAGCCCTATGGCGGGGTCGACGTGCGCCTGTACCGAATCGAACAGCCGCTGGAGTTCCTCAAGCGGCAGAAGAACCTGCACCGGGTCCTGGCCGAGGGGCAGTTCAAGGGCGAAGGCCTGTCGAACACCCTGGCCTATCTCTGGGACAACTGGTATCGCAAGTCGCGCCGGGTGATGCAGCGCGCCTTCTCCTACGAGTCGCGGCAACAGGTCACCGAGGCGGTGCCCGAGCTGAAGATGGGCAACGCCATGACCGCGCCGACGCCCTACGACGCGCAGCCGCAATACGCGCCGATTCCCGGCCTGCCGCTGGTCAGCCAGTTCCGCTATCCGCTGTGGGACGCCAAGCCCATCGAGCCGCCGCAGGACGTCAAGCTGGCCGGTTCCTCCAGCGAGTTCATCAACGTCGTGCCGGGCAATGTCTACATCCCGCTGGGCAAGCTGAAGCCGGGCCTGTACCTGGTCGAGGCGCTGGTCGGCAAGTACCGCGCCACCACCGTGGTGTTCGTCTCCAACAGCGTGGCGGTGAGCAAGGTCGCCGGCGACGAGCTGCTGGTCTGGACCGCACGCAAGCACGAAGGCACCCCGGTGCCCGACACCAAGGTGCTGTGGACCGACGGCCTGGGCGTGATGAGCAGCGGCAATACCGACGCCGACGGCCTGCTGCGGCTCAAGCACGCCAGTCCGGAGCGCTCCTACGTGATCGGCGAGGACCGCGAGGGCGGGGTCTTCGTCTCCGAGAACTTCTATTACGACAGCGAGATCTACGACACCAAGATCTACGCCTTCACCGACCGCCCGCTGTACCGGCCAGGCGACTGGGTCTCGTTGAAGATGGTCGGCCGCGAGTTCAAGGACGCCCGGCAATCCCAGGCCGCCGCCAGCGCGCCGGTGCGCCTGAGCGTGATCGACGCCAGCGGCACGGTATTGCAAAGCCTGGACCTCCGCTTCGACGCGAAGAGCGGCGCCAATGGCCGCTTCCAACTGCCGGAGAACGCCGTCGCCGGCGGCTACGAGTTGCGCTTCGACTACCGCGGGCAGACCTACAGCAGCGCCTTCCGCGTCGCCGAATACATCAAGCCGCACTTCGAAGTCGCCCTCGACCTGGCCAAGCCGGACTTCAAGACCGCCGAGCCGGTGAAGGGCGAGATCGTCCTGCTCTATCCGGACGGCAAGCCGGTGGCCAACGCGCGCCTGCAACTGAGCCTGCGCGCCCAGCAGTTGTCGATGGTGGACAACGAACTGCAGTATCTCGGCCAGTTCCCGGTGGAACTGAGCAGCACCGAACTGACCACCGACGGCAAGGGCCGCGCCGCCATCGAATTGCCGCCGGCCGAGAAACCCAGTCGCTACATGCTGACCATCTTCGCCAGCGACGGCGCCGCCTACCGGGTCAAGACCAGCAAGGAGATCCTCATCGAGCGCGGCGCCGCGCGCTACCGCCTGAGCGCGCCGCAGCGCTTCAGCGCCGCCGGCGAGAAGGTCGAGTTCAGCTATGCCAGCGAACAGCCGACCCCGCTCAAGCCGAGCAGCTACCAGTGGATCCGCCTGGAGGACCGCGCCACCGACAGCGGTCCGGTCGCCGACGGCCGCTTCGCGCTGACCTTCGAGCGCCCCGGTACCTATTCCGTGGAGCTGCGCGACGACAAGGGCCAGCTCCTTGGCGCCACCGGCCACTCGGTGAGCGGCGAGGGCGTGAAGTCGGTGCCGGGCACCGTCGAGGTGGTGTTCGACAAGCCCGAGTACCGCACCGGCGAGGAAGCCTCCGCACTGATCACCTTCCCCGAGCCGGTGGAGGATGCGCTGTTGTCCCTGGAGCGCGACAAGGTCGAGGCCACCGCCCTGCTGTCCAAGGGCGCCGACTGGCTGCGCCTGGAAAAGCTCAATCCGACCCAGTACCGCGTGTGGATCCCGGTGCGCGAGGAGTTCTCGCCGAACCTGACCTTCTCGGTGCTCTACACCAAGGGCGGCGACTACAGCTTCCAGAACGCCGGGATCAAGGTCGGCATGCCCCAGGTAGAGATCGACATCGCCACCGACAAGGAGCGCTACGAACCGGGCGAGACGGTGACCGTGACCCTGGCCACGCGCTTCGCCGGCAAACCGGTTTCCAGCCACCTGACCGTCAGCGTGGTGGATGAGATGGTCTATGCCCTGCAGGCGGAGATCGCCCCCGGCATCGACCAGTTCTTCTACCATCCGCGGCGCAACAACGTGCGCACCAGCGCCAGCCTGGCCTTCATCAGCTACGACGTGGCGTTGCCCGGCAGCACCAGCGCACCCGGACGGGCGAACCGCAGCGAGCGCGGCGTCAAGGTACTGGAGCGGCCGCGCCGCGAGGACGTCGACACCGCCGCCTGGCAGCCGGAGCTGGTCACCGACGCCCAGGGCAAGGCCAGCTTCAGCTTCCGCATGCCCGACTCGCTGACCCGCTGGCGGATCACCGCGCGGGCCATCGACGACAACGGCCAGGTCGGCCAGAAGAAGCAGTTCCTTCGCTCGGAGAAGCCGCTGTACCTGAAGTGGAGCGGGCCGACTCGCTTCCGCCAGGGTGACCAGCCCGACCTCGGCCTGTTCGTCTTCAACCAGGGCGAACAGCCGGTCAAGGCCGAGCTGCTCAGCGGGCCGCCTGGCAGCCAGCGCAGCCAGACCCTGGAGCTGGCCAAGGGAGTCAACTACATTCCGCTGGCGCAACAGCCGCTCAGCGATGGCGACTGGAGCGCCGAGCTGCGCCAGGACGGGCAGGTCCGCGACCGCCTGGCGGTGCGCTTCAACCTGCTGGCCGACGGCTGGCAGGTGGAGCAGGTGCAGAACCTCAGCCTGGCGGCGGCGAGCAACCCGCTGCAACTGCCGGCGGACGCGCGCGACGTACGCCTGCGCCTGGCCGATGGCCCGGCCGCTGCCTACCTGGGCAATCTCGATGATCTGCTGGAGTATCCCTACGGCGGCGTCGAGCAGACCGCCAGCCAACTGCTGCCGCTGAGCATCGCCTATCCGGCGCTGGCCGGCGGCGAGCCGCGGATTCGCGACCGCCTGCGCCTGATCATGCAGAACAGTCGCCTGCGCCTGGTGCAGATGGCCGGCCCGGACGCCTGGTTCGCCTGGTGGGGTGGCGACGTCGATGGCGACGCTTTCCTCACCGCCTACGCCTACTACGCCGACTGGTACGCCAGCCGCGCACTGGAGATCCAACTGCCGGCCGAACACTGGCAGCGCATCCTCGAGCCCTACGCCAAGCAGGCGACGCAGACCCCGCTGCTGCAGCGTGCGCTGATCCTGGCTTTCGCCCGCGACATGCAGTTGCCGGTGAACACCCTGCTCGGCGGCCTGCTCAACGATCTGGCCAACGCCGGCGAAGGGCAGGCGCGCGCGGAGCCGCTGGAGGCCGACGACGGCCTGGTGCTGGGCGACCCGGACTCGGCCGTCGGCCTGGCCGCGGCGCGAGTGCTGGCGGTGGACCTGGCACGGCAACTGCGGGTCGCGGTGCCCGCGCCGCTGGCCGCCCAGGCCGAGACGGCGACGCAGCGCCTGCGTGAGGCCGGCTTGCCGTTCACCGATGCCTTGCTGGCCTCTCGCTCGGCCGTGGATGGCCAGCAGGCCAGCGCTCTGCTGCAACGCCTGGCGCCGGCGCAATCGACCCTGGAACGCGCCCTGGCCCTGACCTGGCTGCAGGGCGCCCTGGCCCAGGCGCCGCAGGGCAAGCTGCCGCAGCCGCCGAAGGACTGGCAGGCGCAGCGCGGCGCCAGCGGCGAAACCTACTGGCAATGGCGCGGCCGCGGCATTCCGAGCTGGGTCGACCTGGACGAGGCGCCGGCCCGGCCGTTGCCGGTTGCGCTCAGCTACCGCAGCGCCCAGGCGCCGAGCGGGCAACTGCCGGTGCAGATCAGCCGTCGTCTGCTGCGCCTGGTGCCCGGTGAGGGGGCGTTCGAGTTCAAGGTCGAGGAGGTTGGCGACAAGCCGCTTTCCAGCGACGAACTGTATCTCGACGAAGTGACCCTGAACGTTCCGGAAGACACCGCTCTACGCTACGGCATGCTGGAACTGCCGCTGCCGCCCGGCGCGGATGTCGAGCGCACCACCTGGGGCATCAAGATCAGCGGCCTGGCCGGCGACGAAGCGACCACCCTGGAGCGCGCGCGCAACGAACCGGGCGAGTTGTTCTACGGGGTGCCGGTGGACAGCCTGAGTGGCGAGCAGCGTTTCCGTCACCTGGTGCGTTTCTCCCAGAAAGGCAGCTTCAACCTGCCACCGGCCCGCTACCTGCGTCTCTACGCGCCGGAACAGCAGGCCCTGGAAGCCAAGCCGGCGCTGGCCAAGGTCAAGGTCGAGTGATTGCGTTGCGCGCCTGGCTGGTCCTGCTGTGCGCCGTGCCGTTGCTGCTTCGCGCAGCGGAGGCGCCGGTCCAGCTGGCCTGGCGCACGACCCAGGGCTACGAACTGGTGAGCCTGGATCGCCAGCGGGTACTCGAGCGCCGGCCGTTGCCGGCCGATTTGCAGGCTCCGCTGGGCAGCCTGTGGAAACTGTTCGTCTTCGCCTGGCTGAGCGACACCGGCCAGGCCGAGCCGCCCTATACCTGCCAGGGGCGCAGCCGCGAGGAGGTCTACTGCTGCGAGAATGGCCAGACGATCGGTCGTGACCGCGCCCTGGTGCGCTCCTGCGGGCTGTATTTCGAGCCGCAGCGCCTCGCCTTGCGGCCGGAGGCCTGGCGCGGCTACTGGCAGGCGCGCCAGGCACCGGCCTGGTTGCTCGATCTGGAACGGCTGCAACCGCAGACGCGGGTGCCGGTTAAGGAGCTTCTGGAGCAGTTGCAGCAACTGCCGGCCCAGGGCGAGGCGCGGCGGGTACTGCTCGACGTGGCGTTGCAGGCCGGCGACGGCCATGCCGTGGCCAGCCTTGGCGGCCGCCTGCGGGTGAAGACCTGGAGCTGGCTCGACGACCATGACCCGCAGGCGCGCCAGGGCGGTTTCGCTGGCTGGCTGGTCGATGGAACGCCGCTCTGGCTCGGCGGCCCGGGAACCAGCAAGATGATTCTGGACCGCTACGCCGAGGTGCTCGGGCGCTTCCTGCCGAGTCCGTGGCCGGCCGATCCGGGCCGTTGCGTGGAAGTGAACCTGTTCAGCCGCTATCCGCTGCGCTCGGTCAGCGATCCCTCCGGCCACCCGGCCGCCGAAGGCCTGCTGCATGGTCCGCAGCAAGTGCTCTTCGCCAACGGCAATCGACTGGACATCGCCAGCGCCGGCGACCTCTTCCTGCAACGGGTGGATGGCGTGCCGCGCCTGGTCGCGCGGGTTTCGCGCGAAGAGTACGTGGCGCGGGTGCTGGAGCGCGAAGCCTCGGCGCAGCCGAAGGAAGCCGCTCGCGCGCTGGCGGTGACCATTCGCACCTATCTATTGCAAAACGCCGCGCCGCGCGGCGAATGCCTGGCCATCGATGACAGCAGCCAGCGCCAGCGCGTGGCGCCGCGCCCGGCCAGCGCGCCGACGCGGCGGATCGCTGCCTGGAGCGCCGACCTGGTGCTGGCCGGGGCGACCGTCAACTATCACTCCGACCAGCCTGGTCCGGCGCGCCTGTCCTGGAAGCACGCGGTGGAGCAAGCCGGGCAGGGACTGGGCTACGACAGCATCCTCGCCCAGGCTTTCCCGCGCAGCAGCCTGAGCCGCTGGGACAACCCGGTGGCCGCCTGCCAGCCGTTGCCGGCTGCCGAAGACTGGCTGCGCAAGCAGCGCCGGCAGTGGCGCGAGCGTCTCGACCGAGAGCCCGGCTACGAGGAGATTCCGAGTTTTTCCGTGTGCCGCCTGGCTTCCGGGCGGCCCTATGTCGATCGCGAGCGCGAACGCATCTTCGTCCGCGGCCTGTATTCCCTACAGGAACGCCTGGACCTCACCCACGAATACCTGCACCTGGCCTTCCGCGCCCATCCCAGCGGCCAGGACGAAAACTATATCGAAAGCCTGGCCCGGCGCCTGCTACTGGAATGACTCCATGAACCGAATGTCCCTTGCCGCCCTGCTCAGTTGCCTTCCCCTCGTCGCCTGGGCGGACAACCCCGTGAAACTGGATACGCCGGTCTCCGGCTGGCGTGCCGGCGACGGTTCCGCCGCCAATTACCGGCAGGTGGTGAACTACCCGGCGTCCTCGGTCAACGTCGCCGCCGACCAGGCGACCACCGCGCGCATTCGCGGCGCGATCGAGAGCCAGCCCAAGGACCGCCCGGCGACGCTGGTGGTGAACGGTGTGAGCATGCCACTGAAGGTGGACGCCGATGGCAGCTTCGACCGCCCGTTCGCCTTCCCGTCCGGCAGCAACAGCGTCGAGGTGCGCAACGCCGCCGGGCAGTCGCGACGGGTCCAGTTCTATCACGGTGGCGGCGGCGGGGAAGTGCCGGCCAAGCTGCGCGTGCTGCTGTCCTGGGACAGTGACAACACCGACCTCGACCTGCACCTGGTGACCCCGGACGGCGACCATGTCTGGTATGGCAATCGTTCGCTGGCCAACGGCGCGACCCTGGATGTCGACGTCACCACCGGCTACGGCCCGGAAATCATCGCCACGCCGACGCCGCAGAAGGGGCCCTACCTGGTCTACGTCAACTACTTCGGCGGTGGCTACGGCAGCAGCGAGGATGGCGCCGAACAGGCCGCCCAGGACCTGACCACGGCGCGCATCACCCTGGTCACCGAAGAGGGCACGCCGAACGAGAAACAGGAAACCTTCCTGGTGCCGATGCGCAAGCCTGGCGAGCTGACGCTGGTGAAGCGCTTCAGTTATCCGTAGGCGGCTGCGCTCGGTCCCATAGTGCGGATAACGCCCCTGGCGTTATTCGCCGTCGCTCAGGCATCGGTGTTATCAACCCGTGGCCTGACGGCGGCGCTCATGCCGCTGCGAATGGCTCCTGGGCTCAGGCGGGCTGTTCGCCCTGCCAGGTATCGATCGCTTCCTGCGCCGCACGGAACGCATCGATCGCCGCCGGCACCCCGGCATAGACCGCGCAGTGCAGCAGTGCCTCGCGGATTTCCTCCACCGTGCAGCCGTTGTTCAGCGCACCGCGCACGTGCCCCTTGAGTTCCTGCGGGCACTTCAGGGCGGTCAGGGCGGCCAGGGTGATCAGGCTGCGGGTCTTGCGCGGCAGCGCCTCGCGGGCCCAGACCGAGCCCCAGGCATGCTCGTTGACGAAGTCCTGCAATGGCTGGGTGAAGGCGGTGGCGTTGCCCATGGCGCGCTCGACGAAGGCGTCGCCCATGACTTCACGTCGGATCTCCAGGCCGGTCTTGCCTTGTTCGCTCATCGGAAGGTTCCTGTCGTGGGTAGAAGGTGGCTCAATCCAGCGACTCTATCCGAACCGGCGCCACGCCGCTGCGGATCATACCCAGGCCTTCGGCGGCCTTGCGCGATACATCGATGATCCGCCCGCGGCGGAACGGCCCGCGATCGTTGATCCGCACCACCACGCTGCGGCGGTTGTCGAGGTTGGTTACCCGCACGCGGGTACCGAACGGCAACGTGCGGTGGGCAGCGGTCATTGCGTTGGGGTTGTAGCGCTCGCCGCTAGCGGTACGCAGGCCTGCGTGGCGGCTGCCATAGTAGGAGGCTTCGCCGGTATCCGCGGAACCGCTGCCGGCGAGGCTGGAGCAGCCGGCGAGGAACAGGGGCAGGGCGGCGAGGGCGAGGCGCGCGGCGGCGGATGGGGTGGGCATGGACAACAGGCTCCTGGCGGACAAGAAGACGCCGGGCGAACCCGGCGTCTGGCTTTGACTCACGCTTCGAGCTTTTTCTTCAGCAACTCGTTCACCTGCTGCGGGTTGGCCTTGCCTTTCGAGGCCTTCATCGCCTGGCCGACGAAGAAGCCGAACATCTTGCCGCGCTTGGCCTCGTCGGCGGCGCGGTACTGCTCGACCTGCTCGGCGTTGGCCGCCAGCACCTCGTCGAGCATCTTCTCGATGGCGCCACTGTCGGTGACCTGCTTCAGGCCCTTGGCCTCGATGATCTGGTCGGCGGAACCCTCGCCGTTGGCCATGGCTTCGAAGACCATCTTGGCGAGCTTGCCGGAGATGGTGTTGTCCTTGATGCGCAGGATCATGCCGCCCAGTTGCTCGGCGGACACCGGGGACTGCTCGATCTCCAGGCCGTCCTTGTTGAGCAGGCTGCCCAGCTCGACCATCACCCAGTTGGCCGCCAGCTTGGCGTCGCCGCAGATGCCCTGGACCTTCTCGAAGTAGTCGGCCATCTCGCGGCTGGCGGACAGCACGCTGGCATCGTAGGCGGACAGGCCGTACTGGCTCTCGAAGCGTTCGCGCTTCTGCACCGGCAGTTCCGGCAGTTGCTCGCGCAGCTTCGCCAGGTACTCGGGCTCGATGACCACCGGCAGCAGGTCGGGACAGGGGAAGTAACGGTAGTCGTTGGCTTCTTCCTTGCCGCGCATGGAGCGGGTCTCGTCCTTGTTCGGGTCGTACAGGCGGGTTTCCTGGACTACCTTGCCGCCGTCCTCGATCAGCTCGATCTGGCGCTGGATCTCGTGGTTGATCGCCTTCTCGATGAAGCGGAAGGAGTTGACGTTCTTGATCTCGGCGCGGGTGCCGAATTCGGCCTGGCCCTTCGGTCGTACCGAGACGTTGCAGTCGCAGCGCAGCGAGCCCTCGGCCATGTTGCCGTCGCAGATGCCCAGGTAGCGCACCAGGGCGTGGATCGCCTTGACGTAGGCCACGGCTTCCTTGGCGCTGCGGATGTCCGGCTCGGAAACGATCTCCAGCAACGGCGTGCCGGCGCGGTTCAGGTCGATGCCGCTCATGCCCTGGAAGTCTTCGTGCAGGCTCTTGCCGGCGTCCTCCTCCAGGTGCGCGCGGGTGATGCCGATGCGCTTGGTGGTGCCGTCTTCCAGGGTGATGTCGAGATGGCCCTTGCCGACGATGGGATGGTCCATCTGGCTGGTCTGGTAGCCCTTCGGCAGGTCGGGGTAGAAGTAGTTCTTGCGGGCGAACACGTTCTGCCGGTCGATCCGTGCGTCGATCGCCAGGCCGAACAGGCAGGCCATGCGTACGGCCTCCTCGTTGAGCACCGGCAGGGTGCCCGGCATGGCCAGGTCGACCAGGCTGGCTTGGGTATTCGGCGCGGCGCCGAAGGCGGTCGAGCTGCCGGAGAAGATCTTCGATTGGGTGGCGAGCTGTGCGTGGATTTCCAGCCCGATCACGGTTTCCCATTGCATGTGGTGTTCCTCAATCCTTCTGTGCCTGCGCAGTCCCGCTGCCGACCCTGCGGGTCGCCCTCTCCGCGCCGGGAGAGGGGAGGGGACTGCGTGGCGTTGCCATGGCTTAGAAGCCGGCCGGGGTGCGGGTGTGCCAGTCGCTGACCTGCTGGTACTGGTGCGCGACGTTGAGCAGGCGGCCTTCCTGGAAGTAGGGCGCGAGCAACTGGACACCCACCGGCAGGCCGTCGACGAAGCCGGCGGGCATGGACAGCCCCGGCAGGCCGGCGAGGTTGGCGGTGATGGTGTAGATGTCTTCCAGGTACTGGGAAACCGGGTCGTCGTTCTTCTCGCCGATCTTCCAGGCCGGGTTCGGCGTGGTCGGGCCGAGGATCACGTCCACTTCGGCAAAGGCGCTGACGAAGTCGTTCTTGATCAGCCGGCGAATCTTCTGAGCCTGCAGGTAATAGGCATCGTAGTAGCCGGCCGACAGTGCGTAGGTGCCGACCATGATGCGGTTCTTCACTTCGCTGCCGAAGCCTTCCGCGCGCGAGCGCTTGTACAGGTCTTCCAGGTTCTGCGGGGCGTCGCAACGATAGCCATAGCGCACGCCGTCGAAGCGCGACAGGTTGGAGGACGCCTCGGCCGGCGCGATCACGTAGTAGGCCGGGATGGCGTGCTGCATGTTCGGCAGGGAAATGTCCTTCACCGTGGCGCCGAGCGTCTTCAGCTCCTCGACCACGGCCAGCACCGCGTCGGCGATGCGGCTGTCGAGGCCGGCGCCGAAGTATTCCCGCGGCAGGCCGATGCGCAGGCCGCTAAGCGGCTTCTGCAGGGCGGCCAGGTAGTCGTCCACCGGCTGTTCGACGCTGGTCGAGTCCTTCGGGTCGAATCCGGCCATCACCCCCAGCATCAGCGCGCAGTCCTCGGCGGTGCGCGCCAGCGGGCCGCCCTGGTCGAGGCTGGAGGCGTAGGCGATCATGCCCCAGCGGGAAACCCGGCCGTAGGTTGGCTTGATCCCGGTGAGGTTGGTCAGCGCCGCCGGTTGGCGGATCGAGCCGCCAGTATCGGTGCCGGTGGCGGCCGGCAGCAGGCGCGCGGCGACTGCCGCGGCGGAACCGCCGGAGGAGCCGCCCGGCACGCGGTCGAGGCTCCAGGGGTTCTTCACCGCGCCGTAGTGGCTGGACTGGTTCGACGAGCCCATGGCGAATTCATCCATGTTCAGCTTGCCGAGGGTAACGGCGCCGGCGGCGGTGAGCTTCTCGACCACGGTGGCGTCGTAGGGCGAGACGAAGTTGTCGAGCATCTTCGAACCGCAGCTGGTGCGTACGCCCTGGGTGCAGAACAGGTCCTTGTGGGCGATCGGCGCGCCGAGCAGGGCGCCGTTCTCGCCGTTGGCGCGCCGTTCGTCGGCTGCCTTGGCCTGGGCGATGGCCAGGTCGTCGGTGATGCTGATGAAACTGTTGAGCTGGGGATCCAGCTGCCGGATGCGACCGAGCAGGGTGCGGGTCAGCTCTTCGGCGGAAAATTGCTTGTCGGCGAGGGCGCGGGCGATCTCGGCGAGGGTCAATTGATGCAGCATGTGTCCGCGTCCTTATGACTCGATGACTTTCGGAACCAGGTACAGACCTTCTTCCACGGCGGGGGCGATGGTCTGGTAGGCGTCGCGGTGATCGGTCTCGGTGACCGCGTCCGGGCGCAGGCGCTGGGTGGCTTCCAGCGGATGGGCGAGCGGTTCGACGCCGCTGGTGTCGACCGCCTGCATCTGGTCGATCAGGCCGAGGATGTTGTTCAGGGTCTCGGTGGTGCGCGGAAGATCGGCCTCGCTCAGGCCCAGGCGGGCGAGATGGGCGATTTTTTCCACGTCGGAGCGTTCAAGCGCCATCGGGAGTCTCCAGCAAAAGCGGCCTTGGAAGGGCGGCGGGGCGCCATGCGTTATATAAGGCAGGGAACGGATGCCGCGGTCGGCGGTCTAATTCCGCCTGGACGGGCCTTGTGGGGCCGGGAAAAGCCTGCAATTTAGCATATTGCCCGCCTTGCCCAAAATCCCCGTCGTTGTTAGAGTTTGCCGCACTTTTTTACCCGCGTATTTTTCACCCACGCTTCGCCTAGGGTTTCTTTCCCATGTTCAAAAAATTGCGTGGCATGTTTTCCAGCGATCTGTCGATCGACCTGGGTACTGCCAATACCCTTATTTATGTGCGCGAGCGCGGCATCGTCCTGAACGAACCGTCCGTGGTCGCCATTCGCAGCCATGGCAGCCAGAAGAGCGTCGTCGCCGTGGGCACCGAGGCCAAGCGCATGCTCGGCCGTACCCCGGGCAACATCGCCGCCATCCGTCCGATGAAAGACGGCGTGATCGCGGATTTCAGCGTCTGCGAGAAGATGCTGCAGTACTTCATCAACAAGGTCCACGAGAACAGCTTCCTGCAGCCCAGCCCACGCGTGCTGATCTGCGTGCCGTGCAAGTCCACCCAGGTTGAGCGCCGGGCCATCCGCGAATCCGCCCTGGGCGCCGGCGCCCGCGAGGTGTTCCTGATCGAAGAGCCGATGGCTGCCGCCATCGGCGCCGGCCTGCCGGTCGAGGAGGCCCGCGGCTCGATGGTCGTAGACATCGGCGGCGGCACTACCGAGATCGCCCTGATTTCCCTCAACGGTGTTGTCTACGCCGAATCCGTCCGCGTCGGCGGCGACCGCTTCGACGAAGCCATCGTCACCTACGTGCGCCGCAACTACGGCAGCCTGATCGGCGAATCCACCGCCGAGCGCATCAAGCAGGAGATCGGCACCGCCTTCCCGGGCGGCGACGTTCGCGAAGTCGACGTCCGCGGCCGCAACCTGGCCGAAGGCGTACCGCGCAGCTTCACCCTGAACTCCAACGAGGTCCTCGAGGCCCTGCAGGAGTCCCTGGCGACCATCGTCCAGGCGGTCAAGAGCGCCCTCGAGCAATCGCCGCCGGAGCTGGCCTCGGATATCGCCGAGCGCGGCCTGGTGTTGACCGGCGGTGGCGCGCTGCTGCGCGACCTGGACAAGCTGCTGGCACAGGAAACCGGCCTGCCGGTGATCGTCGCCGAGGAGCCGCTGACCTGCGTGGCTCGCGGCGGTGGCCGTGCGCTGGAGATGATGGACCGCCACTCCATGGACCTGCTCTCCACCGAGTAAGGTGGCGAGCATCGTCGCCTAGGAGCGGATCATCAAACCGCTATTCTCCAAAGGCCCGTCGCTGGGCGTTCGCCTGTTGGTGCTGGCCGTGCTGTCGGTCAGCCTGATGGTGGTGGACGCCCGGTTCGACTATCTGGAGCCCGTCCGTAGCAAGCTGGGGATGGTGCTCACGCCTTTCTACGGCCTGGCGGAAATGCCGGTGCGCGCCTGGGAAGGCGTGCGCGACCAGTTCAGCAGCCGTAGCGAGCTGATCGCCGAGAACGAACGCCTCAAGGCCGAGTCCCTGCTGATGCAGCGCCGGGTGCAGAAACTCGCCGCGCTCACCGAGCAGAACGTGCGCCTGCGCGAGCTGCTCAATTCCGCCGCGCTGGTCGACGACAAGGTACTGGTCAGCGAGCTGATCGGCGTCGATCCGAACCCCTTCACCCAACGCATCATGATCGACAAGGGCGAGAACGACGGCGTCTTCGTCGGCCAGCCGGTGCTCGATGCCAGCGGCCTGATGGGCCAGGTGGTCGAGGTGATGCCCTATACCGCGCGGGTCCTGCTGCTCACCGACACCACCCACAGTATCCCGGTGCAGGTCAATCGCAACGGCCTGCGCGCCATCGCCGTCGGCACCGGCAATCCCGAGCGCCTGGAATTGCGCTACGTCGCCGACACCGCCGACATCAAGGAAGGCGACCTACTGGTCAGCTCCGGCCTGGGGCAACGCTTCCCCGCCGGCTATCCGGTGGCCACGGTCAAGGAAGTGATCCACGATTCCGGCCAGCCGTTCGCCGTGGTGCGCGCGGTGCCGACCGCGAAGATGAACCGTAGCCGCTACGTGCTGCTGGTGTTCAGCGACAGCCGCACCCCGGAACAGCGCGCCAACGACGCCGCCGAGGCCCAGGAAGAGGCGGACAAGAAAGCCGCCGCCGGCGCCCAGGCGCCCCAGCCTGCCGCGCAACCGGCCGCCGCGCCGTCGCCGGCCACCCCGGCAGCCCAGGGCGCTGCGCAGCAGCCCGCCGCCGCGCCCGCGGCAGCTCCCACGCAGCCTGCCGCTCCGGCGGCCAACGGGGGGCGCCGCTGATGGCTCGCGCGACCCAGGGTTCGAACAATGTCTGGGTGATCTGGCTGAGCCTGCTGGTCGGGCTGGTGCTGGCCGTAGCGCCGATGCCTACCTTCACCGAGATCGGCCGCCCGCTGTGGCTGGCGATGCTGCTGACCTACTGGGTGTTGCTGCTGCCCGAGCGCGTCGGGATGGTCACCGCCTGGCTGCTCGGCCTGGCCCAGGATGTGCTCTACGGCAACCTGCTCGGGCAGAACGCGCTGATCCTCGGCCTGATCACCTTCCTCGTGCTGTCCCTGCACCAGCGCCTGCGCATGTTCCCGGCCTGGCAGCAGTGCCTGGTGCTGGTGGTGGTCTACGGCCTGGCGCAGCTGCTCCAGCTCTGGCTCAACGCCCTGACCGGCAATCGCCCGCCGACCCTGACCTTCCTGCTTCCGGCCCTGGTCAGCGCGCTGCTCTGGCCCTGGGTGTACGCCCTGCTGCAGTTCGTCCGTCTGCGTCTCAACGTGAGGTAGGTCCGCTTCGCAGCTATGCTGCGGCGGATACGTCATTCTTCGAAACGGGTGATCGGCGCATCGCCCGACGCGTTTCCCGGGAGCCTCCATGCCGTCGCTGTATCTCGCCTCCGCCTCGCCCCGTCGCCGTGAACTGCTGACCCAGATCGGCGTTCCGCTGTCCGTGCTCGCCACCGCTATCGACGAGTCCCCCTTGCCGAACGAAGCGCCCGCCGCCTACGTCGAGCGCCTGGCGCGCGGCAAGGCGGCCGCCGGGCTGGCTATGCTGGAAGGGCGCGGCGAGGACGGTTATGTCCTGGGCGCGGATACCTCGGTGGTGATCGACGGGCGAATTCTCGGCAAGCCCGTGGACCAGGCCGAGGGGCTGGCCATGCTGGCTGCGCTGTCCGGGCGCGAACACCAGGTTCTCACCGCCGTGGCCCTGGCCGCCGCTGGCGGCGTCGAGGCGCGGGTAGTGGAGTGCCGGGTGCGCTTCCGCCAGGTCGCCCCGGAAGAAGCGCTGCGCTACTGGCAGAGCGGCGAGCCGGCGGACAAGGCGGGCGGATATGCGATCCAGGGCCTCGGAGCGATATTCGTCAGCCGCATCGAAGGCAGTTACAGTGCGGTGGTCGGGCTGCCTTTGTGTGAAACTGCGGAACTGTTGAGGGAATTCGGCATCCCTTGCTGGCAGCCCGTGGGTGGCAACCCGCCGTAACGCCTAACGCGCCGAAATAAGGACAGTGGACGCATGAGCGAAGAGATCCTGATCAATATCACGCCGATGGAGTCGCGCGTGGCGGTGGTGGAAAACGGCGTCCTGCAGGAAGTGCATGTCGAACGCACCCAGCGGCGCGGCATCGTCGGCAATATCTACAAGGGGCGGGTGGTACGGGTACTGCCGGGGATGCAGGCGGCGTTCGTCGACATCGGCCTGGAACGTGCGGCGTTCATCCATGCCGCCGAGATATCCAATCGCGAAGGCAGTGCCGTGGAAAGCATCAGTGCCCTGGTCCATGAGGGGCAGGCGCTGGTGGTGCAGGTGACCAAGGATCCGATCGGCACCAAGGGCGCACGGCTGACCACCCACCTGTCGATTCCTTCGCGCTATCTGGTGTACATGCCGCGCACCAGCCATGTCGGGATATCCCTGCGGATCGAGGACGAAGTCGAGCGCGAGCGCCTGAAGAAGGTGGTGGCCGACTGCGTGGCGGCGGAAGGCATCGAGGGGCAGGGCGGCTTCATTCTGCGCACCGCTGCGGAAGGTGCGGGCGAGGACGAGATTCTCGCCGACATCCGCTACCTTCGCCGGCTATGGGACCAGATCGCCGCGCAGATCCAGACCGTCGGCGCGCCTTCGGTGATTTACGAAGACCTGTCCCTGGCGATCCGTACCCTGCGCGACCTGGTGAACCCGCGTATCGAGAAGATCCGCATCGACTCGCGAGAGAACTTCCAGAAGATCACTTCCTTCGTCGAAGAATTGATGCCGGAGATTTCCGATCGCCTCGAACACTACCCGGGCGAGCGACCGATCTTCGATCTCTACGGCGTCGAGGACGAAATCCAGAAAGCCCTGGAGCGCAAGGTACTGCTGAAGTCCGGCGGCTACCTGATCGTCGATCCGACCGAGGCGATGACCACCATCGACGTGAACACCGGCGCCTTCGTCGGCCATCGCAACCTCGAGGAAACCATCTTCAAGACCAACCTCGAGGCGGCCACCGCGATCGCCCGCCAGCTGCGCCTGCGCAACCTGGGCGGGATCATCATCATCGACTTCATCGACATGGAGGACGAGGAGCATCGCCGGCAGGTCCTGCGCACCCTGGAGAAGCAACTGGAGCGCGACCACGCGAAGACCAACATCATCGGCATCACCGAGTTGGGCCTGGTGCAGATGACCCGCAAGCGCACCCGCGAAAGCCTGGTGCAGATCCTCTGCGAGCCGTGCCCCTGCTGCCAGGGACGCGGCATGCTGAAGACTGCGGAAACCACCTGCTACGAGATTTTCCGCGAGATTCTCCGCGAGGCGCGTGCCTACCAGGCCGACTCCTACCTGGTGCTGGCCAACCAGAAGGTGGTGGACCGGCTGCTCGACGAGGAGTCGGGTAACGTCGCCGATCTCGAGGCGTTCATCGGCCGCACCATCAAGTTCCAGGTCGAGGCGATGTACTCGCAGGAGCAATATGACGTGGTCCTGCTCTGAGGCGTATGGCTGAAATGGCGGATGTGGGAAGCCTCGGAACGCGACTGCTACGGATCGTCCTGGGTCTGTGCGCCCTGGTACTGGTGCTGCTGGCGCTGTACGTCAGCCTTGGCCGGCAACTGGTGCCGCTGGTGGCCGAATACCGCCAGCAGCTGGAGGACGAAGCTGGCAAGCAACTCGGCATACCGGTGCGGATTGCCGAGCTGACGGGCTCCTGGCGCGGCTTCGAGCCTCTGGTGGTGGCGCGCGACATCCAGGTCGGCGACGGCGAACAGAGTCTGCGCCTGGCGCGGGTGCGGCTGGCGCCAGACCTGCTCGGCAGCCTGCTGGCGCGCCAGGTGCGGATCGGCAGCCTGGAGCTGGAGGGACTCAAGCTGACCCTGCGCGAAGGCGAGGATGGCCAGTGGAGCCTGGATGGCCTGCCGCACAGTGACAAGCCCAGCGATCCCCGGAAACTCCTGCAATTCCTGCTGCAGACCCAACGCATCTCGCTGCTGGACAGTCAACTGGAGGTGGCGCCGCGGGGAAGCGCAGCGTTGTCGCTCAGCGCGGTCGGCGCGACCCTGCGCAGTTCATCGGTTGGTGGGCAGAGTCTCGATGCCCGCCTACAACTGCCGGATGGCCAACCCCTGGCGCTGCACGCCGAAGGGCGGATCGACAGTGAGGACTGGCCGCGCAGCAGCGCCAGGTTCTATCTCAGCCTGCCGCAGAGCGACTGGGCGCAATGGTTGCCGGCCGGTCTGACCCAGGAATGGACGATCGTCCGGGCCAAGGCCGGCGGCGACTTCTGGTTCGACTGGCGCGACGGCAAGGCGCAACGGCTGGTGGCACGGCTGCTGGCGCCGCAGTTGAAGGCGTCGTATGCCGCGCGCAAGCCGGTGGAAATCAACGACCTGGGCATGAACCTGTTCTTCGATCGCGAAGCGCAGGGCTGGAAGGTTCGGGTCGGCGACCTGGCGGCGAATTTCGGCGAGCAGCGCTGGGGCGAGGTGGAGTTGCTGTTGCGTCGCGACCAGCAGAACAACGAGCCACACTGGAAGCTGCAGGCCGACCGCGTCGACCTGACGCCCCTGGTGCCGGCGATAGAAGCGCTGGCGCCGCTGCCGGACGCGGCGGCGGAGTGGGTGGCGGGCCTGAAGCCGAAGGGCATCCTGCACAACCTGAACGCCGATTTCTGGCCGCAGCGAGAGGTGCCCGAGCGGGTCAGCTACGCAACCAACCTGGAAAAGGTCGGTATCTCGGCGTTCCATGAGGTTCCGGCAGTGGAAAATGTCAGCGGCACCTTGACCGGCACCCTGGCTGGAGGCCAGCTCGACGCATCGGCGCAGGATTTCATGCTGCACCTGGCCAAGGTGTTTCCCGAGCCGTGGCGCTACCGCGAGGCCCGCACGCGGATGTTCTGGAGCCTGGACGACCGCGCCTTCACCCTCGGCAGCCACCTGATGCGGGTCGAGGGCGAGGAGGGCCGCCTGGCCGGCGACATGCTGATCCGCCTGATGCGCGATCCCGGCGCTGAAGACTACATGGACCTGCAGGTCGGCCTCAGCGACGGCGACGCGCGCTTCACCGCCAAGTACCTGCCGACCCAGTTGCCGGGAATGAACAAAAGCCTGGCGAACTGGTTGAAGACGGCGATCCGCAGTGGCCATGTCGAGCAGGGCTACTTCCAGTGGCAGGGCTCGCTGAACCGCGGCGCGGCGGCCGAAGCCCACGTCATGAACCTCTACTTCAAGGTCCGCGACGGCGAGCTGGCCTACCAGCCCGGCTGGCCCGCCTTGAGCAAAACGGTCGGCGAGGTGTTCGTCGAGGATTCCGGAGTCCGCGTGCTGGCCTCCAGCGGGAATCTGCTGAATTCCCGGGTCAGCGACGTCAAGGTCGACATTCCCCTCGGCCGTCCGGGACAGACGCCGCACCTGTATGTGGATGGGGCCGTCGACAGTAACCTGAAGGACGGCATCAAGCTGCTCCAGGAAGCGCCGATCCCGACCCGCAAGATCTTCGCCGGCTGGGAGGGCGATGGGCCCTTGCAGGGCCACCTGACGCTGGATATTCCGCTGGACCACGACGAGGCCGGCAAGACCGGGGTGGTCGTGGATTTCTCCACCGTGGGCGCGACCCTGAAGATGCCCAGTCCGAAGCTGGATATGAGCGAAGTGAAGGGCGACTTCCGTTTCGACCTGGCCAAGGGCCTGAGCGCCCCGGCGGTGCAGGCCCGGGTGCTGGGCAGCGAGGTACGCGGGCGGATCGTCGCCGAGGGGCGCGGCGATGCGCGCACGCGCTTGCTGCTCAACGGCCAGGTGGCGGTCAAGTCGCTGAGCGACTGGCTCGGCGCTGGCCAGCGTCCGTTGCCGGTCTCGGGACGCCTGCCGTTCCAGCTCAACCTGCTGCTGGATGGCAAGGACAGCCAGTTGCAGATCAATTCGGATCTCAAGGGCGCCGTCGTCGACCTGCCGGCGCCGTTCGGCAAGACGGCCGCCCAGGCGCGGCCGACCCAATGGCGGATGACCCTGGATGGCGCCGAACGGCGTTACTGGGCGCGTTACGACGGCCTCGCCAGCTTGGCCTATGCGGCCCCGGCGGACAAGCCGCTGAACGGACGCGGCGCCCTGCGCCTGGGCGGTGACCCGGCGTTGCTGCCCTCGGCACAGGGGCTGCGGGTGCGCGGGCGTCTGGCGGAACTGGACTGGGACGCCTGGCAGGCCACCCTGAAGCGCTACGGCAACGGCGACCAGGCCGCCAGTAGCGCTGCGGGCCTGCTGCGCGGCGCCGACCTGCGCATCGACAGCTTCAAGGGCTTCGGCCAGGAGCTGAAGAACCTGACCGTCGACCTGGCCCGCCAGGAGCGGGCCTGGCAACTGGTGCTGGTCAGCGACCTCGCATCGGGGCGCCTGGTCCTGCCGGATGCCAGGGGCGCGCCGATCGTGGTCGATCTGGACCGCCTGAACCTACCGAAGTCGACCCTTCCCGACGAGAACAAGGTGGAGGACTCGGACCCGCTGGCCGCCGTCGATCCGCGCAGCCTGCCGGCGGTAGACGTGAAGATCGGCCAGGTCGCCCTCGGCGGCCAGCCGCTGGGCGCCTGGAGCCTGAAGGTACGGCCGGGCAGCAACGGCGTGGCGTTCAACGACCTGGACCTCGACCTGCGTGGCCTGCACGTCAACGGCAGCCTGCGTTGGGACGGCAGTCCGGGCAATACCCGCAGCACCTATCAGGGCCGGATCGAGGGCAAGAACCTGGCGGATGTGCTCAAGGCCTGGAATTTCGCGCCGAGTGCCACCAGCGAACGTTTCCGCATGGATATCAACGGCCAGTGGCCGGGATCGCCGGCCTACATGGCCCTGAAGCGCTTCAGCGGCAGCATGGATGCATCGCTGCGCAAGGGGCAGTTCGTCGAGGTCGAAGGCAGCGCCCAGGCGCTGCGAGTGTTTGGCCTGCTCAATTTCAACGCGATCAACCGCCGGCTGCGCCTGGATTTCTCGGACATCCTCGGCAAGGGACTGAGCTATGACCGGGTGAAGGGGGTTCTCTCCGCCACCGACGGCGTCTACGTCACCCGCGAGCCGCTGAAGCTGGAAGGACCGTCGAGCAACCTGGAGTTGAACGGTACCCTGGACCTGGCTCACGATCGGATCGACGCCAAGCTGCTGGTGACCTTGCCATTGACCAACAACCTGACCCTGGCGGCACTGATAGTCGGCGGTCCGGCGGTCGGCGGCGCGGTCTTCGTCGTCGACAAGTTGCTCGGCGACCGGGTCTCGCGCTTCGCCAGCGTGCAATACAGCGTCAAGGGCCCCTGGCAGGATCCGAAGATCAGCTTCGACAAGCCATTCGAGAAGCCCCGCTGAGCGGCGCCCGGTGCCGCGACGCGGCGCTTTCGTCCGCAAGGAGGAAACCATGTCCATTGCCGTGATCCAGATGGTCAGCCAGGACGACGTGACGGCCAACCTGGCCGCCGCCCGTCGCCTGCTGGAACAGGCCGCCGAGGGCGGGGCGCGGCTCGCCGTGCTACCGGAAAACTTCGCCGCCATGGGCCGGCGCGACCTGGCCGAACTGGGGCGCGCCGAGGCGCGGGGGAACGGGCCTATCCTGCCGTGGTTGAATTCCGCCGCTCGCGACCTCAGGTTGTGGATAGTCGCCGGAACGTTGCCGCTGCCGCCGGATGGGCAACCCGAGGCGAAGGCGAATGCCTGTTCGCTGCTGATCGACGAGCACGGAGAGCGGGTCGCCCGCTACGACAAGCTGCACCTGTTCGATGTGGATGTAGCCGATGCGCGGGGCCGCTATCGTGAATCCGACGACTATGCTTTCGGTCAGAAGATCGTGGTGGCGGATACGCCGGTCGGCCGCCTCGGCCTGACGGTCTGCTACGACCTGCGTTTTCCGGAGCTCTATACCGCCCTGCGCGAGGCCGGCGCGGAACTGATCACGGCGCCGTCGGCGTTCACCGCGGTGACCGGCGCGGCGCACTGGCAGGTACTGGTCCGCGCCCGTGCCATCGAGACCCAGTGCTACCTGCTGGCGGCCGGACAGGGTGGCGTTCACCCACGGGGCCGGGAGACGTTCGGCCATTCGGCCATCGTCGATCCCTGGGGCCGGGTCCTGGCCGAGCGGCCGCAGGGCGAAGCGGTGCTGCTGGCGGTGCGCGACGCCGCAGAACAGGCGGATATCCGCCGGCGCATGCCGGTGGTGGCGCACAGACGATTTTTCCCGCCGGCCGAACCGCGGCCGGCGCGTACGGAGTGAATATGAGCGAGTTGTTGTCATCCGTCAGCCAGCAATTGCTGGCCCCCGGTGGTCTGGAACTGGACAGCCTGCCCGGCATTCTTCATGAACTGAACGGCCCGGGCATCGATGCCGCCGACCTGTATTTCCAGAGCCAGGTCTCCGAGTCGTGGATGCTCGAGGACGGCATCGTCAAGGAAGGCAGCTTCAATCTCGACCAGGGTGTCGGGGTACGCGCGCAGTCGGGCGAGAAGACCGGCTTCGCCTATAGCAATGCGATCACCGCCGAGGCGTTGAAACAGGCTGCGGTGGCGGCCCGTTCGATTTCCCGTGCGGGACAGAACGGCAGCGTGCAGGCGTTCAAGGCCGTGGCGCCGGCTCGCCTGTACGCCGGCGAGAACCCGCTGGACGTGCTCAGCCGCGCCGAGAAGGTCGAGTTGCTGAAGCAGATCGACGCCGCTACCCGTGCGCTCGATCCCCGCATCCAGCAGGTCACGGTGAGCATGGCCGGCGTCTGGGAGCAGATCCTGGTAGCGGCCAGCGACGGTTCGCTGGCCGCCGACATTCGTCCGCTGGTGCGTTTCAACGTCAGCGTGATCGTCGAACAGAACGGCCGACGCGAACGCGGCGGCCACGGCGGCGGCGGTCGCACCGACTATCGCTATTTCCTCCAGGAGGATCGTGCCATGGGCTACGCCCGCGAGGCCCTGCGCCAGGCGCTGGTGAACCTCGAGGCGATTCCCGCGCCGGCCGGCACCCTGCCGGTGGTGATGGGCGCGGGTTGGTCCGGGGTCCTGCTCCACGAAGCGGTCGGCCACGGCCTGGAGGGCGACTTCAACCGCAAGGGCAGCTCCGCCTACAGCGGCCGGGTCGGCGAAAAGGTCGCCTCGAGCCTGTGCACCATCGTCGACGACGGCACCCTGGCCGGGCGTCGCGGCTCGCTGAGCGTGGATGACGAAGGCACGCCGAGCAACTGCAACGTGCTGATCGAGAACGGCGTGCTCAAGGGCTACATGCAGGACAAGCTCAACGCCCGCCTGATGGGCGTGGCGCGCACCGGTAACGGCCGCCGCGAGTCCTACGCGCACCTGCCGATGCCACGCATGACCAACACCTACATGCTGGCCGGCGAGAGCGATCCGCAGGAAATCATCGCCTCGGTGGAGAAGGGTATCTACTGCGCCAACCTCGGCGGTGGCCAGGTCGATATCACCAGCGGCAAGTTCGTGTTCTCCACCAGCGAGGCCTACCTGATCGAGAACGGCAGGATCACCACCCCGGTGAAAGGCGCCACCCTGATCGGCAACGGTCCGGAAGCGATGAGCCGGGTGTCCATGGTCGGCAACGACCTGGCCCTGGACAGTGGCGTGGGAACCTGCGGGAAGGACGGTCAGTCGGTGCCGGTCGGCGTCGGCCAGCCGACCCTGAAGATCGATGCGATCACCGTCGGCGGCACCGGCGCCTGAGGCATGGCCCGGGCGCCGGCGCGGCGAAACCTAGCGCAGGCCGCGCTTGGTTTCGTCCAGTTCGCGGATGTACTTGAACACTTTGCGTGCGGCGGCCGGCGGTTTGTTGTGCGCGGCCTCGTGCTGGGCGTGGCGGACCAGGCCGCGCAGGTGCTGGCGATCGCACTCGGGGAACTCCCCGACGAAGGCGTCGAGCGCTGCGTCGCCGCCGGCGATCAACTGGTCGCGCCAACGTTCGAGGGCATGGAAACGTTCGTTGTACTGGCGGGTGGAGGAGTCCACCTGGTCGATGAGGGCGACGATGGCGTCCACGTCCTGGTCGCGCATCAGTTTGCCGATGTACTGGATATGCCGTTTGCGGGCGATGTGCGCCTTGTGCTTCGGCGCCTCGAGCAGCGCCTTGCGTAGCGGGTCGGTGAGCGGCAGGCGCTCCAGCAACTGCGGTTGCAGGGTGGTCAGGCGCTCGCCGAGGTCCTGCAGGGCATGCAGCTCGCGTTTGATCTGCGACTTGCTCTTCTCTTCGAATTGCGAGTCGTCGTCGTGAAATTCAGCCATGGTGGTGGTCCAGTGGAAAACGCCGCCATGATAACGAGTCAGGGGCCGCTTGTCCGGCCCGGCCGCGTGGGCGGCCACGTCAACAGGAGAGTCAACAGATGAGTCTACATGCCGCGGCAGTCGGTCCCTCCGTGCTTCCGGACCTTCGCGAGCAGGTCGAGCAGATCATCGCCGAGGCCCGCCGCCAGGGCGCCAGTGCCTGCGAAGTGGCGGTGTCGCTGGAGCAGGGCCTGTCCACCAGCGTGCGCCAGGGCGAGGTGGAAACCGTCGAGTTCAACCGTGACCAAGGTTTCGGCATCACCCTCTATGCAGGCCAGCGCAAGGGCTCGGCGAGCACCTCGGCGACCGGCGAGGCGGCCATCCGCGAGACGGTGGCGGCGGCGCTGGCGATCGCCCGCCATACCTCCGAGGACGAATGCGCCGGTCTCGCCGATGCCGCGTTGATGGCCCGCGAGTTGCCCGAGCTGGACCTCTATCATCCATGGAGCCTGAATCCCGAGCAGGCCGTGGAACGTGCCCTGGCTTGCGAGGCAGCGGCGTTCGCCGCCGACAAGCGGGTGACCAAGGCCGACGGCACCACCCTGAATACCCACCAGGGCTGCCGGGTATACGGTAACAGCCACGGTTTCATCGGTGGTTACGCCAGCACCCGGCACAGCCTCAGTTGCGTGATGATCGCCGAGGGCGAAGGACAGATGCAGCGTGACTATTGGTATGACGTCAACCGCCGTGGCGAGGCCTTGGCCAGCGCCGAGTCGATCGGCCGGCGCGCCGCCGAGCGCGCCGCCAGCCGACTGGGCGCGCGGCCGGTGCAGACCGCCGAAGTGCCGGTGCTGTTCGCTCCGGAAATCGCTGTTGGCCTGTTCGGCCATTTCCTCGGGGCGATCTCAGGCGGCAGCCTGTATCGCAAGTCATCCTTCCTCGAAGGCGCGCTGGGCCAGCGCCTGTTTCCCGAGTGGCTGAGCATCGACGAGCGGCCGCACCTGGTCGGCGCGCTCGGCAGCGCCAGCTTCGATAGCGACGGCCTGGCGACCTATGCCAAGCCATTCGTCGAGAACGGCGAGCTGGTGTCCTATGTCCTGGGCACCTATTCCGGGCGCAAGCTCGGCCTGCCGAGCACGGCCAACGCCGGCGGCGTGCATAACCTGTTCGTCAGCCATGGCGACGAGGACCAGGCCGCTCTCATACGCAGGATGGGGCGTGGCCTGCTGGTCACCGAGTTGATGGGGCAGGGCGTCAACCTGGTGACCGGCGATTATTCCCGCGGCGCCGCCGGCTACTGGGTCGAGAACGGCGAGATCCAGTTCCCGGTCCAGGAAGTCACCATCGCCGCCAACCTGCGCGACCTGTTCCGCCGTATCGTCGCGGTCGGCAAGGACATCGAACGGCGCGGCAACCTGCATACCGGTTCTGTACTGGTCGAGTCGATGATGGTGGCCGGGCGCTGAGGCCGGGTTTCCCTCTATAAAACGCCAGCGCTCGTCGCTGGCGTTTTCGTTTCCGCCTGTTCAATTGTCCGCCTCTATGGGGACCATGCTTGTCTTTTGCCAAGAAGAAAACAATAATCAATCTCATTATCGTCTGGTGAGGTTGCCATGTCCTTCGAGGCGCACGACCCGCAAGCATTGGATCACTGGTACTGGCTGGGCACGCAGATCCGCTGCGCGCTCGATCCCGACGAACCGCGCCTGCTCGACCAGTACCTCGGCGAGGCGCGCTATCTCGCCGGTTGGGAAGGTGTGGCCGCCTGGCCGCTGTTCGAGAAAGCCTACAACCTCCTGCTCGATACCGGTCGCGATCCGATATTGCCCTGGCACTGGCGCAGCCTCTGCCTCGACTACGCCTACCGGCCCCTCTGCGAACTTCAGCGACTGACCACCAACGGCAGCCAGCGACGCCGGCTGCGCCAGCTCTCCGTACGAATGGCCAGGCAGGACCTGGCGCCGTCGATGAGCTTCGATCACCCGCAACAAGGAAACCAAGATGACTGACACCCGCATCGAACGCGACAGCATGGGCGAACTGGCGGTCCCGGCGACCGCCCTCTATGGCGCCCAGACCCAGCGCGCGGTGAACAACTTCCCGGTCAGCGGCCAACGCATGCCCCAGGCCTTCGTCCGCGCCCTGCTGCTGGCCAAGGCCGCGGCGGCGCGGGCGAACGTCTCCCTGCAGCAACTGGATGCACCGATGGGCGAGGCGATCGCCGAGACCTGCCTGCAACTGCTGCAGGAGGACTTCATGCAGCATTTCCCGGTGGATGTGTTCCAGACCGGCTCCGGCACCAGTTCCAACATGAACGCCAACGAAGTGGTGGCGACCCTGGCCAGTCGTCGCCTGGGCGGCAAGGTCAATCCGAACGACCATGTGAACTGCGGGCAGAGCAGCAACGACATCATTCCCTCGACCATCCACATCAGTGCCGCCCTCGAGATCAGCGAACGCCTGCTGCCGGCGCTGCGCCACCTGGAGCAGACTATCCAGAGCAAGGCCGGCGAAGTGCATGCCTATGTGAAGACCGGCCGCACCCACCTGATGGATGCGATGCCGGTACGCATGAGCCAGGTGCTCGGTGGCTGGGCGCAGCAGGTGCGACAGGCCGGCGTGCACATCGAGAGCGTACTTCCTGCCTTGCAGCAGTTGGCACAGGGCGGCACCGCGGTGGGCACCGGGATCAACGCCCATCCTCGGTTCGCCGAACGTTTCAGCCAGGAGCTGAACGACCTGACCGGGCTGGCGTTCCGCCCCGGCGACGACTTCTTCGCCCTGATCGGTTCGCAGGACACCGCGGTCGCTGCGTCCGGCCAGTTGAAGACCCTGGCCGTGACCCTGATGAAGCTGGCCAACGACCTGCGCTGGATGAACTCCGGGCCGCTTGCCGGGCTCGGCGAGATCGAGCTGGAAGCGCTGCAACCAGGCTCCTCGATCATGCCCGGCAAGGTCAACCCGGTGATCCCGGAGGCCACCGCGATGGTCGCCGCCCAGGTGATCGGCAATGACGCCGCCATTGCCGTCGCTGGCCAATCGGGCAACTTCGAACTGAACGTGATGCTGCCGCTGGTGGCGGACAACCTGTTGCACAGCATCCAGTTGCTGGCCAACGTCAGCCGGCTGCTGGCGGACAAGGCCATCGCCAGCTTCAAGGTCAACCAGGGCAAGCTCAGCGAGGCGTTGGCGCGCAACCCGATCCTGGTCACTGCGCTGAACCCGATCATCGGCTACCAGAAGGCTGCGGAAATCGCCAAGCAGGCCTATCGCGAGGGACGGCCGATCATCGATGTGGCGCTGGAAAACACCGATCTGGACCGTGCGCGCCTGGAGGTGTTGCTGGATCCGGAAAAACTCACGGCTGGCGGCCTCTGAGGCCGCCCCACCACTGGAGGTACCGCCATGCGTCATTGGCAACGAACGATCGAACAGGGCAACCGCTGTTTCGTCACCGGCGCATTGATCGATGCGCGTGAGCACTACCTCCATGCCCTGGCCCTGGCCCAGGTGCTGCTGGAACGCTGGGGCGACGCCGACGAG
This sequence comes from Pseudomonas sp. 20-5, assembly GCF_056782835.1. Taxonomy (NCBI): domain Bacteria; kingdom Pseudomonadati; phylum Pseudomonadota; class Gammaproteobacteria; order Pseudomonadales; family Pseudomonadaceae; genus Pseudomonas; species Pseudomonas sp. 20-5. Next base: position 5,033,357 of record NZ_CM165584.1, on the reverse strand, counting down.
GCGGTGATGGCGTTCGTGATTTCCCATCACAACCTGGCCGACTTGCACCTGCAACTGGAGCAACCGGAGGAGACCGCAGAATACCTGTGCGCCTGCCACGAGCGCCTGTTGCGGGTCAGCGCCGACCAGAAGCTGCCGCTGGCCCTGCGCCAGGCGGCCCAGCATCACAGCCGGCGCACCTATGTCGAACTGCTGTCGTTCATCGGCGAACACGGTGCCTATCCGCGCACCGAGCGCCTGCTCAAGGGACCGCCGAACGCGGAGGTCCGACCCGAGTTCCTCGCTCCGCCCCCCTCACTTCGCTATCACTGACGGAGAGTTTCCATGCCCCACGCCTTGCCGCCCTTGCCTTACGCCTACGATGCCCTGGAACCGCACATCGATGCGCTGACCATGGAGATCCACCACAGCAAGCACCACCAGACCTATGTGAACAACCTGAACGCCGCGCTGGAAGGCACGCCCTATGCCGAGCAGCCGGTGGAAAGTCTGCTGCGGCAACTGGCTGGTTTGCCGGAGAAGCTGCGCACCCCGGTTGTCAACAATGGCGGTGGGCATGCCAACCACTCGCTGTTCTGGACCGTGATGTCGCCCCAGGGCGGTGGCCGTCCCGATGGCGACCTGGGGCGGGCCATCGATGAGCAGCTCGGGGGCTTCGAGGCGTTCAAGGATGCGTTCACCAAGGCTGCGCTGACCCGCTTCGGCAGCGGCTGGGCCTGGCTCAGCGTGACTCCCCAGGGCAGCTTGCTGGTGGAGAGCAGCGGCAACCAGGACAGCCCGCTGATGAACGGCAATACGCCGATCCTCGGCCTGGACGTATGGGAGCACGCCTATTACCTGAAGTACCAGAACCGCCGCCCGGAATACATCGGCGCTTTCTACAACGTGATCGACTGGCGGGAGGTCGCGCGTCGCTATGCGCAAGCCCTGGCCTAGTGTTACCCGTGATGCGAGATGGCTGGCCGGCAGCCTGGCGGTGCGGCGATGAAGGCGTTGCTCCATGGCATCGCCGAAGGTAACGGGCGGACGCTGCGCAACCTGCTGGGCCTGCTGATCTTCATCGGCGGCGGCTACCTGCTCGGCCGCCACGCGCTGTTGCTGGCCGAACTCAACCTGCCGGCGCCCATCGTGCTGGCATTGAAAGGCGGCCTGCTCTGTGCCTTCGGTACCGCTCTCGGGGCGATGCCGGTGCTGGTGGTGAAGACCATGCCGGCGCGCCTGTCGGATGCGCTGCTGGGCTTCGGTGCCGGCGTGATGCTCTCGGCGACGGCCTTCTCGCTGATCATGCCGGCGCTATCCGCGGCCGGCGACCTCGGCTACTCGAAGTTCGGCGCGGGGTTCCTGGTCAGCTTCGGCCTGGCGGTCGGCGTGATGGGGCTGTTCATCCTCGGCCGGCTGATGCCGGACGTCCATCCCGGTTGCGAGGGCGCGCCACTGTCCGGTGGCATTCCCCCGCGCATCCTGCTGTTCGTCACGGCCATCGTCCTGCACAACATCCCCGAAGGCATGGCGGTTGGCGTGTCGGCCGGTGCCGGCCTGGACGAGGCGAACGGCCTCGCCCTGGGCATCGCTCTGCAGGATGTGCCGGAAGGTCTGGTGGTGGCGCTGGTGCTGGCCGGAGTCGGTATGTCGCGTTTCAAGGCGATGCTGGTCGGTGCCGCGTCGGGCCTGGTCGAGCCGCTGTTCGCGGTGCTCTGCGCCTGGCTGGTCGGCCTCTCCGCGCTGCTCCTGCCCTGGGGGCTGGCCGCCGCGGGGGGAGCGATGCTCTTCGTGGTCACCCACGAGATCATTCCCGAGTCCCACCGCCAGGGACATGCCGCCGAGGCTACGCTGGGCCTGGTGTTCGGTTTCTGCCTGATGATGGTGCTGGATACCGCGCTGGGCTAGGGGATTCATCCGACCCGAGCTGAATTGACGCCGGCCGCAATCGCCGGAAAGGAAAAGCCGCCAGTTGGCGGCTTTTTCGTTGTCGCTGGGAAGAGCCTACTCGCCCTCGTCGAACCTGTTGTTGATCAGTTCGACCAGCGCGTTCAACGCCTCGTCTTCCTGTTCGCCTTCGGTATGCAGGTGCAGGTTGGTGCCCTTGCCGGCAGCCAGCATCATCACGGCCATGATGCTCTTGCCGTCGACGCAGCTTTCAGGATTGCGGCCGACCCGGACCTGGCAAGGGTAGCGCCCCGCGACGCCGACGAACTTGGCCGCCGCGCGGGCGTGCAGACCGAGCTTGTTGATGATGGTGATCTCGAGGGCGGGCATCTTGGGGAGTCTGTCCTTCTTGTTATGGGCTAGCTGCTGAGATCGCGGTGGCGAATCTGCACGTTCTTCAGGGAATCCCTGAGTGCAGCGCCAATCCGCTCGGCGAGGTAGACCGAACGATGGTGCCCGCCGGTACAGCCTATCGCAACTGTTACATATGAGCGGTTACTGGCGGCGAAGCGCGGCAGCCATTTGTTCAGGTAGCCGACGATGTCCTGGTACATTTCCTCGACGTCCGGCTGGGCGGCCAGATACTCGCGGACTTCCGGCTCCAGCCCCGAATGATCGCGCAACTCGGGCTTCCAGTAGGGGTTCGGCAGGCAGCGCACATCGAACACCAGGTCGGCGTCGACTGGCATGCCGCGCTTGAAGCCAAAGGATTCGACGAGGAACGCGGTGCCGGGCTCCGGCTTGTTCAACAGGCGCAGTTTGATGGTGTCGCGCAGCTGATAGAGGTTGAGGCTGGTGGTGTCCAGCTTCAGGTCGGCGAGGTCGGCGATCGGTCCGAGCAATTGGCTCTCGTCGCCAATCGCCTCCGCCAGCGAACGGGTGTCGGTGGTCAGCGGGTGGCGCCGGCGGGTTTCCGAGAATCGTTTGAGCAGCGTCTCGTCGTCGGCGTCGAGATACAGCACATCGCAGTTGATGTGGTTGTCCCGCACTTCCTGCAACAGTTCGGGGAAGCGCTGCAACTGGCTGGGCAGGTTGCGGGCGTCGATCGACACCGCCACCTGTGGCTGCAGTAGCTCCGTGTGCAACAGGGCGCGCTGCGCCAGGTCGGGAAGCAGGCTGGCGGGAAGGTTGTCGATGCAATAGAAGCCGTTGTCTTCGAGGACGTTCAGGGCGGTGCTCTTGCCCGAGCCCGAGCGGCCACTGACGATGATCAGGCGCATGTCATTGCCCGTTCTGTACGTCTACCACGATCTGATAAAGCGCTTCGGCGGTGGGAGCGCTGCGCAGGCGGTCGCGTACGTCGGCACGGTCGAGCATGGCGGCGATCTGCCGGAGCAGTTCGAGATGTTCTTCGGTCGCGGCCTCCGGTACTAGCAGGACGAAGAGCAGGTCGACCGGCGCGCCGTCCAGCGCGTCGAAGTCCACGGGAGCATCCAGGTGCAGCACGGCGCTGATGGGGCTCTGGCAGCCAGACAGGCGGCAGTGCGGAATGGCGATGCCATTGCCGAAGCCGGTGGAACCGAGTTTTTCCCGGGCCACCAGGTTTTCGAAGATGGTCTGGGCGTCGAACTCCGGCAGCTCCCTGGCTACCAGGTTGGCGATTTGTTCGAGTACGCGTTTCTTGCTGCCGCCCGGCACGTTCACGAGGGAACGGCCGGGGGTCAGGATTTGCTCAAGTCGGATCATAGGGGAGGGGAGATCAGCGGGCGCCTACGCCTTGCTGCCGTTCGAGATACTTCTCTTTGTGTTTGATCAGTTGACGGTCGAGTTTGTCGATCAGCAGGTCGATGGCCGCGTACATGTCCTCATGTTCCGCATTGGCTACGATCTCGCCACCGGCGATGCGCAGGGTGGCTTCGATCTTCTGCTTCAGTTTCTCGACCTCCATGATCACCTGAACATTGGTGATCTTGTCGAAATGGCGCTCCAGACGGCTCAGTTTCTCGCCGACATAGTCGCGCAGGGCGTCGGTCACATCCAGTTGATGGCCACTGATGTTGACTTGCATACCGCGTTCTCCTTGTTGCCCGTGTGTAAGTGGCAGGTTAGCAACCTGCCTCCGGAACACCTTGGCGTGGATCAACGTCACACCAGTCGCTTGCGCTCGCTCGAAGGGGCTATGCCCAGGGATTCGCGGTATTTGGCGACGGTGCGGCGAGCCACTTGAATGCCCTGTGCCTCCAGTAAACCAGCGATCTTGCTGTCGCTCAATGGCTTTTTCGCATTTTCCGCGGCCACCAGTTTCTTGATGATCGCGCGGATCGCGGTGGACGAGCATTCCCCGCCTTCGGCGGTACTGACGTGACTTGAAAAGAAATATTTCAGCTCGAAAATGCCGCGCGGCGTATGCATGTATTTCTGCGTGGTGACCCGCGAAATGGTCGATTCGTGCATGCCCACCGCTTCGGCGATGTCATGCAGGACCAGCGGCTTCATGGCTTCTTCGCCGTAGTCGAGGAAACCGCGCTGGTGCTCGACGATCTGGGTGGCGACCTTCATCAGCGTTTCGTTGCGGCTCTGCAGGCTCTTGATGAACCAGCGGGCTTCCTGCAACTGGTTGCGCATGAAGGTATTGTCGGCGCTGCTGTCGGCGCGGCGGACCATGCCGGCGTAGGTGGCGTTGACGCGCAGGCGCGGCATCGCCTCCTGGTTCAGCTCGACCAGCCAGCGCTCGTTGTCCTTGCGCACGATGACGTCGGGGACGATGTATTCGGCTTCGCTCGATTCGATCTGCGAACCGGGCCGGGGATGCAGGCACTGGATCAGCTCGATGACCTGGCGCAGTTCGTCTTCCTTGAGCTTCATGCGCCGCATCAATTGGCTGTAGTCGCGGCCGCCGAGCAGGTCGAGGTAGTCGGATACCAGGCGCAGCGCTTCGTTCAGCCAGGGCGTGGTGGACGGCAACTGGCGCAGTTGCAGCAGCAGGCACTCGCGCAGGTTGCGGGCGCCGATGCCGGCGGGTTCCAGTTGCTGGATGCGGCGCAGCACGACTTCCACTTCGTCGAGCTCGACGTCCAGTTCCGGATCGATGGCGGCGAGGATTTCCTCGAGGGACTCTTCGAGGTAGCCATCGTTGTTGATGCTATCGATGATGGTCACCGCGATCATCCGATCGGTGTCCGACATCGGTGCCAGGTTGACCTGCCAGAGCAGGTGGCTGTGCAGGCTCTCGCCGCTGCTGGTGCGCGCGGTGAAGTCCCATTCGTCATCGTCGTTGCTGGGCAGGCTGCTGGCGCTGGTCTGGTAGATGTCTTCCCAGGCGGTATCCACCGGCAACTCGCTGGGTATGCGTTCGCTCCACTGGTCGTCGTCGAGGCTTTCGACGCTGGGCGTGGCGCTTTCCTGGAGAGGGCTCTCCTGGGGCGCGCTGGCCGCCTGTTCGGCGCCATCGGCGAGAGGGTCGCTGTTGTCGAAATCGTCGCCGTCTTCCTGGCGTTCGAGCATGGGATTGGATTCCAGCGCTTCCTGGATTTCCTGCTGGAGGTCCAGGGTGGATAGCTGGAGGAGGCGTATGGCCTGTTGCAGCTGCGGCGTCATCGTCAGCTGCTGGCCCATCTTGAGGACTAGCGATGGTTTCATGGCTGAGGGCTTAGTACCTTATTCGCTGGTACCGGATGGCACCATCCACTACTACGGGTGCCGAGGTGGCGGCACCGCCAGGAAGCAAATTATATGCCTGAATTTTCGTACTTTGCCTAGGGTTGCTCTGAATAAATCATCCGCTCCAGGCGGCACTCGTGGTTGCGAAACCGCGGGCGAGCGGAACCGCTCCGGCGAGGCCGGAGGGCGCGCTAGGAGATTTCTTCAGAGGCGGAACTCGTGCCCCAGGTAGACTTCCTTGACCAGGTCGTTGGCGAGGATGCTCTCGGCATCCCCTTCCGCGATCAACTGCCCATCATTGACGATATACGCCGTTTCACAGATGTCCAGGGTCTCGCGGACGTTGTGGTCGGTGATGAGGATGCCGATACCCTTCGCCTTGAGGTGATGGATGATCTGCTTGATGTCGCCGACCGAGATCGGGTCCACGCCGGCGAAGGGCTCGTCGAGGAGGATGAATTTCGGCGCGCTGGCCAGGGCGCGGGCGATTTCCACCCGGCGTCGTTCGCCGCCGGACAGGCTCATGCCGAGGTTGTCGCGGATGTGGTGGATGTGGAATTCCTGCAGCAGGCCTTCCAGGGCTTCCTTGCGACCGTTGCGATCGAGGTCGCTGCGGGTCTCGAGGATCGCCATGATGTTGTCGGATACCGACAGCTTGCGGAAGATCGAGGCTTCCTGCGGCAGGTAGCCGATGCCGGCCCGGGCGCGCCCGTGCATCGGCAGGTGGGTGACGTTCTGCTCGTCGATGCGGACCACGCCCTGGTCGGCCTGGACCAGGCCGACGATCATGTAGAAGCAGGTGGTCTTGCCGGCACCGTTCGGACCGAGCAGGCCGACGATCTGCCCGCTATCGATGGACATGCTGACGTCGCGGACGACTTGCCGGCCTTTATAGCTTTTGGCCAGGTGCTGGGCTTTGAGCGTTGCCATTACTGGGCCTTTTTCTTCGGCTGGATGACCATGTCGATGCGCGGGCGCGGGCTGGTCACCTGGGAGCCGGTGGCACGACCCGCGTTGACGATCTGGCGCTGGGTGTCGTAGACGATCTTCTCGCCTTCGAAGGTGTTGCCTTCCTGGATCACCTTGGCCTGGTCGATCAGCACGACCCGGTTCTGCGTGACGAAGTACTGGATGGTCAGGCCATAGGCCTTGGTCACGTCCTTGTCCGGAGCGGGTTTCTGCTCGTAGTAGGCAGGTTTGCCGACCGAGGTCACGACCTCGATGTCGCCGTTCTTGTCCTGCTTCAGGGTCACGGTGTTGCCGGTCAGCTTGGTGCTGCCCTGGGTCACCACGACGTCGCCGCGGTAGACCGCGACGCCCTGCTTGTCGTCCAGTTCGGCGCTGTCGGCCTGGACGCGGATCGGTTGTTCGCGGTCCGAAGGCAGGGCCAAGGCCATGGAGCTGCCGAGGGCGGCAGTCAGACCGAAAATAAGGGGGAGGGTATTAACGAACCTCATGCTGACCTCTTACGTTGGACAGCAGGTGCATCCGGCTGTCTTTCAGATACGCTTTCATTCCAACAGCCGTCGTCACTCCATTGGCCGCGTCGATTTTAACGGCTTGCTCGGTCTGTGCATAATTCTTGTCGGGGAATACGGTCAGCCGAGTGGTGGTCAGGATGCTTGGTTGGCCCTTGGCATCGGTACGTGCGACGCGCACGTCGTCGATGAGTTCGACCTCCTTGCCTTTCGGTCCGACTTCGGCGCGGGCGCTCTGGATGTGCCAGGGTTGCACGTTGCCACGGAAGAGCAGCAGGTCGGGGGTGGTGACGAAAGTGATGTCCGTGGCTTTCTGGTGCTCCAGCTTCACCGCGGTCATCTCGTAGTCGAGGCTGCCGTCCTCCTGGTACTGGAGGCTATGGGCATTCTCGGCATAGTAGTCGATGGTATTGTCCTGGCCGGGACGGGTCGGCTGTTCGTTGAACAGCTCGAGCCCGACGTTCCAGTAGTAGCCCGCGACGATCAGCAACAGGGCGATCAGGGCGAGCAGCAGTTTCTGGCGTAGTGTCTTCGGCATGGTCGGCTCTACAGATAGGCGCTCTGGGCGGCTTCGAGCGTACCCTGGGCGCGCATGATCAGTTCGCAGAACTCGCGGGCGGCGCCTTCGCCGCCGCGGGCCGCGGTGACGCCATGGGCATGCTGGCGCACGAACGGGTCGGCACTGGCTACCGCCATGCCCAGGCCGACGCGGCGGATCACCGGCAGATCGGGCAGGTCGTCGCCAAGGTAGGCGACTTGCTCATAGCCTAGTCCGAGTTCGCCGAGAAGTTCGTCGAGGACGGCGAGCTTGTCTTCCCGGCCCTGATAGAGATGCTGGATGCCCAGGTTGCGCGCGCGCCGTTCGACCACCGGAGTGTCGCGGCCGGTGATGATGGCGGTGCGCACGCCGGAGGCGATGAGCATCTTGATGCCATGTCCGTCCAGGGTGTTGAAGGTCTTGAACTCGCTGCCGTCGACGAGGAAATACAGCTTGCCGTCGGTCAGCACGCCGTCGACGTCGAAAATCGCCAGGCGTATCCGGCTGGCCCGGACCGGGAGTTCCGCGGCCGAATGGGTATCGCTCATTACATCACTCCTGCGCGCAACAGGTCGTGCATGTTCAGGGCGCCGACCGGACGGTCGTCCGCGTCGACCACCACCAGTGCGCCGATCTTGTTGTCTTCCATGATCTTCAGGGCTTCCGCGGCGAGGATCTCGGCGCGGACGCTCTTGCCGTGGACGGTCATCACCTGGTCGATGGTGACCTGGCGGACGTCGATGCCCCGATCCAGGGCGCGACGCAGGTCGCCATCGGTGAAAATGCCGGCAAGCTTGCCATGTTCGTCGAGCACTACGGTCATGCCCAGGCCCTTGCGGGTCATTTCCATCAGCGCGCCGGTCAGCGAGGTGCCGAGCAGCACCTGCGGCAGCCCTTCGCCGACGTGCATGACGTCTTCCACCTTCAGCAGCAGTCGGCGGCCCAGCGCACCGCCCGGGTGCGAGAAGGCGAAGTCTTCCGCGGTAAAGCCGCGGGCTTCGAGCAGGGCGATCGCCAGGGCGTCGCCGAGGACCAGGGTTACGGTGGTGGAGGAGGTCGGGGCCAGGTTCAGTGGGCAGGCTTCCTGGCCGACACTGGCGTCCAGGTTCACTTCCGCAGCCTTGGCCAGGGGCGACTCGGGGTTACCGGTCATGCTGATCAGGGTGATGCCCAGGCGCTTGATCAGAGGCAACAGGGTGACGATTTCGGCAGTCGAGCCGGAGTTGGACAGGGCGAGGACCACGTCGTCCTTGGTGATCATGCCCATGTCGCCATGGCTGGCCTCGGCCGGATGCACGAAGAAGGAGGGGGTGCCGGTGCTGGCCAGGGTAGCGGCGATCTTCTTGCCGATGTGACCGGACTTGCCCATGCCGACGACGACGACCCGGCCCTTGCCGGCCAGCAGCAGTTCGCAGGCCTTGACGAAATCGTCGCCAATCCGCGCCAGCAGGCTGTCTACCGCGTCGCGCTCGAGGCCGATGGTGCGCTGGGCGGAATGGATGAAATCGAGGTTCTGGCTCATGTTCAACGAATGTGGCGCCTGGATTAAAGGCGGGATTATAACGGGAAAGCGTGCCCCGCTTACACCAGCCATGCTGTGAAGTCGGTCCGCATCCCCCGCGGCGCAATGTTGTATGGACTGCAATGCTCTGTTACGCCGCCGTTATCTGCACTCCGCGCTATGACTGCATAAATGTCGATATATTCGACGTCGACGCGATTTTTTTCTGTCCGTAGTGAACCTGAAGTGTGCGATATGTCCTAAAGGGCTGAGAGAACGCTCCGAACAAGCTGAATCCAAGCTGAACGGCACGGTGCCAGGCCTTGGGCCAGAACCCGCCGCAGTGCTATAGTCCGCGCCCATTCGACCCCTCCGGGATGCGTGCCTTTGCAACGGGGCAAGGCGTCCAGCATGGACGGGTCGCATCGCAAGGAGTCCTGATGAGCACCGATAGTGCCTACGCGGTCGAGTTGAAGGGCCTGACCTTCAAGCGCGGATCGCGGGCGATTTTCGACAACATCGATGTGCGTATCCCGCGCGGAAAGGTGACCGGCATCATGGGCCCGTCCGGTTGCGGCAAGACCACGTTGCTGCGGCTGATCGCCTCCCAGTTGCGTCCTTCGAAGGGGGAGGTCTGGGTCAACGGGCAGAACCTGCCGCAGCTTTCGCGCGGCGACCTGTTCGACATGCGCAAGCAGTTCGGCGTGCTGTTCCAGAGCGGGGCGCTGTTCACCGATCTCGACGTCTTCGAGAACGTCGCGTTTCCGCTGCGTGTGCATACCCAGCTGCCGGAAGAGATGATCCGCGACATCGTCCTGATGAAGCTTCAGGCCGTCGGCCTGCGCGGCGCCGTGGAACTGATGCCGGACGAGCTTTCCGGCGGCATGAAGCGCCGCGTCGCCCTGGCCCGGGCGATCGCCCTGGACCCGCAGATCCTGCTCTACGACGAGCCGTTCGTGGGGCAGGATCCGATCGCCATGGGCGTCCTGGTGCGCCTGATCCGCCTGCTCAACGATGCCCTCGGCATCACCAGCATCGTGGTTTCCCATGACCTGGCCGAGACCGCCAGCATCGCCGACTACATCTATATCGTCGGCGACGGCCGGGTACTTGGCCACGGGACGCCGGACGTCCTCAAGGAAACCGACGATCCTCGTATCCGCCAGTTCGTCAAGGGAATCCCGGATGGTCCCGTTCCGTTCCATTATCCGGCCCGCGACTACCGGGCCGACCTGCTGGGAGAGCGCTGATGCGTAGAGTCTCTCCCCTCGAACGTATCCGGCTGTTCGGCCGCGCCGGCCTGGACGTGGTCGCCGCGCTCGGCCGCTCGACCCTGTTCCTCGGCCACGCCCTGCTCGGCCGGCGCACGCCAGGCACCGGTTTGCACCTGCTGGTGAAGCAACTCTACTCGGTAGGCGTGCTGTCGCTGGCGATCATCGTCGTCTCGGGCCTGTTCATTGGCATGGTGCTGGCCCTGCAGGGCTACAACATCCTGATTTCCTATGGTTCCGAGCAGGCGGTCGGGCAGATGGTGGCCCTGACCCTGCTGCGCGAACTGGGGCCGGTGGTGACCGGCCTGCTGTTCGCCGGCCGTGCCGGCTCTGCGCTTACCGCGGAAATCGGCAACATGAAGGCCACCGAACAGCTTTCCAGCCTGGAAATGATCGGTGTCGACCCGCTCAAGTACATCGTCGCGCCGCGCCTGTGGGCCGGTTTCATCTCCATGCCGCTGCTCGCCGCGATCTTCAGCGTGGTCGGCATCTGGGGTGGGGCGATGGTCGCGGTCGACTGGCTGGGCGTATACGAGGGGTCGTTCTGGGCGAACATGCAGAACAGCGTGCAGTTCACCGAGGATGTGCTCAACGGCGTGATCAAAAGTATCGTATTCGCCTTCGTGGTGACCTGGATCGCGGTCTACCAAGGCTACGACTGCGAGCCGACCTCGGAAGGAATCAGCCGGGCGACGACCCGGACCGTGGTCTATGCCTCCCTGGCGGTGCTGGGGCTCGACTTCATTCTGACTGCTTTGATGTTTGGAGATTTCTGAATGCAAACCCGCACCCTGGAAATCGGTGTCGGCCTGTTCCTCCTGGCCGGCCTGCTGGCCCTGTTGCTGCTGGCCCTGCGGGTCAGCGGCCTGAGCGTGGGCAACGCCGGTGATACCTACAAGGTCTACGCCTACTTCGACAACATCGCCGGTGTTACCGTGCGCGGCAAGGTCACCCTGGCCGGCGTGACGATCGGCAAGGTGACGGCGGTCGACCTGGATCGCGACAGCTACACTGGTCGCGTGACCATGGAGATCAACCAGAACGTGAACAACCTGCCGGTCGATTCCACGGCGTCGATCCTGACCGCCGGCCTGCTGGGCGAGAAATACATCGGCATCAGCGTCGGCGGCGACGAGGACGTTCTGAAGGACGGCAGCACCATCCACGACACCCAGTCGGCGCTGGTGCTGGAAGACCTGATCGGCAAGTTCCTGCTGAACTCGGTTAACAAAGACGAAGCCAAAAAGTGAGGTTTTCTTCCATGCTGACTCTTCTGCGTCGCGGCCTGCTGGTGTTCCTGGCGGCTTTCCCGCTGCTTTCCATGGCGGCGCCGACCCCGCAACAGGTGGTGCAGGGCACGGTCGACGAACTGCTTTCCGACATCAAGGCCAACAAGGCCGCCTACAAGGCCGATCCGCAAAAGCTCTACGCCACTCTCGATCGTATCCTTGGGCCGGTGGTCGATGCCGAAGGCATCGCCAAGAGCGTGATGACCGTCAAGTACTCGCGCCAGGCCTCACCCGAGCAAATCAAGCGCTTCGAGGAAGTGTTCAAGAACAGCCTGATGCAGTTCTACGGCAACGCGCTGCTCGAATACGACAACCAGGACATCCGCGTGCTGCCTAGTTCGGCCAAGCCGAGCGACGATCGCGCCAGCGTCAACATGGAGATCCGTGACAGCAAGGGCACGGTCTATCCGGTCTCCTACACCATGACCAACCTGGCCGGTGGCTGGAAGGTCCGCAACGTGATCATCAACGGCATCAACATCGGCAAGCTGTTCCGCGACCAGTTCGCCGACACCATGCAGAAGAACCGCAACGACCTCGAGAAGACCATCGCCGGCTGGGGCGAGGTGGTCGCCAAGGCCAAGGAAACCGCGAAAGCGGAAGAGGCCGGGGCGAAATGAGCCAGGCCAGCCTGCGCGAAGGCGCGGCCGGCGAACTGCAGCTCGCCGGCGTGCTCGACTACAGCAGCGGGCCGGCGTTGCGCGAGCAGGGCGGTCGGCTGATTCGCGCCAGCCAGGCGGCGGAACTGGTCGTCGACTGCTCGGCGGTGGAGCGCTCCAGCAGCGTGGGCATTTCCCTGTTGCTGGCCTTCATGCGCGACGCACGCAAGGCCGGCAAGGTCCTGAGCGTCAGGGCGTTGCCGGACGACATGCGGGAGATTGCCAAGGTCAGCAGCCTTCTGGAGATCCTGCCTTTGCAGGAATGACCGGCCGGCGGAACGAGCGGCCCTCCGTCTGCGCGTCCCTTCCTGGGGTTCGCAGGCGGAGGGCTTTTTTGTATGATGGCCGACCGTGCGCGTAGGGCGCCCGATTGAGGTTGAGCATGCAGGCCGAAGACGTTAAGAGCCTTCTCCAGGAAAAACTCCCCGGCACCCAGGTGGAAGTCGAGGGCGAAGGGTGCAATTTCCAACTGAATCTGATCAGCGACGAACTGGCCGGCCAGAGCCCGGTCAAGCGTCAGCAGCAGGTCTACGCCCATTTGAACGCCTGGATCGCCGATGGCAGCATCCATGCCGTCACCATGAAATTCTTCAGCCGCGCCGCCTGGGCCGAGCGTTCCTGAGCCCACGGGGGATCATTGCAATGGATAAACTGATTATTACCGGCGGTAACCGCCTCGATGGCGAAATCCGCATTTCCGGCGCGAAGAACTCGGCGCTGCCGATCCTGGCCGCGACCCTGCTGGCCGATACTCCGGTCACCGTCTGCAACCTGCCGCACCTGCACGACATTACCACCATGATCGAACTGTTCGGCCGCATGGGCGTGCAGCCGATCATCGACGAGAAGCTCAACGTCGAAGTCGATGCCAGCAGCATCAAGACCCTGGTCGCGCCGTATGAACTGGTGAAGACCATGCGTGCCTCGATCCTGGTGCTGGGCCCGATGCTGGCGCGCTTCGGCGAGGCCGAAGTGGCCCTGCCGGGCGGTTGCGCGATCGGTTCGCGTCCGGTCGACCTGCATATCCGCGGTCTCGAGGCCATGGGCGCGCAGATCGAGGTCGAAGGCGGCTACATCAAGGCCAAGGCGCCGGCCGGCGGCCTGCGTGGCGGTCACTTCTTCTTCGATACCGTCAGCGTGACCGGCACCGAGAACCTGATGATGGCCGCCGCGCTGGCCAACGGCCGTACCGTGCTGCAGAACGCCGCTCGCGAGCCGGAGGTGGTCGACCTGGCCAACTGCCTGAACGCCATGGGCGCCAACGTCCAGGGCGCTGGCTCCGATACCATCGTCATCGAAGGCGTGAAGCGCCTCGGCGGTGCTCGCTACGACGTACTGCCCGACCGTATCGAGACCGGCACCTACCTGGTGGCCGCGGCCGCGACCGGTGGCCGGGTGAAGCTGAAGGATACCGACCCGACCATCCTCGAGGCGGTCCTGCAGAAGCTGGAAGAGGCCGGTGCCCACATCAGCACCGGCAGCAACTGGATCGAGCTGGACATGAAGGGCAACCGGCCGAAGGCGGTCAACGTGCGTACCGCGCCGTACCCGGCGTTCCCCACCGACATGCAGGCCCAGTTCATCTCCATGAACGCGGTAGCCGAAGGCACCGGCGCGGTCATCGAGACGGTCTTCGAGAACCGCTTCATGCATGTTTACGAAATGAACCGCATGGGCGCGCAAATCCTCGTCGAAGGCAACACCGCCATCGTCACCGGCGTACCCAAGCTCAAGGGCGCTCCGGTCATGGCGACCGACCTGCGCGCATCCGCGAGCCTGGTGATCGCCGGCCTGGTGGCCGAAGGCGACACCCTGATCGATCGCATCTACCACATCGACCGTGGCTACGAGTGCATCGAAGAGAAACTCCAGCTGCTCGGCGCCAAGATCCGCCGCGTACCGGGCTAGCGGAGGCTGTCGCGCAAATGCTGACCATCGCCTTGTCCAAGGGCCGGATTCTCGACGATACCCTGCCGCTGCTCGCAGCGGCGGGCATCGTACCGTCGGAGAACCCGGACAAGAGCCGCAAGCTGATCATCCCGACGTCCCTGTCCGATGTGCGCCTGCTCATCGTGCGCGCCACCGACGTGCCGACCTATGTCGAGCATGGCGCCGCCGATCTCGGCGTGGCCGGCAAGGACGTGCTGATGGAGTACGGCGGCCAGGGACTCTACGAACCGCTGGACCTGCGTATCGCCAACTGCAAGCTGATGACCGCCGGCGCCATTGGCGCGCCTGAACCCAAGGGACGCCTGCGGGTGGCCACCAAGTTCGTCAATGTCGCCAAGCGCTACTACGCCGAGCAGGGCCGCCAGGTCGACGTGATCAAGCTGTACGGCTCGATGGAGCTGGCGCCGCTGGTCGGTCTCGCCGACAAGATCATTGACGTCGTGGATACCGGCAATACCCTGCGCGCCAACGGCCTGGAGCCCCAGGAACTGATCGCCACGATCAGCTCGCGCCTGGTGGTCAACAAGGCCTCGATGAAGATGCAGCACGGTCGCATCCAGTCGCTGATCGATACCCTGCGCGACGCCGTCGAGGCGCGACACCGTCACTGATACCCGTGCGGCTCCGCGCCGCACCTGCCTATCCGTGTCATAGCCAAATTTTCTCGGGTGCCCGCACGGTGGGCTTGGTAGTCTAGCGGCGCCCGAGACAACGCCATCCATAAAAGAGGCTCGCTATGACCGCTCCCTTCGCTATCCGTCGACTCAATGCCGCTGATCCGGACTTCGGGCGTCATCTGGATCATCTGCTGAGCTGGGAAAGTGTCTCCGACGATTCGGTCAACCAGCGCGTCCTCGACATCATCGCCGCCGTACGCAGCCGTGGCGACGCCGCCGTGGTCGAGTTCACCCAGCGCTTCGACGGTCTCCAGGCCGCCTCGATGGCCGACCTGATCCTGCCGCGCGAGCGCCTGGAGCTGGCTCTCACCCGTATCACCGTAGCCCAGCGCGAAGCCCTGGAAGTCGCCGCCGAGCGCGTGCGCAGCTACCACGAGAAGCAGAAGCAGGGTTCCTGGCGCTACACCGAGGCCGACGGCACGGTGCTCGGCCAGCAGGTCACCCCGCTGGACCGCGCCGGGCTCTATGTGCCGGGCGGCAAGGCGTCCTACCCGTCCTCGGTGCTGATGAATGCGATCCCGGCCAAGGTCGCCGGGGTGTCCGAAGTGGTCATGGTCGTACCGACCCCGCGCGGCGAGATCAACGAGATCGTCCTCGCCGCCGCCTGCATCGCCGGCGTCGACCGTGTCTTCACCATCGGCGGGGCACAGGCCGTGGCCGCGTTGGCCTACGGCACCGAAAGCGTGCCGCGGGTGGACAAGATCGTCGGCCCCGGCAACATCTACGTGGCCACCGCCAAGCGTCACGTGTTCGGCCAGGTCGGCATCGACATGATCGCCGGTCCCTCGGAAATCCTCGTGGTCTGCGACGGCCAGACCGATCCCGACTGGATCGCCATGGACCTGTTCTCCCAGGCCGAACACGACGAAGACGCCCAGTCGATCCTGGTCAGTCCGGACGCGGCGTTCCTGGACCGCGTCGCGGACAGCATCGCTCGCCTGCTGCCGACCATGGAGCGCGCCGATATCATCCGCACCTCCCTGGAGGGGCGCGGCGCGCTGATCCAGGTCGCCGACCAGGCCCAGGCCTGTGCGGTCGCCAACCGCATCGCCCCGGAACACCTGGAGCTGTCGGTGGCCGATCCGGAAAGCTGGCTGCCGGAGATCCGCCATGCCGGCGCGATCTTCATGGGCCGCTACACTGCCGAGGCCCTGGGCGACTATTGCGCCGGCCCGAACCACGTGCTGCCGACCTCCGGTACCGCGCGTTTCTCTTCGCCGCTGGGGGTATATGACTTCCAGAAGCGTTCGTCGATCATCAACTGCTCGGCCGAGGGCGCTTCGGTCCTCGGTCGTACCGCCTCGGTGCTGGCTCGCGGCGAGTCGTTGACCGCCCACGCGCGTAGTGCCGAATACCGCATCCTCGACGAGAAGGAGGCCTGAGCATGAGCAAATTCTGGAGTCCCTTCGTCAAGGACCTGGTGCCTTATGTGCCGGGCGAGCAGCCGAAGCTGTCGCGGCTGGTCAAGCTGAACACCAACGAGAATCCCTACGGTCCGTCGCCACAGGCGCTCGCCGCGATGCAGGCGGAACTCAACGACGACCTGCGCCTGTATCCCGATCCCAACGGCGAGCGGTTGAAGCAGGCGGTCGCCGCGCACTACGGCGTACAGGCCAACCAGGTGTTCGTCGGCAACGGCTCCGACGAGGTGCTCGCGCACATTTTCCATGGCCTCTTCCAACACGACCTGCCGCTGCTGTTTCCGGACGTGACCTACAGCTTCTATCCGGTCTATTGCGGCCTGTACGGGATCGCGCACGAGAAGATCGCGCTGGATGAAAGGTTCCGCATCCGCGTCGAAGACTACGCGCGGCCCAACGGCGGAATCATCTTCCCCAATCCGAACGCGCCGACCGGCTGCCTGCTGCCGCTGGACGCCATCGAAGCGATGCTGAAGGCGTCGCCGGATTCGGTGGTGGTAGTCGACGAGGCCTATGTCGACTTCGGCGGCGAGAGCGCCATCGCCCTGGTCGATCGCTACCCGAACCTGCTGGTCACCCAGACGCTGTCCAAGTCGCGCTCCCTGGCCGGCCTGCGGGTCGGCCTGGCGGTCGGCCATGCCGATCTGGTCGAGGCGCTGGAGCGGATCAAGAACAGCTTCAATTCCTACCCGCTGGATCGCCTGGCGATCGCCGGCGCGGCGGCGGCTTTCGAGGACGACGCCTATTTCCGTCGGACCTGCCAGGCAGTGATCGATAGCCGCGAGGCGTTGAGCGCCTCTTTGCAGGCGCTGGGCTTCGAGGTACTACCGTCGGCCGCCAACTTCGTCTTCGCCCGTCATCCGCGGCACGATGCCGGGCAGATTGCCTCGACCCTGCGCGAGCAGGGAGTGATCGTCCGCCATTTCAAGCAGGCGCGGATCGACCAGTTCCTGCGTATCACCATCGGCAGTCCGGAGCAGAACCAGGCGCTACTGGACGCCCTGCACTTCCTCAAGTGATACGAAAACGGCGCCCGAGGGCGCCGTTTTCAATGGCGGGGATCACTCGCCGCCGTCCTGTTTCTGCTGTGGAGCCGGTGCCGGCGGCGGACGCAGGCCGACCTCGGCGGTCAGGTTGACCTTCTGTCCGTTGCGCAGCACCACGATGCTGATCTTCTGTCCCGGACGGGTGCGCGCCACCTGGTTCATCGAGCGGCGGCCGTCGCTGGCTTCCTGCTTGTCGATGGTCAGGATCACGTCGCCCGGCAGCAGGCCGCCGCGCGCCGCCGGGCCGTCGCGATAGACGCCGGCGACGACGATCCCGGCGGTTTCGCCGAGGCCCAGCGACTCCGCCAGTTCCGGGGTCAGCGCCTTGACCTCGACGCCGAGCCAGCCGCGGATCACCTGGCCGTGCTCGATGATCGACTGCATGACCTCCAGGGCCAGCTTGGTCGGGATGGCGAAGCCGATACCCTGGGAGCCGCCGGACTTGGAGAAGATCGCCGTGTTGATGCCGATCAGGTTGCCGGCAGCGTCCACCAGCGCGCCGCCGGAGTTGCCGGGGTTGATCGCCGCGTCGGTCTGGATGAAGTCTTCGTAGGTGTTCAGGCCGAGCTGGTTGCGTCCGGTGGCGCTGATGATGCCCATGGTCACGGTCTGGCCGACGCCGAACGGGTTGCCGATGGCGAGGCAGACGTCGCCGGTGCGAATGCCGTCGGAGCGGCCGAGGGTCATCGCCGGCAGGTTCTTAAGGTCGATCTTCAGCACGGCCAGGTCGGTTTCCGGGTCGCTGCCGACCAACTGGGCGATGGTTTCGCGGCCGTCGCGCAAGGCCACGATGATCTGGTCGGCGCCAGCGGTCACGTGGTTGTTGGTCAGCAGGTAGCCTTCCGCGCTCATGATCACCGCCGAGCCGAGGCTCGATTCCATGCGCTTCTGTTGCGGCAGGTTGTCGCCGAAGAAGCGGCGGAACATCGGGTCGTCGAACAGGGGGTGGGAGGGCTTGCTGACCATCTTGGTGGTGTACAGGTTGGCCACTGCCGGAGCCGCTCGACTCACCGCGTTGGCATAGGACACCGGGCCTTCCTGCAGGCGGCTGAGCAGAGGCGCCTGCTCGACGTGCACCTCCTGGCGTGGCAGGCCGACCAGCTCGGGGTTGTGCTGGATGATCAGCAGGGCCAGCAGCACGCCGACCAGCACGGGCCAGCCGAGGAAACGCAGGGCCTTGGGCATCGGGAAAATCCTTGGGGTTGCGAGGCCGAAAAGCGGCCGATAAGGTGGCGCCCATTATAGGGGGAAGCCGTCCATTAGAGGAGCGGCGCGCCCTGCCTGAATGAAGAGGAATTTGCATGGCTATCGCCCTGAGCACCCTGGTCGAAGAGGCCGACCGTTATCTGGATGCCGCGCGCATCCAGGACTACTGCCCGAACGGCCTGCAGGTCGAAGGCCGGCCGCAGGTGCGGCGGATCGTCAGCGGGGTCACTGCCAGCCAGGCGCTGCTGGATGCCGCCGTGGAGGCCGACGCCGACGTGGTGCTGGTGCATCACGGTTACTTCTGGAAGGGTGAGAACCCCTGCGTGGTCGGCATGAAGCAACGGCGCCTGAAGACCCTGCTGAACAACGATATCAGTCTGCTCGCTTACCACCTGCCGCTGGATCTGCATCCGGAGGTGGGCAACAACGTGCAGCTCGCCCGGCAGCTCGGCTTCGAAGTGGAAGGGCCGTTGGAGCCGGGCAACCCGCGTTCCATCGTCCTCCTCGGTTCGCTTGCCGAGCCGATGCAGCCTGCCGATTTCGCTCGGCATGTGCGCGATGCGCTGGGGCGTGAGCCGCTGCTGGTCGATGCCGGTCAGCCGATCCGGCGCATCGCCTGGTGCACCGGCGGCGCCCAGGGCTATATCGACCAGGCGATCGCCGCTGGCGTCGATGCCTACCTGACCGGCGAGGTTTCCGAGCAGACCGTGCACAGCGCGCGGGAGAACGGCATCAGCTTCATCGCCGCCGGACACCATGCCACCGAGCGCTACGGGGTACAGGCGCTGGGCGACTACCTGGGCAAGCGCTTCGCCATCGAGCACTTGTTCATCGACTGTCCTAATCCTGCCTGACGACGGAGCGGTGACGCACCCGGTCGACTTCCTTGCCCAGTTCCCAGACGGCCATCGCGTAGTGGGTGCTGTGGTTATAGCGGGTGATCACGTAGAAGTTCGGCAGGCCGTACCAGTACTGGTAGTTCCTGCCCATGTCCAGGCGCAGCAGGCTGGCTTGCCGGTGGCCGCCGAGCGGACCCTGCGGGCGTAATCCGGCGGAAGCGAGCACGTCCAGCGGGTACAGCGTCTTGAAGCCATCTTCCAGCGAGGGAGCCCGGCCACTGGCGGGAACCGCCACGCGATCGCCGCTGACCCAGCCGTGCTGCTTGAAATAGTTGGCGACGCTGCCGATGGCGTCACGCGGATTCCACAGGTCGATATGCCCATCGCCATCGAAGTCCACCGCGTACTTGGTGAATGAAGACGGCATGAACTGGCCGTAGCCCATGGCGCCGGCATAGGAACCGCGCAGGGCCAGCGGGTCGGTGCCTTCCTTGCGCGCCTGGAGGAGGAATTGCTCCAGTTCGCCGCTGAAGAATTCCGCGCGGCGAGGGTAGGAGAAGGACAGGGTGGACAGCGCATCGATGATCCGCGTCTTGCCCATCACACGCCCCCAGCGGGTTTCCACGCCGATGATGCCGACGATGATCTCCGGCGGCACGCCGTAGACGCGCGATGCCCGTTGCAGGTCGGTTTCGTATTGGTCCCAGAACAGCACGCCGTTCTGTACGTTGCCTGGCGTGACGAACTTCTTCCGGTAGCGCAGCCAGGCGCCGTTCGGTCCGCTGGGTGGGGTATAGGTCGGGGCTTGCCGGTCCATCAGGCGGATCACCCAGTCCAGGCGCTGGGTCTGGGCGAACAGATCGTGCAGTTGCTGGCGGTTGAAGCCGTGCTGGCTGACCATCCTGTCGATGAAGCGCTGTGCCGCCGGATTGTTCGCGTAATCGCCGCGCAGCGGCAGTATCGGTTGCACCGACTGGCGTACGGGGCGGGGGGAAATGACGGTGCGGGCCTGGGGTTTGGCGGCGGGTTTCGGTGGTGGCGTCGGTTCGCTGCTGCATGCTGAAACCAGAAGGAACAGGGGCAGGGTGAGGGCGGTACGGCGCATCTGGGGTCTTCTTGGCGGAATGACGATGCCCGCTATGCTAGCGCAGTGCCGCTGGCGTACAAGTCGAGCCGCCGAAAGGGGGGCGGACCGTCCGCTCGCGGTTGCGGTGGTGGCTTCGCTCGGTCCAGGGGCGATGCCGTCGCAGGCCTGTCCGTCCGCTCCGCGAAACGCCCAGGAAAGCCTCTCCATGCCAGTGTTTTCGCCGGCTGCAACCCTGAGCGCTGATGGCTATATGAGTATATTTTTTCGGTATAAATGGCGAATCTTTTAGAGCCTTGCGCTGTGATAGAGTGCGCGTTCGTCTACGGCCCGACGGCCGTCCATAAGCAATTCCGTGAGTAGCCATGGTCGACAAACTGACGCACCTGAAACAGCTGGAGGCGGAAAGCATCCACATCATCCGCGAGGTGGCCGCCGAGTTCGATAACCCGGTGATGCTGTACTCGATCGGCAAGGATTCCGCGGTCATGCTGCACCTGGCCCGCAAGGCCTTCTTCCCCGGCAAGCTGCCCTTCCCGGTGATGCACGTGGACACCCGCTGGAAATTCCAGGAGATGTACAGGTTCCGCGATCGGATGGTCGAGGAAATGGGCCTGGACCTGATCACCCACGTCAACCCGGACGGCGTCGCCCAGGGCATCAACCCGTTCACCCACGGCAGCGCCAAGCACACCGACGTGATGAAGACCGAGGGACTCAAGCAGGCCCTGGACAAGTACGGTTTCGACGCTGCCTTCGGCGGCGCGCGCCGCGACGAGGAGAAGTCGCGGGCCAAGGAACGGGTCTATTCGTTCCGCGACAGCAAGCACCGCTGGGACCCGAAGAACCAGCGTCCCGAGTTGTGGAACATCTACAACGGCAAGGTGAAGAAGGGCGAGTCGATCCGCGTCTTCCCGCTGTCCAACTGGACCGAGCTGGACATCTGGCAATACATCTACCTGGAAGGCATCCCGATCGTCCCGCTGTACTTCGCTGCCGAGCGCGAGGTCATCGAGAAGAATGGCACATTGATCATGATCGACGACGAGCGCATCCTCGAGCATCTCTCTGACGAAGAGAAAGCCCGCATCGAGAAGCGCATGGTGCGCTTCCGTACCCTCGGCTGCTACCCGCTCACCGGCGCGGTCGAGTCCAGCGCCACCACGCTGCCGGAAATCATCCAGGAAATGCTCCTGACGCGTACTTCCGAACGCCAGGGTCGGGTCATCGACCATGACCAGGCCGGTTCGATGGAAGAAAAGAAACGTCAGGGCTATTTCTGAGGATACGCAGCATGTCTCATCAATCCGATCTGATCAGCGAGGACATCCTCGCCTACCTGGGGCAGCACGAACGCAAGGAACTGCTGCGCTTCCTTACCTGCGGCAACGTCGATGACGGCAAGAGCACCCTGATCGGGCGCCTGCTGCACGACTCCAAGATGATCTACGAGGATCACCTCGAGGCCATCACCCGCGACTCGAAGAAAGTCGGCACCACGGGCGACGACGTCGACCTGGCGCTGCTGGTCGATGGCCTGCAGGCCGAGCGCGAGCAGGGCATCACTATCGATGTGGCGTACCGCTACTTCAGCACCGCCAAGCGCAAGTTCATCATCGCCGACACGCCCGGCCATGAGCAGTACACCCGCAACATGGCTACCGGTGCCTCGACCTGCGACCTGGCGATCATCCTGATCGATGCCCGCTACGGTGTGCAGACCCAGACCCGCCGGCACAGTTTCATCGCGTCCCTGCTGGGTATCCGGCATATCGTGGTCGCCATCAACAAGATGGACCTGAAGGACTTCGACCAGGGTGTCTTCGAACAGATCAAGGCCGACTACCTGGCCTTTGCCGAGAAGATCGGTCTGAAGACCAGTTCGCTGCACTTCGTGCCGATGTCGGCGCTCAAGGGCGACAACGTGGTCAACAAGTCCGAGCGTTCGCCCTGGTACGCCGGCCAGTCGCTGATGGAAATCCTCGAAACCGTCGAGATCGCCGCCGACCGCAACCTCGATGACATGCGCTTCCCGGTGCAGTACGTGAACCGGCCGAACCTGAACTTCCGCGGTTTCGCCGGCACCCTGGCCAGCGGCGTGGTGCGCAAGGGCGACGAGGTGGTGGCATTGCCGTCGGGCAAGGGGAGCAAGGTGAAATCCATCGTCACCTTCGAGGGCGAACTGGAGCAGGCCGGTCCCGGCCAGGCCGTCACCCTGACCCTGGAAGACGAGATCGACGTTTCCCGCGGCGACATGCTGGTGCATGCCGACAATCGCCCGCTGGTCACCGACGGCTTCGATGCCATGCTGGTGTGGATGGCCGAGGAGCCGATGCTTCCGGGCAAGAAGTACGATATCAAGCGCGCTACCAGCTATGTGCCGGGTTCGATTCCGAGCATCGTCCACAAGGTGGACGTGAACACCCTGGAGCGGACCCCGGGCAGCGAGCTGAAGCTGAACGAGATCGCCAGGGTCAAGGTCAGCCTGGACGCGCCCATCGCGCTCGATGGCTATGAGCAGAACCGCACCACCGGCGCCTTCATCGTCATCGATCGCCTGACCAACGGCACCGTTGGCGCCGGCATGATCATCTCCGCTCCGCCGGCGGCCCATGGCAGCAGCGCTCATCACGGCTCGAATGCCCATGTGACGCGCGAGGAGCGTGCCGGCCGCTTCGGCCAGCAGCCGGCGACCGTACTGTTCAGCGGCCTCTCCGGCGCCGGCAAGAGTACCCTGGCCTATGCCGTGGAGCGCAAGCTGTTCGATATGGGCCGCGCGGTCTACGTGCTGGACGGGCAGAACCTGCGCCACGACCTGAACAAGGGGTTGCCGCAGGACCGCGCCGGGCGCACCGAGAACTGGCTGCGTACCGCCCATGTCGCCAAGCAGTTCAACGAGGCCGGGTTGATCAGCCTCTGCGCCTTCGTCGCGCCGAGCGCGGAAGGGCGCGAGCAGGCCAGGGCGCTGATCGGCGCCGAGCGCCTGATCACCGTCTATGTGCAGGCGTCGCCGCAGGTCTGCCGCGAACGCGATCCCCAGGGGCTGTATGCGGCGGGCGAGGACAATATCCCCGGCGAGTCCTTCCCCTACGACGTGCCGCTGGATGCCGACCTGGTGATCGATACCCAGGCGCTGAGCGTCGAGGACGGCGTGAAGCAGGTGCTCGACCTGTTGCGCGAGCGCCAGGCGATCTGATCGTCTCGCAGCCATGAAAAAGCCCCGCGGATGCGGGGCTTTTTCATGGGCGTCGGCAGGTTCGCGCAGCGCGTCAGTACTTGCCTTTCAGGCCGTAGGTGGCGTCGAGGGTGCCGGGGCTGTCCGGGCTTTTCGGCGCATAGTCCTTCGGCACTTCGCCGGAGGCCGGCGGAGTCAGGCGCTCGCGGCGCTCGGCCGGATAGGCCTCGTCGGCATGCAGCGCAGCCAGCAGGCGCTGGCGGGTCTGTTCGTCCAGGGCCAGGCGCTGGGCGCCGTCGGAGAGGTGCTCCTGCACGTCCTGGTAGCTCTGGGTCAGCTTCTTCACGAGGCTGGCGGTGGTGTTGAAATGGGTCACGACTTCGCGCTGATAGCTGTCGAAGCGGTCCTGCAGGTCGTCCATCTGGCGTTGCACCTTGTTCGGCGCGGCGTTGGGCAGCAGGCGGGCGATCAGAAAACCGATGGCGACCCCGGCGACCAGGGCGAGGGCCGGCAGCAGCCAGGCGGTGAGCGACTGTTCCACGCGAATCCTTCCTCTATAGACGGCTTTGCTTTACGTTAACGGCTTGAGTCCGAGCTGTATACCACGGCACGCGAGTAAGTGCCTGTGTCGCTTGGAGTAATCTGCTAGACGAGTCGACCCGAGCCGGGGTCACGGAGTTCCTGTTTGTCTACCCGCGAAATCCCTGTATCCATCGATGGCCCCTGCGGGCCGCTGGAAGCCCTGCACCTCGATCTGCCCGATGCCCGCGGCATCGCCCTGGTCTGCCATCCGCACCCGCTGTTCGCCGGCACCATGCAGAACAAGGTGGTCGCCACTCTGCAACGCAGCGCCAGCGATGCCGGCCTGGCGACCCTGCGTTTCAACTTCCGTGGCGTTGGCCAGAGCGCCGGCAGCTATGGCGAGGGGATCGGCGAGATCGACGACGCCGAGGCCGCCGCGCGCTGGTTGCTGGCACGCCATCCGGGGCTGCCGCTGACACTGATGGGCTTTTCCTTCGGCTCCTGCGTCGCCGGCAATCTGGCGGGTCGCCTGGAAGCGGAGGGCGTCGGGCTGGCGCGGCTGTTCATGATCGCGCCGCCGGTGGAGCGCTTCGCGGTCAGCCTGCCTGCGCGCTGCCCGCTGACCGTGGTGCAGCCGGAGGATGACGACGTGGTCACGCCGGCCGCGGTATATGCCTGGAGCGAGTCCCTGGCACGACCGCACGAGCTGTTGCGGGTGGCGGAAAGCGGACATTTCTTCCATGGCAAGCTGATCGATCTGAAGGACCTGTTGCTGCCACGCCTGCAGGACTGACGTTGTCGCGCCGGCCCTGCTACCATCCGGCGCGCCATTCTTTTCTTTGCCTGACATCTGGTATCGCATGACTACTCGTATCCTGACCGGCATCACTCCTACCGGCACTCCGCACCTGGGCAACTACGCCGGCGCCATCCGCCCGGCGATCCTCGCCAGCCGTCGGAGCGACGTGGATTCGTTCTACTTCCTGGCGGACTACCACGCCTTGATCAAGTGCGACGATCCCGCTCGTATCCAGCGCTCGCGCCTGGAAATCGCCGCGACCTGGCTGGCCGGCGGCCTGGACGTCGAGCGTGCGACCTTCTACCGGCAGTCGGACATCCCCGAGATTCCCGAGCTGACCTGGTTGCTCACCTGCGTCAGTGCCAAGGGTCTGCTCAACCGCGCGCATGCCTACAAGGCCGCGGTGGACCGCAATGTCGAGGCTGGCGAAGACCCGGACGCCGGCGTGACCATGGGCCTCTACAGCTATCCGGTGCTGATGGCCGCGGACATCCTGATGTTCAACGCGCACAAGATCCCGGTCGGCCGCGACCAGGTGCAGCACGTGGAGATGGCCCGCGACATCGGCCAGCGTTTCAACCACCTGTTCGGCAACGGCCGCGAGTTCTTCGTCCTGCCCGAAGCGGTGATCGAGGAAAACGTCGCCACCCTGCCGGGCCTGGACGGGCGCAAGATGTCCAAGAGCTACGACAACACCATCCCGCTGTTCAGCCCGTCCAGGCAGCTCAAGGACGCCATCGCACGCATCGTCACCGACTCGCGCGCGCCGGGCGAGCCGAAGGACCCGGACAGTTCGCACCTGTTCCTTCTTTACTCGGCCTTCGCCAGTGCCGAACAGGTCGCCGCGTTCCGCCAGGAACTGCTCGACGGCCTGGCCTGGGGCGAAGCCAAGCAGCGCCTGTTCCAGTTGCTCGACAACGAACTGGGCGAGGCTCGCGAGCGTTACCAGGCGCTGATCGCCAAGCCCGACGATATCGAGGACATTCTCCTCGCCGGCGCCGCCAAGGCGCGCCGCATCGCCACCCCATTCATCGCCGAGTTGCGCGAGGCAGTCGGCCTGCGCTCCCTGCGCGAGCCGCTGAAAAGTACCGAGAGCGGCAAGAAGAAGGCCGCCAAGGCTGCGCGCCTGGTCAGCTTCCGCGACGACGACGGCAGCTTCCGCTTCCGCCTGCTGGACGCCGCCGGCGAACAGCTGCTGCTGTCCCGCGCCTTCGCCGACGGCAAGGCCGCCGGTGCGGTGAGCAAGCGCCTGCTGGCTGGCGAGACTGCTGACCTGCGGGCCGAGGGCAATGCCTTTGGCCTGTGGCTGGATGGCGAGGCGGTGGCGCAGAGCCCGGCCTTCGCCGACGCCGCCGCCCGTGACGCCGCCATCGAGCGCACCCGCGAAGCGCTGGCACCGCAGGAGTAGGCAGCCCCGGTACATCCTCGACGGATGGCCGATTGCCAAGAGACGGGGTCGTCGCTAAAGTGACGGCCCCGTTTTCGTTGCATTGCTACCGATCATGACGCCCCTCGAGCGCTACCAGGCCGATCTCCAACGCCCCGATTTCTTCCACGATGCCGCACAGGCGAATGCCGTGAAGCATCTGCAACGCCTCTACGATGACCTGGTCGCCGCCGACCACGCCAAGCCCGGCCTGTTCGGCAAGCTGCTCGGCAGGAAGTCCGGCGGGCCGGTGAAGGGCCTGTATTTCTGGGGCGGCGTCGGCCGTGGCAAGACCTACCTGGTGGACACTTTCTTCGAGTCGCTGCCGTTCGAGCAGAAGGTGCGCACGCACTTCCACCGCTTCATGAAGCGGGTGCACGAAGAACTGAAGACCCTCAAGGGCGAGAAGAACCCGCTGACCATCATCGGCAAGCGCTTCGCCGACGAGGCGCGGGTGATCTGTTTCGACGAGTTCTTCGTCTCCGACATCACCGACGCGATGATCCTCGCCACCCTGCTGGAAGAGCTGTTCAAGAACGGCGTGAGCCTGGTGGCGACCTCCAACATCGTGCCGGACGGCCTGTACAAGGATGGCCTGCAACGCGCCCGTTTCCTGCCGGCGATCGCCCTGCTCAAGGAGCATACCGAGATCGTCAACGTCGATAGCGGCGTCGACTATCGCCTGCGCGCGCTGGAGCAGGCCGAGCTGTTCCACTGGCCGCTCAGCGAACAGGTCGAGGAGGAGATGGCGCGCAGCTTCAAGGCCCTGACCCCGGACTGTGCCAAGGCCCAGCGCGACGAGGCGCTGATGATCGAGAACCGCGAGATCCGCGCGCGCCTGACCTGCGACGACGTGGCCTGGTTCGAATTCCGTGAGCTGTGCGACGGCCCACGCAGCCAGAACGACTACATCGAACTGGCGAAGATTTTCCACGCCGTGCTGATCTCCAACGTCGAGCAGATGGGCGTCACCAAGGACGACATGGCGCGGCGTTTCATCAACCTGGTGGATGAGTTCTACGACCGCAGCGTCAAGCTGATCATCTCCGCCGAGGTCGAGCTAAAGGATCTCTACAGCGGCGGCCGGCTGGAGTTCGAATTCCAGCGCACCCTCAGTCGTCTGCTGGAAATGCAGTCCCACGAATACCTGACGCGTCCGCACCGGCCCTGATCCGGGGCGGAAACGAGAAAGGGGTTGCCGATGGCCACCCCTTTTTTCATGGGCGCGCGGCGTTTCAGCGCTGCGCGGTGTTCTGCTCGAAGCCGGCGAGGAGCTTCTTCGCATGGGCCACTTCGAGGGCTTCCATGGCGTTGATCGGCTTGATCGCCACGGCCTGCTTCAGTTGGGCGATGGCCTTCTCCCGCTCGTTGTCGCCGTATACGTAGGTCAGCGCGTTGGCGTACTCGTAGTGGCCGATCGGCAGGTCGTTGGCCTGGCGGAAGGAGCGGGCGAAGTACTGCTCCATCTTGTCGGCGCTGACCCCGTAGGTCATCTTGCCGACCAGCTTGCCGACCTTGCGGATCACTCCCGCCTCATAGCCGCCGTAGAGCGCCAGGGCGAACGGCTGGTTGGGTTGCCTGGCCAGGAGAGCGTCCAGTTCCTTGGGGATTTCGCTGGTATAGCCGCGCTTGAGCACTACCGGTACCGATAGCTCCTCGGCCAGGCGCGCCTTGGCGTAGACGCTGCCGAACTGGGCGACGATATCGGCCTTGACCAGCGGGCCGGCCTGTTCGGTGTAGTCGATGACCTCTTCGAGCAGGCGCTGTTTCTCCGCCTGGTCGGGAGCCAGGAACATGGCGTAGAGCACCTGGGCGAACATCGCCGGTACCTGGCCGCCGACTCCCAGGGCCAGTCCCTGCTCCTTGGCCTTGGCGTAGTCGCCGCGGAACAGCAGGCGCCAGACATCCTGCAGTCGTGCCGCATATTGCGCGGCCTCTTCCGGCTTGCCGGTGAAGCCGGTGCCGGCCTTCACGGTCTTTTCCAGGGCATCCGGATGGGCGGTCGCCATGTTCACCACCCAGTCGGCGTCCGGATAGGGATAGTCGCCGAAGCCGCGGGTCAGGCGCGGCCAGGCTTCCTTCAACTTGTCGCCTGGATAGTCATAGGCGCTCTGGTCGTAGGGGAAGGCTTTCCAGTTGTCGGCGGCCATAGCATTCATACCGAAGAGGGCCAGGAAGGCGAGCAGATAAAGGCGCATGGCAAAGGTCCGTTCTTGTCGTTGTTCGGAACGCCCGCGTCTGCGGCGGGCCTGCGGATTCATGAGAACCCGAGAAGGCCGACCTGGCTACCTATCCTAGGTTCTGTAGGGAAAGCGCCGGCGCCGATGCCGTTCGGGCAGACCCGGCGATGTCCGGCTCAGCTTTCCTTCTGCATGAACTGGCGACGGTAATGGTGGGGAGAGAGTTCGGTGTGCTGGCGGAACAGGCGGGCGAAGAAGCTGGCGTCGTCGTAGCCGACCTCGTAGCTGATCGTCTTGATGCTCTTGCGCGTGCTCGAGAGCATGCCCTTGGCGGTCTCGATCCGCAGTCGCTGCAGATAGTGCAGCGGCTTGTCGCCGGTAGCGGCCTGGAAGCGCCGCATGAAGTTGCGGATGCTCATGCCGTGGTCGCGGGCGACGTCCTCGAAACGGAACTTGTCGGCGAAGTGGTCTTCCAGCCATTGCTGGATCTGCAGGATCGTCGGGTCATGGTGCAGCTTCTGTCCGCCGAAGCCGATGCGCCCTGGGGTGTAGCTGCGCTGTACTTCGTAGAGGGTATCCCGGGCCACCGCCTGGGCCACCGATCCGCCGCAGAAACGCTCGATCAGATAGATGTAGAGGTCGCAGGCGGAGGTGACGCCGCTGGCGCAGAACAGGTCGTCGGCATCGGTCAGGTGCTTCTCCTGATTGAGCAGCACGTTCGGGAAGCGTTCGGCGAATTCTCGATAGAAGCGCCAGTAGGTGGTCGCTTCCTTGCCATCCAGCAGACCTGCCTGGGCCAGCCAGAAGACCCCGGTCGCCTCGCCGCAGAGGGCGGTTCCCTCGGCATGGCTGCGGCGCAACCAGGGAACGATTTGCGGATAGCGCCGTTCGAGCGCGTCGAAATCGCCCCAGAAGGCGGGCAGGACCACGATATCGCAGGCGGCGAGGGGACCGTCGACGGCGATGCTGTCGCCGCTGAAGCTGCGTACCGGCTGGCCGTCGGGGCTGAGGATGCGGGTGCGGAAGGCCGGCTGGAGACCGAGGCCCTGCTGCTTGCCGTGGCGCAGGCTGGCCATGTGGAAGAAGTCCTTGGCCTGCATCAGGGTCGAGGCGAAGACGCCGTCGATGGCGACGATGCCGACATGTTTCAGCACCGGAGCGGATTGAGCGCGCATGGATTTTTATCGTTGTTGTGAGTAAGGGAAAGCGGTCAAAAGGCGGCTGGATCGTCTTATTTTTTGGCGCAACTGTCCAGTGCGTCGGTCGGGGCATTTCCCTACAGTCGAAGACCTGCCGCGTGCAGCCAACCCGATCCCAGACCGTTTCCAGGTGACCACGATGATACCGAGAACCCTGTTCAGCTCCGACCACGAACTGTTTCGCGACAGCGTGCGCAAGTTCCTCGAACAGGAAGCCGTGCCTTTCCATCACCAATGGGAAAAGGATGGGCATGTCGACCGCGCGCTCTGGAACAAGGCCGGCGAGGCCGGAATGCTCTGTTCGCACCTGCCGGAAGAGTATGGCGGGATGGGCGCGGACTTCCTCTACAGCGCCGTGGTCATCGAAGAGATCGGTCGGGCCGGCCTGACCGGGATCGGTTTCTCCCTGCATTCGGACATCGCTGCGCCCTACATCCTCCACTACGGCAGCGAGGCGCTGAAGCGCAAGTACCTGCCGAAGCTGGTATCCGGCGAGATGGTCGCGGCCATCGCCATGACCGAGCCGGGGGCCGGTTCCGACCTGCAAGGGGTGAAGACCACGGCGGTACTGGATGGCGACGAGTACGTCATCAATGGCTCGAAGACCTTCATCACCAACGGCTTCCTCGCCGACCTGGTGATCGTGGTGGCGAAGACCGATCCGAAGGCTGGCGCCAAGGGCATAAGCCTGTTCGTGGTCGAGGCGGGTACGCCGGGCTTCAGCAAGGGCAAGCGCCTGGAGAAGGTCGGGATGAAGGCCCAGGACACCTCCGAGCTGTTCTTCCAGGATGTGCGGATTCCCCGGGAGAACCTGCTCGGCAAGGACGGCCAGGGATTCATCTACCTGATGCAGGAGCTGCCGCAGGAGCGCCTGACCGTCGGTATCGGCGCGCTGGCGTCGGCCGAGGCGGCCCTGCAATGGACGCTCGACTACACTCGCGAGCGCAAGGCGTTCGGCAAGTCGGTGGCGGACTTCCAGAATACCCGCTTCAAGCTTGCCGAGATGGCTACCGAGATCCAGGTCGGCCGGGTCTTCGTCGATCGCTGCATGGAGCAGCATCTCCAGGGCAAGCTGGACGTACCCACCGCCGCCATGTGCAAGTACTGGACGACGGACCTGCAATGCAAGGTGCTCGACGAATGCGTGCAGTTGCACGGCGGCTACGGCTTCATGTGGGAATATCCGGTGGCGCGGGCCTGGGCCGATGCCCGGGTGCAGCGGATCTACGCCGGTACCAACGAGATCATGAAGGAGATCATCGCGCGGGCCCTGTGAAGCGCGCCTGGTCACCGGGAGGGGCGGACGACCGCATCGCGCGGTTGTCCGCCGAACCCGCGGCAGCGCCAGGCCCCTGGAGCCTCAGGGAGCCGGGTTCGGTTGCTCCCGGTGGATCGCATCGATACCGGCGAGCACCTCCTCGTCCAGCCTCAGGTCGATGCTGCCGAGATTGGTTTCCAGCTGTTCCAGCGAGGTCGCGCCGATGATGTTGCTGGTCACGAACGGCCGCGAGGTGACGTAGGCCAGTGCCATCTGCGCCGGTTCCATTCCATGTTCGCGGGCCAGCGCCACGTAGCGCGCGCAGGCCGCTTCCGCCTGCGGGTTGGTGTAGCGGGTGAAGCGGCTGTACAGACTGATGCGCGCGTTGGCCGGGCGGGCGCCGTCCGCGTACTTGCCGGAAAGCATGCCGAAGGCCATCGGCGAGTAGGCCAGCAGGCCGCACTGCTCGCGGATGGCGATTTCCGCCAGGCCCACCTCGAAGCTGCGGTTGAGCAGGTTGTAGGGGTTCTGGATCGATACCGCGCGCGGCCAGCCGCGCTCCTCGGCGAGCCTGAGGAAGGTCATGGTGCCCCAGGGCGTCTCGTTGGACAGGCCGATGTGGCGGATCTTGCCGGCGCGCACCTGCTCGTCGAGCACTTCCAGGGTTTCCTCCAGCGGTGTGAAGCTCTCTTCCTGGTGCTGGTAGCCGAGCTGGCCGAAGAAGTTGGTCCGCCGCTCCGGCCAGTGCAACTGGTAGAGGTCCAGCCAGTCTGTCTGCAGGCGCTCCAGGCTGGCATCGAGGGCGGCGACGATGTGCTGGCGGTTGAACTTGAGGTTGCCGTCGCGCACATGGCTGATGCCGTTGCCGGGGCCGGCGATCTTGCTGGCGAGGATCCAGTCGGCGCGGTCGCTGCTGCGGCGGAACCAGTTGCCGATGATGCGCTCGGTGCTGGCGTAGGTCTCGGCGCGGGGCGGCACCGGATACATTTCGGCGGTATCCATGAAATTGATCCCGGCGGCCTTGGCCCTGGCGATCTGGGCGAAGGCGTCCTGCTCGCTGTTCTGCTCGCCCCAGGTCATGGTGCCGAGGCAGAGGGCGCTGACTTTCAGATCGGTGCGGCCGAGCGGGCGATACTCCATGCGGGTGTCCTCGTGAAATTAAGTGGTTAATGCGGTTGTAAATTCTGGCGAAATCTGCATAATTCCGCAGCCTTTCATCGGTGGGGGATGCCAAGCCTGCCGATCGATGTATCTAGTCGTTACGGACGCACACCGACCCGAGCCCCAATTCGTGTCTGTTTTCGGCTGTCCTTGACTTGTCAAGGCAACCACTGTCCAGTAAGATTCGCCGTCTTATTTTCAGGCGGCCCCTGAGGCTATAACGAATGAAAACCTATACCGCGAAACCGGAAACTGTACAGCGCGACTGGTTCGTCGTCGACGCTGCCGGCCAGACCCTGGGTCGTCTGGCGACCGAAATTGCCCGCCGCCTGCGTGGCAAGCACAAGCCTGAGTACACTCCGCACGTTGACACCGGCGACTACATCGTCGTCATCAACGCCGAGCAGGTGCGTGTGACCGGTGCCAAGACCACCGACAAGATGTACTACCACCACTCCGGCTTCCCGGGCGGCATCAAGTCGATCAACTTCGAGAAGCTGATCGCCAAGGCCCCTGAGCGCGTCATCGAGACCGCTGTAAAAGGCATGCTGCCGAAGAACCCTCTGGGTCGCGATATGTATCGCAAGCTGAAGGTGTACAAGGGTGCCAGCCACCCGCACACCGCTCAGCAGCCCCAAGAACTGAAGATTTAACGGGATAGCTCATTATGTCGGCGACTCAAAATTACGGCACTGGCCGTCGTAAGACCGCTACCGCTCGCGTCTTCCTGCGTCCGGGTACTGGCAAGATTTCCATCAACAACCGTGGTCTCGATCAGTTCTTCGGTCGTGAAACCGCTCGCATGGTCGTGCGTCAGCCGCTCGAGCTGACCGAGACCGTCGAGAAGTTCGACATCTTCGTTACCGTCGTTGGCGGTGGCGTAAGCGGTCAGGCCGGTGCGATCCGTCACGGCATCACCCGTGCCCTGATCGAGTACGACGAAACCCTGCGTAGCTCGCTGCGCAAGGCCGGCTACGTGACTCGCGATGCCCGTGAAGTCGAGCGTAAGAAAGTCGGTCTGCGTAAAGCGCGTAAGCGTCCGCAGTACTCCAAGCGTTAATTCGACGCTTGCTGAAAAACGCCCACCTCTTCGGAGCTGGGCGTTTTTTTATGTCTACGCTTTAACTCTGCGGCAAGGTGTCGCATGGCCGAAGGGCGCGCCCTACAAGGGTTTCGGGCGTTTTGTGTCAGGCTATTACCTTGTCATCAAAGGGGGTTTTCTTTACCATTTGGCGAATTTTTTGCGCGGCTCGAATTTTTACTTAAAGGCCTGATTAGAACAGGTCTGAAGCTGATGGGAGACGACTGAATGAGTAATGACGGCGTGAATGCAGGCCGGCGTCGCTTCCTCGTCGCGGCCACCTCTGTGGTTGGCGCGGCGGGAGCGGTGGGTGCTGCGGTCCCGTTCGTAGGGTCATGGTTCCCCAGTGCCAAAGCCAAGGCTGCTGGCGCGCCGGTGCAGGTGAACGTGGGCAAGATCGATCCAGGTCAGCAGATCATCGCTGAATGGCGCGGCAAGCCTGTATTCATCGTGCACCGCACGAAGGAGATGCTGGACGCCCTGCCGAGCCTCGAAGGACAACTGGCCGACCCGGACTCCAAGGCCTCGGAGCAGCCGGAGTACGTCGATCCCAAGCTTCGCTCGATCAAGCCGGAACTGGCGGTGATCGTCGGCATCTGCACCCACCTGGGCTGCTCGCCGACCTTCCGTCCCGAAGTCGCCCCCGCCGACCTCGGTCCGGACTGGAAGGGCGGCTACTTCTGCCCTTGCCACGGCTCCCACTACGACCTCGCCGGTCGTGTCTACAAAGGCCAGCCAGCGCCGCTGAACCTGCCGATTCCGCCTTATACGTTCGATGCTGACGACGTCATCACCATCGGCGTGGACCAGGAGAAAGCCTGATGAACAAGTTCATGGCTTGGGTCGATGCGCGTTTTCCCGCGACCAAGATGTGGGAAGACCATCTGAGCAAGTACTACGCACCGAAGAACTTCAACTTCTGGTATTTCTTCGGCTCCCTGGCGCTGCTGGTGCTGGTCAACCAGATCCTCACCGGCATCTGGCTGACCATGAGCTTCACGCCGTCGGCCGAAGAGGCGTTCGCTTCCGTCGAATACATCATGCGCGATGTCGACTACGGCTGGATCATTCGCTACATGCACTCCACCGGTGCATCGGCGTTCTTCATCGTGGTCTACCTGCACATGTTCCGCGGCCTGCTCTACGGCTCCTATCAGAAGCCGCGCGAGCTGGTGTGGATCTTCGGCATGCTGATCTACCTGGCGCTGATGGCCGAGGCCTTCATGGGCTACCTGCTGCCTTGGGGTCAGATGTCCTACTGGGGCGCCCAGGTGATCATTTCCCTGTTCGGCGCGATTCCGGTGGTCGGCGAAGACCTGGCCCAGTGGATCCGCGGTGACTTCCTGATCTCCGGCATCACCCTGAACCGCTTCTTCGCCCTGCATGTGATCGCCCTGCCGATCGTCCTGCTCGGCCTGGTCGTGCTGCACATCCTGGCGCTGCACGAAGTCGGTTCGAACAACCCGGACGGCGTTGACATCAAGAAGAAGAAAGACGAGAACGGCGTACCGCTGGACGGCATCGCGTTCCATCCGTACTACACCGTGAAGGACATCGTCGGCGTGGTGGTGTTCCTGTTCATCTTCTGCACCGTGATCTTCTTCTTCCCGGAAATGGGCGGCTACTTCCTCGAGAAGCCCAACTTCGAGATGGCCAACCAGTTCAAGACCCCCGAGCACATCGCTCCGGTCTGGTACTTCACCCCGTTCTACGCGATCCTCCGCGCGGTTCCGGACAAGCTGATGGGCGTGGTGGCGATGGGTGCGGCGATCGCTGTGCTGTTCGTCCTGCCGTGGCTGGATCGCAGCCCGGTTCGCTCGATCCGCTACAAGGGCTGGCTGAGCAAGCTGTGGCTGGTGATCTTCGCGGTGTCCTTCGTGATCCTCGGCTACTACGGCGCCCAGGCTCCGAGCCCGCTGGGTACTACCCTGTCGCGCGTTTGCACCGTCCTGTATTTCGCCTTCTTCATCCTGATGCCGTTCTACACCCGGATGGAGAAGACCAAACCGGTTCCGGAAAGGGTGACTGGCTGATGAAAAAGCAATTCGCTGCACTGATTCTGGCGGTACTGCCAGTCCTGGGTTTCGCCGCTGGCGGCCATGGGCCGCAACTGGATCATGTCGACATCGACCTGACCGACAAGGCGGCCATGCAGGATGGCGCGCGTACCTTCGCCAACTACTGCATGGGCTGCCATAGCGCCAAGTTCCAGCGTTACGAGCGTGTCGCCACCGACCTGGGCATTCCTACCGATCTGATGATGGAGAAGCTGGTGTTCACCGGCGCCAAGATCGGCGACCACATGGACATCGGCATGAAGCCGGCCGACGCCAAGACCTGGTTCGGCGCCGCTCCACCGGACCTGACCCTGGTTGCCCGCGTACGCGGCACCGACTGGCTGTACAGCTACCTGCGCTCGTTCTACGAGGATCCCAAGCGTCCGTGGGGCGTGAACAACGTGATCTTCCCCAACGTCGGCATGCCGAACGTCCTGGCGCCCCTGCAGGGACGCCAGGTGATCGGCTGCAAGCAGGTACAGGTGGTCGAGGATGGCAAGAAGCAGTTCGATCCGTTGACCGGTACCCCGCTGACTCACGAAGCTTGTGACCAGTTGACCGTGGTGCCGAAGACCGGCGAACTGAACGAAGCTCAGTTCGACGAGAAGGTCAAGAACCTGGTGACCTTCCTGGCCTATTCGGCCAACCCGAACAAGCTGGCCTCCGAGCGTATCGGTACCTACGTCCTGCTCTACCTGGCCTTCTTCTTCGTATTCGCCTATCTCCTCAAGCGCGAGTACTGGAAGGACGTGCACTAACCCGCACGTTGGTCTTCGAAGCGCGCGCCCTACGGGGCGCGCGCGTCTTTTCACCTCCCACAAGTCGACCTGCGAGGAGGGCTCCATGGCTTCAATCAACAAGCTGACCTGCTATTCCGACCCTGCCGATCATTACTGCCATCGCATCCGCCTGGTCCTGGCCGAGAAGAACGTGGCGGTAGAGGTGATCGATATCGAGGCGGGCCGCTGTCCGCCGATGCTGGCGGAGGTCAACCCCTACGGCAGCGTACCGACCCTGGTCGATCGCGACCTGGCGCTGTACGAGCCGACGGTGGTCATGGAATACCTCGACGAACGCTATCCGCATCCGCCGCTGCTGCCCGATTATCCGGTGAAGCGTGCCAACAGCCGCCTGTTGATCCATCGTATCCAGCGGGACTGGTGTTCCCTGGTGGACCGGATCCTAGATGCGCGCAGCAAGGAGGCCGAGCGGGTCCAGGCGCGCAAGGAGTTGCGCGAGAGCCTGACCGGGGTTTCCCCGCTGTTCGCCGACAAGGCATATTTCCTCAGCGAGGATTTCAGCCTGGTGGATTGCTGCCTGTTGCCGATCCTCTGGCGTCTGCCGTTGCTGGGCATCGAGTTGCCGCGGCAGGCCAAGCCGTTGCTCGACTACATGGAGCGCGGATTCGCCCGGGAAAGCTTCCGGGCCAGCCTGTCTTCCGTTGAACGAGATATGCGTTAAGGAACATGAAGATGAATTCCAGCCGTCCCTATCTGGTCCGCGCGCTCTATGAATGGATCGTCGACAACGATTGCACGCCGCATATCCTGGTGAACGCAGAGTTCGCCGGGGTAAAGGTGCCTCCGGGCTATGCCAGCGATGGGCAGATCGTGCTCAATGTCTCGCCCTCTGCCGTGCGGCATCTGCACATGGACAACGAGGCGGTCAGCTTCGAGGGGCGTTTCGGCGGCGTGGCGCAGAGCCTGTACATTCCAGCGCTGGCGGTAATGGCCATCTACGCCCGGGAAAACGGCCAGGGCATGGTCTTCGATCTGGAGCAGCCGGGTCCGGTGGACGACGAGCCGGGCGATGACGATGGTGGGCCGTCCGATGAGCCGCCGCGTCCCAGTGGCAGGCCATCCCTGAAGGTGGTCAAGTAAACGGCGAGCAATGAAAAAGGCGATCGAAGGATCGCCTTTTTTTCGTTCGCTGTTCTTCAGTTTATGTATTCGAACAGCTTGACGATCTTCTGCACCCCGTCGACGCCCTGGGCGACGCGGACAGCCTGGGCGGCTTCCTGCTGGTTGACCAGGCCCATCATGTAGACGATGCCGTTCTCGGTGACCACCTTGATCCGCGACGAGGGCACGTTGGGATCGCTGAGCATCTGGGTCTTCAGCTTGGTGGTGATCCAGGCGTCGTTGTTGCGGGCGAGCAGGGAGGAGGGCGAGGTCACCTGCAGTTCGTTATGCACGTTCTTGACCTTCTGCACCGTGCGCGCGGCCTGTTCGGCCTTGCTCTTGAGGTCAGCGCGCGGGGTCTGGCCGGCGATCAGCACGATGCCGTTGTAGCTGACCACGACGATGTGAGAGTCCTTGTCCAGGGCCGGATCGGCCTTGGCGATGTTCACCGCGGCCTTGGTCTCGATCAGCGAGTCGTCGATCTTGCTGCCGATGGTTCGGGTCCCGCGATCGTCGTCGATCGGTTTGTCCCGGGTGGCGCTGAGGAAACTGCTGCAGCCTCCCAGGGCCAGGCTCAGGGCCAGGGTGGCGGCGACGAAGGCGGTACGGCTCATTCTTCACTCCCGAACAGTTGGCGGTCGATCAGGTCGCAGAGGCAGTGGATGGCCAGCAGGTGGACTTCCTGGATGCGTGCGGTGATCTTGGAAGGAACGCGGATCTCCACGTCTTCCGGCAGCAGCAGCGAAGCCATGCCGCCACCGTCGCGGCCGGTCAGGGCGACCACCAGCATCTCGCGGTCGTGGGCCGCCTGGATGGCCTGGATCACGTTGGCCGAATTGCCGCTGGTGGAAATCGCCAGCAGGACGTCGCCCGGCTGGCCCAGGGCGCGGATCTGCTTGGAGAAGACTTCGTTGTAGCTGTAGTCGTTGGCGATCGAGGTGATGGTCGAGCTGTCGGTGGTCAGGGCCACGGCCGGCAGGCTCGGACGTTCGCGCTCGAAGCGGTTGAGCAGTTCGGAGGAGAAGTGCTGGGCATCGCCGGCCGAGCCGCCATTGCCGCAGGAGAGGATCTTGCCCTCGTTGAGCAGCGCATTGACCATCACCAGGCTGGCTTGCTCGATATAGGGAGGCAGTACTTCCAGCGCCTGCTGCTTGGTCTCGATGCTGGCCTGGAAGAGCTGGCGGATACGGTGTTGCATGTCCATCGGTAATGACCTTCGGTGGGGCGGCTGATCAGGCGTCGAATGCGTTCTGAATCCAGTCCAGTCGCGGTGGTGATTGTCCGTCGCTGGTATCGACGGTGACCACATCGAAGCGACAGGGGCGTTTGGCCCAGCGCGCCTCCTGTTGCAGAAAAAGTTCGGCGGAGAGAATCAGGCGCTGCCGCTTGCGCGCGTCGATGCTCTCCAGGGCTCCGCCCCAGGCGCGATGCCGGCGGGAGCGGACTTCGACGAATACTACTGTATCGCCGTCGAGCATGACCAGATCGAGCTCTCCGCGGCGACAGGTCCAATTCTTGCCAAGTGTGGCAAGGCCCTGTCGCCGTAGATGGGCGCAGGCCAGTTCCTCGGCCTGGCGCCCCTTGTCCCGGGAGCTTTCCCTATCGGTCAAAAGCTGCTGGTCCCCAGCGGCTGGACCTGGCCATTGCGGAACTCGGCCCATTGCAACTGGCGTTCGATACGTTGGGTCGGATTCAGGCTCAGGGTACCGGTCAGGCCGTCGATCTGCAGGCTCGGCACGGCCTTCAGTTCAGGCAGACGCGGAGCGAGGCGGTAGGCGTCGACGCCCATGGCGTAGAGGCGGCCCATGCTGCCGTTGGCCTGGGGCCATTGGGCGGCGACCTGCTGGCGGGTCGGGTCGCTGGGGTTGAGCAGCCACGGGGTCTCGCAGAAGCGGATGCCGTTGAGATCCTGGTCCTGGGTCGGGTTGTTGGTCCCGGTGTAGAGGTGCGAAGTGGCGTAGACCGGAAGGTCGCCGGCGTACTGGAAGGCCAGGGTCGGCTTGATCTGGCGGGCCTGCTGCGGGGTGGCGGCGAGGAACACGAAGTCGATGTCCTGGCGGCGCGACGGCTGGGTGGCGATCTGGCTGCCGAGGGCGCCCTGCAGGCGCTGGGCGCGGCCTTCGCTCTGGCGCAGTTGCAGCAGGTCGGCGATCTGTTGCGCCAGTTGTACCGGCTGGTCGACATGCTCGGCGGCGATCAGGCTGCCGCCCGCGGACTGCCAGCTCTGGCTGAAGGCGGCCAACACGCGGTCGCCCCATTCGCCGCGCGGCACCAGCGCCACGGCCCGGCGCATGCCGTCGCCCCAGGCCCGGCTGGCCACCGCGCGCGCTTCGTCCTCGGCGGCGAGGCCGAACTGGAACAGCTGCGCCGGGCCTTCCGGGCTGTTGTCGCTGTAGTTGAGTGCGAGGGTGGTGATCGGCAGTTGTTCGCGGCTGGCGAGTTGCTTGACCAGCGGCTTCTCCAGTGGACCGACGACCAGTTCGACGCCATCGGCCTGGGCCTGGCGGTAGAAGTCATCTAGCGAGCGCACCTGGGTACTGTCGTAGAGCTTGATCGAAGGAGGATTCTGGCCGGCCTGCTGGGCCTGGAAGTGGGCGGCGAGGAAGCCGTCCTGCAGGGCCCGGGCGACGTTGGCCAACTGCCCCTGCTGGGGTAGCAGGAGGGCGATGCGGGTCAGCGGCTGCTGGGACAGCGTCTTGAGTTTCTCCAGCGCCGCCGGCAAGTGCTTGGCCGCCGGGTGCTCGGGGTTCTGCTGTTGCCAGCTCTCGATGCTGGCCTGCTGTTGCTGCAGGGTCGGCGAGGTCTTGGTGATGCGTGCCAGGGTCAGCCAGCCGCTGAGGTCGCCTTCGTTGGCGCTCGGTTGCAACTGGTCGACCGGCAGGCTGCTGACCAGGGTCCAGATCTTTTCCTGGTTCTCGATCACCGCCGGGCCCTCGAGCAGCGGTGCGAAGTAGATGCGCTCCTTGGCTGCGGCAAGGACCTGGCCGTCGGCGGCGAGGGCCTGGGCCTTGGCGCGCTGGGTACGAACCTGCTGGGTCACCGGCAGTTCGCTGAGATGCTGCATGCTCGGATGCTGCAATGCCTGCAGGGCGGCCTTGGGCTTGCTGCGGGCGAGGGCCAGTTCGGCGTTCAGGGTGCTGGCGAAGACCTGCTGGGCCGGCTTCAGGCTTTCCAGCGGAATCTGTCCCAGGATGGCGGTGGACCTGGCGAGGTCCTTCTGCTGGTAGGCAAGGTCCGCTGCCGAGAGGCGCAGCAGCGCCGCTTCCTCGGGCTTGCTCTGGCTGGCCTGTTGCAACAACTGCTCGATGCTGGCATTCGGCGTACGGGGAAGTTCGCCCAGTCCGGAATTGGACGAGGTCGCGCAGGCGGTCAGCAGACCGGCCAGGATCAGAGCAGAAAGCGGACGCAGGCA
The DNA here is from genome assembly GCF_056782835.1 of Pseudomonas sp. 20-5. Taxonomy (NCBI): domain Bacteria; kingdom Pseudomonadati; phylum Pseudomonadota; class Gammaproteobacteria; order Pseudomonadales; family Pseudomonadaceae; genus Pseudomonas; species Pseudomonas sp. 20-5. The sequence continues at coordinate 4,992,701 of NZ_CM165584.1, read as the reverse complement.
AGCGATCATATAGGGCTTCTCATGGCGCATTCACGAAGAGTCGCCGATTGTACCGGAGGCCCGCCTCGGGTGCGATGGCGGCACCCTGAATCGCGATACAATGCCGCCTTTTCAGATAGCTCCCGAGGTATTTTCGTGTCAGCAGGCACTCTGTTCGTAGTGGCGACCCCGATCGGCAATCTCGACGACATCAGCCCGCGCGCCCTGCGGGTGCTGCGGGAGGTGGCCCTGGTGGCTGCGGAGGATACCCGCCATTCGATCCGGCTGTTCCAGCACTTCGGCATCGAGACGCCATTGGCGGCCTGCCACGAGCACAACGAGCGCGAGGAGGGCGGGCGCTTCATCTCCCGGCTGCAGGGGGGGGAGGACGTCGCGCTGATCTCGGACGCCGGTACCCCGCTGATTTCCGATCCCGGCTTCCACCTGGTGCGCCAGGCACAGGCGCTGGGTATCCGGGTGGTCCCGGTGCCGGGCTCCTGCGCGCTGATCGCGGCGCTGTCGGCGGCGGGATTGCCGTCGGACCGGTTCATCTTCGAAGGTTTCCTGCCCGCCAAGGCTGCGGGACGACGCAGCCGCCTCCAGGCGGTACAGGAAGAGCCGCGCACGCTGATTTTCTACGAGGCGCCCCATCGTCTGCTGGAAAGCCTGGCGGACATGCGCGACGTGTTCGGCGGGGAGCGCCGTGCGGTGCTGGCGCGGGAGCTGAGCAAGACCTTCGAGACCATTCGCAGCCTGCCGTTGGCCGAACTGCACGATTGGGTCGCGTCGGACAGCAACCAGCAGCGCGGCGAGTGCGTTGTGCTGGTGGCGGGGTGGCAGGCGCCGGAAGGCGAGGAGTCGATCGGTGCGGAGGCGCTCAGGGTGCTCGACCTGCTGCTTGCCGAGCTGCCGTTGAAGAAAGCCGCGGCGCTGGCGGCGGAAATTACCGGGGTGCGAAAAAACCTTTTGTATCAACAGGCTTTGCAACGCCAAGGGAAGAGTTGAGCTTGTTCTTCGCGCCTGCTCCCGCTAACCTTGTCGGCGGAGAGTCGATTGGACAGTCGCTGTCGCGCAATAGCGCGGTGGAGGAAAGTCCGGGCTCCATAGGGCAGAGTGCCAGGTAACGCCTGGGAGGCGCGAGCCTACGGAAAGTGCCACAGAAAATAACCGCCTAAGCGCAACAGCGCCGGTAAGGGTGAAAAGGTGCGGTAAGAGCGCACCGCACGGCTGGCAACAGTGCGTGGCTAGGTAAACCCCACTCGGAGCAAGACCAAATAGGAATCCATTGGCGCGGCCCGCGTTGGATTCGGGTAGGTCGCTTGAGGCGTACAGTGATGTGCGTCCCAGAGGAATGGCTGTCCTCGACAGAACCCGGCTTATAGATCGACTCTCCCACTTCTTCCCACTCTCTTCGCTTTTTCCCGGTTTTATCCGTCCGTCGCAAAAGCGAAAAGCCGCAACTCTTGATAAATCACTTTAAGTTCGAAGGCTAAGACTTTGGACTTATTGTGTTTTGTCATCTCTTTTACTTCTAAAAGCGCTCCGCAACCTTCCAAAAGCACGCTAAATCTCCGTCCTGTAAGGATTTTTCACTTCTGACGCGCCTTGACGGTGGGGAGTGTGGATTTCTATAGTGTGCAGAAGTGGTATGAAGTGGGTAAAAGTGGGATCAATTGGCATGGAAAGCCAACCACAGGGGAAGCGCTGACGTGTTTCGCGGAGCTAATGCCATAAGTCTCGACGCCAAAGGGCGCCTCGCGATGCCGAGTCGGTATCGTGACGAGCTCGTTTCGCGTTGTGCCGGCCAGCTCATCGTCACTATCGACGCAGTCGACCCCTGCCTCACCGTTTACCCCTTGCCCGAATGGGAACTGATCGAAGCCAAGCTGCGCGAGCTGCCTTCTTTGCGAGAAGAAACGCGGCGCCTGCAGCGGCTGCTGATCGGTAATGCCGTCGATCTGGAACTGGACGGAAACGGGCGTTTCCTGATTCCGCCGCGCCTGCGCGAGTACGCCAAGCTGGACAAGCGGGCGATGCTGGTGGGGCAACTGAACAAGTTTCAGTTGTGGGATGAGGATGCCTGGAACGCCATGGCTGAAGCCGACCTGGCGGCAATCAAACAACCCGGTGGGCTGCCGGACGAACTACGCGACCTGATCCTTTGACTATGAATGCCACCTACCGCCATATCACCGTTCTGCTCGAGGAGGCCGTTTCCGCACTGGCCCCGCGGGAGGACGGCTGCTATCTGGACGGTACCTTCGGAAGAGGGGGCCATAGTCGAGCCTTGCTCGAGAAACTGGGCGCCGGGGGACGCCTGCTCGGATTCGACAAAGATCCCCAGGCCATCCAGACAGGAAAAGCATTGGCGGCCGAAGACGGCCGCTTCGTCATTGTGCAGCGCTCGTTCGCCGAACTGGGCGATGAGGTGCGCGCACGCGGTCTCGAAGGGCGGGTCGATGGCGTCCTGCTCGACCTTGGCGTGTCGTCGCCGCAACTCGACGATCCCGAGCGCGGCTTCAGCTTCCTCAACGATGGTCCGCTGGACATGCGCATGAATCCCGGCCAGGGCATCAGCGCAGCGGAGTTCATCGCCAACGCCACCGAAGAGGAAATCGCCCGGGTCTTCAAGGAATATGGCGAAGAGCGCTTCGCCAAGCGGATGGCCCGCGCCATCGTGCAGCGCCGTCAGGAGCGGCCGTTCGAACGGACTGCCGATCTCGCCGAAGTGATCACGGTTGCCAACCCCGCCTGGGAGAAGGGCAAGAATCCGGCGACCCGCGCATTCCAGGGCCTGCGCATCCATGTGAACAATGAGCTGGGCGATCTCGAGCGTGGCCTTGACGCCGCGCTCGAATCGCTGGCCGTCGGCGGCCGGCTGGTGGTGATCAGTTTCCATTCCCTGGAAGACCGCATCGTCAAGCTGTTCATGCGCAAGCACGCCAAGGGCGAGGCGGACAACCTGCCGCGCGACCTGCCGATCCGTTCCAAGGTCTTCGAGCCGCGCCTGAAGCTGCTGGGCAAGCCGCAGTACGCTTCGGAAGAAGAACTCAAGGCCAACCCGCGCTCGCGCAGCGCGGTCATGCGCGTGGCGGAGAAGCTGAGATGAGCCGTCTCTTCGTCAAGCGCCTGCCTACCGGCAGCTTCCTCATGTTGCTGCTTTATATAGGTCTGCTGCTCTCGGCGATTGCCGTGGCCTACAGCACCTACTGGAACCGGCAACTGCTCAACTCGCTGTATTCCGAGCTGAGCGTGCGCGACAAGGCGCAGGCCGAGTGGGGCCGGTTGATTCTCGAGCAGAGCACCTGGACCGCCCATAGCCGCATCGAAAGCCTGGCGGTGGAACAGTTGCGCATGCGCGTTCCCGACCCGGCCGAGGTCAGGATGGTGGCGCCATGAAACTGAACTATTTCCAGGGCGCCCTCTACCCATGGCGGTTCTGCGTGATCGTCGGCCTGCTGCTGGCGATGGTCGGCGCCATCGTCTGGCGAATCGTCGACCTGCACGTGATCGACCATGACTTCCTCAAGGGCCAGGGCGACGCGCGTAGCGTGCGGCATATCGCCATCCCTGCGCACCGGGGCCTGATCACTGACCGCAACGGCGAACCGCTGGCGGTGAGCACCCCGGTCACCACCCTGTGGGCCAACCCCAAGGAGCTGATGACCGCCAAGGAACGCTGGCCGCAACTGGCGGCGGCGCTCGGGCAGGATACCAAGCTGTTCGCCGACCGTATCGAGCAGAACGCCGAGCGCGAGTTCATCTACCTGGTCCGTGGGCTGACCCCGGAACAGGGCGAAGGCGTGATCGCCCTGAAGGTGCCGGGCGTGTACTCCATCGAGGAGTTTCGGCGTTTCTACCCGGCTGGCGAAGTGGTGGCCCATGCGGTCGGCTTCACCGATGTCGACGACCGCGGTCGCGAAGGTATCGAGCTGGCTTTCGACGAATGGCTGGCCGGCGTGCCGGGCAAGCGCCAGGTGCTCAAGGATCGCCGTGGCCGCGTGATCAAGGACGTGCAGGTCACCAAGAATGCCAAACCGGGCAAGACCCTTGCGCTGTCCATCGACCTGCGCCTGCAGTACCTGGCTCATCGCGAACTGCGCAACGCTCTGCTGGAGAACGGTGCCAAGGCCGGCAGCCTGGTGATCATGGACGTGAAGACCGGGGAGATCCTGGCCATGACCAACCAGCCGACCTACAACCCGAACAATCGTCGTAACCTGCAGCCGGCGGCCATGCGCAACCGGGCGATGATCGACGTGTTCGAGCCGGGCTCGACGGTCAAGCCGTTCTCGATGAGCGCGGCGCTGGCCAGCGGGCGCTGGAAACCCAGCGATATCGTCGACGTCTACCCGGGCACCCTGCAGATCGGCCGCTACACCATTCGCGACGTATCGCGCAATTCGCGGCAACTCGATCTCACCGGCATCCTGATCAAGTCGAGCAACGTCGGCATCAGCAAGATCGCCTTCGACATCGGCGCCGAATCCATCTACTCGGTCATGCAACAGGTCGGCCTTGGGCAGGACACGGGGTTGGGCTTCCCCGGCGAGCGCGTCGGCAACCTGCCCAACCACCGCAAGTGGCCGAAGGCGGAAACCGCGACCCTGGCCTACGGCTACGGTCTCTCGGTAACCGCGATCCAGTTGGCGCATGCCTATGCGGCCCTGGCCAACGACGGCAAGAGCGTGCCGTTGAGCATGACCCGAGTCGACCGCGTGCCGGATGGCGTGCAGGTGATCTCGCCTGAAGTGGCTTCCACCGTGCAGGGCATGCTGCAACAAGTGGTCGAGGCCCAGGGCGGGGTGTTCCGCGCCCAGGTGCCGGGTTACCACGCCGCCGGCAAGAGCGGGACCGCGCGCAAGGTCTCGGTCGGCACCAAGGGCTACCGGGAAAACGCCTATCGCTCGCTGTTCGCCGGTTTCGCCCCGGCCACCGATCCGCGCATCGCGATGGTCGTGGTGATCGACGAGCCGAGCAAGGCGGGCTACTTCGGCGGCCTGGTGTCGGCGCCGGTGTTCAGCAAGGTCATGGCTGGCGCGCTGCGCCTGATGAACGTGCCGCCGGATAACCTGCCGACGGCCACCGAACAGCAGCAGGTCAATGCTGCGCCCGCAAAAGGAGGGCGTGGCTGATGCCTATGAGCCTGAACCAACTGTTTCCCCAGGCCGAGCGCGATCTGCTGATCCGCGAGCTGACCCTGGATAGCCGCGGCGTTCGTCCGGGCGACCTGTTCCTGGCGGTGCCGGGCGGGCGCCAGGATGGTCGTGCGCACATCGCCGATGCCCTGGCCAAGGGCGCGGCTGCCGTGGCTTACGAGGCGGAAGGCGCCGGAGAGCTGCCGCCCAGCGATGCGCCGCTGATCGCGGTGAAGGGGCTGGCCGCGCAACTGTCGGCGGTCGCCGGGCGTTTCTACGGCGAGCCGAGCCGCGGGCTGGACCTGATCGGTGTCACCGGCACCAACGGCAAGACCAGCGTCAGCCAACTGGTGGCCCAGGCCCTGGATCTGCTCGGCGAGCGCTGCGGCATCGTCGGCACCCTCGGCACCGGTTTCTACGGCGCCCTGGAGAGCGGCCGGCACACCACGCCGGACCCGCTCGCGGTGCAGGCCACGCTGGCCACGCTGAAGCAGGCCGGCGCCCGCGCGGTAGCGATGGAAGTGTCTTCCCACGGCCTCGACCAGAGCCGCGTGGCGGCGCTCGGTTTCGATATCGCGGTGTTCACCAATCTGTCCCGCGACCACCTCGACTATCACGGTTCGATGGAAGCCTATGCCGCCGCCAAGGCCAAGCTGTTCGCCTGGCCGGGCCTGCGCTGCCGGGTGATCAACCTGGACGACGATTTCGGCCGTCGACTGGCCGGCGAGGAGCAGGACTCGGAGCTGATCACCTACAGCCTCACCGACAGCTCGGCGTTCCTCTATTGCCGCGAAGCGCGCTTCGGCGACGCCGGCATCGAGGCGGCGCTGGTCACTCCGCACGGCGAGGGCCTGCTGCGCAGCCCGTTGCTCGGCCGCTTCAACCTGAGCAACCTGCTGGCGGCGGTCGGTGCGTTGCTTGGCCTGGGTTATCCCCTGGGCGATATCCTCCGCACCTTGCCGCAACTGCAGGGGCCGGTCGGCCGCATGCAGCGCCTGGGAGGCGGCGACAAGCCGCTGGTGGTGGTGGACTACGCGCATACTCCCGACGCCCTGGAAAAAGTCCTGGAGGCCCTGCGTCCGCACGCGGCCGCGCGCCTGCTGTGCCTGTTCGGCTGCGGTGGCGATCGCGATGCCGGCAAGCGTCCGCTGATGGCTGCGATCGCCGAACGCCTGGCGGATGGGGTGCTGGTCACCGACGACAACCCGCGCACCGAGGCCAGTGCGGCGATCATCGCCGATATCCGCAAAGGCTTCGCTGCCGCTGACAAGGTTACCTTCCTGCCGTCGCGCGGTGAGGCGATCGCCCATCTGATCGCTTCCGCTGCGGTGGATGACGTGGTGCTCCTGGCCGGCAAGGGTCACGAGGATTATCAGGAGATCGACGGCGTACGCCATCCGTTCTCCGACATCGAGCAGGCCGAGCGCGCCCTGGCCGCCTGGGAGGTGCCGCATGCTTGAGCCTCTTCGCCTCAGCCAGTTGACGGTCGCGCTGGACGCCCGCCTGATCGGCGAGGACGCCGTCTTTTCGGCGGTTTCCACCGACAGTCGCGCCATCGGGCCCGGCCAACTGTTCATTGCCCTGAGTGGGCCGCGTTTCGACGGCCACGACTATCTCGCCGAGGTTGCCGCCAAGGGCGCGGTGGCTGCGCTGGTGGAGCGCGAAGTCGCCGACGCGCCCCTGCCGCAATTGCTGGTGCGCGATACCCGTGCGGCCCTGGGGCGACTGGGCGCGCTGAACCGGCGCAAGTTCACCGGCCCGCTGGCGGCCATGACGGGCTCCAGCGGCAAGACCACGGTCAAGGAGATGCTCGCCAGCATCCTGCGTACCCAGGCCGGCGATGCCGAGTCGGTGCTGGCTACCCGTGGCAATCTGAACAACGACCTCGGCGTACCGCTGACCCTGCTGCAACTGGCGCCGCAGCACCGTAGCGCAGTGATCGAACTGGGCGCCTCGCGCATCGGCGAGATCGCCTACACGGTCGAGCTGACCCGCCCGCACGTGGCGATCATCACCAATGCCGGAACCGCCCATGTCGGCGAGTTCGGCGGACCGGAGAAGATCGTCGAGGCGAAGGGCGAGATACTCGAAGGGCTGGCCGCCGACGGCACCGCCGTACTGAACCTGGACGACAAGGCCTTCGACACCTGGAAGGCCCGTGCCAGCGGCCGTCCGTTGCTGACTTTCTCCCTCGACCGGCCCCAGGCCGATTTCCGCGCCGCCGATCTGCAGCGCGATGCGCGCGGCTGCATGGGCTTCAGGCTGCAGGGCGTAGCGGGTGAAGCGCAGGTCCAGCTCAACCTGCTGGGGCGGCACAATGTCGCCAATGCCCTGGCTGCCGCCGCTGCCGCCCATGCACTGGGCGTGCCGCTGGATGGGATCGTCGCCGGGCTGCAGGCGCTGCAGCCGGTCAAGGGCCGCGCGGTAGCGCAACTGACCGCCAGCGGGCTGCGTGTGATAGACGACAGCTACAACGCCAACCCCGCGTCAATGCTGGCGGCGATTGATATACTGAGCGGCTTTTCCGGGCGCACCGTCCTGGTCCTCGGAGACATGGGCGAACTCGGTTCCTGGGCCGAGCAGGCCCACCGCGAGGTGGGCGCCTACGCCGCTGGCAAGGTGTCCGCGCTCTATGCGGTCGGACCGCTGATGGCCCACGCCGTACAGGCGTTCGGCGCCACGGGCCGGCACTTCGCCGACCAGGCCAGCCTGATCGGGGCGCTGGCCACCGAACAACCGACAACCACCATTTTGATCAAGGGTTCCCGCAGTGCGGCGATGGACAAAGTCGTCGCGGCGCTGTGCGGTTCCTCCGAGGAGAGTCACTAATGCTCCTGCTGCTGGCCGAATACCTGCAACAGTTCTACAAGGGCTTCGGCGTCTTCCAGTACCTGACCCTGCGCGGCATTCTCAGCGTGCTCACCGCGCTGTCGCTGTCGCTGTGGCTGGGGCCCTGGATGATCCGTACCTTGCAGATCCGCCAGATCGGCCAGGCCGTGCGCAACGACGGTCCGCAGTCGCACCTGTCGAAGAAGGGCACCCCGACCATGGGCGGCGCCCTGATCCTTACCGCCATAGCCATCAGCACGCTGCTGTGGGCGGATCTTTCCAACCGCTACGTGTGGGTAGTGCTGGTCGTTACCCTGCTGTTCGGTGCCATCGGCTGGGTGGACGACTACCGCAAGGTGATCGAGAAGAACTCCCGTGGCCTGCCGAGCCGCTGGAAGTACTTCTGGCAGTCGGTGTTCGGCATCGGCGCCGCCGTGTTCCTCTACATGACTGCCGAAACCCCGATCGAGACCACCCTGATCGTGCCGATGCTGAAGAGCGTCGAGATCCAGTTGGGCATCTTCTTCGTGGTCCTGACCTACTTCGTCATCGTCGGTTCGAGCAATGCAGTGAACCTCACCGACGGTCTCGACGGCCTGGCGATCATGCCGACGGTAATGGTTGCCGGCGCGCTGGGCATCTTCTGCTACCTGTCGGGCAACGTGAAGTTCGCCGAGTACCTGTTGATTCCCAACGTACCGGGCGCCGGCGAGCTGATCGTGTTCTGCGCCGCGCTGGTCGGCGCCGGCCTCGGCTTCCTCTGGTTCAACACCTATCCGGCGCAGGTCTTCATGGGCGACGTCGGCGCGTTGGCGCTGGGCGCCGCGCTGGGCACCATCGCGGTGATCGTGCGCCAGGAAATCGTGCTGTTCATCATGGGTGGGGTGTTCGTCATGGAAACCCTCTCGGTGATGATCCAGGTCGCTTCCTTCAAGCTGACCGGACGCCGCGTCTTCCGCATGGCGCCGATCCATCACCATTTCGAACTGAAAGGCTGGCCGGAGCCGCGCGTGATCGTGCGCTTCTGGATCATCACCGTGATCCTGGTGCTGATCGGCCTCGCCACCTTGAAGCTGCGTTGAGGACGAAGAGAGCATGAGCCTGATCGCCTCCGACCACTTCCGCATCGTTGTCGGCCTCGGCAAGAGCGGCATGTCCCTGGTGCGCTACCTGGCGCGCCGCGGCTTGCCTTTCGCCGTGGTCGATACCCGAGAGAACCCGCCGGAGCTGGCCACCCTGCGTGCCCAGTATCCGCAGGTGGAAGTGCGTTGCGGCGAACTCGACGCCGAGTTCCTCTGCTCCGCCCGCGAACTCTACGTCAGCCCCGGCTTGTCGCTGCGCACCCCCGCGCTGGTACAGGCCGCCGCGAAAGGCGTGCGCATCTCCGGTGACATCGATCTCTTCGCCCGCGAGGCGAAGGCCCCGATCGTCGCCATCACCGGTTCCAACGCGAAGAGCACCGTGACCACCCTGGTGGGCGAAATGGCGGTGGCCGCGGACAAGCGTGTCGCCGTCGGCGGCAACCTCGGCACCCCGGCGCTCGACCTGCTGGCCGACGACATCGAGCTGTACGTGCTGGAGCTGTCGAGCTTCCAGCTGGAAACCTGCGATCGCCTCAACGCCGAGGTGGCGACCGTGCTGAACGTCAGCGAAGACCATATGGATCGCTACGACGGCATGGCTGACTACCACCTGGCCAAGCACCGGATCTTCCGCGGTGCCCGCCAGGTCGTGGTGAATCGCGCCGATGCCCTGACCCGACCGCTGATCGCCGATACCGTGCCGTGCTGGTCGTTCGGCCTGAACAAGCCGGACTTCAAGGCTTTCGGCCTGATCGAGGAAGACGGCCAGAAGTGGCTGGCGTTCCAGTTCGACAAGCTGCTGCCGGTTGGCGAACTGAAGATCCGTGGCGCCCACAACTATTCCAACGCGCTCGCCGCGCTGGCGCTGGGCCATGCGGTCGGCCTGCCGTTCGACGCCATGCTCGGCGCGCTGAAGGCGTTTTCCGGCCTGGCTCATCGCTGCCAGTGGGTACGCGAGCGGCAGGGCGTGAGCTACTACGACGATTCCAAGGCCACCAACGTCGGCGCCGCCCTGGCGGCGATCGAGGGGCTGGGTGCCGACATCGACGGCAAGCTGGTGCTGCTCGCCGGCGGAGACGGCAAGGGCGCCGATTTCCATGACCTGCGCGAGCCGGTCGCGCGCTTCTGCCGGGCGGTGGTACTGCTTGGCCGTGACGCCGGGCTGATTGCCCAGGCACTGGGCAACGCGGTACCGCTGGTGCGCGTCGCAACGCTGGACGAAGCAGTCCGGCAGGCCGCCGAGCTGGCCCGCGAAGGCGATGCGGTGCTGTTGTCGCCGGCCTGCGCGAGCCTGGACATGTTCAAGAACTTCGAAGAACGCGGACGCCTGTTCGCCAAAGCCGTAGAGGAGCTAGCGTGATGCTGTCGGTGTTGCGCCCCTTCCCGTCGCCGCTGTTGAGCCGGCACGGCATCGACCTGGACTTCCCGCTGCTGGCGGGTTGCCTGGCGCTGCTCGGCCTCGGCCTGGTGATGGTGACTTCCGCCTCTTCCGAGGTGGCGGCGGCGCAGTCGGGCAACCCGCTGTACTTCTCCGTCCGTCACCTGATCTACCTGGTGATCGGCCTGATTTCCTGCGGCCTGACCATGATGGTCCCGATGGCCACCTGGCAGCGTTGGGGCTGGAAGCTGTTGCTGGTCGCCTTCGGCCTGCTGGTGCTGGTGATCACCCCCGGTATCGGCCGCGAGGTGAACGGCTCGATGCGCTGGATCGGCTTCGGCCTGTTCAACATCCAGCCTTCGGAGATCGCCAAGGTCTGCGTGGTGATCTTCATGGCCGGCTACCTGATCCGCCGCCAGCAGGAGGTCCGGGAAAGCTGGATGGGCTTCTTCAAGCCCTTCGTGGTGTTGCTGCCGATGGCCGGCCTGCTGCTGCGCGAGCCGGACTTCGGCGCCACCGTGGTAATGATGGGCGCTGCCGCGGCCATGCTGTTCCTCGGCGGGGTGGGGCTGTTCCGCTTCGGCCTGATGGTGCTGCTGGCGGTCGGCGCGGTGGTCCTGCTGATCCAGACCCAGCCCTACCGGATGGCACGCCTGACCAACTTCACCGACCCCTGGGCCGACCAGTTCGGCGCCGGCTATCAGTTGAGCCAGGCGCTGATCGCCTTCGGCCGCGGCGGCTGGTTGGGCATGGGACTGGGCAACAGCATCCAGAAGCAGTTCTACCTGCCGGAGGCGCACACCGATTTCGTCTTCGCCGTGCTTGCAGAGGAGCTGGGCATCGTCGGCGCCCTGGCGACCGTCGCCCTGTTCGTGTTCGTCAGCCTGCGCGCGCTGTACATCGGCATCTGGGCCGAGCAGGCCAAGCAGTTCTTCTCCGCCTACGTGGCCTACGGCCTGGCCTTCCTCTGGATCGGCCAGTTCCTGATCAACATCGGGGTGAACGTCGGCCTGCTGCCGACCAAGGGCCTGACCCTGCCGTTCCTCAGCTACGGCGGCAGTTCGCTGGTGATCTGCTGTGCCTGTCTGGGGATGTTGCTGCGCATCGAATGGGAACGGCGAACCCACCTGGGTAGCGAGGAATATGAGTTCAACGAAGAGGACTTTGCCGATGAAAGGTAATGTCCTGATCATGGCGGGTGGCACCGGCGGACACGTGTTCCCGGCGCTCGCCTGTGCGCGGGAGTTCCAGGCGCGCGGCTATGCCGTGCACTGGCTGGGGACGCCGCGCGGCATCGAGAATGACCTGGTACCCAAGGCCGGCCTGCCGTTGCACCTGATCCAGGTCAGCGGGCTGCGCGGCAAGGGCCTGAAGTCGCTGGTCAAGGCGCCGCTGGAACTGCTCAAGTCGCTGTTCCAGGCGCTGCGGGTGATCCGCCAGCTGAGGCCGGTCTGCGTGCTCGGCCTGGGTGGCTATGTCACCGGCCCGGGCGGCCTGGCTGCGCGCCTCAACGGCGTGCCGCTGGTGATCCACGAGCAGAACGCCGTGGCCGGCACCGCCAACCGCAGCCTGGCGCCGATCGCCAGGCGCGTCTGCGAGGCATTCCCGGATACCTTCCCGGCCAGTGACAAGCGTCTGACCACCGGCAATCCGGTGCGCGGCGAGCTATTCCTCGACGCGCACGCCCGCGCGCCGCTGACCGGCCGTCGGGTCAATCTGCTGGTGCTCGGCGGCAGCCTTGGCGCGGAACCGCTGAACAAGCTGTTGCCAGAGGCCCTGGCGCAGGTGCCGCTGGAAATCCGTCCGGCAATCCGCCATCAGGCCGGTCGTCAGCATGCCGAGATTACCGCCGAGCGTTATCGCACAGTGGCGGTCGAAGCGGACGTCGCGCCCTTCATCAGCGACATGGCCGCGGCCTATGCCTGGGCCGACCTGGTGATCTGTCGCGCCGGCGCGCTGACCGTCAGCGAGCTGACGGCGGCGGGATTGCCCGCCTTCCTGGTGCCGTTGCCTCACGCGATCGACGATCACCAGACCCGCAATGCCGAATTCCTGGTACGCAGCGGCGCCGGCCGCCTGCTGCCGCAAAAGTCTACCGGCGCGGCCGAACTGGCCGCGCAGCTGTCCGAGGTCCTGATGCATCCCGAAACCCTGCGCTCCATGGCAGACCAGGCACGCAGCCTGGCGAAACCCGAGGCTACCCGGACGGTGGTCGATGCCTGCCTGGAGGTGGCCCGTGGTTAAAGAACCGAATGGCGTCACCCGGACCATGCGCCGTATCCGCCGCATCCATTTCGTCGGCATCGGCGGCGCCGGTATGTGCGGGATCGCCGAAGTGCTGCTGAACCTCGGCTACGAGGTATCCGGCTCGGACCTCAAGGCCTCGGCGGTGACCGAGCGCCTGGAGAAGTTCGGCGCGCAGATCTTCATCGGCCACCAGGCGGAAAACGCCGACGGCGCCGACGTGCTGGTGGTGTCCAGTGCCATCAACCGGGCCAACCCGGAAGTGGCATCGGCCCTGGAACGGCGGATTCCGGTGGTGCCGCGTGCGGAGATGCTCGCCGAGCTGATGCGCTACCGGCACGGCATCGCGGTAGCCGGCACCCACGGCAAGACCACCACTACCAGCCTGATCGCCTCGGTGTTCGCCGCCGGCGGCCTGGACCCGACCTTCGTCATCGGCGGCCGGCTGAACGCCGCCGGGACCAACGCCCAGCTCGGCGCCAGCCGCTACCTGGTGGCCGAGGCCGACGAGAGCGACGCCAGCTTCCTGCACCTGCAACCGATGGTCGCGGTGGTCACCAATATCGACGCCGACCACATGGCGACCTACGGCGGCGACTTCAACAAGCTGAAGAAGACCTTCGTCGAGTTCCTCCACAACCTGCCGTTCTACGGACTGGCGGTGATGTGCGTGGATGATCCGGTTGTGCGTGAGATCCTCCCGCAGATCGCCCGCCCGACCGTGACCTACGGCCTCAGCGAAGACGCCGACGTGCGCGCGATCAACATCCGCCAGGAAGGCATGCGCACCTGGTTCACCGTGTTGCGCCCGGAGCGCGAGCCGCTGGACGTCTCGGTGAACATGCCCGGCCTGCACAACGTGCTGAATTCCCTGGCGACCATCGTCATCGCTACCGACGAGGGCATCTCCGACGAAGCCATCGTCCAGGGGCTGTCCGGCTTCCAGGGCGTAGGCCGGCGCTTCCAGGTCTACGGCGAGCTGCAGGTCGAGGGTGGCAGCGTGATGCTGGTGGACGATTACGGCCACCATCCGCGCGAAGTCGCCGCGGTGATCAAGGCGATCCGTGGCGGTTGGCCGGAGCGTCGCCTGGTGATGGTCTACCAGCCGCATCGCTATACCCGTACCCGCGACCTGTACGAAGACTTCGTGCAGGTGCTGGGCGAAGCCAACGTGCTGCTGTTGATGGAGGTCTATCCGGCCGGCGAAGAGCCGATCCCGGGAGCCGACAGCCGCCAGCTGTGCCACAGCATCCGCCAGCGCGGCCAGCTTGACCCGATCTACTTCGAGCGCGACGCCGACCTGGCGCCGCTGGTCAAGCCGCTGCTGCGCGCTGGCGACATCCTGCTTTGCCAGGGCGCTGGCGATGTCGGCGGCCTGGCCCCGCAACTGATCAAGAACCCGCTGTTCGCCGGCAAGGGAGGGAAGGGCGCATGAACCTTTGCCTCGATAGCCTGCTGAACGGCACCCAGGATCCCAAGGCGTTCGGCCGTGTCGCCGTGCTGTTCGGCGGCAAGAGCGCCGAGCGCGAGGTGTCGCTGAAGTCCGGCGCGATGGTCCTGCAATCCCTGCTGGCCGCCGGGGTCGATGCCTTCGGCATCGATGTCGGCGAAGACCTGCTGCAACGCCTGGTCGAGGAGAAGATCGACCGTGCCTTCATCATTCTCCACGGTCGTGGCGGCGAGGATGGCAGCATGCAGGGCCTGCTCGAGTGTGCGGGCATTCCCTACACCGGCAGCGGCGTGCTGGCCTCGGCGCTGGCGATGGACAAGCTGCGGACCAAGCGGGTCTGGCTCAGCCTCGGCCTGCCGACCCCGGACTACGCGGTGCTGGCCAGCGAGGATGACTGCCGCGAAGCGGCGCAGCGACTGGGTTTCCCGCTGATCGTCAAGCCGGCTCACGAAGGCTCGAGCATCGGCATGGCCAAGGTCGGCGGGCTCGACGAATTGATCGCGGCGTGGCGCGAAGCGGCCCGCTACGACTCGCAGGTGCTGGTCGAGCAGTGGATCAGCGGCCCGGAATTCACCGTGGCGACCTTGCGCGGGCAGGTGCTGCCGGCGATCCGCCTGGGTACGCCGCACACCTTCTACGACTACGACGCCAAGTACCTGGCCAGCGATACCCGCTACCAGGTGCCCTGCGGTCTCGACGAGGCCAAGGAACGCGAGCTGAAGGAACTCACCGCGCGCGCCTGCGACGCCCTGGGCATCCAGGGCTGGGGGCGGGCGGACGTGATGCAGGACGCCGAAGGGCGTTTCTGGCTGCTTGAAGTCAACACCGCACCGGGCATGACCGACCACAGCCTGGTGCCTATGGCCGCGCGGGCCGCCGGCCTGGATTTCCAGCAACTGGTGCTGGCGATCCTGGCCGATAGCCGCGAGGCGAGGGGATAAGCCATGAATGGCGTACTGCTCCGTCATCAGCAACCCGGTGGACTCGGCCGCGCTCCGCGCAAGCCGATGCCGCGCGGCGCCAGCCGTCTGGTGGCCAAGGAACCGCTGAGCGTGCGCCTGCCGAAAGCCGACTTCAGTTTCCTCAAGTACCTGGCCTGGCCGCTGTTGCTGGCCGTTCTCGGCTATGGCGCCTATCGCGGCGCCGAGTACATCCTGCCGTACGCCGACCGGCCGATCGCCAAGGTCAGTGTCGAGGGCGACCTCAGCTACATCAGCCAGCGCGCGGTGCAGCAGCGGATCTCCCCGTACCTGGCGGCGAGCTTCTTCACCATCGACCTGGCGGGCATGCGCGGGCAACTGGAACAGATGCCCTGGATCGCCCACGCCGAGGTGCGCCGGGTGTGGCCGGACCAGGTGGTGATCCGCCTGGACGAGCAACTGCCGATCGCGCGGTGGGGCGACGAAGCGCTGCTGAACAACCAGGGACAGGCTTTTACGCCAAAGGAACTGGCGAATTATGAACATCTGCCCCGCTTGCATGGTCCACAGCGGGCGCAACAGCAGGTGATGCAGCAATACCAGTTGCTCAGCCAGTTGCTGCGTCCCCTCGGGTTCTCCATCGCCCGCCTGGAAATGAGCGATCGCGGCGGTTGGGCGCTGACCACGGCCCAGGGCGTCGAGATCCAGATCGGGCGCGACCACGTGGTAGACAAGATTCGCCGCTTCGTAAGCATCTACGACAAGGCACTCAAAGATCAGATTTCGAACATTGCGCGGATCGACCTGCGTTACCCCAACGGCCTCGCCGTTGCGTGGCGCGAGCCGGTCACGCCCGCGACGGTGGCCACGGCCAGCGCCGTGCAGTGAGTTGAGGAGACAGTAATAACCATGGCAAGCGTGCAGAGCGGCAAGATGATCGTCGGCCTCGACATCGGTACCTCCAAGGTGGTGGCGCTGGTGGGCGAGGTGACGGCCGATGGCCAGCTGGAGGTCGTTGGCATCGGTACTCATCCGTCCCGCGGCCTGAAGAAGGGCGTGGTGGTGAACATCGAGTCCACCGTGCAGTCGATCCAGCGCGCCATCGACGAGGCCCAGCAGATGGCCGGTTGCCGTATCCACTCGGCGTTCGTCGGCATCGCCGGCAACCACATCCGCAGCCTCAATTCCCACGGCATCGTGGCGATCCGCGATCGCGAGGTGAACCCGGCGGATATCGAACGGGTACTGGATGCCGCCCAGGCGGTGGCGATCCCGGCGGACCAGCGGGTGCTGCATACCCTGGCCCAGGATTACGTGATCGATAACCAGGAAGGCGTGCGCGAGCCGCTGGGCATGTCCGGGGTGCGCCTGGAAGCCAAGGTGCACGTGGTGACCTGCGCGGTGAATGCTTCGCAGAACATCGAGAAGTGCGTGCGCCGCTGCGGCCTCGAGGTCGACGACATCATCCTCGAGCAGTTGGCCTCGGCCTATTCGGTGCTGACCGAGGACGAGAAGGAACTGGGCGTGTGCCTGGTGGATATCGGCGGCGGCACCACCGATATCGCGATCTTCACCGAAGGCGCGATCCGCCATACCGCGGTGATCCCGATCGCCGGCGACCAGGTCACCAATGACATCGCCATGGCCCTGCGTACGCCGACCCAGTACGCGGAAGAGATCAAGATCCGCTACGCCTGCGCCCTGGCCAAGCTGGCCGGTGCCGGCGAGACCATCAAGGTGCCCAGCGTCGGCGACCGGCCGCCGCGCGAACTGTCGCGCCAGGCCCTGGCCGAAGTGGTCGAGCCTCGTTACGACGAGCTGTTCACCCTGGTCCAGGCCGAGCTGCGCCGCAGCGGCTACGAGGACCTGATCCCGGCAGGGATCGTCCTCACCGGCGGCACCTCGAAGATGGAAGGCGCGGTCGAGCTGGCCGAGGAAATCTTCCACATGCCGGTACGCCTCGGCGTGCCGTATAGCGTGAAGGGCCTCACCGACGTGGTGCGCAACCCGATCTATTCGACGGGCGTCGGCCTGCTGATGTACGGACTGCAGAAGCAGTCCGATGGCATGTCGATGTCTGTGTCAGGCAGCAGCTACAGCAGCGACGAACCCAAGGCACCTGTCCTGGAGCGGCTCAAACGCTGGGTCCAGGGCAATTTCTGATTCAACGCGGTAACAGTAGGCGACAAAACTAGAAAGGAAGGAGAGGGGAAATGTTTGAACTGGTCGATAACATCGCACAAACCGCCGTCATAAAAGTGATCGGTGTAGGTGGTGGTGGCGGCAACGCCGTCAATCACATGGCCAAGAACAACGTCGAGGGCGTCGAGTTCATCTGCGCCAACACCGACGCACAAGCGCTGAAGAACATCGCGGCGCGCACCGTTCTGCAACTCGGCCCGGGCGTCACCAAGGGGCTGGGTGCCGGCGCCAATCCGGAAGTCGGTCGTCAGGCGGCTCTGGAAGATCGCGAGCGCATTTCCGAAGTGCTGGAAGGCGCCGACATGGTCTTCATCACCACCGGCATGGGTGGCGGCACCGGTACCGGCGCCGCGCCGATCATCGCCGAAGTGGCGAAGGAAATGGGCATCCTCACCGTCGCGGTGGTGACCCGCCCGTTCCCGTTCGAAGGTCGCAAGCGCATGCAGATCGCCGACGAGGGCATCCGTGCGCTGGCCGAGAGCGTCGATTCGCTGATCACCATACCGAACGAGAAGCTGCTGACCATCCTCGGCAAGGACGCCAGCCTGCTGGCCGCCTTCGCCAAGGCCGATGACGTGCTGGCCGGTGCCGTGCGCGGTATCTCCGACATCATCAAGCGTCCGGGCATGATCAACGTCGACTTCGCCGACGTGAAGACCGTCATGAGCGAAATGGGCATGGCGATGATGGGTACCGGCTGCGCCAGCGGTCCGAACCGTGCCCGCGAGGCCACCGAGGCGGCAATCCGCAACCCGCTGCTGGAAGACGTCAACCTGCAGGGCGCGCGCGGCATCCTGGTGAACATCACCGCGGGTCCGGACCTGTCCTTGGGCGAGTACTCCGATGTCGGCAACATCATCGAACAGTTCGCTTCCGAGCACGCCACTGTGAAGGTGGGCACCGTGATCGACGCGGACATGCGCGATGAACTGCACGTCACCGTAGTCGCCACCGGCCTGGGCGCGCGCCTGGAGAAACCGGTGAAGGTCGTCGACAACACCGTGCAGGGCAGTGCAGCCCAGGCAGCCGCTCCGGCCCAGCGCGAGCAGCAGTCGGTGAACTACCGCGACCTCGACCGTCCTACCGTGATGCGCAACCAGTCTCACGGCAGCGCGGCGACCGCGGCCAAGCTGAACCCGCAGGATGACCTGGATTACCTGGATATCCCGGCGTTCCTGCGTCGTCAGGCCGATTGAAGTAATTAATCAGGAGTAGAGATGTGATTGGTGTTCAGCAAAGGCCGGTTCTGCTATCATCGCCGGCCATTGTTGAAAACAGTTCGCAGTCAGCGCTTAAGCGGCCAAAGCCATGATCAAACAACGCACCTTGAAGAACATCATCCGGGCTACTGGCGTCGGTCTGCACTCGGGGGAAAAGGTTTACCTGACCCTGAAACCGGCGCCGGTGGACACCGGTATCGTGTTCTGCCGCACCGACCTGGATCCGGTCGTGGAAATCCCGGCCCGGGCCGAGAACGTCGGCGAAACCACCATGTCGACCACCCTGGTCAAGGGTGACGTCAAAGTGGATACGGTGGAGCACCTGCTCTCGGCCATGGCCGGCCTGGGTATCGACAACGCCTACGTCGAGCTGTCCGCTTCGGAAGTGCCGATCATGGATGGCAGCGCTGGTCCGTTCGTATTCCTGATCCAGTCCGCCGGATTGCAAGAGCAGGAAGCTGCCAAGAAGTTCATCCGCATCAAGCGCGAAGTCAGCGTGGAAGAGGGCGACAAGCGCGCCGTCTTCGTTCCGTTCGACGGCTTCAAGGTCAGCTTCGAGATCGATTTCGATCATCCGGTCTTCCGTGGTCGCACCCAGCAGGCCTCGGTCGATTTCTCCAGTACTTCCTTCGTCAAGGAGGTCAGCCGCGCCCGTACCTTCGGGTTCATGCGCGACATCGAGTACCTGCGTTCGCAGAACCTGGCACTCGGCGGTAGCGTGGAGAACGCGATCGTGGTCGACGAGAACCGCGTGCTCAACGAAGACGGCCTGCGTTACGAGGACGAGTTCGTCAAGCACAAGATCCTGGATGCCATCGGCGACCTGTATCTGCTCGGCAACAGTCTTATCGGCGAGTTCCGTGGCTTCAAGTCCGGCCATGCCCTGAACAACCAACTGCTGCGTACGTTGATCGCAGACAAGGATGCTTGGGAAGTGGTGACCTTCGAAGACGCGCGTACCGCGCCTATTTCCTATATGCGCCCGGCGGCGGCAGTGTAGGAAAACTCTCCTTTCCATATTTGGAGGCCACCTCAGGGTGGCCTCTTTTTATTTCGGGATTTATTCTTGCCGGCTTTTCTCGGCGCGGCTTGCCAACCGCTCGAGCGCTTCCCGCAGGCGTGGATTGCCGACGATCTCGGCGGATTCGCGAAGGTTTTCCGCCGCGACGGCAGACAGGGTCAAGCTGCGACGTGCCGCACGTTGTGTGGACGTGGTGGGTTGCACCTTGAAAAGGATTTTCGCTAAGTTCGCGAATTCTTCGAAAGCCTGCAGCTGCCGCTGCAGGCGCCGCTGCTGATAGCGCAGGCGTGTGGCCCAGTGGCCATCGGTGACGATCAGCAGCAGGCAACCGCCGCGCCACGAAGCCACATGGCAGTACGGGCGCGCCGCCGGTTGCAACTGGCTTTCCAGCAGTTGCTGCAGGCGGCAGATGCGCTGGGCTTCGGCGAACAGCATCTGCAGCGGCCTGGCCTGGCGCAGCAACTGGGTCGATGCCTGGGCGGGCAAGGGACGAAAAGACATGGCGGGAAGCCTGGGGGTTACTGAGTCGGAATGGTAGCAGAAAGCGTTTCGCTACTGCCGGCCCGTATGAAGGATAAGTCATGCACATCATTTTTCTGAGCCGGCACCATGGGGCCGCTCGCTCCGTCCATCTGCAGCCGCGGTTGCTGATGCTGGCCGGGGCCTGCGTGGTCGGTGCCAGCCTGTTGGCCGGGGGCTTCATGGGCGCCTGGCTGTTCCGCGCGCCGGCTCCGGTGGCCGGCATCGAAGTCGATGCCGCGCTGCAGGCGCAGAGCGCCGAGATCAGCAGCGCCCGCGAGGACGCGCAGCGGCAGATGGACGCACTGAGCGTGCATCTCGGCGAACTGCAGGCGCGCCTGGTTCGGCTGGATGCCCTCGGCGAACGTCTCACCGAGCTGGCCGACGTCGACCCCGACGAGTTCGACTTCTCCCTGAGCGTCGGCCAGGGTGGCGTCGACGAACCGCTGGAGGGCAGCGCCTATGCCCCGCCGTCGTTCATGGCGACGCTGGACGAACTGGCGGCACGCCTGGATACCCGCGAGCAGCAGCTCGAGGTGCTGGAGCAACTGCTCGCCGACAAGCACATCAGCCAGTCGACCTACCTGGCCGGCCAGCCGGTGCGCCAGGGCTACATCT
Organism: Pseudomonas sp. 20-5; assembly: GCF_056782835.1. NCBI lineage: Bacteria > Pseudomonadati > Pseudomonadota > Gammaproteobacteria > Pseudomonadales > Pseudomonadaceae > Pseudomonas > Pseudomonas sp. 20-5. The sequence continues at coordinate 4,972,101 of NZ_CM165584.1, read as the reverse complement.
CCTCGCCGTTCGGGCGCCGGGTCAATCCGGTGAGCGGCCGCCTGAGCATGCACAAGGGCATCGACTTCGCCGCGCCGGCCGGCAGCGACGTGGTGGCCGTGGCGGCGGGGGTGGTGACCTGGTCCGGGCGCAAGAACGGCTATGGCAACGTGGTCGAGGTCGGGCACGCCGATGGCTACACCACGTTGTATGCCCATAACCAGAAGAACCTGGTCGAGGTCGGTGACCTGGTCAAGCGCGGCCAGGTGCTGGCCAAGGTCGGCAGCACCGGACGCTCCACCGGCTACCACGTACATTTCGAAGTGATGAAGGATGGCCGGGTAATGAATCCGCAAAGCTTCATCGCACGCGCGTCTGTTTCCGAGTGAGCGACGCGCATTGATCTGCTGTACTTTTCTCATACCCGTTTCCGGGTAGAATGTTCCCTTTCATGCCGTTGATCGGCACGGGCCGCCGGATGGGTGAGCCTTCCATTCCCCACGTGTGGATGACCAAGTCGATATGTTTGCGCCTTTGTTGAAGAAACTCTTTGGAAGCAAGAACGAGCGTGATGTAAAGCGCATGGCCAAGGCTGTACAGGCCATCAATGCGCTCGAGCCCCAGATGGTGGCGCTCTCCGACGAGCAGTTGAAGGCGAAAACGGCTGAATTCCAGCAGCGCTACGCCAAGGGCGAAACGCTCGACCAATTGCTGCCCGAAGCCTTCGCCGTGGTTCGCGAGGCTGGCAAGCGGGTGATGGGCATGCGCCACTTCGACGTCCAGCTGATCGGTGGCATGACCCTGCACGACGGCAAGATCGCCGAAATGCGTACCGGCGAGGGCAAGACCCTGGTGGGCACCCTGCCGGTCTACCTCAACGCGCTGTCCGGCAAGGGCGTGCACGTGGTCACGGTGAACGACTACCTGGCGCGCCGCGACGCCAACTGGATGCGCCCGCTGTACGAGTTCCTCGGCCTCAGCGTCGGCGTGGTCACTCCCTTCCAGCCGCCGGAAGACAAGCGCGCCGCCTACGCCGCCGACATCACCTACGGCACCAACAACGAATTCGGCTTCGATTACCTGCGCGACAACATGGCCTTCAGCCTGGACGACAAGTTCCAGCGCGAGCTGAACTTCGCCGTGGTCGACGAAGTGGACTCGATCCTCATCGACGAGGCGCGTACCCCGCTGATCATCTCCGGCCAGGCCGAAGACAGCTCCGAGCTGTACATCAAGATCAACAAGCTGATCCCGCGTCTCAAGCGCCAGGTCGAAGAGGTCGAGGGCAAGCCGACCGAGGAAGGCCACTACAGCATCGACGAGAAGACCCGCCAGGTCGAACTCAACGAGCAGGGCCACCAGTTCATCGAGGACCTGCTGAGCCAGAACGGCCTGCTCGGCGAAGGCGAGAGCCTCTACTCGGCGCACAACCTGAGCCTGCTGACCCACGTCTACGCAGCGCTGCGCGCGCACACCCTGTTCCACCGCAACGTCGAGTACATCGTCCAGGGCGACCAGATCCTCCTGATCGACGAGCACACCGGCCGCACCATGCCTGGCCGTCGCCTGTCCGAGGGCCTGCACCAGGCCATCGAGGCGAAGGAAGGCTTGCCGATCCAGGCCGAGAGCCAGACCCTGGCCTCCACCACCTTCCAGAACTACTTCCGCCTGTACAACAAGCTGGCCGGCATGACCGGCACCGCCGATACCGAGGCCTTCGAGTTCCGCCAGATCTACGGTCTCGACGTGGTGGTGATCCCGACCCACCGGCCGATCGCGCGCAAGGACTTCAACGACCTGGTCTACCTGACCCAGGAAGAGAAGTACGCGGCGATCATCACCGACATCAAGCAGTGCCAGGCCCTCGGCCGGCCGATCCTGGTCGGCACCGCGTCGATCGAGAGTTCCGAGTACGTTTCCAAGCTGTTGCAAGAGGCAGGCATCGAGCACAAGGTGCTCAACGCCAAGTACCACGAGAAGGAAGCCGAGATCATCGCCCAGGCTGGCGCGCCCGGTTCGGTGACCATCGCCACCAACATGGCCGGCCGCGGTACCGACATCCTCCTCGGCGGCAACTGGGAAGTCGAAGTCGCGGCCCTGGAGAACCCCACCGAGGAGCAGATCGCCCAGATCAAGGCTGAATGGCAGAAGCGCCACCAGCAGGTGATCGAGGCGGGCGGCCTGCACGTGATCGCCTCCGAGCGCCACGAATCCCGCCGGATCGACAACCAGTTGCGCGGCCGTGCCGGTCGTCAGGGCGACCCGGGTTCCAGCCGCTTCTACCTGTCGCTGGAAGACAACCTGATGCGGATCTTCGCCTCCGACCGGGTGAAGAACTTCATGAAGGCGCTGGGCATGCAGTCCGGCGAGGCGATCGAGCACCGCATGGTGACCAACGCCATCGAGAAGGCCCAGCGCAAGGTCGAAGGGCGCAACTTCGACATCCGCAAGCAACTGCTGGAATTCGATGACGTAGCCAACGAGCAGCGCAAGGTGATCTACCACATGCGCAATACCCTGCTGTCGGCAGAGGACGTGGGCGAGACCATCAAGGAATTCCGCGAGGAAACCCTCAGCGCCACCATCAACCAGCACATTCCGCCGCAGTCGCTGCCCGAGCAGTGGGACATCGAAGGCCTGGAGGCTGCGCTGTACAGCGACTTCGCCGTGCGCCTGCCGATCCAGCAGTGGCTGGACGAAGACGACAAGCTGTACGAGGAAACCCTGCGTAGCAAGATCCTCGAGCAGATCGTCGCCGCCTACTACGAGAAGGAAGAGCTGGCCGGCGCCGAAGCCCTGCGCGCCTTCGAGAAGCAGATGCTGCTGCGGGTACTGGACGACCTGTGGAAGGACCACCTGTCGACCATGGACCACCTGCGGCACGGCATCCACCTGCGTGGCTACGCGCAGAAGAATCCGAAGCAGGAATACAAGCGCGAGTCCTTCACCCTGTTCCAGGAGCTGCTGGACTCGATCAAGCGCGACACCATCCGCGTGCTGTCCCACGTCCAGGTCCGTCGCGAAGACCCGGCCGAAGAGGAGGCCCGCCTGCGTCGCGAGGCGGAGGAACTGGCCAAGCGCATGCAGTTCCAGCACGCCGAGGCTCCCTCGATGGAGCAGGCCGTGGCCGGCGAGGAAGAAGAGCTTCCCGAGGGCCCGGCTCCGGTCGTGCCGCTCGAGCCTGTGCGCAACGAGCAGAAGATCGGCCGCAACGAGCCTTGCCCGTGCGGTTCCGGCAAGAAATACAAGCACTGCCACGGGCAGCTGGACTAAGCTTCCCGCCTGGTTCACCAACGCCGCGACCGGTCCTGCCGCTCGCGGCGTTTGTTCGAATTGGCGCCAGCCCGGCGCCGATGCGTTTTCCGTCACGCCGTCGCGGACGGCATCGAGTCCACTGTTTGGTAAAGGAGCGCGTTCCCATGGCTGTCGGTCTTGGCCCCCTGTCCACCCTGCACCCGGTCCCCGGTTTCGAACTCGGCATCGCTTCCGCCGGCATCAAGCGACCGGGGCGCAAAGACGTGGTGGTCATGCGCTGCGCCGAAGGCTCCAGCGTGGCCGGGGTGTTCACCCTGAACGCGTTCTGTGCCGCGCCGGTGACCCTGGCCAAACAGCGTTTCCTCGGTGAGGTGCGCTACCTGCTGACCAATACCGGCAACGCCAACGCCGGTACCGGCGAGGCCGGCCTCGCCGCCGCCGCGCAAACCTGCGCCAAGCTCGCCGAACTGGCCGGGGTCGCCGAGACTTCGGTGCTGCCATATTCCACCGGGGTGATCGGCGAGCCCCTGCCGGTGGCCAAGATCGAGGCGGCGTTGCCTGCGGCCCTGGCCGACCTGGCCGAGGACCACTGGGCCGAAGCTGCCGCGGGGATCATGACCACCGATACCCTGCCCAAGGGCGCCAGCCGCCAGTTCGTGCACGATGGCGTGACCGTGACCGTCACCGGGATCAGCAAGGGCGCCGGGATGATCAAGCCGAACATGGCGACCATGCTCGGTTATATCGCCACCGACGCCAAGGTCGCCCAGGGCGTGCTGCAGGATCTGTTGCGCGACGCCGCCAACAAGTCCTTCAACCGCATCACCATCGACGGCGATACCTCCACCAACGACTGCTGCATGCTGATCGCCACCGGTCGCGCGGCGCTGCCGGAAGTCACCCAGGCCAGCGGCGCGCTGTTCGCCGCGTTGAAGCAAGCGGTACTGGAGGTTTCCATGGAGCTGGCCCAGGCCATCGTTCGCGACGGCGAGGGCGCGACCAAGTTCGTCACTGTTCAGGTCAACGGCGGCGCCACCCACCAGGAGTGCCTGGATGTCGGCTATGCCGTGGCCCACTCGCCGCTGATCAAGACCGCGCTGTTCGCCTCCGACCCGAACTGGGGACGCATTCTCGCCGCGGTCGGACGTGCCGGCGTGGCCAATCTGGACGTGAGCAAGATCGACGTGTTCCTTGGCGACGTCTGTATCGCCAGCCGTGGCGGCCGGGCGGCCAGTTACACCGAGGAACAGGGCGCGGCGGTGATGGCCCAGGCCGAGATCGGCATCCGCATCGAACTGGGACGCGGCACCTGCAGCGAGACCATCTGGACCACCGACCTGTCCCACGAATACGTGAAGATCAACGCAGAGTACCGCACCTGAAGCCAGGCATTCCGATCCTTCATCGATGGATGAAAATCGGGAATTTGCCATCGGTCCGTGCGCCTCTTAAGTTCTCTGGTGCATGGCCGTCCGCGTCGGGCGGCCGAAGAGGAGAGGCGCATGGCCCTGACCATCGTGATTGGCAATCGCAATGACTCGTCCTGGTCGCTGCGGGGCTGGCTGGCCCTGCGCATGAGCGGGGCGGCGTTCGACGAGATCCTCGTCCCGCTGGGGCGGCCCGATACCCGGGAGCGGATCCTGCAATATTCGCCGACCGGCAAGGTGCCCTTGCTGAAAAGCGAGGATGGCGACATCTGGGATTCCCTGGCCATCGCCGAGTACCTCGCCGAGCGCTTCCCCGAGGCCCACCTGTGGCCGCGCGGCGAGGCGGCGCGGGTGCTGGCCCGTTCGGTTTGCGCGGAAATGCACAGCGGTTTCGCCGCGTTGCGCGGCGAGCTGCCGATGGACCTGCGGCGCCAGCAGCCATTGGTGGAATTGTCCGAGGCGACACGACAGGATATTCAACGTATCTGCGAAGCCTGGGCGGATTGCCGGCGGCGCTTCGGCCAGGACGGTCCGTTCCTGTTCGGCCACGCCAGCCTGGCGGATGCGTTCTACGCACCGGTGGCGGCGCGTTTCCGCAGTTATGCGGTGGAGTTGCCGGATATCGCCCGGACCTATGTCGAGACGATTTATCAGTGGCCTGCGTTCCGCGCCTGGTACGACGCGGCATTGCGCGAGCAGGCCGGTAGTTGATGGCCGTCCGCCGCTTGCGGTGCGTGACGGCAGTAGCGAGGAGATGATCCGTGAAACGAGTACATGTCGCCGCGGCCGTGATTCGTGGCTCCGATGGCCGGGTGCTGATCGCCCGGCGGCCGGAAGACAAGCACCAGGGCGGCCTGTGGGAGTTTCCCGGGGGCAAGGTGGAGGACGGCGAGCCGGTGCGCGCGGCGTTGGCCCGTGAGCTGGAAGAGGAACTGGGCATCCGTGTCGAGCGGGCCCGGCCGCTGATCCAGGTCCGGCACGACTATGCCGACAAGCACGTCCTGCTCGATGTCTGGGAGGTCGACGGGTTTTCCGGCGAAGCCCACGGCGCCGAGGGCCAACCGCTGGCCTGGGTGGAGCCGCGCGAGCTGGCCGACTACGAGTTCCCCGCCGCCAACGCGCCGATCGTCCAGGCCGCGCGCCTGCCGGCGCACTACCTGATCACCCCGGACGGATTGGAGCCGGGCGAGCTGATCAGCGGCGTACGCAAGGCGGTGGAGGCGGGCATCCGCCTGATCCAGTTGCGCGCGCCGAACATGTTCAGTCCCGAATACCGCGATCTCGCCATCGATATCCAGGGACTCTGCGCCGGCAAGGCGCAACTGATGCTGAAAGGCCCGCTGGAGTGGCTGGGCGACTTCCCGGCTGCCGGTTGGCACCTGACCTCCGCTCAACTGCGCAAATACGCCAGCGCCGGTCGGCCGTTCCCCGAAGGGCGCCTGCTGGCCGCCTCCTGCCACGACGCGGAGGAACTGACCCTGGCTGCCTCGATGGGAGTGGAGTTCGTCACCCTTTCGCCGGTACAGCCGACCGAGAGCCATCCCGGCGAGCCGGCGCTGGGTTGGGACAAGGCCGCCGAACTGATCGCCGGCTTCAACCAGCCGGTCTACCTGCTGGGTGGCCTCGGTCCGCAGCAAGCCGAGCAGGCTTGGGAGCATGGAGCCCAGGGCGTGGCGGGTATCCGTGCGTTCTGGCCGGGCGGCCTTTGACGGTGGAATGAAGAAAAAAGGAGGCTTCGGCCTCCTTTTTTTCGTCTCGATGCCGAGCCCTCGCTCGCCGTCAGTCCGGTTTTGCCGCCGCCTCCCAGAGAATCTCCGCCACGCCCTGGCGCCGGGCGATGGCGCGGGCGGCGACGAACAGCAGGTCGGAGAGCCGGTTCAGGTAGCACAGGCCGACGCCCTCCAGCGTTTCCTCCTGGTCCAGCGCCTGGCAGCGCCGTTCGGCACTGCGCGCCAGGCTGCGGCAGACATGGGCCTGGGCGACCGGGCGGGAACCGCCGGGGAGGATGAAATTCTTCAGCGGGCCCAGCTCGTCGTTCCAGCGGTCGATGCAGCTTTCCAGGCGTGCCACTTCCGTCTCGTCCAGGGCCCGATACTCCGGCATCGCCAGCTCCCCGCCGAGGTCGAACAGGCGGTGTTGCACCGGCGCCAGCGCCTGGACGATCTCCTCCAGGCCGGGATGTGCGCCACGCGCTTCCAGCAGCTCGGCAAGGAGCAGGCCCAACTGGCTGTTCAATTCGTCCACCGCGCCGATCGCCTCGATGCGTGGATGGCTCTTGGGCACCCGGCGTCCGCCGGCCAGGCTGGTCTCGCCGCGGTCGCCGGTACGGGTGTAGATCTTCGACAATCGATTGCCCATGGATTCAACCTTCCTCTTCGTCGCCCCGCCGCAGGCTGCTACCGGGTTGCGGCAGAGCGGGCGGCAGGGCCTTGGCTTGTGCCGGGGCGACCGCTTCGGAGCTTTCCAGCGGCAGGCGGATGCTGAAGCAGGTGCCGCGGCCCAGTTCCGAGCGTACTTCCATCTGGCCCTTGTGATTGTTGGTGATGATGAAATACGAGACGGACAGGCCGAGACCGGTGCCCTGGCCGACTTCCTTGGTGGTGAAGAACGGCTCGAAGATACGCTTGCGCACCAGTTCGGGCATGCCGCTGCCGTTGTCTTCCACCTGGACTTCCGCCCAGGGCGGCGTCAGGCGCGTGCGCAGGACGATCCGGCCCTGTTCGCCTTCCTCTTCGTCGTCGCGCTGGTGGATGGCCTGGGCGGCGTTCTTCAGCAGGTTGAGCAGGACCTGCTCGACCTCGTTGGCGATCACCGGCACCGGGCCGAGGTTGGGGTCGAACTCGTGGACGATCTGCAACGACTTGAAGTCGAAGCCTTCGGCCAGGTCGAAGTCGTTACCGGCGATTTCCACCGCCTGTTCGAGCAGTGCGGGCAGTTCGCAAGCGGTCATCTGCCGGTGGCTGCGGCGGCTGAAGGCGAGCATGTGGGTGACGATCTTCGCTGCCCGCGAGCCGGCGTGCTGGATGCCTTCCAGCAGGCGCGGGATGTCGCGGCCGTCGAGGTAGTGATTGATGTCTTCCAGCGGCACTCCGACCTCGGCCGCCAGCTCGACGTTCTTCGCCAGCTCCGGGGACAGGCGCCGCTTGATGTTCTGCACGTTGTGCAGGATCGCGCCGAGCGGGTTGTTGATCTCGTGGGCCATGCCGGCGGCGAGGCTGCCGACCGAGAGCATCTTCTCCGATTGCACCATCACTTCTTCCAGGCTCAGCCGCTGGGTGATGTCGTCGATGCGGATCACCGCGCCGCGGCCGGTGCCGCCCATCAGCGGGTAGAAGGTCAGGGCGTAGTGGCGTGGCGTGTCGATCAGCGCCCAGGTGACCCGTTCGACACGCTCCACGCTGTGCTTCTCGGCAGCCCGGGTGAGCTGCGGAAGGAACGGCTTGAGCGAGGGAAAGGCGAGGAACACCGGCTGGTTGACCGCATCGTCCAGGCTGGTGCCGGAAAGCTGGCTGGCCTCCTGGTTCCACTGCGTGACGTAGAGTTGCTCGTCCACCGCGATCAGCGCCGAAGGCATGGAGTCGATGATGCTGTTGAGGTAGTGCTGGAAACCGGTGAGCTTCTTCTCGATCTTGCTGCGCACCTGCACTTCCAGTTCCAGCTTGCGGTTCGAGCGGCGGGTTTCCTCGGCCAGGCTCTGGGCCTGCTCGACCGCTTCCTGGGCATCGTCGCGGGCGCGCTTGAGCTGCTGCTCGCGGGCCTCGATGCGGGTCAGCATGGTGTTGAACGCGTCGGCCAGGCGGCCGATCTCGTCGCCGTTGCCGCGCTGGGCGCGGAGGGCGTAGTTCTCCTCGCGGGTGACCTGCCGCGACAGTTCCTCGAGATCGCGGATCGGCCGGGTGATCAGGCGGCGTATCTGCTGCGCCACCAGCAGCCAGAGCAGCACGCTGACGCCGAGGATCGCCAGGCTGGCGGTGAGGGTTCCGGTGTAGAACGCGCTCGGCAGTTCACCGCTGGCCACCAGCAGCAGGTAGCCGGGGCGGGCGTTTTCCTGGGGCAGTTCGATCAGCGCGTTAAGGCGGTACTCGCCGCGCCTCCAGTGCTCCAGGCGGTCCAGGCGGGCCGGCAGCTTGAGGGTGTCGCCGCGTTGCAGGTCGGCCAGCATCAGCCCATTGCTGTCGTACAGGGCCGCGGCGCGCAACGGCTGGTAATCGTTGAGCTGGCGCAGCAGGACCTCGGCGGTCTGCGGCGAACTGAGTGCCGGCTGGCTGAGCGCCGGGTTGGCGATCAGCCGGCCGATGGTCTGCATCGCCTGGGGGGCGACGCTCTCCTGGGAAATCCAGTAGGCGGCGCTGATGAACGCCAGGTTGGCCACCAGCAGCACGGTAGCCAGCAGGATCAGCAGGGCGGCGAGCAGTTTCTGCCCTACGGGCAGGTTGTCGAGGCGCTGGCGCAGGTTCATGGGCTCTGGCGGTCCGCGGCGAAAAGGAATGGCGGGCAGGGTAACGCGCTTTAGCGGTCGGGCAAACCGCGCTGGCGCAGATGGGCCTGGAGGCGGGCGAGCAAGGTTCCCAGGCGCGGCAGCGGTAGTCCCAGGCGCTGCCCGTGCTGGCAGGCGTAGCCGAGCAGGTAGCCGATTTCCGTGCGCCGGCCGCGGGTGACGTCCTGATGCATCGAGGAATAGTTGGCCGCGGTGGCGTCGATCACCGCCCGGACATCCTCCAGCAGGCTCCTGGCGGCGGCGTCGTAGCCGCTGGCGTGGAGCAACTGGCCGAGTTCGTCGCAAAGCGCGGCGATCTCTTCCGGGTGCTGCCGCAGGCCGCCGTTGCGGCAATCGTGGAGGACGGTCAGCGGGTTGATCGCGCAGTTCAGGGCCAGCTTGCGCCACAGCCGTTCGAGGATGTCGTCGCTCCAGCTGTGCGGGATCCCGGCCTGGGACAGCTGCGCCAGCCAGGCGGGGGCGCTTGTGTCGCGCGGATCGCCGAGCCAGGTGTGCCCCCGGCCGGCGAAGACCACGCGGAAATCGCCATCGCGGAACGCGCCTTCGGTGCTGGAGGCGAACAGGCAGCGGCTGCGCGGCAGGCGGGCGGCGACCGCCTGCTGGCTGCCCAGGCCGTTCTGCAGCAACAGCAGTTCGGCGTTGCCGGCCAGGCGATGGGCCACGCTGGAGGCGGCTTCCTCCGCGTCGTAGGCCTTGCAGGCCAGCAGCAGGCGCTGGATGGGTTGCCCGCCGTCCGGGGTTTCCGCGGCGATCGGGTAGAGGCTGGCCTGGCCGTCTTCCACCAGGCTCAGTCCGCCGGCCTGTTGGTAGCGGCGCAGGCGCTGGCGGTCGCGCAGGATCAGGCGGACGGGCAGGCCGGCGCGCCCGAGGCGCGCGGCCCAGAGGCTGCCGAGGCTACCGGCGCCGAGGATATGCCAGGTCATGGTGGCTACTGCGAATGGCTGACGATAGGGCGAAGTCTAGCGCAGTGCCGGTAGCCGGCAGGTTGCGATCCTGCCGCTGGCATAGGCATCGGGCAACAGGGCCTCGGTGCGCTGCAGCAGTTCGTCGATGCCCAGCGGCAATGCCCCGCTGTCGAGGCCGAGCATGGCGATGCCGGCTTTCAGGCTGATGAAGCCTTCGCTGGTCTTGAAGGCCTTCAGGTTGAGCCCGTCGTGCAGCCGCTTGAAGCTGCTCGACGAGCATTCGTGCAGGTCCTCCACCAGGGTGATCAGGGCGAAATGCTGCTCGTCCAGGCGCACCAGCACATCCAGCGGCCGGACCAGCTGTTGTAGGCGCCTGGCCACGCCGAGCAGCAGCTCGCGATGGAAGGCCTCGCCGTGCCGCTGGCGCAGGACCGGTGCCTCGGGCATGCCGACCAGCAGGTAGCACAACGCTCCACCGCGGGTTTCCACCTGGCGCAGGCTGTCGGCCAGCTTCTGTCGCAGGTAGCGGGGATTGCCGAGGCCGGTGAGGGTATCCACCAGGTTGCGTTCTTCCATCCGCGCGATGTTTTCGGTGAGCAGGCGGTTTTCCACCAGCAACCGTTGCAGGGTGTTGCACAGGCGGTCGGCTGCGTAGATGCGCGGCACCAGTTGCTCGTTCATCGCGGCCTTGCTGACGAAGTCGTCGACGCCGCGGTCGAAGGCCTCGCCGAGGACGTTCTCGCCTTCCTTGCCGGTGAGCAGGACGATGTAGGTGTAGTGGTTGATGCTTTCGTCCAGTTGGCGGACCCGGGCGGTCAGTTCCAGGCCGTCCATCTCCGGCATCAGCCAGTCGGCCAGGAGCACGCTGACCGGGCGTTGTTCGAGCTGCTGCAGGGCCTCGCTGGCGCTGCTGGCGAAGCGGATGTCCTGGTAGCCGGCCTGGCTGAGGGCGCGGCCGATCATGGCGCTGGAAAACTTGGCGTCGTCGACGACCAGGATGCTGAGATCGGGGTTGGGCATGAACGGACTCGAGAAGAGGATGGGCGCCGGTACGCTGCCGGCAAGGGCCCGGTTCGTCGCGGGAGGCCGGGTCCCGGCCGCGGTCGCGCGCGCCATCGGGAAGAAATCGTCGGTCTCCGCCACACCGGCGGGCATTCGCTCGCGAGGGCTCGGTTATAATGGGCGGGCATTTTTTACCGTCAAGCCAGGCGCGGTTCCGTCTGTGAACCCTGTCGCGCCGTCCATCTGGAGAGATGACATGCCTTCGTTCGACGTGGTGTCCGAACTGGACAAACACGAGTTGACCAACGCCGTGGACAACGCCATCAAGGAACTGGATCGCCGTTTCGACCTGAAAGGCAAATGCAGTTTCGAAGCCAAGGATAAGTCGGTGACCCTCACCGCCGAAGCCGATTTCATGCTCGAGCAGATGCTCGACATCCTGCGTTCCAACCTGGTCAAGCGCAAGGTCGACAGCCAGTGCATGGAGATCAAGGATGCCTACCCGTCGGGCAAGGTGGTCAAGCAGGACGTCAACTTCCGCGAGGGCATCGACAAGGACCTGGCGAAGAAGATCGTTGGTCTGATCAAGGAGCGCAAGCTCAAGGTCCAGGCCGCCATCCAGGGCGAGCAGGTGCGCGTCACCGGCAAGAAGCGTGACGATCTGCAGGAGGCCATCGCCCTGCTGCGCGGCGAATCGCTCGGCATGCCGTTGCAGTTCACCAACTTCCGCGATTGACGAGGTTTTTCGGAACCTCTCGCCATCCCGGGCATCGCAATAGGGAGTAGCGCCGCCGCGACCTCTCCCGCGTTGTCCGCCCCTGTCGGCGCAGCGTCGGTTCGTCCGTGCTGCGCCGATTCGTATCCAGGCCCGGAAACGTCGCCCCACGGCGTCCGGGCAGGAATCTGCAAGCCCGTCCCGTTTCCGTTGCGGAAGGGAGGGGTGTTTTTTCGAGAAATGGAGGTAATGCATGGAATTGAACTACGACCGACTGGTGCAGCAGACCGAGTCCTGGCTGCCGATCGTGCTGGAGTACAGCGGCAAGGTCGCCCTGGCGCTGCTGACCCTGGCGATCGGCTGGTGGCTGATCAACACCCTGACCGGCCGGGTCGGCGGCCTGCTCGCCAGGCGCAGCGTCGACCGCACCCTGCAAGGCTTCGTCGGCAGCCTGGTGAGCATCGTCCTGAAGATCCTGCTGGTGGTCAGCGTGGCTTCCATGATCGGCATCCAGACCACCAGTTTCGTCGCCGCCATCGGCGCCGCCGGCCTGGCCATCGGCCTGGCCCTGCAGGGCAGCCTGGCTAACTTCGCCGGCGGCGTGCTGATCCTGCTGTTCCGCCCGTTCAAGGTCGGCGACTGGATCGAGGCACAGGGCGTGGCCGGCACCGTGGATTCGATCCTGATCTTCCACACCGTGCTGCGTAGCGGCGACAACAAGCGGATCATCGTGCCCAACGGGGCGCTGTCCAACGGAACGGTGACCAACTACTCCGCCGAGCCGCTGCGCAAGGTGATCTTCGACGTCGGCATCGACTACGACGCCGATCTGAAGAATGCGCAGAACATTCTTCTGGCCATGGCCGACGATCCGCGGGTTCTGAAGGACCCGGCACCGGTGGCGGTGGTTTCCAATCTCGGCGAAAGCGCGATTACCCTGTCCCTGCGGGTCTGGGTGAAGAACGCCGACTACTGGGACGTGATGTTCATGTTCAACGAAAAGGCCCGCGACGCGCTGGGCAAGGAAGGTATCGGCATTCCCTTCCCGCAGCGGGTGGTCAAGGTTGTGCAGGGCGCGATGGCCGACTGAGGTCCGTGCGATCCACGAAAAAGGCCGGCGAATGCCGGCCTTTTTCATTCTCGCCTCAGTGCTGCTCGGCGTTCTGGTGTCCCGGCGCCGGCGTCTCGCTGGACGGCGCGCGGCGCAGCCACAACCAGCCGATCAGCAGCAGGGTGGGAATGCCCATCACCGCGGTGACGTAGAAGAAGTGCTCGTAGCCGAGGCTCTCGACCATGGTTCCGGAGTAGCCGCCGATGAAGCGCGGCAGCAGGAGCATGGTCGAGCTGAGCATGGCGTACTGGGTGGCGGAGAACTTCAGGTTGGTCAGGCTCGACAGGTAGGCGACGAAGGCCGAGGCGGCGAGGCCGCCGCTGAAGTTGTCGAGGGTGATGGTCATCACCAGCATCAGCACGTGCGGCTCGAGCGCCATCACCAGGCTGATCACGTCATGGCTGGGCAGGGCCTCGGCGTGCAGCGGGCCGAGCTGGGCGAGCATGGCGAACAGCAGGTTGGTGGCAGCCGAAGCGGCACCGCCGATGAACAGGATGGAGAGGATGCTGAAGCGGGCGATCAGCACCCCGCCGGCGGCGGCGCCGATCAGGGTCATGAGTACGCCGAAGACCTTGCTGACACTGGCGATGACTTCCTTGGAGAAGCCCATGTCGATGTAGAAGACCCCGGCCATCACCCCCATCACCGTGTCCGACAGGCGATAGGTGGAGATCAGGCCGAGCAGCAGCAGGGCCTGCCAGCGATAGCGCTGGACGAACTCGGTGATCGGCGTCAGCACCGGGGCCATCAGCAGGCGTCCGGGTGCCGACAGGCAGGACGCGGCGATCAGCAGGAACAGCGTGCCGCGCGGCCAGGCGCCGGAGTAGTAGGCGCGGCACATGGCGGTGACGGTGACGAGGAGGATGATCAGCACCATCACCGAGACCGCCTGGTGGACGAAATCGAACAGCGGCACTTCCTTGCCGCGCGCCGCCACCAGCAGCGGCCTGCGCACGGTGGCGAGCAGTTCGCGGACCGGGCGGATCTGCTGGCGTCCCCACGGCGACAGGCAGATCCCCATGAGCAGCGCGTAGAGGCCGGCGCGCGGCCAGGCGCGGTCGAGGAGGGCGGTGATCATCGCCGGCAGCGAGATCAGCAGGATCAGCAGCAGGAGCACCGAGAGCAGTTGGTGGTTGAAGTCGAAACGCGACGGGTTGACGTGGATCGGCACGTCCACCGCCGGCTCGCGGATCAGCAGGCTGGTGACCAGCCCAGGCAGGATCAGCAGGGCGAACAACGCATAGGTCAGGCCCCAGGCCGACTGGCTGTAGTTGAGGCTGGTGGAGCCGAACCATTCGGCGAGAATCAGCGCGCCGGCGCTGGCCAGCAGGATCGCCGCGCGGTAGCCGGTCATGTAGCAGGCAGCGAGGGCGGCCTGGCGGCTATCCTCGGCGATTTCCAGGCGGTAGGCGTCGATCGCGATGTCCTGGGTGGCGGAGGCGAACGCCACCAGCAGGGCCAGGCCGATCAGCCAGGGCAGGTGACTCTGCGGATTGCACAGGGCCATGCCGAGCAGTCCCAGGGCGATCAGCACCTGCGAGAACACCAGCCAGGAACGGCGCCGGCCGAGACGGCCGACGAAGGGCAGGCGCCACTGGTCGAGCATCGGCGACCAGACCCACTTGAAGGCGTACACCAGCCCCAGCCAACTGGCGAAACCGATGGTATCCCGCGCCACGCCGGCTTCGCGCAGCCACACCGACAGGGTGTTGAACACCAGCATGGTCGGCAGGCCGGCGGCGAAGCCGAGCAGCAGGAGGGCCAGGCTGGCGGGAGACTTGTAGGCGACCAGGGCCTCTCGCCAGGATTGCTGAGTCATGGGGTAACCGTTCCGCAAAAAATAACGCGCACTCTAACCGCTCTACTTCGCTGTAAGCCAGCCATGCCGACGTATGTCCACCCTGTCGTTGTGCAGGAGAACGCCTTCCTCGCGCAAGCGTGCGCGTTGTTCGCGACCGCCGGGACTGTCCGCCGGCAGGCTGATGCGACCGCCGGCGCCGAGAACCCGATGCCAGGGCAGGCGGGTATCCACCGGCAATTGGCTGAGCGTCCTGCCGACCCAGCGGGCGGCGCGGCCTAGGCCGGCCAGTTCGGCCAGTTGCCCGTAGCTGACCACCTGCCCCGGCGGCACCTGCGCCAGCACCAGGTACAGGGCCTCGCGGCGCGCCTGGGCACTTGCCGGGTCGCTGCCGGCCCATGCATGCTCATCGGTTTTCCCTTTCCTGTCCGCCTTGTGAACGCCCATGTCGCTCAGAGCCCTCTGTTCAATCGTCGTGATGCTCCTGGCCGGCCCCGCGCTGGCCGACACCGTATGGCTGGACAACGGCGACCGCCTGTCCGGCGAGATCGTGCTGATGGACGGCGGCAAGCTGGCGCTGAAGACCCGTTATGCCGGCCAGGTGCTGATCGATTGGAAGGATATCGACACCATCAGTTCCGACAAACCCCTGCTGATCAAGCAGCAGGGCGTATCCGGGCAGCGTAGCCGAACCCTGGAGGCGGCGGGCAAGGGCATGGTGCGGATCGTCGATGGCGGCAGCCATACCGTCCCGCTGGCCAGTATTCGCCAGATGGTGCCGCCGCGACCGCTGGTGGAGGACCTGGTCTGGGAGGGCAATCTCGACGTCAAGCTGGATAGCAAGCGCAACGACAGCGACAAGGACGAATGGAAGCTCAAGGGCGATACCCGGCTTCGCCACGGTGCCTGGCGCCACGTGCTGGCGGGGGAAGTGGAGCGGGAAAAGAAGGACGGGCGCAAGGTCGAGGACAACTGGGAGCTGGACTACGACCTCGATCGCTTCTTCGACGAACACTGGTTCTGGCGCGGCAGCTATTCGCAGAAGCACGATGCGATCGACAACCTGGAGCGCCAGAGCGCGCTGGGAACCGGCCCCGGCTACCAGTTCTGGGACGACGAACTCGGGCGTTTCGACCTGGTCGCCGAGATCAGTCGCTGGCAACTGGAGTGGCGCGATCAGCCGCGCGAGGATTTCACCTCCTATTCGCTGGAGTGGGACTACAAGCGGCTGCTCGCCGGCACCCGGCTGGAGCTGTACAGCAAGGGAACCGTGCTGGTTCCCGGCATCGAGCGGATCGACTACCTGCTCGACAGCGAATACGGCCTGCGCTATCGCCTGAACAGTTGGGCGCGTCTTTCGTTCCTCTATGAACTGGACCAGTTGCGCACCGAGGGGGGCACCCAGTCCGACCGCCATTACCTGATCGGGGTCGGCGTCGGCTGGTGACGCGGCTCACCTTTCGGTCGATCCGGCTGAACTTTACCGCCCGTGCCCCGGTCCTTGCTCTGCCGCCCGGCATTTGGATAATGCCGGCCTCTTCGAACCCAACTCAGTTGATTTGTGCTCATGTTGTCGAGAATCCTGCTGTGCCTCGCTGCCCTTGCAAGTTCCACCTCTGCCCTTGCCGATACGGTCTGGATGAAGAACGGTGACCGCCTTACCGGCAAGATCACCCTGTTCGACGGCGGCAAGCTGCTGCTGAAGACCGACTATGGCGGCGACATCACGCTCAAGTGGGACAAGATCTCCACCTTCGAGAGCGAGCAGAACCTGCTGGTCAAGCAGGATGCCGAGACTGGCGAGCACTCCAAGGGCATCAAGGCCGCCGGGCCGGGCCAGGTGACCCTGGTCAACGGCGAGCCGAAGACCGTGGAGCTGGCCAGCATCCAGCAGATGATGCCGCCCAAGCCGATCCTCCAGGACTGGGTATGGAACGGCAACGTCGATTTCTCGCTGGACCGCAAGCAGGCCGAGAACGATGTGTCCGACTACGACATCGATTTCAAGACCAACGCCCGCCACGGACTCTGGCGCCACAACGTGCAGGGCGAGTACAACCGCGAGAAGAAGAACGGCCAGGTCAGCACCGACAATTATTCCGGCCAGTACGCGCTGGACCGCTTCATCGACGACCACTGGTTCTGGCAGGGCCAGGTCGCCTACAAGCGCGACATGATCGAGGACCTGGCGAAGAAGCGTACCGTCGGTACCGGCCCCGGCTACCAGTTCTGGGACAACGAGCTGGGCGCGTTCTCCATCGCCACCCTGGTCAACCGCAACGACTACGAGTTCGCCGATGGCGAGAAGGAGCACTTCTATTCGTCGAGCTTCAAGTGGGACTACAACCGCTACCTGCTGGCCAAGCAGTTCGAGCTGTTCACCAACGGCGAGGTCAGCAAGCCGCTGCAATCCGGCCTGGACTACGAGCTGCAGACCGAGGCGGGGATCCGCTACAAGCTGACCAGCTGGGCTTCGCTGAGCATGAAGGCGGAATGGGACAAGTTCAGCGGCAACGACGGCAACGTCAACCAGCGCCGCTATACCTTCGGCCTCGGGGTCGGCTGGTAAGCCGGCCTGCACGAAAAAGCCCCGCGATAGCGGGGCTTTTTCCTTGCGGGGCCGGGGCCTACAGGCGCAGGCCGCCGTCCAGTTCGAGAACGCGGCCGGTGTAGTAGTCGTTCTCGAAGATGTAGGCCACCGAGTGGGCGATCTCCACCGGCTTGCCCATACGCTTGAGGGGGATGCCGGCGGTCATCTTCTCCAGCGCCTCGGGTTTCATCCCGGCGGTCATCTCGGTCTCGATGAAGCCCGGCGCCACGCCGGCCACGCGGATGCCGTAGCGCGCCAGTTCCTTCGCCCAGACCACGGTATCCGCGGCCACCCCGGCCTTGGCTGCCGAGTAGTTGGCCTGGCCCATGTTGCCGGCGCGGGAGATCGAGGAAATGTTGACGATCGCGCCTTCGTTCTTCAGCTCGATCATCTTCGCCGCCACTTCGCGGGTGCAGAGGAACACACCGGTGAGGTTGACGTCGATCACCGATTGCCATTGGGCCAGGCTCATCTTGCTCAACTGGCCGTCCTTGACCTTGATGGTCAGGCCGTCGCGGAGGATGCCGGCGTTGTTGACCAGGCCGTTGATCGCGCCGAAGTCGCTGGCGACCTGGGCCACCATGTGGGTAACCTGTTCCTCGTCCGCCACGTTGCACACGTAGGCGCGAGCGTCGCCGCCGGCGGCCTTGCAGGCAGCGACGGCTTCGTCGAGACGTTCGCGGTTGAGATCGACCAGGGCCAGCCTGGCGCCCTTGCCGGCGAGATATTCGCCCATTGCCCGGCCGAGCCCCTGGCAGCCGCCGGTGATGATGATGACCTTGTCTTTCAATTGCATTGCTTGGAACCCCACGAGCAGTTTCTGGAAGCGGACCTTGCCGGCACCTGCGAACGCACTTTGATATGCCCGTCCGTTTACGACGGATTCTATGCAAGGAGTCATAAATTGAGCGTTGAAGCTGCAAAGAATGCCCGAGAATTGCTGCTCAAGGAATACCGTGCGGTCCTTTCCACCCACTCGAAGAAATGGCCGGGCTTTCCTTTCGGCTCGGTGGTTCCCTATTGCCTGGATGCCGAAGGCCGGCCGCTGATCCTGATCAGCCGGATCGCCCAGCACACCCACAACCTGCAGGCGGACCCGCGCTGCTCGATGCTGGTAGGCGAGCGCGGCGCCGAGGATATCCAGGCTGTCGGCCGCCTCACCCTACTGGCCGAGGCGCGGCAATTGGCGGAGGAGGAGGTCGCCGCGGCGGCCGAGCGTTACTACCGCTATTTCCCCGAGTCCGCCGACTACCATCGGGTCCACGATTTCGACTTCTGGGTGCTGCAGCCGGTCCAGTGGCGTTTCATCGGCGGTTTCGGCGCGATCCACTGGCTGGCCGCCGAGCGCGTGCCGCTGGCCAATCCGTTCGCCGGAGAAGCCGAGCGCGGCATGGTCGAGCACATGAACAGCGACCACGCCGCCGCCATCGCCCACTATGTGGAACTGGCCGGACTGCCGGCGCATGCCGCGGCGCAGCTGGCGGGAATTGATACAGAAGGTTTCCACCTGCGCATCGGCCAGGGCCTGCACTGGCTGCCGTTCCCCGCCGCCTGCGGCAACCCCGGGGCCGTGCGCCAGGCGCTGGTGCAATTGGCCAGGGCCGAGCGCTGGCCTACCGTCGAGCCGGAGCAGGGTTGAATTCTTCCCCGGCTGGCGCCAACTACTGGTGGTACCGGGGGCAAACGGGCCCCGCCAAGGACTCTGAAATGCGCGCTTTCCTCTTTCTGCTGTTGCTCTTCCCGCTGGTCGAGCTGGCCGTCCTGATCAAGGTCGGCAGTGTCATCGGGGTCGGCTGGACCCTGTTCCTGATCGTCGCCAGCGCCTTCATCGGTGCCGCATTGTTGCGCGTGGCCGGCGTGGCCACCGCCTGGCGCGCCCGCGAACGACTGGCCCGTGGCGAACTGCCGGAGCAGGAAATGCTCGAAGGCCTGTTGATCGCCGTCGGCGGCGGCCTGCTGATGCTGCCGGGTTTCATCAGCGACATCTTCGGCATCCTCTGCCTGATTCCTTTCACCCGTCGCCTGATGCTCGGCGGCCTGCGCCGCCGCGTCGAACAGCAGGCGCTGCGCCGGCGCGCCTTCGCCGACGACCTGAACGCCCGCTACGGACAGGGTCCGTCGCGGCCGAACGTCATCGAGGGCGAGTACGAGCGCCGCGACGATTCGCGCAACTGAAAAAAAATTTCACTGCATGCCCTTGAAATGGCTTGTGGCGACCTTATGTAACGGTCACCGCAAGGTCCCTGCCACAAGGGCAGGCTGTCTTACGCGGCTCGCGCGTCGAGTCGCAACCCGGCAACGCCGGCTTCAACAAAACCCGCCGGACTTCGATCCGGCCGTTGGAAACCACTGTTTGGGAGAGTTACGACTATGAAGCTTCGTCCTCTGCATGATCGCGTCGTTATCCGTCGCAGCGAGGAAGAGACCAAGACCGCAGGCGGCATCGTGCTGCCGGGTTCCGCCGCCGAGAAGCCGAACCGCGGTGAAGTGGTAGCCGTAGGTACCGGTCGTGTACTGGACAACGGCGAAGTGCGCGCTCTGGCAGTGAAGGTGGGCGACAAGGTGGTCTTCGGGCCTTACTCCGGCAGCAACGCCATCAAGGTCGATGGCGAGGAACTGCTGGTGATGGGCGAGTCCGAAATCCTCGCCGTCCTGGAAGACTGATCGGTCTCACCACTCCGTTTTCACCGAATTCGATTTAGAGGAAAGAGAACATGGCTGCCAAAGAAGTTAAGTTCGGCGATTCCGCTCGCAAGAAAATGCTGGTCGGCGTGAACGTGCTGGCCGATGCCGTCAAGGCCACCCTCGGCCCGAAAGGCCGCAACGTGGTTCTGGACAAGTCCTTCGGCGCTCCGACCATCACCAAGGACGGCGTTTCCGTCGCCAAGGAAATCGAGCTGAAAGACAAGTTCGAGAACATGGGCGCGCAACTGGTGAAAGACGTTGCCTCCAAGGCCAACGACGCTGCCGGTGACGGCACCACCACCGCGACCGTCCTGGCCCAGGCCATCGTCAACGAAGGCCTGAAGGCCGTTGCCGCCGGCATGAACCCGATGGACCTGAAGCGTGGCATCGACAAGGCCACCGTGGCTATCGTCGCCCAGCTGAAAGAGCTGGCCAAGCCCTGCGCCGACACCAAGGCCATCGCCCAGGTAGGCACCATCTCCGCCAACTCCGACGAGTCCATCGGCCAGATCATTGCCGAAGCCATGGAAAAAGTCGGTAAAGAAGGCGTGATCACCGTCGAGGAAGGCTCGGGCCTGGAAAACGAACTGTCCGTCGTCGAAGGCATGCAGTTCGATCGCGGCTACCTGTCCCCCTACTTCGTGAACAAGCCGGACACCATGGCTGCCGAGCTGGATAGCCCGCTGCTGCTGCTGGTCGACAAGAAGATCTCCAACATCCGCGAAATGCTGCCGGTGCTGGAAGCCGTCGCCAAGGCCGGCCGTCCGCTGCTGATCGTCGCCGAGGACGTCGAGGGCGAAGCCCTGGCCACCCTGGTGGTGAACAACATGCGTGGCATCGTCAAGGTCGCGGCTGTCAAGGCTCCGGGCTTCGGCGATCGCCGCAAGGCCATGCTGCAGGACATCGCCATCCTCACCGGCGGTACCGTGATCAGCGAAGAAGTCGGCCTGAGCCTGGAAGGCGCTACCCTGGAGCACCTGGGCAACGCCAAGCGCGTCGTGATCAACAAGGAAAACACCACCATCATCGATGGCGCCGGTGTGCAGGCTGATATCGAAGCCCGCGTCCTGCAGATCCGCAAGCAGATCGAGGAAACCACTTCCGACTACGACCGCGAGAAGCTGCAAGAGCGCCTGGCCAAGCTGGCCGGCGGTGTTGCCGTGATCAAGGTAGGCGCTGCCACCGAAGTCGAGATGAAAGAGAAGAAAGCCCGCGTCGAAGACGCCCTGCACGCTACCCGTGCAGCGGTGGAAGAGGGCGTGGTTCCCGGCGGCGGCGTAGCCCTGGTTCGTGCCCTGCAAGCCATCGAAGGCCTGAAGGGTGACAACGAGGAGCAGAACGTCGGTATCGCCCTGCTGCGTCGCGCCGTCGAATCGCCGCTGCGCCAGATCGTGGCCAACGCCGGCGACGAGCCGAGCGTAGTGGTCGACAAGGTCAAGCAGGGTTCCGGCAACTACGGCTTCAACGCTGCTACCGGCGTGTACGGCGACATGATCGAGATGGGCATCCTGGACCCGGCCAAGGTCACTCGTTCCGCTCTGCAGGCTGCGGCCTCCATCGGCGGTCTGATGATCACCACCGAAGCCATGGTTGCCGAGATCGTGGAAGACAAGCCGGCCATGGGCGGCATGCCTGACATGGGCGGCATGGGCGGCATGGGCGGCATGATGTAAGCCGACCGGCCCCTGTGGTTGGAAAAGCCCCGCTTCGGCGGGGCTTTTTTATTCCTCAGTGCGGGCAGTCCTGGCGGTAGCCCGGCAGTTCCCTTGCCGCCGGTTCGCAGGCCAGGCGCAGTGCCTGCTTCAGGTCGTCGGGCAGAGTGGCGCGGCTGATCGGCCGCCAGTGCATGCGTTCGCCGAAATAGCGCGCCCAGTGGAATTCGATGAAATAGCTCTGCCGATCCTTGTCGAAGGCGTTCTCGTCCTCGGCGTAGCCGGCCAGGGCGCGGTAGGGATCGTCGCCAAGCCCGGCGAGAGCGTTCGGCAGGGCCTCGGGCGGGATCTCCGCGCCACGCGCATCGTGCAGCCAGACCCAGTGGTTTTCCTGCATCTTCTCCCAGAAGTCGCTGGCCTGGGGTAGCCGGCCGATCACCTTCACCGGCACGCCCTGTTTCGGGTCCAGGCGCCAGAGCGCGCTACTCAGGTGATGGCGATCGGTGAGGTAGAAGCGGCCGCCGGGGCCGATCACCACCGGAATCTCCTTCTTGCGCAAGTAGCGCTCGAGAGCCTTGGGCTTCTTCCCGGCGAGCTTGGCCTGGTCATCCTCGACCTGCAGCAGGCCGACATTCTGCTGGGTCGGGTGGAGAGCCGCGAGCGGCAGCTCGCACCAGCTACCGACGGAGGTTTGCGGCGAGCAATCCTCGGCCTGGGCGGTGGCGGACAGGAACAGGCAACAAAGCAGCAGGACTGGGCGCATGGGGGCTCCGGCGAAGGAAGGGGAAAGGTTCCCTAGACTGGCACGCTTCGGGCGATCCGGCGTACTCCGGCCTTTGATAGGTGCCTCGCTTTGTGCCAATCTTGCCGACAGGAGATGGCATTCCTCCTTCAACCGCCCCTGGGGCTGATGATGCCTACGCATGAACCTGGAAAGGCGCGTAGGCGCTCGCCTGCCGCCTGTCCGAATCGCTCCTACAAGGACAGGACTATGTGGAAATCCATTCTCGCCATCGCCCTCGGCGCCGCCCTGGGGGCGTTGCTGCGCTGGTTCCTCGGGCTCAAGCTGAACAGCCTGCTGCCCAGCATTCCCCCCGGCACGCTGCTGGCCAACCTGGTCGGCGGCTATGTCATCGGCGCGGCGATTGCCTATTTCGCCCAGGCGCCGGGCATCGCTCCGGAATGGCGGCTACTGATCATCACCGGGTTCTGCGGCGGCCTGACCACTTTCTCCACCTTTTCCGCCGAGGTCGTCAGCCTGCTTCAGGAGGGCCGCCTGGGCTGGGCCGCCGGGGCCATCGCGACGCACGTCAGCGGCTCGTTGCTGATGACCCTGCTGGGGTTGTTCTCGATGAACTGGATGCTGGGCAAATAGCGCAGCGGGAGGACCGACCATGCAAGGCTATCAACTGACCTTCATCACCCAGCAGGGGCGCCGCCACCAGGGCCAGCCGATCTGCGACTGGCTGCTGGAAGAGGCGCGCCGCCTGGGCGTGCGCGGTGCCACCGCGCTGGCTGCCAGCGAAGGCTTCGGCCAGAGCGGCCGGCTGCATTCGATGCACTTCTTCGAGCTGGCCGACCAGCCGCAGGAAATCCTCATGGCGGTCGATCCCGAGCAGTCAGAACGGCTGTTCGAGTCGATCCGCCAGGCCGGCGTGCGGCTGTTCTACATGAAGGTGCCCATCGAGTTCGGCGTGCTGGGAGCGGACGAATCGTCTTCCTGAACGCGGTTTTCGTCGGCGCCGCCGTTGCGCTGTCCCCGCGTCTCCGGTCGGTAGAGCATCAGGCGGTACAGGCCGAGGCAGATCAGCCAGTCGAACAGCATCGTCCACAGGTTGTGCGAGAGGAAGTGCGCACCTTGCAGCATGCGCGACAGCGATAGCAGACAGCCCATGGCGAAGGCGAAGGCCAGGGCGTAGCGCGCCAGCCTGGGCTTGCGGTCGCGCAGGGCGAAGAACAGCGCGAACAGGACGAATCCGGACGATGCGTGCCCGCCCGGCCAGCAGCGTCCGGGGTGCTCGGTCGGCGGCCGTGGGCTGAGCAGCGAACTATAGGTTTCCTCGCCGCCGAACTGCGCCAGGCTCCAGGGGCACTGCACGGCGGTGAGCGCCTTGAGCGGAGTGACTATGCTGGCTGCAAGGCTCATGGCGAGGAACACATAGGCCAGCGGCCTGCTCAGTGCGCGCCATGGCCGGTGGAACAGTCCGGCGATGGAGACCAGCAGGCCGAGGACGCTGATGGCGATCACCAGTTGCTTGACCCGGTCGTGCAGGATGTTCTCCAGGAACCAACTGTGCCGGCCGATGAAGCCGGCGCCCGGGTCGTACATCAGGTTGGCCAGGGCGAGGTCGAGGGTCACCGGCTCGAAGGCCAGCAGCAGTGCCGCCAGGCCCAGCGGCAGGGCGAGGAACAGCCAGGGGTTGAATGGACGGGAAGGGGAATGGACGGCGGCCTGGGTCATGCGATCTCCAACGCTGGCGTTGACGTTCTCTTGACTTCGACGCTGGTTAAATCCACCGCCGGGGTTCGTGCGCATCCGCAAAGCCGCTATGATCGGCGGCCATGGAAGACGCCATGCAGTCTCTGGTGGCGAGCGTAGAGCCGGTGTGAACCGCCGGTGAAGAATCCGTAAATGCGCGAGAGGCGCTCAATCGGTCTTCCTGCGAAGGAGTGGGACATGCGAATACTGGTGGTCGAAGACAACCGCGACATCCTGGCCAACCTGGCCGATTACCTGTCGCTCAAGGGCTATACCGTGGATTGCGCGCAGGACGGGCTGTCCGGCCTGCACCTGGCGGCCACCGAGCACTACGACCTGATCGTGCTCGACGTGATGCTGCCGGGAATCGACGGCTATGCCCTGTGCCGGCGCCTGCGCGAAGACGCACGGCGCGACACCCCGGTGATCATGCTCACCGCCCGCGACCAGTTGGACGATCGCCTGCAGGGGTTTCGTTCCGGAGCCGACGATTACCTGGTCAAGCCCTTCGCCCTTTCCGAACTTTCCGCACGCATCGAGGCGGTGCTGCGTCGCGCCCAGGGTGGCGGCCGCCGCGAGCTGAGCGTGGCCGATCTCAGCTATGACCTGGACACCCTGGAGGTCAAGCGCGCGGGCAAGTCGCTCAAGCTCAATCCGATCGGCCTAAAGCTGCTCGCAGTGCTGATGCAGAAGAGCCCCCATGTGGTGCGCCGGGATGCCCTGGAAGAAGCGGTCTGGGGCGACGACTGCCCGGACAGTGACAGCCTGCGCAGCCACGTCCATCAACTCCGTCAGGTGATCGACAAGCCATTCTCCGTGGCCTTGCTGCATACGGTGCATGGCGTCGGCTACCGCCTGGCGGAGGAGCCGAATGGAGTATAAGCAGAGCCTCGCCCGCCGGATCGTCATCGCCTTCATGCTGATGACGGTCGCCGTGGGGGGACTGTTCTCCGCCGGCATCGTCGGCGTGGTCCACATCATCGAGGAGCGCCTGATTTCCCGCGACCTGGGCGGCGAACTGGAGCGCATCCTGCGCGACGACCTGGCCCAGGGACGCAACCCGGTGCTCGATCCCGGCATGCGCTTCTTCATCAGCGACGGCCAGGGCTCCTACGCCATGCCGCCGGCGCTGGACCAACTGGATGTCGGTTTCCACGAAGTGTTCGAGGGCGACTTGTCGTTCCATGCGCTGGTGCGCGACATCGATGGTCGCCGCTTCGTCCTGCTGCAGGACCAGAGCGATTTCGAAGCGCGCGAGCAGGTGCTCTACGCCTCGGTGCTGACCGGCTACGTGCTGAGCATCGCCCTGGCCGGCCTGCTTGGCTGGATGCTCGCGCGCAAGGTGATGGAGCCGGTGGTGCGCCTGGCGCGCCAGGTGCGGCATCGCGAACAGTTGCTCGGTCTGGCGCCGCCGTTGGCGCCGGACTACGCCAACGACGAGGTCGGCGAGCTGGCCGCTTCCTTCGACGAGACCCTTGGCCGCCTGCGCGACGCGCTCAAGCGCGAGCAATTGTTCACCAGCGACGTCAGTCATGAGTTGCGTACGCCGTTGATGGTCATCGCCACCTCATGCGAACTGCTGGCCGAAGAACCCAGCCTCGGCCCGCGCGCCCGTGGCCAACTGGAGCGGATGACCAAGGCCACCGAGGAGATGCGCGACCTGGTGCAAACCTTCCTGTTGCTGGCGCGTGCGCAGAAGGGCGAGGAAAGCCTGGCGCCCCACGGTAGCCTGGAGAGCATCGCCGACGACCTGGTCCAGGTCTGGCGCGAACAGGTCGAAGCGCGAGGACTGACCCTGCACTACCGCAACGAAGGTGCCTGCGCCGGCCAGTTCAACGCGCCACTGCTGCGCGCGGTGATGGGCAACCTGTTGCGCAACGCGACCCACTACACCGATGCCGGGAGCATCACGCTGACCCTCGACGAGCATGGTTTCAGCGTCGAGGACACCGGGGCGGGCGTCCCGGAAGAACAACGCGAACGCATTTTCATGCCCTTCGTTCGCGGCAGTTCCAGCTCCGGGCGCGGCGAAGGCCTTGGCCTCGGGCTCTCGCTGGTGAAGCGGATCTGCGCGGCCGAGGGCTGGAGCGTAACCCTCAGCGCGGTGGAGCCGCACGGCTGCCGGTTCGAAGTTTTACTCGATGTTGCTTGACGAAAAATTCACCACCCCTTGACCCGAGCTTGACGGCTGGATTCATACCGTTCGTCTCATGAATCCTGGAGTTCCCGTCATGAACAATCCGCCTGTCGACCTCGACTTTTCTCACAAGTATGATCGCGAGCATGCTGAGGCCTACCTGAAGAAGCATCAGGACGGCCTCGCCCGGAAACTTTCCCACCGGCGCGACGTCCAACTCGCCCGGCACGCGCTGAAGCTCGCGGGGCAGCCCAACCTGGTGCTCGACCTGCCCTGCGGCGCCGGACGCTTCTGGCCGCTGCTGGCGGAAAAGGACAACCGGGTGATCATCGGCGCCGACAATTCCGCGGACATGCTGGCGGTCGCCTGCGCCGGCCAGCCGGACGGTGTGGTGAAACGGGTACGGCCCTTGCAGACTTCCGCTTTCGCCATCGACCTGCCGGACAGCTCGGTGGACAATATCTTCTGCATGCGGCTGCTCCACCACATCGGCGAGGCGGATGATCGACGCGTCCTGCTCCGCGAGTTTCACCGGGTCACGCGGGACAGCGTGATTCTTTCCCTCTGGGTCGATGGCAATTTCAAGGCCTGGAAGCGTAGGCGCATGGAGGCACGGCGGGTAGCGAACGGGGAACAGACCGGCTACCAGAACCGCTTCGTATTACCAGCCGAAACGGTCGAGCGCGAGTTCCGCGACGCCGGCTTCGTCGTCCAGAAGCATCTCGATTTCATCCCGCTGTATCACATGTGGCGGGTCTATATCTTGCGAAAGGAATAACGATGGCTCCCGATCTGGCATCCCTGCAACGTATCTCCGGCGACTCCGCCATCGACCAGTGGTTGCAGGTACCCGGCAGCTGGGTCGAGGAGCCCAACGAGCGCCGTGGCGGGGCCAGCGGCGTGCAGCGGGTGTACACCGGCGATGGACGGCTGCTCTATCGCAAGCAGCAGACCGGCCACGTCTACCGCGACTGGCAGCGCCCTTTCGGCTATCCCACCGCCATGCGCGAGCGCGATGCGCTACGGGCCTTCGAGTCGCTCGGTATACGCGTGCCGCGCCTGGTCTATTCCGGCTGCCGCAAGGTCGACGGGCAATGGCAGGCGTTGCTGGTGACCGAAGCCCTGGAGGGTTTCTCCAGCCTCGACGAGTGCTATGCGCGCGGTGACCAGGACCGCTGGGGCGAAGCGAAGCACCAAAGAATTCTGCAACAAATCGGCGCTACCATTGCCCGGATGAATCTCGCCCACTGGCAGCACGGTTGTCTCTATCCGAAGCACATCTTCGTCCGCGTCGAGGGTGAGGCCATCGAAGTAGCGCTGATCGACCTGGAGAAGAGCCGCCGCCGCCTTACGGTGAACAAGGCGTCCCAGCACGACCTGAAGCAGTTGAAGCGCCGTTCGTCGTGGACTGGCGCGCAGTGGCAAGCCTTCATCTATGGTTACCAGACGGCGTTTGGCAGCGCCATCAAAGGGTTGCAGACATGAAATTAGAAATCACTCGAGGTTTGTTGCTGGTCGGCGCTCTCGCCGTGGCTACAGCCGCGGCTGCCGCCTGGCACGAACCCGCGCCGAACGTGGTGCAGATGAGCGGCGGTCATGAGTACTGCCCGACGCCTTCGGCGCTCAAGGCCGAGCGGCCGACGCGCCAGGAGGTCCAGCCGAACAAGGACATCCTGCTGCTGATGTTCGGTCTTTCCCAGGGGGGAGCCAGCCTGTCGCGCTGAGTCTCCTTGTCGAAAAAGCCCCGCCTTGGCGGGGCTTTTTCATGGGCGATGAGATCGTCGGAGGCATGGGCCGAATAAGGACCAGGCCTCATGCGCCACCTTGCCGCAGCGCGCCAGGCTTGCCCTAGGCGACCTGGAACACGTGCTTGAGGTAGTGGATGAAGTCAGGGTCCCGGCATTGCGCCTTGCCGGGCGTATCGGAGATCTTCGCCACCGGATGGCCGTTGCAGGCGCTCATCTTCACCACGATGTTCATCGGCTCGACGCCCGGCAGGTCGCAGGTGAAATGCGTGCCTATGCCGAAGCTGACGTTGATCCGGCCCTGCAGCGCGCGATAGATCTTCAGGGCCCGCGGCAGGTCGAGGCCGTCGGAGAACACCAGGGTCTTGGTCAGCGGGTCGATGCCCAGCTTGAGGTAGTGGGCGATGGTCTTTTCCGCCCACAGCAATGGGTCGCCCGAGTCGTGGCGGAGGCCGTCGAAGAGCTTGGCGAAATAGAGGTCGAAGTCGCGCAGGAAGGCATCGGTGGTGATGCAGTCGGTCAGCGCGATGCCGAGCAGCCCACGGTATTCGCGGACCCAGCAGTCCAACGCGGCACTCTGGCTGTCGATCAGGCGCGGACCGAGCTGCTGGTGGGCCATCAGCCATTCGTGGGCCATGGTGCCGAGGGGCTTGAGGTCGAGCTTGCGTGCCAGGTGGACGTTGCTGGTGCCGACGAAGCAGCCCGGAAAGTCCTCCTTCAGACCGCTCACCACCGCCTCGTGGACCCGATAGGAGAAGCGGCGGCGGGTACCGAAGTCGGCCATCTTGAAGCCGGCCAGTTCCTCGGCGCTGGCCTCCCGGCGCAGCCAATCGAACTTTTCCTGCAGGCGTTCGCGCGCCTGCTCGACGGTGGCGGCCGGGTAGCGGGCGCGGTTGCGCACCTCGCTGATCATCGCCAGCAGCGGCACTTCGAAGAGGATCACGTGCAGCCAGGGACCTTTCAGGCGCAGGAAGAATTCGTCGTTCTCGATGCCGGTCTGCACGTAGCGCGGGTTGAAGCGGAACAACCCGAGGAAGCGGATGAAGTCCGGCGCCAGGAAGGGAATCCGTTCGAGGAAGGCCAGTTGCTCGTCGCTGATCGCCAGGCCCGCCAGGTATTCCAGCTGTTCGCGGATGGCCGGCAGGTACAGGCGCAGGTCTTCCTGGTTGCGGCAGCGGAACTCCCACTCCACCTCGGCGTTGGGATAGTTGTGCAGCACCGCCTGCATCATGGTCAGCTTGTAGAAGTCGGTATCCAGCAGGTTCTGCACGATACGTTCGGAAAAAGCGCTCTCGGCCATGCTCGTCTCACCACTGCGTTTCAGCGGGCAGTCTACTGGAGGCGGCTGCCGGCGGACATAGGATCGCGCCCGGAGGGCTGTGGGATGGGGCGACAGCGCCGGCGGACAGCGCTGTTGTCGCTGTCCGCCGTTTCCGATCAGTGTGCGTTTGCCGCTTGCGTCACGCCTGGCGGGGCATCCGGCCTGGCCACCAGGGTGTAGATGCACGGCAGGACGAACAGGGTGAAGAGGGTGCCCACCGACATGCCGGTCGCGATCACGATGCCGATGTCGAAGCGACTGACCGCCCCGGCGCCGGTGGCGAGGATCAGCGGGATCACCCCGAGCACCATCGCCGCGGTGGTCATCAGTACTGGCCGCAGGCGGATCGCGGCGGCCTGCTCGATGGCCTCGCGACGCCCCAGCCCCTGTTCGTGGCGCAACTGGTTGGCGAACTCGACGATCAGGATGCCGTGTTTGCTGATCAGGCCGATCAGTGTCACCAGGCCGACCTGGGTATAGATGTTCAGGCTCGACACGCCGAGGAACAGCGGTATCAGCGCACCGCAGATCGACAGCGGCACGGTGACCATGATCACCAGCGGATCGCGGAAGCTTTCGAACTGTGCGGCGAGGACCAGGAAGATGATCGCCAGGGCCAGTCCGAAGGTGACCAGCAATGCGCTGCCTTCCTGCACGTATTGCCGGGAAGCGCCGGCGTAGTCGACGGCGAAGCCACGCGGGGCTTCCTCGCGGGCGATCTGCTGAACCGTCTCGATGGCCTCGCCCATGCTGACGATGGGGAAGCCGGAGATGATCGCCGAGTTGAGCTGCTGGAACTGGTTCAGTTGCCGTGGCCGTGCCCGTTCGTGGGTCTCGATCAGGGTCGAGAGGGCGACCAGTTGGCCGTTGCGGCTCTTCACGTAGTAGCTGCCGAGCCAGCCGGGATTGTCGCGATAGGGGCGTTCGACCTGGGCGATGACCTTGTAGCTGCGCCCGTCGATGGTGAAGCGGTTGATCTCGCCCTCGCCGAGCAGGCTGGCCAGCGCCACCCCCAGGTCCTGCATGGAGACGCCCATCTGCGCGGCCTTCTCGCGGTCGATGTCGACCACCAGCTCGGGTTTGTCGAACGCCAGGTCGAGATCGAGGAAGGCGAACTTGCCGGACTCGCTGGCGCGCTGCTTCACCCGTTGCGCCACTTGCAGCAGCGACTCGTAGTCGTTGGCGGTGTTGAGCACGAACTGGAATGGCAGACCCTCGCCGGTGCCCGGTAGCGACGGCAGGTTGAAGGCGAAGATTTGCACGCCGGGAATCTCGTTGAGCTTCGCCTGCACCGCATGGAGCAATTCCATCTGGCTCTTTTCGCGTTCGTCCCAGGGCTTGAGCAGCATGCCGCCGATGCCGGCCTGGACGCCGTTGTAGCCGTTGATCTGGAACGCCGAGTAATACTCCGGGAAGCTGCGGAAGATACCTTCGAACTCGGCGGTGTAGCGATTCAGGTAGTCGAGGTTGGCGGTCTGCGGCGAGTTGGTCATGAGGAACACGATGCCCTGGTCCTCTTCCGGCGCCAGCTCCTTCTTGGTGAACATCAGCAGTACCGGGATCAGCGCCAGTACCAGCACGGCGAACACCAGGACCACCGGACGGGTGTCCAGGGTGCCGTGGAGGGCGCGCTGGTAGCGTTGCTTCAGGCCCTCGAAGATCAGGTCGAGGCGATGCGCCAGGCCCGAGGGATTCTCCTCGTGGCGCAACAGGCGCGAGCACATCATCGGCGACAGGGTCAGGGCGACGATCCCGGAAATGATCACCGCGCCGGCCAGGGTGAAGGCGAACTCCTTGAACAGGGCGCCGGTGAGGCCGGTGAGGAAGCCGATCGGCGCGTAGACCGCGGCGAGGGTGATGGTCATGCTGACCACCGGTACGGCGATCTCCCGCGCGCCCTCCAGGGCAGCCTCGAAGGGCGGCTTGCCCTCCTCGATGTGGCGGTGGATGTTTTCCACCACCACGATCGCGTCGTCCACCACCAGGCCGATGGCCAGGACCATCGCCAGCAGGGTCAGCAGGTTGATCGAGTAGCCCATGGCCTGCATGAAGAACAATACGCCGATCATCGACAGCGGAATGGTCACCACCGGGATCAGTACCGAACGGAACGCGCCGAGGAACAGGAACACCACCACGATGACGATCAGCACCGCCTCGCCGAGGGTCTTCACCACTTCATCGATGGAGGCCTGAATGAAGCGCGTGGCGTCGTAGGCGATGGACACCTTGAGGTTGGGCGGCAATTGCTCTTCCAGTTCGGGCATCTTCGCCCGCACTTCCTTGATCACGTCCAGCGGGTTGGCGCTGGGCGTGCCCTTGATGCCGATGTAGACCGAGGGAATCCCATTGAACGAACTGATCGCGTCGTAGCTGGCGGCGCCCAGTTCGACCCGTGCGACATCACCCATCAGCACCCGGCGGTCGCCGTCGGTCTTCACCGGGATGGCGGCGAAGGCCTGGGGCGACTTGAGGTCGGTGGAAGCATTGACGCTGGTGACCACCAACTGGCCCTTCACCTCGCCGGCGGCGGCGAGGAAGTTGTACTGCTGCACCGCCTGGTTGATCTCGCCGGCGGTGACGCCGAACGCGGCCATCTTCACCGGGTCCAGCCACAGGCGCATGGCGAACACCTGGTTGCCGAGGATCTCCGCCTCGGCGATACCGGGCAGGGTCGCCAGCTTGGGCTGGATCACCCGCGACAGGTAGTCGGTGATCTGCGGGTTGTTCATCTGCTCGCTGTAGAAGCTGATGTACATCAGCGCCGAGGCGTCCGCGGCCTCCTTCTGCAGCACCGGGTCCTCGGCGTCCGGCGGCAGCTGGCTCTTCACTTCGTTGGACTTGGCCAGCAGCTCGGTGACCAGGCGATCGGTATTGGCGCCGATCCGCGCGTAGATGGAGATGGTCGAATAGTTCTGCCGGCTCACCGAGGTCATGTAGTCGATGCCTTCGGCGCTGGCCAGGCTCTGCTGCAGCGGCTGGGTGATGTAGCCCTGGATGGTTTCCGCGTTGGCGCCGGCGTAGAGCGTGGTCACCGTGATCAGCGCGTTCTCCATTTGCGGATACTCGCGGATCACCAGCTTGCTGAAGGCCTGCATGCCGAGCAGGACGATCAGCAGGCTGACCACGCTCGCCAGGACCGGACGACGGATGAACGGATCGGTAAAAGCCATGTTTCAGTCCCTTGGCAAGCCTTCCGCCACGGAGTGGGAAGGCGCGCGACTCAGTGCTCTTGCTGGAGGTCCCGCTCGGCGACGATGGCCACCGCGGCGCCGTTGTCGAGCTTCAGTTGCCCGGAAGTCACTACCTGCTCGCCGCCCTCCAGGCCTTCGAGCACCACCGCCAGGCCTTCGCGGCGTTCGCCGATCCTGACGAAGCGGCGCTCGACGACCCGTTGCGGCTGGCCCTTGTCATCCTTCGACACCTGGCCCTGCTCGTCCTTCTTCTGCCCGACGACGTAGATCGAGTCGCCGTAGAGGGTGAAGGTGATCGCCGTCTCCGGCACCACGACGCGTTGTTCCTCGCCAGGCAACATCACCTCGAGGTTGGCGAACATGCCCGGCAGCAGCTTGCCGTCCGGGTTCTCCAGGGCAGCGCGGACCTGCAGGTTGCGGGTCTCGTTGTCGACCTTGGGGTTGATGGCGGCGATCTCGGCGTCGAACACCTGGCCGGGGTAGGCGGCGACCCGGACCTTCACCAGCTGGCCGCGGCTGAGCAGGGGGAAGTCCTGCTCGGGCAGGTGGAAATCCAGGAGCAGGGTGGAAAGGTCCTGCAAGGTGGCGATCGGCGTCCCGGGCGAGACGTAGTCGCCGACGTCCACCTGGCGGATGCCGATGGTCCCGGCGAAGGGCGCGAGCACGCGCTTCTTCGCCAGCGCCGCCTTCAGCTCGGCGACGGTGGCGCTGGTCTTGGCCCACTGCGCGGCGAGACGATCGAATTCGCTTTTCGAGATGGCCTTGCTGCCGATCAGTTCGCGGCCGCGCTGGTACTCGGCCCTGGCCAGGCCGAGATCGGCCTCGGCAGTGCGCAGGGTGGCTTCCTCGACGTCGCTTTCCAACTGGATCAGCGGTTGGTCCAGCTTCACCTGGTCGCCGGAAAGGAACAGTACGTCGCGTACCGTGCCGGAGACTTCGGCGGTGAGGGTCACGCCCTGGAATGCCTTGAGGCTGCCGATGGCTGGCAGGCGGCTCTGCCAGGGACGCTTTTCGGCCAGGCTGGCGGTCACGCTGATCGGCGGTTTCGGTGCGCTGAAAAGGGCGATCTGCTGACGGATGGAGTAGACCTTGTAGCCGGCGAGAATCGCCACCACTGCGATCACCGCGGCGAGCATGATCAACATGCGGCGGAGCAACATAATCCTGGTCCCTGGTATGCCGAGAGCGCCCCGTTTCGGGGCGAATCCGACACATTACGTGCAGCTTTCAGGGCTTGTCAAAGCACAGGATTGGCGAAAGATTTCAAGCGTGTTGCAGGTCGCTTCCGACTTTCGCGGACCGGTATGGCGAGAGGTTGATGCCGCGCTCTCAGGCCAGGTGCAGGTGGTTGTCCCAGAGGCCGGAAGGCAGCTCCAGCGGTTGCGCGGCGATGCGCTCGCCCTGGCAGTCGTAGAAGCGGCAACGGCCCTGTCCGGACGTGACGACGAAGCCGTTCTTCACCGCGCCCACGCCGGCGCAGTCCGGCAACGGCGCGTCGAGGCGTACGGCACCGCTGTCCAGGTCCCAGATGAAGAAACGGTTGCCGCGCGGGGCGGTCAGGGCCACCAGGCGCAGGTCGTCGTGGATCGCCACGCTGGCGGTGTACTGGGCCATCGCCAGGCGCTGCTCCTCGGCCACCGGGAAGGCTTCGAAGGGACGGCCGGGGCGCTTGATCGCCAGCAGGTCGGCATGTTCGTGGGCATCGCCCATGAACTGCTGGCCGGCGACGATGGTGCCGTCGCGACCGATCGCCAGGTGGCGGACGCTGTTCATCTGCTGCGCCAGGGTTTCCTTGGACAGCAGGTTGCCGTCGCGGCGCATCAGCACCAGGCTGGGCTCCATGGCGTCGAGGTTCATCTCGACCCGGCTTTCCGCCTCGGTGCGAATGCCGCCATTGGCCACTACCAGGGTCTCGCCGTCGGGCATCCAGGAAACCTGGTGCGGCCCGAGGCCGTGGGTGGATATCTCGCCGCTGTGCTGCAGTCGCTCGCCGTCGAAACGGTAGACGCCGAGCACGCCGCGACCGGGATCGGTAGTGTCGTTCTCGGTGGCGTAGAGCCACTCGCCGCTCTGGTGGAACACGCCGTGGCCGTAGAAGTGGCGGTCTTTCTGCGAGACCAGGGTCTGCAGCAGGCAACCGTCGTTCAGGTCGATCAGGTAGCTTTCGGTGCCTGGCCGGCGGGCGACGAACAGCGCCAGCGGCAGGCTCGGGTGCTGGACGATGTCGTGGCAGCGCTGGGCCACGCGGGTGGCGAACTGGCACTTGCCGTCCAGGCGGTAGCCCACCGCGTAATGCTGGCCATCGGCGTCGTCGCGCGCCGACAGCACCAGCGGTTGGCTACCCTGGCGGCTGAAGCTCCAGCCGCCGAAGGACAAGGCGCCGAGCAGCAGGCTGCCCAGGCCGATCACATGACGTCGCAGCATGGTGCCGACCTCAGTCGCCATCGTTGGCGTTGAAGCCCAGTTGCACGCCGAGGGCGCGGGCCAGGTCGCCTTCGTGCAGGCGGTGGACCACGTTCAGGCTGTCATAGAGGGCGTTGAGCTGGTTGCGCCCGTCTTCGCTGGCGAGCAGTTCGGAGAGCGGTTTCTGTTCCAGCGCCGCCAGCTTCGCGTGGCTTTCGGCGTAGGCGGCGTCGATCTTGCCGGCCAGGGCCTTCTGTTCGGCCGGCAGCAGGGTCTTCAGGCCCTTGCCGTCGATACCTTCCCAGAGCGCCTGGGCGCCGCTCAGGCTGGCGTCCAGGCTGGCCAGCGAGGCGTTGCTGCGCCAGGCCTCGGCCTGGT
Organism: Pseudomonas sp. 20-5; assembly: GCF_056782835.1. Taxonomy (NCBI): domain Bacteria; kingdom Pseudomonadati; phylum Pseudomonadota; class Gammaproteobacteria; order Pseudomonadales; family Pseudomonadaceae; genus Pseudomonas; species Pseudomonas sp. 20-5. Next base: position 4,936,827 of record NZ_CM165584.1, on the reverse strand, counting down.
AGGGCTGGGGAATGCCCTTGCTCTGCCGGCCCAGCGGAGTACCGAGTTTCTTCTTCAGCATGTCCAGGGCGGTGACCTGGACCCGCAGCAGCTCGGCGATCGCCTCGTGGGCGTCGGCGTAGCGGTCGTTGGGGAACTTGCTCATCTGGGTGAGCATGCCGCCGTCGTTCTTCCAGCGCGCCAGGATGTCCTGGGCCAGTTGCTGCTGGTGGGTGCCGATGGCTTCCAGCAACGGGCAATAGCGGGCCTTGGTGGCGGCGTCGGCGAGGTCGATCTTGCTGTCGAAGAGGATGTATTCGTAGGCGGAGAGCCCCTGCACCACCACGCTGGCCTTGGCCAGGGCCGCGGCGTCGACCTGCGGGTTGTTCTTCAGCAACTGTTCGACCTGGCGCCCGACCAGGTCCTTCTTGTCCGGCCAGAACTGCACCTGCCAGGCGCGGTTGCCCTCGGCCAGCGGGCCGATCAGCAGCGGTTGCAGCTCGGCCCAGGCCTTCTGCGCGGCGTGGAACGCGTCGCGGGCCTTGGCCAGGTCTTCCTTGCCCTGGCAGTAGGCCAGGGCGCTGCTGGCCAGGGCCTGGTCGGCCTCCACCCAGCGGCTGTAGGTCGGCAGGATCACCTGTTGCGCCAGGGCGGCACTGGTGACGGCCTGCGGGTCTTGCGGCGAACAGGCGCCGAGGGCGATGGCGAGGCTGGTCAAGAGCAGTCGTGGGCGGAACATGTGGGCTCCTCAGAGTGAATTCAGGAAGGCCAGCAGGGCGCTGCGCTGGTCGGCGTCGAAGCCGAGCACGTGCCGCTTGGCCGCTTCGGCTTCGCCGCCGTGCCAGAGGATCGCCTCCAGCAGATTGCGGGCGCGCCCGTCGTGGAGGAACTGGGTGTGACCGTTGACCGTTTCGGTCAGGCCGATGCCCCATAGCGGCGGGGTTCGCCAGTCCCGCCCGCTGGCGAGAAATTCCGGGCGATTGTCCGCCAAGCCGTCGCCCATGTCATGCAGCAACAGGTCGGAATAGGGACGAATCCGTTGGTTGGCCAGCTCCGGCTCGCTGGCGTCGGAACCGGTAGTGAAGGCGGGAACGTGGCAGGCCACGCAGTTGGCCTGGGCGAACAGGCGCTTGCCGGCCAGCACCTGCGGGTCGTCCACCTTGCGCCGCGCCGGGACCGCCAGGTTGCGGCTGTAGAACAGCACCTGGGCGAAGATGTTGTCGCTGACTTCCGGCTCGCCGCCGTCGGGCGCCCGGCGGCACTCGACCTGGGCGGCGCTGCAGTCGTCGTGGGGCAGCAGGCTGCTGGTCAGGCCCATGTCGTTGGCGAAGGCGTGCGCGTTCTGCTGCGGGATATCCGGCTGGCCGGCCTTCCAGCCGAAGCGGCCGAGCGCGGTGCGCTGCCGCGCGGCATCCCAGACCTGGTTGGCGCGCCCGCGGATACCGTCGCCGTTGCGGTCGTCCGGATCGGCATTGGCCAGGATCGCCTCATCGGGAATCGCCTCGAGCAGGCCGAGCCCGATCATCGGCGGGGCGACGCGGGCGGAAAACATCGTCTGCGGATGCATCGGCCCATAGCCGAGCTGGCTGATCCGCAGGATCGGCTTGCGCAGTTCGACCTCGGTGCCGTCCTCGAACCTCACCTTCAGCGGCTCGTAGTCCATCCGCACCTTGCCTTCCGGGGCGACGCCGGGAATGCCGACGTCCTGCAACTGGCCGCCGTAGGTCGGCTCGGGAATCACCCCCTGGTGCAACAGGGTCTTGCCGTCCGCAGGGCCGGCCGGGATCGACAGGCGTACCAGCATCGACACCGCGCTGACCGCGTCCGCTCCCGGCGGGTGGCCGCGGCCGTCCTTCACATGGCAGTTCTGGCAGGCGTTGGTATTGAACAGCGGTCCCAGACCGTCGCGCGCGGTGGTGGAGGAAGGGGCGATGACCCAGGGGTTGCGGAAGAAACTGTTGCCCACGCTGAAGTCCAGGCGCCGGCTCGGGGCGAGGTTGGCGGAGGGCAGGGAGAAGGCGTTGCGGTCGCTTTGCAGCACCGTGGTCGCGCCCCCGGACAGGTGTTCACCGGGCTCGGCGCGCAGCGGTTCGTCGTCGGCGCCGCATCCGCCCAGAAGGAGCGCCGTCAGGAGACAGGCGAGCGGCATGGAAGGTGACGGCAACGACATCGGCGAACATCCCGGACTGCGTAGAAACAGCCCGCAAGCTTACCAGTTGGAGCTAATCAAAATAAGAGGGATTTGCGTTTGTAAAGGCCCGCGAAGTCCGCTTTCGAGGCCCTGAAACGCAGCGTGCGGCCATGGGCCGCACGCTGTTGGCGCAGGAAGGAATCAGAACTCGTGGTCGGCGTTGTCCGGCTTCAGGTCCTGGATACCCAGCTTGCCCGCGGCCTGCTCGATGGCGCCGGTCTGCTTGACCAGGGCGGCGATGGCGTCGCGGATCTTCTGCTGGCCGTCCTTGTTGTCCGGAGCGATCATCTGGTCGAAGTGCACGCCATCCTTCTCGGCGCTGTCGACGATGGCCTGCAGCTTGGCCTCGGTGTCGGCCAGGTCGGCCTTCAGGGTGTCGTTGGCGGCGGCGTCGGCCTTGGCGACCAGGTCGGCCAGGCTCGGGCCCTTGACCACGCTGCCGTCGATGCGCTTGTACTCGCCGAGGTAGATGTTGCGGATGCTCTTGCCGTTGAAGAACAGGGTGTGGTGGGTGTCGTCGCTGAAGCAGTCGTGCTCGTCTTCGGTGGAGTTGGCCTCCAGCGCGACCTTCATGCGCTCGCCGGCCAGTTCGCCGAGGGACAGGCTGCCCATGCCGAAGAACATCTTGCGCAGGCCGGTATCCACCGGTTCGGCCTCCAGCTTGGCGCGGTAGTTGTCGGCGACGCCGGCTTTCCACTGTCCGGCCATGTATTCGAGGTCGCTGACCAGCAGGTCGGTGACGGCCTTCAGGTAGGCGGCGCGACGGTCGCAATGGCCGCCGGTGCAGTCCTTGCCTTGGGCATAGTCGGTGGCCGGACGATTGCCGGCGCCGGGACCGGTGCCGTTCAGGTCCTGGCCCCAGAGGAGGAACTCGATGGCGTGGTAGCCGGTGGCGACGTTGGCTTCGGAACCGCCCAGCTCGTTCAGGCTGGCCAGTTTCTCGCCGGTGATTTCCTTGACGTCGATCTTGTCTTCGCCGACCTGGATCTCGGTGTTGGCGACGATGTTGGCGGTGGCGCCGGGGTTGCCCAGGGCGTGCTGGTAGTCCTTGGCGACATAGTCGATCAGGCCTTCGTCCAGCGGCCAGGCGTTAACCTGTCCTTCCCAGTCGTCGATGATCGCGTTGCCGAAGCGGAAGGCTTCGCTCTGGGAGTAGGGGGTACGAGCGGCGAACCAGGCTTCCTTGGCGGCTTTCAGGGTCTCCGCGTCAGGCTTGGCGAGGAACGCGTCGATGGCTTTCTGCAGGTCCTTGGCGGTGCTCAGGGCATCGGCGAAGGTGGCTTCGGCGAGGTCCGCGTAGTTCTTGATCACCGCCTTGGCGGCGGCCTCGTCGACCTTGGCGGCCGGGGCGGCGGCGGGCGCGGCGGGCTGCGTGCTGGCCGCCGGTGTTGCGGGCGCTTCGGCTTTCTTGTCGTCGCCGCAGCCGGCGAGGGAGATGGCGAGGGCCAGCAGACTGGCGGTGGCCAGGGGCATACGAGTCATGGCGGATTCCTTTGCTTTATTGGTGGCGTGCCGAAGCGGCGTGCGCTTGTCGGAAACACCCGCGAGGGCGTTAAAAAACCGCCACATAATGCGAAAGATTTGCATTTTTGAAAAGGGCGCAGCGTGATCGCCGTCGTGCCTGGACATGTCGGGCGCAGCTAGAATGCCAGTATCTTCGTCCGGAGCTCCGTCCATGAGTCTGACCGCTATCGCTTTCTGGGTTGTCCTGCTGCTGCTCGCCGGCTACGCGGTGGTGCTCTACAACGGCCTGGTACGGCTGAAGCACGCCGTGGGCAAGGCCTGGGCCAACATCGACGTGCTCCTCAAGCAGCGCCATGACGAGTTGCCGAAGCTGGTCGAGGCCTGCAAGCAATACATGCAGCACGAGCGCGCCACCCTGGAGCGGGTCATCGCCGCCCGCAACGCCGTCGCCAGCGCCCGCGAGCGCGCCGACGTGAATGCCCTGGGCAAGGCCGAGAGCGGCCTGCGCGCCGGCCTGGGGCAGCTCTTCGCGCTGGCCGAGAACTACCCGCAGCTCAAGGCCAACGAAAGTTTCCAGTTCCTTTCCCAGCGCATCAGCGGCCTGGAGAACGGGATCGCCGATCGCCGCGAGCTGTACAACGAGGCGGTGAACCTGAACAACGTGCGCATCGAGCAATTTCCCGACCTGCTGATCGCTCGTGTCGCTGGCTTCAAGGCCGCCGAGCTGTTGCAGTTCAGCGAGGCGGAGAAGGCCGACGTCGATCTCAAGGCCCTGTTCGGCTGAGATGGACTTCGACCTGCGCTGGCTGTTCATCGCCGCCAGCCTGGGGCTCTGCGCCTGGGCCGGCTGGCAGTTCGTGCACCGCCTTGCCCGGGCGCGCCTGCTCGGCGACGTACCGACCTCGCGGATCCGTTCGGCGGCGCAGGGTTTCGTCGAACTCTACGGGGTGCTCGAGGAGGGCCCGGAAGGCCCGCTGCAGGCTCCCTTGACCGGCAAGCCGTGCCTGTGGTGGCGCTACCGCATCGAAGTCGAGGAAAAGCGCAGTGGCCGCGAGAAGGCCTGGCGCACCGTCGACAAAGGTGCCAGCGAGTCGCCATTCGGCTTGCGCGATGCCACCGATGCCTGCCTGGTCGACCCACGCGGCGCCGAGGTGCGACCCTTGACCCTGCAGCGCTGGGAGGCTTTTCGCGAAGCACCGATCGATACCCTGCGACTGCTGGAGAGCTTCGGCACCCTGGTCGGCGGAGAGCGGCTCTACCGCTACACCGAGGAGCGCCTGCATGCCGGCGAGCCGCTCTATGCGCTGGGCGAATTCCGCAGCAGCGGTGGCGGTCGCCAGGGACTCGATGCCGAACGGGCGCAGGGTGCGGTGATCCGTGAATGGAAGGGCGATTTCCACGGCCTGCTGGCGCGCTTCGACAGCGACGGCAACGGCGAGCTGGACGAGCGCGAATGGAACCGGGTGCGCCTGGCGGCACGGCTGGAGGCCGAGGATCGGCATCGGGCAAGCAGCGCCGCGCCGACCCGCCACCGGCTCGGCAAGCCGGGGGAGGCGCATCCCTTCATTCTCTCCAGCCAGGGCGAGGACGATCTCGCCGTGCAACTGCGCCGCCAGGCGGCGGGGGCCGCGTTGCTCTGCCTGGGCAGCGCGCTATTGGCGGGCTGGCTGTTCAGCCGCCTGTTCTGATCAGGGCCGTTCGCTGCTGGTGGCCTGGCTCAGGCGTCGCGCCTGCTTGAGGTACTGGGTCAGTTCCCTGGCCGGCAGCGGCTTGCTGTACAGGTAGCCCTGACCTTCGTTGCAACCTTCGGCGATGATGTACGCCTCCTGCTCGGCGGTTTCCACGCCCTCGGCGATCACCTGCATGCCCAGGCTCTTGCCGAGCTGGATGATGGCGCGAACGATGGTCGCGTCGTCCTCGTCCTGCAGCAGGTCCTGGACGAAACTCTTGTCGATCTTGATCTTGTCCAGCGGCAGGCTCTTCAGGTAGCTCAGCGAGGAATAGCCGGTGCCGAAATCGTCGATGGCGATCAGCGCGCCGGCGCGGCGCAGGCTGAGGAGGTGCTGGGCGGCAGTGGAGATGTCCTCCATCAGGCCGGTCTCGGTGACTTCCAGCTCCAGGCTGCGCGCCGGCAGGCGGTAGACCTGCAGCAGGTTGCTGACCACCCGTGGCAGGGCGTTGTGGTGGAGCTGCACGGTGGAAAGATTGACCGCCATGCGCAGGTCGTCGAAGCCCTGGTCGTGCCATTCGCGCAACTGCCGGCAGGCCTGGTCGAGCACCCACTCGCCGATGCTGAAGATGCTGCCGTTCTGTTCCGCCAGCGGGATGAACAGGTCCGGCGGGACGAAGCCGTGCAACGGATGTTGCCAGCGCAGCAGCGCCTCGACGCCGACCACGCGGTGGTCGCGGTAGTCCACCTGCGGCTGGTAGACGAGGTGCAGCTCGTGGCGCTGCAGGGCGTCGCGCAGGTCCTTTTCCAGTTCCCGGCGGCGACGCATCTCGCTGTCCACGCTGGCGATGTAGAACTGGTAGCGGTTGCGCGAGCGGGTCTTGGCCAGGGTCATGGTCTGCTCGGCCTTCTGCAGCAGTTTCTCCGTGGTCTCGCCGTCCTCGGGGAACAGGGTGATACCGATGGTGGCGCGCAGGCGCACCTCGTGCTGGTCGATCTCGAACGGCGCTTCCAGGCCGTCGAGGATGCTCTGCGCCAGTTCGGCCGCCTCGTAGGGTTGCTCGATGTCGGCCTGGACCAGGGCGAACTGGTCGCCGCCCAGGCGCGCCAGCGAACCGAGCCGCGCGCTGTGCCCGCGCAGGCGGTCGGCGAGGGCGATCAGCAACTGGTCGCCGAGCTGGTAGGTGTACTGCTCGTTGATCCCCTTGAAATCGTCGAGGCCCAGGCACAGCACTGCCACCCGGCGCTGCTGGCGGCCGGCGCCGTCGAGGATCTGGTCGAGTTGCTGCTGCAGCAACTGGCGGTTCGGCAGGCCGGTGAGGAAGTCGTACTGGGAAATGCGCAGCAGGTTGTCCTCGGCCTCGCGGCGCAGGTGGCTGTTGCTTTCGATCGAGGCGAGCAACTGGTTGGCGGTGGTCACCCAGAGCCCCAGCTCGTTGCGTTCGTGCCCCTTGAGCAGCGGCAACTGGTGCTGGCTGGGGCGGTCGGGATTGATGCTGACCAGGTGTTCGATGATCTTCGACAGCGGCTTGGTCAGCATCCAGTGGTAGACCAGGAACAGCACCAGGCCCATGGCCAGGGCGCGGAGAATGCCGGAGATGAAGATGATTTCCGAAGTGGTGACGAAGTTCTCGCCGTAGGGCGCGGTGTCCAGGGTGATCTTCAGGTCGCCGTAGTATTCGCTATAGGGCGGGCGGCCGATCAGTCGAATGCTGAAGGTGCGTTCCTGGCCGAGGATCGGGTCGGTCAGCCAGCGCGTCGGCAGGTCCAGCAGCGGCCTGGATTTCTCCGCCAGCATCGGCTCGCCGGGATGGCCGATGCTCGCCTGGCGCACCGCCTCGTGCTGGAACAGGCCTTCGAGGACCTGCATCGCCATTTCCCGGTCGAGGCTGTAGACCGCCTGGGTGGAAGGGTCGCGGACCATCGCGAGGATGCGTTGGGCGTCGCTGCTCACCGCCTGCTTGGCCTTGTAGGCGTCGAAGACGATCTGCGCGCAACTGAGCACTACGCCAACGGCTAGCGCCGCCAGTAGCACGACACGCAGCAGCTTGAGCGAGAGGCTGTGTCGGGAGTCCAGTTTCAAGGGGCCTTCCTTGTTCGTCGCCAGGGCGAAAGACAAGCCGGTAGGAAGAGCTTGTTTACCTCAAGAGGCTATCACGAGCGAAGGTCTACCAGTTCCTGAGGGTAGACGATGGCTCCTGGACCGCAGATTAAAACGAAAAAGCCCGGCGAATGCCGGGCTTTTTCGTGGTTCTGATCAGACTCAGGCAGCGAAATTCTTCGCTACGAAGTCCCAGTTGACCAGGTTCCAGAACGCCTCGACGTACTTCGGACGCAGGTTGCGGTAGTCGATGTAGTAGGCGTGTTCCCAGACGTCGCAGGTCAGCAGCGGGGTGTCGCCGCTGGTCAGCGGGTTGCCGGCACCGATGGTGCTGGCCAGGGCCAGGGAGCCGTCGGCCTTCTTCACCAGCCAGCCCCAGCCGGAACCGAAGGTGCCGACGGAAGTCTTGGTGAACTCTTCCTTGAACTTGTCGAAGGAGCCGAAGGCGGCGTTGATGGCGTCGGCCAGGGCGCCGGTGGGCTGGCCACCGCCGTTCGGGCTCAGGCAGTTCCAGTAGAAGGTGTGGTTCCACACCTGGGCGGCGTTGTTGAAGATGCCGCCGGAGGAGCTCTTGACGATCTCTTCGAGGCTCTTGCCTTCGAACTCGGTACCCGGGATCAGGTTGTTCAGGTTCACCACGTAGGTGTTGTGGTGCTTGTCGTGGTGGTATTCCAGGGTTTCTGCGGAAATGTGCGGCTCAAGGGCGTTCTTTTCGTAAGGCAGCGGCGGCAATTCGAAAGCCATGGTGTCTCTCCTATTCTTCCTCAGGTCAGGACTGGCGCGGCTAGCGCGCGACCGGTTCACGGGGCCGGTCCGATGCCTGTCCGGGAGCCCGTCCTGGATCCCCGGGGGGACGTTCGGCGGAGCGCTCCGGAAAGGGCGCCGGGTGCGACTCGGAGCCTAGGCTCCCAGTGCCGCGAACTCCGGATCATAGCACCCGTGTCGGGGCATATCCACGCAGCAACTGTAGGGGCAAAGGCCGGCGGCGGCGCGCTGCGACGGGCTTCTGCAAGCTCGCCGGCGAACACCGCCACATTCTCTCTGGACTGCCTGGCGGCGCGAGGGTTCGCTCGGGAAGACAGAAACCGCGTTATCCCCGGAACAGCAGTTGCGCGGCCATGCCCAGCATCATGGCCGCCACCATCAGGTCGAGCAGGCGCCAGGTGGCCGGGCGCGCCAGCCAGGGGGCCAGCCATGCCGCGCCGAGGGCGAGGGCGAAGAACCACATCAGCGAGGCGCTGGCCGCGCCGAGGGCATAGGCGCCCGGCGCGGCCTGCTGGGCGCCGAGCGAACCGATAAGAAGTACGGTATCGAGATAGACGTGGGGGTTGAGCAGGGTGACCGCCAGTGCCGCCAGAAGCACCGCCTTGCGCGAGCGTGGCCCGGTTTCCGCGGCGTTGCCGAGGGCGTCCGGGCGCAACGCGCGAAGCAGCGCCTTGAGCCCGTACCAGGTCAGGAAGGCGATCCCGCCCCAGCGGGCGATGGCCAGCAGCGTCGGGTTTTCCAGCAGCAGCTTGGCCAGGCCGAACACGCCGAGGCTGACCAGCACCGCGTCGCAGAACACGCAGAGCGCGGCTACCGAGAGGTGATGCTCGCGGCGCAGGCTCTGCGCGAGGACGAAGGCATTCTGCGCGCCGATGGCGATGATCAGGCCGGCAGCCACCAGGATGCCGTTGAGATAGCTCTGCCACATGTCAGTGTGCCTCCGCCGCCAGCCGCTGGAGCACGGCGAGGGCGCGCCGGCCCTCGTCGCGGGCGACGAACAGGTGGTCGTGGAAATAGCCGGCCATCACGTTGCAACTGATCCCGGCTTCGGCCAGCGCCGTGGCGAAGGCGGCGGTCAGGCCCACCGCCGCCAACGAGGAGTGCACCGTCAGGGTGATCCAGGCCGCCACGTATTCGTAGGGCAGGCCCAGGCGTTCGGCCTGCCGGCGTTCGAGCACCAGGGTCAGGCCCTCGCGCTCGCGGAAGCTGGCGAGCGGCTCGGCGCCGTTCGGCAGCGCGCCAGCGGCGCAGGTACAGAACACATAGTCGCCGGGATTGAGTTCGGGAGTGAGCGTGCGCAGCAGGGTGCGCAGCGAGGTTTCGCCAGCCATGGTCGGTCCGCGTCGGGTGGATCGGAAAAGTGCTGGCGAGTGTGGCCGCGGGCGGTTTATAAGGAAAACGAATCCTGCTGATCTCTCATTAGGAAAACTGATTTTGTTCGACTACAAGTTGCTCGCCGCGCTGGCCGCAGTGGTGGAGCAGGGCGGTTTCGAGCGCGCCGCACAGGCGCTGGGGCTGTCGCAGTCGGCGGTATCGCAGCGGATCAAGCTGCTCGAGGCGCGGGTCGGCCAGCCGGTCCTGGTGCGCGAGACGCCGCCGCATCCCACCGATCTCGGGCGCCGCCTGCTCAACCATGTGCAGCAGGTGCGGCTGCTGGAGGGCGACCTGCAGCGCTGGGTGCCGAACCTGGATGAAGGCGGTGCCCCGGAGCGCCTGCGCATCGCTCTCAACGCCGATAGCCTGGCGACCTGGTGGGCCGCCGCGGTGGGCGATTTCTGCGCCGAGCGGCGGGTGCTGCTGGACCTTGTGGTGGAGGACCAGGAGGTCGGGCTCAAGCGCATGCGCGCGGGCGAAGTGGCGGGCTGCGTGTGCGGTAGCGCGCGGCCGGTGGCCGGCGCGCGTTCGCTGCTGCTCGGAGCCATGCGTTATCGCGGCCTGGCCAGCCCGGATTTCATTGCCCGGCACTTTCCCCGCGGGGTCGAGGCGGCCGCCCTGGCCGGCGTGCCGGCGATCGTGTTCGGCCCGGACGACCTGCTGCAACACCGCTTTCTCAAGGACCTCGGCGTCGAGGGCGGTTTCATCCACCACCTCTGCCCGTCCTCGGAAGGTTTCGTCCGCCTCACCGCCGGCGGTCTCGGCTGGGGCCTGGTGCCGGAGCGCCAGGTGCAAGGCGAGCTGGCGCGCGGCGAACTGGTCGAGCTGCTGCCCGGCCAGGTCATCGACGTACCGTTGTACTGGCACTACTGGCGCAACGGCGGCGAACTGCTCGCGTCGCTCACCGAGCACCTGCTCGCCCGCGCCGGCGACGGCTTGGTGCGGGTGTCAGGCTGATCAGCCGATGACGGTGATTCGTCCGGAGCCGGGCAACGATTCGACGCAGCGCGCGCCGAGCAACCGCGATGGCGTGAAGTAGCCGCCGGGACCCTGGTAGTCCAGCAGGTGGCGCACTGCCAGGAGCACGCCGTGCAGGGTCAGGTCGTACACGTTGGCCGTCTCCAGGCGCGCCGTGCGGCGTTCGCCGCGGGCGTTGCGCGCCTCGCCCCAGACCCAGGTGCGCAGGCGCTCGCGGGCCGCCTGGTCGGGGCCGGCGATGCGTTTGTCGACCTGCCCCTTGAGCCAGTCCTGGACCCGTTGCCGACCGAGCAGCGGACGCAGCGGGTCGATCAGGCGCATGCCCAGGGCCAGCAGCGGCGGCGCCGGCAGGTAGACCTCGATGTCCGGGATGCCGGTGCTGTAGTAGGCGGTGGCCACGTCGCCCCAGGGAATCGTCACGGCGTGCCGCAGGCCGCGGCCGAAATCGATGTCGCGGCGCTTGTAGCCCAGCGGCACGTCGCGCAGGCGGCCATTCTCGCGGATCTTGCCGCCGAACTTGAGGCCTTCGACGCTGGTCTTCGCGGTTCCCGTCGAAAGCCCGCTGCCGGTGTCGAAGCCCAGCGCCAGCCGTTGCGCGTCCGGCAGCGCCTCCTTCAGGCAGGCAGCCAGGCAATCGGTGGGGATCACATCGAAGCCGACGCCCGGGCAGACCACGATGCCGGCCTCGCGGGCCTCGGCGTCGCCGGCGTGGGCCTGCTCGAACACCGCGATCTCTCCAGTGATATCCACGTAGTGGGTGCCGGCGGCGCGGCAGGCGGCGATCATCGGCGTGCTGGTGGCAGAGAACGGACCGGCGCAATGGGCCACCACCTTCACCTGGTCCAGGGCTTCGCGGCAGGCCTGCGGATCCCCCAGGTCGAAGACCCGGCACTCCAGCCCGAGCTGGCTGCCGAGCGCGTGCAGGGCGGCCGGGTTGCGTCCGCCGAGGAGCGGCGTCAGGCCCTCGCGCTGCGCCTGTTCAGCGACCAGCCGGCCGGTGTAGCCGTTGGCGCCGTAGATCATCCAGTGACTGGCCATGGTGCGTCTCCCAGCGTGCAGGTGGCTTTCAGGTTAGACCTTGTAGCGCGCAGCGCCGCTTCTGTCGCCCAACGCAAGTCGTGCCGGCGGCCCGCAAGGTCGTTGTTCTGGCATGCTGTGCCAGTGGTGGCGCGGCTCCGGGTTGCTAGAGTCGCGGCACAAGAAGAACAACGGGAGAAACGCAATGCGGATTCTGGTAACGGGGGCGACGGGCTTCATCGGCGGGCGTTTCGCTCGCTTCGCCCTGGAGCAGGGCCTGTCGGTACGGGTCAGCGGTCGTCGTGCGGACGCGGTGGAACATCTGGTGGCGCGGGGCGCCGAGTTCGTTCCCGGCGACCTCGCCGACCCGGCGCTGGTCCTGCGCCTCTGCGAGGATGTCGAGGCGGTGGTGCATTGTGCCGGCGCGGTCGGAGTCTGGGGACCGCGCGAACGCTTCCTGGCGGCCAACGTCGGGCTTGCCGAGAGCGTCGTCGAGGCCTGCATGCGGCAAAAGGTGCGGCGCCTGGTGCATCTGTCGTCGCCGTCGATCTATTTCGACGGGCGCGACCACCTGGACCTGAACGAAGAGTACGTACCCCGGCGTTTTTCCGACCATTACGGGGCGACCAAGTACCAGGCCGAGCAACTGGTGCTCAGCGCCCGCGACCTGGGCCTGGAAGTGTTGGCGCTGCGTCCGCGCTTCGTGGTCGGCGCCGGCGACACCAGCATCTTCCCGCGAATGATCCAGGCCCACCGCAAGGGACGCCTGCGGATCCTCGGCAACGGCCTGAACCGGGTCGACTTCACCAGCGTGCACAATCTCAACGACGCGCTGTTCAGTTGCCTGCTGGCCGGCGAGCCGGCGCTGGGCAAGGTCTACAACATCAGCAACGGGCAGCCGGTACCGTTCTGGGATGCGGTCAACTACGTGATGCGCCAGCTCGACCTGCCGCCGGTCGGCGGTCACCTGCCGTATGCCGTCGGCTATGGCCTGGCGGCGCTCAACGAAGGCGTCTGCCGGATCCTGCCGGGGCGCCCGGAGCCGGTGCTGTTCCGCCTGGGCATGGCGGTGATGGCGAAGAACTTCACCCTGGACATCAACCGCGCCCGCGAATACCTCGACTACGACCCGCGGGTCAGCCTGTGGACCGCGCTTGACGAGTTCTGCGCCTGGTGGCGCGCCCAGGGACTCTGATTAGCCGCGCAACGGGCCGGCGTATTGTCGGCTCGGCGCCTGCGCGGGCAACAGGGAAGGTTCCGCCGGCGGCAGCGCGACCCCGCTGAGCCTGCCGAGGCGCTGTCCCAGCTCCCGCGTCGTCGCATCGCCGGAGCGGGCGCAGGCCGCCTGCATCGCGGCGATCGCATCGCGTTGCTGGAAGTGGATATCCAGCGCCTGTTCCTCGCGTAGGCGTCGGCGCACGGCGCGCATGCAATCCAGCAAGGATTTGTTCAACTCCATGCATCCTCCGGCTCTCGAATCTGCCCGGCAATGCCCAGGCAAGCGACGTGCCATGCGGGCCGCGGACCAGCGCCGGCGTGCGGGGCGGGGAACCGCTGGCGGCCTGCGGCGGTCTGTGCCGGACAACGTTCGCTCCGTCTTGGGGCGCACGGCTTCGCGGTGGAGCGCCCCGGTCCGGCAATTTGCTTCGAGCAGACGCTGAAGGGGCGGGGCCGAACCGATATAATGCGCCATTCGGCCCTTTCTCCAGGCCTCCGGCAGGATGCCGTTCCCCTTCACAGGTTTTCACCATGCGTAACGATGCTTTCGACGAACTCGACGATGTGCCCAGCCTGACCACCGATGCTGCCGACCGTGATGAATTCGGCCACCACCCGCGGCACGTCTACGAACCGGAGCAGCGCCGGGTCGTCGACACCAAGGAGCGCCGTCCGGCCTCTACCGGCCCGCTCTGGGCTCTGCTCGGGGCGATGCTGATCGCCCTCGCCGGGGTGGGTTGGTGGAGCCACCAGCAAATCAGCCTGATGGAACAGCAGTTGGTGGCGACCCAGGAAAGCTTCGTAAGGATCAGCGAGGAAGCCGCCGGGCGCCTCGACGACATTCGCGGCAAGGTGGTCGCCAGCGAGTCCAGCGTCACCAGCGAACGCGAGGCTCTGCGCCTGCAGGTCAAGCAACTGCAGGAGAAACTCGGCAGCCAGGAACGCCAGCAGGCCGATGTGAGCAACCAGTTCGGCGGCCAGGGCAAACGCCTCGACCAACTGGCCAGCGATCTCAAGGCCCAGCAGGAAAGCGCGGCGCAACTGGTCGCGCAACTGGACGGCAAGCTGCAGACACTGGCCGCCGAACAGGAGAAGCTGAAAGCCCTGCAGGTCGAACTGGGCAAGACCAACGAGCAACTCAAGGCCCTCGGCGGCGATGTCGCGGCGCTGAAGAAGCAGGGCAACCCGAGCCAGACGATCAAGGGTATCCAGGATGACCTGCTGGTATTGCGCAGCCAGCTCGACAACCGCCCGGCCCAGGGCGGCAATACCGCCGAGTTCGACGCCTTCCGCACCCAGGTGATGCGCAACATCAACACCCTCCAGGCCCAGGTGCAGAACCTGCAGCAGCAGCTCAATACCCGCTGACCCCTTGCGCCGCCAGCCGCCCGTCGCACCGGGCGCTGGCGGCGACAGTTCGCCGCGCCCGGCGAAAATCCCCGCTTCCATTGCTCTGGATCAGCGAATCCGCTGCTCCTCCACTCCGATACTGCGTCCTTAAGCGAGCCTTAAGTGAGAGTCGTTTAGATTCTCGGTCACCGGCCAGGGAGGCCATTGGTCCCTTCCTCTGCCTGGAATCCGCCATGAGCGCATTGCAACCGTCCCGTTCCTACCGCATCACCGGTTATTCCCCCGCCATCAGCAACGGCTATCGCCAACGCCTGTTCTCCATGGGGCTTCTGCCCGGCGCGGCGCTGCGCGTGGTGCGCATCGCCCCGCTGGGCGACCCGATCCAGGTCGAGACCCGCCAGACCAGCCTGGCGCTGCGGCGCAAGGACCTCGCCCTGCTGACCCTCGTCCCGCTCGACTGACCCCGCCCGGAATCCCCATGACCGCATTGACCCTCGGCCTGATCGGCAATCCCAACTCCGGCAAGACCACCCTGTTCAACCAGCTCACCGGCTCGCGCCAGCGGGTCGGCAACTGGGCCGGCGTCACCGTGGAGCGCAAGGAGGGTGCGTTCCATACCGTCCGTCACGCGGTACGCCTGGTCGACCTGCCCGGCACCTATTCGTTGACCAGCGTTTCCGCCCAGGCCTCGCTGGACGAGCAGATCGCCTGCCGCTACATCGCCAGCGGCGAAGTGGACGTGCTGGTCAACGTGGTGGATGCGGCGAACCTGGAGCGCAACCTGTACCTCACGGTGCAGCTGCGGGAGATGGGCATCCCCTGCATCGTCGCGCTGAACATGCTCGACATCGCCCGTAGCCAGCGCATCCGCATCGATATCGACGGTCTGGCGCGGCGTCTCGGTTGCCCGGTGGTGCCGCTGGTATCCACCCGCGCCGATGGCATCGACGAACTGAAGGCGGCCATCGACTCCCTACAGCTCCCGCAGGCGGCGCTGGCGGTGGATTACCCGCCGGCCATCCAGGCGCAGGTCGGCTACCTCCTGGAAACGCGCGCTCCGGCGGCCTCGGCCATCGAGCCGCGCTGGCTGGCGTTACAGGCGCTGGAAGGCGACATCTTCAACGGCCCGGCGCTGGGCTTGCCGCCCGCCACCCTGGAACAGGCGCGCCAGGGCTGCGGTGAGGAGCCCGAGCTGGCGATCGTCGATGCGCGCTACCGGCTGATCGGCGAGATCTGCGCGGCGGTCTGCGACCACCAGCAGGCTCAGCCGCACCGGCTGACCCAATGGCTCGACCGGGTCGTCCTGAATCGCTGGCTGGGTCTGCCGATCTTCCTGCTGGTGATGTACCTGATGTTCTTCTTCGCCATCAACATCGGCGGGGCGCTACAGCCGATCTTCGACAAGGGCTCGTCGGCGATCTTCATCGACGGCATCCAGTGGCTGGGTATCCGCTTCGGCCTGCCCGATTGGCTCACGGTGTTCCTCGCCCAGGGCATCGGTGGCGGGGTCAACACGGTGTTGCCGCTGGTGCCGCAGATCGGCTTGATGTACCTGTTCCTCTCGCTGCTCGAGGATTCCGGCTACATGGCCCGCGCGGCCTTCGTCATGGACCGCCTGATGCAGGCGCTGGGCCTGCCGGGCAAGTCGTTCGTGCCGCTGATCGTCGGTTTCGGCTGCAACGTACCGTCGATCATGGGCGCGCGGACCCTGGACGCGCAGCGCGAGCGGCTGATTACCATCATGATGGCGCCGTTCATGTCCTGCGGCGCGCGCCTGGCGATCTTCGCCGTATTCGCTGGGGCCTTCTTCGGCCAGGGCGGCGCGCTGGTGATCTTCTCCCTTTACCTGCTCGGCATCGTCGTGGCGATCCTCACCGGGCTGTTGCTCAAGCACACTTTGATGCGCGGCGAGGCCTCGCCGTTCGTCATGGAACTGCCGCTGTACCATGTGCCACACCTTAAGAGCCTGCTGCTGCAGACCTGGTCGCGCCTGCGCGGCTTCGTGGTGCGGGCCGGCAAGGTGATCATCCTGGTCAGCCTGGTGATCGGCGGCCTGAACAGCATCACCCTCGACGGCAAGCCGGTGCAGGGCGACATCGGCCATTCCGCCCTGGCCAGCGTCAGCCAGCGTCTCACTCCGCTGCTGGCGCCGCTCGGGGTGCAGCCGGACAACTGGCAGGCCACCGTCGGCCTGGTCACCGGGGCGATGGCCAAGGAAGTGGTGGTCGGCACCCTGAACACCCTCTACACCGCCGAGCAGATCCAGGGCGAGGCCTTCGACTACGAAGGCTACGACCTGCCCGGGCAACTGCGCGACGCCCTGGTCGAGACCTGGGACGGCCTGGTCGATACCTTCAGCCTCAGCGTGCTGGCCAACCCGGTGGAGGCGAGCATGGCCGACGGCGACATGGAGACCGGCTCGATGGGCACCATGGCGAGCAAGTTCGGCAGCCCCATCGCGGCCTACAGCTATCTGGTCTTCGTCCTGCTCTACGTGCCCTGCGTGACCGCCATGGGCGCGATCGCCCGGGAAAGCAGCAAGGGCTGGATGGCTTTCTCGGTGCTCTGGGGGCTGAACGTCGCCTACTCGCTGGCGACCCTCTGCTACCAGGTCGCCACCTTCGCCGCGCACCCCGAGCGTAGCGTCCTGACCATCGCCGTGGTGCTGCTCTTCAACCTGATCCTGATGACCTGCCTGCGTCTGTTCGGCCGTGAGCAGGTACTGCAACTGCCAGGCCGAATGGCCGATGCCCCGAGCGGGCAGGGAGGATGTCACTGATGGCGACACTCATGCAGATCCGCGCCGCCCTGGAAGACGGCCAGGCGCGTGGGCTGAAACAGCTCAGCCGCCAGGTGGACGCGCCGCCGGCGCTGGTGGAGGCGATCCTGGAGCGGCTGATCGCGCTCGGCAAGGTCGAGCGGGTGGCTGCGCAAAGCTCGGGCGGTTGCGGCGGCGGTTGCAAGGGCTGCGCCCAGCGCGATCCGTGCGCGGAGCCGGAGCCGTATTTCCGCCTGCGCTAGACGGGCAAAGCACAGAGCCCGCCACGGCAAGCGTGGCGGGCTCTTCCTGGCTGGCGCGATCAGGCCAGGGTCGGATAGTCCAGGTAGCCTTCGGTACCGCCGGTATAGAAGGTTTCCGGGCGCGGCGGGTTCAGTTCGGCGCCCTGGCGCAGGCGTTCGACCAGGTCCGGGTTGGCGATGAAGGGGACGCCGAAGGCCACCGCATCGGCGTCGCCCTTGGCCAGGATGGCGTTGGCGCTGTCGAGGGTGAACTTTTCGTTGGCGATGTAGGGTCCGCCGAAGGCTTTCTTCAGGGCTACGCCGATGCTGTCGTCGGCCTGCGCTTCGCGGGCGCAGATGAAGGCGATGCCGCGCTTGCCCAGCTCACGGGCGACATGGCTGAAGGTTTCCAGGCGGTTGGAATCGCCCATGTCGTGGGAGTCGGCACGCGGCGCCAGGTGTACGCCGACGCGCTGGGCGCCCCATACGGAGATCGCCGCGTCGGTGACTTCCAGCAGCAGGCGCGCGCGGTTCTCGATGGAGCCGCCGTAGCGGTCGGTGCGCTTGTTGGTGCTGTCCTGGAGGAACTGGTCGAGCAGGTAGCCGTTGGCGCCGTGGATCTCCACGCCGTCGAAGCCGGCGGCCTTGGCCCGCTCGGCGCCCTGGCGGTAGGCCTCGACGATGTCGGCGATCTCCTCGGTGTCCAGCGCGCGCGGGGTGACGTAGGGACGCTTCGGGCGCACCAGGCTGACGTGCCCCTCGGCGGCGATGGCGCTCGGCGCCACCGGCAGCTCGCCATTCAGGTAGAGCGGATCGGAAATCCGCCCGACGTGCCAGAGTTGCAGGAAGATGCGCCCGCCGGCGGCGTGCACCGCCTTGGTCACGTTGCTCCAGCCACGGACCTGGTCATCGGACCAGATGCCGGGGGTGTCGGGATAGCCTACGCCCATCGGCGTGACCGCGGTGGCCTCGCTGAGGATCAGGCCGGCATCGGCGCGCTGGGCGTAGTACTCGGCCATCAGGGCGTTGGGCACGCGGCCTTCATCGGCGCGGCAGCGGGTCAGCGGCGCCATGACGATACGGTTGGGCAGCTCGAGGTCGCCGAGCACGATGGGATCGAACAGAGTAGCCATGGAACATCCTCCACTAGGGAATAGACGGACAGGGGATCAATCGAGGACCGGCTGCGCCTGGGCGCGGCCGTTTCCGGAAAAGGCGATCAGGGTGGCCAGCAGCGCCAGCGCGGCCAGCGCGGCGGCGGCCAGCGGCACGCGGGTCAGGCCCAGGCCGTGGTCGATGACGCTGCCGCCGACCCAGGCGCCGAGCGCGTTGCCGACGTTGAAGGCGCCGATGTTCAGGGTCGCCACCAGGTTCGGCGCGGCATGCCCGACGCGGACCACGTTGACCTGCAGCGCGGGCACCGCGGCGAAGGCGGCGGCGGCCCAGAAGAACAGGGTGATCTCCGCCGGCAGCAGGGCCTGGCTGGTCCAGCTGAACAGCGCCGAGACCAGCGCCATGGCGGCGAACACCGCGGCCATGGTGGTGCCCAGGCGCCAGTCGGCGAGGCGGCCGCCGATCACGTTGCCGACGGTCAGGCCGACGCCGATCAGCAGCAGGGTCCAGGTCACGCCGCGCGGGCTGACCCCGGTGACTTCGCCGAGCAGCGGCGCGACGTAGGTGAACAGGGCGAACATCGAGGCGGCGAACAGCACGGTGGTGCCCAGGGCCAGCCACAGCGACGGGTTCTTCAGCGCGGACATTTCCTGGCGCAGGTCGACCTTCTCTTCCTCGCGGTCGTTTGGCAGCACCCTGGCCAGGCCGACGAAGGCGACCACGCCGATCAGGGTCACCACCCAGAAGGTCGCGCGCCAGCCGGCTTCCTGGCCGAGCGCGGTACCCAGCGGCACGCCGAGCACGTTGGCCAGGGTCAGGCCGGTGAACATCAGGGCCACGGCGGAAGCGCGGCGGTTCGGCGCCACCAGGCTGGCGGCGACCACCGAGCCGATGCCGAAGAAGGCGCCATGGCAGAGCGCGGTGACGATCCGCGCCAGCATCAGCAGGCCGTAGTTGGCGGCCACCGCGCAGAGCAGGTTGCCGACGATGAAGATGCCCATCAGCGCGAGCAGGGCTTTCTTGCGCTCCAGGCGGGCGGTGGCCATGGCCATCAGCGGGGCGCCGAAGGCCACGGCGAAGGCGTAGCCGCTGATCAGCCAGCCGGCGCTGGGAATGGATACCCGCAGGTCGCCGGCGACCTGCGGCAGCAGGCCCATGATGACGAATTCGGTGGTACCGATGGCAAAGGCGGATAAAGCGAGGACGAGAAGAGACGCCGGCATCGGTCGAGCTCCTGGACTGCGAGGTGGTGGGGTGGAAGCGAGTGCTGCTTACAGCTCGTCGCCGAGTTGGTCGAGGAAGGCCTGGATGGTCTCCTCGTTGCGCTTGAAGAAATTCCACTGGCCGACCCGGCGGCTGGTCACCAGACCGGCGCGTTGCAGGGTGGCGAGGTGTACCGACACGGTGGACTGGGAGAGACCGGTACGCTGGTCGAACTTGCCGGCGCAGACGCCGATCTCGAACGGGTGGTCCTGCTCGACGAAGTACTTCTCCGGTTCCTTCAGCCAGCGCAGCATGTCGCGTCGCACCGGGTGGGAGAGAGCCTTGATGATTTCGTCGATGTCCAGTGGCATGGCGGTGGTCCGTTGGCCGTCCATATCGGGTTGGGACGAACTATATATCGGTGTGGGACGATATGGGGATCGATTGCGACGATAGTCGCTATCGACAGGGCTGATGACGATGATCGAAACGACCGTTCCGTCCCTGGGGTAAGCTAGCCCGCATGAACTACCTCGCGCATCTCCACCTCGGCGGCCCGCAACCGGCCCAACTGCTCGGCAGCCTGTACGGCGACTTCGTCAAGGGCCGCCTGCAGGGACAATGGCCGGACGAGATCGAGCGGGCCATCCAGTTGCACCGGCGCATCGACGCCTTCACCGACAGCCACCCACTGGTGCATGCGGCCAAGCGGCGCTTCCCGCTGGAGCGCCGGCGTTTCGCCGGCGTCCTGCTGGACGTGTTCTTCGACCACTGCCTGGCGCGCGACTGGAACGACTACGCCGACGAACCGCTGCCGCAGTTCGTCGAGCGGGTCTACGGCACCCTGCGCACCGCCTCGCCGCTGCCGGAGCGCCTGGCGCGCATCGCGCCGCGGATGGCGGCCCAGGACTGGTTGGGCAGCTACCGCGAGTTCGCGGTCTTGCGCGAAGTGCTGGGCGGTATGTCGCGGAGGCTGTCGCGACCGCACCTGCTGGACGGCTCCTGGGAAGAACTGGCCCAGCGCTACGATGACCTGAGCGCGGATTTCCGCGCCTTCTACCCGCAACTCCAGGCTTTCGCCCTGAGCCAGCGCTGAGCCTGGCGCAGCGGCCATTGGCCCGGCCGGCGGAATCACCTATCAATTGTTTCAGTCCGAAGCATCCGCTTGATGCACATCAACCGGCAGCGGTCGCGTCGATCGTTCAATGGGGCCGACGTTCAACGCTCTGCCAATGGAGGTGGAAGATGAAACGAATCCTGGTGGCGACCGACCTGTCCTCGCGTTCCGAGCTGGCGGTCATGCGCGCCGCGGCGCTGGCCAAGGCGAGGAATGCCGAACTGACCGTGCTGAACGTGCTCGACGACGACCAGCCGCCGGTGCTGATCGCGCCGCAACGGCTGGCCATCGCCAACCTGCTGGAAGTGAACGGACAGGCCCTGAAGGAGCGCCTCGGCGTCGAGTCCAAGGCGATCGTGCGGGTCGGCGATCCGGTGGTGGTGATCAACGCGGTGGCCGAGGAGATCGGCGCCGACCTGCTGGTGATGGGCGCGCACCGGCACACGCCGCTGCGCGATCTGTTCATCGGCACCACCCTGGAGCGGGTGGTACGCAATGCGAAGATCCCGGTGCTGCGCGCGGCCGGTGCGCCGGAAGAGGAGTACCGCCGGGTGCTGCTGGCGCTGGACTTCTCGCCGACCTCGACGCGCGCGGTGCAGATGGCCGGCCAGCTCGGCTTCCTCGACGCCGCCAGCCTCACCGCGCTGCATGCCTTCGAGCCGTTCGCCAAAGGCATGATGCGTTATTCGGGGATCAAGGAAGACCGCGTCGAGCATTACGTCGACCAGGAGGAACTCAAGGCCAACGTCGAGCTGCGCGACTACGTCGCCGGCCTGGGGCTGGGCCGCGAGGACATCCAGTTGCGCGTCGGCGAAGGCTTGCCGATCAACGTGATCATGACCGAGGTACGCCGCCAGGCGCCGCAGTTGACGGTGCTCGGCACCCAGGGCCTGACCGGCTTCCGCCGCGCGCTGATCGGCAGCGTGGCCGAGGCGGCCCTCGGCGACCTGCCGTGCGACGTGCTGGCGGTGCCGCCCAAGCGCGACTAGGCGGCGCGCCGGGTTTGCGTAGGGGCGGCAGTGCCGAACAGCGCCAGGCGCACCGCCTGCTGGGCCTGGCGGGCCAGTTCGGCGCGGTCCAGGCCCTGGCTGGGGATCGGTTCCAGCAGCTGGATATGCACGCTGCCGCGCTCGCCGCGCAGCAGGCGGCCGAGGTGGCTGAGCAGGTCGTCGTCGCCGATGAACGGCGCCAGCGCATCGGGCACGCCGTCGCGGCGGTAGCTGATGGCCACCGGCTGCACCGCCACGCCGGCTTCCAGGGCGCTGGCCATCAGGCGACCGTGGAAGGTGCGCAGGCTTTCGCCGTTGGTGGTGGTGCCTTCCGGGAAGATCAGCAGGTTGCGTCCGCGGTGCAGCTGTTCGGCCAAGCGCTGGTTGATCAGCCGGCTGTCGCCCGAGCCGCGGCGGATGAACAGGGTGCCGGCCTTTTCCGCCAGCCAGCCGGCCAGCGGCCAGGCACGCACCTCGGCCTTGGACAGGAAGGTCAGCGGCGCCAGGGCGCCGAGCAGCGGGATATCGGTCCAGGACACATGGTTGGCTACCCACAGCATGGGTTGCCGGGGCGCTTCGCCGCTGACCCTGACCTCGAAGGGCAGGGCCGCGCAGAGGCGCGCCAGCCACCAGCGGGTCAGGCGCTGGCGCAACGGCGTGACGTCGGCGCCGGGCAGCCGCTCGCGCAGGCTGACCCAAGCGGCCAGGCCCAGTCCGAGCGCGACCAGCCCGAGCAGGCGGGCGCTGCGCAGCAGCAGGCGCAGCCGCGCCATCAGACCGCTGCCTTGAAGTGGCGGGCGTAGCGCGGGCAGAGTTCGTCTCGCTTGAGCAGGATGAACACGTCGGCGACCTGGAAATCCGGGTCCCAGCAGGGCTCGCCGCAGATCTTGGCGCCCAGGCGCATGTAGGCCTTGAGCAGCGGCGGCAGCTCGGCGGTGAGGTTTTCCGGGACGTCCAGCGGCGGCAGCGGGTTCTTCGGCTCGGCCTGCAGGTAGTCGGTGCACAGGTAGCGTTCGCGCAGCCGCTGCATCACCGCCTTGGCCTGCATACCGCCGTCGCGCATGGGAATGCTGGCGCAGCCCATCAGGTAGCGGTAGCCGCCCTCGTTGAGGACCTCGGCGAGTTCGCCCCAGAGTACCGCGATGGTGGCGCCGTTGCGGTATTCGGGAGCGACGCAGGTGCGGCCGATCTCCAGGACCGGGCCGTGCAGGGCGTCGAGGCCGGAGAGGTGGAACTCCTCTTCGCTGTAGAAGCGCCCGAGGCGTTCGGCGGCGCGATGGTCGAGCAGCCGGGTGGTGGCCACCAGGGCGCCGCTGTCGAGGTCGCGGACGCCGATGTGCGCGCAGTGACGGTCGTAGTCGTCGCGGTCGAGGCCGTCTTCGGCGCCTTCGAGCTTGGCGTCGAACTCGGCGCTGAATACGCGGTAGCGCAGGGCCTGGGCCTCGCGCAGGGCGCGGGCGCCGTTCAGGCGCTCGGCCTTCAGGCGGCGTCCGGCGACGGGTTCGCGGGTAATGGCGGTCTGGGTCATGCCTGGGCCTCCTTGGGCCGGCGCCGCGGGTTGCGGCCGCTCGGCTTTGTTGTGCAAGCTCAGGCTAGGAAGGCGCGGTGTCACCCCTGTGACAGGGGCGTGATGCTTGTATGACATTGTCGCCGGATGTAACGCGCCGTTGTTCAACGCTGGCACCCTCGGCAGGATGCCGGTTCCGACACATTCCACACTGGAGTCCGCCATGTCCTGGCAACGCTTGCTCGGCCCGCTCGACCGCCTGCCCACCGAAGGCTCCCTGGAAGACTGGCACGCCGCCGCCCTGGCGCGCGCCGACGGTCTTGGCACCCTGGAGCGGGCGGTGCTCGGCGGACGATTGGCCGCGAGTCCGGGCCTGGCCTTCCTCGCCGGCTACCAGGCGGCCCTGCGCGCGCTCTGGCCGGCGGCGCCGGAAGGTCTCGGCGCGCTGTGCGTGACCGAGAAGCGCAGCGTGCGCCCGGCGGACCTGCAGACCCGCCTGGAGGGGCTGGTCCTGCATGGACAAAAGGATTTCGTCACCGCTGGCGACAGCGCCTCCTGGTGGCTGGTGGCCGCCCGCGACGAGGCGCCGGGGCAGCCGCCGCGACTGTCGATGACGGTGGTCCTGGCCGGCGCCCCGGGGGCGCGCCTGGAGGCGTTGCCGGCGCTGCCGCTGATGCCGGATGTGCCGCATTCCCGCCTGTTGCTCGACGGTGCCCATTGCGAGCGCCTGCCCGGCGATGGTTGGGACGACTACGTCAGGCCGTTCCGCCTGCTGGAGGATGTCCATGTGCTGGCGGCGCTGGTCGGCTGGCTCTATGGGGTCGGCCATGAATGCGGCTGGCCCTCGCCGCTGCTGCTGCGCCTGGCCGGCATCCTCGGCGGCTGCGCCGAGGTCGCGCGGCATCCGGTCGCCTGCGTCGGCACCCAGGCGGTACTGGCTGGGCTGTTCGAACAGTTCTCGGCGCTGGAGGGGCAATTGGATGCCGCCTTCGCCGCCAACGCCTCGACCTGGGAGGCATTGTGGCAACGCGATCGCGGCTTGCTGGCGATTGCCAACGGGGCCCGCAAAGTTCGCCTGGAGAAGGCCTTGACCCGCCTCGGGCTTGACCCAGGTCAGTGAGGCGCCGCGCCGCAGGCGCTTACCCTGCGCAGCATCCGGCGAGGAATGCTCCTCGGCGCCTGCACAGAGTAGATTTCACCGACCATGCGACGCGAACCGATCGTGCTGTTCGACAACGGCAGCCACCAGTGCCTGTGTTTCGATGACCTCGTCAGCGGCGAAGGGGTCCAGTCCAACCAGTTCCTGATCGTCGACAACGGCCAGTACCTGCTGCTCGATCCCGGCGGCGACCTGACCTACACGCCGCTCTCGCTGGAGTTGTCGAAACGCTTTCCGCTGCAGGAGCTGGACTACATCTTCGCTTCGCACCAGGACCCGGACATCATCGCCGCCCTCGACAAGTGGCTGCTGCACACCCGCGCCCGGGTGATCTGCTCCAAGCTGTGGGCGCGCTTCCTGCCGCACCTGACGGCCAACTACCTGGCGGTCAGCCATGGCATCAACACCTACGACCGGGTCATGCCGTTGCCCGACCGCGGCCAGGCGATCGCTCTCGGCGACTGCTCGTTGAAGGCGATCCCCGCGCATTTCCTGCATTCGGTGGGCAACTTCCAGCTCTACGACCCGGTGAGCAAGATCCTTTTCTCGGGCGATATGGGCGCCTCGCTGGTGGACGACGCGGCGCCGGTCAGCGATTTCGCCGCGCATATCCAGTACATGGACGGATTCCATCGCCGCTACATGGCGGCGAACAAGATCTGCCGCCTGTGGGCGCGGATGGTCCGGGACATGGATGTGGAGATGATCGTGCCGCAACACGGGCGGCCCTTCGTCGGCAAGGAAATGATCAGCGCCTTCCTCTACTGGATCGAGAACCTCGAGTGCGGCATCGACCTGCTCGGCCCGGACGACTACCGCATGCCAGGCTGAGTCCGCGCTTCCTGGCGTCATCGAGGCCATGCTAGGGTTGCCCCTCGACCGTCGAGAGGGCCCGCCGATGCCCGCTTTGCCGTTGTCCCGCCGCGCCCTCGCCGCGCTGGCCCTGGTATTCGCCCTCCCTGCCCTGGCCGAAGACTGGCCCGACACCGACTGGCCCCGTGCCCAACAGCCCGCGGGGCCGGCGCTGGAGGCATTCGAGCGCTATGCCTTCGGTCGTCGCGACGATGTTCGTCGTAAAGGCATCCGCACCGACGCGGTAGTGGTGATCCGCGACGGTCGTCTGGTCTATGAGCGCTACGCCGGCCCGAGCCGTGCAGAGACCCCGCACCTTACCTGGTCGGTGAGCAAGAGCCTGCTCGCCACGCTGCTTGGCGTCGCCGAGGGCGAAGGGCGCTTCCAGCTCGACGACCCGGTGGCGCGCTACTACCCGCCGTTCGCCCGTCATCCCGAGGTGACGTTGCGCCACCTGCTGAACTGGTCTTCCGGGCTGGACTGGCAGGAGGACTACGAGTTCGCGCCATTGAAATCCTCCGTGGTGGCGATGCTCTACACCCGTGGGCGTGACGACATGGCCGGCTTCGTCGCCGAAACCCCGCAGGCCCGGCCGCCGGGCCGGCGTTTCCGCTACTCCAGCGGCGACAGCAACGTGCTGGCGGCGGCCCTCCACGGCATGCTCGGCGCGGACTATGCCGAGTACCCCTGGCGCGCGCTGTTCGAGCCGCTGGGCATCCGTTCGGCGGTATGGGAGCGAGACGCCGCCGGCACGTTCGTCGGCTCGTCGTACGTCTACATGAGCGCCCGCGACCTGGCGCGCGTCGGCCTGCTGATGCAGCGCCACGGGCGCTGGCGCGAGCGGCAACTGCTGCCGCTGGCATGGGTCGAGTTCAACCTGACGCCCTTCGCCCGCTACCGGCCGAGCGCGGAAGAGGAGGGCGAGGCGGTGCCGGGCGGCCAGTGGTGGTTGAACCGTGCGGTGAAAGGCGCGCCGGCGCCCTGGCCGGACGTCGCCGAGACCGCCTTCGCCGCGCTCGGCCACTGGGGCCAGGCGCTCTACGTGCTGCCCGAGGAGAAGCTGGTGATCGTGCGCTACGCCGACGACCGCGACGGGCGTTTCCGCCACAACGAATTCCTGCGCCTGGCACAGGCGGCGTTCGCCGGGGAGGCGCGGCCATGATCCGTCGCCATCCCTTGCTCTTCCTGTTCGTCCTGGGGCTGCTCGCTGCCCTCGCGTGGGCCTGGCAGAACCGCATCCACCTGGCGGCCTTTCCCGCCATCATCGGCGCCTACACGGCCAAGGAGTACTGCTCCTGCCGCTACGTGATGGGGAACTCCGCGGACTATTGCCGGGCCTATACCCAACAGTACGTGCCGATCAGCGGCTTCTTCGACGACGAAGCCCGCCGCCGGGTGACCGCCCGCGGCCTCGGCAGTACGCAGACGGCCGCCTGGCTGGGCCCGCGCGAGGGATGCCGGCTCATGCCCGAGGCGGACAGGCTGCCGGACTGACCGGCGGCGCATGTCGGGGCGCGGGGCGAGGGACGGCGCCGGCCCGAAGCCGGAGGTGGAATGCCTGTTGTATTGTGTGTCCTGTTATTGCTCCTCAGCCCTCTGCTGTCGGCGGCGGAATGGCAACTGGAGCCGGATTACTCGCGGATCAGCTTCGTTTCCGTGAAACGCGCGAAGATGGCCGAGGTGCAGCGCTTCGATCGTCTCAGCGGCCAGATCGACAAGCAGGGCGTCGCGCGCATCGTGGTGCCGCTGGGCACCCTGGACAGCGGCCTGGCCCTGCGCGACGAGCGAATGAAGGACAACTTCTTTGAAACCTCGCGCTTCCCCGAGGCCACCGTGGAGAGCCGCCTGGACATGGCCGGCTTCGACGACCTGCGGGTCGGCCAGTCGCGGGTCGAGAAGCTCGACTTCACCCTCGACCTGCACGGCCAGCAGCGCCGCCTGAAGGCCGACGTGCTGGTCACCCGCCAGGGCGAAGGGCTGGTCCAGGTGGCGACCCTGGAGCCGGTGCTGCTGAAGCTGCTCGACTTCGACCTGGAAGAGAAGCTCAAGCCCTTGAAGGAGATGGCCAATATTCCCTCGATCACTCCCGAGGTACCGGTGTTCGCCGTGCTGAACTTCCGCGAAGTGCCGCCGGAACAGTTCTGACGTACCGGCGGAGGGCGGCGCGGGCCTTGGGTTCCACCCAGTGGAACCGCCTTCCGTTGTCCTTCGCCGCGTGCCGCGCTTAGCTGTGACCACGCCCGGCCGGCCTTGCGTCCGGGCCTCCCGCCAACAAGACCGGAGCGCAATCCGGCCAGAGGAGAGACGGCATGGCTCGACATCGACACATCGTGGCCTGGCTCGAGGAGGTCGCCGACGACCTGCGTAGCCTGCGCCAGGACATCCACGCCCATCCCGAACTGGGCTTCGAGGAGCGACGCACCGCCGCGCTGGTCGCCGAATGCCTGCGCGGCTGGGGCTACGAAGTGCACGAAGGGATCGGCCGCACCGGCGTGGTCGGCGTCCTCCGCCAGGGCGACGGTACGCGGCGGCTCGGCCTGCGGGCGGACATGGATGCGCTGCCGATCGTCGAGGCCACGGGGCTCGGCTACAGCAGCTGCCACGGCGGGCGCATGCACGCCTGCGGCCACGACGGACACACCGCGATGCTGCTCGGCGCGGCACGCTACCTGGCGGCGACGCGGCGTTTCGACGGCACCCTGGTACTGATCTTCCAGCCCGCCGAGGAAGGCCAGGGCGGCGCCGAGGCGATGCTCGCCGACGGGCTGCTGGAGCGCTTTCCCTGCGATGCGCTGTTCGGCATGCACAACATGCCGGGACTGGAGGCCGGGCACCTGGGCTTCCGCGCGGGACCGATGATGGCTTCCCAGGACCTGCTGAGCGTCACCCTGGAGGGCGTCGGTGGACACGGTTCGATGCCGCACCTGAGCGTCGATCCGTTGCTCGCCGCGTCGAGCGCGGTGATGGCCCTGCAGAGCGTGGTGGCGCGCAACGTCGATCCGCAGAAGGCCGCGGTGGTCACGGTCGGCGCATTGCAGGCCGGCGAGGCGGCCAACGTCATACCCCAGCGCGCCGTGCTGCGCCTGAGCCTGCGGGCGCTCGACGGCCAGGTGCGCGAGCAGGTGCTGCAGCGGGTTCGCCAGATCATCGAGTTGCAGGCCGCCAGCTATGGGTGCCAGGCCAGCATCGAGCACTACCCGGCCTATCCGGTGCTGGTCAACAGCGTCGAGGAAACCGAGTTCGCCCGCCAGGTCGGGGTCGAGCTGGCCGGCGCGGAGCAGGTCGACGGCGACACGCCGAAGCTGATGGGCAGCGAGGACTTCGCCTGGATGCTACAGCGCTGCCCCGGCAGCTACCTGTTCATCGGCAACGGCAGAGGACGGCCGATGGTGCACAACCCGGCCTATGACTTCAACGACGACATCCTGGTCCGGGGCGCGGCCTATTGGGGCGCGCTCGCCGAGACCTGGCTGGCCGCCCCCGCGGCGTCCGGCCTTCGACTGACTGCCGCCAATAACGGCGCGGCCTGAGCCGCGCCGGCATTCCCCCGGTTACCAGGAGATTCCCATGCACGCTTGCCCGAGCGGTACCTCGCGTACCCGCCAGGTGGCGGCTGCCGTGATCGGCAACGCCCTGGAGTGGTACGACTTCATCGTCTACGGCTTCCTTTCCAGCCTGATCGCCAGGCTGTTCTTCCCTTCCGGCGACGAGTACACCTCGCTGTTGATGGCCCTGGCCACCTTCGGTGTCGGTTTCTTCATGCGTCCGGTCGGTGGGGTCCTGCTCGGCCTGTATGCCGACCGCAGGGGACGCAAGGCGGCGATGCAACTGATCATCCTGCTGATGACGCTGTCCATCGCGATGATCGCCTTCGCCCCGACCTACGCGGCGATCGGCGTCGGCGCACCGTTGCTGATCGTGATCGCGCGAATGCTGCAGGGTTTCGCCACCGGCGGCGAGTACGCCAGCGCCACGGCTTTCCTGGTGGAAAGCGCGCCGCCGCACCGGCGCGGTCTCTACGGTTCCTGGCAATTGTTCGGCCAGTGCCTGGCGGTGTTCGCCGGTGCGGGGATGGGCGCGCTGGTCACCCATTGCCTGGACGCCGAGGCCCTGGAGAGCTGGGGCTGGCGGGTGCCGTTCCTGTTCGGTCTGCTGATCGGTCCGGTGGGATTGTGGATCCGCCGCTACATGGGCGAGACCGAGGCCTTCCTCGAAGCCATCCGGGAGCCCGGCGAGCGCCAGGGGCTGCTCGGCGTGCTGCGCGAATACCGGCGCAGCGTGCTGGTGAGCATGGGCCTGACGGTGATCGGCACGGTGTCCTTCTACGTGGTGCTGGTGAATATGCCGACCTTCGCCCACAAGCAGTTGGGCCTGCCGCTGGACGAGGTGTTCATGGTGCAGATGGCTGCGGTGGCGCTGATGACCCTGGTGATCCCGTTGGCTGGGGGACTCTCCGACCGGGTCGGGCGGCGCCCGGTGCTGCTGGTCGCGACCCTGGCCTTCATGCTCATGGTCTATCCGCTGTTCGCCTGGGTCGCCGCGGCGCCGAGCCTGGGGCGCCTGCTGCTGATGCAACTGTTGCTGTGCACGGCGATCGGCGGCTTCTTCGGCCCGGCGCCGACCGCGGTGGCCGAGCAGTTTCCGGTGCGGGTGCGTTCCACCGGCCTGGCGGTGGCGTATAACCTGGCGGTGATGCTGTTCGGCGGTTTCGCTCCGTTCATCGTCACCTGGCTCACCGAGGTCGGCGGCTCGCCAGTGGCGCCGGCGTTCTACGTGCTCGGCGCGGCCTTCCTCGGGCTGCTCGCCACCCTCTATCTGCGGGAGGGCGCGACGCCCGCCCCGCGCCCCCGTGAACCGGCCCTGGGCAAGCCGGCAAGGAGTCTGTGAATGAGCGCCACCCGCCATCGAAGCGACGGCCACGAGGAAATCGTCGCGCTTGACGCGCTGCCGCTGTCCGCGGCGATCCGCCGACGCGAACTGTCCTGCCGCGAGGTCATGCAGGCCTACCTGGCGCAGATCGAACGGTTCAACCCGCGGGTCAACGCCATCGTCTCGCTGCAGGCGGAAAGCCGCCTGCTCGCCCAGGCCGACGAGCGCGACCGGCAACTGGCGCGCGGCGAATGGTTGGGCTGGATGCACGGCATGCCGCAGGCGATCAAGGACCTCGCCGCCACTTCCGGCATTCCTACCACCCTGGGTTCGCCGCTGTTCGCCGGGCAGGTGCCGGAGCACGACGCAATCGTCGTCGAGCGGGTGAAGAGCAGCGGTGCGATCGTCATCGGCAAGACCAACGTACCGGAGTTCGGGCTCGGCTCGCAGACCTACAACCCGCTGTTCGGCACCACCCGCAATGCCTACGATCCGGCGCGGATCGCCGGCGGCAGCAGCGGTGGGGCGGCGGTGGCGCTGGCGCTGCGCATGCTGCCGGTGGCCGACGGCAGCGACATGATGGGTTCGCTGCGCAACCCCGCCGCCTACAACAACGTCTACGGCTTCCGCCCGTCCCAGGGACGGGTGCCGCACGGCCCGCAAGCGGAACTGTTCGTCCAGCAACTGGCCACCGAAGGCCCGATGGGGCGCAGCGTGGCCGACCTGGCCCGGCTGCTGGCCACCCAGGCCGGCTACGATCCGCGCTGTCCGCTGTCGTTGCGCGACGATCCGCGCAGGTTCGCCGACGACCTCGGGCGCGACTTCCGCGGAGCCCGGCTCGGCTGGCTCGGCGACTACGCCGGCTACCTGCCGATGGAGGAGGGCGTGCTGGAGCTTTGCGAAGCCGCGCTGGGCGATTTCGCCGAGCTGGGCTGCGACGTCGAGGCGTGCCTGCCGGACTATCCCCTGGAGCGCCTGTGGCGCACCTGGCTGGTCCATCGCCAGTGGCTGGTGCAGGGCTCGCTTGGCGAGCTTTACGCCGATCCCGCACGGCGCGTCCGGCTCAAGCCGGAGGCGCAGTGGGAAGTGGAGTCCGGGCTCGGCCTCGGCGCCACCGAGGTCTATCGCGCCTCGCTGGATCGCAGCGACTGGTATCGGGCGCTGGCGCGTCTGTTCGAACGTTACGATTTCCTCTTGCTGCCCAGCGCCCAGGTGTTTCCTTTCGATGCAGAAACGGCGTGGCCGCGGCAGGTCGCCGGGCGGCCGATGGACACCTATCACCGCTGGATGGAGGTGGTGATCGGCCCGACCCTGGCCGGTTTGCCGGCGATCAGCGTACCGATCGGCTTCGGCGCGGCGGGCCTGCCGATGGGATTGCAGATCATCGGCCCGGCGCAGGCCGACCTGGCGGTGCTGCAACTGGCCCATGCCCACGAGGGCCTGACCCGTTGGGTCAGCCGCCGTCCGCCGGCGATGCTCGAGGCTCCAGGGGGCATCGACTAGGCCGCGGAGCAATGCTGGCGTATTCGCAGATTCTTCCTACATGACCTGGGCCTGCATCTTGCTTTGCCATAACGGTCTGTCGACGGTGGAGGTGTCGTCATGCCGGAAAGAGAAGAGGCGGGAACCGTGCGTTCGGTGGAGCGGGCGCTGGCGATCCTCGATCTGCTGGGCCAGCACCAGGCGCTGGGGCTCGAGGAACTGCATTACCTGACCGAACTGCCCAAGGCCACGGTGTCGCGGCTGCTGCATACCCTGCTGGAGCAGGGCTGGCTGTACCGCGGCTTGACCGACCGGCGCTACCGGCTGCGTTCCACCCGCCTCTACGGTGACGCCGCCGAGCGCTTCCGCTGCCAGGTGGTGGAGCGTTCCGCGCCGCTGCTGGTGGAGTTGAGCGAGCGAACCGGGCTGGTCGCCGATTTGTCGATTCTCGACGGCGACCGCCTGCTGGTGGCGGAAAGCTCGGTGCCCGGCGTCCTGCGCAAGCGCTACCCGGCCAACCGGCTGGTGGTCGGCCAGCACGCCAGCCTGTTCCATTCGGCCATGGGCAAGGCCTGCCTGGGCGAACTGGCAGACAGCGAGGTGCGCCGCCTGGCGCGCCAGCACCAGGTAGACGAGGACCTCTGGTTGCGCACCCGCGAGCAGGCCCACGGCCAGGGCTACGGCGAGCGTACCGAGGGACACTGGGAGTATCCGGTGCGCCTGCCGTTCCTGATCCGCGCGGTGGCCTTGCCGGTACGCGCCCAGGGTCGCCTGCTCGGCAGCGTGGCGCTGCACTGGCCGCGCGACCAGGATTGCGTCGAACGGGTGCGCCGCCGGCACCTGGGAACCCTGGCCGATACCGTCAGTCAGTTGCAGCACGCGCTCGACTGACGCGGGAGTTTGCCTGCTCCCAGGCGGCCGGTTTAAGGTGGCGCCGGACGCAAAGGGAGCCCGCATGCACAAGTTGATCTGCCTCGGCCTGGCCCTCCTGGCCTTGCCGGTCCAGGCCGCCTGGTACCTGGACTACGAGTCGTCGCGACTCAGTTTCATCTCCACCAAGAACGCTACCCTTTCGGAAGTCGGCCGCTTCCTGGTCATGCATGGCAAGGTCGACGACAAGGGGCAGGCGCGCCTGCGCGTCGAGCTGGACTCGGTGAGCACCGACATCCCGCTGCGCGACGAACGCATCCGCGAGCATCTGTTCGAGACCAAGCGCTTCGCCGAGGCGGAGATCACCGCCCAGCTCGACCTGGCGCCGATCGTCGAGCTGGCCGACGGCGTGCAACTGGAAATGCGCCAGCCGGTGACCGTCAGCCTGCACGGCAAGCGCAAGAGCTACGCCAGCGACCTGTTGGTGACCCGCCTGGACGAGCATCGCTTCCAGGTGGTGACCCTGTCGCCGCTGGTGCTGGACGCCGCCGACTTCGACCTCGCCCCCGGCATCGAGACCCTGCGCAAGCTGGCCGGCGCCGGCAGCATCGGGCTCTCGGTGCCGGTCGGCGCCGTGCTGATCTTCACTTCGCGGTGAGCGGCCCGGTCTTTCCCTGGCGCAGCG
The DNA here is from genome assembly GCF_056782835.1 of Pseudomonas sp. 20-5. Taxonomy (NCBI): domain Bacteria; kingdom Pseudomonadati; phylum Pseudomonadota; class Gammaproteobacteria; order Pseudomonadales; family Pseudomonadaceae; genus Pseudomonas; species Pseudomonas sp. 20-5. Next base: position 4,903,875 of record NZ_CM165584.1, on the reverse strand, counting down.
ACAACCGCTTCGCCCTGCTCAATGACGGCGTGCGGTTCTTCCCGCGCATGCTGCTGGCCATCGAGGCGGCGCAGCGGAGCATCGAGCTGGAGCTGTACCTGGTGGAAGACGGGCATTGCGCCGAACTGTTTCTCGTCGCCCTGCTGGATGCCCGCCGCCGGGGCGTCGCCGTGCGCTGCCTGTTCGACGGCTTCGGCTGCCTCGGCCTGGGCAGCGCCTGGATCCAGCGCCTGCGCGAGGCCGGCGGCGAACTGCGGCTGTACAACCCGCTGCGCTGGAAGCTGACTGGCGGCAATCTCTACCGCGACCATCGCAAGCTGCTGCTGGTGGACGGGCGCCTCGGTTATGTCGGCGGCGCCGGGATCACCGACGAATTCTGGGAACCGGTCAGCGACGTCAGCGCCTGGCGCGAGGTGATGGTCGAGATGGACGGCCCGGTGGTGGCGGACTGGGCGGCGCTGTTCGAGCGGCAATGGCTGGCCTGTCTCGAAGAGAAAGCCTGGAAGCCCCGCGAGGGCATGACCCTTACCCGCCTTCCGCCGCAGCCGGGGGCGGCCCGTGGGTTGGGCCGGGTGGCCTACGCCGACGCCCGCCAGCACCGCGACATCCTGCAATCGCTGGTCCGCGCGCTGAACGGCTCGCGCCGACGGATCTGGCTGGCGACGCCGTACTTCCTGCCGACCTGGAAGGTTCGCCGGGCCCTGCGCAAGGCCGCCCAGCGCGGCGTGGAGGTGCGCCTGCTGCTGGCCGGGCGGCTCACCGACCACGCCCCGGTGCGCTATGCCGGGCAGCGCTACTACCCGCGCCTGCTGCGCGCCGGCGTGCGCATCCACGAATACCAGCCGCGCTTCCTGCACCTGAAGATGGTCATGGTCGACGATTGGGTGAGCGTCGGCTCCTGCAACTTCGATCATTGGAATCTACGCTTCAACCTCGACGCCAATCTCGAGGCCCTCGACCCGGACTTCACCAATGAGGCGGCGGCGAGCCTGCTGGCGGACTTCGCCGACAGCCGCGAGGTGACCCTGGCGATGTGGCGCGCGCGACCCCTGTGGATGCGCCTGCACCAGCGCCTGTGGGGTTGGCTGGACCGGGTAGTGGTGAATTTCCTCGACCGCCGGCGCTAGGGAGCGGCCGTTCGTAGCCGCTGGCCGGCCCGGTGAAACTTGCCGGGGAGCTTGCGGGTCTACCCCGGACCGCCCATTACAATGACAAAGGAGAGATGCGTGGCAACGCCCGACTCCAAGGAACGTTTCATCGGACTGGAATGGTTGCGCTTCCTGCTCGGCCTGTACGTGGTGGTGTACCACACCCTGCATACCTATCCGAAAGAGCAGAAGTTTCCCGGTCTCGACGAACTGACCAGCCTGGGGTTCTTCGCCACCAGTACCTTCTTCGTGCTTTCCGGCTTCCTCCTGGCCCATGTCTACGCACGCAGCGGCCGGTTGCGCGAAAGCGCCCGCAGCTTCTGGACCAAGCGACTGTCCAATCTCTATCCGCTGCACCTGTTCTCCCTGCTGCTGTCGATCCTGGTGTTGCTGGCCCTCAGCCACCTGGGAATCGGTCCCGAGCTGGACAAGGCCACCCCGCGCTTCGTCATCTACGACACCAACGAAGTGCTCGGCCGCACCCACCCGGAACTCTTCCTGCACTGGATGAGCAACACCGAACTGTTCGTCAACAGCATCCTGCAGATCCTCCTGCTGCAGGCCTGGAATCCCTATTACCTGACCTTCAACGCGCCGTTGTGGTCGCTGTCGACGCTGATGTTCTTCTACCTGGCGTTTCCCTTCGTCGCCCCGCGGCTGATGCGCAGCCGGCACAAGTGGAAGGTGCTGGCGCTGGTCTGGCTGGTCTACCTGATCCCGCCGGCGCTGGTAGTGGCCAGCGAGAGCTACGGGATCCCCTGGACCGGCCTGCTGCACCGCAATCCGTTGCTGCGCCTGCCGGAATTCCTTGGCGGCATCCTGGCCTACGGGTTGTTCCGCGGCTACCGCGACCGTGGCATGGTGCCGGGACGCGGCCTGCTGGCCGCGCTGGTGGCGCTGGTGGTGGCGGCCTTCCTGGTGGCCGACTACCTGTTCACCCAGGGCGCCAAACATTGGTACTTCCTGCTGCACAACGGCCTGCTGCTACCGGCCCAGTTGCTGCTGGTGTGCCTTTGCGCGCTGCCCGCCGACCCGAAGAGCGCTTTCGTCCGCCACTGGTCGCCGCGCCTGGGGGCCGCCTCGCTGTCGCTGTTCGCCCTGCATGTGCCGATGTTCACCCTGTTCTCCCGTAGCGAGCGCCTTATCGCCGTGCCGGGGCGTTGTCTCGACGACTGGCGCGCCTGCACCGAGGCGGCGGCCGCGCTGCCATCGTCGCTGCTCTGCTACCCGCTGTTCCTGGTCCTGCTGGTGGCGTTCTGCGTGCTGTTCCAGGAGCGCGGCGTGGTGCCGGTGCGCAAGTGGCTGGTGCGCCGGCTGATGCCGGCGCCGGCGCTGGCCAAGGTGCCGCGCCCGGCCTGAGGCCGTTCTCCCGGAGAACCGGACTTTCGACGGGTGGCAGGCCCGGCCCGGCTGGTTATGCTGCGCGGATAACCATAAGAAGAGGGATGGAGCATGCTGCGCAGCCTGTCGCTGGCCCTGTCGATCGTCGCGAGCCTGGTCGGCTGCAGCACGCCCGGCGCGTTCTTCGGTGCGGTGGACGGACCGGCCTTCGTCGCCCATCCGAGCGCCGATGCCAGCCACGCCACCGTCTACCTCTACCGTCCGCGGAGCCAGTGGGCGGACGAGGAACTCGAGGCGCCGGGGATCTTCCTCAACAACGAACTGATCGGCAGCCTGCCGAGCAACGGCTACCTGGCGTTCGAGTTCGAGACCGGCAGCTACAAGCTGGAAATGCGCCGGCCGCTGGCGGGCAGCTTCTGGACCCTGTTCGCCGACGGTCCGATGGATTTCACCCGCATCGCCAGCTTCATGCTCGAGGCCAGGGCCGGCTCGGTCTACTACCTGCGCTACGACGAACTCAACCCGCCACCGAAGAGCGAGCACCCGGCGGGTGAGGGCGATGGCCCGCTGCAATTGGTGGCGGCCGATCTCGGCGCTGCGGAAATCGGCGCTACCCACCAGGTCCAGGAGCCCATGCAGTTCGCCGCCAGCGGCTACCGGAAACGCGTGCAGCGCTCGTTCTGGGAAGGCGTCGGGCGGGCCCTGGACAAGATCGGCATCTGAACCCGGCACGCGTGTAGTAACCGTCTATTACCCGCGTCCCCCTGCGGATTGGCTACCTTAGGTGCATCCCCGGTATGACCGGGCCCTGCCCGAAGGAGTGCGCGTGATGGCTGCGAAGAAGATCCTGATGCTGGTCGGCGACTATGCTGAAGACTACGAAACCATGGTCCCGTTCCAGGCCCTGCAGATGGTGGGCCACCAGGTGCATGCGGTGTGTCCGGACAAGCGGGCCGGGCAAAGCGTGCGCACCGCCATCCACGATTTCGAAGGCGACCAGACCTACAGCGAGAAGCCGGGCCACAACTTCACCCTCAATGCCGACTTTGCCCAGGCCCGCGCCGAGGATTACGATGCCCTGCTGATCCCCGGCGGCCGCGCGCCCGAATACCTGCGCCTGAACGAGCAGGTGCTGGCTCTGGTGCGTGACTTCGATGCCGCGCGCAAGCCGATCGCCGCGGTCTGCCATGGCGCTCAGCTGCTGGCCGCCGCCGGCGTTCTGCAAGGGCGGGCGTGCAGCGCCTATCCGGCCTGCGCCCCGGAGGTGCGGCTGGCCGGCGGCGAGTACGTCGACCTTCCGCCGGACCAGGCCCACGTCGACGGCCACCTGGTCACCGCGCCGGCCTGGCCGGCGCATCCGGCGTGGCTGGCGCGCTTCCTCGAGGCGCTCGGCACCCGCATCAGCCACTGAGACCCAGGAGACCCCCGCGCATGTGCGAACTCTATGTGAAAGCCGATCCGATCCTCTATGAATCGCGCTCGCGTTCCTTGCGCATCCGCGGGGTGGTGACCACCCTGCGCCTGGAGAACCAGTTCTGGGACATCCTCCGGGAAATCGCCGAAGGCGAGGGCCTGAGCACCAACCAGTTGATCACCAATCTCTACGAGGAAGTGATGGACTATCGCGGCGAGGTGCTCAACTTCGCCTCCTTCCTGCGTGTCAGTTGCACCCGCTACCTGGCGCAGCGGCGCGAGAAAGTCGCCGAGCTGAGCCTGGTCGGCCAGCGCGCCCAGGCCTGAGGCGAGGGAAGACGCGACCGGGGTGAAACGTTTAGGCTGGTCGCACTTCCTCCCCCGATCCGGCGTCGCCTCGTGAAATACTCCCTGCCCACCACGGCCACCGCGCCGTTCTGTCCCTCGGCGGTCAGCCACAGCGTGGCGGTGCCGGCCGACGCCTCGCCGCTGCGCAAGCTGGCGCTGTTCATCGGCCCCGGCCTGCTGGTCTCGGTCGGCTACATGGACCCCGGCAACTGGGCCACCGCCATCGAGGCGGGCTCGCGCTTCGGCTACGCGCTGCTGTTCGTAGTGGTGCTGGCGAGCTTTTCCGGGATGCTCCTGCAAAGCCTCTGTTCGCGCCTGGGCATCGCCACCGGCCGCGACCTCGCGCAGCTCTCCCGGGAGCGCTACCGCCCTGGCGTGGCGCGTGGCCAATGGTTGCTGGCGGAACTGTCGATCGTCGCTACCGACCTTGCCGAGGTGCTCGGCGCGGCGCTGGCCTTCCACCTGCTGCTGGGCGTCTCGATTACCACCGGGGTGGTCCTCACCGCCTTCGATACCCTGATCGTGCTGGCCCTGCAGGGCGCCAACTTCCGCCGCCTGGAGGCCATAGTGCTGGGGCTGATCGCGACCATCGGCGCGTGTTTCTTCGTCGAACTGGTGCTGATCGGCCCCTACTGGCCGGATGTCGCCGCCGGCTTGCGGCCGTCCTGGGACACCCTGAGCAGCCAGGAGCCGCTGTACCTGGCGATCGGCATCCTCGGCGCGACGGTGATGCCGCACAACCTCTACCTGCATTCGTCCGTGGTGCAGACCCGGGTCAGCGGCGACGACGCGGCGAGCAAACGCTCGGCGATCCGCTTTTCCCGGCTCGACACCATCGGCTCGCTGTCCCTGGCGCTGCTGGTCAATGCGGCGATCCTGATCCTCGCCGCCGCGGCTTTCCACGGCAGCGGCCATACCGAGGTGGTGGAGATCCAGGACGCCTACCACCTGCTCGACCCGTTGGTGGGCGGCGCCCTGGCCAGCTTCCTGTTCGGCTTCGCCCTGCTGGCGGCGGGGCAAAGCTCGACCTTCACCGGCACCATTGCCGGGCAGGTGGTGATGGAGGGTTTCCTCCGGGCGAAGATTCCCTGCTGGCAGCGGCGCCTGATCACCCGCGGCCTGGCCCTGGTGCCGGCCTTGATCGGCGTGCTCTGGCTGGGCGAAGCCGCGGTAGGCAAGCTGCTGGTGCTCAGCCAGGTGGTGCTCAGCCTGCAATTGCCGTTCGCCCTGTGGCCGCTGATTCGCTTCAGCAGCGACCGGGGCCTCATGGGGGAGTTCGTCAACCCGCGCTGGGTCAGCGCGCTGGCCTGGTCGTTGTTCGGCCTGATCTCGGCGGCGAACCTGACCTTGCTGTATTTCTGGTTCGGCTGAACCAAGGCGCCTGCGGCGCTGCCAGCCCAGGCTCCGGCCAGTGGCCGTACGAAAAAGCCCGGCGCGGGGCCGGGCTTTTTCAGGGACGGAGCAGGCTTACTTGACCTCGACCGCCAGGCTTTCGGCGATCTTCTTCTGCCAGACCGCTGGGCCGGTGATGTGCACCGACTCGCCGTTGGTGTCAACCGCGACGGTGACCGGCATGTCCTTTACCTCGAACTCGTAGATCGCTTCCATGCCCAGTTCGGCGAAGGCCAGCACCTTGGACTTCTTGATCGCCTGGGCGACCAGATAGGCGGCGCCGCCGACGGCCATCAGGTATACCGCCTTGTTGTCCTTGATCGCCTCGATGGCGATGGGACCGCGCTCGGACTTGCCGATCATGCCCAGCAGGCCGGTCTGTTCGAGGATCTGGCGGGTGAACTTGTCCATCCGGGTGGCGGTGGTGGGACCGGCCGGGCCGACCACCTCGTCGCCGACCGGATCGACCGGGCCGACGTAATAGATGAAGCGGCCTTTCAGGTCCACCGGCAGCGTTTCGCCCTTGTTCAGCATGTCGACCATGCGCTTGTGCGCGGCGTCGCGGCCGGTGAGCATCTTGCCGTTGAGCAGCAGGGTCTCGCCCGGTTTCCAGCTTTGCACCTCTTCCGGGGTGATCTTGTCCAGGTCGACGCGGCGCGCGGACGGGCCGGCTTCCCAGACGATCTCCGGGTAGGCGTCGAGCGACGGCGCTTCCAGTTCGGCGGGGCCGGAGCCGTCGAGCACGAAGTGGGCGTGGCGGGTCGCGGCGCAGTTGGGGATCATGCACACCGGCAGCGAGGCGGCGTGGGTCGGGTAGTCCATGATCTTGACGTCGAGCACGGTGGTCAGGCCGCCCAGGCCCTGGGCACCGATGCCCAGCTGGTTGACCTTCTCGAACAGCTCCAGGCGCAGTTCCTCGATGCGGTTCTGAGGGCCGCGGGCCTTCAGTTCGTGGATGTCGATCGGGTCCATGAGGACCTCCTTCGCCATCACCGCTGCTTTCTCCGCGGTACCGCCGATGCCGATGCCGAGCATGCCCGGCGGGCACCAGCCGGCGCCCATGGTCGGTACGGTCTTCAGCACCCAGTCGACGATCGAGTCGGACGGGTTGAGCATGGCCATCTTCGACTTGTTCTCCGAGCCGCCGCCCTTGGCCGCGACATCGACCTCGACCTTGTCGCCGGGAACGATGGAGTAGTGGATCACCGCCGGCGTGTTGTCCTTGGTGTTCTTCCGCGCGCCGGCCGGGTCGGCCAGGATCGAGGCGCGCAGGACGTTCTCCGGCAGGTTGTAGGCGCGGCGCACGCCTTCGTTGATCATATCGTCGACGCTCATGGTAGCGCCGTCCCAGCGCACGTCCATGCCGACCCGGACGAACACGGTGACGATCCCGGTGTCCTGGCAGATCGGGCGGTGGCCGGTGGCGCACATGCGCGAGTTGATCAGGATCTGCGCCATGGAGTCGCGGGCAGCCGGCGATTCTTCGCGCAGGTAGGCCTCATGCATGGCCTGGATGAAATCGACCGGGTGGTAGTAGGAGATGAACTGCAGGGCATCGGCGACGCTCTGGATCAGGTCGTCTTGCTTGATCACGGCCATGGAGCACGGTCCTCTTCAGGCGGGTAATTCGGATGCGGGGCAGGGTCACGGAGCCGGCCGCAGCCGAGGAGCGCGCCGGTCAGGCACCGGCGCAAAAAAGGCGCGACAGTATAGCCGTTCCGGCGAGACGGGCGCACGCGCCGACGATCAGACCTTGGTCGGCCAGCCGGCTGGTCGGCCGATAAATCCGCGGTCCGCTAGCTGGCAGTTCGTTCGACTAGGCAACCCGCAGGGGGCAGGGTACATTGCGGCCAGGTGCCATTACGGGACGGAGCCCATGCGCACAGACAAGCCTCCTCTGAAACAGCGTGCGCTGCAAAAGCTCTTGCTCCGCCGGTTCGGCATGGCCGCAGGCACCTACCTGCTCGGCCTGGTCCTGCTCTGGCTGGCGCTACTCAGCGGCTTCTACCGCGCAGCGCCGACCACCGCGGCGGCCAGCACCACCCTGGTGGTGGCTTGCCAACTGGCCTTCCTCTGGCTGTTCGCCAGCGGACGCAACCTGCGTTACGCCGATCCCAGCCTGACCGAGCCGCAGGTGCTGGTGGCGATCGCCTGGCTGACCTATTTCCTCTACCACGTCGACAGCCTGCGCGGCACCTTCATGGTGTTCTACGTGCTGGCCCTGCTGTTCGGCGTGTTCCAACTGCCGCCGCGGGTCTTCGCCCGCTGTGCGGCGCTGGCGTTCATCGCTTTTTCCGGCATCTACCTGGTAGAGGCCTTGCAGCAGCGTCTCGAGCTACCGGGCCGGGCTGCATTGCAGGTGCTCGTGATGTTCATCGTAATGGTCTGGCTGAGCCTGTTCGCCAGCTACATACAGGCGATGCGGCAACGCATGCGCCAGCGCCGCTATGCCTTGCAGGCGCACCAGGACACGCTGCGCGGCATGATGCGCCAACTGGAAGACCTGGTGGCCACCGACGAACTCACCGGTCTGTTCAACCGCCGGCATTTCATGCGCATGGCCAGCCGGGCGCTGGAAGACCTGCTGCCGAACCGGCAGCACGGCCTGGCGCTGATCGACCTCGATCACTTCAAGCGGATCAACGACCGCCACGGCCACGCCGCCGGCGATCGGGTCCTGCAGACCTTCGCCGCGGTGGCGCGTTCCTGTCTGCGCGATGGCGACGTCCTGGCCCGTTACGGCGGCGAGGAGTTCGTCCTGCTGCTGCCCCATGCCGACGCGGAACAGCTGGAAAGCTGTTGCGAGCGCCTGCGCCTGGCGTTCCAACAGGCGGAACCGGTCGGGGTCACGGTGGATACCCTGAGCCTTTCGGTGGGCATGACCCTGCTGTATGCCGACGACGATCTCGACGAGGCCTTGCAGCGGGCCGACCAGGCGCTCTACCGTGCCAAGCGCGGCGGACGAAACCGCTGCGACGCCACCTGGGAGGTCACCAGTGCCTGACATACGGGTCGGCGAGCGACGCCTTGCCGTCGCCGCCGGCAGCAACCTGCTGGATGCGCTGCTCGCCGGTGGCATCGCCGTGCCCCATAGCTGCCGCGCCGGCAGTTGCCACGCCTGCCTGGTGCATTGCCTGCAGGGCGAGGTGGAAGACACCCTCCCGGAGGCGCTCGATCCGGTACGGCGCGAAGCGGGCTGGCGGCTGGCCTGTCAGTGCCGGGTGCTCGGCGACCTCGTGTTGCAGCCTTTCGATCCTGAGCGCGACGGGCTGCCGGCCAGGGTCGTCGCCTGCCACTGGCTGGGCGATGTGCTGCGCCTGCGCCTGGAGCCGGAGCGGCCCTTGCGCTATCGCGCCGGGCAGCACCTGCTGCTGTGGAGCGACGATGGCGTGGCGCGTCCCTATTCGCTGGCCAGCCTGCCTCACGAGGACCCATGGCTGGAGTTCCACATCGACTGTAGCGCTCCCGGCGCGTTCTGCGACCGCGCCCGGCGCCTGGCGCCTGGCGCGCTCCTGCGTCTGGGCGAGTTGCGCGGCGGGGCGTTGCGCTACGAGCCGGACTGGCAGGAGCGACCGCTGTTGCTGATGGCCGCCGGTACCGGGCTGGCGCCGCTCTGGGGGATACTTCGCGAGGCCTTGCGCGCGGAACACCAGGCGCCGATCCAGTTGCTGCACCTGGCGCGCGACCACTACCTGGCGAGCGAGTTGGCGGAGTTGGCCGGGCGTCATCCGCAAGTGCGCGTCAACCTGGTGTCGGCGGCGCAGTTGCCCTCTGCCTTGGCCGATCTCCGCCTTGTTCCGCGGCGCAGCATGGCCTTACTCTGCGGCCAACCCGCCAGCGTCGAACGCTTCGCCCGGCATCTCTACCTGGCCGGCGTACCGCGTAGCCAGACCCTGGCGGACCTGTTCCTGCCCCACGCCTGACGCGGCGCGGTGGCGGTGCCTTGCAGCCATTGCCGCGGCCCTGCGCCGCATCCCTGGAGTGACGATGAGCGAGCTGATTCGGGTCGAACGCGAAGCGGGGCTGCTGACCCTGCGCCTGGACCGCCAGGACAAGAAGAACGCGCTGACCCGCGCGATGTACAGCCGGATGGCCGAGGCGCTGCTGGAGGCGCAGGCCGATACGGCTGTGCGGGTAGTGCTGATCACTGGCGGCGATGCCTGCTTCACCAGCGGCAACGACATCCTCGACTTCCTCGAGCAACCGCCATCCCTGCGCGACAGCCCGGTCGGCCGCTTCATGAGCGCTCTGCTGGAATTCCCCAAGCCGGTGATCGCCGCGGTGAACGGACCGGCGGTGGGTATCGGCACCACCCTGCTGCTGCATTGCGACCTGGTCTTCGTCGGTCGCAATGCGCGATTGAAGATGCCGTTCGTCAACCTCGGCCTGACACCGGAGTTCGGCTCAAGCCTGATCCTGCCGCGCATGCTCGGTCATGCCAGGGCTGCGGAATTGCTGATGCTCGGCCAGGACTTCAGCGGCGAGCAGGCGGCGGCCTGGGGCCTGGCCAATGCGGCGCTGGAGGATGGCGCCACGGTGCTGGAGCACGCCCGCGATGCGGCCCGGCGCTTCCTGCACCTGGCGCCCTCGGCGGTAGTGGAGAGCAAGCGCCTGATGAAAGCGCCGTTTATCGAGGAGCTTCGCCGGGTGATCGCCGAGGAAGGCGATATCTTCAGTACCCGACTGCGCTCGCCCGAGGCGATCGAGGCGCTCAGCGCCTTCATGCACCGGCGCCAGCCGGATTTCTCCAGGTTCGCCTGAGCACACCGCTGTTGGGCCAGCGGAGCGACGATCCGTAGGGCGGATAACGCCCCAGGCGTTATTCGCCGCGATGCGGCTGAAACGGCGGATAACCGCGTAGCGGTTATTCGCCCTACCCCACGTTGGGCCAGCGGGGCTCCGGTCCGTAGGGCGGATAACGCCATAGGCGTTATTCGCCGTGAGGCGTCTGAAATGGCGGATAACCGCGTGGCGGTTATTCGCCCTACACCACGTTGAGTTAGCGGAGCGCCGGTCCGTAGGGCGGATAACGCCGCGGGCGTTATCCGCCGCGACGTGCGCTTATACCAGCAGGTCGCCGACGTGCAGCACCTTCATGGTGTTGGTGCCGCCCTGGGCGGTGTAGCTGTCGCCCTTGGTCAGGATAACCCAGTCGCCCTTGGTCACCACGCCGCGCTTGAGCAACTCGTCGACCGCGGCCTGGCTGACCTTCTCCGCCGGCAGCGCCGCCGGGTCGAAGGGGATGGTTTCCACGCCGCGGAACATCGCCACGCGAGCCTGAGTCTCGCGGTGCGGGGAGTAGGCGTAAATCGGTACCGACGAGCGGATGCGCGACATGATCAGCGGGGTGAAGCCGCTTTCGGTCAGGCAGATGATCGCCTTGATCCCCGGGAAGTGGTTGGCCGTGTACATCGACGCCAGGGCGATGCTCTCGTCGCAGCGGTCGAAAGTCTGGCCGAGGCGGTGGCTGGATTTCTGGCTGGTCGGGTGCTTCTCGGCGCCCTGGCAGACGCGGGCCATGGCTTTCACCGCTTCCACCGGGTACTCGCCGGCGGCGCTTTCCGCCGAGAGCATCACCGCGTCGGTGTAGTCGAGCACGGCGTTGGCCACGTCGGAGACTTCCGCGCGGGTCGGCATCGGGCTGTGGATCATCGACTCCATCATCTGGGTCGCGGTGATCACCACTTTATTGTTGCGGCGGGCGTGCAGGATGATCTTCTTCTGGATGCCGACCAGCTCGGCATCGCCGATTTCCACGCCGAGGTCGCCACGGGCCACCATTACCGCGTCGCTGGCACGAATCAGGCCGTCGAGTGCGTCGTCGTCGGCGACCGCCTCGGCGCGCTCGATCTTGGCTACCAGCCAGGCCTTGCCTCCGGCCTCGGTGAGCAGGCGGCGGGCGTATTCCATGTCCTTGGCGTCGCGCGGGAAGGAAACGGCCACGTAGTCCAGGTCCATGTCCGCGGCCAGCTTGATGTCGGCCTTGTCCTTGTCGGTCAGCGCCGGCGCGGTGAGACCGCCGCCGCGGCGGTTGATGCCCTTGTGGTCGGACAGCGGGCCGCCGATCAGCACCCGGCAGCGCAGTTCGTCGGCGGCGACTTCCTCGACCACCATCACCACCCGGCCGTCGTCCAGCAGCAGTTCATCGCCGACCCCGCAGTCCTTCACCAGGTCCGGGTAGTCGATGCCGACCACTTCCTGGGTACCGGCGTCGCGGGCGTGGCTGGTGGAGAAGCGGAACTTGTCGCCGACCTGCAATTCGATGCGCTTGTTGGCGAACTTGGCGATGCGGATCTTCGGTCCTTGCAGGTCGCCGAGCAGGGCGACGAAGCGGCCGTGCTTGGCCGCCAGTTCGCGCACCAGCCTGGCGCGGGCGCGGTGTTCATCGGGGGTGCCGTGGGAGAAGTTGAGGCGGGCGACGTCGATCCCGGCCAGGATCAGTTGCTCCAGCACTTCCGGGGAATTGCTGGCTGGGCCGAGGGTGGCGACGATTTTGGTGCGGCGAACGGACATGCAAAGGACTCCTTGGATAACGCTGGCGTGCAGGCTACCACCGGCGAGGCTCGGCGGCGACTGCGGAGTCATACTATCTGCATCAGATGTCATTTGTCGGTTTGAGCACCAGCAGGTCGCATTCCACCTCCTCCAGGACGCGTTCGGCGGTCTGCCCGATCAGCGCGTTGTCCAGGTGCCCCCGGGCGACCGCGCCCATCAGCAGCAGGTCGATGTCGTTGGCCCGGACGAAGTCGGGGATCGCCTGCTCGGCATAGCCGGCCAGCAGGTGGCGGCGCTCCGCGGCGATCTCCGGGTAGGCTGCCAGCAGGTCGTCGAAGGCCTGGCGGTGACGTTCCTCATGTTGCAGCACGAAACGCTCGTAGCCGGCGAGCATTTCCGCGTCGAACAGCAGGCTGCGCGGCATCGCCGCGTGGGTATGCAGGTAGTCGGCGCGCAGCCCCAGGCTGGCTTCGAGCTGGCGGGCGGCGGCGATCAGCCGGTGATCGAGGGCGGCCGGCTTGTCGCTGGCATGCAGCGGGTCGAGCGCCGCGCACAGGCGCTGGCCGCGCCAGGCGTCGTGATGGACCAGCCAGAGCGGCTGCGGGCAGTGGCGGATCAATTGCCAGTCGCTGTTGCCCAGTAGCAGGCGGCGCAGCAGGTTGTGCTTGCGGGTGCTCTTGAGGACCAGGTCGGGCCGGGTTTCGCCGACCCGTTGTAGGACCATCCGGTCCAGCGGCTTGCCCCACTGGGCCTCGACCTGAGTGCGGATGCCGGCCTGCTGCAGCGGCATGGAAAGCTGCTCCAGCCAGGTGACCCGTTCGTCCAGGTAAAGGTCGCGGGCACGCTGCAGCGAGTGACTGTCGAAGAACAGCCCGCCGTCCAGCGCCGGGTTGAAGTCGCACAGCAGCAACTCGACGCTGGCACCGCTGCGTTCGGCGATCCACTGGGCACGGGTAAGGGCCGGCTGTTCGTCGCTGCTCGGGTCGACGACCACCAGCAGGTTATGCAGGTTCATGGCAACGCTCCTGGCATTGGGCGGGAATGCCATTGCAGACCAGGCGCCGCGACGGGCGCTTGATCTGGGTCAGTCCGGCGGGGATCAGCGAGGTTGCACGTTGAGCGCCTGGTCGAGGTGCCGGCCGGCCTTGTTCGACAATTCGCCTTCAGGATAGTCGAGCAACTGGCGGCGCAGGTATTCGATGGCCTTGTCGCGGTTCGGGTGCGGGTTGTCCGGCGCCAGGTACATCAGGCCGAGCTGGTAGAGGGCCTTTTCCTTTATACCGGCAGGAATCGCCGGATCGTTGACCGCCAGCAGGTAGAGCTCGGCGGCTTCGTCGACGCGATCCTTGAGCACCGCGCGGCGCGACAGCAGGGTCATGTCCGGGTCGAGGCTGGTCTTGTAGAGGTCGAGGTTCTGCTGTGGCTTCCAGGTGGCGAGCAATTCGCGGGCGCTCTTCTGCACCGGCTCCCTGGCTCGCTGGCGCATCGCCAGCAGGCGCGCCTGGGCATGCTCGGCGGCGTGGGTGCCGGGGAACTCGCGGACCACGCGCTGGAAGTAGTCGGTGGCCTTGGCGTCGTCGCGCTGGTCGTTGTAGCGGCTCATGTAGATCAGGCCGATCTGGTACAGCGAGATACCGCGCACCTCGGCGCTGTAGCGGCTATTGTCGTAGCCGGTGAGGTAGAGCTTCTCCGCCTCGGCGCTCCTGTTGTCGCGGATCGCCATGGCGCTGTAGGTCAGCAGGTCGCCTTCCTCCTCGATGGCGGCGGTCATGCGGTTGCTCTTCATCTGCTTGTATTCGGCGACTTCGCCAGTGGTCACCTGGGCGACGAACAGCGGCGTGGTCGGCGAACAGGCGGCCAGCAGCGACAACAATGGGAGCAGGACGAGACGGCGGGCGAAGCGCATGGCATCTCCTTGGCGCCAGGGCGAGAGCCACCCCAGTCTAGTCAGGCCCTTCAGTCACGCCAATACGCGCCGATACAGTTCCCAACGGAGGATATGCCTATGCGAAGCTTGATCGTTGCCTGCCTGGCGCTGAGTGCCACCGGTTGTAACAGCTGGTCGCTGAACAGCGACCTGAACGGGGCCTACCGCGCCTACGACAAAGGCGATTGCGCACAGGTGATGCTCGACCTGTCGCGGGCCGAACGGCGGATTCGCGCGCGGCCCTACCTGCAGCCGGAAATCTCGCTGCTGCGCGGCCAGTGCCTGGAACGCCAGAGCCTGTTCGTTGACGCGGCGCAGACCTACCACTTCATCATCGCCCGTTACCCCACCAGCGAATATGCCTACCGTGCCAAGGCGCGGCTGGAGACGTTGCGCCAGTTGGGCCGGCTGAGCGAGACGCCGGCCTCGGCCAGCGCCGTGCCGACCCGCCTGTAGGCGGCCGGGAGGGATTGGACGGGCGTTCAGGCTGACCGTCGGTCGCATGGGACACCGGTCTATCCGGTAAGCTTCGCCCTGGATTTCACGGAGGAGGTTCGCATGCGTGCCCTGTGGTTCTGTGTCGCCCTGATGCCCGTGCTGGCGCAGGCGGACATCTATCGCTGGACCGATGCCCAGGGCAAGGTACACTTCTCCGCCACGCCACCGGCCGGCGCGCAACGCGTCGAAGTCAGGCCGCAGGTGGTGGAACGTGACGCCGCGACCCGCCAGCGCGAGCAGCGCACCCAGGAGTATTTCGATGCTCGTCGCGAGGAACGCACCGCCGCCGCCGAACGTGCCGGCCAGCGCCAGGCTGCGCTGGCCGAGGAATGCGGGCGCTTGCGGCAACAGTTGTCCCAGCTCGAACGCGGCGGCCGCTTCTATCGGCAGGACGCCGGCGGCGGGCCGGTTTATCTGAGCGATGCCGAGCTGGACGCCATTCGTCGCGAACTGGCCTCGCGGGAGTCCGAACGCTGCCGCTGAGCTTGTTCCCCGAGCGCCGGCATCGTCATACTGGACTGCAAATCATAGCGAAATGCCATTATGGGTCTTCAACGACATATCCAGCGCCATCAGTTGCCCAGCTACCTGAAGGTGTTCAATCGCATCACCGATAAGCCGATGGGCTACATCGGCAACGTCTCCGAGGACGGCCTGCTGCTGATCAGCCAATTGCCGATGCTGGTCGGCGCGCGTTTCGAACTGCGCCTGAAGGTTCCGGGACTGGGCGGTCGCCCGCAATGCATCGATTTTTCCGCCGACTGCCGGTGGACCTGCGAGGACGTCACGCCCGGTCATTTCGATTCCGGCTTCCACCTGCTGGCGCCGCCCGCCGAATTCCTCGAACTGGTGGAGGCGCTGCGCCGTTACTTCAGCTTCCCCCGCCAGCCGCAGTCGGTCTGATCCGTCAAAGCACGCCGGCGCGCTTCCAGCCCAGGTAGCGGCTGATCAGCTCCGGCCCGAGTTCGCTGGGACGAGCATCGAGCACTGGCACGCCGTGGGCCGCGAGCTTCTCGTGGAGGCCGTTGCGCGCATTCAGGTAGTCGATGGTGCCGGTGTAGGCGAGCGCCTGCTCGTAGCGGGCGACCGGCTCGTGGCGCAGGGTGTCGAGCACTTCCTCGCGCAGGCTGGCGACCAGCACCCGGTGCTGGCGGCCCAGGCGTTTCACCGCGCCGAGCAGTTCTTCGTCGTCCTCGTCGCGCAGGTTGGTTACCAGGATCACCAGGGCCCGCCGCCGCTGGCGGGACAGCACCGCCTGCACGGCTTCCGGGAAATCGGCGGGACGCTGGCTGGTCTGCAGGTCGTAGACGGTGTTGAGCAGCGCGCCGAGCTGGGCGCTGCCCTTGCCCGGCGGGAGATGCCGGCGGTCGTCGCCGGCGAAGGTCATGGCGCCCACCGCGTCGCCCTGGCGCAGGGCCACGTAGGCCAGCAGCAGGCTGGCGTTGAGGGCATGGTCGAAGTGCGACAGGTCGCCGTCCTGGCTGCGCATGCGGCGGCCGCAGTCGAGCAGGAAGAGGATCTGCTGGTCGCGTTCGTCCTGGTATTCGCGGGCGATCGGCGTGCGTTTGCGAGCGGTGGCCTTCCAGTCGATCTGGCGCAGGGTGTCGCCGTCGCGGAATTCGCGCAACTGGTGGAACTCCAGGCCGAGGCCGCGGCGCTGGCCGCCGCGTACGCCGATCTGGTTGAGCCAGTGGTCGACCGCCATCAGTTCGGCGCCGTAGAGGTGGGCGAAGTCCGGGTAGACGCGGGTCTCGCCGCGTGCTTCCAGGTAGCGGCGCTGCCGCCACAGGCGCAGCGGGCTGGGCAGTTCCAGCTCGCAGCGGGGAAACACGAAGTGACCGCGGTTGAGCGGCCGCACCCGGTAGCCGACCTCGGTGCTTTCGCCCGGGCGCAGTTCGACCTCCTGCGGCAGGTACTCGAAATCCATGCCGGCCGGCAGGTGATCGAACAGGGTCAGGCGAACCGGACGCCGATAGGTGTGCTGCAGATGCAGACGCACTTCGCTCCAGCGCCCCAGCGGCAGGTTGCCGCTGAGCTGGCGGCTCAGCTTCGGCACCGCCTGGCGGCGCGCCCACAGGGCGTCCAGCAGGCCGAGCAGGAGCAGCGCGGCGAGCGCCGCCCACCAGAATGTATGCAGTTGCGCAGGCAATCGCTGGCCGAGCGCCGACAGGCTGCCCAGGCCGATGGCCAGCAGCAGGAGCGCGGCGAACAGCGCCAGCAGGGCGCGCGATGGCTTCATACGCGGGGGGCCGGTACCTGGTCGAGCAACTGTTGCAGGACCTGGTCCACCGACAGCCCCTCGATGTCCAGCTCCGGAGACAGCCGGACCCGATGGCGCAGGACCGCCAGGGCACAGCCCTTGATGTCGTCCGGCACCACGAACTCGCCGCCGCGCAGCAGCGCCCGCGCCCGGCCGCAACGGACCAGGGCGATCGACGCGCGAGGTCCGGCGCCGAGGGCCAGGCCCGGCCAGTTGCGGGTGGTGCGGGCCAGGCGCACGGCATAGTCGAGGACCTGGTCGTCGATCGGCAGGTCGCTGGCGATCCGCTGCAGGGCGAGAACGTCCTTGTCCTTCAGCAGCGGCCGCAGGTTGGCCACGTCGAGCATGTCGCTGCGCGCGGAGCGGGTCACCTGGCGCACCAGGGTCTGTTCCTCGGCTTCGGCCGGGTAATCGATGCGCAGCTTGAGCATGAAGCGGTCGAGTTCGGCTTCCGGCAGCGGATAGGTGCCTTCCTGCTCGATCGGGTTCTGCGTCGCCAGCACCATGAACGGCTGCGGCACCGGCAGGGCGCGTCCTTCCAGGGTGACCTGGCGCTCCTGCATCACTTCCAGGAGGGCGGCCTGGGTCTTGGCCGGCGCGCGGTTGATCTCGTCCGCCAGCAGCAGGTGGGTGAACACCGGCCCCTTGCGCAGCTTGAACTGCTCGCTGGCGAGGTCGTATACGGCGTGGCCGGTGACGTCGCTGGGCATCAGGTCGGGGGTGAACTGGATGCGCGCGAAGCCGCCGTCGAAGCAGCGCGCCAGGGCGCGTACCAGCAGGGTCTTGCCGAGCCCCGGCACGCCTTCCACCAGCACGTGACCGCCGGCGAGCAACGCGGTGAGCACGTCGTCGATCACTGCGCCCTGGCCGATCAGGGCTTTCTGCAGTTCGGTGCGCAGGGCCTGGGCCAGCTGGCTGGCGCGCTGGCGCTGGAGCGCCGGGTTGGGCGCGGTGCTCGGTTGTTCGGGCGTCTGTTCGCTCATAGGGCATTCCTGAGGCTTTGCAGGTGGGCGACCTGGCGGGTGAAGTCGGCAGCGGAAAGGCGCTGCGCCGGATATGGGCGCATGGCCTGGCTGATGGCGCTGGGTGGCAGGCGGGTCATGCGCCCGAGGATCTGCCATTGCTCGGCGACGCCGAGCTGTTCGAAACCGGGGTGGCGACGCCGCGCCCTGCGCAGGATGTCGCGTTGCAGACCGTGCAGCAAGGCGACGTGGCCGCGCTGGCGGAGGAGGAAGTCGGCGCCGGCGCGCAGGTGTTCCTCCAGTTGCCGGCGCGAACGGCTGGCCACCGGCTGCAAGGGACCCTGGCGCAGCCCTGTGCGCCACAGGCCGGCGAGCAACAGCAGCAGCGCTGCCGCCAGGGCCTCGGGGAAGTGGCGGGCGAGCAGGGTGGCGAGGCTGTCGCGTTCGGCGCGGTAGAGCAGGGTCACCTGGTTGTCCTGGGTCAGGTACCAGAGCAGCCAGGCGTTGTCGTACTGCTCGATGTTGCGGTTCTGCCAGATCCAGGCGTCGGTGAGCACCGTGACCAGGCCCTTGCCGTGCTGCATCTGCAACAGGTGGGTGGCGTCGCCGCTGTTGGCCCAGGCGTAGGCGTGGTTCTGCGGATCGTAGAGGTGGTAGTCGGGATCGAAGCCGATGTAGGCCGGCGAGCGCTCGTTTTCCAGGTACAGGCGGGTCAGTGCGGAATAGTCCGGCACGCTGTCGGCGGGCTCTTCTTCCTCGCCGGCGGTGTCCTCCGGCGGCGCTTCGGTCGCGTGGTCGTCGACGCTACCTTCGTCGGCGTCGGCGGTTTCCTCGCTGGCCCGGTCCTGGCTGTCGTCGAAGTCCTCGGTCAGGTACTGGCGGATATCCAGGCTGTCGAGCAGCAGGTCGCCGCTCTTCTTCTCGTCCTCGTCCCACAGGCGTTCGGCGATCAGCACCAGGTGCCCGCCCTGCTCGCTCCATTGCAGCAGGCGGCGAGCCTGGCCGGGAGTCATGCCGGAGCGGCTGCCGAGCAGGAGCAGGGTATGCCCGGAGGGCGGCAGCTCCTTGAGGTCCTCAAGGCCGTCGGCGCGGCTCACCGTGACCCCCTGCTTGCGCAGGAACAGTTCGGCGGCCAGGTAGGGATTGCGCCGGGCCTCCGGCGATGGGCCGAGGTCAATCGTCTCCGTATAGGGTTGCAGGCGGCTGGCCAGGAAGATCGCCAGCAGCCCGGCCAGCAGCAGGAGCACGGCCAGCAGCAGGAAGCGCGCGCGCCGGCTCATCATGGCTTGGCTCCCGCGGCGAAAAGGCTGCGCCAGCCGTCGCAGAGGCGCTGGCGAGCGTCGTCGGCCGGCAGCCGGTGGCCGTAGGCGAGCGCCTGCCATTGGGCGGTCAGCAGTTGGCTGTAGTGCAGCAGCGGCCGTTGTTGCTCCAGTCCTTCGACCAGACGCAGGACCTCGCCCTCGGTATGGGAGCCCTTTAACGGCAGGCGGTAGTCATGCAGCAGTCGGCTGAGCAGCCCGCGGTAGAGCAGGCCGAGGGCTTCCCGTGGTTTCTCGTTCCAGAGCCGTTCGGCGTTGCCGGCGATGTCGTCGGGCAGGCTTTCCGGACTGAGATCGAGGCCGAACATCACCGTCGGCGCTTCGCGGCGGGCCCGTTGCGGCAAGCCCAGGTTGCCGACGAACAGGCGCAGCCATTCACGGTAGCGCCAGACCAGCAGGAACACCGCGCTGAACAGCAGCGCCCAGAGCAGCACTTCGATGACCTGCGCCGCGTGACGGAACGGCACCCAGTTGGCCAGGGCCTCGAAGAATGCCTTGAGCCGCTCTTCGTCCTCCTTGCGGCTGTCCTTTTTCTCGGTCTTGTCGCCGAAGCGCCAGCCCGTAACGGTCTCGCTGTTCTTGAACGGCGCGCCGTCGACGATCGCCCGGATCTGCTTGCCGGCCTGTTCGCTGTTGAGTTTCTGCCGCAGCAGGCGGGCCTGCTCGGGCGGCAGCTCGGCTTCGCCGGCGCTGGTGGCGGCCGCCGGCTCGGCATAGGCGGAAGGGGCGGGCAGCCAGGCCAGCGAAGCGGTCAGGCCGAGCAGCAGGACATAGGCGCTGCCGACCAGACGCTGGCGCAGGCGGCGGAACACCAGCTCGATGTCCCAGGCCTCCAGTTCGGTGCGCCGGTTCAGGTAGAGGGTGAAGCCGCAGGCCACGTAGATCGGCTCCCAGACTACCAGCACCAGGACGTAGAGCAGGTTCGACAGGTGCTCCAGCCAGAGCCACTCGCCGGCTTCCGGGTCGAGCAGGCTCTGCCAGTTCCAGTCGATCTCGTTCTGCGCCGGGATCAGCAGGTAGAGAAGCATGGCGAAGCCGGCCCAGAGCGCCATTTCCAGGTGCACGCCGACCACGGTCAGCCAGGTCGCGCCGCCGGCGTTGCGCTGGGACAATACGATCAGGCGCTGGCTGCGGGGCTCCCCGGCGAGTCCTTCCAGTTGCAGGACCGGCAGGTCGAAGCTGCGCGTCGGACTGAAGCGGCGCCACAGCAGGCTGGCCGGCAACTGCTTCCTCAGCAGGGCGGGATAGGCGCGCAGGGCCTGCCTCAGGGTTGGCGTATCGCCGAACAGGGCGTGCGAGAGAATATACAGCGGCAGTCGTTCGAAGGCCGGCTTGAGCCACCAGAAGATCAGGATCGCCAGGGTCGGATGCTGCCACAGCAGGAGGCTGAGCACGGCGAACAGCGGCAGGGTCAGCAACGCCCAGCTGCCCATCAGCAGGCGCGCATGGCGATGCGCCAGGAGGATGCCGAGGTCGAGCGCTTCCCAGGCGCTGCGCGGGCGGATCGCCACGCTGGCGTCAGTCAGGCGCATGGCGGCTCCGTCCGGCGAACAGGAAGTAGCTGCCGACCAGCAGCCAGAGGACCGCGCCGACCGCGTACTTCACCCGCGGCTCGAAATGACTGATGGAAGACCAATAGGCCTCGGTGAAGGCCGCCAGCAGCAACAGCACGATCACCCCGGCGATCAGTTGCACGCTGCGCCGGGCGGCCAGCCGCAGGGCTTCGCCGCGGATCAGGCGACCTGGCGCGAGCAGCGCCCAGCCGAGCTTGAGGCCGGCGGCGCCGGCGAAGGTGATGGCGGTCAGTTCGAACGCGCCGTGGCCGATGACGAACGGCCAGAAGGTCTGCACGTAGCCGATCTGCGTCAGGTGGCCGGCCACCGAACCGATCATCAGGCCATTGAACAGCAGGAAGAACAGGCTGCCGAGTCCCAGCAGCACGCCGCTGGCGAAGGTCTGAAAGGCGATGCCGATGTTGTTCATGATGTAGAAGCCGAACATTTCCCAGTCGTCGCTGGTGTCGCGTGCCCCCAACGGACCCAGGCGGGTGGTTTCCGGGGCGTACATAGACTCCATCTCGCTGACCTTGTCCGGGCTGACCACGCTGTAGATCAGGTCGGGAAAGTGATAGACCAGCAGCCCCATGAGCAGGGCGCTGCCGTAGAACAGCAGGCTGGCCACGGCGATGCTGCGCCACTCCTCGCGGACCAGGCGCGGCAGGCCGGCGAGCAGGAAGCCGAGGATGCGGCTGCCGAGGTGGCTGCGGTGCCGGTAGAACTGCTGGTGGCCGCGCATCGCCAGTTGCTGCAACTGGTCGATCAGGTGACTGCTGTAGCCGCGCTCCTGGGCCAGCGCCAGTTGCTGGCAGAGGCGCCGGTAATCGGCGGCGAAGTCGTCGCTGGAGCCTTCCAGCTTCTTGCCTTTCTCGAGGAAGACGAGGCGTTTGTCGAAGCGTTGCCAGGCGGCCTGGTGGCGCTGTTCGAAGAGGCTCTGTTTCATGCGCTCTCCTGACGCAGGCCGAGAAAGCCGCGGGCGATGCCGTTGATCTCGGCCTGGGCGCGTACCGGCTCGACGCCCAGCGGTTCGGCGAGAATGCCCGCCAGTTCCTCGCGGCGTGCCGAGGAAAGCGCCGCGCCGCGTTCGGCGAAACCGAGGAAGGCGCGCTGTTCTTCCAGGCTCATGGGGAAGGGCGGCAGTTGCGGCTCGACGTCAGGCAGGCTGGGCCGGCTCAGTTCGGGTTCGCGGTAGACCACCAGGGTGCCGGCGGCGATGTCGCCCAGGCGCTTGAAGGCCGGATGGTTCAGGCAACAGAGCAGACCGAGGGCGTAGCCGAAGGGCAGGATGTCGGCGAAGCGCAGCAGGTTGCGCAGCAGCGACGCGGCCCAGCCCACCGGAGTGCCGTCGTCGTGGACGACGCGCAGTCCCATCATCTGCTTGCCGGGCGAGCGGCCCTGGTTGAGCACCTCGAAGAGGACCATGTACCACCAGGTCATGATGAAGGTCAGCAGCAGGCCGAGGCCGGCGCCGAGCTTGCCGAGGAACGCCAGGCCGAGCATCAGCACCAGCATGATCAGGCCGCGGATGCAGAGGTCGATGGTATAGGCCAGGGCCCGGGGGACGACGCCGGCGGGACGCAGGAGCAGGTCGATGCCTTCCGGCGTTTCCACGTGGTAGTGGGTGTCGAGGACCTCGGCGCCTGGCCGGGAGGCGGGCGCGACGAGGCGAGCGGCTGCGTTCGGTGGCATCGGGGGGCCGTGTCGGGGAAAGTCAGATGCTAGCCAGCGTGGCGTCATCAGGCAACCGGGCCGCCGCGACGGCCCGGTCTGCACCTCAGTTGCCCAGCGGGCGAACGCCGAAGATGGTGCGGTAGAGAATACCCATGGAGACGACGAACAGCGGGCCGGTCCAGATCAGGCCGATGAACAGCGGGATCATGCTCACCAGCATCAGCAGGCTCAGCACCAGCAGCAGGCCGAACACCTTGAACCAGTGGCGGCTGATGGCCTTGCGCGAGGTTTCCAGGGCCTGCCAGGGCGTCAGGCCGCGCTCGGCCACCAGCGGCAGGGCGAGCATGTAGGCGACGCTCAGGTAGAGACCGGGGATGATCAGCAGGAAGAAGCCGACGTAGACCATCAGCATCATCAGCAGGCCGGTGAGCAGCAGCGGTACCAGCATGCCGAAGTAGTTGAACATTTCGTTGAAGGTCGCCGGCTGGTCGGCGGCGCGGCGGATGCCGATCATGGTCAGGCCGGTGAAGAACGGGTAGCCCACCGCCGTGGCGACCAGGCTGGCGATCATCTGGCCGACCGCGAAGGCGATGGGATCGGCCTCGCTCATCAGGCCGATACCGCCGAAGAGCAGGGTGAGGATGAAGGTGATGGTCTGGATCACCACGCTGTAGACCACGAAGGCGCCGATCAGGATGCCTTTGAC
This sequence comes from Pseudomonas sp. 20-5, assembly GCF_056782835.1. Lineage (NCBI taxonomy): Bacteria > Pseudomonadati > Pseudomonadota > Gammaproteobacteria > Pseudomonadales > Pseudomonadaceae > Pseudomonas > Pseudomonas sp. 20-5. Next base: position 4,880,839 of record NZ_CM165584.1, on the reverse strand, counting down.
GCCCTTGATCTTGGCCCAGGCTTCGCTGATCACGTCGCCGATGCGGAAGTCGTAGTCGCCGATGACCGGCGGCACCGCCTGGGTCGGTTGCAGGGCGCTGGCGGGGGTGGCGTAGGGATTGCTGGTGTCGTTCATGGTGCTGTCCTTGTCAGTGAAACGGGCATCCGTGCGAGCGGAATGCTAGCGAGGGCGGAGGGGACAACGCAAGGTTCGGATGGCAGATATGCGCACTGACGCGCCCTGGCGGGCCGTGCCTACGGCGCTTTCCGTGAGTTCGTTGGAAAACCTGGAAATCCCCGAAGTGGGTCGCGAGCTTCGCGGCAGTCACTGGTAGACTGCCCGGTGCCGCCAGAAAGGGAATGACCGTGAACGCGAGTATTTTTTGGTACGACTACGAAACCACCGGCATCGACCCCCGCCGCGACCGGCCGTTGCAGATCGCCGGGATCCGCACGGACGAGGCGCTGAACGAGATCGGCGAGCCGATGAACCTGTATTGCCGTCCCAGCGACGATATCCTGCCCCACCCTATGGCTTGCCTGATCACCGGCATCACTCCCCAGCGGCTGGCCGAGCGGGGGCTGTCCGAGGCCGACTTCATGACCCGGGTACACGCCCAACTGGCGCAGCCGGCGACCTGCGTGGCCGGCTACAACTCCCTGCGCTTCGACGACGAAGTGACGCGCTACAGCCTGTACCGCAACTTCTTCGATCCCTACGCCCGCGAGTGGCAAGGCGGCAATAGCCGCTGGGACCTGATCGACATGGTCCGTACCGCCTATGCCCTGCGCCCGGAGGGCATCCAGTGGCCGCAGCTGGACGGCCGGCTGTCGCTGAAGCTGGAAATGCTCACCGCGGCGAACGGCCTGGAGCATGGGCAGGCCCACGACGCGCTTTCCGATGTCCGCGCCACCATTGCCCTGGCCCGCCTGATCCGTCAGCGCCAGCCGCGCCTGTACGATTACCTCTACCAGTTGCGCAGCAAGCACAAGGTGCTCGACCAGGTGCGCCTGTTGCAGCCGCTGGTGCATGTCTCCGGACGCTTTTCCGCGGAGCGCCATTTCCTCTCGGTGGTCCTGCCGCTGGCCTGGCACCCGCGCAACCGCAATGCTCTGATCGTCTGCGACCTCTGCGCCGATCCCGCGCCGCTGCTGGAGTTGTCGGCCGAAGACTTGCGCAGGCGCCTGTATACCCGTCGCGACGAACTGGCCGAGGGCGAGTTGCCGGTGCCGCTGAAGCAGATCCAGGTCAACCGTTGCCCGGTGGTGGCGCCGCTGTCGGTATTGCGCGCCGAGGATCGCCAGCGAACCGGCATCGAACTCGAGGAGTGCCAGCGAAAAGCCGAGCTGTTGCGCCAGCATCAAACCGTCTGGGCGGACAAACTGACAGCGCTATATGGCGAAGAAAGTTTCTCCGCCAGCGACGACCCCGAGCAACAGTTGTATGACGGATTTATTGGCGATCGGGATCGACGCCTTTGTGAACAGCTGCGCCTTGCCGAACCGGAGCAATTGGCCAAAGAACAATGGCCCTTCGACGATGCCCGTTTGCAGGAGTTGTTCTTCCGCTATCGTGCGCGAAATTTCCCGGAAACTTTAAATGCAGCCGAGCGCCAACAATGGGAAAGCTTCTGCCGCAATCGTTTGTCCCATGAAGAATACGGCGCACCGAATACTTTGCCGGCCTTCGAGGCGGCGCTGGAGGCTTGTCGGCAAGAGCAGGGCGGCACATTGCCGGCGGTACTTGCGGCCTGGCGCGATTACGCCGCGGAACTGCGTCAACGCTATTCGCTGGAGACTTGAGGGCGCAGGCAGAGGAGCCGATACAATCCGGCGGAAATGAAAAACGCCAGCACTGGGCTGGCGTTCTTCGTGGAACTGACTGGTTTAGCCGAGCAGGGTGGCCCAGCTCTCGACGGCCTCGGGGCCCCACTTGGCTTTCCACTCTTTCAAAGTCTTGTGGTTGCCGCCCTTGGTCTCGATGACTTCGCCGGTGTGCGGGTTCTTGTACTGCTTGACCTTGCGCGCGCGCTTGCCGGCAGGTGCCTTGGCGGTGCGGGTGCTCTTGCCGATCTTGGCGTCCGGATCGAGCAGGGAAATCACGTCACGCAGGGACTTCTGGTAAGTGCCCATCAGCGTGCGCAGCTTCTCTTCGAATTCCAGTTCTTTTTTCAGTTTGTCGTCTTGTTCCAGGGACTTCAGGCGCTCCTGAAGTTCCTTGATGGCTTCTTCCGTGGCGCGATATTCGTTGATCAGGGACATGTCAGGTACCTTGTCTGTGCTGAGTGGCGGTGGCGGGCATGTAAGTAGATTCAATAATAGTCAGGGCGAAACTGTAAGTAAACCGCGATGAAAACTTTTCTCGATGAAATTCAAAGTAATTAATTCCGCATCGGGATTGCCCTGTTGTGCGGGTTTATTCTCTCGCGCAACAGCCTGTCGAAAGACCTTCGCCGAGGCTGAACTTTTCCCGCCATGCCGCTAGAATGGCGGCCTTTCGCGATGTTTCTGGAGTATACCCATGCGCACTTTTCGGCTGGTGATCGCCTGTCCCGACGGGGTCGGGATCGTTGCCAAGGTGAGTAACTTCCTGGCCACCTACAATGGCTGGATCACCGAAGCCAGCCATCATTCCGACAACGATAACGGCTGGTTCTTCATGCGCCACGAGATCCGTGCCGACTCTCTGCCGTTCGACCTGGATGGCTTTCGCCAGGCTTTCGCCCCGATCGCCCGCGAATTCTCCATGGAATGGCGGATCACCGATTCCGAGGTGAAGAAGCGCGTGGTGCTGATGGCCAGCAAGGAGTCCCATTGCCTGGCCGATCTGCTGCACCGCTGGCACAGCGGCGAACTGGACTGCGAGATTCCCTGCGTGATCGCCAACCACGACGACCTGCGCAGCATGGTCGAGTGGCACGGCATCCCGTATTTCCACGTTCCCGTCGATCCGCAGGACAAGCAGCCGGCCTTCGATGAAGTTTCCCGGCTGATCGACGAACATGGCGCCGACTGCATCGTCCTGGCTCGCTACATGCAGATCCTGCCGCCGGACCTGTGCCGCAAGTACGCCCACCAGGTGATCAACATCCACCACAGCTTCCTGCCGTCCTTCATCGGCGCCAAGCCGTATCACCAGGCGTCGAAGCGCGGGGTCAAGCTGATCGGCGCGACCAGCCATTACGTGACCGAGGAACTGGATGCCGGTCCGATCATCGAGCAGGACGTGGTGCGGGTCACTCACCGCGACAACGTCGAAGACATGGTGCGGCTGGGCAAGGATGTGGAAAAACTGGTGCTCGCGCGCGGACTGCGCTATCACCTGGAAGACCGCGTACTGGTACACGGCAACAAGACGGTGGTGTTCGACTGAGTCGGCTTCCCTGGAATGCCGGCCAGGGCCGGCACCCGGAGGAACGAACATGAGCGATCCCAGGTCGGCGGGCACCGCCAGCCCGCCACCGACCCTCGGCGAGGGTTGCACAAGCCGTTACGACATCGACGCCCTCGGCGACGAGGACGGAACCGAGTTTCCCGGCGCGGCCGAACTCTGGCGGCGTATCCAGGAGAGCACCAGCGAGACGGGCGAGGCTGACGCCGAGGATACGCTCAGGAAGAAGCCTCGCGACTGCTGATCAGCTTCTTCAGCAGCGGGCGTCCGGCGAGCACGGCGAACACCGGGCCGCCGGCGACGAGGTAGAAATAGAAGGTCACCGCTCGCCAGATGACGATGGCCGCCGCCGCCGTCGACTTGCCGATCATGGGGGCCAGCAGGGCCGCCGAGGTCAGCTCGGTGCCGCCGGCGCCGCCGGGGATCAGCGATAGCTGTCCGGCGCTGAGCGAGACCATCTGGATCAGGAAGGTCCAGGCCCACTGGATATCCACTCCCAGGCCGCGCAGGGTCAGATCGAGCACGCTGAAGCGCAGCAGCCAGTGCGTACTGCTGAGAAGGAAGACCGCCAGCAGGCGTCGTTTCGGCAGGCGCAGGCTGTCGTGCAGGGCAATGCGGAAATGCAGGATCTTGCGGCCCCAGTGCAGGCGCTTGCGCGATGACACGCCGAGCCGCGCCAGAACCCGCCCGTTGAAGCGGATCACCTGGTGCAGGTAGCGGATCAGCATTACCGCGCCGACGAACAGGCCGACCAGGAATACCGCGCTGAAGATCAGGCTCGATTCCATGTTCGGGCTCAGCGAATGGCTGAGGGCATAGATCAGGATCGCGCCGAGGGCGCAGAGGAAGAACGTCAGGTCGGCCAACTGGTCGACCGCGAACACCGCGCTGGTCTGTGCCGGGCGCAGGCCGCGCCGGGCCAGCAGCGCCATCAGGGTCAACGGCCCGCCGCTGCCGCCCGGAGTGGCGCAGAAAGCGAATTCGCTGGCCATGATGATGCCGACGCTCTGCAATTGCCCGAGCTTGCCGGCGCGCCCGGCGAGCAGCAGGCGCAGGCGCAGGCCGTTGATGAACCAGCAGACCACGATCATGCCGAACATCAGCAGCAGACTGTCCAGCGGGAAGGCGCGCAAGCGCGGGAACATGTCGCTGCCGCCGAGCACCAGCGGAATCAGCGAGGCACCGATCAAACCGAACAGCAGTAACCAGCCTCGACTCATGCCGCGCGGTCCAGGGCGAGGTGGCGCTCCAGCCAGTCGATCTTGGTCAACGGCTGGCGCCCCTCGGATAGCAGGGTGCGCAGGGTACGCAGCCAGTATTCGCGGGAAAAGCGATGGCGCATGTCGACCGGATGGAGTCCGAGACGGATCACCGGCGCTGCGCGCCAGGCCCGGCGGCGCTGCTCGCTGAGCGCCCAGGAGAGGCCGCGACGCCAGGCACTGCGCGCGCTCCAGACCAGGCCGGGGGCCTCGATCGGTTGCAGGTGGGGAAGCAGATACAGGTTGGACGGGTCGCTGGTGTAGCGCAGCCCGCTCTCGCCGAGCGCCTGGCGGGTGCCGGCGCTCATCAGCCAGGCCGGCGCGACGAAACCGTGCAGCGGCCATCCGCGGCGGCGGAACAGCTCGATGCCGGCGGCCAGGCGGGTCTTGGCCTCGGCGTGGTCGAGGGCATAGAACTCTCCCTCCCAGGTGTAGATGCGACGCATGAAGTATTGCCCTGGAGTACGCGGTGGTGGGGCGTCATCGTAGTGATAGAAGCCGTGGAGAGCCAGTTCGTCACCCCGGGTTACCCGCCGCGAGAGTAGTTTGCAGAACTTTTCGTCGGCTTCCAGCGGGTTGCGATGGTGGAAGTCGGGCACTACCAGCCAGGTCATGGGGACCTCACCGAGCGCGTCCACGGCCTCGACGAAGGGCCGGTAGTCCGGCCAGGTTTCCGGGGCCACGTCGTGCAACACCAGCAGCAGGCTGCGTTCAGCCATAGCGCGGGAACCTCGCCTCGCTGTCGCCGAGTACCGCGTGGTAGTGCAGGAGCAGACCGGCGACCACCGCGTCCCAGGCATGCTGGCGCTCGACGTGACGGCGGGCGCGCTGGCCGCGCAGCTCGACGTCGTGGCTGAACAGTTCGCGCACCGCGCAGGCCATGGCGTCGCCGTTGTTCGGTGCGCAGAGCACGCCGCAACGCTCCGGGACTATTTCCGCCAGTGCCCCGGCGCGCACCGCCACCACCGGAATGCCGCTGGCCATCGCTTCGAGTGCGACCAGGCCGAAGGTCTCCTGGTCACCGGCGTGCAGCAGCGCGTCGCTGCTCGCCAGCAGGCGGGCGACTTCGCGGCTGTCGCAGAAATGGTCGACCACGCTGGTGTTGCGCGGAACCCGGGTCGGCATGTTGGAACCCACCAGCAACAGGTGATAGCCGTCGCCGAGGCGCTGGATGGCGTCGAGCAGTACCGGCAGGTTCTTTTCCCGCGAACCGCGCCCGGCGAACACCAGCAGGCGGGTTTCCTCGTCCAGGCCGAGTTCCTGGCGCAGCCCCGGATCGCGGTTGCTCGGATGGAAGGTGACCAGGTCGACGCCCAGCGGTTGTACATGCACGTCGGCGACGCCCAGGCGCATCAGCTTTTCCGCCATTACCCGACTGGGGGCCAGGACCCGGTCGAAGTGGCCGTACAGCTTGCTGACGTAGTTGTCCGCGTTGGTGCCGAGCCAGGCGCCCATGCGATTGCTCACCAGCAGCGGCAGGTCGGAGTGGTAGAAGCCGATCACCGGCACGTCCAGCCGACGTCGCGCGTCGAGCGCCGCCCAGGCGGTGAGGTAGGGGTCGCCGACCTCGATCAGGTCCGGTTGCAGATTGCGCAGCACCTTGCGCCAGGGGCCGCGACGGAGAGGGAAGCGGTAGCCATTGCCGAATGGCAGCGGCGGCGCCGGCACCTCGTGGATGCCGTTCGCCTGGCGGTAGCTGGCGCCGGGAACCAGCACGCTGTGGCGAATGCCGGGATAGTGCCAGAGATGGCGATGCTTGGCTTCGAGATAGGTGCGTACCCCCCCGCTGGCAGGCGCGTAGAACATGGTCATATCGGCGATGTGCACGATGGGCCTTCCTCCGTTGAGCTTGTTCCTTCTGCCACTCAGTGGACCACCGGCACCGGCAGTCGTTCGAACGGTGTGCGGGAGCCGTGGGTAGCTTCAAGTCTAGGAAAGAAAGCGCGAGCCGGCGCGCTTGCGGCAGCCAGCGCGGGAATAGGTCGCAGAGGGAGCGGGCGGAGAGGAAGGCATGCCTCGGGAGGCATCCTGGCAGGATAAGGGTGAACAACGCCGTTGGCGTTGTTCACCCTACGAATGGCCGGGGGCAGGGCGGATAGCCGCGGCGCGATTATCCGCCGGTTCGGCTACGGCTCGGGCAGTGCTCAGATCTTGAAGCTGTCCACCAGCTGGCGCAGGCGCCCGGCCTGGGTTTCCAGCTCGCCGCAGGCGCGCAGGGTGGCCTGGAGGTTCTCCACGCCTTCCTGGTTGAGGGTGTTGATCTCGGTGATGTCCATGTTCAGCGAATCGACCACCGCGGTCTGCTCCTCGGTGGCGGTGGCCACCGACTGGTTCATCCCGTCGATCTCGGCGATCCGTCCGGTGACGCTGCTCAGGCGTTCGCCGGCACGGTTGGCGATCTCCACGCTCTCCAGGCTGTAACGCTGGCTTTCGGTCATGGTGGCCACCGCCTCGCGGGCGCCGACTTGCAGCTCTTCGATCATCTTCTGGATCTGCTGGGCCGACTCCTGGGCACGGTGGGCCAGGTTGCGCACCTCGTCGGCGACCACCGCGAAGCCGCGTCCGGCCTCGCCGGCGCGCGCGGCTTCGATGGCGGCGTTGAGGGCGAGCAGGTTGGTCTGCTCGGAGATGCCCTTGATCACTTCGAGGATCTGGCCGATGTTCACCGTGCGGCTGTTGAGGGCCTCGATGTTGGCACAGGAGGCGCTGATCTTCTCGGAAAGCTCGTTCATCGCGCGGATGGTCTGCTCGACCACCTGCTTGCCGTCTTCGGCCTGGTGGTTGGCGTCGGAGGCGTGGTGCGAGGCATCGGCGGCGTTGCGGGCGATTTCCTGGGCGGCGGCGCCGAGTTCGTTGATCGCCGCGGCGACGCTGTTGGTGCGGTTGGACTGCTCGTCGGAGTTGGCCATCGAGGAGTTCGAGGCGTTCACCACCAGTTGCGCCACGTCGTGCAGTTGGCGAGCGGTGCCGGCGACCTCGCGGATCGATTCGTGGATACGCTCGACGAAGCGGTTGAAGGAAATGGCCAGGGCCCCGAACTCATCGTTGCTGGTGACCTTCAGGCGCTTGGTCAGGTCGCCTTCGCCCTGGGCGATGTCCTGCATGGCGCGGCCCATGTCGGTGAGCGGCTGCATCAGTACGCGGATCAGCATGCCGAGGAGGAGGACGATGGCGACCACCGCGATCAGCGCGGCGACGATCGCCGAGGTACGCAGCTTGGTGAGCATGGCATAGGCCTTGTCCTTGTCCACCGAGATGCCGATGTACCAGTCCAGGCCGGACAGGCCCTTGACCGGAGAGAAACTGAGGATCCGGGTGTTGCCGTGCAGCTCGGCCTCGCTGAAGCCGCTGCCGATCTTCGGCGTGTTGCGTGGGTAGACGTCGCTGAGGCTCTTCATGACCTGGTCCTTGTCCGGATGGACGAGGATCTTGCCGTCGCCGCTGACCAGGAAGGCGTAGCCCATGCCGCCGAAGTCCAGCGAGTTGATGATCTTCACCACCGTCTGCAGGCTGAGGTCGCCGCCGACCACGCCGAATGGCTGGCCGCCCTGGCGCGCCGGGCTGGCGATGGTCAGTACCAGCTCGTGGATGGCCGGCTCCATGTAGGGTTCGGTGAGGGTGGTCTGGCCGGCGCTGGTGGCGGCGTTGTACCAGGGGCGGCGGCGCGGGTCGTAGTCGGCCGGCAGGTCGCTGGTGGGGCGCGCGGTGTAGGTGCCGTCGGTCTGCCCCAGGTAGGTGAAGAGGAAGGTCGAGCCCAGCAGCGGCTGTTCCAGCAGGGCCTGGGTGGTCTCCGGGCTGTGGTCGCGGGCCAGGGTCTGGGCCAGGTTCTCGATCAGCAGGATACGCCCGCTCAGCCAGTTCTGCACGTTGCTGGCGGTGATCTCGCCCATTTCGTGCAGGTAGTCCTCCAGGTCCTCGCGGATCGAGGTGCGCTGCAGGGAGTCGTTGTAGAGGGTGAAGAGGGAGAAGGTCGCGATCACCACCAGCGCGGCGGCGAGCAGGATCTTGTGGCTGAACTTGAGACTTTTGATCATGGTTTCTTGCATCCGGGAGGCGCGGGCGCGCTGTCGTGAACAGCCCCAGTTGGATCGCAACTGCAAGGCTTGCCGTGTCTGTCGGCGGCAAGTCCGGAAGCTTTAGCGCAACGGATGAATGGTTTCACCGAATGCGACCTGGAGAACGAAAAAAAGCGCCCGTGGGCGCTTTTCGTCGGCAGGGCGGATAACCGCATCGCGGTTGTCCGCCGGTTCGGCGACGAGACCGGCCGGTCTCAGATCTTGAAGCTGTCCACCAGTTGGCGCAGGCGCCCGGCCTGGGTTTCCAGCTCGCCACAGGCGCGCAGGGTGGCCTGGAGGTTCTCCACGCCTTCCTGATTGAGGGTGTTGATCTCGGTGATGTCCATGTTCAGCGAGTCGACCACCGCGGTCTGCTCCTCGGTGGCGGTGGCCACCGACTGGTTCATCCCGTCGATCTCGCCGATCCGCCGGGTCACGCTGCTCAGGCTTTCGCCGGCACGGTTGGCGATCTCCACGCTCTCCAGGCTGTAGCGCTGGCTCTCGGTCATGGTGGCCACCGCCTCGCGGGCGCCGACTTGCAGCTCTTCGATCATCTTCTGGATCTGCTGGGCCGACTCCTGGGCGCGATGGGCCAGGTTGCGCACCTCGTCGGCGACCACTGCGAAGCCGCGTCCGGCCTCGCCGGCGCGCGCGGCTTCGATGGCGGCGTTGAGGGCGAGCAGGTTGGTCTGCTCGGAGATGCCCTTGATCACTTCGAGGATCTGGCCGATGTTCACCGTGCGGCTGTTGAGGGCCTCGATGTTGGCGCAGGAGGCGCTGATCTTCTCGGAAAGCTCGTTCATCGCGCGGATGGTCTGCTCGACCACCTGTTTGCCGTCCTCGGCCTGGTGGTTGGCGTCGGACGCATGGTGCGAGGCATCGGCGGCGTTGCGGGCGATTTCCTGGGCGGCGGCGCCGAGTTCGTTGATCGCCGCGGCGACGCTGTTGGTGCGGTTGGACTGCTCGTCGGAGTTGGCCATCGAAGAGTTCGAGGCGTTCACCACCAGTTGCGAGACGTCGTGCAGTTTGTGCGCGGTCCCGGCGACTTCCCGGATCGAGCGATGGATACGCTCGACGAACTGGTTGAAGGCATCGCCGAGCACTCCGAATTCATCGCGGCTGGTCACGGCGAGGCGCTTGGTCAGGTCGCCCTCGCCCTGGGCGATGTCCTGCATGGCACGGCCCATCAGGTGCAGCGGCTGCATCAGCAGGCGGATCAGCAGGCCGAGCAGGACCAGGATGGCGACGATGGAGATCAGCGCGGCGGCGATGGCCGAGACGCGGAACTTGCTGAGCATGGCGTAGGCCTTGTCCTTGTCGATGGACAGCGCCAGGTACCAGGTCACCGAAGGCAGGCCCTTGATAGGGGTAAAGGCGAGGATGCGGGTATGCCCGTGCAATTCGGCCTCGCTGAAACCGGTGGCGATCTTCGGCGTGTTCTGCGGGTAGACCTCGCTCAGGGTCTTCATCACCTGCTCTTTGTCCGGGTGCACCAGGATCTTGCCGTCGCCGCTGACCAGGAAGGCGTAGCCCATGCCGCTGAAGTCCAGCGAATTGATGATCTGCACCAGGGTCTTCAGGCTGAGGTCGCCGCCTACCACGCCGAGGGTGTTGCCAGCGGCCTTCACCGGTGTCGCCGCGGTGATGATCAATTCCTGGGTGGCGGCGTCGACGTAGGGTTCGGTCAGGGTCAGGCCGCCGGCCGCCACGGCGTCCTTGTACCAGGGCCGGCTGCGCGGATCGTAGCCGGCCGGCATCGGGCTGTCCGGACGCATGGTGAAGACGCCGTCCTGCTGGCCGAGGTAGGTGAAGCTGAAGGTCGAGGTCAGGGCCGGCTGTTCGAGCAGGGCGCTGACGGTTTCCGGGCTGTGGTCGCGGGCCAGGGTCTGGGCGGTCTGCTCGACCAGCAGCAGACGGCCGCCGAGCCAGTTCTGAATGTTGCTGGAAGTCACGTCACCCATTTCCCGCAGGTAGCTTTCGAGGTCCTCGCGGATCGCGTTGCGCTGCAGGTAATCGTTGTAGAGGGTGAACAGTGCGAAGGCGGCGAACACCACGAGGGAGGCCGCGAGGAGGATCTTGTGGCTGAACTTCAGACTTTTGATCATGTTGTATTGCGTCCAGGAGTATGTAGCGCCAGTCTTTGACCAGACCCCTGCGACCGTTCCGCGGGCGCAGGGGCTTTCCGTACGCCTTGCAGCGTCGGGCGGGTCGCGCGGGTGGGTAGTCCGTCGACCCAGGCACGGCCTTGTGCCACGAAGCCACGGTTCCCTGGGTGGCTCCGAAGAATGCGTGATACGGATACGATGGCGATTTTTCCTGTCTCAGCAAGGCCCGAAGGTCTTCGCTGAAGCTGGACGGCCAGATCGGGTCGATGCGCTGGCCCGACGCCCTTCGCGGGAACCCGCGCATATTGGTACGCGGGTTCCGCTGGAAGCCCCGTTGCACAAGGGCTTTCCCTTACTGTCGGCACAGCGTGCCGGAGCTTTAGTCCCGAGGATGAATGGATGTCGCAAGCGAATGAGTTGTTGATCGGCGCTGGCCCCGATGGCCAGCCGGTAGGACAGGCCTGGCGCCTGGCCAACCGTCATGGATTGATCGCCGGCGCCACCGGTACCGGCAAGACGGTGACCTTGCAGCACCTCGCCGAATCCTTCAGCGATGCCGGTGTCGCGGTGTTCGCCGCCGACATCAAGGGCGACCTGTGCGGCATCGCCGCGCCGGGCAACCCGCAGGGCAAGGTCGCCGAACGTATCGCCAGCATGCCGTGGCTGAACTACCAGCCGAAGGCCTACCCGACCACGCTCTGGGACATCGCCGGGAAGACCGGCCACCCGTTGCGCACCACCATCAGCGAGATGGGCCCGCTGCTGCTGGCCAACCTCCTGGAGTTGACCGATAGCCAGCAGGCCGCGCTGTTCGCCGCCTTCCAGGTGGCCGACCGGGAAGGCCTGCTGCTGCTCGACCTGAAGGACCTGAAGGCGCTGCTCAACCATCTGAAGGACAATCCGGAAATCCTTGGCGAGGACCGGGCGCTGTTCACTGGCGCTTCCGGGCAGGCGCTGCTGCGCCGCCTGGCCACTCTGGAGCAGCAGGGCGCCGAGGCCTTCTTCGGCGAGCCTGCCCTGCAACTGGAAGACATCCTCCGCCCCGAGCCGGACGGGCGCGGGCGCATCCACCTGCTCGACGCCAGCCGCCTGGTGCACGAGGCGCCGAAGGTCTACGCGACTTTCCTGCTCTGGCTGTTGGCCGAGCTGTTCGAGCAACTGCCGGAGCGCGGCGATGCCGACAAGCCGGTGCTGGCACTGTTCTTCGACGAGGCCCACCTGCTGTTCAACGGCACGCCGAAAGCCTTGCGCGACCGCCTGGAACAGGTGGTCCGGCTGATCCGCTCGAAAGGCGTCGGGGTGTACTTCGTCACCCAGTCGCCGGGCGACCTGCCGGACGATGTCCTGGCCCAGCTCGGCCTGCGTATCCAGCATGGCCTGCGCGCCTTCACCGCCAAGGAGCAGAAATCGCTGCGCGCGGTGGCCGACGGTTTCCGCCCGAACCCGGCGTTCGACACCCTGGGGGTGCTGACCGAACTGGGTATCGGCGAGGCGTTGGTCGGCACCCTGGAGGAAAAGGGCACGCCGGCCATGGTCCAGCGCGTCGCGGTGGCGCCGCCCTATTCGCGGATCGGCCCGCTGAGCGACAGCGAGCGCGCTGAACTGGTCCAGCGGTCGCCGTTGAAGGGTCGCTACGACCAGCCGATCGATCGCGAGTCGGCCTACGAGGTGCTGGCGAACAAGGCGGGCGCCAAGCCCGAGGTCCAGGGCCAGGCGACTGCTCAGCAGGAAAGCTCGTCCGGCGTCGGCGGCATGGCCGGGCAGATTCTCGGCAGCCTGCTGTCCAATTCGACGGTGAAGAGCGCCATGCGCCAGGCGGCCAACCAGTTGAGCCGGGAGCTGGTGCGTGGCCTGCTCGGCTCGTTGATGGGCGGGAAGAAGCGGCGCTGAGCGCCAGGCCATGAAAAAGGCGCCCGCGGGCGCCTTTTTCATGGGGGCTGGATGATCGCCGGCTAACCGCTTCGCGGTTAGCCGGCCTGTGGGACGGACGGGCTCAGATCTTGAAGCTGTCCACCAGGTGCCGCAGGCGCCCGGCCTGGGTTTCCAGCTCGCCGCAGGCGCGCAGGGTGGCCTGGAGGTTCTCCACGCCTTCCTGGTTGAGGGTGTTGATCTCGGTGATGTCCATGTTCAGCGAGTCGACCACCGCGGTCTGTTCCTCGGTGGCAGTGGCCACCGACTGGTTCATGCTGTCGATCTCGCCGATCCGGCTGGTCACGCTACCCAGGCGTTCGCCGGCACGGTTGGCGATCTCCACGCTCTCCAGGCTGTAACGCTGGCTTTCGGTCATGGTGGCCACCGCCTCGCGGGCGCCGACTTGCAGCTCTTCGATCATCTTCTGGATCTGCTGGGCCGACTCCTGGGCACGGTGGGCCAGGTTGCGCACCTCGTCGGCGACCACCGCGAAGCCGCGTCCGGCCTCGCCGGCGCGCGCGGCTTCGATGGCGGCGTTGAGGGCGAGCAGGTTGGTCTGCTCGGAGATGCCCTTGATCACTTCGAGGATCTGGCCGATGTTCACCGTGCGGCTGTTGAGGGCCTCGATGTTGGCACAGGAGGCGCTGATCTTCTCGGAAAGCTCGTTCATCGCGCGGATGGTCTGCTCGACCACCTGCTTGCCGTCTTCGGCCTGGTGGTTGGCGTCGGAGGCGTGGTGCGAGGCATCGGCGGCGTTGCGGGCGATTTCCTGGGCGGCAGCGCCGAGTTCGTTGATCGCTGCTGCGACGCTGTTGGTGCGGTTGGACTGCTCGTCGGAGTTGGCCATCGAGGAGTTCGAGGCGTTCACCACCAGTTGCGCCACATCGTGCAGTTGGCGAGCGGTGCCGGCGACCTCGCGGATCGATTCGTGGATACGCTCGACGAAGCGGTTGAAGGCATTGGCCAACGTACCGAATTCATCGTTGCTGGTGACCTTCAGGCGCTTGGTCAGGTCGCCTTCGCCCTGGGCGATGTCCTGCATGGCGCGGCCCATGTCGGTGAGCGGTTGCATCAGTACGCGGATCAGCATGCCGAGGAGAAGCATGATGCCGACCACCGCGATTAGCGTGGCGACGATCGCCGAAGTGCGGAATTCGCTGAGCATCGAATAGGCGGTGTCGCGGTCGAGGACCAGGGCGACGTACCAGGTCACGCCGGGCAGTCCCTTCACCGGGGTGAAGGAAACGAACTGGCTGCGACCGTCGAGTTCCACCTCGTGGACCCCGGGGACGATGTTCGGTGCGCCTTTGGGATAGGCTTCGGCGAGGGTCTTCAGGACCAGCCCGGAGTCGGGGTGGAGGAGGATCTTGCCGGCGTCGCTGACCAGGAAGGCGTAGCCGGCACCGTCGAACTTCAGGGAATTGAGGATCGCGGTCAGGGTCTCCAGCTTCATGTCGCCGGCGGCGACGCCCAGCAGTTGACCGGCGTGCCGCACCGGCAGCGACATGGCGAGGATCTGCTCGCCGGTGCCGGCATCGACGAAAGGTTCGGTGACGATCAGCCGGTCGGCCGCCAGCGCGTCCTTGTACCAGGCGCGGGTACGTGGGTCGTAACCTTCCGGCATGGCGTCGTAGGGGCGCATGGTGAAGGTGCCGCTGGCCGCCTCGCCAAGATAGACCGACGCGAAATTGCGGCTGAAGACGGGCTGTTCCAGTTGCCTTGCGATATTCGCCTCGTCGGGCTGGTCGAGCAGCGCCAGTTGCGAGGCCAGGCCTTCCACCAGGTGCATGCGGCCTTCCAGCCAGCTCTGGATGTTGCTGGCGGTCAGGGTGCCGATTTCCCCGAGGTAGTTTTCCGTGTCCGTGCGCACGGCCTCGCGCTGTCGGTAATCGTTGTAGAGGATGAAGCAGCTGAAGGCGAAAACTACCACCAGCGCGGCGGCGAGAAGGATTTTCTTGGCAAACGACAGCGAGCGAAGCATGAGCGATGCGTCCTGGCAAAAGCCTCAAGAAGGGCGGGGAGCCCAGGCCACCAGGTAGGGAGCTTGCGGGGGAAAGCCATGATCCAGCGCCTGAACGGCAGGCTTTGTAGCACAGTGCCATTACAAAGGCAAAATAGTGGCGCCATGAAAATGGCGCCACTATGGGAAGCGACCGGGAAAGCGCTCGCGTCAGTTCGCTGTCGGAGCCAGCCCGCCGACTTTTTCGCCGACTCCGTCGAAGAAGGCTTTCAGCCCGCCGACGATACCACTGTCCGTGGGACTCAATACGGCAATCAGAGCCACCGCGATCAAACCTGCGATAACCGCGTATTCGATGGCATTTGCCCCTTCTTCGTCCGCCAGGAATGCGCGAAGTTTGCAATACACGAGCAGAGTCAGGTTCTTCATTCTTGTTTGCTCCTCGAACGCGGCAATCACCGAGACAGAGCCCTGCCTCCACGCTGAGGCTAGGCCGATGATGGCGTTTTGCAACAACTAAATGGCATTAGTAGGAGTGGATTAGTCGCAAGGTTATATGGCGAGTTACAAGGCTTGGACTACATCTAATGACAAATTGATATTGATTATCCCAAGTCTAGATTCAGGCCTATCGCCGCATGGTCGAAGTTATGAACTTTGGTTCTTGAATAACGACTGTCTCCAGTCGATAACCCAATGTACCTGCCATGGAAAGCCAGTCCCGGAGTATGGCCATGACACGGACAGCAAGACGCCACTTTTTCTTTTTCGTTCATCGGCGATCGCCGGTGATTTTCCGTTCATCGACCTGTCCGGACGCATAGCAGGGGTCTGCCCATGAATAGCAAGGTGCTGATGGCCCTGGCCGGCCTGCTGCTGCTCGGTGCGGTGTTGCTCGGATACCTCGGCGTATCCATCGGCCGCGCGCCATCGAACGCGCACGCTCCATCCGTGGCGCCGGCTTCGGCGACGGTGGACGCTTCGCTGGAAAAGCTCGAACGCAAGCCGGTGCTGGTGGCCAGTCGCGATCTCCCGGCGCTGGCGGTGATCGGCAAGGACGACCTGAGCGTCGAGCTGTTGCGGACCGCACCGGTCGGTAGCTACGACAGGCCCGAGGCGTTGCTCGGCAAGCGGGTCTGGGTCGCGGTGCCGGCCGGCAGCATTCTTTCCGCCGCGACCCTCGAACCCGGCGGTCCGCTGGCCCGGACCATCCGTCCGGACGAGCGGGCGATGGCGATTGCTGTGGACGAAGTGGTCGGCGGCGGCGGCTTCGTCCTGCCCGGCGACTATGTCGACGTGATGCTCTTCGTGCGTGACGAGCGGGACGGCGAATCGACCCCGCTGGCGCAACTGGTGTTGCCCGGCGTCCGGGTACTGACCTACGGCGAGCGGATCGCCGTGGGCAGCGATGGACAGGACCGCTCGAACCAGGAAAAGGACCCGCGTCCGCCGCGTACCGCGGTGCTGGCGGTACCGGAGGACGGCGTGGCGCGGCTGATGCTGGCGAGCCAGGCCGGTTCGCTGCGCCTGGCCATCCGCAGCAAGGACGAAGAACTCTACCGCAGGGAGCAGGAAGGCGCGCTGCTGCAAGCGTCGCTGGGCGCGCCGAGCGCGGCGCTGAGTCTCGACCAACTGCTGGAGCGCCGCAAACCGACGGCGCCGAGCGTGCGCAGCGCGGCTCCGCGCGTGCCGGTGGCCAACGGGGTCACGGTCTACCGTGGCAGCGCCATGACCCATGAAGTGCCTTGAGGGGAGCCGGCATATGCATCGGAGCACCGGGATAGGCGTGTCGCGCTGGCTGGGAGGGCTGCTGGGGGTGGCGTTGGCGCTGCCGGCACTGGCTTTGCCGCAGGGCTGCATCGAGTTGCTGGCGCAGGCGCCGCGGGTCGACGTCGTCCAGGGACAACAGCGTGACCTGCGCCTGGCGGTGCCGATCGAACGGCTGGCCATCGGCGATCCGAAGATCGCCGACGTACAGTTGCTGGATCGTCGCGGCTTCCTGGTCACCGGCAAGGAACAGGGCTCCACCAGCCTGCTGATCTGGACCGGCTGCAGTCCCGAGCCGTTGCGCAGCCTGGTGGAGGTCGAGGGACGCGGTAGCGTCGATACCCGCGGTGCTCCAGCGTTCACCGCCGGCGCCGCGGAGGAGCTACCGAACCAGGTGCAGACCGATATCCGCTTCGTCGAGGTCAGCCGCAGCAAGCTGAAGCAGGCCAGCACCTCGTTCGTCCGGCGCGGCGGCAACCTCTGGGTGCTCGGTGCGCCAGGCAGCCTCGGCGACATCAAGGTCAATGCCGACGGCAGCGGCCTGGGCGGCACCTTCGGCACCGGCAGCTCGGGATTCAACCTGATCTTCGGCGGCGGCAAGTGGTTGAGCTTCATGAATGCCCTGGAGGGCAGCGGCTTCGCCTATACCCTGGCGCGCCCGAGCCTGGTGGCGATGAGCGGGCAGAGCGCGTCGTTCCTCGCCGGCGGCGAGTTTCCGATCCCGGTGCCGAACGGCACCAACGACAACGTCACCATCGAATACAAGGAGTTCGGCATCCGCCTGACCCTCACCCCGACGGTGATGAACAACCGCCGCATCGCTCTCAAGGTGGCGCCGGAGGTCAGCGAACTGGACTACAGCGCCGGCATACAGAGCGGCGGGGTGGCGGTGCCGGCACTGCGCGTCCGGCGCACCGACACCAGCGTGATGCTGGCCGATGGCGAGAGTTTCGTGATCAGCGGGCTGACCAGCAGCAACTCGGTGAGCAACGTCGACAAGTTTCCCTGGCTGGGCGACATCCCGATCCTCGGTGCGTTCTTCCGCTCGACCAAGCTGGACAAGGACGACCGCGAGCTGCTGATGATCGTCACCCCGCACCTGGTCCAGCCGCTGGCCGCCGACGCACAGTTGCCGGACCTGCCCGGAGAGGGCCTGCGGCACTACGATCCGGGGTTCTCGCGCCTGTACTTCCTCGAGCGCGGCGAGTACGACGGCCAGCAGAACGACACCGGTCTGTCGGATTAGGAGGCGCGCATGAACCAGAACTTCGTGGCGCTGACCCAGCATCCCGGCGAACTCGACTGGTTGCAGAACAGCCTGGCGTCCGCCGGCCAGGTGGTTCCGGCAGGCAGCGCCAGCCTGGAGGAGCTGCTGGCGCTGCTCGACGTCACCGCCGCCGGGGTGCTGTTCATCAGCCTCGGCAAAAGCAACCTGGTGTCCCAGGGCGCGCTGGTCGAGGGATTGGTATCGGCGCGGCCGATGCTCTCGGTGGTGGCCATCGGCGACGGCCTGGACAACCAGTTGGTGCTGGCGGCGATGCGCGCCGGCGCGCGCGACTTCATCACCTACGGCGCCCGCGCCAGCGAGCTGACCGGGCTGATCCGGCGCCTCGGCGGACGCCTGCCCAGCGTGCCGGTGAGCGCGGCGCGCCAGGGCGAGCTGCTGACCCTGGTCAGCGCCCGACCGGACGCCGACGGCGCCTTCGTCGCCTTGCACCTGGCCAAGGCGTTGCAGGAGCAGACGCCGAACCAGGTCCTGCTGCTGGACGTCGGCCAGCCCACCGGCGAGGCGCTGGCGATCCTCGGCCTGGACTCGGCCTTCACCTTCAGCGATGCCTTGCGCAACCTGCGGCGCCTCGACCAGACCCTGATCGACAGCGCCTTCACCCGCCTCGACAGCGGCCTGCGGATACTCAGCCTGACCGACGAGCCCGGCGTGCTGGAGCGAGTCACCACCGCCGAACTCTATCTGTTGCTGGGCAACCTGCGCGGGGCGTTCAGCCATGTGGTGGTCAACCTCACCGGGCTGCCCGAGGGCGAGCTGAGCAACCAGTTGCTGGTGCAGGCCAACCGCGTGCTGTGGATGGTCGACCAGAGCGTGCCGTCCTGCAAGAAGGGCCTGGAGCGCCTGCGCCGCCTGCGCGAGCGCAACCTGCCGTTGCCCTCCATCGAGTTGCTGATCGAGCGCTACCTGCCCAATGTGGCGCCGGACCAGCAGGCCCTGAGCCGGATGTTCGACCTCGATCTGTTCGGTGTCCTGCCGTTGTCCCCGGAATCGCGCCTGCGCGCGAAGAACCTCGGCAAGAGCCTGTTCGAGGTGGCGCCGCGCGACCCATTGGCGGCCAAGCTGCGGCAACTGGCGGACAGCCTGTGCGTGACACGCGGCGAGCGCCGTTCGCTGCTGTCCTGGCTCGGCCGGGCCAAGGCGGCGCTGCTATGAGCACGGGATTCGGCGCGCGTCCTGACGGCGGTGCCTTCCACTCCCGCCAGGAGCAGGACATCCAGGCGCTGAAGCTGCGCCTGCACCGCTACATCATCGACGAGATCGACGAAGACGGCATGAACCTGCTGGAGGGCGCGCGCTCCGCCGTGGTCCAGTACGTCTCGGAAAAGGTCTGCGAATACGGCTCGCGCCATCAACTGGCGATCTCCCGCTACGAACTGGACCGCCTGGCCGAAGAGGTGGTCGACGAACTCACCGGCTTCGGCCCGCTGGAGATCCTCCTGCGCGATCCCGGCGTCTCGGAAATCCTCGTCAACGGGCCGGGCCGGGTGTTCGTCGAGCGGGAAGGGCGGCTCTACCAGAGCGACCTGCGCTTCATCGACGACCACCATGTGCTGCGGGTGATCCAGCGTATCCTCGCGCCCCTCGGCCGACGCCTGGACGAGTCCAGCCCGATGGTCGACGCGCGCCTGCCGGACGGCAGCCGGGTCAACGCGATCATTCCCCCGGTGGCGCTGGACGGGCCGTGCATCTCGATCCGCAAGTTCAGCCAGGAGCTGCTGCGCAGTGCCGACCTGCTGGCCTACCAGAGCGTCGACGAAGCCTTGCTCGAGTTCCTCCGCCAGGCGGTCTCGCGCCGCTGCAACATCCTCATCAGCGGCGGCACCGGCACCGGCAAGACCACCTTGCTCAACGTCATCAGCGGCTTCATCGACGAACGCGAGCGGATCGTCACCATCGAGGACACCGCCGAGCTGCAACTCGGCCACGACCACGTGGTGCGCCTGGAGACCCGTCCGCCGAACGCCGAGGGCTACGGCGAGGTGACCGCCCGCGACCTGATCCGCAACGCCCTGCGGATGCGCCCGGACCGGATCATCCTCGGCGAGATCCGCGGCGTCGAGGTACTCGACGTGCTGCAGGCGATGAACACCGGCCACGACGGCTCGATGAGCACGGTGCACGCCAACTCGGCGATGGATTCGCTGCTGCGCATGGAGATGCTGGTCGGCCTGACCGGCAACAGGCTGCCGGAGCAGACCTTGCGCCTGATGATCTGCGCCGCGCTGGACGTGGTGGTGCAGATCACCCGCCTGGCCAGCGGTCGGCGTTGCATCAGCGAAGTGCTGGAGGTGCTGGAGGTGCGCGACGGCGTGTACGTCACCAATACCCTGTTCAGTCTCGACCGGCGCGGTAGCGGGCAGTTCGTCCGCCAGGCCGCGCCGGTCGGGCAGAAATTCCGCCAGGCGCTGCTGTGAACGGCGCGCAACTGCTGGTGCTGTTCAGCGGCGTGCTGGCTTTCGCCGCGCTGGCCCTGGCGTTCATGGGCTGGCGCGCCGGGCGCAACGAACTGGTGGTTGAACGGCTGCTGGGACGCCAGGAGGCGGTCGCGGTGCGGCCGCGCAGCAGTCACTGGCTGGCTCGCCAGATGCGTCGCGCCGGTATCCAGCGCCCGCGCCCGTGGTTGTTCGGGGCGGCAGTGCTCGCGCTGCTGCTGGTCTGGAGCGGATTGGGCCTGTTCGGCACCATCGGCGCGCTAGGCGGCCTGCTACTGGCGGCGCTGTCCTGCCGCGTCGCCCTGGGCATGCTCTACCAGCGCCGCCTGAAGCGAATGATCCGGCAGATGCCGCGTTTCCTCGACCAGGTAGTGCGCAGCCTGCACGCCGGGCGCACGCTGGGCGACGCGCTGATGCAGGCAGTGGAGAATGCCGAGGAGCCGCTGCGCGACATCTTCACCCTGGCGCGCAACCACGTGCTTCTCGGCATCCACCTGCCGGAGGCGTTGCAGGAAGTCGCCGAACTCTACGAGGTTGAGGAGCTGCGCATCCTCGCCCTGGGCGTCTCGGTCAACCACCGTTATGGCGGCAATACCAGCGACCTGCTGGACAGCATCGTCAAGCTCATCCACGAGCGCGAGAAGCTCAGCCGGCAGTTGCACGCGATGACCGGCGAGACACGGATCAGCGCCTATGTCCTGGCCGGCGTGCCGAGCGCCCTGGGCGGCTACATCCTGGCGAGCAACCCGGGCTATCTGCTGAACATGTGGGCCGACGGCACCGGGCGTTTCCTGCTCCTGGCCTCGCTCGGGCTGCAACTGCTCGGCTGCTATGCGCTGTGGCGCATGCTCAAGAGCGTCTAGGAGGTGGCCATGCAGGCACAGTGGCTGATTTTCGCGGCGCTCCTGATGGCGGTCGGCGGTGCCTTGTTGCTGTTGCTCCAGGCGCGCAACGGCAGCCGCGAGCAGCGCCTGATCGAGAGGCGCCTGGGAGCGCTGGCCAACCCTGGCGGCTCGACCAGGTGGCTGGCCGGCATGACCGAGCGGATGGACGACAGCTTCTGGGTGCGGCGCCTGCAACTGATGGACAGCGAGGCCCGCCAGTTGCTGCAACAGGCCGGCTGGCACGAGAGTCGCTACCGGACCCTGTACCTGATCTCGGTGTTCCTCACGCCGCTGCTGTTCGTTCTCCTGGTCTTGCTGGTCAAGCTGCTGCGCGCCGAGAGCGAGGCGTCCTACGCGGTGCCGCTGCTGTTCGCCGCCGGCATCGGTTTCCTCCTGCCCAAGCAGGTGCTCAAGCACTTCGCCAAGGCGCGCCGGGCGCTGATCGCCGACGAGATGATCCTGTTCGTGCAACTGATCCGCATCCTCTTCGACGCCGGCCTGACCGTGGAGCAGACGCTGCGCGTGGTCTGCCTGGAAGGCCGCGGGATCACCCCGCAACTGGCCCGCGAGCTGGACCTGGCGCTGACCCGTGCCGACAACGGCATCGACCTGGCGGAAGAGCTGGAGGCGCTTGCCCGGCGCCTGCAGGTGGACCCGCTGAACGACTGCTGCGGCGTGCTACGGCAGATGTTGCGCCAGGGCGGCAGTGCGCGCAGCACCCTGCTGACGCTCAAGCAACTGTTCGAAGACCGGCGCCTGACCACCTTGCAGGAACGCATCGGCAAGCTGTCGGCGAAGATGAGCCTGGTGATGATGGTGCTGCTGTTCCCGGCGCTGCTGATCGTCCTCGCCGGTCCGGGCGTCATCGCGATCACCAAGGCCTTGGGAGGACTGGGATGAAAGCACTGATCGGCATCGGCCTGTGCGCCGCCCTGCTCGGCGGTTGCGCCGCGCTGCCGGGGCGGGACGGCCCACGGGAGTGTTCGCAGCAGCTCGGCCAGGAGCAGGAACTGCAGATGAACATGGTCCGCGACATGATCCGCGAGGGCCGCCTGCATGCGGCCCTGGCCAACCTGGAAAGCATGCCGCCGGGGTTGCTCGACGTGCGCGAGGAAAGGGCGCTGATCCTGCGCCGGATCGGCGACCCGCGGGCCAGGGCCGAGTACCAGGCCCTGCTGGAAACCTGCAAGGCAGCCGAGGCGCACCACGGCCTCGGCCTGCTCGCCCTGCGCAATGGCGACAGCGCCCGGGCGGTCCTCGAGCTGCGCGAGGCGGCGCGCCTGCGGCCGACCGAGAGCCGCTTCCGCAACGACCTGGGGGTCGCCCTGCTCAAGCGCGGCGACCGTGTCGGCGCGCGCTTCGAATTCATCACTGCGCTGGAGTTGCAGCAGGGTGGCAAGCTGCCGGCGACCAACCTGCTCGGCCTGCTGTACCTGCAAGGCGACCGGGAAGATGCGCAGCGCCTGATCGAGCGTTTGCAGCTGGATGCCCGGGACATCCGCGCGGCCGAGGCGCGGGCGCGCAGCTGGGGTGCCGTACCGACACCCGGCGCGGCGCCGGCAAGCGACGACCCGCTGGCGGAACTGCCGGCGGAGGCGAATATGCATACCGCGATGGCCAACGAGGCGCCCTGAGCCGGCGCCGGAGAGGTGAACCATGCACGAGCGAATCCTGTTCGGCGTCTTGCTGCTCCTGTCCGGCACGGCCTGGGCCGCGGACACGCCGGCGGTCCGTCCTGCCGCGCCAGCGACGGCCGAACCGCAGACCGCCACCCGCGCCTGGCTGGCCATCCAGGCGACCGGCCGGGCCGCCAGCCCGGTTCGGCAAAGCGCGACCGCCGCCGAGCGCCAGCGTGCCTACCAGCGCTACCTGAAAAGCTATGAGCACGAGATTCCCGAGTACCTGCTGGAAGATCGCGGCTTCGGCGAGAGCAAGAACTGACGGTTCCTGGCGGAGGGGCAGGGCATGAACGGATGGCCTGCAAGACAGCGCGGGGCGATCGGCATCCTGGCGGCGACCACCCTGCTGCTGGCCTTGATCTGCCTGTTGCTGGTGGTGGATACCGGGCGGCTCTACCTGGAGCAGCGCAACCTGCAGCGAGTGGCGGACGTGGCGGCGCTGGAGAGTGCCTCCCAGGGAGCCTTGTGCGGCGACCAGAGTTCTGCCCAGGCGACGTCTTTCGCCAAGGCCAGCGCGATGCTCAACGGGTTCGATGCGGACGCCGCCGGCTCCAGCCTGTCGGCGGAGGTCGGCGGCGTGCTGAGTGCCGGCGGCCTGCGCAGTTTCATAGCCAGCGCGTCGAACGCGGCTGCCGCCAACGAGGCGGTGCATGTCGAGGTGACCAAGAGCGTTCCCGGCAGCCTGGTCGCCAACCTCGGGGGACTGTTCGGCGGCGGCAATGCCAACGTCGATCTCCGCGCAGAGGCCGTGGCGCGACGCCTGCCGAACGCCACGATTTCCGCAGGCACGGGGCTGGCGAGCGTGAACAGTGGCCAATCGGCGTTGCTCAACCCCATCCTGAGCGGATTGCTGGGCACCCACATCGATCTCTCGGCGGCGGCCTACAACGGTATCGCCGACGCGAAGCTCAGTGTGCTGGACATTCTCGGCGCGGATGGAATGGGCTTGATCGGGGTCGATACCAGCCTGGGGACCATCGAACAGTTGTTGAATACCAACGTCGGCTTGCAGCAGGTACTCGCCGCCAGCGTGAACGTCCTGGCGAAGAACGGCGTAGCCTCGGTCGAGGTCCTGAGAGCGCAATTGGTGGGGGTAAAGTCGGCCACGTTGAAACTGGGAGACTTGCTGGGGCTGAGCGCCGGCGAGGTGAACAGCATGTCGCAGCTGGATACGGCGATCAATGCGCTGGATCTCATCATGGCGGTTGCCCAGGTCGCCAACAAGAATTCCGCGGTCGCCGTGAACCTGGGTATCCCTGGATTGGCCAATGCACGGCTCACGGTCGTAGAGCCGAAGAGGATCGTCTCCGGGCCGCCAGGGCAGGATGAGAGCGGTGCCTGGCGCACGGAGGTGCGCCAGTCCCAGGTACGACTTACGGCGGACATCGATTCCGGGTTCCTGTCCATTCTCGCCACCACGAAACTGCAACTGGCCATCGAAGGCGCGTCGGGAGCCGTCTGGCTGAAAAGCATGGCCTGTACCCGCCCGGATACCGCGTTGGACTTCGGCTGGAGAAGCAGCGGAGCGACGATAAAGATCGGCAGTCCGGCCAACATCGATCAGGTCGGCTCGATTCTGGTGCTTGGCGGCTTGGTGCGATTGGATCTCAAGCTCGATACCTCGATCGCCGGCAGCTCGGGCGATACGCGATTCAACGTGAAAGCCGACGGTTCCGATCTCGTCCAGAGCCGCAGGTTGCCGGAAAGCGGCTTTCTCGCCAGTACCCTGAAAACCAGCATCAACGTCAATCCCGTGGTGCTCGGACTGTGCTTGCCTTTGCTGTGCGGCTCGACGGCGCTCACCGACCTCATCGTGAATTCCGTGGTGGCACCTCTGGTCGATGGGCTGCTGACGCCGATCCTGAATCTGGTCCTGCCCTTGCTGGGGGTACAACTTGGATACATCGACGCGGAGATTCTGAAGGTCGATGTCGGCAGGGCGGAACTGCTGATCTAGCAGGTCCGCCGGGCCATCGCGCCTGTCAGTGCACCACCGCTCCGCTGCCCTGCTGCATCGCCGCAGGCGACAGGGCCAGCGCCAGCTGTGTGCGGTTGTGCATATGCATCAGGCGCAGCACCTGGGAGACGTACAGCTTCACCGTGTTCTCGGTGATGCCCAGCTCGTAGGCTATCTGGTAGTTGGTCAGGCCCTTGCTCACCAGCCGCGCCACCGCCTGCTGGCGGGGCGACAGCTTGCCGAACAGCGGATTGCTCGGGGACACCTGGCTTTCCGCGACCGGCGCCGGCGGCGCGGACGGCTGGCTGTCTTCGCTCCTGAGGGCGCTCGGCTGGCTGTTGCCGTGTACCTCGTACTTGATCTTGTGGATGTCGCGGTAGATCGAGTTCAGCGATTCGGCGAGGTATTCCAGGCGCTGGTTGACGTGGCTCAGGCTCAACTGGCTGCGGACGCGCTCGTGCAGGCGGCTCTCCAGGCGTTCGAGGCCATGCAGCAGTTCCTGCGGCGCCACCGGTTTCTGGTAGTAGTCGGCGGCGCCGACCCGCATGGCCTCGATCACTTCCTGGCGGCCATCGTGACCGGTGAGGATGATCGATTCGAAGAACCTGCCGTTGCCGGCGACTTCCTTGAGGCTCTCGATCAGGCGGATACCGTTGTCCTGGCCCAGGTAGAGGTCGCAGATGACCAGGCCGATGTTCGGGTCGGCCTGGAAGCTGGCGATCGCCGACTCCCGGTGGGTGCTGGTTACGCAACGGTAGCCACTGTTTTCCAGCAGTTCGCGGAGTTCCGAGGTCACCTGGGGTTCATCATCGATGATCAAGACGCTGAAATGCCGCGAGGCCGGTTTGTCCATGGTCATACGCTCCATTTGCTTATTTTGTTTTTTAACAGGGGACGTGCATTGGAATGCAGCCATACCGAATGGTATTAGCCATAAGCATATAGTCGCTAAGTGAGGTTTTCCGCAAGTTTGCTCAGATAATTTTATTGATAATCAGATGTGCCAAAAGGCCGGCGCCCATGGCGAATATAAAAGGGAATGACTTGTTTTTTGACGGTGCCCTTCGAAGGCGAACTTCTTCATTCATTGCGGACTTTTCTACCGAACGTTTGAATAATCTGACGAGGATGAATAGCGCGATGCAGAGCAGGCAGCCGAAGGCCAGGCTATAGAGCACCGTAAGTGGGTCGCTGGCCAGCCCCAGCGCGGCCAGGTACTTGACGTCGGCGGCGCCGAGCCTGCCGAGAAGGTAGCCGGGAAGGCTGAGGCAGACGCCTATAAAAAGTGCGGTCATTGCCATATTAACCGTAGCGCCGGTCAGGCTTGACTCTTTCACATATAAATAAACAAAGGAAATAAGAAAACCGCCCAGGATAAGCCAGTTGGAGACGCGCAAACGTTTGATGTCCTGATATCCGCAAACGCTTGCCCACAAGGCCAGTGCTAATTGCTCCATCCTGTTCTTCAGCCTTTTTTCGACATCTGGATTAATACCTTTTCAGTAACGTTGGCGGAGCGAATGAAGACTAGTATTAAGGATGCGGATCGGGGATGTCAGCTCATGCTCGGAAAAGCTTTCCGGCGACGCCAGCACGGCGCCGTCGCCATCGAATTCACAGCGATCTTCCTGCTGTTTTTCGCGCTGGTCTACGGCCTGATCAGCTACAGCATTCCTTTGCTCATGCTGCAGTCGTTCAACGATGCCGCTGCCGTGGGGGCCCGTGCGGCGATCGCTGTCGATCCCTCCGATGCGGGCTACGAGAGCCTCGCCGAAGCCCGTGCCAGGGACGAGTTGCTCGCACGCCTGGACTGGATGCCGGCGGCCTGGCGAGCGAACCTCCAGCCTTGTGCCGGTAATGGCCAGTACGCCGACTACGTCAGCGCCACGTCGCGGATCGAGGTCTGCGTGCAGTACCCGTACGGCGATCCGGGCAAGGCGATCATCCCCGTGCTGAGCTTCCCCGGCATCGGCGCGATTCCCAACCTGCCGCAGACGCTGAAGGCGAGTGCCAACCTGTTGCTGTGAGGTGGTCGCATGTTCGAATTTTCCCGCTCGTCGTCCGCCGAGGCCGAGAGGCCGGAACCCTTTTCGCAGGAAGGCCCCGCCCTCTGGAGCGCTTCGCTGAGGAGTTGGGACCTGTGCTTCGAGATGGACGAACAGGACCGCGTGATCCGGGTCGGCGGGCGGCAGGCGTATCGTCTGCAGTGCGCCCATGGGCTTGGCGAACAGCCGCGGCCTTTCGCCGAGTATCTGGAGCGGCGCGCCCCCGGTGCGCCGACGCTGGCCGGCCTGCGCCGGGGCGAGCGTCTCGACCTGACGCTGCGCAGCGATGCCGCCGCGCCATTGACCTGTCGTTTCCAGCCGATGCAGCCGCTCGACGGCCTGGGACGCTCGCTGCTGCTGGGCATGGACATCTCCGACCTCAACTGGCAGTCCGACAGCCAGCAGCACCAGTTGCAGAGCCTGAGCCTGGGCAAGCTGATCCTTTCGCGTCTGCGCCATGTCTCCCACGGGCACCTGGCGGAGGCGGTCCAGGAGATTCTCGAATCGCTCTCCGGCGCGTTCCAGATGCAGGCTATCGCCCTGCTGCTGGGCGACGGCAAGGGTTTCTGCACGGTCTTCGCCAGTCATGTGCGGCCTGGCAGCGACAGTTTGCTGCGACCGACCCTGCAACTCGCCGACGACGACCTGCGCGAAGGGGCGGGCGCGCGCTTGCTACGCCGTGGCGAAGGCGCCTCGACGCTGCTCCGGCAGATCGGCGAGGACGCGCTCTACCTGGTGCCGGCGGCGATGCGCGGTGGCCGCCTGGGGGCGTTGCTGGTCCGGCCGATGTCGCTGGAGCAGCTCGCCCAGGGGCCCGCGCCGCAGGACTGGCAATACCTCGCGGAACTGCTGGCGAACCAGGTGGCGGACCGCTGCGAACTCCACGAGCAGCACGACAGTTCGCGCAAGCTGGGGCTGTTGCAGGAGATGATCGGCGGCGGCTGGTGGCGTTACTGGGCGGAGCAGGAACTCTTCGAACTGGCGCCGGCCTTGCACGATAGCCTGGGGTTGACCGGCGAGTATCGTCGGGTGCCGCTGGAACACCTGCAGGGCCTGCTGCAACCGGCGGACGCCGACGAGCTCGGCCTGCGCCTGCGTGCCAGCCTGCGCAGCGGCCAGGCGCTGGCCCAGGACCTTTGCCTGCGTCAGCCGGATAGCCGCGGCGAGCGCCGCTGGCTGCGCATCGAGGGCCGGCCGCTGGGACGCGGCAGTGCCCTGGGGCTGTCCGGCGTGCTGCTCGACATCAGCGAAGGCCGGCGCCAGGAGGAACGGGCACAGGCGGCCCACGCGCGGTTGCGCAGCCTGATCGACAGTGCGCCGGTGGTGATCTATGTCCAGCGGGTCGAGCAGGGGCACCTGGTGCCGGAGTTCTACAGCGAAAGCGCGAGCAACCTGCTCGGCCTCGACCTGCAGGGACAGAGTTGGCAGGCGCTCGCCGAGCGGGTGCATCCGGATGATCTGGAGGCCTTTTTCGCCCGCGGCCGCGAGCTGCTTCGCGAGGGCCGGGTGAAGACCCGCTATCGCCTCGCCGATGGCCAGGGCAACTGGCACTGGCTCTACGACGAAGCCAAGCTGCTGCGCGATGCCCAGGGCCTGCCCAGCGAGGCGGTGGGCCTGTGGCTGGACGTGACCGAGCAGCACCTGGCGGCACAGCGTATCGCCGAGAGCGAGGAACGCTACCGGGTCCTGGTGGAGGATTCGCCGGCGCTGATCTGTCGCTATACCGCCGACCTGGTGCTGACCTACGTGAACCGGACCTTCGCCGATAGCCTCGCGACCAGCCCGGAGCGCCTGGTCGGTCGCCGGCTCGACGAGTGGCTGGCGGCGGAAGACGCCAGCGCCTTGCGCGCGCGTCTGCTGGGTTCGCCGCGGGAGGGCGCCAGCGAGGTGCCGGAACTGCGCTTCAACCTGCCGGGGCAACGTTTTCTCTGGCTGGTGTGGGCCGAGCGACCGTTGTTCGACGCCCGGGGCGAATTGTGCGAGGTACAGGCGGTGGGACGCGACAACACGCCGGTGCGTCGGGCCCAGCAGCAACTGGCGCAAGGCGCCAAGATGGCCAGCCTGGGGGAGATGGTCAGCGGCCTCGCCCACGAGGTGAAGCAGCCGCTGCACGTGCTGCGCATGACCCTGTTCAACATGCGCCAGCGGATGAACAGCGTCGGCCTCGACGGCGACTACCTGGGCGAGAAACTGGAGCGCATGGATGCCCAGGTCCTGCGCGTCGACCGCCTGGTCAGCCACCTCGGCGTGTTCAGCCGCAAGTCGGCGCTGGAGGCGCTGCCGTTCGACCCCTATGCCGCCTTCGAAGGCGCCCTGGGCCTGCTCGGCGAGGGGCTGCGTCAGCACGCCATCGAGGTGGAGTGCCCGGCGCCGACGCAGCGGATGGTGGTACGAGGGCAGGCGGACCAGTTGGAACAGGTGATCATCAACCTGCTCGCCAACGCCCGCGATGCCCTGCTTGGCAATCCCGGCCTGGCCAGCCGGCGTGTTCGCCTGGAGCAGGTGGCTTGCCGCGAACCGGGCTGGGTCGAATTGCACGTGCACGACAACGGCGGTGGGATCGAACCGCTCCTGCTGGAGCGGATATTCGAACCCTTCTTCACCACCAAGGCGGAGGGCAAGGGTACCGGCCTGGGTCTCTCGGTCAGCCACGATCTGGTGCGCAACATGGGCGGTAGCCTGACGGCGGCCAACCAGGGGGAGGGTGCGTTGTTCGTGGTTCGCTTGCCGCTGGCGGCGCCCGCCGAGGCGGGCGGATGACGTCGGTGGGAGCGCGGCAAAAAAACGCCTGCGGACAAGCAGGCGTTTTTTCAACCGGCGAGGCGGCTCAGATGAATTGCGAGGCCAGCCAGAACAGGCCGGCGGACAGCGCCATCGAAGTCGGCAGGGTGAGTACCCAGGCCATCAGGATGTTGCGCACGGTGCCGCCGTGCAGGCCGCTCTTGTTCGCCACCATGGTCCCGGCCACGCCGGAGGACAGCACGTGGGTGGTGGACACCGGCAGGCTGTAGATGTTGGCCATGCCGATGGCGGCGGCGGCGGTGATCTGCGCGCTCATGCCCTGGGCGTAGGTCATGCCCTGCTTGCCGATCTTCTCGCCGACGGTGAGCACTACGCGCTTCCAGCCGACCATGGTGCCGATGCCGAGAGCCAGGGCCACCGCGATGATGACCCAGAACGGCGCGTATTCGGTGGTCGCGGTCAGGTCCTTGCGTAGCTTCTCGAGGTCGGCCTTCTCCCGCGCCGGCAGGTCGGACAGCTTGCCGACCTTCTTCGCGGTGTCGTCCAGGCACAGCAGGTAGCGACGCACCTGCACGCGCTCGTCGGCGTCCAGGTCGTTGTAGCTGGGCACGCCGCGCAGGTCGCGGAGCAGCGCGTTGATGGTCGGCTCGGTCTGTTTCGGATCGCAGCGGTAGAACTGCGGCATCTCGCTGCCATTGCTCTTGCCCAGGGCCAGCATGTCGCCGAGGGTATCGGTGTGGCGCTGGTAGAACTGACTGAGGTGCAGGGCGGCGTCGCGGGTGCGCTCGATCTGGTAGGTGGTGCTGTTCAGGTCGAGGACGAACTTGGCCGGGACGATGCCGATCAGTACCAGCATGATCAGGCCGATACCCTTCTGGCCGTCGTTGGAGCCATGGACGAAGCTTACCGCCATGGCGGAAAGCACCAGCACCAGGCGGTTCCAGAACGGCGGGTGCTTCTTCTCGTCGAGTTCGCGACGGGTTTCCGGGGTCTTGTGCATCTTCGACAGCGGACGCCACCACTTCAGTCCGAGCAGGACCAACGCGGCGACCATGAAGCCGGCCAGCGGCGAGAAGATCAGCGACAGGCCGATGTCGATCGCCTTCTGCCAGTTGATCCCTTCGGCCAGCGGCACGTCGGTGATCAGCGCATTGGCCAGGCCGACGCCGAGGATCGAGCCGATCAGGGTGTGCGAGCTGGAGGCCGGGATGCCGAAGTACCAGGTGCCGAGGTTCCAGGCGATGGCGGCGGCGAGCAGGGAGAAGACCATCGCCAGGCCATGGCCGGTGTTCACGTTGATCAGCAGCTCCACCGGCAGCAGGTGAACGATGGCGTAGGCCACGCCGACACCGCCGAGCAGCACGCCGAGGAAGTTGAACACACCGGAGAGCATCACCGCCCGGTAGGGGGACATCGCTTTGGTGTAGATGACGGTGGCCACCGCGTTGGCAGTGTCGTGGAAGCCGTTGATGAACTCGAAGGTGAGGACGAAGGCCAGGGCCAGCACCAGGCTGATACCCACCCAGGCATCGAGCCCGCTGAAAAGATCGAACATGTGAGAAACCGGTCAGAGACGGGGCGGCGATTATGCCAGATGCGTTTTTATCCGTCTGGAACTCCGGAAGGTTGCCATTGTCGCGGGCAACGCCCCGTCGCATCGGGCTTTGCGGGAAAAACGAAACAGATTGAAACGCTTCGTTATCCGTCGCTCTCCTGTCGGTTGGAGGTAAATGGAATGGGGTCCGCTGCTTCCTGCCCGGCCTTGAGACGCTCTTCTTCGATCTTCTGCAGTTCTCTGTCGAACGCCTGCTCCTGAACGGTTGGGCGTTTGCGCCAGGGCTTGCGGTCGGGTTCCGGCTGGGCGGCATAAAGCGTCACTTCGCCGCCGTACACGTCCTTGTAACGCTGTTCCTCGCGCGCCAGCGCGGCACGCAATTCGTCTTTCGTCACGGGTGGTCCTGAGTCCAAAAAGAGCGGGCCCGATAGCGACCAGGCTGGGCGGAAGCGGGGTCCGGCCAGCGCCGGTTGGGAGTCTAGTCGACCGCTACCGGCTGTAAATGGGCGCGGAATTATAACGTGGGCTCCGGGCTTGTCATACGGTGTCGGCCGACGGACGGCAGGACGGAAGTTCTTCGAGCGTCCCCTGGAAATGCGGCGAAGCCCCCATGGATCAAGGCCTGGCCGACGCGTCCGGGGTGTTCTCCGCCTTTCGTCGCGGCCTGCGCTAGTCGAATGCCAGCCATTGGCCATACCACTAAGGAACGATGGCGGCGCTTCCGGGGGCGGGCTACAAACCGGACTACAAGTCAAATAAAGAAGCCCCGCCGTCGCCCGTCCGACCCCAGGGTCATGACGCAACGCCCCGGAGGCCGGAGATTTACTCATGCAGCCCGCTCGTTCCCGCATCCTCTTCGTCTGCCTGTTGCAGAGCCTGGCCCTGGTTCTCCTGCTGGTCGGCGCCCGGCATGGCTGGCTGCCGCTGTACCTGGCCCTGCCGCTCGGCGTGGCGCTGCTCTGGTTGCCCTGGCTGCTTCCCGGCAACCGCACGGCGGTGGCGACCGTCGGCGAGCCCGACATCGCCCGGCTGGCTCGCGACCTGTCCCATAACACCAGCCAGAACGCCTTGTCGGCCGCCGGCGTGGCGTTCTCGGTGAAGCGCCTGGCGGAGAAGCTGCAATCCCAGCTCGACGCCGCCGAACAGATCGTCGGCAGCGCCGAAGTGATGATCCACACCGAGCGCGCCACCTCCAATCTGGCGCGCCAGGCCATGGACGCCGCCACCCGGGCGCGCGCCGGCAGCGACGAAGGCCAGGTGCTGCTGGCCTCGACCATCGAGCGCATGCATCGGCTCAGCGAGCGGATGGGCGCCAGCCGCGAGGCGATCGAGGCGCTGAACCAGCGCAGCGAGGACATCCAGCGGGTCACCCTGGTGATCCAGGGCATCGCCAGCCAGACCAACCTGCTGGCCCTCAACGCGGCCATCGAGGCGGCCCGCGCCGGCGAGCATGGGCGCGGCTTCGCGGTGGTTGCCGAAGAGGTGCGCGGCCTGGCCGGACGTACCGCCGAGGCCACCGAGGAAGTCGGCCAGATGGTCGCCGAGATCCAGCGCCAGACCAGCGAGGTGGTCGAGCAGATCCGCCAGCTTTCCGAAGAGTTGGGGGAAGGGGTCGGCCAGGTCGAGCTGACCGGTCGGCAACTGGAAGGCATTGCCGAACTGGCGGCCGGGGTGGAAAGCCAGATTACCGAGATCGCCCAGGGCGCCGAGATCAACCGCAGCCAACTCGCCAGCCTGTTCGCCGCGGTCGAGCAGGTGCGCGGCGACCTCAGCGCCAGCGAGGAACAGACCCTGCGCCTCGGCGAAGCTGCCAGCCAGTTGGAGAACCAGGCCGAGGTGATCAGCGAGCGCCTCGCCGAGGTCAGCCTGGACGCCTACCACCAGTCGGTCTACGACCTCGCCCGGGAGGGCGCGGCGGCTATCGCCGCTCGCTTCGAGGAGGACGTGCGCAGCGGGCGCATCGACCTCGACGACCTGTTCGACCGCAGCTACCAGCCGTTGCCCAATACCCAGCCGACCAAGTACCGGACCCGCTTCGACAGCTACACCGACCAGGTCCTGCCGGGCATCCAGGAGCAGTTGCTGGAGCGCAACCGCAACTTGGTATTCGCCATCGCCTGTACCCCCGAAGGCTACGTGCCCACCCACAATCGCGCCTTCGCCCATCCGCCCAGCGGCGACCCGCAGACGGACGCGTTGCGCAGCCGCAGCAAGCGCCTGTTCAACGACCGCACCGGGATTCGCTGCGGCAGCCACCAGCAGCCGCTGTTGCTACAGACCTACACCCGTGACACCGGCGAGCTGATGCACGATCTTTCGGTGCCGATCTTCATCCACAGCAAGCACTGGGGCGGCCTGCGCCTCGGCTACCGGCCGGAGGGCGCGGAGCCGGGCAAGGCGGCCGCGCCGGCGGCGCAGGGGCTGAGCCTGACCTTGAACGGCTAGCCGGCTGTGGCGATCAGGCCGCCGGCCACGGCGCAGGCGAGCACCACTTGCCAGGGCGGCGTCTTCCAGGCGAGCAGGGCCAGCAGGGCGAAGAGCAGCAGGGCGAAGTCGGCCGGGCGCAGGATGCCTTCGGTCCAGAGCGGCTGGTACAGCGCCGCCAGCAGCAGGCCGACCACCGCCGCGTTGACCCCGGCCAGCGTTGCCCGTACCCGGCGTTCGTGGCGCAGGCGTTCCCAGAATGGCAAGGCACCGGCGACCAGCAGGAACGATGGCAGGAAGATCGCCAGCAGGCACAGCAGCGCGCCGCTCCAGCCGTTCGGCGCCGGGCCCGAGGCTGCGCCGAGGAACGCGGCGAAGGTGAAGAGCGGGCCCGGTACCGCCTGGGCGGCCGCGTAGCCGGCGAGGAAGGTATCGCCGTCGACCCAGCCCTTGGGTACCACTTCCGCCTGCAGCAGCGGCAGCACCACATGGCCACCGCCGAATACCAGCGAGCCAGCCCGGTAGAACGCGTCGAGCAGGCGCAGCCAGTGTTCCGGCCAGAGGCGCGCGGCCAGCGGCAGGCAGACCAGCAGCACGGCGAACAAGGTGAGGAACAGCAGCGCGCCGCGGTAGCCGATGGCGATCGGCAGCCGCTCGTGGCCTTCCACTGCTTCCGTTTTCAACAGGGCGAGGCCGGCCAGGCCGGCACCGGCGATCACCGCGACCTGGGTCCAGGCAGTGGGCCAGGCCAGCACGCTCGCGCAGGACAGCGCCATCAGCGTCAGGCGCGGGCGATCCGGGCACAGGCTGCGACCCATGCCCCAGACCGCCTGGGCCACCACCGCCACCGCGGCGATCTTCAGGCCATGCAGCACGCCCTCGGGCAACAGCGCGCCCCAGCGTCCCAGGCCGAGAGCGAAGAGCACCAGCAGCAACGCCGAGGGCAGGGTGAAACCGAGCCAGGCGGCGAGGGCGCCGGGATAGCCGGCGCGGGCCAGGCCGAGGGCCATGCCGACCTGGCTGCTGGCGGGGCCGGGAAGGAACTGGCAGAGGGCGACCAGGTCGGCGTAGCTGCTTTCGCTCAGCCAGCCGCGGCGGCGGACGAACTCGTCGCGGAAATAGCCGAGGTGGGCGATGGGCCCGCCGAAGGCGCTGCAGCCCAGCTTGAGGAAGGCGAGGAACACCGCGAGGGCGGTGTCGGGATGGCGGCTGGCGGTTGGCATGCGAACTCCGGATGGTGGCTGCTGCGAGCATAGCCGCAACGCATGCACGGCGGGTTACAGCATCGGCATGTCCTGGGTGCGGCTGGCCAGGCGGTATTGTTCCGGTGTGGTGCCGGCCAGCCGGCGGAACATCGAGATGAACGCCGAGGGGCTGCTGTAGCCGAGGTCGAAGGCGATCTGCTGGATCCCCCTGCCGGCTTCCAGCGCCTCGATGGCCGCGAGGAAGCGCAGGCGTTGGCGCCATTCGCCGAAGGTCATGCCCAGTTCGCGCTGGCAGTGCCGGGCCAGGGTTCGCTCGGTGCTGTGCACCTGCTGCGCCCATTGCGCCAGCGAGCGGTTGTCGCCCGGCTCGGCCTGCAGTGCGTCGAGCACCTCGCGCAGCGCCGGGGTACGGCCGTAGGGCAGGTAGTCGTCGTGGGGCTGGGCGCATTCCAGCTGGTCCATGACGACCCGGGCCAGGCGCAGGTCCTGCGCCGAGGTCGGCAGGTTGACCCCGCGCTCGGCGAAGTCCGAGAGGATCGCCTTGAGGATCGCGCTGATCGCCAGGGTGCAAGGTGTCGCCGGCAGGCGTCGTGACAGTTCGGCGGAGAGGTACAGCGAGCGGTAGACGATGGCCTGGCTGTTGTAGCAGCTGTGCACCCGCTCCGGTGGTATCCATACCGCGTATTGCGGAGGTGAGAGGAAGCGCTGGCCGTCGATCTCCAGCTGCATCACGCCATGGGCTGCATAGTTGAGCTGGCCCCAGGCGTGGGTGTGCGGCGGCGAATGGGTGTCGGCGCCGAACTCGTCATAGCGGAAATAGACGTCGAAAGACTGCCCCTGGAGATCGGGAAGGCGCAGCAAGGTGGTGGTCGACATGTCCGAACCTACGGGTGGTTTGTCTGGAATTCATTATACGTCTGTATTCGGACTGGCTCAGAATGGCCGCGTATTCCTTTTTCATAGTGCGGAACCTCCCATGCAATACCTGTTTCCCCTGCTGGCCGTGTTCATCTGGGCCGGCAACACCGTCGTCAACAAGCTCGCCGTGGGGATCATCCAGCCCGCCGAGATCGGTTTCTTCCGCTGGCTGCTGGTCGGCCTGGCGCTGACGCCCTTCATGCTCGGCCCGGTGCTGCGCAACCGCCGCTACATCCTCGCCAACCTCGGCAAGTTCGTGGTCCTCGGCCTGCTCGGCATGGCCGTCTACCAGAGCCTGGCCTACTACGCGGCAGCGCTGACCAGCGCCACCAACATGGGCATCATCCTGTCGCTGATGCCCCTGATGTCGCTGGGCCTGGCCAGCAGCATCCTGGCCCACCGGCTGAACGCCGGGGCGCTGCTCGGCGCGCTGGTGTCGCTGGCCGGCGTGGTGCTGGTGATCTCCCAGGGCCATCTCGGCGCTTTGCTGGAGCATGGAGTGAATCTCGGCGACGCGATGATGATCGTCGCCACCCTGGCCTATGCGGTGTACAGCGTGCTGCTGAAAAAATGGAGCCTGAAGCTGCCGGCCATGCAACTGCTCTACCTGCAGGTGCTGGTGGCGATCCTCGCCCTGCTGCCGCTGTACCTGCTGTCGCCGCGCACCGGCCTGAACGCCGCCAACCTGCCGCTGGTGCTGTACGCCGCGCTGTTCGCCTCGATCGTCGCCGCGCTGGCCTGGATGCACGGTGTCGCCCGTCTCGGGCCGAGCCGGATGGCGCTGTTCTTCAACCTGCTGCCGATCATCACCGCCTGCATCGCCACCCTGGTGCTCGGCGAGCGCCTGACCGTCCATCACCTGGTCGGCGGCGCGCTGACCCTGGCCGGGGTCCTGCTGGCCGAGTTCTGGCAGCGCCGCCCGGCCCGTCTGCGCTCGGCAACCTGCTGATTTCCCGGCAACTTCCTCGCGATTACGGCGCACGGAGGCGCCGCCACTGGCTATCATAGGCAGCGCTCCCCGCGTGGGAGCCGAGCCGTGCCAGCCTGGAAGAGGAAGAATCGTGGTCGAAGTGTTTTCCGTGCAGGATGGGCTGGACGCCGAGCGCGCCCTGCTCGACGAGGTGTGTGGCGGTGCCCGCGAGCATGGCCTGTTGCTCTGGCAGCCGTGCGATCGGGCGCTGGTCATGCCGCGCCGG
Source organism: Pseudomonas sp. 20-5 (assembly GCF_056782835.1). Classification (NCBI taxonomy): domain Bacteria; kingdom Pseudomonadati; phylum Pseudomonadota; class Gammaproteobacteria; order Pseudomonadales; family Pseudomonadaceae; genus Pseudomonas; species Pseudomonas sp. 20-5. The sequence continues at coordinate 4,844,067 of NZ_CM165584.1, read as the reverse complement.
ATGGAGCGCCTGGAAGGATTCGCGCCGGCCAGCGCAGCGGTCGCCGAACGCGGCTGGCCGGTGCTGCTGCGCGATACCGGCGGCGAGCCGGTGCCGCAATCGCCGGGCGTGCTGAACATCGCCCTGTCCTATGCGCTGGGGCCCGGCGACAACGAGCAGACCCGTATCGAAACCGCCTACCTGCGGCTGTGCCAGCCGATCTGCGACTGGCTCCGCGAGCGCGGCCTGGACGCCGGCGTGGGCGCCGTGGCCGGTTCCTTCTGCGACGGCCGCTACAATGTCACCCTGGATGGGCGCAAGCTCGCCGGGACCGCGCAACGCTGGCGGCGCAACGGCGCCGGCCGGCCGGTGGTGCTGGCGCACGCGGCGCTGCTGGTCGGCGCCGAGCGCGAGGAGATGGTCGAGGTGGTCAACACCTTCACCCGCCGTTGCGCCAGTGCCCCGGATTGCCAGGCGGACAGCCATCTCGGCCTGAGCGAGCGCTGGAGCGATTTCCGCATGGCCGACAGCCTCGAACTGGAACGACGCTTCGTCGCCGCCCGATCCTGACCTCTTTCGCCAGAGCCTTGCGCCAGGAATAGCCGTACCGATGCCAGAACCCTTGGGAACCACCGCCCTCACGCCCGGATTCATGATCGTCCACGGCAATCGCCTGGACGACCTGCGCGACCTCGCCGTTTCCTGGATGCGCCGCTATCCGCTGGCGCCGCTGGAAAGCGAGCGGGTCCTGGTGCACAGCAACGGCATCGCCCAATGGTTGAAGCTGGCATTGGCCGAAGATCCCCGCGAGGACGGCGGCGGCGGTGGCGGCATCGCCGCGGCGCTGGAGGTGCAGTTGCCGGCGCAGTTCCTCTGGCAGGCCTATCGCGCGGTGCTGGGCCGCGAAAGCATTCCCGAGGTTTCCGAACTGGACAAGGCGCCGCTGACCTGGCGCCTGATGCGTCTGCTTCCCGGATTGCTGGAGCGTCCCGAGTTCCGCACCCTGCAACGTTTCCTCGCCGACGATGCCGACCTGCGCAAGCGTCATCAACTGGCCGAGCGCCTGGCCGACCTGTTCGACCAGTACCAGGTCTATCGCGGCGACTGGCTCGACGACTGGAGCCAGGGCCGCGACCAGTTGCGCACGGCGAACGGGCAGGCGCGCCCGCTCGGTGCCGACGAGCGCTGGCAGGCCGAATTGTGGCGCGCGCTGCTCGCCGACGTCGGTGCCGATAGCCTGGCCCGCAGCCGCTCCGGCGTGCACCGGCGCTTCATCGAGGCGCTGCGCTCCGCCAGCGCGGCGCCGCGCGCGTTGCCGCGACGAGTGGTGGTGTTCGGGATTTCCTCGATGCCGGCGCAGACCCTCGAGGCGCTGGCCGCCCTGGCCAGGTTCAGCCAGGTGCTGCTCTGCGTGCACAACCCCTGTCGCCACCACTGGGCCGACATCGTCGCCGACAAGGACCTGTTGCGCCACGAGTACCGCCGCCAGCAGCGCCGCGCCGGCGTCCCCGCCGACCTCGACGAGGACCGCCAGCACCAGCATGCCCAGCCGTTGCTGGCGGCCTGGGGCAAGCAGGGCCGCGACTACATCAACCTGCTCGACAGCTACGACGACCCGGACAGCTATCGGAACCTGTTCGGCGAGGTCAACGGCGGGCGCATCGACCTGTTCAGCGAGGAGGCCCCGCACGGGCTGCTCGGCCAGTTGCAGGACGATATCCTCGAACTGCGCCCGTTGGCGGAAACCCGCGAGCACTGGCCGCCGGTGGCGCCGCGGAGCGACGCCTCGATCCGCTTCCATGTGGCCCACAGCGCGCAGCGCGAAGTGGAGATCCTCCACGACCAGTTGCTCGCCCGCTTCAACGCCGATCCGAGCCTGAAGCCGCGCGACGTGATCGTCATGGTCCCCGACATCAACGCCTATGCACCGCACATCGAGGCGGTGTTCGGCCAGGTGCCGCGCGACGACCAGCGCTTCATTCCCTATACCCTGGCCGACCAGGGACAGCGCGGTCGCGAGCCGCTGCTGATCGCCCTGGAGCACCTGCTGAAACTGCCCGACAGCCGTTTCGCCGTGAGCGAGATCCTCGACCTGCTGGACGTCCCGGCATTGCGCCGGCGTTTCGGCGTCGACGAGGCCGACCTGGCGACCCTGCACCGCTGGATCGAAGGCGCCGGCGTGCGCTGGGGGCTGGATGCCGCGCAGCGCGAGCGTCTCGGCCTGCCAGCGGGACTGGAGGGCAACAGTTGGCGCTTCGGTCTGCGGCGCATGCTGCTCGGCTACGCGGTCGGCGAAGGCGCGGCCCTGCAAGGCATCCAGCCCTACGATGAGGTCGGTGGCCTGGACGCCGCCCTGGCAGGCCCGCTGGCTGTGCTGCTGGAGCGCCTCGAGGTGGCCTACGCCGAGCTGGCCGAACCGGCCACCCCGGCGCAGTGGGGCGAGCGCCTGCAAGCCCTGCTCACGGTGTTCTTCGAGGCCCACGACGAGCGCGACGAACTGCTCCTCACCCAGCTCCTGCAACTGCTCGAGCGCTGGCAGGAACACTGCGCCTGTGCGGCCTTCGCCGAGCCGCTGCCGATCAGCGTGATACGCGAGGCCTGGCTCGGCGGCCTGGACCAGGGCGGCCTGAACCAGCGCTTCCTGGCTGGCGCGGTGAGTTTCTGCACGTTGATGCCGATGCGCGCGATCCCGTTCCGGCTGGTCTGCCTGCTTGGCATGAACGATGGCGACTACCCCCGCCAGCAGTCGCCGCTGGATTTCGACCTGATGCGCAACGACTACCGCCCCGGCGACCGCTCGCGGCGCGAGGACGACCGCTACCTGCTGCTCGAGGCGCTGCTCTCGGCGCGCGAGCAGCTCTACGTGAGCTGGGTGGGGCGGAGTATCCGCGACAATGGCGAGCGGCCGCCCTCGGTGCTGATCGGCCAGTTGCGCGATCACCTGGCGGCCGGCTGGCGCCTGGACCCGGACGGCGACGGCGAGGCGCTGCTGCGTGCCCTGACCCAGGAGCATCCGCTGCAGCCGTTCAGCCGTCGGTATTTTCACGATGCGCCGGAGCAGGGCGTCGATGGCCTGTTCACCTACGCCCGCGAGTGGCGCGAGGTCCATAGCGAGGACGACATCGCCGTTCCCGACGCCGAAGCGTCCCTGCCGCCGCTTGAACTGGAGGGCGCACTGGGGCTGCGAGCGCTGGCGGAGTTCCTCGCCAACCCGGTGAATGCGTTCTTCCAGCAGCGGCTCAAGGTGCGTTTCGACGACGAGCAATTGACCGGCAACGACGAAGAACCTTTCGAACTGGACGCGCTGGACAACTGGAAGCTGCAATTCGAGCTGACCGAACGCATGAAGCGCTGGGTCGAGCGGGACTGGGATGCCGAGGGCCTGCCGGCGCAGTTGCAGGCCCAGGTCGAGCGACTGCGGCGACAGGGTCGCCTGCCGCTGGCGGCGTTCGGCGAGTTCTCCGCGCGCCATTTGCTGCAACCGCTGCCCGACCTGCTCTGGCGCTACCGCCAGGAAATCGAGCGCTGGCCGGAGGCGGTCGAGCAGCAGCAGGAGTTGCGCCATCGCCATCCGTCCGGGCTGGAGCTGGAGGACTGGCTCGGCGGCTTGCGTCGCGACGCTTCCGGGCGCCTGGCGCGCCTGCAGTTGCTCAGCGGCAAGCTCCATGAAGGGCGCGGCTTCAAGTGGCACAGCCTGGTGCGCCACTGGTTGCAGCACCTCGCCCTCCAACGTCTAGGCCAGCCGGTGAGCAGCGTGCTGGTGAGCCAGACCGGCACCCTGGAGATTCCGCCGTTGCCGAGCGAGCGTGCCGGCGAGTACCTCGACCAGTTGATCGATGCCTGGCGCCAGGGCATGCGCCAGCCGTTGCCGCTGGCCTGCCGGACCGCTTTCGCCTGGCTCGCCAGTGGTGGCGCCGCAGAGCCCGAGAAAGCCATGCGCGAGGCGCGCAAGCGCTACGAGGGAGGGTTCGGCATGGGGGGCGAGGTGGACGCCTCGCCGGCGCTGGCTCGGGTCTATCCGGACTTCGACAGGCTGCTCGCCAGCGGTGAGTTCGCGCACTGGGCCGAGCAGCTCTACGCGCCGCTGCTGGCTGCCCTGGGACGTGGCGCGGAGGAGCAGGCATGAGCCAGCAGCAGATGCCCGTGGCCCTCGATCCGCTGGACTTCCCGTTGCACGGCAGCCGCCTGATCGAGGCCAGCGCCGGTACCGGCAAGACGTTCACCATCGCCCTGCTATACGTACGCCTGGTCCTCGACCATGGCGGCGAGAACGCTTTCGGCCGGCCGCTGAGCCCGCCGGAAATCCTCGTGGTGACCTTCACCGATGCGGCGACCCAGGAACTCCGCGAGCGTATCCGCAGCCGCCTGGGCGAAGCGGCGCGTTGTTTCGCCGAGCCGCAGGAGCGCCACGACGGCCTGCTGGTCGCGTTGCGCCAGCAGTATCCCGCCGAGCGCTGGCCGGGCTGCGCGCGCCTGCTGCGCCTGGCCGCGGAGTGGATGGACGAGGCCGCGGTATCGACCATCCACAGTTGGTGCTACCGGATGCTGCGCGAGCACGCCTTCGACAGCGGCAGCCTGTTCACCCAGAACCTGGAAACCGACCAGAGCGAATTGCTCGCCGAAGTGGTACGGGACTACTGGCGGCGTAACTTCTACGGCCTGACGGCTCCGGCGGCGCAAGCCGTGGCCAGTTGCTACAGCGGGCCGGAGACGCTGGGCAAGGCCTTGCAGCCGCTGCTGGCGCGGCAGGACGCCGACTTCCGCTACGCCGACCAGGCGCTGAGTGCGCCCGAGTCACTGGCAGCCTTGCTGGAGCAGGGCGGCGACTGGTATCGCCAGCTCGACCAACTGGACGCGCAGGCCCGCGCCGCCTGGCGCGCAGCGCGCGTCGAACTGGAAGCGCTGCTGCGCGACCTGCGTCCCTACCTGAACGGCAACAGCTATCGCGGCAAGGACAGCGACGAGACCTTCGACGCCTGGCTGCAAGCGTTGGCGGACTGGAGCGAGGGCGGCGAGCAGCCGGCCAACCTCGGCAAGTTCGGCCAGACCCGGATCAAGCTCACCGCCAAGCGCGTGGCGCCCGAGCATGCCGCGCTAAGGGCCATCGACGCCTGGGCCGCGCATCAGGAAGAGCGTCCCGATCTCGCTCCCCACCTGTTGTTGCACGCGTTGGGCGAAGTCGGGCACGAACTGGAGATCGAGAAGCAGCGGCGTGCCGAGATCGGCTTCGACGACCTGCTCAGCCGCCTCGACCGCGCCTTGCAGGGGCCTGGTGGCGAGCGCCTGGCGCAATTGATCCGCGAGCAGTTCCCGGTGGCGCTGATCGACGAGTTCCAGGATACCGACCCGGTGCAGTACCGGATCTTCGAGCGCATCTACCGGATCGCCGCCGATCCCGACGAGCCCCAGGCGCGGGAAACCGGCCTGTTCATGATCGGCGACCCCAAGCAGGCGATCTACGCCTTCCGCGGTGCCGACATCCATACCTACCTGCGCGCCCGCGAGGCCACTCGCGGGCGGCATTACACCCTTGGCAAGAACTTCCGCTCGACCGCCGCCATGGTGGCGGCCGCCAACCGCTGCTTCGCCTTCGCCGAAGAGCATCCGCGCGGCGCCTTCCGTTTCGCCCGCGAGGGGCTGGAAAACCCGGTGCCGTTCCATGCGGTGGACGCCCAGGGGCGCGCCGAACGTTTGTTGATCGACGGTGCCGAGGCGCCAGCGATGACGTTCTGGAACCTTGATGTCGAAGCCGGCGTGCTCGGCTCCGCGGCGTATCGCCAGGAAATGGCCGAGCGCAGCGCCAGCGCCATCCGCCGCTGGCTGAGCCTGGCCGACCTGGGCCGCGCCGGCTTCGCCGACGAGCAGGGCGGCTGGCGGGCGTTGCGCCCGGCGGATATTGCCATCCTCGTCCGCGGTCGCGCCGAGGCCGAGGCGATCCGCAGCGCGTTGGCGGCGCGACGACTGGCCAGCGTCTACCTGTCCGACCGCGACTCGGTGTTCGACAGCCAGGAAGCCGCCGACCTGCTGCATTGGCTGCGTGCCTGCGCCGACCCCGGCGCCGATGCGCTGCTGCGGGTCGCCCTGGCTACCCGCAGCCTGCACCTGGACTGGGCGACCCTGGAACGATTGAACCAGGACGAACTGTTCTGGGAACGGATGGTCCTGCGCTTCCGCGACTATCGCCGGTCCTGGCAGGCCCAGGGCGTATTGCCGATGCTGCGGCGCCTGCTCGCCGACTTCGAACTGCCGGCGCGCCTGCTGCGGCATGCCGATGGCGAGCGCAGCCTGACCAACCTGCTGCACCTGGCCGAGTGGCTGCAGCGCGCGGCGGTGGAACTGGACGGTGAGCACGCGCTGATCCGCCATCTGGCCGAGCAGGTGCAGAGTCCGGGGAGCGAAGAGATCCTCCGCCTGGAAAGCGACGCCGACCTGATCAAGGTGGTGACCATCCACAAGTCCAAGGGGCTGGAATACCCCTTGGTGCTGCTGCCCTTCATCTGCAGCTGGAGGGAGCTGGACGGCAACAGCGGCGCGCCGGCGAGTTTCCACGAGGATGGCGCTGCAGGGCGGGTCATCGAGCTGGCGCGGCGCAAGGAGCAGGCTGCGCGGGCCTACGAGCAGGCCAACGACGAGCGCCTCGGCGAAGACATGCGCCTGCTCTACGTGGCCCTGACCCGCGCCCGCCATTCGGTGTGGCTGGGCATCGCGCCGCTGGTGGCGAGCAACAGCAAGTCGCCGGAGTTGCACAAGGGGGCCCTGGGCTACCTGCTTGCCGGCGGCGCGACCATCGGCAGCGATGGCCTCGGACAATGCCTCGCCGCGTTGCGCGGCGAGTGCCGGGAGATTGTCGTCGAGCCGGCCCCCGAGGCGGACGCCGAACGCTATGTCGCAGGGCGCGGCCAGGGCCTTGGGCAGGCCCGCGAAACCCGCCGCAGCAGCCGCGAGAAGTGGTGGGTCGCCAGCTATTCCGGCCTGCAATTGCAGGCCTCCGCCGGGCTGGACGATGACGAGGTGTTGGAGAGCGACGAATCGCAGGAGCCGATCAGCGCCGAGGAAGCCACCTTCCACGAAGAAGGCCGTTCCGCCGAACAGCCGCCGGTCGCGCACACCAGCGAGATGCGCGACGACCTGCATCGCTTCCCGCGCGGACCGGCTCCCGGCACCTTCCTCCACGGGCTGCTCGAATGGGCCGGCCGCGAAGGCTTCGATGTGGCGCGCGCCGATGCCCAGCGGCGCCGCGAACTGGTCGCGCGACGCTGCGATCTGCGTGGCTGGAAGGACTGGGCCGAACCGCTCGACCTGTGGCTGGAACAGTATCTCGCCGAACCGCTGCGCTGGCCCGGTGGCGAAACCAGCCTGGCCGGGCTCGTCGCCTACCAGGTGGAAATGGAGTTCTGGTTCGCCACCCACCAGGTCCAGGCCGAGGCGATCGACGCCCTGGTCCGGCGCCATACCCTCGGCGGCGCGGCGCGTCCGGCGCTGGCGCCGACCCTGCTGAACGGCATGTTCAAGGGCTTCGTCGACCTGGTCTTCGAGCACCAGGGGCGTTTCTACGTGGCCGACTACAAGTCCAACTGGCTGGGCGCCGACGATGGCGCCTACAGCCCGGAAGCGATGACCGCCGCGGTGCTGGAGAACCGTTATGACCTGCAGTACGTGTTGTACCTGCTGGCCCTGCACCGGCAGTTGAAGGCGCGCCTGCCCGACTACGACTACGACCGCCACATGGGCGGCGCCGTGTACCTGTTCCTCCGCGGCGCCCGCGCGGCGACCCAGGGCCTGCACTTCGAGCGCCCGCTGCGGGAACTGATCGAACGCCTGGACGCGCTGTTCAGCGGCCAGCCGGGAGCCGAGCGATGAATCCGACCCTCAAGCAACTGGCCGGCGAAGGCCGCGATGGCCGCGACGACCAGGTAGCGCAACCGCTGGCGGTACGCCACGACCTGCTGCGCCAGCTCGACCTGTGGGTGGCGCGCGGCTGGCTACGGGCGCTGGACCGGGCGTTCGTCGCCTTCCTCGTCGAGTTGCAGCCGCAGGCCGATCCCCGGGTGCTGCTGGCGGCGGCGCTGACCAGCCACCAACTGGGCCACGGGCACGTCTGCCTGGACCTGGAGGCGACCCTCGGTGCGCCTGACGCGGCACTGTCGCTGCCGCCGGAAGGCGACGAAGGCCGCGATGTGCTGCTGCCGTCGCAACTGCTGCGCGGCGTGCGCCTCGACGCCTGGCGCGAGGCCCTGGCGGCGTCATCGCTGGTGGAGGTGGTCGACGAGCGCCCAGGCGATCCCGAGCCGAGCGAGGCGGCGACCTCGCCGCTGGTGCTTTGCGCTCAGCGTCTCTACCTGCGTCGTTACTGGCGGCACGAGCTGGAGATCGCCCTGGCCCTGCGCGAGCGCCTGGGTCGGCAGGCGCCCCTGGCCGCAGACCTGGCGCCGCGCCTGGCCGCGCTGTTCGCGCAGGCGCCGACGGAAGACGGCCAGCGCGTCACCGACTGGCAGAAGCTGGCCTGTGCCCTGGCGGCCCGCGGCTATTTCAGCCTGATCACCGGCGGTCCCGGTACCGGCAAGACCACCACCGTGGTGCGCCTGCTCGGTCTGCTCCAGGCACCGGCGGTAGCCGCCGGCCAGCCGCTGCGCATCCGCCTCGCGGCACCCACCGGCAAGGCCGCGGCGCGTCTCTCCGAGTCCATCGGCCAGCAGGTCCGGGCCCTGCCGCTGGCGGAAGACGTGTTGCAGGCGATCCCCGCCGAGGTCACTACCCTGCACCGTCTGCTCGGCAGCCGTCCGGATACCCGGCACTTCCGCCACCACCGGGACAACCCTTTGGCGCTGGACGTGCTGGTGGTGGATGAGGCCTCGATGATCGACCTGGAAATGATGGCCAGCCTGCTCGATGCGCTACCGCCGCAGGCGCGCCTGATCCTGCTCGGCGACAAGGACCAGTTGGCCTCGGTAGAGGCCGGCGCGGTGCTCGGCGATCTCTGCCGGGATGCCGAGGAGGGCTGGTACAGCGCCGAGACCCGCGCCTGGTTGCAGCGGGTCAGCGGCGAAACCTGGCAGGGCTTGCGCGAAGGTTCGGCGCAGGCGCATCCGCTGGCGCAACAGACCGTCATGCTGCGGCATTCCCGGCGCTTCGGCGCGAGCAGCGGGATCGGGCGCCTGGCGCGGTTGGTCAACCGGCAACAGGCCGGCGACGCGCGCGCGCTGCTGGACAGTCCGCCCGCCGACCTCTTCGACCTGCGCCTGCGCGGGGAGCGCGATGCAGCCTTCGCCCGGCTGTTCGTCGACGGTCATCCGCAGGCGCCGGGCACGCCGTACGGCTACCGGCACTACCTGCAACGCCTGGCCGAGGGCCGCCCGGCCGCCGGACTGGCGCTGGAGGATGGCGCCTGGGAGCGCTGGGCGCAGTCGGTACTGACGGCTTTCGACGCCTTCCGCCTGCTCTGCGCGCTGCGCCGCGGCCCATGGGGCGTGGAAGGACTGAACCAGCGGGTAGCGGCAGAACTGCTGCGCCTTGGCCTGATCGAGGCCGATCACGGCTGGTACGAGGGGCGGCCGGTACTGGTGACGCGCAACGACTACAGCCTGGGGCTGATGAACGGCGATATCGGTATCGCCCTGCGCCTGCCCGAGCGCAACGACGACGGCAGCCTGCGCTTCGCGCTGCGCGTGGCCTTCCCGCGCAACGACGGTAGCGGCGGCGTGCGCTTCGTCCTGCCGAGCCGCCTGGTCGAGGTGGACACCGTGTTCGCCATGACCGTGCACAAGTCGCAGGGTTCGGAGTTCGCCCATACCGCGCTGGTCCTGCCGGACGCGCTGAACCCGGTGCTGACCAAGGAGCTGGTGTACACCGGTATCACCCGCGCCTGCGACTGGTTCAGCCTGGTGGAAAGCCTGCCCGGGGTGTTCGAGGAAGCAGTGCGGCGCAAGGTGCGCCGGCTCAGCGGGCTGATGCTGCATCTGCGGCCGGAAAGGGAAGAGCAGCCGCCGCATGCTCCGGGTGAACAGACCGAGCTGCCGTTCTGACGTACCGCCTGGGCGGTCGGCTCAGCCGACCACCTTCAGGCTGCTCATGCCGTTGCCCTCGCGCTGGACCCGCACCTGGACCGGGATCCGTTCGTGCATTTCCTGGACGTGGGAAATCACCGCCACCTTGCGCCCCTGGGCCTGCAGGTTGTCCAGGGCATCCATCGCCAGTTGCAGGGATTCCGGGTCGAGGCTGCCGAAGCCTTCGTCGATGAACAGCGACTCGATGCGCAGCTTGCTCGATGCCATAGAGGCCAGGCCGAGCGCCAGGGCCAGGGAAATCAGGAAGGTCTCGCCGCCGGAGAGCGAATACACCGAGCGCAGTTCGTCGCCCATCTCGGTGTCCACCACCAGCAGGCCCAGTTCGCTGCCGCCGCGCTGCAGGCGGTAGCGCCGCGCCAACTGGCGCAACTGCACGTTGCTGTGCTGCACCAGCAGGTCGAGGTTGTAGCCCTGGGCGATGCGGCGGAACTTGTCGCCGCTGGACGAACCGATCAGTTCGTTCAGGCGGCCCCATCTGCGGAACTCGGCGCGGGCTCGCTCCAGTTCGGCAAGCAGCGCCTGGCTCTGCTCGCGGCGCTGGTTGTCGGCCTGCAACTGGCTGTAGGTATCCAGGTAGGCCTGTTCGCTGGCGGCCAGGCGTTCGCGCTGTTGCCGCAGGTTGTCTTCCAGCGCCTCGCGGTCGGTTTCCGGCCGCTGCCGGCGATGCTGGAGCAGTTGCGCCTGGCGCTCTGCTTCCAGTGTCTGCTGGCGGGTGATCTCCTCTTGCAGTCGCTGCAATTGCTCCCGCCATTGCGTCGCCTGTTCCTCGGAAAGGCCGAGCAGGGCGTCGAGGCGGCTGTCGTCGAGGTTGTCCTGGCGTTCGCGCCAGGCCTGCCAGTCGGCCTGAAGGCGCTGGAACTCATCCTGTTGGCGCTGCCGTTGCTGCTGCAGGTGTTCCAGGGCTTCGGCGAGTCGCAGTTGTTCCTCGCGCAGCGAATCCAGGGGCGCCTGGAGCGTCTCGACGGCGCTCTGCGCCGCTTGCGCGGCGTGCTCCAGCGATAGCTGCCAGTCCTGGGCGCAGGCGTGCTGGCCCAGGTGAGCGCCGAGGCGTCCGTTCAGTTCGGCGAGTTCCGCCTGGGCCCTTTCCTCTGCCTGACGGGCTTCGTTGCGTTGCTCGTCGCTTTGCTTCAGTTGCCAGCTCGATTCATCGCAGCGCTGCTTGAGCTCCTGCAGACGCTGTTCGATCTGCTGAAGCCGCGCCTGTTGCTGCCGGCGTTGCTCGATGGACTCGCCGAGTGCCTGGAAAGTCCGCAGCGGATCTGCCTGCCAGCGCTGCCAGTGCTCGTCGGAGAGCAATGGACGCAATTGCTGGCTGTCCTCCTCGACCTGCTGCTGCAAATGTTCGTAGCGCTGCCGTTGTTCCGTCAGCGCCTGCTGGCGCTGTTGCAGGATCGTCTCGGCGGCCCGCAGTTCCTGCTGCAATTGCTGGGTCTGGCGCTGGCGGGCGATCAGCCGGTCGAAGTCTCGTTGGCACTGCTGGCGCTGCCCTGCCAGGTCGTCCAGGCGTTGTGCCAGCCACTCCAACTGCGCGGACGGCTGCAGGAGTCGCAGTTCTTCCGGCAGCGTCCATTGGTCCAGTTGCCGATCGAGCGCGGCCAGTTGGCCAGTCAGTTCCTGCTGCTCCTGGCGACTCTGGTTGAGTCTTTCGCGCTGGCTGGAATAGCCCTCGCGCAGACCGACCAGGGTCTGTCGCAGCCGCTCGAGGGACTGCTCGGCGCGGACCTGCTCCTGGTCGTCGTGTTCACCGAGGGCGGCGAGCAGTTGCTCGGAATGGTGATAGGGATGCTCCTGGCTGCCGCAGACCGGGCAGGCCTCGCCGTCCACCAGGCCGGCGCGCAGTTGCTCGACGCTGGCGCTGCGGGCCAGACGTTGGCGCTGGAGCAACTCGCGGGTGACCTGCAGGGCCTGCTCCGCCGCCTTCACCTCCTCGGCGCATTGGCTGCCTTGTCGTTTCAGGTCGAGCAATGCCTGCTCCTGCTCGACCATACGCTGGTCGAGTTCGCCCAGGCGTCGAGCCAGACCGGCGCGTTGGTCGAGGACCTGTTGCCATTCCTTGTGGAGCGCTTGTTGTCGTTCCAGGCTATCGGTCTGCCGGCGCAATTCGTCCAGGCGTGCCGCCAGGTCGTCCGGCTCGCTGCCATGGAGGGCGGTCCATTGCGCCTGCAAGCGTTCGAGCGGTTCACCGGCGTGGGCCAGGGATTTTTCCAGCTCGGGGAGCTGCGCCTGGCTTTCGAGCGCGCGCTGGCGACGTTGCACGAAGGCGGCGAGCTGGCCCTGGTGGGTCGCCCAGGCGTCGCCGAGCGCGGCGAGAGCCTGGCTGTCGCGCAATGCCGCCTGCAGTTGCGCCTGTTCCGCGACATGGCGCTGCTGCTCCATATCCAGTTGCCGAGCGGCGTCGCTTTGCTGGGCGTGGCGCTGGTTCGATTGCCGATGGAGTTCCTGTCGCTCGGCCAGCATTCGCTCCAGGCGCCTGGCCTCGCTCTCCAGCTGGAAAGCCTCGCGCAACGGCGCCTGGGCCTGACGCAGATGGTTGTCGGCCTGGGCCTGGCGCTCGCGCGCCTCCTGCAAGCGGGCCTGCAATCCTTGCAAGCGCTCGGCGCCCGCGGCTTGCTGCTCGGTGCGCTGCCGCTGCTGCTGCTCGGAGTGCCGGAGTTCCTGCTCGAGTTGCTTCAGGCGTTCGATCAGTCCGCGAACCGGAGCCAGGCGCTCCAGCCATTGCAGGGTTTCCCGCTCCGTCGCCAGGGCGTCCCAGGCCTGCCTGGCCTCGGCCAGTTGACCTTGTGCGTGCTCGCAGGATTGCAGCAGCCGCTGCTCCTCGGTGAACCATTGTTGCTGGCCTTCCAGACGTTGCAGTGCCTGTTGCTCCTGGAGACGCGCCTGGGCGTGGGATTCCAGCGCCGCCTCGAGCCCGGCCCGGGCCTGCTCGGCCAGGGGCAGGCTGCCTTCCAGGCGTTGCTCGAGTTGCTTGCGCTGCTCGTCGGCCTGGCTGGCGCGCTGATAGGCGGCTTTGCTCAATTGGCTGTACAGGCCGGTGTCGGTGAGTTTCTCCAGCAATGCGCCGCGGTCGTTGTCGCTGGCCTTGAGGAAGGCGCTGAATTCGCTCTGGGCCAGCAGCACGGCGCGAGTGAACTGGGCGAAATTGAGGCCGAGCTTCTGCTCCAGCTGTTCGCGGAACTCGCTTTTCTTGTTCGCTGCCAGCATTTGCTGGGTCTCCAGGTCCTGGAGGCTCTGCTGGCTCTTTTGCAAGGCGCCGTCCGCCTTGTCCCGGGAGCGCCGGGTTTCCCAGCGGGCGCGATAGCGGTGGCCGTCGATGCCGACGAAATCCACTTCGGCGTAGCCGCTGGCGCAACCGCGGCGCAGCAGGTTGCGTTCGTCGTTGCTGGACAGCTCGTTCCGGCCATCGGGAACCTTGCTGCTGGCCGAAGTGCTTTCCAGCCGCGGCGTGCTGCCGAACAGGGCCAGGCACAGGGCGTCCAGCACGGTGCTCTTGCCGGCGCCGGTCGGACCGGTGATGGCGAACAGGCCGGCGCTGGACAGCGGTTCGCGGGTGAAGTCGATTTCCTGCTCGCCAGCGAGGGAGGCGAGGTTCTTCAGGCGGATGGCGAGAATCTTCATGGAACGGCTTATTTCCCCGGGGGCTCTTCGGTGGCCAGTTCGACGCTTTGCAGCAGACTGGCGAAGTCATCCAGCGCCTGCGCATCCGGGCCGGAGCCATAGGCGCTTTCCCAGGCGCGGCTGAACAGTTCCTGGGGGTTGAGTTGGTCGAGCCCGAGCAGCGGCGCCTGCTCTTCGTCGCGGCGCTGGTACTCGCTGGCGATGCGCACCAGACGGCAAGCCTTGCCCAGCAGGGCGCTCTCGACCTGCTGGCGCAGGTCCGGTTGCGGCTGATCCAGCATGACGCGGACTTCCAGCCAGGGCCGCTGTTCGTTCAGCAGGTCGGCCTCGGCCAGTTCGCCGATTCGATCGAGCACCTCGCCAAGAGGCGCGGGGCCGATGCGCAACAGTTCCACCGCGCGTGGCACCGGGAGACTCTGTACATCCTTCAGGCGCTCACCTTCCAGGGTGACGAGGAGGACCTGGTGGCGATAGTTCACTTCGGCGAAGGACAGCGGCAGCGGCGACCCGCTATAGCGAATGCGCTCCTGTCCGGCGACTTTCTGTGGCTTGTGCAGATGACCGAGGGCTACGTAGGCGATCTGCTCCGGAAACAGGCTGGCGGGCAGCGCTTCGACGTTGCCGATGATCAGGTTTCGCTCGGAGTCTTCGGAAACCGAGCCGCCGGCCATGTGTGCGTGGCTGACGGCGACCAGTGCCTGTCCCGGCGTGCGACGGGCGTGCGCGGCGGCAACCAGGCGTTCGTGCACCTGGCGGATACCGGCCAGGTAATCGTCGCCGAGCCCGCCTCCGGTGACTTCGGCGGGACGCAGGAAGGGCAGGGCCAGGCACCAGGCGGCGACCTGGCCATCCGAATCGTGCAGGGGCAGCAGCAGGCGATCGCTATCGAGGCTTTCGTCTATCCAGCCGATCCGGCCGATGGCATGGGCGTTCAGTCGTTTCATCAGCGGAGCGGGCAGTTCGATGCGCGCGCCGGAGTCGTGGTTGCCTGCGATCATCACGATCTCCAGCCGCGGCAGCCGCCGATGGGCGCTGACGATGAAGTCGTAGAGGCGCTCCTGGGCTTTGAGCGGTGGATTGATCGTGTCGAAGATATCGCCCGCGATCAGCAGGACATCGGCGCGCTGCTCTTCCAGCTGGCGCAGCAGCCAGTCGAGGAGGCGCGCGTGTTCATGATCGCGGTCCTGGCCATGCAGGGTCTGACCCAGGTGCCAGTCGGAGGTATGTATGAGGCGCATGGAACACTCGTCGAAAGCGGCGGAGCCGTGGCTCGCATTCCTTATATGAGGCAACAGAAGGAGAGGGCGGGGCAAGCCAGCCTATAAAGGAGGAATGGGGCATCCTCTGGGCTTCCTGACCTTTGGGTTAAAAAGTTTCAAATAAGTGTTGACGCCAGTTTCTATCTCCCTATAATGCGCACCACTCCCGGCGACGACGAAGAGTAAATGCTTGAAAATCAAGGATTTACGGATTCTCTCCCAGGGGCGGTGAAGCGCTCCGGCAGGTTGTCCGCCGCAGCGGTTCGGTCCCGAAAGGGGCTCGAAACGAAGCTTCATCGAGGTGCTTGACAGCGAATTTGAACGCTGTAGAATGCGCCTCCCGCTGATCGGAAGATGGTTTGAAGGTCGGCGCAAGCGGTTGAGTAGAAAAGAAAATTTTCGAAAATAACGCTTGACGGAACGAGAGGTTGCTGTAGAATGCGCGGCCTCGGTTGAGACGAAAGCCTTGACCAGCTGCTCTTTAACAAGTCGAATCAAGCAATTCGTGTGGGTGCTTGTGATGTAAGACTGGTGATCGCAAGATTATCAGCAACGCAAGTAACACTCGTGAATTCGAGAGTTTTATCTCTTTTTAAGAGAATGCGATTGCTGAGCCAAGTTTAGGGTTTTCTCAAAACCCAAGCAGTATTGAACTGAAGAGTTTGATCATGGCTCAGATTGAACGCTGGCGGCAGGCCTAACACATGCAAGTCGAGCGGATGAAGGGAGCTTGCTCCTGGATTCAGCGGCGGACGGGTGAGTAATGCCTAGGAATCTGCCTGGTAGTGGGGGATAACGTCCGGAAACGGGCGCTAATACCGCATACGTCCTGAGGGAGAAAGTGGGGGATCTTCGGACCTCACGCTATCAGATGAGCCTAGGTCGGATTAGCTAGTTGGTGGGGTAAAGGCCTACCAAGGCGACGATCCGTAACTGGTCTGAGAGGATGATCAGTCACACTGGAACTGAGACACGGTCCAGACTCCTACGGGAGGCAGCAGTGGGGAATATTGGACAATGGGCGAAAGCCTGATCCAGCCATGCCGCGTGTGTGAAGAAGGTCTTCGGATTGTAAAGCACTTTAAGTTGGGAGGAAGGGCAGTAAGTTAATACCTTGCTGTTTTGACGTTACCAACAGAATAAGCACCGGCTAACTTCGTGCCAGCAGCCGCGGTAATACGAAGGGTGCAAGCGTTAATCGGAATTACTGGGCGTAAAGCGCGCGTAGGTGGTTCAGCAAGTTGGATGTGAAATCCCCGGGCTCAACCTGGGAACTGCATCCAAAACTACTGAGCTAGAGTACGGTAGAGGGTGGTGGAATTTCCTGTGTAGCGGTGAAATGCGTAGATATAGGAAGGAACACCAGTGGCGAAGGCGACCACCTGGACTGATACTGACACTGAGGTGCGAAAGCGTGGGGAGCAAACAGGATTAGATACCCTGGTAGTCCACGCCGTAAACGATGTCGACTAGCCGTTGGGATCCTTGAGATCTTAGTGGCGCAGCTAACGCGATAAGTCGACCGCCTGGGGAGTACGGCCGCAAGGTTAAAACTCAAATGAATTGACGGGGGCCCGCACAAGCGGTGGAGCATGTGGTTTAATTCGAAGCAACGCGAAGAACCTTACCTGGCCTTGACATGCTGAGAACTTTCCAGAGATGGATTGGTGCCTTCGGGAACTCAGACACAGGTGCTGCATGGCTGTCGTCAGCTCGTGTCGTGAGATGTTGGGTTAAGTCCCGTAACGAGCGCAACCCTTGTCCTTAGTTACCAGCACCTCGGGTGGGCACTCTAAGGAGACTGCCGGTGACAAACCGGAGGAAGGTGGGGATGACGTCAAGTCATCATGGCCCTTACGGCCAGGGCTACACACGTGCTACAATGGTCGGTACAAAGGGTTGCCAAGCCGCGAGGTGGAGCTAATCCCATAAAACCGATCGTAGTCCGGATCGCAGTCTGCAACTCGACTGCGTGAAGTCGGAATCGCTAGTAATCGTGAATCAGAATGTCACGGTGAATACGTTCCCGGGCCTTGTACACACCGCCCGTCACACCATGGGAGTGGGTTGCTCCAGAAGTAGCTAGTCTAACCGCAAGGGGGACGGTTACCACGGAGTGATTCATGACTGGGGTGAAGTCGTAACAAGGTAGCCGTAGGGGAACCTGCGGCTGGATCACCTCCTTAATCGAAGATCTCAGCTTCTTCATAAGCTCCCACACGAATTGCTTGATTCACTGGTTAGACGATTGGGTCTGTAGCTCAGTTGGTTAGAGCGCACCCCTGATAAGGGTGAGGTCGGCAGTTCGAATCTGCCCAGACCCACCAATTGTTGGTGTGCTGCGTGATCCGATACGGGGCCATAGCTCAGCTGGGAGAGCGCCTGCTTTGCACGCAGGAGGTCAGGAGTTCGATCCTCCTTGGCTCCACCATCTAAAACAATCGTCGAAAGCTCAGAAATGAATGTTCGTGAATGAACATTGATTTCTGGTCTTTGCACCAGAACTGTTCTTTAAAAATTCGGGTATGTGATAGAAGTAAGACTGAATGATCTCTTTCACTGGTGATCATTCAAGTCAAGGTAAAATTTGCGAGTTCAAGCGCGAATTTTCGGCGAATGTCGTCTTCACAGTATAACCAGATTGCTTGGGGTTATATGGTCAAGTGAAGAAGCGCATACGGTGGATGCCTTGGCAGTCAGAGGCGATGAAAGACGTGGTAGCCTGCGAAAAGCTTCGGGGAGTCGGCAAACAGACTTTGATCCGGAGATCTCTGAATGGGGGAACCCACCTAGGATAACCTAGGTATCTTGTACTGAATCCATAGGTGCAAGAGGCGAACCAGGGGAACTGAAACATCTAAGTACCCTGAGGAAAAGAAATCAACCGAGATTCCCTTAGTAGTGGCGAGCGAACGGGGATTAGCCCTTAAGCTTCATTGATTTTAGCGGAACGCTCTGGAAAGTGCGGCCATAGTGGGTGATAGCCCCGTACGCGAAAGGATCTTTGAAGTGAAATCGAGTAGGACGGAGCACGAGAAACTTTGTCTGAACATGGGGGGACCATCCTCCAAGGCTAAATACTACTGACTGACCGATAGTGAACCAGTACCGTGAGGGAAAGGCGAAAAGAACCCCGGAGAGGGGAGTGAAATAGAACCTGAAACCGTATGCGTACAAGCAGTGGGAGCCTACTTGTTAGGTGACTGCGTACCTTTTGTATAATGGGTCAGCGACTTATATTCAGTGGCAAGCTTAACCGTATAGGGTAGGCGTAGCGAAAGCGAGTCTTAATAGGGCGTTTAGTCGCTGGGTATAGACCCGAAACCGGGCGATCTATCCATGAGCAGGTTGAAGGTTAGGTAACACTGACTGGAGGACCGAACCCACTCCCGTTGAAAAGGTAGGGGATGACTTGTGGATCGGAGTGAAAGGCTAATCAAGCTCGGAGATAGCTGGTTCTCCTCGAAAGCTATTTAGGTAGCGCCTCATGTATCACTCTGGGGGGTAGAGCACTGTTTCGGCTAGGGGGTCATCCCGACTTACCAAACCGATGCAAACTCCGAATACCCAGAAGTGCCGAGCATGGGAGACACACGGCGGGTGCTAACGTCCGTCGTGAAAAGGGAAACAACCCAGACCGCCAGCTAAGGTCCCAAAGTTGTGGTTAAGTGGTAAACGATGTGGGAAGGCTTAGACAGCTAGGAGGTTGGCTTAGAAGCAGCCATCCTTTAAAGAAAGCGTAATAGCTCACTAGTCGAGTCGGCCTGCGCGGAAGATGTAACGGGGCTCAAACCACACACCGAAGCTGCGGGTGTCACGTAAGTGACGCGGTAGAGGAGCGTTCTGTAAGCCTGTGAAGGTGAGTTGAGAAGCTTGCTGGAGGTATCAGAAGTGCGAATGCTGACATGAGTAACGACAATGGGTGTGAAAAACACCCACGCCGAAAGACCAAGGGTTCCTGCGCAACGTTAATCGACGCAGGGTTAGTCGGTTCCTAAGGCGAGGCTGAAAAGCGTAGTCGATGGGAAACAGGTTAATATTCCTGTACTTCTGGTTACTGCGATGGAGGGACGGAGAAGGCTAGGCCAGCTTGGCGTTGGTTGTCCAAGTTTAAGGTGGTAGGCTGAAATCTTAGGTAAATCCGGGGTTTCAAGGCCGAGAGCTGATGACGAGTCGTCTTTTAGATGACGAAGTGGTTGATGCCATGCTTCCAAGAAAAGCTTCTAAGCTTCAGGTAACCAGGAACCGTACCCCAAACCGACACAGGTGGTCGGGTAGAGAATACCAAGGCGCTTGAGAGAACTCGGGTGAAGGAACTAGGCAAAATGGCACCGTAACTTCGGGAGAAGGTGCGCCGGCTAGGGTGAAGGATTTACTCCGTAAGCTCTGGCTGGTCGAAGATACCAGGCCGCTGCGACTGTTTATTAAAAACACAGCACTCTGCAAACACGAAAGTGGACGTATAGGGTGTGACGCCTGCCCGGTGCCGGAAGGTTAATTGATGGGGTTAGCGCAAGCGAAGCTCTTGATCGAAGCCCCGGTAAACGGCGGCCGTAACTATAACGGTCCTAAGGTAGCGAAATTCCTTGTCGGGTAAGTTCCGACCTGCACGAATGGCGTAACGATGGCGGCGCTGTCTCCACCCGAGACTCAGTGAAATTGAAATCGCTGTGAAGATGCAGTGTATCCGCGGCTAGACGGAAAGACCCCGTGAACCTTTACTGTAGCTTTGCACTGGACTTTGAGCCTGCTTGTGTAGGATAGGTGGGAGGCTTTGAAGCGTGGACGCCAGTTCGCGTGGAGCCATCCTTGAAATACCACCCTGGCATGCTTGAGGTTCTAACTCTGGTCCGTGATCCGGATCGAGGACAGTGTATGGTGGGCAGTTTGACTGGGGCGGTCTCCTCCTAAAGAGTAACGGAGGAGTACGAAGGTGCGCTCAGACCGGTCGGAAATCGGTCGCAGAGTATAAAGGCAAAAGCGCGCTTGACTGCGAGACAGACACGTCGAGCAGGTACGAAAGTAGGTCTTAGTGATCCGGTGGTTCTGTATGGAAGGGCCATCGCTCAACGGATAAAAGGTACTCCGGGGATAACAGGCTGATACCGCCCAAGAGTTCATATCGACGGCGGTGTTTGGCACCTCGATGTCGGCTCATCACATCCTGGGGCTGAAGCCGGTCCCAAGGGTATGGCTGTTCGCCATTTAAAGTGGTACGCGAGCTGGGTTTAGAACGTCGTGAGACAGTTCGGTCCCTATCTGCCGTGGACGTTTGAGATTTGAGAGGGGCTGCTCCTAGTACGAGAGGACCGGAGTGGACGAACCTCTGGTGTTCCGGTTGTCACGCCAGTGGCATTGCCGGGTAGCTATGTTCGGAAAAGATAACCGCTGAAAGCATCTAAGCGGGAAACTTGCCTCAAGATGAGATCTCACTGGGAACTTGATTCCCCTGAAGGGCCGTCGAAGACTACGACGTTGATAGGCTGGGTGTGTAAGCGTTGTGAGGCGTTGAGCTAACCAGTACTAATTGCCCGTGAGGCTTGACCATATAACACCCAAACAATCTGATGATTGTGTGTTGTAAGGTGAAGTCGACGAACCGAAAGTTCGCATGAACCGCAAACACCTTGAAATCACATACCTGAATCTGGATAGACGTAAGCCCAAGCGAACGGATATCCAACCGAATTGCTTGACGATCATAGAGCGTTGGAACCACCTGATCCCTTCCCGAACTCAGTAGTGAAACGACGCATCGCCGATGGTAGTGTGGGGTCTCCCCATGTGAGAGTAGGTCATCGTCAAGCTCCTATCCCAAAACCCCTGGTCAGCGATGACCGGGGGTTTTGCTTTTGCGCGCGGAAAAAGGCGTGCTTCCTGTTCACCTTGCCGAACCCCTCCTGGCATGTCCTCTTTCGCGTCTAGCGTAGCGAGAGTCCGGGCGGATCCGCATGGCGCTGGCGCTCTTGCGTTCGCCGTACCTATCCCGATCCGCGAGTTAGAGCCTCGCTTCGAGGAGAAAGACAAAAGGTGGCTTCCGATGAAGGGAATCGCTTGATTTACTGTATGAATAAACAGTATCTTGAGCGCTCCCCCCTTCGTGGCCATCCCTGTTGGCCATCCCAAGGCAGCTCGTCTCTCGAGCTGCCTTTTTCTTTGTCTCAATGGAAATCCCGGCTGCGGACGTCCAGGCCGGTGAGTAGAGGGGTCAGGTCATGCAGGCGCCCTGCGATGACGTGGCGCACCTCGCCGGAGGACTCCAGGATGCCCTCCACCTGCAGCAGCCGGGACTCGAGGAATGGCCGCCTCTGCCGTTCGGCGAGGTCGTGCCGGACCACCACGTTGAGCATGCCGAACTCGTCCTCCAGGGTGATGAAGGTGATGCCGCTGGCGGTCTGTGGGCGCTGCCGGCCGACCACCAGGCCGGCGACCCGTATCGGTCGTCCATGTCCCAGTTTCGCCAGTTCGCGGGAGTCGCGGCAGCGGCGGGCCTTGAGCTGTCCACGCAAGAGTTTCAGCGGATGCGGGCCGAGGGTGGTGCCGAGGAGAGCGTAATCGCTCAGCAGTTCCTCGCCGCGCGAAGGCAGCGGCAGGCTGACCGTGGTTTCTTCGATGACGGTCCCTTCGGCGAACAGTGGCAATTGCGGCTCGACGCTGGCGACGGCCCAGCGCGCCTTGTGCCGGTGTCCGGCGAGACCGCGCAGGGCGCCGGCATCGGCCAGCAACTCCAGGGCCCGGGCGTCGAGCCTGGCGCGTCGGCCGAGATCGTGCACGTCGAGGAACGGCTCGGCCTCCCGGACCTGCTCGATACGCCTGGCATCCTCCTCGCGAAAGCCTCGGATCATCCGCAGGCCGAGGCGTATGGCCGGTTGCGCCTGGCCGAACGGCTCCAGGCTGCAATCCCAACCGCTGTGGCGGACATCCACCGGGCGTGTCTGCAGGGTGTGGCGGCGGGCGTCCTGGAGCAACTGGTCGGGGCTGTAGAAGCCCATCGGCCAACTGTTGATCAAGGCGCAGGCGAAGGCCGCCGGCTCGTGACGTTTCAGCCAACTGCTGGCGTAGGTGAGCAGGGCGAAGCTGGCGGCGTGGGATTCAGGGAAACCGTAGCTGCCGAAGCCTTTGATCTGCTCGAAGATGCGCGCTGCGAAGTCGGCCTCGTAGCCGTTGGCGAGCATGCCCCGGGTCAGCCGCTCGCGGTGGTGTTCCAGGCCGCCATGACGCTTCCAGGCGGCCATCGAACGACGCAGTTCGTCCGCCTCGCCCGGCGTGTAGTCGGCGGCGACGATCGCCAGTTCCATGACCTGTTCCTGGAACAACGGGACGCCCAGGGTACGTTCGAAGACCTTCTCCAGTTCGGCCGATGGATAGGCCACCGGCTCTTCACCGTTTCGCCGGCGCAGGTAAGGATGCACCATGTCGCCCTGGATCGGCCCCGGCCGGACGATGGCGACCTGGATCACCAGATCGTAGAACTTCTGCGGGCGCAGGCGTGGCAGCATGGCCATCTGTGCGCGCGATTCGATCTGGAACACACCGATGGTATCGGCGCGGCTGATCATTTCGTAGGTGGCCGGGTCTTCGCTCGGGATACTGGCGATGCTCAACCGCTTGCCGCCGCGCAGCGCGTGGATCAGGTCGAAGCTGCGGCGCAGGGCGCTGAGCATGCCCAGGGCGAGGACGTCGACCTTGAGCAGGCCGACCGCGTCGAGATCGTCCTTGTCCCACTGGATCACCGTGCGCTCGGCCATGCTGGCATTCTCCACCGGGACCAGGGTGTCCAATGGCTGTTCGGAGATGACGAAGCCGCCGGGGTGCTGCGAGAGGTGGCGCGGAAAACCGATCAACTCGTCGGTCAGGGCCAGCACCCGGCGCAGGATCGGACTCTGCGGATCGAAGCCGGCCTCTTCCAGGCGTTCGGCGCTGGGGGCCTGGTCGCTCCAGCGGCCGCAGCAGTTGGCCAGGACGTCGACCTGCTCGGGCGGCAGACCCAGGGCCTTGGCTACGTCGCGCACCGCGCCGGCGCCGTGGTAGGTGCTGACCACCGCGGTCAGCGCCGCGCGCTGGCGTCCGTAGCGTGTGAAAACGTACTGGATGACCTCCTCGCGGCGCTCGTGTTCGAAATCCACGTCGATGTCCGGTGGTTCGTTGCGCTCGCGGGAAAGGAAGCGCTCGAACAGCAGGTTGGTCCGGTCCGGGTCCAACTCGGTGATGCCGAGGGCGAAGCACACTGCTGAATTGGCCGCCGAGCCGCGGCCCTGGCAAAGGATTTCCCGGCCCCGGGCGAAGGCGACGATGTCCTGCACGGTGAGGAAATAGCTTTCATAGCCCAGTTCGGCGATCAGCTCGAGTTCTCTCTCGATCTGCTTGCGGACCTTGGCGCTCGCGCCGTTCGGCCAGCGCCTGGCGATGCCCTGTTCGGTGAGATGGCGGAGCCATGACGCCGGGTCGTGTCCGGCCGGTACCAATTCGCGTGGATACTGGTATTTCAGCTGTTCCAGATCGAACCGGCAGCGTTCGGCGATCTTCAGGGTTTCCGCCAGCAGGGCTTGCGGGTAGATACCCTGCAGGGCCTCCAGGGTACGCAGGTGGCGTTCCCCGTTGGGGAAGAGATAGGCGCCGGCCTCGCTGACCGGCAGATGGTTGCGGATCGCTGTCATGCAGTCCTGCAGGGCTCGCCTGCCGCGGGCGTGCATGTGGACGTCGCCGCAGGCCACGGGCGGTAGCCGGAGATGCGAGGCGAGCGCGAGCAGTTTGTCCAGGCGGGCATCGTCATCGGCGCCGCGATGCAACTCGACGCCCAGCCAAAGGCGCTGGGGGAAGCGTTCGCGGAGCCAGGCAACCTGCTCGTCCTCATGGTCGTTCGGCAACCAGATCGCCAACAGGCCGGCGAGCGGCTGTTGCAGGTCTTCGCGCAGTAGCCGGTAGTGGCCCTTGTCGGCTTGTCGCCGGCCGCGGGTGATGAGGCGACAGAGGTTCTGGTAGCCCTCCAGGTCCTCCGCCAGGAGGACCAGCTTGGGCCCCTGTTCGAGGCGGATTTCGCTGCCGACGATCAGTTGTACCTGGTGCTCCCGCGCCGCCTGCCAGGCCCGTACGATACCGGCCAGGCTGCATTCGTCGGTGATCGCCAGGGCCCGATAGCCCAGGCGCGCTGCACGGGCGAAGAGTTCCGTGGCGCTGGAGGCGCCGCGCTGGAAGCTGAAGTTGGACAGGCAATGCAGTTCGGCGTAGGCGCTCATGCGAACCAGCCATGCAGCCACAGCGGCCCCTCGCTACCGACCTCGCGATAGACCCAGGCACGTTGTCCGCTGCGGGTTTCCACCAGGTAATAGTCGCGGCGGATGTCTTCGCCATCCCACCAGCCCGACTCGATCCGCTCCGGGCCGGTCAGCACGGTGGGCAAGGCCTCGCCGAGGAGGCGTGGCTCCGCCAGCAGCCAGCCGGGTCGGAGGCCGCAGGCTGCCGGCGATTGCGCCCTGTCGCAGCTGTGCGGCCGCCAGCTTCGCTCCGGACGGTGTTCGGCGACGGCGCTCAGGCCCTGTACCGCCTCGTCGCCCAGCCGCGCGCGCAGGCGTTCCCGCAACTGTTCCCAGCCGAGATACTGCTGTGGGCGCTCGTCGAACAGTTCGCGGTGCTGCGGCGTGAAGGGGGGCAGCTCGCGGGCCTCCAGGCGCACGGCATGCACGGGGGCGGGCAGTTGCAGCTGTTCGAGACGGCCGCGGGTCAGTTCGAAGAGCATGGCCGCCTCGCGTTCGGCGCTGAGCAGGCCGACCGTGACCTGGCTGTCGGCGCGCCCGTGATGCTCCAGATGCAGGGTGAAGCGCTGCACGCCGCTGTCGCGTCCGGCGAGAAAGGCGGCGAGATCGGCGCTCAGCCGTCGCAGGGGGAAGAGCAGGGCCTGGTGCGATTCCACGTCGAAATTGAGTTCGATGCGCAGGTCGAAGGTGTCCGGCGGCCGGTAGTGCTCCAGCGCCAGTGGGCTGCGGCCGCAGAGGCGGTCGATGTGCAACAGCAGTTCGGCCGGGAAGCGACGGGCCAGGGCGGCGCGCGGCAACTCGAGGACCTGGCGCAGATGGCGCAGTCCCATGCGTCCGAGGGCGACGGCCAGCTCCCGCGAGAGTCCCAGGCGGTCCAGCGGAAGGGCGGACAACTGGCGTTGCAGCGCTGTCTCGTCCTCGATGGCCAGGCCGTCGTGGCTGTTCGCCAGGACCCTCGCCGCCACCGGGTTCGGCGCCAGGCACAGGCGATGGCGGAAGCCCAGCGCCGTGAGTTCCTTGCGCAAGCGGGCCTCGAAGCGTGGCCAGGGGCCGAACAGGGCAAGGCTGGACTGCACTTCCAGCAGCAGCGCACGCGGATAGTGCAGGCTGACCTGCGAGCTGAAACCGTAGGCCCAGGCGGCGAGGAAGGCCTGCCAGCGCTCCACGGCGGCGAGGTCGTATTCCGCCGTGGCGAAGTCCCGGCTCAGGGCCTGGGCGGCGATCAGCGATTGACCGGGCTTCAGGCCGAGCGCGCGTGCCGCTGGGTTGACCGCCTGCAACTGCCGGCGCTGCGCTGGGCCGCCGAGCAGCGCCAGCGGTGCGTCGGGATTGCTCCGTTGACGCAGCGCGCTGTCCATGGCCAGTTGCGGCAGGAGAATGCAAGCCCAGAGCATGGCCGCCTCATTGCCAGGCGCTGGCCGGCAGGGCGGTCGCCGGCGCGAGGCCGCCCCGGCACTTGAGGATGCGCAGGCGTGGGGGGCGGGTTTCGATGCACAGGCGTAGCGCTGCCGGCGAAGGGTTGACCGCTTCGCGCAGGGGGCGATAGGCGAAACCCAGGGCCTGACCGCTTTCGGCGGCGACCTGGAGGCGGCGCAGGGCGCGGTCGTCGGCCTGCTGCGGCCAGCACAGCACTGCGGCGCAACTGCCCGAGCGCAGGCACTGTTCGGCAGCCCACAAGGCGTCGCGTCCGCTGGCCTGCAACAGGACCAGGTGGCGCAGGTCGACCGCGGCGGCCAGCCAGGCCTGCGGATAAGGTACATAGGGGGCGCCGACCAGGACGACACGACGTTGCGCCTGGGTCAGGCGAGCGAGGGTCGGCATCAGTAGTTGCAGTTCGCCGACACCGTCGCGGGCATGGAGGATTTCGTTCAGGGCATGCTCCGGCCAACCGCCGCCGGGCAGCAGTGCGTCCAGGCGCGCATGCCCGGTGGGCAGGGAAGCGCCGGCCGGTACGGCGGACTGGCCTTTCCAGATCCTACGTGCGTCGAGCAGCGCACTCAGCGCTATGCCATTGCCTCGTCCGGCGACGGCTGCGGGTGGGGAGATGTCGGCTACGGATGAAAGGGAGGCCAAGGAAATAACTCGAATGCTGTATGTAAATACAGTATTTGCTGTAGTCCTTTTCTGGTCAATGGCAGTCGGTCGGCATCCTTTCATGTGACACTGAGATTCAATAACGAATATAATTGAGAATCGTTATTGATACTGGGCGCGCTATGTCGGCCCAGTGCGTTCCGTCCCTCGAAAGGAATTCCCCTATGGATACCCTGGCCCCTGAATCCACTCGGCAAAACCTGCGTTCGCAACGCCTCAACCTGCTGACCAACGAGCCGCACCAGCGCCTGGAGAGCCTGGTGAAAAGCAAGGAACCCTTCGCCAGCCGGGACAATTTCGCCCGCTTCGTCGCCGCCCAGTACCTCTTCCAGCATGACCTGGAGCCGCTTTATCGCAACGAAGCGCTGGCCCGCCTGTTCCCCGGCCTGGCTTCCCGCGCCCGCGACGACGCCGCTCGTGCAGACCTGGCGGACCTCGGCCATCCGGTGCCGGAGGGCGACCAGAGCGTGCGCGAGGCCGACCTGAGCCTGGCCGAGGCACTGGGCTGGCTGTTCGTTTCCGAAGGTTCGAAGCTGGGCGCTGCGTTCCTGTTCAAGAAAGCCGCCGCGCTCGAACTCGACGAGAACTTCGGCGCCCGCCATCTGGCCGAACCGGAAGGCGGCCGCGCGCAAGGCTGGAAGAGCTTCGTGGCGATCCTCGACGGCATCGAGCTGAACGAGGAAGAAGAGCGCCTGGCCGCCAAGGGCGCCAGCGATGCCTTCAATCGTTTCGGCGACCTGCTGGAGCGTACCTTCGCCTGAGGGGCGTTCCTTGTCCTTTGATCGGCGGCCAACCTCGCCGACGACGATTGCCCCGGCCTGGTTGCCGGGGTTTTCTGTCTTGCGCCGCCGGCCAGGAGCGCGGACCTGCGGAGACCCTTAGCGAGGCGGCCGCTGCGCTTCCACTGAGTTGCCGAACGAGGTGCCCAGGCGAATGCGCGTCGCCGATTGGTTGTACAGGCCGAGCTGGTTTGGCGGACGCCGGACGATGGCGGCGGAATCCAGCTCCTGTTCGCGGCGGGTCCTGGCCGCGCTGTCAGGATCGGTCATCTGCTGGCTCAGGCATTCATAGGACAAAGCCTGGTAGCCGTTGACCTCGGTGTTGATGCAGTTCGCCGGCGGCGTCGGCTCGTCGGCCAGGGTGGCGTTCATGGCCAGGCCCAGGATCAGGGCCGGCAGAACCTGCGATGAACGGTGCATGGCGATTCTCCCGCGCTGGGATGGTGGTTTCCCGCTTATACGGCAATCGGTGAAAACATGTCACCGCAGGTACCGTCACACCACAGTCACACAGTGCCATCAGGATGTCCCTCCTGGGTGATGGCCATCTGGCCTGAACCGGGTAGTTCGGACTGGAATCCGTTGATGTCGATCCTCGGGGTGGCAAGGTCGTGCGCAGTGTCGTTGCTCGGTCTCGGCATGCTGCTGCCGGCGTCCGGCGCCGTGCCGGGCGATGGCGGCAGGCCGCCGTTGCGCCTGGCGGTGCACGCGTTCGATATTCCTCCGCAGAGCCTGGCATCGGCGCTGGTGACCTACAGCGGGGTGACGGGAATGGCGGTTCTGGTGGATGGCGAGCTGGCTCGTGGACGGCGCTCGGCCCGCTTGCAGGGGCGCTTCACCGCCAGCGACGCCCTGACCCGACTGCTCGGCGGAACCGGCCTGATGGCGCGCTACACCAGCCAGGAAGCGTTCACCCTGCTGCCGGCGCAGGCCGTCAGGAACGCTGCGCCGCTGCCGGCAGAGATGCCGAAGGTCGAGCAGCCGCTGGATCGGCGCTACGCGGGAGCGGTCCAGGCGGCGCTGGAAGAACAGTTGTGCCGCTCGCCGCGCACTCGTCCGGGTACCTATCGCGCGGTGCTGCAACTCTGGATCGGTCGCTTCGGCGAGGTTCGCCACAGTCGCCTGCTCGGTTCGACCGGCGACCCGCAGCGGGACAGCGCCCTGGTGGAAAGCCTGCGCGGCGTGCGGGTGATGCAGGCGACGCCCGCTACGCTGGCCCAGCCGCTGACCATCCTGTTGCTGCCGAAGACGACGGGCAAGGCCATGGAATGCAAGCTGACGGAGGGAGTGGGAGGGTCATGAGCGATTCGCGGCAAAGCGCGATGGTGAAGCTGTTCCTCGCCTCCTACGACGACTTCAAGGCGCGCTTGAAACGGCGCCTGGGCTCCGAGGACCTGGCGTGCGACGTGCTGCACGAAACCTACCTGAGAGTCGACCGGCTGGATGATGCCCTGGAGGTCAAGAAGCCCCAGGCCTACCTGTTCCGTATTGCCCTGAACATTGCCGCCGACCGCCGCGAGGGCGACGCCCGCCTGCTCACCGGGGAGGAGGTGGCGGAGCTGTTGCAGGTGGCCGACGAAGGCCTCGACCCGGAGCGCATCGTCGGCGGTCACGCCGAGATCCGTCGCCTGCTGGAGGCGCTCTGCGAACTGCCGGCGCGGCGCCGGCAGATTCTCATCGCCTCGCGCCTGGAGGAGACGCCGCATGCGGAAATCTCCCGTCGCTTCGGCATTTCCACCCGCACCGTGGAGAAGGAACTCAAGGCCGCCCTGTGGTTCTGCGCGGAGCGCCTGGAAAGAAAAGTCATCCAGAGGTTCGGTCCCGGGGCCGGAAAACCGTCATAAGCATAAGCAGGTGGAAAACCGCCGCCATATCCATCCCATGAGCCATTCCGGTGTCCGTACAGCACAGTCATGACAGCCTCAGACTCCGCCGCCGATGAAACCGGCGACCTTCGCCACGAAGCGCACGCCTGGGTGATCAGCCTGACCTCCGGACGCGTCACCCAGGGCGACGCGCGGGCCTTCCGCCAGTGGTGTGCGCGCAGCCCGCAACACCTGCGAGCGTTCGTCGAGGCGCGCGATCTCTGGCAGGCACTCGGCAGTGCCGCCGCTCTGCCGCTGGAGCCGCCGGCCGTGGCGCAGATCGCGCCGAGGCGTTTCGGTCGTCGCTGGTTCGTCGGCGGTGCGCTGGCCGCCTCGGTGGCGTTGTTCGTCTTGCGCCCGTCGCTGCTCGACCATGGCCTGGGCGGCGCCGACTACGTCACGGCGGTCGGCGAGCAACGCCAGGTGCAGGTGAGCGGCGAGACGCGGATCGAGATGAACACCCGCACCCGCCTGAACGTGCGGCGCAATCAAGAGCAGCAGGAAACCATCGAACTGCTCGGCGGCGAGGCCGAGATCATCGCCAGCCACCCGCCGCAGAGCAGCCTGCGGGTGATGGCCGGGAGCGCCTGGCTGAGCGCCAGCCGGGCCCGCTTCAATGTGCGCAGCAGCGGTGACGTCTGCGTGGTGACCTGCCTGGAGGGCAGCGTGCGGCTCGAACACCTCGGCCAGCGCCTGGACCTCCAGGCCGGCCAGCAGCTGACCTTCGACGAGCGACGCAACGGTCCGCCGGTGCCTTTCGACGTTGCCGAGGTGATGGCCTGGCGCGAGCGCATGCTGGTGTTCAACGACGTACCGTTGGCCACGGTGATCGACGAAATCAACCGCTACCGTCCCGGCATGCTCCTGCTGCTGGACAAGGCCCTTGGCCGACGCCGGGTCCAGGCCCGTTTCAGCCTCGACCAACTGGCCGACGTGGCGACCCTGATCCGCGATGCCTATGGCATCGAGGCCACCCGCCTGCCGGGCGGGGTGGTGCTGCTCGGCTGAGCCACCGCTTCATTGCAGGGCCACCACCCGTCGATAGCGCTCCACGCCGTTGCGGGTGACCCGCGCCAGGCTGATCTCCAGTCCGCTGGCGCGGACTTTGCTGCGTGCCGGCAGGCGCGTCCAGCCCTTTCCCGGCACCCAGGCACGGATCTCGAACCGACTCACGTCGTCCAGCACAGCCACCCGCTCCGCCAGCGGCGGCAACGGCAGGCGGTCGCCGCTGGGCGAGGCGGCGCGGTAGAGGACCTTGCCCTGTCGCCACCAGCGCACGCGCTGCAGCGGCGCGCCTGGCTCGGTACTGGCGCGGACGATGTCCAGGCGCAATGGGATCTCGCTCAGGCGCTTCAGTGCGAGTCCGGGCGGCAGGCTGTCGCCGGCCCGGATCGGCTCGTCGCCGCTGGGCAGGCCGGACTCCTCCCGGATGGCGCTGTGCAGGGCGATGTCGCGCTCCAGTTGGTTCAGCGCGCGCAGTAGCGCGGCGCCCTGCTCGGTGCTGTCCTCCAGGTGCGCGCTGGCCCGGGCGATGCTGTCCAGGCCGCGCCAGGCCATCAGGCTGACGATGGCCATGAGCATGATCGCGACCATCACCTCGATCAGGGTGAAGCCGGCTTGCCGGCGCCGCGTCGTCGCGCGTTCAGCGTACCCGGACATGGCCGTTCGCCTCGCGCAGCACGGTGACGCTGTGTTGGCCGTCGGAGAGCGTTATCCGCAACGGCGCGCCGATCCATTCGGCGTCCAGCAACACCGGTCGCGGCGGGCGCACGCTGACCCGCAGCGGCGCGGCCTGCCAGTCGCGCGCGCGCAATTCGGTGTCGGCGGCGAAGGCGTCGGTCTTGCCGCGATAGGCCTGCGGGCTGAAGCGATAGCCCTTGGCGCTGGGCTGCCAGAGGATCGGCGTACCGCGTACCCGCGCTTCGCCCTGGGCTATTTCCAGCAACCGCGCCAGGCGCGCGGCATCCTGGCGCAGCAGGCCCGTCGGGTCGGGGCGAGCGCTCAGGCTGATGGCCGCCGTGGCGATGCCGACGATTACCAGCACCACCATCAGTTCGATCAGGGTGAAACCGCCTTGCCGGGGTCGCCTCACCGGATGCCGCTCCGCGAAGAGAGAGGTTTCCAGAGTGCCCGACGAAGATGATCGGCGTGTGAAACATAACGGAGAGAATTCCGCGCTAGGCTGGTGCCGGGGCGCCGTTCGTGGCGCCCGTCGCCCAGACGCCAGGAGAGCCCGCCATGCCGGCCATGCCCCGTATCGATCCGCCCCGCCTGGTCCAGTTCGCCGCCGTGCTGGCGATCCTCGCCGGCCTGCTGTTCTGGGGCTATCTGTTGCTGGCGCCGATTCCCGGCGTGGTCCAGGCCGAGGTCGCCGACGTTCCGCCGCCCAGCGGCGAGGGCGCCGCTCAACGCTGGTTCGCGACGCCTTCCAGTGAGGTCGAGGTGCAACTGGCGGGATTGATCAGCGGTGGTCCCGCGGCGATCGCCATCCTCTCGGTGAACGGCGCGCCGGCCCAGGCCTATCGCGAGGGCGAGGTCCTGGCACGTGCGGCGAAGGTGCGGCGGATAGAGGCCGACGCGGTACTCATCGAGCAGAACGGCGAGGTTCGCCGGGTGGCCATGCAGCGGCTCGCCGAACCGCCGCCGCTGGATACCCTCAAGCGCGGTTGAGATCACCGGGAGCGGCTCAGCAGGGTGTTCAGGCGCGCCAGCGGCACCGCCTGTTCGCGCTGCGTGCGCACACGGATTTCCACCCACAGTAGCGCGGGGTCGTCGGTGGCCTCGACGCGTTGTTCGCAGTACAACCGCAGGCGGCCCTGGGAGCATTCGAAATCACTGTTTCCCGGAGCCGTGCCGACGCCCAGGCGTAGCTCGGCGAGCCGGCTCTCCGCTGCCAGCAGGGCCAGCGACTTGTCGCGCAACAGACCATTGCCGTCGGTCATCAGGCCCACCGCGCGGATCGCCGCGGCCAGGGCGATGGCGACGATGGCCAGCGCGACCAGCACTTCGATCAGGGTGAAACCGCGGGAAGACAGGCGCGTGGACATCGCGGAAAGGTCGGCGAAAGGGGACTTCCAGGCTAGCCGGGAAATCTGACCGATCCCTGACAAAAGCTCGGGAGGGCGCTCCCGCGAGCCATCCCCGGCGCCTGCCGGAAAGCCCGGCTCCAGGGCCTTGCGGGCGCCTCCGGAAGAGCGGCGCACCCGAGGATTTTCAATATCGTTGACATATCTTCCTGAAACAATCCGCGGCGAATCGAACCATGCCGAGGAGTGTCGAGATGGATGTCGTGCAGTTCAGCTCCAGCCCGAAAGGACATCGGGGACAGCGGGGCTTCACCCTGATCGAGATCATGGTGGTGGTGGTGATCCTCGGCATCCTCGCCGCGATGGTGGTGCCCAAGGTGCTCGACCGTCCCGACCAGGCCCGCGCTACCGCGGCGCGCCAGGACATCTCCGGGCTGATGCAGGCGCTCAAGCTCTACCGCCTCGACCAGGGCCGCTATCCGAGCCAGGCGCAGGGCTTGAAGGTGCTCGCGGAGCGCCCTGCCGATACCTCGGCGAGCAACTGGCGCTCGTACCTGGAGCGCCTGCCCAACGACCCCTGGGGCAAGCCCTACCAGTACCTGAATCCCGGCGTGAACGGTGAGATCGACGTGTTCTCCCTCGGCGCCGACGGGCAGCCGGGCGGCGAGGGCATCAACGCCGACATCGGCTCCTGGCAGCTCTGAGCGCGCCATGAACGGTCATCGCCAGCGCGGCATGGCGATCATCAGCGCGCTGCTGATCGTCACCGTGGTCGCGGTCATAGCCGCCGGCCTGATCGCCCGCCAGAGCGCATTCATCCGCGCCCTGGAAAGCGAGCAGCTACGCATCCAGGCCGGCTGGATGCTGCGCGGCGGCCTGGAATGGAGCCGCCAGTTGCTGCTCGAGGACAGCCGCCGCGACCCGCTGACCCGCCTCGACCAGCGCTGGGCGCAACCGATGCGTGGCTTGCGTCTGAGCAGCGCCGAATTGCCGTTCAACGGCCAACTGGAAGACGAGCAGGGCAAGTTCAACCTGCGCAACCTGTTGGTCGACCAGCGCCCCGATCTCCAGGAGCGAGCGAACTTCGAACGCCTCGCCGGTCTGCTCGGCGTGCGCCCGAAGGAGACGCGGCTGATCGTCGAGCGGGTACTCGATTCCTATGCACGGCTGCCCGCCGAAGCGCCGCCGGCCGAGACGCAACCCGCAGGCTTCGACAGCGGCCGCGAGACTTCGCCGGGCGCCGTGTTGCGTGCGCTTCCGGCGCGCATGCCGGCGCTCAGGCGTCTCGACGACCTGGCCCGGCTGGGCATTCCGCCGGCGACCCTGGAACGCCTGCGGCCCTACGTCACCATCCTGCCCGAAACCACCTGGATCAACGGCAACACCGCGCGCGCCGAAGTGCTCGCCGCCTGTGTCCCCGGCCTCGGGCTGGACCAGGCGCGGCGGGTGCTCGGCGAGCGCGACCGGGGCCGCTGGTTCCTCAATCGCGGCGACTTCGTCAACCGCCTGAACATGCCGCAATTGCAGGCGCAGTCGGTGAAGGTCGGGATCACCAGCGACTGGTTCCTGCTCACCGCCTATGCTCGGCGCGACCGGCAAGAGGTGCGCCTGCAAGCCCTGGTGCAGCGCAAGGCCGGTGAAAGCACGGCGGTCAACTGGATGAGGGTGGGCTCATGAAGGCCGCCTGGCGTTGCCTGCTGCCGCCGCTGAGCGAGTTCGCCGAGGCGGCGCCGCTGCATTGTTTGCGCCTGGATGCGCGCGGCGCGGTGCAGGAACGAATCGAGGTCTCGCTCGCGGAACTGGCGCGGCGGCGCCAGGGGTTGCCGGTGGCGCTGTTCCTGCATCCGCGCGATTGCCGCCTGGTCAGTCTCGAACTGCCGGCGCTGCCTGCGGCGAAGCTTGCCGCCGCGGTGAACTGTGCGGCCGAGGCGCTGGTCCTCGGCGATCCGGCGCAGCTACGCCTGGCCCACGGCCCGCGCGGCGCCGACGGGCGCCTGACCTTGGGGTGGCTGGAGGCGTCGGCGCTGGCCTCGCTGGAGCAGGCCGTACAGCGGCTGCGGCTCGACGTGCGGGAGGTGCAGGCCGCGCCGTTCCTCCTGCCGTTGCGCGATGACGCTTGGGTGGCCGGCGAGTGGGACGGCCATCTGCTGTTGCGCCGCTCGCTGAGCGACGCTGTGGTCCATCCCTTGCCGGAGCAGGGCCTCGCTGAGGTCCCGCAGGAGTTGCGGCTGTTCTGGCTGGGCGAGCGTCCGGCGTGGCGCTCCGCAGCCCTGGAGCGGGCCGAGATGCTGGACGAAGCGCTGCGCTGGAGCGGGCCCGCCAGTCCGTGGGGATTGGCGCTGAAAGCGCCGGCGACGAGCGCCGGCAACGGCACCTGGAAGATGCCCCTGTTCTGCGCTGCCCTGGCCTTGCTGGTGTGGGTCGCCGGCCTGAACCTGTACGCCGGGCAACTGGCCGGGCAGGGCCAGTCCTTGCAACGGCAGAGCAGTCAACGCGTGCAGCAGGCCTTCCCGGAACTGCCGGTGGTGCTCGATCCGCTGCGCCAGGCTCGCGAGCGACGCGACGCCTATCTGGCCGGCAAGGCCGATGGCGATGCCGTACCGGGGCTGGCCGCGCTGCTGCATGGCGCCGGCGAGGCGATGCCGTTCCTCGCCGGACGCCTGCAACGACTGGACTACCACGCCGGCGAACTGGACCTGGAGCTGCTGCCGGGACCGCCAGGCGGCGATGCCGCTGCCTGGCAGGGCGAGTTGGGCAAGCACGGGTTGCAGGCCGATGC
The DNA here is from genome assembly GCF_056782835.1 of Pseudomonas sp. 20-5. Classification (NCBI taxonomy): domain Bacteria; kingdom Pseudomonadati; phylum Pseudomonadota; class Gammaproteobacteria; order Pseudomonadales; family Pseudomonadaceae; genus Pseudomonas; species Pseudomonas sp. 20-5. The sequence continues at coordinate 4,809,353 of NZ_CM165584.1, read as the reverse complement.
CTCCGACAAGGGCTGGCAGGTGCGCGCCATGGAAGCGCCGCCAGCGCCGGCCGCTGGCGCGGCAGACAGTGGCACTGCCGAGGCGGCTGCCGATGAAGATGAATAAGCGCCTGGCGGGCCTGCTGAATACCCCGGCGCAGCGCTGGAGTCCCCTGCTGCTGCGGTTGCAGGCCTACTGGCGGCAACTGGCGCCGCGCGAGCGCAAGATTCTCGCCGGCGGTGGCCTGGCGCTATGCCTGGCGCTGACCTGGCAAGTGTTCGTCGATCCGCCGCTGGCGCGGATCGAGCATTGGCAAGCCGAGCTGCCGCGCCTGCGTGCGCAGGCCGCGGCGGTGGACGGCGTGTTGCGTGAGGTCGAGGCGTTGCGCGGTCCGACCCTGAGCGGTACGGCGGACGCCGAGGCGATCCGTCGCAGCCTGCGCGATCAGGGACTCGATGGTTTCCAACTGGACGCCCCGCAACCGGGCCAATGGCAACTGGACTTCGCCAGCGTGTCCGGCGAGGCCTTGCTGCGCTGGCTGGCGCGCAGCCCGGCAGCGTTGCGCCTGAGCGTCAGCGAGGCGCAGGTGACGCGTCTCGACGCTCCTTCCGAGGAGCGCTCCGGCTCTTCGAACGAGCTGTCCGGCGGGCTGGTGTCCGCCTCGATCCATTTGCAGTCGACTTCCGCTCCCAAGGATTCCCCATGAGGCAATCAGCTTTCCACCATGCCCGGCGTCGTTGGCCTGTACTGGGCGTGGCGCTGGGCGCGCTACTGGTCGCGGCGTGTAGCGAGACGCCGAAGGTCCCCGGCGTGCCCCCGGCCGACGAGGAAGTTGGCCGGCCGCTGAGCAGTGTCCGCTCCGGTGCGCCGTTGCGCAGCGCCGACGTCCGCGAGCGGCCCCAGGCCGAGCAGGCCCGCCGCGCGCTGAGTGCCGGACGCGGCGTAGCGCGCTCCGGTGGCGTGGCTCCGGTCTCAGCGGCAGCGGCCGAACTCGGCGAGCAGCCGGTCAGCCTGAATTTCGTCGATACCGAGGTGGAAGCGGTGGTGCGCGCGCTGTCGCGCGCCACCGGCCGGCAGTTCCTGGTCGACCCGCGGGTGAAGGGCAAGCTGACCCTGGTTTCCGAAGGCCAGGTGCCGGCGCGCACCGCCTACCGCATGCTCACCAGCGCCCTGCGCTTGCAGGGCTTCAGCGTGGTCGACGTCGACGGGGTCAGCCAGGTGGTGCCGGAGGCCGACGCCAAGCTGCTCGGCGGGCCGGTCTACGGCGCCGACCGGCCGGCGGCCAACGGCATGGTCACGCGGACCTTCCGCCTGCGCTACGAGAACGCGGTGAACCTGATCCCGGTACTGCGCCCGATCGTCGCGCAGAACAACCCGATCAATGCCTATCCGGGGAACAACACCGTGGTGGTCACCGACTACGCGGAAAACCTCGACCGGGTCGCCGGGATCATCGCCAGCATCGACATCCCCAGCGCCAGCGACACCGACGTGGTACCGATCCAGAACGGCATCGCGGTGGACATCGCCAGCACCGTCTCCGAACTGCTCGACAGCCAGGGCAGCGGCGGCGCCGAGCAGGGCCAGAAGACCGTGGTGCTCGCCGACCCACGCTCCAACAGCATCGTGATCCGCTCGCCGAGCCCCGAGCGCACGCAATTGGCGCGCGACCTGATCGGCAAGCTGGACAGCGTGCAAAGCAATCCCGGCAACCTCCATGTGGTCTACTTGCGCAACGCCCAGGCGACCCGCCTGGCCCAGGCACTGCGCGGGCTGATCACCGGCGACAGCGGCGGCGAGGGCAACGAGGGCGACCAGCAGCGCGCGCGCCTGAGCGGCGGCGGCATGCTCGGTGGCGGCAACAGCGGTACTGGTAGCCAGGGCCTGGGGAGCAGCGGCAATACCACGGGCAGCGGTTCCAGCGGGTTGGGCGGCAGCAACCGCAGCGGCGGCGCCTATGGTGCGATGGGCAGCGGCCAGGGCGGCGCCGGACCCGGTGCGATGGGCGAGGAGAACTCGGCGTTCTCCGCCGGCGGGGTCACCGTACAGGCCGACGCCACCACCAACACCCTGCTGATTTCCGCACCCGAGCCGTTGTACCGCAACCTCCGCGAAGTCATCGACCTGCTCGACCAGCGCCGCGCCCAGGTGGTGATCGAAAGCCTGATCGTCGAGGTCAGCGAAGACGACTCCAGCGAGTTCGGCATCCAGTGGCAGGCCGGCAACCTCGGCGGCAACGGCGTGTTCGGCGGGGTCAACTTCGGCCAGTCGGCGCTGAACACGGCCGGCAAGAACACCATCGACGTGTTGCCCAAGGGGCTCAACATCGGCCTGGTGGATGGCACCGTGGACATCCCCGGGATCGGCAAGATCCTCGACCTCAAGGTGCTCGCCCGGGCGCTGAAGAGCCGCGGCGGCACCAACGTCCTGTCGACCCCGAACCTGCTGACCCTGGACAACGAGTCGGCGAGCATCATGGTCGGCCAGACCATACCCTTCGTCAGCGGCCAGTACGTCACCGACGGCGGCGGTACCAGCAACAACCCGTTCCAGACCATCCAGCGCGAGGACGTCGGCCTGAAGCTGAACATCCGTCCGCAGATCTCCGAGGGAGGAACGGTCAAGCTCGACGTCTACCAGGAGGTCAGCAGCGTCGACGAGCGCGCCAGCACCGCCGCCGGGGTGGTCACCAACAAGCGCGCGATCGATACCAGCATCCTCCTCGACGACGGCCAGATCATGGTCCTCGGCGGCCTGTTGCAGGACAACGTGCAGGACAACACCGACGGCGTTCCCGGACTCTCCAGCCTCCCCGGCGTCGGCTCGCTGTTCCGCTACCAGAAGCGCTCGCGGACCAAGACCAACCTGATGGTCTTCCTGCGTCCCTACATCGTCCGCGACGCCGCCGCCGGTCGCAGCATCACCCTCAACCGCTACGACTTCATCCGCCGCGCCCAGCAGCGCGTGCAGCCGCGCCACGACTGGAGCGTCGGCGACATGCAGGCTCCGGTGCTGCCGCCGGCGCAGCAGGGCATCCCGCAGGCCGCCTACGACTTGCGCCCGAGCCCGCGGCCGCTGCGCGCGGTACCGCTGGGCGAGGCGGCGCCGCTATGAGCCTGCTGCCCTACGCCTGGGCCAAGGCGCAGCGCGCCTTGCTGCGGCCGGGCGAGCATGGCGCGACCCTGCTGGTCAGCCCGCGGACGCCCGGCTGGGCGATCAGCGAGGTGCGCCAGCGGCATGCGCTGGCCAGCCTGGAGAGCGTCCGCGACGACGAGCTCGACACCCTGCTGGCCAGCGCCTACTCCGATACCGGCAGCGCCGCGGCGGTGGTCGGCGCGGCGGAGAGCGAGGTCGACCTCGACCGCCTGATGGACGATATCCCCGAGGTTACCGACCTGCTCGACACCCAGGATGGCGCGCCAGTGATCCGCATGATCAACGCGCTGCTGACCCAGGCCGCGCGCGATGAGGCCAGCGACATCCACATCGAGCCCTTCGAGACCCATTCGGTGGTGCGCTACCGCGTCGACGGCGCCCTGCGCGACGTGGTCGCGCCGCGCAAGGCGCTGCACGCGGCGCTGGTGTCGCGGATCAAGATCATGGCGCAGCTGGATATCGCCGAGAAACGCCTGCCCCAGGACGGCCGCATCGCCTTGCGGGTAGCCGGGCGGCCGATCGACATTCGCGTCTCCACCGTGCCCACCGGCCACGGCGAACGGGTGGTGATGCGCCTGCTGGACAAGCAGGCCGGACGCCTGAGGCTGGAGACCCTGGGCATGGCTCCCGGCGTGCTGGCGCCGCTGGACAACCTGATCCGCCAGCCGCACGGCATCGTGCTGGTCACCGGGCCCACCGGCAGCGGCAAGACCACCACCCTCTACGCCGCCCTGGCGCGGCTCGACGCCAGCACCAGCAACATCCTCACCGTCGAGGACCCGGTGGAGTACGACCTGCCGGGGATCAGCCAGATCCAGGTCAACGCGCGCATCGACATGACCTTCGCCGTAGCCCTGCGGGCGATCCTCCGGCAGGACCCGGACATCATCATGATCGGCGAGATCCGCGACCTGGAGACCGCGCAGATCGCCGTGCAGGCTTCGCTCACCGGGCACCTGGTGCTGGCCACGCTGCACACCAACGACGCGGTGTCGGCAGTGACGCGGCTGGTGGACATGGGGGTCGAGCCGTTCCTGCTCGCCTCGTCGATGCTTGGCGTACTCGCCCAGCGCCTGGTGCGGCGCCTGTGCACGCATTGCCGGGTCGAAGAGGACGGCGGCTGGCGCGCGGTCGGCTGCCCGGCTTGCAACCAGACCGGCTACAGCGGGCGCACCGGCATCCACGAACTGTTCGTGATCGACGACGAGATCCGCCGCCTGGTCCACCAGGGCCGCGCCGAGCAGGATCTCCGCGAAGCCGCCCGCGCGGCCGGCATGCGCAGCATGCGCGAGGACGGCGAGCGCTGGATCGCCAGCGGCTCCACCACCCTGGAGGAAATCCTCCGCGTGACCCGGGACGCCTGATGCAGACCTTCCGTTACGAAGCCGCCGACGCCCAGGGCCGGATCGAGACCGGCACCCTGGAGGCGGACAGCCAGCGTGGCGCCCTCGGCCAACTGCGCGCCCGCGGCCTGACCCCGCTGGAGGTCCGCGAGCAGGCTGGCGGCGGGACCGGGCAAGGGGCGGGCGCGCTGTTCGCCCCGCGCCTGTCCGACGGCGACCTGGCATGGGCCACCCGCCAGCTGGCCAGCCTGCTGGCCGCCAGCCTGCCGCTGGAGGCGGCGCTGAGCGCCACCCTCGACCAGGCCGAGCGCAAGCACATCGCCCAGACCCTGAGCGCCGTGCGCAGCGACGTACGCGGCGGCATGCGCCTGGCCGACGCCCTTGCCGCACGGCCGCGGGACTTCCCGGAAATCTACCGGGCGCTGGTGGCTGCGGGCGAGGAGTCCGGCGACCTGGCCCAGGTGATGGAGCGCCTGGCCGACTACATCGAGGAACGCAACGCCCTGCGCGGCAAGATCCTCACCGCGTTCATCTACCCGGCGGTGGTCGGCGTGGTCTCCATCGGCATCGTCATTTTCCTCCTCGGCTACGTGGTGCCGCAGGTGGTCAGCGCCTTCTCCCAGGCGCGCCAGGACCTGCCGGCGCTGACCCGGGCGATGCTCCAGGCCAGCGACTTCGTGCGCGCCTGGGGCTGGCTCTGCGCCGGCGCCATCGGTAGCGCTTACTGGGGCTGGCGCTTGTACCTGCGCGACCCGCAGGCGCGGCTCGGCTGGCACCGGCGAGTGCTGCGCCTGCCTCTGCTCGGTCGTTTCGTGCTCGGGGTGAATACCGCGCGCTTCGCCTCCACCCTGGCGATCCTCGGCAGCGCTGGCGTACCGCTGCTGCGCGCGCTCGATGCGGCGCGCCAGACGTTGGCCAACGACTGCCTCGCGCAGGCGGTGGAGGAGGCCACCGCGCAGGTTCGCGAAGGTGTCTCGCTGGCCTCGGCGCTGCGCACGCGGCAGGTGTTCCCGCCGATCCTCACCCACCTGATCGCCAGCGGCGAGAAGACCGGTGCGCTGCCGCCGATGCTCGACCGCGCGGCGCAGACCCTGTCGCGCGACATCGAGCGCCGCGCCATGGGCATGACCGCGTTGCTCGAGCCGCTGATGATCGTGGTCATGGGCGGGGTGGTGCTGACCATCGTGATGGCGGTGCTGATGCCGATCATCGAGATGAACCAACTGGTCCAGTAGTCCGTACCTGAACAAGCCCTTCCCGTGCTGGGCGATTAACCGCTCGCGGCTATCCGCCGTGGGGATGGGGCGTCTCAGCAGTCTTCCGAAGAGAGGTATCGGCGGATAACGCCGCTGGCGTAATCCGCCCTACGGGAGGGGCCTGTGCAAGCAGGCCTTCCTCTCGCTGTCATCAACCCGTGTGGCCTCTCGCCAGGGCTCGGGTGCATGTTTCAGCGAGGTTGCCCCGAGGGAGCGCCATGGCCGTCGCGGGCCGGCCGCCGGGAGGCGCTCGCGGAACCTCGCAGGTCCCGCGAAAAGGCCCGGCGCAGAGCCTGCGAACACCCGAGGAAAGGCTGCGAAAACAATTCGATGCTCCCGAGATTTTTTCCCCGATCTGTCACCGGAACTTGCGAGTTTTATCCCCAGCGGCCCCTTCGACCGGCTAGGGATGCAAAGCCCGGCAAGCACGGCGCCGCCTCATGCAAGACGACTTCCTCAACGTACCAACACCACGATGAAAGGAGATTCTTCATGTTCAAGCGCTCTCTGATCGCTGCCTCGCTGAGCGTGGCCGCCCTCGTATCCGCCCAAGCCATGGCCGTCACCGGCGGTGGCGCTTCCCTGCCGGCCGAGCTGTACAAAGGCTCCGCCGACAGCATCCTGCCGGCCAACTTCAGCTATGCCGTGACCGGCAGCGGCACCGGCAAGAACGCTTTCCTGACCAACAACTCCTCGCTGTTCGGCACCACCGGTACCGTTCACTATGCCGGTAGCGACTCGGTCCTGAGCAGCTCCGAGCTGTCCACCTACAACACCAACTACAACAACACCTATGGTCCGCTGATCCAGATCCCGTCGGTAGCCACCTCGGTCACCGTGCCCTATCGCAAGGACGGCAACACCACGCTCAACCTGACCAGCGCCCAACTCTGCGACGCCTTCTCCGGCGCCAAGACCACCTGGGGTCAACTGCTGGGCACTACCGACAGCACGCCGATCCGCATCGTCTACCGCACCGGTAGCAGCGGCACCACCGAACTGTTCACCCGCCACCTGAACTCGATCTGCCCGACTCGCTTCGCCACCAACTCGACCTTTACCAACGCCCGTCTGCCGGCCGGCGGTACGTTGCCGAGCAACTGGGTTGGCGTCGCCGCCACTTCCACCGTGGTGTCGACCGTCAAGGCAACCAACGGCTCCCTCGGCTATGTCAGCCCGGATGCGGTGAACATCAACAGCAACGCCGAGGTTTCCCGTGTGAACGGCAACCTGCCGACCCAGGCTAACGTTTCCACTGCCCTGGGCAGCGTGGCTCCGCCGGCCAACGCCGCCGACCGTGCCGATCCCAGCAAGTGGGTTCCGGTGTTCGCCAATCCGAGCGCCGGCTACTCCATCGTCGGTTACACCAACTTCGTCTTCGGCCAGTGCTACAAGGACGCCAGCGTTTCCACCGACGTCCGCGCCTTCATCAACAAGCACTACGGTGGCACTACCACCAACGCCGCAGTTGCCGCCCATGGCTTCATTCCGCTGACTCCGGCCTGGAAGAGCGCCATCGTGAGCGCCTTCTACACCGGCACCAGCGAAAACCTGGCCATCGGCAACACCAACGTCTGCAACACCAAAGGCCGCCCGTAAGCGCTTCGCCTAGGCGAATCGATACGAGGACCGGCAGCCCTATGGCTGCCGGTCTTTTTTCTTGTGGGGAACCCAGGAGGTTTTCCTGCTCAAGCCAATGTTTGGCGTCGTTGCTCTGACGCTCTTGACCAGTCATACAACGCTGGGCGCTACGGTGACCGGCGGTGGTGCTTCCATGCCGGCCAAGTTGTACAAAGGTTCTGCCGACAGCATCCTGCCAATCAACTTCAGCTATGCCGCAAGCGGCAGCGGCATTGGCAAGACCGCTTTCCTGATGAATAACCCCATGCTGCTTGGCGCTACTACCGGCACCGTCCACTACATTGGTAGTGACTCGATCTTGAGTAGCAGCGAACTGAGCGCCTATTCAACCAACTATAGAGGCGCATATGGTCCACTGATCCAGATTCCATTGGCGGGTACCGCAGTAACCATTCCTTACAAGAAGCCCGATATTACCGACCTGAACCTGACCAGTGCCCAGCTCTGCGATGCCTTTTCCGGCGCCAAGGTCACTTGGGGGCAACTATTGGGGAACCCCGCCGACCGTACGCCGATTCGTATCGTCTACCAGCGGGGCGGCAGTGGAGCCACCGAGTTGCTGACCCGCCACCTGAACTCGGTCTGCCCGACTCGCTTCGCCACCAACTCGATCTTCACGAACGCCCGTCTGCCGGCCGGCGGTGCGCTGCCGAGCAACTGGGTGGCAGTACAGCCTTATGAAAGTGTCAGGAATGCCGTCGACAATGTGTCAGGCTCGATCGGCTATGAGGGGCCTGATGGTGTGGACCTGAGCGACAATTCAAAGATCGCGCGAGTGAATGGCTTGCTCCCTACTCAAGCCAATCGCGTGATCGCTGTTCGTAGCGTGGCTCCGCCGGGTGTCGCTGCAGATCGCGCCGATCCGAGCAAGTGGATACCGGTCTTCGTCAACCCGAACGCAGGCTACTCCATCGTCGGCTATACCAACTTTGTCTTTGGCCAGTGCTACAAGGATGCCACTGTTGCCGCCGACCTGCGTGCCTTCCTTACCCAGCATTATGGCGGCACCACTACAAATAGAGCGGTAGCTGACCACCGTTTCGTACCCCTGGTCGCTTCCTGGAAGAGCGCCATCATGAGCGCCTTCATCACTGGTACCAGCGAAAATCTCGCGATCAACAATCCCTCCGTCTGCAACGGCAAAGGGCGTCCATGAGTGACCTGGCATGACGGTGGCTGAAATCCGGCTGCCGTCGTGTTTCCGTTCGCCCAGGCTCCTCGCTCCGCTCCATGAACTTTCCATGACAAGTCTTCGGCCCACCCTCCGCCAGGCCGTCTACCAGTAACGGGCGTCGTTGCGGGCGCCCGACCGACTTCATGCTCAAGGACCCCTTCGCCATGCCGTCCCGTTCGCCGTCGTCCGCCCGTTCCTCCCGCGCGCTTTACGCGCCGCGCCTGAAGCCGCTGGCCCAGGCCATCGCCCTGCTGCTGGTCGCAGGGGGCGCCCAGGCCGCCGGGCAGCCGTTCAGCGCCGCCTGGTTCGCCGCCAAGGGCGCGGCTCAGGGCGGCGCTGCCGGGGCGCCGCGACCGGGAGCGCAGTTGCCGGGGGCGCCGCCGCCGCTGGCGCAGCAGCAGCGGGTCAACCAGCAGTTGCAGCGTTCGATGGCCAACCTGAACAACACCGTCGCCGCCATTGCCGCCCAGCAGGCCGCCCAGGCCGCCGGACGCCAGGCGGCGCTGAACCTCCCGCAGGATGTTCCGGACGGGCTCGGCGAGGGCGGCCTCAAGGTCGACGCCTCGCTGCCGTTCGAGCAGGCCTGGCAGAACGCCAAGGGACCGGTGCAGACCCAGGCCGCCGGCAAGACCACGGTGAGCATCGAGCAGACCGCCGACAAGGCGGTGCTCAACTGGGAAACCTTCAACGTCGGCCGCAACACCACCGTGGACTTCCAGCAGAACGCCGACTGGGCGCTGCTCAACCGGGTCAACGACCCCAGCGCGCGGCCCAGCCAGATCCAGGGGCAGATCAAGGCCGAC